>JAGNXB010000128.1 GCA_017985675.1 Saprospiraceae bacterium | reverse complement strand
ATATTATCGGAAATCATGACACTAATCATAAGCGGCCCATTCGACGAGCAATTATCATCGGAATCAACGGCATCGACGGTGACCATAATCATACCTACACAATTCGTTGCAGGAGGTGCCGATATGATACAAACCGGAATAAATCCATCATCCGTATCAAAGGCAGATACATAAAATGGACTCATATTGTCATTGAGTACAGCTAATAGGTCATCATAACAGGCTACCGTGGGCATCATGCCGGGGCCAATGATGAATGCACCATTTGCATTGTTACCATTCACACAAGCACATTGTGCCTGAAGCAATTGGGTACCGGCAAATAAAAAAGAAATGACGAAGAGTGAACTAGTGTAGATATATCTCATGGTAGATAATTTCAACGAATTAAAAAAGGGAAATAAACCAATATTAATTGGTAATTATTTGTTTGTTTTCGCAGCTTTTGCCCGGTCATATTGGGCCTGCATTTGCTTTCGTTCTGCAATGGTCATTGCATCGAGACGAATTATTTTTTCTTCCTGTCGGCGAATTAATGTTTCCACATCTTTTCGGGCCGACCCCGTTAATGATGTATTTTTTAACTGACTCTTCAACCAGGTTATCCCTGTTTCTGAAATACAGCGTTCGCGAGCCACGACATCCTGAATGGATGTGCAATGTGCTTCAAAAGCAAGCTGCTGTGTCTGGCTTGTCATTGTCTGAGCATCCAGCGTGAAGCACATGGTTGTCAGAAAGATCAAGCTTAGTGTGATGTTCATTTTCCAGTACATAAGTATCCTTTTATAGATTTCATAAAAGCCAATAACCCCCAGATGATACCACCTGAAGGGAAATAAAAAGGAGTACGGAATAGAGACCTATCCAAGGATGGAGGAACCGCAATTTCCCTCTCTCCGCGAGATTGGAGCCAAAAAAACCGTTACTCAGGTTTGGATTGTTCCAAACCGGATAACGTTCATGGGATAGGATTACAACAAAATGGTACACGAAGTATACCGAATGCAAAGGTAAGGGATTCACATATATGGCGCAACTGTCTTTTAGTTCATACTTCTTCCCGAAATCAACCTATTGAAGTGATTTTTTACCTAAATTATAACAATAACCTTATAATCAATAGTTTACAAAATATAATTTTGTAAGTTTTCAATTTAAAAGTGCAAATAAAATAATGAGATTTTAGTAAAATTTTATATTCTGTTGACAATGCATCCGTCAGGCTAAAAAAAAAGCGGGACCCCCAGAGGAGTCCCGCATGCCTTTCATATATACCTTAATTCTTAACGCTGGATAACCAGCATTTCAGTTGTTGGTCCATAAGCGGTAATCGCCTGTACCATATACATACCCTGCGGCCAGCGGCTGGCATCCAGACTCACCTGGTGCAGTATTTGCGCAGGCAGATCCTGGCGATACACGGCCGAACCCTGCATATTCAGCACAGTCAAGGTCATAGCGGTTGGTTCATCCAACACGATACGCAACTCCACCTGTTCACTGCCCGGATTGGGCCAGATATTCAAGTTTGGATGCAGGTTGACACTGATCGACCCTGTTTTGCCTTTACCTCCGGAATGTGTACCCAGTCCTGTTGCCGGATCCAGTGCATCCGGCTGACAAACCAGTACTTCGATTTCGGCCAGTTGCAACAAACCACTTTCAGCCAATTGTACTTTGACGTATTGACCTGCATAATCCACCGGTGTCTCCCAGGCTTCATTCATCGGACCTTCATGTCGTATGGCACGGATACCCGCAGTAGTCAGCAAGACTTCAGGTGCAACATCCGGAATTGGATTGGCTGAGACAAAGACATAGTAAGGATCCAGTGTGGCGTCACAACAATCTGTGCGTGGCCAGATACGGATGCTTTCAATTGGATAGACATCATCCAGGCGCGTTTGCCAGAAGTTTTTCCAACCGGCCAGCGTACTGGATACGGAGCCCGCATTAAAATCACCATCTGTGTTGCCATCTACCGCACGATCTGCTTTTGCCCCCTGCCAGGTACTACCCTGAGTGGCTGTGGAACCAACCGCCTCATTGGCTGCACGGCAGGATTTATCCCAATAATTGTCGCAACCTGTTGGTGCAACAATCGCAAAATTATGGGTCGTCACTACACCGCTCTGGTTCGTCACTTTTACATTGTATTGGCCGGGGGTGACCGGCCCCATTATTGGACCATTTACATTATTGGACCATACCACCGGATAGTTGAACCCGTCCAGCGACAGGACATTACCCGCATTTGCAACGGTGCCCGTATTCGAACAATTCAGTGTAAAACTGAATTCCCCCTGTCCTGTCAATCGGCCTTGATCGTTAAAGGTAGCCACACCAAACCAGCCACCGTTTCCGGGTGTCACGCCATTTGCGCCCGTACCCAATTGAAGTCCGTGTTTGCCATAGCTGATGGACTGTTTTAACTGCCAGAGTTGGCCAGCATTCGCACCTGTTCCAACCAGGTAACTTTGGTTGGGGTCTATTTCGAAAAACTCCCATGATGAATGGGCAGGATTCCCTTGTGGATTATTAACTTTTCCTCCGGCATCATCCCAGCCGTCGTGACCGCGGCGACGATAGAAATGGATATCGCCGACCCAGCCGGCAGGCACGCCATTCATGGTCCACTCACCTTGTAGTCGAGCTGTTCCATCTGCCCGTATTTCGAGATTAGCAGGTCCTGTCAAATAAAAGGTAAGGGCCGTTTTGGATCCTTTAGGTATCCAGCTAAAACTGAAATCATCCGGTGAGGGCAGATCGCTCACGGTACAATTACTCAACTGATAATCGTCACAATCCACCGTATTGACATTTATGACCACCTGATAGTCACCACCTGATGCAGGAACCGTCACCAGGAATGCACATTGGTAACGTGTCTTGTAGGCATCCACAAATTCGTAAGTGATCCTTGTATCCGTGCCCGGGTTAAAATAACTGCCGGGGGCCGGTCCATCCATATGGCTCATCGGGAAAGGTCCAAGGCATACATCGTCCACGGTTGGCGCATCCCACCATACTTGTACCGGAGCCTTGCTGGGTGCGGTAGTAATATCCTCCGTACAAAGGACGACCAACTGACCTTCAGCTAATACGGTAACCCATTGTAAATGCTGTATAGTATTACCGGCTATATCCTGCACCGTCCATAAACGGCTCACCCGATAACTTCCGTCTGGGCCGCCCGGATTTTCATGTTGTGCATCGACCATACTGATACCCACAAGACCGCAGTTGTCGTAAGCTTGCGGTTCGTCTGTAGCGGAATTTTCATCACAATACACGGTTGCATCATCCGGAACGAAGGAGAATACCGGCGGTATAAGATCCCTTACTGTCACATACGCCTGGCACTCCGATTCATTGTCACTGGCATCGCGCGCTTTGATTTTGATCGTGTTTTTACCCAGGTTGGAGCAATCCAGTTGTGTTTTAGATAAATCCCATTCTACAATGCCACAATTATCAGATGAGCCATTGTCAAAATCCTGCCAGCTCAGGATGA
>JAGNXB010000069.1:12345-13115 GCA_017985675.1 Saprospiraceae bacterium | reverse complement strand
ATCCCTCCGTTAGAGCGCATCCGCAAATTCCATGTTCGGGTAAGATACTTAGGTTCTTTTTCGTGAAAACATAAGAAAAAATCTAAAATTACGATCTCATAACACATTGATAATCAATATGCAAAAAAGTAGTTAGATAGGAGTTACCTTCCACAACATGTTCTTGATTTTTGGTGAACTTATTTGGGTTATTTAAAAGTAAAAATTTTACTCGTTAAACGTTCTTTGCGTGTTCTCAAGTGTTGGAAGCTAAAAATTTTATGTCATCATTATGTTGATTTGCTATAGGGCATTTCGTAATCCTCGCGCGGGGGCGTGGAATAATCTGGAATCTGGAAATCTGGAATCTGGACCGGGACGTGAGCTCATCCTCAAAACCTCAAAACCTCAAAACCTCCCTACTATCAACAGGGTCGCTCGGTTCGCTCACCGAATGTCCACTGGACATTCGCCCCTTCCATTGGTCGCCGAAGCCTTGGCGTAGGCGATGGGTATGTGAGCTCATCCTTAACTCCTCCTCTCCTCACCTTCTCCCTCAAACCCTCAAAACCTCAAACCCTCAAAACCTACCTACTATCAACAGGGTCGCTCGGTTCGCTCACCGAATGTCCACATTTTGTGGATGTGCTATAGGGCATTTCGAAAGCCTCGCGCAGGGGCGCTCGGTTCGCTCACCGAATGTCCACTGGACATTCGCCCCTACGGGGTATGTGAGCTCATCCTCAAAACCTCAAAACCTCAAAACCTACCTACTATCAACAGGGTCGCTC
>JAGNXB010000069.1:0-12245 GCA_017985675.1 Saprospiraceae bacterium | reverse complement strand
TCATTGAATGTCCACATTTTGTTGATGTGCTATAGGCATTTCGGAAGCCTCGCGCAGGGGCGCTCGGTTCGCTCACCGAATGTCCACTGGACATTCGCCCCTACGGGGTATGTGAGCTCATCCTCAAAACCTCAAAACCTCAAAACCTACCTACTATCAACAGGGTCGCTCGGTTCGCTCATTGAATGTCCACATTTTGTTGATGTGCTATAGGCATTTCGGAAGCCTCGCGCAGGGGCGCTCGGTTCGCTCACCGAATGTCCACTGGACATTCGCCCCTACGGGGTATGTGAGCTCATCCTCAACTCCTCCTCTCCTCAACTCCTCCTCTCAATCTACATCTTCGCCCACTTAACAATCTGCGTGCCCCTTGCGGTGCGTACTTTCAAAAGGTACATGCCCATAGGCAAACCAGCAACAGAGATATCCTGTCCGGATGACATCGCAGTGGAAGACCATATAGGCGTTCCAGCCAGATTAAGAATAGTCGACTCAAGAATAGATTCGTCAACAGCGATACGCAGTATGTCACTCGTAGGATTAGGACTGACAGATAAGGCTACACCAGCACCCGGATCGTTGGTCGAAGACATGATTGGCGTGAAAACATACCGTGTATTGGCAGCAGGTGTCCCCGTAATGGGTACTTCTAAATCAACCAGCATTGGATTTGCTGCCTGGCCTTCTAGCAAATGAACATCTGTGGTTTCGAAAGTGGTTAATTCGATGGCCGCCAAGCCGATTATAGCCCCCGGGTCGTTGTAATAAAAGAGATTTGGATTGGTTATCAAATGAGGGCCGTAGTGAAATGCAATGACATTATTACTTTCATAAAGCCAGGTCTGGAAACTCGTGTTCATATCCACTGTACCCATATTGTTCAGTTCTTCATACGATCCGGCATTTTTCCATTCGATGATGAGGATCTGGTTACCGGGTTCACCAATGACTTTGTAGCTTATTGGAGATAGGGAAGTTGCACCGAGTGAACCTCTATCGACGAGATCAGCATAAAATGGTGAAATGACTGCAGCAAAATCGATATTCGTATCGCTGTATCCATATAATATGCCCCCTATATCTGCTAAAACCAGAAAATCAATCTCTACACCCATATAAAAAAATGGAAAATTGACAGGTATCGTATACTCAGGATCATCCCATATTTCTCCATTATTTAGTGAAATGGAATCCGTGAGATCAGCGTAATCAGCGGTTTCTTTTGTAAATGAATAAAGAAAGGCCGTCCGGTCAGTCGACACGGGGCCATTATGCCAACGGGAAAGACTCTTCGTGCTTTCAGATTGCGCATTAGCGTTGACGGCAATTAATATAAAAAATAGGAAGGCGTAGATATTTTTCATAACGGTCTTTTGTCGATGTGTAATTAAAAGGTTAATTCTAATAGGTGACAAAAAGGACATAGTCCTTCCAATAGAAGCAACAAGTCCTGTGATTATTTTGCAAATTCCTGCATATATCCTAATGCGTGGTTAATTATGTTTAATTTCCGATTTATGATTGGAATCTGTAATTGGAAAAAAAACGGCAGGTCCCTAATGAAGTTACCTGCCGTTTTCGATTTTATATCTTTTCAATAATAATCGCCGAAGCACCACCACCACCATTGCAGATAGCTGCCATGCCATAGCGACCGTTTTCATGGTGCAATACGTTATTGAGTGTCGTGATAATCCGTGCACCACTTGCGCCCAGTGGGTGACCAATTGCCACTGCTCCGCCAAAAATATTCACCTTGGCCGGATCCACTTCAAGTACTTTATTAAATGCCATCGTAACTACCGCAAATGCCTCATTGACCTCCAGGAAATCCATGTCCTTCATGGTCAGGCCTGCACGTTGTAGTGCAATCGGCGCAGCAAGGGTAGGCGCCGTGGTAAACCATGCCGGATCATGTGCCGCATCCGCAAAGGATACGATACGCGCCAATGGCTTCAAGCCGAGTTCTTTTACCGCTTTCGCACTCGCCAACACGATCCCTACCGCACCGTCATTGATGGTGGAGGCATTGGCCGCCGTGACCGTACCATCTTTGGTAAAAGCTGCACGCAAACCGGGGATTTTGTCAAACGATACGTTGCGGAATTCTTCATCCTCATCCATCATGATCGGATCGCCCTTGCGCTGCGGAATGGCAACAGGTATTATTTCTTTTTTAAATTTTCCAGCAGCCGTTGTTTCACCAGCAAGGGTGTAAGAACGGATGGCAAATGCATCCTGCTCCTCGCGGGAAATGCCATATTTAGCAGCCGTAGCATCGGCACATACGCCCATCGCCATGTGACCATAGGCATCCTTAAGACCGTCGCGCTCCAGGCCATCCACAAATTCGCCACCACCATATTTATAACCCCAACGGGCCTTGGGAATGTAATAAGGAATATTAGACATACTTTCCATGCCACCGGTCACTACCAGGTCATTATGACCGAGCATGATGCTCTGAGCACCAAGCATAGTGGCCTTCATGCCCGAAGCACACACTTTGTTGACCACCGTCGTAGGGACAGTGTTTGGTATCCCGGCTCCGATCGAAACCTGTGTAGCAGGTGCCTGACCCAGATTGGCCGAAATGACATTGCCATAATAAACCTCCTGGATGCGATCAGGAGAAACACCGGATTGCTCAAGGGCTCCTGCAACTGCTTTAATGCCTAATTCAACGGCGGTGAAGCCAGCCAGCTTTCCTCCAAAGCTGCCAATAGGGGTGCGCACTGCTGCAACAATAAATACGTCATTCATGATGAGGGAATTTTTGATTCAGGTGCAAAGATGATGCTTTTTTTTGGCAGCAATATCCTGCGCACCTAAACCCTTTGTTAACTCTTTGTAGTGGATACCATGGTATTGGGTATTTTTGCATCCTGATGATCAGACAACTCAGCATCCGCAATTATCTCCTCATCGATCACCTCGATCTGCACTTTGATAAAGGGCTTACCATTATCACCGGTGAGACCGGCGCAGGTAAATCCATCCTCCTCGGTGCACTCGGACTCATCCTGGGCGAACGGGCAGGGTCGGGTACCCACTCCGATCCCGATTCAAAACTCCTCATCGAAGGCACCTTCGCCATCGCCGATTATCACTTGCAGGATTTTATTACGGAACAGGAGCTGGATTACGATACCGAACTGATCATCCGCCGTGAGATCAATCCCCAGGGAAGATCCCGTGCCTTTGTCAATGATACACCGGTAAGCCTCACCGTGCTCCGCGATCTGGGCCGCCGACTGATTGACATCCATCAGCAATTTGATCAGCTAGATGTACTGGAAGATGCCTTCCAATTGCAGATGTTGGATGCCCTTGCTGGCCAGCAATCTGCCAGACAATCCTATGTAAAAGCATTTCGCCAATGGCGTCTGGTGGAAGAGAATCTCCAGCGCCTTCGTACCGCTGCCGAACAATTCGCACAGGAACAGGCTTTTTTACAGTTTCAACTCGATGAATTGACTGCAGCTAATCTGCAACCAGGCGAGTTGACCACCCTCGAAACAGAAGAAAAAACCCTGCGTCATGCAGAGGAAATTAGACAGGTGCTGAGTCAGGCTAACACTTTTTTGGCTGAAGACGAACGATCTGCCATCGAACAAATGCGGCAATTATCCCGTTTGTTGCATCCCTTAGAGTCCTTCAGTCCAGAACTTGAAAAGTTGACGCGTAGCCTCGAAAACCATATCATCGAACTCCGGGATTGGGCCGATGAAGCAGAAGCACTGGCTGAACGTACTGAAGGTGATCCCCGCCGATTGGCTGAAGTGGAACAACGGCTCAACTTTCTCAATAAACTGCTGCACAAACATCGGGTCAACGATACCGATGCCCTATTAGCCAAAGGACAAGAATACACGGATCGCCTGGCTACACTGGCCCACTCGGATGAAGAGATCAATCGACTTGAAGTCGAGCGGGCCCAACTTGAACAAACCGTTCGTACCCAAGCCGATATCCTGACCAAAGGCAGGGAAAAAGCAGCGCCACCTTTTGTGAAAAATGTTGAAAAACTGCTTGCCGGACTGGGCATGGAGCGGGTAAAACTTCAGTTGACCCTATCGCCTTCAGGCACACTTACACCCAGTGGGCAGGATTCGATCCAGTTTGAAATGGCTCAGCAGGAAGGCAGCCGTTTTGCATCCGTCAAACAAGCCGCATCGGGTGGTGAACTTTCGCGACTCACCCTGGTCATCAAAAGCCTTGTAGCCGCAGCCATCCCATTGCCTACATTAGTTTTTGACGAAATTGATGCGGGCGTGTCCGGCGCTGTTTCCATGAAGGTGGGCGACATCCTCACCCAAATGGCTAGGAGCCACCAGTTGATTGTCATCACCCATTCCCCGCAGATCGCAGCCCGGGCTGACAAACATTTATTTGTGTCCAAAGGCCAGCGAAATGGACAAATACGCACCCAGGTGCAGGAAATTTCCGGCGAAGACCGCATCCGGTCCCTGGCTACCATGCTGAGCACTGACCCGCCAACACCCGCAGCTCTTGCAAATGCCAGAGAATTGATGGCGGCTCCCTCCAGTAATAGTGGGACAAACGCTTTGTGAATCAATAGTTTGGATTTGGTGGGATGATCATCTCCCACTATTGATGCCTTGTGATTACAAGCTAAAAAAGGCCCTGCATGAGATGCAGAGCCTTTATAATAGATTGGAATTGGGGTCGGCTTATTTTTTAGACCATTCCGCAATCGACTTTTCATTCATGCGAATATAGTCGTCATTCTCAGCAGTTTTAGCTAGTTCGAGGCTGCGCTTTGCTGTAGCGATCGCATCGGATTTGCGACCAAGGTCGGCCAATACCAGCGACTCTGTCCGCAAGGTCCAGAATTTTGGATCCAGGCTGTTGGCCTTCTGGATGTACTCCAATGCTTTCTTTTTGTCTTTGTTGGCTTCAAACATATAACGACCTGCAGCGAAATAATCACCCGCAGCCGGGCCTGCCATTACTTTGTCAATATTTTTCATGACAGCCGCTTCCGTTGGTACGGTGAAGTTGATCGGCACCAGCGTTTTTTGCCATACAAGCTGCAGTTGTGCGCCGTCATTAGTAATCATGCCAATGTTGAACATCAACGTCTCTACATCGATTGGCAGCGTCTGTGATTTGACTTTGAAACGAGCCGCTTCTTCTGCAGGATCCCATGGGCTGGGTACGCCATTTACCTTGGAATTTTTGTACAAAATCACGTCCCATTCCGTTTGGCCTGGTGTAGTAAACAGGGCGTAAGTACCCGCTTTAACAGCAACACCTTCTACCACAACATCCTCCGAGAAGGTCACCTTGGTGGATGCATTGGCACCGGTGCGCCACATCGTACCGAAAGGTACAAGGTCACCAAAAATGGTGCGGCCCTTAGCACTGGGGCGGCTGTATTCAACTGTGACATCCGTGAGGCCTACGGTCTGGATGAGCTTTCCCAAGGGGCTGGGAGCTGGTGTCTTGATCTGCGCCAGGGCAGCCGTTCCGATCAATAAGAAACTGAAGAGGAAGAATTTTTTCATAAGTAAGTAGTTTAGTTGGCAAACAAGAAGTTATCGTTTAGGTTCAGATTCGAATAAAAAGTTTTTGGTCTTTATTTGTACCATTGAATGACCTGCGCCTCCGTCTTTCGCTCTAGGACCGGCACCTCACAGTGGTCCGCAGGATAACCAACAGGGATTAGTAAAAAGGGCCTTTCATTGTCCGGGCGGCCCAGTATTTCCTGCAAAAAATTCATAGGGCTCGGTGTGTGTGTCAAGGCTACCAGTCCGGCATGATGAATTGCTGAGAGCAGCATTCCACAGGCGATACCCACCGACTCCGGAACGTAGTAGTTTTTGTGTTTGTTGCCATCCGGTCCATTATCCCACAACGTTTTAAAAACGATGATGAGCCAGGGCGCTATTTCTAAAAAAGGTTTTTGCCAGTCGGTACCAAATGCTTGTAAATCCTGGAGCCAGGCGTCCGACATGCGCCCGTTATAATTTTCATATTCTTCCTTTTCTGCTGCTTCCCGGATTGCTTTTTTAAGCTCGGGATTTGCGACAGCACAGAAGGTCCAGGGTTGTTTGTGTGCCCCGGATGGAGCCGTGGAGGCCGTCATAATCAGAGCACGGATGAGTGCTTCATCGACTGGCCGGTCACTAAAATAACGTACCGTCCGCCGCCGGTCACATTCCGCCATCCAGGTTTGGGCGCGTTGGAGCATTTCCTCTGCGGGATATTCATTAAACGGATAAGGCTGAAAGGCATGCTCCATGAAAAGGATATTATAGGTCGCCTAATTGAGGTCGCAATAAAATTTCTTCAACCACGGCATTGGGGCTAAGGGAATACGCTGACCATAGGATGTCGGCAATATCGCTGGCGGGCATCAGCCGGTCTTGAGGTAAATCAACTCCTGCCCAGGAGTCTGACCAGGTAGCACCGGGTAGTAGGGTAGTGACACGCACACCGGATGACCGCAATTCTTCGCGCAGGGATCGGGAAAAACCCAGCATCGCAAATTTGGTGATCGCATAGGTGGCCCCGCCCGGATAGGCTTGTAGGCTAGCTACCGAACACAGATTAAATATATGTCCGCTCCGCTGAGTGACCATCGCAGGGGCCAATGCACGCGTGATGTGGTAAGCGCTGTAAAGATTAATTTGCATCATTGTTTCCAGGTGGCCTGCTGTATCGCCAAGCACTGATCCCGGCATAAAAAGTCCGGCATTATTGACCAGCAGATGCACATGAGCGGTGATGCCTGTTGCAAATTGGGCGAAAGCATTTACCTGCTGTGGATCTGCAAGGTCTGCAACAGTGACTCGTATTTGGACATCGGGATAACAAAGATGGATCTCGGATACCAGTAGATCCAGTTCCTTTTGTCCCCGGGCACAACCGATGAGAGAAAAACCTTCTTGTGCAAGACGCAAAGCAATGGCCTTCCCAATGCCTTTACTTATACCTGTAATCACGGCCCAGCGCGTGAGGTTACTATCCATAAAACATCTTGTTAGGGTGTAAAAATAGGGAAAAGTGTCGGGCTGGTTCAATCTTCATCGGATGGACTATCTTCGCAGCGGTGTTTGTTACCCGACAACAGGCGAGTTATGTTAGCCATTACAAGTATCTTTTATCATTTTGGCCGTTGGCTTATGCTGATGAAGCAAGCCGTACAGCGTCCTGAAAGCTGGTCGATGTACTGGAAGGAGACCGTGCGACAGATGTATGACATCGGCATTGGCTCCCTGCTGATCGTCGGATTGATATCCATTTTTATGGGCGCAGTGGCGGGCATTCAATTTGCTTATCAATTGGATGATCAATTGGTGCCTCGCTGGTATATCGGTTATATCGTCCGCGATTTGGCCATACTTGAATCAGCACCTACGATCACCTGCCTGGTACTGGCCGGTAAGGTGGGTTCCAATATGGCCGCTGAGCTAGGGGGTATGCGGCAAAAAGAGCATATCGATGCCATGGAGATCATGGGTGTCAATACGGCGGGGTACCTCATTTTGCCGAAGTTGGTTGCGGCTATCGTAGTTATTCCATTGCTTGTTTCGGTTTCGGCTTTCGTAGCCATGGTGGGTGGATATATCGCCACTGTACCTGCCGGTGAGGTGACCGGACCGGAATATACGCGGGGGCTCTTGGCATTTTATATGCCCTACAACTTGTTCATCATGTATGTAAAGTCCATCACGTTTGCTTTTTTGCTTACGGCGGTGTCCTGTTATCAGGGTTATTTTGTGCGCGGCGGTAGTATTGAATTGGGAAAAGCGAGCACCCAGGCTGTGGTGGTCAGTAATATTATGATCTTGCTTTCCGATTACCTGATTGCTGTATTGTTAACGACTTAATCAAATCATCCAGTGATACGGGTAGAAAACATTGAGATGTCATTCGGGGAAGCCAAAGTGCTCAAGGGGATAACAGCCCAATTTGAGCGCGGCAAGACCAATTTGATCATTGGTCGCTCCGGTGCAGGGAAAACGGTGCTGCTAAAAATCCTGGTGGGATTACTTCATCCCACAAAGGGTGAAGTGTGGTATCAGGATGTGCCGTTCAGCCGATTGGGGCCTAAGGAAATACGCAGTATCCGGATGGAAGTGGGCATGCTGTTTCAGGGATCGGCTTTGTTTGATTCCTTGTCGGTGGAGGAAAATATTCGTTTCCCATTGGATATGTTTACGGACATGACCAAAGCCGAGAAGTTGGACCAGGTCAATCATTGCCTGGAGCGGGTCAATCTCGAAGGGGTTAATGCGAAGTATCCCTCAGAATTGTCGGGGGGTATGCAAAAGCGTGTGGGTATAGCCCGAGCGATCGTTTTAAATCCGAAATACCTGTTTTGCGATGAGCCCAACTCCGGTCTGGACCCCAAAACAGCGATGGTAATCGATGAGTTGATCCAGCAGATTACTCGGGAGAATAACATCACGACGGTAATTAACACGCATGACATGAACTCCGTGATGGAGATCGGCGAAAATATCGTGCTGTTGTACAATGGTGAAATCTCCTGGCAGGGATCCAAGTCGGATGTGTTGACATCAACCAGCGACCAGTTGCACGAGTTCATATTTGCATCGCCGTTCCTGCAGCGGCTCAGAAAGGCTGCCCTGGATCAGGGAGGGGTGTAAACTCGTGATGGGAGATCACGTTGTCTTTTGGTTCGGCATGAGGCACGGGCTTGACGGGCAGAATGGCTGTGAGGAAGCCAATGCTGGTACAAATCGCGCTAAGGAGTAAAAAAGGGGTCATCGGTTAGGGAGTTTTATCTGTATACGGATGCAAATATATTAAAGTTTTCCATATATACAAAAAACTATAATTTATATATACCTGCATTCATATCACTTTGTAAAGGTGGTAGAATAGGGGTGTAGGGTGGTGGACCAATGAGGGAAAGGCGGTATTGCGTTCCGAAACGGTCCAAATTGCCGTTTATCGGTAAAAGTGAATCAGGATATGCCGCAAGTGGTTTTCCCTTTCCGAAAAAATTACGGCCATCCATTGCAGGGTTTTGATGCAACCCGTATCTTTGCCGCCCGGAAGAAAAATTAGGAAGGCTTGATTTGATGCCGGATAAGATAAATGCCTGCCCGCGTGGCGAAATTGGTAGACGCGCTAGCTTCAGGAGCTAGTTTCTTCGGATGTGCTGGTTCGAGTCCAGTCGCGGGCACACTAAGATAGACCCCGATGCATCGCATCGGGGTTTTTCATTTATACCCGCGACTGGACGAGAAGTAAGATCCCGCCTTAGATATGTAGCGATGCGAAGCGAGCGAGCAGATCTTAGGCGGGAAGTCCAGTCGCTGCAACGCATCAGTGGTTTTTTCGCCCGCGACTGGATCCCGCGGTAGTGGAATGGGAGGACGAAGGAGGACATCATTCCACACCAGCGGGACGGGCACACTAATCACCCCAAGCTTAGGCTTGGGGTTTTTTGTATCCCTAATTTTGATTTGACAAATTTTCAAAATTTGTCAAATCTTAACCAAATTAATATCTTTGCGTCCCCTTGGATCCACAGGATCCATTTTTTACCTGCCCGTGTGGCGAAATTGGTAGACGCGCTACTTTGAGGGGGTAGTTTCCTACGGATGTGCTGGTTCGAGTCCAGTCGCGGGCACACTAATCACCCCGATGCATGGCATCGGGGTTTTTTGTTCATGCCCGCGACTGGATCCCGCGGTAGAGGAATGGGAGGACGAAGGAGGACATCATTCCACACCAGCGGGACGGGCACACTGATCACCCCGATGCACAGCATCGGGGTTTTTTGTATCCCCAATCTTGATTTGACAAATTTCCAAAATTTGTCAAATCTTAAAACTACCCACGAAATACCGTACCATTAGGCCAATCTCCAATGTAATTTGTATTCCAGCATACAAAACATTCGATTTGATCCATGCGACAAGTCAAATTTTCAAATTTTGTCCTATCTTAACCTGCATATCATTTTACAATGGCGAACACACCCAACCGCAGATCACACAATTGGTTTATACTGGTTTCTTTTATGTCCGTTTTAACCTGGTGCCCTTCCACATTGCATGCACAATTCCAGGGCGTGATCGCCACGGATCGGTTTGCCATTCCACCTTATGCCATGTGGCACATTGCCCAACTTACAGACTTCCCGGCCTATCTGGAGGTCTATGTCGACCCTGCCTGTGGTCCGGTCAACTACACCACGTCCTTCCAGGTGTGGCATGAGAGCGGGGATACCCTGATTTCTATTCCAGATCTGGAAGCGGTAAGTTCGCCCTTTTACTGTGCCGCATTGCCCGAAGATCCCCCGTTGGGGCTGTATTTTGGCAGGTACCGCGTCACCTCCGATTTGCCCGGCGATGACCCCTCCGATAATGAACAGACCTTTCAGTTTGTAGTGTCTAATCAACGGTTTGCCAAAGAAATACATGGAAACCCCCTCATCGCATATGACCCTTACCCCGGCTATTCCAATGTTTTGGCTTCCTATTATTATTTTGTAGATGTTAATTATCCCAATGATGGACCCTGAAAAATTGAATGGGTGGAAGCAGGTATTGCCAATGCCAACGAGTTGACACCAGACGTGCTAGGCAATCAGGCCTCATTCATTATACAATTTATAAAATGGGTAGACCTGGATAATTCCGGCATCCCTGAAGCTCCAGAATTAAACATATTAGGATTCAATCAATATGATTTTCAAAATGGGGACACTGCGAATACCATTTTTTTGATCCCCTTACTTGATGTGACCAATCTGGAACAAGGCGTTTCAGTGGAGGCAGGTGTACATTACATTTTGACGCTACAATTCTACAACCCACCATCATTCCCAAAACCAACAATCGGGCTGTATAGTGTCCAACACGATTACAATATAACTTACGACCTGAATCTACCTCAAACTGGTGGAAAAACACTCAGTGGTTGTTCGCCACAAGTGGGTAAATTCAAAATCTCCGATCCATTATTATCCACCTTTATACCCTCCCGAACGGATACCGTACCCGTGCTGCGCATCGTCATGCCTAAGGCTATTGCCACTCAAGTAGTGGACCAGGCCAATGTGCAGCAAATACAACTATATCCTAATCCGGTAAATGATATCATTCAATGGGTATCCTCGGGAAGTAATCCAGTTGATGAAGTACAAATTCTGGATATAAATGGTCGCATTAATATGACGATTCCTGGCATTAGGGGAGGGGCCGATGTAAGTGATTTGTTACCAGGTATTTATATCATTCGAGCTTCAATGGATAATGGCCACACCGAGGTCCATCGATTTGTAAAGGAATAAACAATTATCCATGAACACAAAATGTGGAGGTTTCCACGTCTTGTTCCAGATTCCCAGATTCCAGATTATTCCGAAATTCACCATCATTCATCCCTAGACACTTTTTTGTAGAAAGTAGTAACCATCCACAACATGTTGTTGAATTTGGAATAGCTAACTTGGAAGTGGTTAAATGATTTGGTTATTCGTTTATGCGTGTATTCGTTTATTCGGAAAATGTCCTCGAACAGCTCGCCCCCAGTACGAAGCCGACCGGCCTGCAAGGCGAGCCTTTTTAGGTGGGAATGCGGATCCGATGATTCCACCTCCACCGAGTGCGTGCGAAACTTAAAAATCTCTTCCACGCACACCCGCCTAAAACAAGCTCAGGTCGGCGAAGTGGCGGAATCTGAAATCCGAAGCTCCGTCTAAAATTCACCACAACCTCAATTCAAAATCAGCGAGCCTTTCGAGGACAGCGGTTTTTGGTTACTTTTTGCCAAGACAAAAAGTAACGAGCCCAGCCGGCGAATGAGGCGATGCCAGGCACGAAGGAAAACCATTTAATCAACGACCCGCCACCGGACACAGGGCCTAATCCCCAAGTGAGAGCGGTGTAAACAATGAAAACTCCTAAAAAAGCACTTTTATAAATACCTGATAATCAAAATGTAATAAAGTAGTTAGATATGAGAAGGGTGAAAATGTAATATTTCATCCAATATCCAACACCCTTTTCCAGATTCCCTGGTTCCAGATTATTTCCGTTGGTATGCTATGGGCATTTTGTAAGCCTCGCGCGGGGGCGCTCGGTTCGCTCACCGAATGTCCACCGGACATTCGCCCCCTTTGGGGTACGTGAGCTCATTCCTCAGCCCTCATTCCTATTAACGATTCCAGATTATTACCCCAGATTCCAGATTACCAGATTATTACGAAAATACCTTGCCCAATCCTACCGCAT
>JAGNXB010000126.1 GCA_017985675.1 Saprospiraceae bacterium | reverse complement strand
GGGCCATGTAAAACCATGAAGTTTACATTAGAAATAGTTTACACTCCACATATCGAAAAATGGATTGTGGATAAGATGGGGTGCCTGTGCAGCATTACCACTATTGGTAGAGACGCGATTAATCGCGCCTCTACCAATAGTGGTAATGCTGCAACTAATTGCATACACAACGAAATTCCTATTGAGAATCTATTCTGGAATTCTCTTGGTTGCAGGAGCAAACTCCTGCAACGGCCATGGCCATTTTTTCCACTGGATATTCTATTATTAGCGACCTGCTGACCATCATCATCATCTTTTTACATTAAAGGGAGATCAATTTACAACTGGCTAAGATGACACCATTACTTTCGGGCCCTATATCCTGACACCACTATCCGTCTTACCCATGTACCCAAGGCAAACATATCTGAGAACCTCTATTATCAATCCGCAAAATTCATTTTGTGTGCTTACATGGGTAACATCAAGGTTTTGGACACCACTATATACTATCATACCTACATTGTTTTTTGTTCTACATGGCTTTCTGTTTACATCCATCTGTGCGCAGCCGGTACTTTCTCATGATCCGGATCCGTATTTTGAAATCGCGGGACGTATCCGTAATGGAGACTGGGCTTTTGAAAGCAGTTTGAATATCGCAGTGCCTACGGGTCAGCAAGGTGGAGGGCAGTGGCAGATGAATCCTGATGGATTACCTGTTTGGAACAGTGAGGGTAATGCTTACGGTGACATCCATTCCTTTTCCATGTCGTTTACACAAGCCACGGGCACGATCCTCTGGCAGATCGATTTTAACCGGGATGGGGATTTTGAAGATTTCCAGGAAACAAAGTCTATGCCTGTAGAATACTTTGCTGAAAAAGGCTTTACGTATATCGGCGTATATGGCCAGGGAAATGATGATGGCCTGACTGTTTCACTTAAAGATTTGACGGTCAACAATGTTTACTTTGGAAATTACACTTCATCAAGTGAATCACCATTTGAACTTTTGTTTGAAGATGTATCAGGTGTTTTCGATGATATCCTGGTTACCGGTCAGTTTTCTTTCTCTGGAGGCAATGGTTTCGAGCGTCCGCGCCTTTGGGTACGACTCGGCAAACCAAACAAACGTCCGGTCGTTCAATTGACCT
Source organism: Saprospiraceae bacterium (assembly GCA_017985675.1). Lineage (GTDB taxonomy): Bacteria > Bacteroidota > Bacteroidia > Chitinophagales > Saprospiraceae > JAGNXB01. The sequence goes on along the minus strand of JAGNXB010000126.1, from coordinate 2,395 downwards.
ATCCGATTGAAGGTGCGCTTTATGGATTACTTGATACTATACAGTTAAAAGCCACAGCTTCTGATCCTGATGGAAAGATCCGTTATGTTGAATTCTATGCTGATAGTATTAAAATCGGTGAGGATTTCAAATCCCCCTACCAGTATACATGGAGTGATATCACAGAAGGTTTACATACCCTGACTGCAAAGGCAGTGGATCATAAAGGAGCCATCGCTTACTCAGCTCCGGTCATTGTATTTTATGGCGATAATCTTGCACCTACATGCCGCATCTCCAATCTTGATGATAACGATACCCTATTTGATCCTGACACGCTCACGATAGAAGTCATGTCTTTTGATCCAAATGATGGGGTGCATTATGTGAACTTTTATAGTGACAGTGCCCTCATCGGCACAGACAGTCTTGCACCGTATGTCAATATGGCCTTGTTGAATCCGCCTATGGGGATGTATACCTTGCGTGCACAATCCACTGATTTTGGAGGCATGTCGACGATGACGGATCCGGTGCGAGTTAGCGTGCGCTGCATCAAGGAAGATATAGATAATAACGGCACCGTCAATACCTTTGACTTTCTCCTGCTTCTAGGTGCCTATGGCAAAGGCTGTTCGCGTTGTCCTGAAGATTTTAATGACGATGGCGCTGTCAGTACCCTTGACTTTCTGAGGATACTGGCTAGATTCGGGTACACGTGTAACTAGTAAAAAAATTTAAAATGAAACCAAATGAAACACTCTTGAGGGCGCTTCTAATAACTATCAAAATGAGCATTTTATCTTTTATAATGTGCTGGCACTCAATATGAAAAATTAATTACCAATGGGTCATTAGAGGCGCCCTTAAGTTAAACGATTAGGTTGAGGATATAATACCCATTTAGGTTTCATGGAATTTATGACGGGTTAAATTTTAATAAATTTACCCAAATAATGTTCATCTCCTTGCACGGCTTTTATCCAATATACCCCGTTTGGAAAATGCTCAATATTTACAGACGCCGTATTGTTGACTGTTAAAATTCGCATTCCCAGGTTATTGAATATCTCAGCCTCAAAAGATTTACCTTCCTCCAATCCCAAATGAATGATAAAGTTGCTGGGATTGGGAAATAAACTTAACTCAAATGCCGTGGGGTTTAAACTTGCTGTTGTAAGCACAGAATCAGCTTCTATGGCTCCAATGCATCTTTCCGCTTTGAAAGGTTTGCCGAAAAAATCAAAATTTGGTTCGGCAATAGGTAGTCCTGCTGCCAGCGCCGGGCTGCTGCTGTCTAACTGAAAATCTTCCAATGCAAGGTTATTAAATAATGGATTTGCTACGATGTTGTTGATGAATTGTACACCTTTAATTTCCTCTGCATCATAGTCCCCTCCATATGGATCCGGACCTGTCCATCCAGTGTTATGGGCTGCATAAAATAAATTGTTTGTAAAAACAATGGATGGAAAATCAATATTTAATGCATTACTGCTTCCGTTGAAATAAATGGTTTGATCCAGATAAAAGAGGTTGTTTGTGAATGTATTGTTTTTGTTTTCAAATATTGCTTCATCCGCCAGCAATCGCAATACAAAAGTAGTGGGAGATACGATGGTGTTGTTCGCAATGTCCGTATTGATTGCTAGCCCAACGGAAAATGGGGTTTTGCCCCCAACAAAAATGTTGGAATAGATTTTAATGTCTTTTGCGTGCCAGTCTTTTGCATCCGGGCAGTGGAATTGGCTTCCGCCTGATTCCCCGATTTTTAAAGCGCAGTCGTCCGTGCCGGCATCTTTAAAATAATTTCCAATGACCTGAATATTGAATGTGCCTAATTTGAATTGAATGCCTTTGGTTTTGATATTTTCAAAATAGCAATTGCGAATGATTCCGTTCCTGCTTTCATTCAAAGCAATCCCCGCTGCATTGCTGCTGTTGTTAATAAACCTGCAATGGCTCACCTCGAAGTCGGAAGCCCCACCCAATTTGAATGTATTGCCTCCGGATACATCAAGAAAAGAACAGCTATCGATGACGATATGATTCGACAATTTGTTGCAGTCGCCGGCGTGATCAAAATGCAGCAACGTATTGTCATAATTTGCATTGGCTTTAAAGGTGAGATTTTCAATGCGTATATATTCAGAACTGGTAAATTGCCAGCCTCCATTGATTTCTACATTTTCATTGGGAGCTTTTCGTATCGTAATCCAATGGCTGGCGGTACCTTTGAGTCCAGCATAATATTGATATGTGTCATACGTGCCACTGTGTACCATCACGGTGTCACCCGGGTTTAGATCAGGACATGCTGCCCCGATATTTGAGTAGGTTTTCCCGGTTCCGATATGCACCGTTTTTGCATAAAGCATGCCCATGCCAGAAAAGAATATCAAAGTGGTAGCGATGA
>JAGNXB010000068.1 GCA_017985675.1 Saprospiraceae bacterium | reverse complement strand
GGAAATTTCAACAATTGGGAAATAGCTACAGATGCTAGTGCGATAAAAACTGCATTAATGGTAAATAAGTAAAACGCTCCGAGAAAATAATCGAATTGAGCAGTGGCCAATCCGTATCCTGCCGTGCAAAGTGGCGGCATGAGTGCTGTGGCGATGGCAACGCCCGGGAGTACGTTTCCTTTTTGTTTGCTACTCATGGCAACAATGCCAGCTAGCCCGCCAAACAAAGCAATCAAAACATCATAAATCGTCGGACTGGTCCTTGCGAGTAATTCAGAATGCGCAGTAGAAATAGGGCTTAAGGTAAAATAGGCTGTAGATGCCAATAAGCTGACTAAAACAGCAAAAATTAAATTTTTTAAAGATTGCCGGAATAAATCAAAATTATAGGTTGCGATACTGTACCCAATGCCATTGATCGGACCCATAAGCGGCGATATCAACATGGCCCCAATGATCACCGCTGTAGAGTTTATGTTTAGCCCGACGGAAGCGACAATAATTGCAAAAACTAATATCCATAGATTTGTTCCCTTAAAAACAATATCTTTTGTAATTGATTCATGGATTTTATCCACATCGTCCAATTCTGATTCCAGATTGATAAAATCCAGAATCTTTCTTATCAATCCAAAGTTGGTCATATTACCTTCATTCTTTGGCGTGATTTTATTGCCCTTATCTTCCTTTTTATAAATTCCATCCAAGTCCTATTTCCAATTTCAATCCGCCCGTAGATTGAACAAAATCAGGTGTGTTGCTTAGAGGTATTATATTGGCATAACGCACCACACCAAATAATCCCAGTTGGCTATACACTGGCTGAAAATACCCTGCTCCAATGGAATAGGCCGGTGCTTGCCCATCCAAGGAATAACCCAACCCAATCTGTCCAAACGTGCCAATAGACGAAAAAGGAAAGTATCGGCCCAAAGCCATAATGGTTGCATCCAATGCCCATGCCCGATCACAATCTTCGCCCAATAGATCATCAGAATTTGAAACAATTTGCCCCTGTTCATTAAAATAAGCTTCATTACATAACATGGAACCCAGCAGCCCGACTCCGACAGCTAATTTTCGCGAGAGGGCGTAGGAATAACTGATCTCACCCAGTCCGATATTCCCAATGTGGTCTGTATTTCCCGAGAGATACCCACTGCCGATGCTGGCGACAAAGGATGACCTCCGTACCAGCTTATTGCTGGAGTTGGCGCCAGGATAATCCGGATTGCGTGGGCGCTGTAGTGGTCCCTGGCTGTATAGTTCAGCATGTAGGATCAGACAAAAACCTGCCAGAAAGATGATTCTAAAAAGCATACTCGTTCATTTGTTGTTACAAAGTAAAGGATTTGGATCGGTTGCCCTGCTATTTGTGTTTATAGTGTTGTTCACTAAATTATGATCATCTTACCCCTTTAAACGAATGAAGATGTCCAGTGCCAAACCGAATTTGTCCTATATCCGCGTGCTTGTACTCCTTAATTCGATTGCATTGGCGGGAACTTTAGTAGTCAACGCATTGGCCAATGCAGTGCCTGTCAACGGTATGACCACAGGAGAAATTTCGAATGCCTATCCCAATTTATTTGTTCCTGCAGGGCTGACATTTACCATTTGGGGGATCATTTACCTGCAATTGCTGGGGTTTTCCATATATGCTATGACCATGTTATTTACACAATCATCCTCGCAGGACGGGCGATTGGCATTTGTCCGTCAGATCGGCCCATGGTTTTTAATGAGTTGCCTGGCAAATATGACCTGGATCATTGCGTGGCACTATCTCCATGTTGGATTGGCCTTAGCGTTGATGTTTGTATTGTTAGTCAGCCTGATTGCGATATATCAACGTTTGCGCATTGGGCGGATCGTACGACCTACGGAAAAGTTTTTTGTCCATTTGCCGTTCAGCGTTTATCTGGGTTGGATCAGTGTGGCTACGGTTGCCAATGTCACCGCACTGCTGATCGACCGGGGATGGACGGGTGGGCCTTTGAGCGAATCACTATGGGCGTGCATCATGATTATTGTAGCGGTAGGCTTAGGAGCCATTATGCTTAAAAAGCGAGCTGATTATGGTTATGCTTTGGTCATTATCTGGGCTTGTCTGGGGATTTTTATCAAACGCTTTGGTCAGGATGAGCCGTCATGGAATATGGTCACCATCGCCGCGCTGGCAGGCATCGGTATACTCTTGGCGCATATTTTAGTAGTTGTAACACGGAAAACATAAATAGCAAATCAATCGTGTTTTAATGGCGTGTAGAATTATGACTACACGGAAATAAAATTGCTTTGTCATTTACCCAAAATTGGATAAATCCAGGAAGGAAAACAAGGTCAATCTGGACTCATTCCATTAAAAAGCTATTTAGACCAAATTGAAAAGGAGTAGTACAATATTTTTTAATGACCTATCTGCGTAGATAACATGTCGATTATGAATAGGATATGCAATTGCATATCTGCATATCAAAAAAATTATTGAGGTGGTTAGCATGGTGGGGCAGCAATTTGTCCAGAGAGGGCGTCTTTGCATTAAATCGACTATTATGAAAACTCGCTACACAATTTTGTTTGTTATATTATTGACCTGGATTAATGGTTATTCCCAATGTTCATTTTATGAATGTTACGCTATTCAAGCAGATTGTTATGATGCAGGGAACGGCGTTACTGCGCATGCCGGCATTTGGGGAAAGGTTCAAGATCACGGATCACTTGGTTACATTATTGAAACCCCATTTGGTGTCTTTGGGCCTTTTGATTATCTTGAAGGCAATAATAATTTTGATTTCCAGACGAGCATTGAAATTGGCGAAATATATTGTGGCAATTCGTTTACACTGACAATACGAGATTATGAATTTCAAACTTGTTTTATTGACTTGCTTTACGAACCGGAACATTGTTGCTGCCGCATTGAAAACCTGCAAGTGGACACAGTATGTGTAGGCCCGGGAGAATTCCAACTTATTATTGATTTTAATTACACGCCCGGAGATCCAAATAAAACGGACTTTTGGGTTAGTCTGGGTGATTATCAAAACAATACTTATTTTTTTTACGACAATTTTCAATTATCCAACCTGCCTATTACTATCGGTCCTTTTACTGCTGATTGTGTTACAGCATTTGATGTATTAGTAAATGCCAATGGTGGTCTTGATCAATGTTTTGATGTCATGCATCTGCCTGCTATTTGTTGTGGCGTCAATGACTGTGCGATCGAAGGTCTCGTCGGTACGGTGACCCCTTGCAATGAGATGGAAGAATATGAAATAATTCTGGATTTTGTGATCGAAAATCCGGGAGCACAAGGTTTTGCTGTGTTTAATGATTATTGTCAGTGTACAGTTTATTATGATTATAATGCCTTGCCCGTTATATTGGGTCCTTTCCCGGGTGATTGTTTGACAGCAATTAACATGGAAATTGCTGATGTCGAATATGGATGTGTTGGCAGCCTGAGTGTCGATGCGCCTTGTTGTCAGGCTCCCCCGGAGCCATGCGTCTTATCTGATTTGGAATTAATACTGTCTTGTGTTGGTGAAGACAGCATGACAGTGTTAGTGGATCTCGAAGTCGAAAACGGCAGTCCCGACGGTTTTGAACTGTGGGTTAATGACAGTCTCTTAGCAGTGTTGGAATACAATAATCTTCCCTATACTACACCGGCATTTTTTGTAGATTGTAATTTAAATTATCATTTCCGCATACTGGATCTCGATGATGACGAATGTGAAATTGAGGAGGTGATCGAGCAGCCTTGTTGCCTGATGAATATTCCCCTGTTTTCCAATATGACGATTGATACTATGTGTCAGGGACCCGGAGAATTTAGTTTATCCGTTGGCTTTGATGTCGTGAATCCCGGTGATGAAGGATGGATGCTTCAGGTCAATGAAGCATCTGTAGGCCCCTACGATTACACCCAGTTGCCAAAAATTGTGGGTCCATTCCAGATGGATTGTGAAGGGAATGTTGTTGTGGCTCTCAAGGATAAACAACATCCGGAAAGTGTATTGACAACAGAAGTCGAGGAGATATGCTGCCTCTCCACCGCTACACACCATTCGTTTTTTTCTTCGGTAATTTATCGGGTATCAGCGGACAATCGTCTTTTAATAAAAAATGATTCACCTTTTACCATAGCATGGGCAGTAAGTTCGATTCAAGGGTATGGATTAAAAACTCAGCATGTTCTTGAGCCGGGTCAAACTGCAGATTGGTCAATTCCTTCTATGCCGCCAGGAGTTATTTTCCTCCATATAATCCATAATGATCGTTCTATAGTGCACCGTATTTTTGTGCCTTAAATTTTGTCTTGTTCAAATGTGACCCGTAGCCCCTGAAAAATCAAGGCTACGGGTTTTTTATTATCATTAAATCCTATTCTTCCTGCCTGGCCAGGATTTTTTTCACAAATCGCGTCAGGTTGAGTTTGTGCCGACGGGGCCACCAGTATTCGCTCAGCCACGCAAATAGGGAAAGCCAGGCCAGCATGCCCAGCAGCGCCGAGAAGCTAAACCAGGACACCCAGGTTAAATCCGTTTGCGCTTTGAGGAGCAACAAACGACGGATCGTATCGTCAATCAGATATGCCGCATAAAAGGTCAGAAATAAAAACTGCACTTTGGCAGTCCGTTTAAGACGGAGCGCTTCCAGCCGGGAAGTCGGATGTTGCCGGACGGCAAGTTCATATTTTACAAATCGATAAGCGAAATATAGATAAATCCACCCTGTTATTACAAAAAGCAGGTTTTCCAAAGGGTGTATATAATAACGATACAAGCCATGCCACAGCTCCTCCTTCCGGAACAACGGCTGGACGAACAAGGCGATATAGGCCGAAGCCTGAGCAAGTGCCCCAAGAAAATGTTTGGAATCAGACCATTTGAGTCGAAAGTTGGGATAAAGGCGCGCCTTGACGTATAGAAAAAAAACAGGTCCTATCGCCAGTGAAAAAGATGCGGGCCAAAAACGGTAAAAGGAGTGGGCATCATACCATCCCGCAAGCAAAAGCGCTTCATGCCCGATGGTCAGACATAAGAGTAAAAGGCAGATAGCCAACATCCGCAGTGCCACATGACCACGGCCGGAAAGGTATAACATGGCGCTTGCTGTCAACAACCCATACAGGATCACGGCTGCGGCTATTAGGAATAGCCCGCTTTCCACCCAAAATGAAACGTTGTCCGACATGTACCCACTGATTCTGGACAAAAATGGTACTTTGCCGCAAATATTCAGTCATGGCACGTGAAGTACAGATTTTATTAGGTGAAAATGATTACCGGACAAAAGCCGGCAATGGTCATTCGGAGTGGTTTTTGGATGAGCCCGTCGACAAGGGTGGCGGTGATACGGGGCCGACACCAACGGAAGCCGTTTTGGGTGCGCTGGGCGCGTGTGTAGCCATTACCGGGCGTATGTATGCCAAACACAAAGGTTGGGATTTGCAAAATGTTCAGGTTAACCTGCGCATTGAAGGATCTGAACCGGGCGGAAAGCCCGTCATTTATAAAGACGTCGTTTTAGAAGGGCAATTGGATGAAGAACAACAACATCGCATTCTGGCCGTTATGGGCAAATGTCCTGTAGCCAAGCTTCTGAAAATTGAAGTGCCGATCGAAGAAGCCCCTAAAGGATCCTAAACCTCCTTTAGCTTACCTGGGAATCGGTGATATGAAAGGGTTATTTGGTTATCCGTGTATTCGTTTTTTCGAAAAACGGGCTCGAACAACTCACCCCCAATACGCTGCTGACCGGCTCTCCCAGGCCAATGCATTGGCAACAATGCATTCGGGTGTTCATGCGCTTAGAGAACAATTTCAGTAGAACTCTGCCATAATCTAATGCCCAATGGATATTTATCATGGCGTGCCTGTTTATTATCACCTCCCAAATTTCGATTTTTACCCTACCTTTCGATGTTTTAAACGCTTGACCTGGTGAAACCAACAAATATTAACGATCCGGAATACTTTCATAAAGTAGTGGATTGCCAGTATGCCTGTCCTGCACATACCCCTGTACCGGAGTATATTCGGCTGATAGCGGCTGGCCGGTACACGGACGCTTACCTGATTAATTGGGAATCCAATGTCTTTCCCGGTGTCCTGGGCCGCACCTGTGACCGTCCTTGCGAACCAGCGTGCCGCCGTGGTCGTGTAGAGGAGGAACCTGTTGCCATTTGCCGCCTAAAGCGTGTTGCTGCCGATTTTAAAGAAGATGTACATGACATCCTTCCCAGTGGACCCTTCCCTTCAAACGGGAAAAAAATTGCACTCATAGGCGGTGGTCCGGCATCCCTGACTGTAGCCCGTGATCTCGCCCCTTTGGGGTATGAAATTCATCTGTTTGATAACCAGTTGGCAGGTGGTGGGATGATGCGTTCCCAGATCCCATCATTCCGGCTTCCTGAATCGGTGCTGGATGAAGAGGTAGGCTATATCCTGCGTATGGGTATCCATACGCAGTTTAATACCTATGTTTCCAGTCTGAAGGACATCTTGGCAAAGGATTATGACGCGGTATTTGTGGGCACGGGAGCACCCAGAGGGAAGGATTTGGACAGCCTGCCCGGCCGCTGGGATGATCCGGATAAAATTCATATTGGCATCGATTGGCTTGCCAGTGTAGCCTTCAATCACACCGATAAAATAGGAAAAAATGTCCTTGTGCTGGGTGGTGGAAACACGGCTATGGACTGTTGCCGCACGGCGCGACGCTTAGGTGGCGAAAATGTCAAAGTCGTAGTGCGCAGTCCATTTAAAGAAATGAAAGCTTCTCCCTGGGAAATTGAAGATGCCCAGATGGAGGACATACCCATTTTTGACAACCATAGCCCAAAGGCATTTGTCACCTCCGGGGGCAAGTTGCAGGGCATGTTATTCGAAAAAGTAGCTCCTGTCTATGATGCCCAGGGTAAACGGCGCCTGGAGCCAACGGGAGAAGAGGTGTTTTTGCCTGCAGATGAAATTCTCATGGCTATCGGTCAGGAAAATGCTTTCCCCTGGATAGAGCGTGACCTTGGTATTGAATTCAACCAATGGGAATTGCCCAAAATTGATACCCTGACCTTTCAATCCGCCAACCACAGAGTGTTTTTTGGCGGAGATGCTGCAATGGGCCCCAAAAATGTCATCACCGCTGTAGCGCAAGGCCATAGCGCAGCAATATCTATCGACCTGTTTTGTTCGGGAAAAGATCTAAAGGACCGGCCTTCGCCCATGACTAATCTCGCCCAACAAAAAATGGGTCTGCATGAATGGGTGTACGACAGTGAGGTGGCGCCCGATTTACGATTTAAAGTGCCCCATGCAGACAAGCGGGCTACACTCAAAGACAGAAAACATGAAGTCGAACTGGGCTTTGATCTCAAGACGGCTTACAAGGAGGCTGAACGCTGTCTGAATTGTGATGTACAAACGGTATTTACGACCAGTCGATGCATTGAGTGCGATGCCTGTGTGGATATTTGTCCCACCTCTTGTATTACGTTTACATTAAATGGAGAGGAGGATGAATTGAGGACGAGGTTGAGTGCACCGGCTCATCAGTTGGATCAGGATTTATATGTTTCGACCAATCTCCCAACGGGTCGGGTCATGATAAAAGATGAAGATGTCTGCCTGCATTGCGGATTATGCGCTGAGCGCTGTCCAACGGCGGCATGGGATATGCAAAAGTTTCTTTACAATACGGCAAAAGCAGCGCCCTTATGGCCCAGCGTAGTGGTTTGAATGATCTCGTGATCCGTTTTGCCAACGTGAATGGCACAGGTTCGGCAAGTGCGAATACCCTTTTTGCAAAGGCGGTATATCGTATGGGTGTTCCCGTCAGCGCCAAAAATTTATTCCCATCCAATATTCAGGGTCTTCCGACCTGGTATGAAGTGCGAATAAGTGAAAAGGGTTATTTGGGCCGAAGAGCAGGAACTGATATCGTGGTAGCTGTCAACGCCCAGAGTCTGGCCAAGGATGTGGCGTCCGTGATCTCCGGAGGGTACCTGATCTATGATAACAGCAAACCCTTGTCGCCGGAATTGCATCGCGAGGACATCCATTTTATCGGTGTACCGATGATCCGGATGAGTATGGAGCATTTTCCGGAGCCCCGCATCCAGTTGCTGATGAAAAACGTCATTTATGTCGGTGTTCTGACAGCTTTGTTGGACCTGGAAGTATCGGCAGTCCAGGATTTGATTAAAGATCAATTTGGCAATAAGGAGAAGCTTATCCAGATGAATGACAAAGCGCTCCAATTGGGTCGGGATTATGCACTCATCCATTTTAGCTGCCCTCTGGATTTGCGGCTCGCCAGGCGCGATGCACTTGGTGGAAAGATGATGATTGATGGCAACACGGCAACCGCATTAGGCGCACTTTATGCCGGAGCCACCGTGGCTGCCTGGTATCCGATTACGCCGTCAACCTCCGTGATGGATGCCTTTGCCGCCTACTGTGAAGAATATCGCAAGGATCAGGTATCCGGAAAAAATAAGTATGCTATTGTGCAGGCCGAGGACGAACTGGCTTCTATAGGAATGGTTATCGGAGCCAGCTGGAATGGCGCCCGTGCCTTTACGGCAACCAGCGGACCAGGGATTTCGTTAATGAGTGAATTTCTTGGACTGGCTTATTTTGCAGAAGTTCCAGCGGTTATAATTAATGTTCAACGCGGTGGTCCTTCGACGGGGATGCCAACAAGGACCCAACAGGCAGACCTTATATCCAGTGCGTATGCATCACATGGTGATACGCGGCATGTATTATTATTTCCCAGCGATCCCAAAGAATGTTTTGAGTTGACGGCTAAAGCATTTGATCTTGCCGAGCGCTTGCAAACGCCCGTCCTGGTGCTGACAGATCTCGATCTGGGTATGAATGATCACGTTTGTGATGAATTGGAGTGGGATGACAGGCAAGTGTATGATCGCGGTAAGGTATTGACTGCCGCTGATTTGGACAACCTTAAAGATTGGGGCCGCTATCAGGACATTGATGAGGACGGTATACCCTATCGGACCCTTCCAGGTACGCATCCCGAAAAAGGTGCCTTTTTTACGAGAGGTACTTCCAAGGATGAATATGCGCGCTATACAGAGGATGGGGATGCGTACAAGCGCAATGTAGACCGGCTGATGATAAAGTGGCGAACGGCAGCAGAGATGGTTCCTCCGCCTCAAAAATTGCCATCGCTGGGTAATGCCACAGCAGGTATGATTTATTTTGGGACAACGGCCTATTCCGCTATGGAAGCCCGGGATCTTTTGGCAGCAGAAGGTGTGTTTGTCGAAGGGTTACGCATTCTTGGTTTGCCTTTCCATAAAGATATTGCTGCATTTATCGACCGGTACGATAAAATATATGTGATCGAGCAAAACAGAGATGCTCAATTGCGTACGCTGCTTATTCAGGAATTGGACGCCCCAAATACTAAACTCATCTCCGTTTTGGTTTATGATGGACTGCCCATTACCGCAGATTCTATTGTACAGGGTATCCATTCAAAACAGTAACCTCAACCTCAACCTCCCTTCAAACCCTCCCTCAACCTCAACCTCAACCTCAACCTCAACCTCCCCTCAAACCCTCCAAACTCAAACCCTCAAACCCTCCAAACTCAAACCCTCCAATGACTTATCTACGTCCTACTTTTCGACATCCGGAGCTACCCGTAAACAAGCTCGGTTATACGGCAAAAGATTATGAAGGTGGACTATCCACTTTATGCGCCGGATGTGGTCATGATAGTATCAGCGGAGCGATAGTTCAGGCATGTTACGAAATGGCTATTGAGCCCCATCGGGTGGCAAAATTATCCGGTATCGGTTGTTCATCAAAAACACCCACTTATTTCCTGAGTAATTCGCACGGATTTAATACCGTGCACGGGCGCATGCCATCCGTGGCAACCGGTGCAAACCTGGCCAATCGGGACTTGCTGTATTTGGGCGTGTCGGGTGATGGCGATAGCGCTTCAATTGGAATGGGACAGTTTGTGCACGCTATTCGCCGCAATTTAAATGTGGTTTATATCTTAATGAACAATGGTTGTTACGGACTGACTAAAGGCCAGGATTCTGCTACAGCTGATGTAGGCTCAAAAAGCAAAAGTGGTTCAGAAAATAAATTCGCAACAATTGATTTGGCATCCCTCGCTATAGAGTTAGGGGCGACATTTGTAGGTCGCAGTTTTTCAGGAGACAAAACCCAGTTGGTTCCTTTAATACGGGCTGCTATGGCGCACGGTGGATTTGCATTTCTGGATGTTGTATCCCCGTGTGTGACATTTAATAATAATCTGGGTTCGACAAAATCGTATCAATATGTGCGCGAACATAATCACTCCGCATCCAATATTGATTTTGTTCCCCCTGCGGATACAATAACGGTGAATTATCCTGAAAATACAGCGCGGGAATTGGAGATGCACGATGGTTCTAAAATCGTCCTTCAAAAATTACCCACAGAATGGGATCCGCTCGACAGGCTTTCTGTTTTGAAGCGCTTGCATCAGTCCAAGATGACAGGAGAGATTGTTACGGGATTATTGTATATTGAGCAGAATAGTTCTGATTTGCATGCCAATATTCAGACGGTTGATACGCCGTTGAATAGTTTGAGACAGGCGGACCTATGTCCTGGGTCGGCTTTGCTTTCTGAAATAAACAAAGCCTATAAATAATGTCCCTTTAGTGGCGATTTATTTTAGTTGTCAACGGTATCGGTATGAATGTAAGTTTCCCCTTATTTATTACACTGTTTTTATTTTTCGGTTCCTGTCAAACGGGCCAAAACAAAGATATTGGAAAAGAATTTGAGTGGCTGGCCGGCACCTGGAAGTTGTTGGACACAGAAACGCCTGTTTATGAAACCTGGGTGTTGGAAGGGCAGGAATGGCAGGGCGAAAGTTTTGCAGCCGTAAGTGGCATGAAGGTGCCTACGGAAATAATAAAATTATATAGGGAAGGTGAAAATATCATCTTTTCTCAGCGGGTCAAGGACAGGGATAATGGCGATCCTGTTGATTTTGTCCTCAGCAAAACGGATAAAAATAGTTACACATTTAGCAACCCGGATTATCCTTTTCCCTCCGAGATCACCTACAGCCGCATAAGCGATGTGGCTATGAAAGTAAAAATAAGTGGTAGGCGAAACGGCAATTACACGGAAGTTTTTTTGGAATACGTGCGTAAATAAGTTACATGTTTTAAGTTCTTTGTTCTGGGTTCTTTGTTTCTGGGTTCTTTGTGATACGCACGAAATTTGGCATCTCACACCTCGCCCCAGATTCAAGATTATTCCGAAATTACCTTTTGCTCTTTACTACGTTCTACAAAATGCCCAGTTCTACAATTCAACCTTAATCGTCCTTCTACCTTCTCCTTTCTGACTGCTTTTTTGCATATTGATTATCAATGTGTTATGATATCGTGATTTTAGATTTTTTCTTATGTTTTCACGAAAAAGAACCTAAGTATCTTACCCGAACATGGAATTTGCGGATGCGCTCTAACGGAGGGATTAGGCCTTGTGTTTGGCATTGCGCCTTGTTGTAGTTGCTTTCTGCTTGTGCCTGGCATCGCCTCATTCGCCGGCTGGGCTCGTTACTTTTTGTCTTGGCAAAAAGTAACCAAAAACCGCTGTCCTCGAAAGGCTCGCTGTTTTTTGAATAGAGGTTGGTATTTCGTAAGCCTCGCGCGGGGGCGCTCGGTTCGCTCACCGAATGTCCACTGGACATTCGCCCTGCGGGTATGTGAGCTCATGCCGACCTGAGCTTGTTTTAGCTGGGTGTCCGCGGAAGGATTTATGGTTTCGCACGCATTTGGCGTGAGTGGAATCAATGGATCCGATGTCCAATTTTTCTTGATATTCCTAATTGCATTTCGGAAGCCTCGCGCGGGGGCGCTCGGTTCGCTCACCGAATGTCCACTGGACATTCGGCCCCTTTGGGGCACGTGAGCTCACCTTGCAGGCCGGTCGGCTTCGTACTGGGGGCGAGCTGTTCGAGGACATTTTCCGAATAAACGAATACACGCATAAACGAATAACCAAATCATTTAACCTCTTCCAAGTTAGCTATTCCAAATTCAACAACATTTTGTGGATGGTTACTCCTTTCTAACTTCTACAAAACAAGTTTTACCCTTTATCTACCCACTGATTCGTCCTTAAATCCAACGCTTTTTCCATATCATAAAAACTAAGATAAATAGGCTTGATCCAGTTTGAATTGTCCGTTTTATTCCAACAATCCAAAAACCATTTTATAAACAATTCCTTTTGAGCAATGTCAAATTCATCCAATTCCTGATTGTCTTCCGTATTGCTGAAATCATACAGATCCAGGTCTGGATTTAATGCCTCGTCAGTTAGTAATCCGTTAGCATATTCCTCTTTTAATAGGCTTTTGTGACCCAGTTGGCTTGATGAAGCGTCCATAGGATACAAGGCTAATCGGTAGCCGTCAGTAAACACCTGAATGTCTATGTAGCTCACATTGTTTATACTGGCTGATTTACTTAGCCCCCAATCGCCTTCCAGTATTTTTGTCAATTCAGCAATGAGTTGACCACTTAGGCTGTCCAAGTGTTGTTCTGTTTTAGTTAAAATGTCCTTTGTGGATTGCCTCATTTTTTGTTATTTAGTGATTGGTGGTTTTCCCTATGGTGATTGTCTTCTGGACTTTGAGTTTTTTGGCGCTGCAAGTTAGTTAGGGTAAGTACAATTTTCAAAACGGGAAGGGTAACGGATTAAACTTGGAAAGGCTGGAATCATACAAATGACGAGGCTATCATTTCCTGGATTCTTTAAACATTCTAATAAAAGTTGTCCGCGGCAATCGGATTTCGATCGAAATTGACTTTCCTGTTTCAAAGAAATCCATTCAAGTTATCAACTGATCAAATAAGTTGTGTAAAAGTAATTGGCTAAGCAAAAAATAACAACAAAGGAAATAACAGCAAAAATATATTTATTAAAATAACTCCAAATAAAATTTTGTTCATCTGTGTTTTTCTTATTTTTCATTATCAGTAAAGTTAACAAATAAAATAAGAATAAAATAGAAAAAATTATATACCTAAATTCCATACCAAACACAATAACCCCAATCCATGTAACTGATGCAGCAATTGCTCCTCCTATGAAACCTCCAAAAATTTGCATAAAAAATATAGC
>JAGNXB010000003.1 GCA_017985675.1 Saprospiraceae bacterium | reverse complement strand
GCAGGTAGATTAATAGAAAGCCGTAAGCCATAAAAAGCCCCATTGTCAGGAAGCCTATTGCAATGTTGTTTTTACCGTTCATCTTGTATATATTTTTAAGTAAGTGAATATTCGCTCACAAAGATAGCTCTATTTTATTTATACCTGCAAGTTTTTTTGAGAAAACTTTAAAATGTGACGAAAATCATCTTGGTGCGGTGGGTAATTGGCTCTTTTGGGGTTTGCCTGTGTGTCGGGTTGTGTGAGGGGGCAAACCCCAAATGTGCCAATACGGGCTGGCTAAAATTCTTTTTTAAAATGTGCGGTGGGAAAATTTTTAAAACCTTACGTTGGGTGAGTGTTGGCAAACTGAATTGGGTCTGTGTCAAGTTACAGCGAATTGTCAACCGAGTTTTTGTCGTCCGAAAGTTTGTTTGGAAGTCAAAAGTCTGGTTGTTTTGGTGTCCGCCCGATGGTTGCACTGTTGTCTTTTAGGCTTGCTTATAACTCTAAGGCAAGTATACGCCCCCTTACACAACAGCCATTCTTTCCTAGCAGATTCTAAAGGGGGCGTACACTTGCCAGTTGAACGATCCTTGCTGAAGGTATAGGGAAAGGCGTTATTACTTAGCCTGGTTAAATCTTTGACAAGTTAGTGTTTTTCCCAGAAAGTAGAACAGAATTAGCCTGATTTTGTGGTGTTTAAGGTCCATTGAATGGAAGCTGTATAAATGACCTGGATTAAATGAGGAGTAGTGGCATAGACAAGCTATCGCTCCAAGGAAGAAACCAGATGTATATAACCCTCTAAGCACGTGCAGCTGTTTGAGTTGGACTCCTGTTATGGAGAATATGTTTTCGGATGTAAATTGTGTCTGCAGGCACTTTTGAATATTCAAAATTTGTTCCCTGGCAGATGGGACACTCGTCAGGTGCTATGCCAAGTAGTAGTCTAAGTATTTGAAAAAGTGTTCGTATGGTATGCCCGTTTTGCTTGACTAGCGTGGGAATGAGTGGGCGGTATTTCCTGTAAGTTGAGCCGGCATGTAGTCCGTAGTGCCGGAAGCGCAGAAAGTAGGGTAGGATGTATAATGGTGTTGAAGGTCTGAAGGTCATTGTTGTCGTAGGTGTCGCGTGTATCGATCCACGTCATGGCTTCGGTCCTCCGTCTTCCGTCTTTGCAGTTCACTTTTGAACCTGCCTGGCGGCAGACAGGATGTGTAAAAGGTAGAAGGTGATGGAGCTGCTTCGAAATAACCCCATAACCTGCCTTGAAGGCAGGCAGGCCCAATAACCACCCACCCACTATCTTTACCCCATGAGTATAGACTTCCGCAATCCCCATCTTGTATTGGATACCAGCTTTCAGCAACAAGGCAGTGTTTCCTGGCGCAGCCCCTCCAATCTGGCACTCATCAAGTATTGGGGGAAATATGGCACTCAGTTGCCCAAAAACCCGTCCATCAGTATCACCCTCGATGCAGCCTATACCCAAATGACGCTATCTTACAAGCGGCGCGAAGATCAGGATGCATCACCTATTAAATTGGACCTGCTATTTGACAATCAGCCGGAGCCCGCTTTTGCGGCAAGAATGAGCAAGTTTTTAGGCACGCTGATGGAGTTCTATCCCTTCCTCAAACAATTGCATCTGTCCGTAGACACCTGGAATTCCTTTCCCCATAGTTCCGGTATTGCCTCTTCCGCTTCATCCATGAGTGCATTGGCCCTTTGTCTCTGCTCATTGGAAAATCACTTTTTTAATACCCTCTCCAAAGAATCGGACTTTTTGCAAAAAGCCTCCTATATCGCCCGCCTGGGTTCCGGTAGCGCCTGCCGCTCGGTGTATCCCTATATGGCTGCCTGGGGGGTGCATGGCGAACTGGAAGGCAGCTCCAATGAATATGCCATACCTGTAGCCGATCGGGTACACGAATCCTTCCGCAGCCTGCGCAACGCCATCCTCATCGTGAGCAGTGGCAGCAAAGCCGTATCCAGCTCGGCCGGACACGAACTGATGGACCAGCATCCCTACGCCGCCGTGCGGTACGATCAGGCCCGTCAACGGATGTCCCGCCTCTTGCCGGTGCTGGAAGCGGGCGATTGGGAAACGTTTGGCCAAATTGCCGAAGACGAAGCACTCACCCTGCACGCCCTGATGATGGCCTCGCGCCCATCCTATATCCTGATGCAGCCCAATAGCCTGGCCCTGATCGCCAAGATCCGACAATACCGCAAGGACACCGGCAGCGCCGTATGTTTTAGCCTGGATGCCGGCCCCAACCTGCATGTCCTTTATCCGGAAAAAGAGGCTGAGGCCGTCGAACAGTTTATTAAATCGGAATGCGCCCCCCTCTGCGAAAGCGGTGATTGGATCGCCGACCAGGCGGGCAAAGGGCCCAAAGAAGTGCAGGTCTAATGGGGCAATCCGCGCCCCAGCACCTCCGGGTGATCGATCAGCCATAGGCGCAGGTGATTGAGCGCAAATACGGCGGTCATCTCAATGTTTTTCACACGGTCCTTGCCCAATTGCAGCTTGATTGCACTCGGGTCTGTGCGGTTGCCTACCGCTATCCAGATCGTGCCTACCGGCTTGGCCGGCGTGCCACCATCCGGACCCGCCACGCCCGATGCACTCATGCCCACATCTCCATCAAACCGGTCAAGTACACCGTCGAGCATCTTCAACACGACGGGTTCGCTCACCGCGCCATGTTGCTGCAAAAGATCGGCAGGCACCCCCAGTTGGGAGGTTTTCAGGAAGTTGTGGTAAGCTACGATTGTGCCCAGGTAATATTGGCTGGATCCCGCCACGCTGGTAATATGATGCGCTATATCCCCTCCGGTGCAGCTCTCGGCGGTGGCAAGGGTCAGCCCCCGTTCCCTGAGTATTCGACCTACGCAGGATTCCAGCGTGTCTTCGCCCCTGCCAAATACCGCGTTGCCCAGTATGGCGCGGATCTTATCCGCCTGCTCTTGTATCTCCCTTGAGCGCAAGGTACGATCACCGCCAAATGCACTGAGCCGCAGCCGCACTTGTCCCAGTGATGGCAGATAGGCCAGTTTGATATAATCCGGCAGTGCCTGTTCAAATGCCTCCAGTTGCTGTGCAATGGTACTTTCGCCCAATCCGGCAGTAAGCAGTGTTTCATGGAATATGGGGACCAGCCCAGGTTCGGCTGTGAGCAGCGGCAGGACCTCATCCGTCATGATGGCCTGCATTTCATAGGGGACACCCGGCATGGAAATAAGGATTTTGCCTTTTTCCCGAAACAACATACCCGGTGCGGTCCCCATGCGATTGGCCAATAATTGGGCATTCACCGGCATAAAACATTGCTGGCGGTGCGCCTCGGTAGCCGGCCGACCCAGTCGTTCAAAAATGCGCAATATCCGCTCGTAGGTTTCCGTGTGAAAGGCTTGCTCCACATTGAAAAAGCCGGCGATAGCCGTCTTGGTGATATCGTCTTTGGTGGGCCCGAGGCCACCGGTCATGAGGATGATATCGGCTACCCGAAAGCCTTCTTCCAGTGCGGCCATGATGGCCGGCAGCTCGTCGCCGCACACAATGCGCTGGATGACCCGCACCCCGATCTGATTCAGTTCGCGGCCTATCCAGGCGGAGTTGGTATCGAGGGTCTGTCCGATGAGGATTTCATCGCCTACGGTAAGGATCAGTGCATTCATAAAAAGCGGATTTCTTTAAGGTTATACGGTCGGACGATACCTGTGCCGGCATGCTCAACCAATGCGAAGCCCTCCCGGTTCACGCCACGCAGGATTCCGTCAAAAGGGGCTTCCCCCGGATGGGCATACCGGGCCTGTACATCCAACTGGTGGAGTGACCATTCGTAGTCGGCACACAATTCGTCCAGATCGCCCCTGCGCAATCGCAGATATTGATGTTCGAGATGCTGGAAGATCCGGTGCAATAAGGGTTCGAGGGGTAAAGGATGCCCTGCCACGGCTGCCAGCGAACCGGCCAGGGGTAAATGGGGTGGAAATACGGTTTGATTGACATTGAGCCCGATGCCAATAACGGAGTGACGGAAGTGCATGCCAGAAAGGACATTTTCGATCAGTATGCCCGCCACTTTGCGTCCTTCCAGCCAGATATCATTGGGCCATTTAATCACCAATCCCGGAAAATCATCCGCCAACGCGCCATGTACAGCCAACGCAGCTACACGCGACAGCATAAACTGATCGACCGGGGGAAGAAATGTTGGCTGAAGCAAAACACTAAAAAGAAGGTTTGTGCCAGGCTCACTATGCCACGAACTGCCAAATTGTCCTTTCCCACCCGTCTGGATGTCTGCCACAACGGCTGTTCCTTCGGATGGTGTGCTTTTTGTAGTGAGGTCGAGCAGGTATCCGTTCGTCGAAACCACTGATTCCAGATGGATCAGCGGGCGGCCAATAAAGAGTGTAGATGATTCGTTTGTCAAGTTCTTGGAATAATACCTAATTTTGAAGCGCGTCAAAAATAAACCTACCATTTGAATTACCTATCCCGCGAAGCCCGCAGAGAGGCCGTATCTGATGAACAGCTCAATGATCTCATTATAGACTGTATACAGGATATCAAAGGAAAAAACATCGTAAAGTTGGATCTGAGGCAGTTAAAAGAAGCCCCGGCCGACTTTTTTATCATCTGCGAAGGCGATTCGAATACACAAATCCGTGCTATCGGTGACCGTATCGAACAGCGCGTACGCGATGAAGCCCATCTCAAAGCTTACCACGTTGAAGGTAAGGATTTTGGTCGATGGGTCTTACTTGATTATTACAATACACTGGTCCATGTCTTCCACCCCGAAGCAAGGGCATACTACGACCTGGAAGACTTGTGGAGCGATGCACAGGTCACGTCCTACGAAAACCTTTAAGCATCGCTTGTCGTTTTATCGAGATTAACTGGATTTACCTAGAGGAATAATACATTATGGAAGGTTCCCGCCAACCCGAAAACAATACACCCGAGCCAAAGCCGCGTTTCAACTCCTACTGGATTTACGCGCTTATAGGCCTGGCCCTGATTATATTCAATTTTATCAGCTTCTCCTCCGCCAGCAACGATCCCATCCGCTGGGACCGCTTTGCAACCATGGTCAAGGACGGCGATATAGATAAGCTGGAGGTAGTCAACCAACAGTACGCTTACATCTATATCCGCAAGGAAAGACTATCGCAGGAGCAGTATAAAGACGCGTCCATCAGCAAATTTGGTGGTCCCAAGCCGCACTACTATTTCAACGTAGGTCCGCCGGAGGTGTTTGCTTCCCGCCTCAATACGTTAAATGCCGAGCTGGCACCTGAAAAAAAGATCGAACCCCAATACATCGAGAAACAAAACTGGCTGGGCCCCATCATCGGATGGGTACTCCCTATTTTGATTTTTGTCGGAATCTGGCTCTTCATCATGCGCCGGGTCAGCTCCGGTGGCGGGGGTGCAGGCGGCCAGATATTCAATATCGGCAAGTCGCGGGCCACGCTGTTTGATAAAAATACCAAGGTCAATGTCACCTTTGCGGATGTGGCCGGACTGGACGAAGCCAAGGAAGAAGTGATGGAGGTCGTAGACTTCCTGCGCAATCCCAAAAAATATACGCTCCTCGGCGGCAAAATCCCCAAAGGGGTGCTGCTCGTAGGCCCTCCGGGTACCGGTAAAACCCTGCTGGCAAAAGCCGTTGCAGGTGAGGCCAATGTGCCGTTTTTCTCTATCTCCGGATCGGACTTTGTCGAAATGTTTGTCGGTGTGGGTGCTTCCCGGGTGCGTGACCTCTTTAAACAGGCGCGGGAAAAAGCACCGTGTATCATCTTTATCGACGAGATAGACGCGATTGGTCGCGCCAGGGGCAAAGGCACATTCACCGGTGGCAATGATGAGCGGGAAAGTACGCTCAACCAGTTGCTGGTAGAGATGGACGGCTTCTCTACGGATAAAGGGGTCATCCTGCTGGCGGCCACCAACCGGCCGGATGTATTGGACAATGCCCTCTTGCGTCCGGGACGTTTTGACCGGCAGATAGGTATTGACCGGCCCGACCTCAAAGGCAGGGCGCAGATATTTGTCGTGCACCTGAAAAATATCACCATCTCCAAAGACATCAATCCCGATACACTGGCCGAGATGACACCCGGATTTGCCGGAGCGGAAATTGCCAACGTATGTAATGAAGCCGCCCTGATCGCAGCCCGCCTCGGCAAGGATGCCGTCGATATGGAGGACTTCAATTATGCCCTGGATAAAGTCATCGGCGGACTGGAAAAAAAGAGCAAACTCATTGCGCCACACGAAAAGGAGATCATCGCCTTCCACGAAGCGGGCCATGCCATTTGTGGCTGGTTCCTCGAGCATGCCTCTCCGCTGGTAAAAGTGACCATCGTCCCACGGGGTATCGGCACGCTGGGATACGCGCAATACCTGCCCAAGGAGGAATATATCACCCGTACCGAGCAGTTGCTGGACCGCATCTGTATGACCCTGGGTGGTCGTGCTGCGGAGAAGGTGGTTTTTGGTAAAATATCCACAGGTGCTCAAAACGACCTGGACCAGATCACCAAGATTGCCTACAGCATGGTGGCCGTATTTGGCATGAACGAACAGGTGGGTAACATATCCTTTCACAGCATGAGCCAGGAGCAATTCAGCAAGCCCTACTCAGACCAGACAGCACGCCTTATCGATGACCAAGTCCGCAACATCATCGAAGAACAATACATCCGCGCACAGAATCTCCTGACCGAGCGCAGGGACGAACTTGAAAAACTCGCCCGCCAGCTCCTGGAAAAAGAAGTGCTGCACAAAGCGGATGTGGAGCGACTGATCGGTCCAAGGCCTTACGGCTATCCGGAACCCGTTTCTGCCCAGATGAGCCATCTTCATGATGTCATCAAGGAGGAGGAGCCGACGCCCGTAGTGCCTGAAGCTAAACCAGCACCGAAAGACGAGGCAGAGCCTGTAGTTGCCGCACCGGACCAAGGCGAAGATGCCTGATCGACTCGTTGTAGGCGATTTGCCCCGGCTGCGACTCATCCAGCCGGAGGATAATCCACAAATAGCCACGGTGATCCGTACGGTCATGACAGAACATGCTTGTGACGGACCGGGCTATTCCATCCATGATACCGAAGTGGATCACATGTATACGGCGTACAATCGCCCGGGTGCCGCCTTTTGGGTGATTGCATCCGATACAACCGTCTATGGCGGCGGCGGTTACGCCCGCCTCGAAGGGGAAGTGGCGCAAACTTGCGAATTAAAAAAAATGTATTTCCTCCCCGAGATCCGCGGCAAAGGATGGGGAAAGGCGCTGATGACGACCATTCTCCAGCAAGCTCCGAAGGACGGATATACCCATATCTACCTGGAGACCGTATATCGGATGCAGACGGCCAATGCCCTCTACCAAAAATTTGGTTTTATACCCCTTGACCAGGCTATGGGCCAAACCGGCCACTCCAGTTGCGATGCCTATTACCTGCGGGCGCTGGGGAAAGAGTGAGTCTGGTTATTCGTGTATTCGTGTATTCGGTAAATGTCCTTGAACAGTACGCCCCGTGCGAGGCTTACGTGATGCCCTTTTGATTTTTTATTTGCCTAAAAGGACCTTGAATCAATAGTTCCGTAATAATCTGGAATCCGGGAATCTGGAATCTGGACCGAGACGTGGTGTGCTCAGGTGCCCCGGCACCTTTGCCAAGGCACGTGACCACAGCCCGTAAAAAGTAATAATCTGGAATCTGGGAATCAATGTTGTTTAGTTAAGAATCTCGGTCATTGATAGTCATATAAGATCTTCTCCCAGTTCAACCCCTTCAGGGTTGCTGATTTATTGTTTTTTCATCCCCCGGGTTGCACCCGGGGCCCGGGGCTACTGAAACTGAAGCCCTTCAGGCTTCAGTTCTGGAAATTTTTAGCCCAACATCTATCAGTAAAGTAAGTGATTGGATTCAATTATAGAAAGAAGGTCTATCAACCCTGAAAGGGTTGAATATGCATAGCCCCGGGTGCAACCCGGTGTAAAAAAACAGAACTCTCCAACCCTGAAGGGGTTGAATTGGTTGAGAAGATTTTTAATGACGATAAATGACCGACTAATCTTTATTTCTACAAAGGATATCCTCAACCATGCGCCCAATTGACCCAGGTCTGACTACTTATAATTTTCCTTGAAAAACGTGTCGTAGGAGTCCAGTGAACGTTCCTTCAGGATAATCCGATAGTTCTGCTGCGTGGCAGGATACACCTTAAAGGGGACACCCGGCTTGCCTATAAATTGTTCCGGATACTTTTGCGACAGATTGAAAAACTCCATCGCTTTGGCCGCAGAATCAAATTTGCGGATCACCATCAGGGGTACATCCACATTGAGGAAAATATTGGCAGATAACCGCAGTCGATCGGCTTTAAAGTAGGTTTTGTTAAATTCATTCACCGCCTGCTGGGCATCCTCCAGGTTGACCTGATTGATATTCCAATTGATGATGATGTAATGCACTCCATCGGGATCTAATTCAAACCCACTCTCCTGGCTTTCCTGTCCGGTCAGATCCTTGGGCGAGACGGATTTGTCCCCTAATAAACGGAGTATTTCTTTGGCCCGTTTTTCCTCTTCTGTATTGGGGAATTTGGCGATCACTTCCTTTAGGGCATCGATGTAGGCATCTTTCCCTTCGAGATTACCCGTTGTCATGGCACCCAGCATGGCAAATTTGGTTTGCAGTCGGTTTTCTTTGCCAAAGAGGGTATCGACCTGACCAAGTCTATCCCATACCGTCTGGTATTGGCCGTCCTGGAAATAGTCGTAGGTTGCACTGTAATAGGCATTCAGGCGCCGTTCTTTATCGCGGCTCTCACCGAGATATTCCGGATCGCTTAATACCCGCGCATACGTTGATTCCGGGTATTTGCCGGTGATCAAATCAAAATAGCGTTTGGCTTCTGCCCTCTGCCCGAGATCGTTGTGGGCGAGATAAAGGAAATACCAGGCATCCAGTTCGCTTTCCGTTTCGGGGTAGCGCTTGAGGAGTTCATTCAGCACTTCGATGGATTTTTCGTTGTATTCCAGTCGCTCCCGGTACAGGCGACCGAGCGCCATCATCGCATCTTCAATTTTTTCATGTGCTTTGACCAGTGCTTCTTCCTCAAAGGGCACATCCTTAAACATTTCCTGAAGTTCGGATTTGGTCAGTTTTGTCTCCACGGCTTCTTCTGCCGATGTAGCCTCTTCGACATTGAGCGATATCGATTTGCTGGATTGACGCCATCCGTCGGACAGAGGGCGATCGCCCCAATATTTTTTAAAATCCTTGATGCCACGTTCCAGTGTCTTGGTATCATAAGCAAAAAACGTCGACTTGGCGGTACCTGCCGGTGCGTTACGCTGACCGGACTGCGCAAGATTTACGGATTGTGCCTGGGGGCCCTCTTTGGTGTTCGCGTCTGCCTTTTTTTGTTGCTCGGCTACCTTTGCCAATCGGTCGGCTTTGATCGCTTCTGCCAGCTCGATGCGCTCCTTCTCTGTCATACCGGCTATGCGGATCAGGCTGTCTTGCAAGGTGATGGTTTGGAGGTTGCGGGCTATGTCGGTGAGGTTGCGGCTCAAGAGGGAGGCGCGGGTATACCGATCATCGGTAACAGCCAGGTTTTCCAGTGATTGTTCGTAGTAGGTCTTCGCCTCGATGTATTGCTCGCGGGCATAATACAGGTCGGCCAGCTTGAGCTGTGTCTCGGCACGCTGTGCTTTATTTGAAGAAGAGGTGCCTAGGGATTCCCGCAAGTTGGCAATAGCCAGTGTGGTGTCCTTATTGTAGAGATTTATATCAGCCAGGGCAAAATAGATCCGGTCCTTGTATTCCTGATTTTTTTTGTCCTTGAGCATTTTTTCAAGGTTCTTCTGTGCTTGTTCGGCACTGGCCTGACCTGCCATCCACTCACTGAGGGTAAGGTTCATGCGGGCGTTAAAGTCCATTTCATATCCCGGGCGCAACTTGCGCACACTGCGAAACGAACTGACCGCATCGGCCAATTGGCCCTGACGTTGCTGGATCTGACCGAGTATATAGTAATAGCGGGCTTTCAGCTTTTTTTTGTTGGCACGTTGGATGGCGAGATTGAGGTAGGGAATGGCATCGCTATACCGCTCCTGTTTGATGAGCGAATGCGCCTGCGCCACAGGTATTTCGCGCAATACTTCATCCGAGGCACTGAGCTGCATGGATGCCTCATTGAAAGCGCGCATCCCATCTTCATACAGTTGGCGCTCCGTGTAGACCCTACCCAGCCAAAGCAGACCGGCGGCATAGGCCGGGCGGTGTTTGAGGAAGTAGTTCTCTTTTTTGGGTGTCTCTTCCTTGGGTGCCTCAGGTATATTTTGGTCCTGCTGAGCAGTGTCCTTTACCTCGGGCGGGGGAATGGGATTTAATGGGGGCTGATTACCCACTGAATCTGTTGGGGTAGCTGGCAAGTTGGTAGTCGGTGTCTTGGGCGGTAGCTTTTGGCCCTTTTTGCGTGCTTTTGCGCGGGCTTTGGCCTCTTTGCGGCGTTCTTTTTGTTTGCGCTCGGCTTCTTTTTTTCGCTCCTTGGCGGTGGTCTTTTGATCTTTTTGGCGCTCCTCACGCGCTTCTTCGGCGGCTTCTTTTTTCTCTTCTCGTGCCTTGTCGGCTATTTTTTTCTTTTCCTCTCTTTCCTTATTTTTTGCCTTCGCCTTGGCTTTTTTGCTGATATTCTTTTTCCGATTCGCTACAGCCTCTGGCGAATACACTTCTTTCATGTATTCCAGTGTCTCTTCGGCCGTTTCGTAATCGTGTTTGAGATACTGCGATTTGCCCACCAGCAGATAGCTGTCATCGGTCCATGCGCTTTGGCGGTGCAGGGCTACCACCACCGAGAGTTTTTCAATAGCGCGGTCCACATCAGCAGCGATCACCTCCGGATTGGGTACTTCTACGTAGTCATATACATCCAGCACCTGGATGTAGTTGTCCTGGTTTGCGGCCGACAGTTTGAGCTTACTTTGTTCATACAATACGTTGGCATTAAAATAGCCATTGTAATAAGCCGTAGTATTGTGGTAAAAGCGGTTGAGTGCCGAACGTTTCTCCCGACTCTTCTGTGTAGCACAGGAAGAAAAGAGGAACCCAACGAGCAGGATTATGGTTAGTAGGTGTACTGATCTCAAGACCGTGATGATATTAACTTTTTGTTAGATACGAAAAACCGTACCATTTCAAGGACCGTGCTTATAACTACACAGTGCACAAAATTATTTTAATTCGCGCCAAATTACCCTAAGGATGGAGGAATCACCCAAAAAGCTGCAAGGAAAGCTGAAAAAACCTTACCGACTGGTCATTCTCAAGGAAGACTCCCTCGAAGAAGTAGGTTCCTACCGGCTCACCCCACTGGGATTGTACGTATTGTTCAGCTCTTTGTTCGTCGGCCTCTCCATACTCGTGGCCCTGCTGATCATCTTCACGCCCATGAAGCGCTGGATACCGGGATATGGTGATGCACTAGCTGATACTGAGCTCACCAGGATGCGTTCCAAGATCGAATCCATGGAAAATCAGCTCGAAATGCAAAAGCGGTATACCGATAATATCCGCCGCATCCTCACGGGAGATGTAAAGTCCACCATAGAAGAAGAAAAACCCGCCACATTTAATGACAGTCTGCTACAGGTGAGCCGGATCGAGGAGGATGAATTGCTCCGGCAAAATTTTATGCTGGGTGAAGGCCTCCAACAGAACGCAGCCATCCCCAAGGAAAGCGGTCCATGTGCCGTGCCCCTGGCACAAATCCTGTTTACCGCTCCGGTCACAGGCCAGATCAGCGCCGGCTTCATGCCCGATAAGGATCATATCGGTATTGATATCATTGCTCCCAAAAACACTCCAATCAAAGCGGCCCTGGATGGTTTTGTAGTCTTTGCCGACTGGACACTCGAAACGGGCAACTCCATAGGCATCATGCACGACAATCAGATTGTGACCTTCTACAAACACAATAGCATGCTCCTCAAAAAAATCGGGAATCACGTCCGTGCCGGAGAAGCGATTGCCATTATCGGGAATACCGGTACCATGACCAGCGGGCCCCACCTTCACTTTGAACTCTGGCACAAGGGCAAAGCGGTGGATGCCTCGAGATATATTCGGTTTTAGGTTAAGGAGTTATTGGTTTATTTGGTTGGGGGTTATTGGGTGGAATAATTTCGGAATCTGAAAATCTGAATATGGTGCGAGGCGTGGTTGAGCTTACAAACCCAGTCACCTTCGCCACGGCTTCGACGACCAAGGGGGAAATGTCCAATGGCCATTAGGAGCGAACTGATCGCAACCCGCATCGCGCATTTCGTAAATGGTGAGGGGTAAAGGGTAAGCGGTAAGCGGCCAAAAAAATTCGTAACCCGCAATCTCGCATCACACAATCTCGCATCACGCATCACATAACCCACATCGCGCATTTCGTAAATGGTGTTGGGTAAAGGGTAAGCGGTAAGCGGCCAAAAAAATTCGTAAACCCGCAATCTCACAAACCCGCATCACGCAACCCGCATCACGCAACCCGCATCGCGCAACCCGCATCACGCTCCCCGCTCCCATATATCACTTTCGTCGACAATTTGCGTGGTTTGAACGAATAATTCCATTTGGGATTTGGTCGCAACCAATGCATGTTATACATTTGCACTGTATTAGTAATGTAGTACACTATGACAACTGAAACAATGATTCAAATCGATGGCCTGCACTTCGGGTACCGGCGCAAAAAGATGCTCTTCCAGGATCTGGGCCTCCAGCTGGAAGGCGGACAGATCTATGGCTTGCTAGGCCGTAATGGCGCGGGCAAAACAACCCTACTCCGGTTGATCGCCGGCCTCTTGAAACCCGTCAACGGGGATGTCGTCACCCTGGGCTTCCCGGCTTTCAGCCGACACGCTGCCATGCTGGCCGATATCTGTTTCATCCCGGAGGAATGGGCTGTACCGGACATGGACATACGCGATCTGCCCCGGATCTATGCACCCTTTTATCCCCGCTTTGATGAGCGCCTGTTTTGGAAACTGGTAGAGGAGTTTGAATTACCTGCCACTGGCAAATTGACCGGCTCCTCCTTCGGACAGAAGAAAAAAGCCATCATCTCCTTTGGGCTGGCTACTCGTGCCCGACTGCTCATATTTGATGAACCGACCAACGGGCTTGATATCCCATCGAAAAGCAAATTCCGTAAAATCATTTCTTCCAGTCTGCACGATGATACCTGCATGATCATTTCTACCCACCAGGTGAGAGATATGGTCAATCTGATTGACCCCCTCATTATTCTGGATCAGGGCAAGATCATTTTCCAGCAAGATCTGGCTACCGTAGCTGATAAATTATGCTTCCGGGTACATACGGGCGTGCAGGAACCGGCAGATGTGTTGTATGCCGAACGTATTCCAGGCGGCTATCTTACCGTATCCGAAAATATACGCGGCGAGGATACCGATGTGGATCTCGAAGTCCTGTTTAATACCATTATTCACCAGCCTCGAAAGATGCAGGAATTATTTCAATCCTAATTTACTCTTACTATGGACACGACCTTTCGCTTACCCATATTTAAGCAGCTTGTTTTTCGGGATATACTGATCAACAAACAGTCAACGCTGATCTTTTTTGGCGTATTGACAGGCGTTATTCTACTCAATGGCTGGCTGACCCATTATGACAGTCAGGATCCAAGTCAGGATATCCTTTTTCATCCGCGCTGGTATGGTATTCTCTTTATGATCATTGGCCTTTTCCAAACGGCCAGTGTTTATGGCGAATTTAAACGCTCTGCCACATTGCAGGAATATTTATTGTTACCTGCATCCACGTTTGAAAAATGGATCAGTCGTTGGTTTCGATCCTTGCCATTGTATATCATCACGTTTACTGTTGCATACTGGATTGCATCCCTGGTATTAAATATTGTTTTGTATGCCACAACAAAGGCCATGTTGCCGTTTTTTAATCCCTTCCAGGCCCCAATTTTCGAATTATGGAAATGGTATGTGCTTATACATAGTGTATTCCTGGTAGGTGCCGTCCATTTTAATAAAAATGCGATATTCAAAACCCTTTTTGTGCTTTTTTTATTGATGGTTATCTATAGCATTGTTGGGGGTGGTCTTCAGTTTTTACTATTAAATCCATTTGAAGACGAAGTCTATATTCACAATAATTCGTTTGGCTGGCTAGGGGAATTTATTAATCAAAACTCCGAACTGGTGATCACACTGATTAAAGGGTTTGTCTGGTTTCTGCTGGTACCATTCTTTTGGGTTGTCTCCTATTTAAAACTTAGCGAAAAAGAAGTATAACCATGAACTTCTCCGATCAGCGAAGTATCTACATGCAAATAGCAGATCATATCTGCGAAAGCATTCTCACCGGTGCTATGGCTCCCGGTGAACGGATAGCCTCCGTCCGCGAAATGGCCGTCGCCATTGAAGTTAATCCCAATACGGTGCAGCGCAGTTATACCTGGCTGCTCGAAAAGGAAATCCTCACCAATAAACGAGGCATTGGATTTTTTATCGCAGATGACGCCTATCTGAAAGTCAAACTGATGAAACGGGACAAATTCATTCACGAAGAACTACCAGGTGTCTTCCGCACCATGTCACTCGTAGGATTTGATTTCGATGATTTAAAAACTATTTTTACAAAGCACAACGAACAAATTTAATCATGAAAACAAGCAACAAACTTCTGCTCCTGTTTTTTGGATTTATCCTTTTTTTAATTCTCGTCGGCATTATTTATCTCCGTTTTTTCGGGATGACGAACCTGGAAATAATTCATGGAAATAATCAGGTCACCACCACGACAAAGGATCTGTCCGGATTTCGCAAACTGGATGTATCCGGTGATCTCGAAATTATCCTTTCACAAGGCGAATATGCCATTGCCATTCATGGTGAATCCAATCTCCATGAATATATCGAAATCGAAATATTAGATGATGATATTATTTATGTAAAAACTAAACGTGGTTTTCGGCTAAAACCCAATGCGCCTTTGCAAATCCAAATCTCTGCACCACAATGGGAAAAGATTGGCAGCTCAGGAAACAATAACCTATCATCAAAAGATACACTTCGTGGCGAGGAATTAGTGATGGATATTAACGGTGCAGGGAATAGTATGCTTCTAGCGTCGTATGCCCAATACTCTATCGAAATGGCCGGTGCTCCCCAACTAACTCTTATGGGCACAGGGCAGCATTTGAATCTGGATCTGGCTGGTGCGCCACATTTTAAAGGCAATCATTTGATCACGCGATCGGCCAAAGTAGAAGCTGCCGGCGCTGCAAATATTTGGGTCAATGTGGACTCTCTGCTCGATGTTGATCTCGCCGGTTCCTGCTCCATTACCTACTCCGGTAATCCACCAACGATCCATTCCAATCTCAGCGGCGCTTGTACGATCAATAAAGAAAATTGAGATAGCGGGGGTAAGGAGTTATTGGGGCATGGGGTTATTGGGTTTGTTGGGTTATTGTGTGATGGTCTATCCGGGGCACAGGTTTTGGGGCCAGACTACTGTTAAATTAGGTTATTGGACCAGACTGCCCACAAAACAAGTTATTGGGTGATCAGAAATCTGGGGAAATTGATCCTCCCTGGCATTGTTTTATCCCCCGCTGTACGGATATTCAATTAAATTATATGTGTTTGTTGCGAAATTCGATACAATCGTATATCGAATGCACCTGACCTTTGCATTTCACCAATGTTGCAAAGATGTCATCACACACCGAAAAGACGCATAGAGCCTACCAATCCCTGAATGCTATACGTGATATCAGCCAACTGATCTCTAATATTCGGTACAAAGAGCCCTGCAGATCGCCTACGAACACCCTCCCCTTTGGAGTTTGGTGTGTCGTAGAAGCTGATGAACGCTATCCACTAATAGGCCTAACCCCCCACATAAGACAAATACAAAAGAACATGTATAAATGGAAAGCTCCATCAAATCGCTAACTTACAACGCGTAACATCATGACTATTTCATTTTTTCATCTATCACCCGGCTCCTGCTTATGACTATACTTTGGCTATTTATAGGTCTGATCACATTCACATTGACGGCAGTATTATTTTATATGCGCCAGAATGCCGCGGGTACAATAGGTGGTCCTATCTCGCGTCCCAAGACTATTTGGTTATTCTGGGCCCTGTTTTATTATTATTTTCTATCCATCTGGATCTATTTTGAATTGCCGGCGGGGCCATTATCCCTATTGCTAAAACTATTTATCCTGTCCATGGGCCTAAGAGCTCTCATCCAGCCTATCTTTCTCTATGTCACCACAAATTGGACACCATTTTATGGCATTTCATTTAATCTCCTCGTTGGCTTTGGAATAAGTGTCTATCTGGTTCATTTTTTTTATTCCGGCATCGACTGGTCTGCGGTTGACTGCGTGCACAGTACCTATCTGATGGGTGGTGCCCTGGCACTTTATACCGATAGCTATTACGCATACCGATTCCACCAGATTGTGGGTGAGCAGACAAAAGGAAATCAAGCTATATGGTATGCTTCACATCACGATCCGGCATTCAATCGTATAAACAGGATAACTGCCTACGTGAATAGTCTCTTTTTTATATTATTATTGATGGTATTACTCCAAATTTCCCAACTTTGATACATCTAAAATCTTCGCAATGGCAAGGCAATTATAACCTTCCACCGTTAAATGACCTCAGATGGCGGGCATTGGGATTGTTATTCACTTATTTAATTCTTGGCATTACTTTTTTGGGGTTCAGTCGCAAACCCCTTCAGGTCGCCTTATTGATCTTGTCCGGAGCTGTGCTGGATGTCCTATTAAATGGGCTCGTGAAGGGAAGGAAGGTATTCCCATTGTCAGCCACGATATCCTGTATTTCCATTGCGATATTACTCAATTGGTCCTTTGACTTCCATTACCTTTTTTTACCTGTCTTTGTCTGCATTGTTTCAAAATATATATTTACCCTGAATGGTAAACATTTTTTCAATCCATCCTTGTTTGCTATATGTTTTTGCATCCTATTCACAGGTGATTACATCTCCTTATCTCCATCATATCAATGGTATGGCTCTGCACAATCAGCATGGATGATGGCTTACTTTGTTGTGACGGGTGCAATGATGTTATTTATATTTAAAATAAACCGGTTGTGGCTGATCAGTTCATTTTTGATTACTTTTCTGATCCAGACCATAATAAGGGCGTATATCATGAAACATGTGATCCCCTTTGAGACACTTTTTATCGGTGCCCTCACCTCCCCGGCATTATATCTCTTCACTTTTTACATGATCACGGATCCGGCTACAAGTCCTAACAATAAAAGAGAACAAATACTTGTAGGATTTTTCATCGCACTACTGGACTTATTATTTCATCTTAAGTTTAGTTTATATACCTTCTTTTTTGCCGGAATTACCGTAGCTATGGTCAGATATCTTTATTTTACATTCAACTATTGGTGTCATAATTCCTTAACACTCTTCACTTTTAATTGGTCCAAGTACCTGGTACTCATTTTATTTGGTTTGCCTGTACTATGGTCATTCAATTACCATAAAAAACAACAGTTATCTTCAGAAAACGTGGGCATGAGCCTGCGTGAAATACCTGCATCACAGAGTGGTCTGATCGGAAGAAAAGGGATGGTCATAGCCTCTGTCGATGAACGATTGCAACATGTGGCCAAATGGGTGCTTTCCGTGGGAGATGCTGCATGTGTAGCTGATGTAGATAATGATGGGTTGCCGGATCTTTTCCTTACACAGACCTTAAAACATTATGACGATCAGGGAAAACTATATCTTAATAAAGGTAATTTCCAATTTGAAAAAGTAAAAATCCCTGATCTGGAAAAATATATAGGATCTCCCAAGAAGCATGGTGTGCCAGGATTTGCCTTTTTTCTGGATTATGATAATGATGGGGACAAAGATTTATTTGTAGGTTTTGGTTTTGGTTATTCCCATCTTTTTGAAAACCGTATTATTCCGGATAGAACATTGCAGTTTACAGAAATAGTTGTGCCTATGTTAATTGATCAACATACGGTATGTCTTGCCGCAAATAGTATGGATTTTAATAATGATGGAAGGCTTGACCTTATACTGACAAACGCATTACATCAATACCTACCTGATTATGGGCAAGCAAAAGTTCCTTTAAATATCTTCAGTCTACCCCAGCCCGAATATCCGGGAGATAGAAGAATGTACCACTTTATGCATGAAAGCTGGCACAATGCAAACAATGGGGGATTAAATTACCTGTTAATCAATACAGGAAACCCGGATGCATTTCGTCTTATAGACAAAAATGAATCCCTATTGAAAGAAACCAGATGGTCGCTGGCCGTGGGTACAATGGACATGAACAATGATGGTTATACTGATTTGATTATTGCCAATGACTTTGGTAGAGATGACTGGTATCTCAATGAAAGCGGCAAACGATTTATAAGGCAACAAGGACACTTCTATGGAGATATTGGATTGGATACCTATAAAGGTATGAATGCCTCCATCTCGGATTTGGATGGCAACGGTAAAGAAGATGTTTATATCAGCAATGTGCACCATGAAATGCAGGCAGAAGGTAGTCTCTTGTGGATGAATAACACCAATGATCATGCAAAACAAATTGATTTTGAAGAAGGTGCTCAAAGGCATAATCTACTTAATGCCAATAGATTTGGCTGGGGGGCTGCTGTTGGAGACCTGGACCTTAATGGTTGGACAGATGTTGTCCAGGCCAATGGTATGGTAGACGATGTTTGGGATAAAAAATGGAAAAACCCCGGGAATTTCTGGTACTATCAGGCACAAATAGCAAGAACAGGCCCGGAAATACACAGCTATGCCGATAAATGGGCTGATATCAGGGGTTGTTACATCTATCCTAATGAAGAAGATCGCATTTCTCTTAATATCGGGGATGGCATGTTTAGAGATGCCACGCGCGCTTTAGGCTTCACCCACAAGGCCAATACAAGAGCTGTGGCTCTGGCCGATTTTGACAACGATGGCGATCTGGACATCCTCGTTACTAATCAGTTTGGAAATCCCTTTTTATATCAAAATAACGTAACCGGCAAAAAGTGGATCGGTATCGTACCGGAAGGGAATGGTGAGCATACGAATCGGGACGCAGTAGGTTCAAAAGTCATATTGCGTTATACTAAAGAGGGTAAACCGTACACACAAATGCGTGAAATACGATTGGCAAATGGGTTTCTGGCTATGGGCGACAATCGTGTCCTTTTTGGTCTCGAGGGCGGTAAAGGCATTACCGACATTTCGGTAGAAATTCAATGGCACAATGGTAAACGCCAGGTTATTAAACAGTTGGATCTGAACAAGTATCATAAAATCACGCAAGAATGAGATTTGCAATTGATATCATTTCCATCTGTTACTTACTAATCATAACTGTTGCAAAAATGGTGTGTTACCTGTATTATTCTCAATATATCCTTTGGGTAGTCCTGATTTCTTTTACAGGTAGCATCATGACAATGCTGATTAAACATAATCACTGTCATCTGAGCATATTCAGGAATAAATGGATGAATTATTCGATGGATATGTGGTTAAATGTATTAACCGGTACCAGTTGTAGTTCAGTAAAAATCATCCATAATATAAATCACCATCGTTACATTAATGATGCCGATAAAGACTGGGGGAGTACACATCCTTTTGAATCCAAAGGCCGATTTGCCGGATTTATAAAATATGTGTTGGTTACACCTTACTTATTTCTAAATGAAAAACAAAAATGGCTCCGCGAGCACAGAACAAGTTTTATGTATAGGTACAACAAGGTGGAGAATGCCTTTCTCTTAGGTGCCCTTTCGATGCTTTGTATATACCAACCTAAAGCAGGAATATATGTATTCATAATTCCCACTATTTTATTGCAATATACATTGGCTGCTATGAACTATATCCAACATTATGGTAATGAATCGAACCATAAAAAAAGTAATAACATACCTGCAAAATGGATAAACGGTCTATTTTTTAATGTGGGTTATCATACGGAACACCACCATAAACCCAATAAACATTGGTCACAATTGGGCAATAACGCATAAAATAGGGAATAATAAAAACTGTGGATATGGAAATGTATAATAATTCAGGAGATTTAACTAAAGGTTGGTACGCCGCAGGATTATCCAAACTATTTGTGTGCCAGAAGATATTGAAAATTGAAATATTTGAAATACCTATTGCTGTTTGGAGAAAAAAAGACGGTACAGTAGTGGCCATATTGGACCAATGTAATCATAGAAATGTTCCCCTTAGTGAAGGCAAAATTGTTCATGATTGTGTAGTCTGCCCTTATCATGGATGGACATACAATGACCAGGGACAATGTGTTCAAATTCCATCTGAAGGACCGCATAAAGAACGTATACCCCATACAAAAGTAGAATCGTTTCCAGTCAGGGAAGAACATGGCCTGGTGTGGATATGGATGGGTAGAACAAATAGCATTGACAAAGATCCTTTTCCGATGCCAACCATGAAAAATAAAGAGTGGGATCATTACTATATGGTTACGCATTTTGAGAACAATGTTACCGACCTGGTGGAAAATTTTATGGATGTACCTCACACGATATATGTTCATAAAGGATGGTTCAGAGACAGAAAACAGATAAGGATAGGAGCTATGGTGGAGCGGACAAAGGATAGTGTACTTGTCACGTATGATCAAAGCAATGATGCGATAGGGTTCAGCAATTGGCTTATCAATCCCAAAAATCTTGAGATGAAGCATACAGATAATTTTTATATGCCCAATAACACCCGGGTTGATTACATATTTGGTAAGGAAGAAAGAGGATTTATAATCACGAGTACCTGTACACCTGTTAGTCCGTATTCCACTTTGGTATATACGCTCATTACATATAAATTTGGGTGGCTTACTCCTGTCGCTAGGTTAGGATTGAATTGGTACACCAAAAAAGTAATCCATCAAGATGTGTGGATCATGGGCTTACAGGGCAAATCACTACGTAAATTCAACCAAAGCCATTATCATTCAACCCAATGTGATACGATGCATTTGTATATTGAATCACTACGAAGAGCTGCAACAAAAGGGGCAACTGGTCCTAACCCAATCATCAAAGAAATTGAATTTTGGGTTTAATCCAAATAAAGAAAAATGATTAATGTAATAAACACTTCTAATGGCATAAAAAATCCCTGTGTCTGTGTCATTACAGGCGGACTTCTCTCTGTTGATGAGCGTTCGGTATGGCAAGCCCTAAGCAAACAGCTAAAACAATACAGACAAAGTAAACATCAATGGCTGGAAACTAAAATAAAAATAGTCAGTTCAGAACCGGTTGTGCTATCGCGAATTCACCCCAAAACAAAGGTGGTAAAAGAGTATTTTTCAAGGTCTGTCGAAAATCTGCCCGATCTTACAGAAGTTGTATTAATCGATGAAATCGCAAAACAAGGACTCGACTACAGCACACTTACCTGCGACGATATATTTCAAATGAATACAACAAGTGTTTCTATTATCAAAGAAGCAAGTGTATTATTCATCTCGACAACGCTATTGCATGATCTTTCCGAATTAAATACCTTACTGCTCCATATTGAAAAGTACCAAAAACGGATTGTGTTAGGAGGTGCTTTGGCAGGTAGTCTGTATAAACTATGGGAAGGTGACCCACGTGTAGACATACTTGCTATAGGATATGGTGAATATCTGATACCTATTCTATGCGATTGGATAAAAAGTGATTTTACCATACTTGATCCGCAGAATGGAAAAATAACACAGTCAAATCAAAAAACAAAATTTCTATTCAGCACATTACCAAAAGAAAAATCGCTTGATTTTATCGAACGTCCAAGATGGAATAACCTGGTAAAGAACAAGTCATATCGAAAAATAGCATACGAAAGTGTCCGGGGCTGTCCATATCGATGTAGTTTTTGCAACTACCCCTACCTGTTTAATGACAAAGTATTCCGGATGAAAAGTGCCCTGAAAATCGCAGATGACTGGGAGAAATATGCTAAGGAAGGCGTTGAACACATCGTATGTCTTGATTCACTATTCACTATGCCTAAACAACGCACAGAAGAACTGTGTAATGCTTTGATCAAAAGAGGTGTAAAAATAAATTGGACCTGTTATGCCCGGGCGGATGATCTCAGAGATAAAGAATTTGTTCGATTAATGTATGATGCCGGGGCGCGGCAATTTCAGATTGGAGTTGAGTCCGGTAGCCAGGTTGTGCTTGATGCCATGAATAAAAGATGTACTGTAGAATCAAATTATCTGGCGATTCAGAATTGCAGAGCAGCCGGAATAACAAGCGTTGTATCTGTTATAGTCGGCTTTCCTGAAGAAACAGAACAAACCATCCAGGAAACCATCCAATTCTTAGATCATTCCAGACCTGATTTTCATTTTCTTGCTACGTTTAGTGTCCGCGTAGAAGATGTTCCCATACTGAATGAACAAAGCAGGAAAAAATATGGGTTGGTAAAGCATGATAACCCATACTCATTTGCTCCCTACTGGAAGCATGCTACAATGTCGTGCGAAAAAGTAGGTATTTATGTACGACAGATGAATGAATACCTGATTACGAACAAAATTTCACTGGACGGGTCTATATTTTATAGTCAAATTGATCATTATCATCCTGACATCAGGACGGATCTTTTGGATTTTCAGCATCAGTGTTTTAATAGCCATAAAATGATCAGATCAACATTTGATCTTATTAACAAGTATGTAGACAAAAAACTGCAGGCAGATATCAATCAAATAGTAATGCGATAGAATATGATTGAAAGCAATTTATTGACCTATACAATGGTCAAAAATGATAGTCTGAATGAAAGTGACTTGGCGAAAATGATACACTTAATGCAAACTCATTATTCTCATGTGACCAGAAACATGTTTTTACACGATCTTCAAGGAAAAGATTTTGTAGGAGTAATCAGGGACTCAAAAGGTGATATCCAAGGTTTTACAACGTTTGTAATCAACCCTAAAAATTGTGCAGGAAGAGATTATAATATCTTATTCTCAGGAGATACCATTATAGATGAAAAACACTGGGGTTCTCAGATCATGATGAAGGGATGGTGTACGAGTGTTGGCACTATTGTAGCTACTGACACCCAGAAACCCTGGTATTGGTATCTGATGTCGAAAGGCCACAGAACATATTTGTATTTGCCCTTTTATTTTCATTCATACTATCCTTCAGTTAATCCACAATCAGATTATAATCAACTTTCACAAATTGCTGATGAGGCTTCCCGGATTCTATTTGGGGATGATTGGAAACCCAATGAGGGCCTTATTCGTTTCAAAGAACATCACGGAGCACTCAACCCCTACTTAGCTGCAGCAACGTTCAAGAAAGAAAAAAATGCTTACGTAAAATTTTTTCTTGAAAAAAATCCCTCATTTTTTGAGGGCGATGAATTGGTTTGTATTGCCCGATTATCCGAGGATAATATTATGCGATCAGCTTGCCTATATTTTAAAGAAGGTAAAAACCTTATGCTACCATGATGACAAAACGATGGAACGATCTATGGTTATGGTCCAATCGAAGATACCATCAAGAATTTGATGACCAAAGGCAGCATACAGCTAAAATACAGCAGCACATTCTCTTACAATATATACATAAAAACAAAAACACACTTTTTGGTAAAGACTTCAACTTTTCCAAAATAAATACATACGAAGATTATAAAAATTATGTGCCTTTATTGGTTGATTACGAAGCTATCCGCCCATATATTGAGAGGATATCGATTGGTGAGCTTAATATACTGACATCTGATCCCACACTGTTTTTTGAACGTACTTCAGGATCTACTGGCAAAGCCAAATTAATCCCATATAATCAATCGCTTAAAAATGAATTTCAAAAAGGGATTGCAGTATGGATGCATGAGCTAAGAAAACAATACCCTAAGGCACTGAAGGGAAAATCCTATTGGTCCTTATCTCCACCACTGACGGAAAGGCGAAAAACAACTTCTGGAATTCCTATTGGAACAACTTCTGATGATGAATACTTCAATTTAGTAAACAAATGGATATTAAAACAAATCATGGCGGTGGACAATTCTGTCCTTCGACATACTGATCCCCACCTATTTTATCTGAACACTTGCACACAATTATTAGCCTCAGAAAATCTAAGTTTTATATCTGTGTGGAATCCTAGCTTTTTTTTAATGATGGATGATTTTATTTACAATCATTATGATGAGATTGTATCGGGAGTAAAATCCAGCAGCAGGAGGAAAGCACTTATGCAACTAAACGAATTGAAATGGGACAAAATATTTCCTAACCTTGAAGTTATCAGTTGTTGGACCGAGGCGCAAGCCTGTCTTTGGATGCAACAACTCGAGGCTAAATGTGGTAACATCACCATTCAACCTAAGGGATTGCTAAGCACAGAAGGAATTGTTACTATACCAACCGCTTTGGGCAACACGATAGCCTACACGAGCCATTTTTTTGAGTTTATCAACATGGACGATCAACAAATATATCTGGCGCATGAATTGGAAATTCATAATCGTTATGAAGTAGTAATCACTACAGGTGGAGGACTTTATCGGTATAGGACAAGAGATATCGTAAATGTGATAAATAAGGTCGAGCATCCAATACTTAAATTTGAAGGCAGGTCAGGCGTTGTAAGTGACCTGGTGGGTGAAAAAATAGACCAATTAACAGTCCAGGAGATATTTCATGATTTACTAAAAAAAGATAAAACTATCGCTGCCCTTTTACTACAGCCAATGTGGACTGAGGGTTCTGCTTATTATCAATTGTATCTATTCAGTGATGAATGTCAAATTGTAGAACACCTTCTAACGAATGTCGAGAATCAATTAAAAGAAAACCCCTATTACAGTCAGGCTTTAGATTTGGGCCAGCTAGGTCCTATGCGAGCCAAATATTATCCTGCCCACATGCTCCAAATCATCGCAACGGCATTCGCAAAACAATATAGCATCAAAGATGGTGATGCCAAACTTCCTGCCTTGTTGCCCCTCCTTTTAAAGTTCGAATTATGATAGTTATCATTCCATATGACTTGAAATACGAGCCGCAGATTCAAGTATTGTTTGAAATTCCTGTCGCCGGATATGTATCTCTAAGTTTACAAAGACGACCTGATTCCAGGGTAGGAGCCTATATCCAAACAGAAAATCCAAATGTCTTTATTACTTTATTAAAGGAGCAGGATCTGGTTATAGGCATTTTTAATATCGGCACAAGATCAATCTATTGGAAAGGGGAAATCGTATGTATGCCTTATTATTGTGATCTGAGAATTCATCCTGATTTCCAAAATGGAACGGTCTTTCGCCAAATGTTGCGATTTATCCATGAACGTGAACTGAATCTGGATCAAATACCCGCATCGAGTATCGTATTTTCGGATAATCATAAGTTCCTGAAAATTATTGAGAAACGTGCATCTGGAATCTTATCCAACCTGGTTCCTTATTATCAGAAGATTACTGACATTGAAACATTTATCTTTAAGTACACACCAAAAATATTTGCTGCACATCGTTTTTTTATAAGAAGAGCTTCCGAAACGGATATAAATATGATGCTGGCTTTTCAGGAAGAAAACCAACGTGAATTGATGTTATCACTTAATTATGATCTCGTTGGAAATAAACCTTATTATTTCGATCAAAAAATAGATAATTATATCTTATGTTTTGATGCAGACAAGTTAGTAGGTGTGCTTGGTCTTTGGGACACTACCTCATTTAAGCAAACTGTAATTCATAAATACAACAGATTGCTCCGTTTGATACGCCCCATTTATAATTTTGGTGCCCGTCATGTGGCCATTTTTCCTGAATTACCAAAGGAGGGTGATATATTGAACTATATTTCCATTCACTCACTTGTAATATCCGATAGAAAACCAGAAGTGTTCAAGGCATTTCTAAGTAATTTGACATCGAGTCTGTCTACAACCTTTATGCTTACCCTGGATAAGAGGGACCCTTTGTATCCTACAATGCTCCAGATAAATCCGGCGATTCGTAAGGAAGGTCATTATTTCCTAATCACTAAATCACAGGAAATTATAAAATCAGTTCCATGGATTCCGGTTGACGCACCAAGAATTTGAAACAGTTGTTCGTTTCGGATGTATCACTCTCACGAATTACACATTCCCCTTATCCATGAGGCATCTAACCTTTACTGCCATCTTTTTACAAGTTAGTCTTGCACACCAATACACTTTGACTCCGCGCTGAACGGTTAACTATTGATATCCTTCACCAGGCAGCCATCCCATACTTTACCGTACAAGGTGGTCAATGGGTTTTATCCGTTAAGGAATATCTCCCCATGAAGCCACAAGAGTTTTGACAGTCGAACACTTGGGTTTTACACAAAATTTTGATGAGGTGTTGGCGATGAAGGCACCATGAACCTATGTTTGGCTCTCATGCCTTATGAAGTAACTATTGATAGCGGATAAAAACATTTATCAATGTTATGGGACTCGGAAATGAGCGTTTGAAAAAGGGGAGTTGTGGGCTAATTTTTTAATTCTTCAACTTATTATGTTTTGGTAATGCTAATTTTAATATCTTACTACTACTTTGGTCATCATGAGTAAATACACCTTCATTGTTCTTTTTACCGTTTCAAGTATTGTATTTTTTACTTCATGCAGTACTTTAGATAAGGCCTCTGTCCACGGCTTTACCAGTGGATATTATACATTGGATGTTGAAAAAACAATGAAAAATGTATATGTTGATGTGACGGACGAACAGATTGATGTATACCATCAACTTGAAAAAAAACCAGATAAAGACAAATTCCTAACTGCCCGGTTAAATACTTCTGACAGCGCTTTACTTGCACCATTGACATTCAGGAAAAAAAGCATAGACATTGATATGACGACTATCCTTTTTAAATATCGTCCGTCTGTATATGGATTACCACCACAATTGACAGCTGACCTGAATGTGGCTTTGTATGTTGGAATGAGGCACGACAATTACAAAATAATAAATAAAATGGATCCATTGGGCAAAAGTTATCCTAAAATCACTAATCTGGGCTATGATTTTGGCTTTTTTGCAGGCCCGGGGATAACACCAATAAGTTCATTTACTTCCAACAACAGGACAAGCCATGAATACAGCGGGATGATTATTCAAATGGGCGTTGCAGGATTCCTGGAGTCAAATATTGCCAGCTTTGGCATTGCAGTAGGATTTGATTATCTCTTGAATCGTGACAGAGAAATTTGGATTTACACAAATAAACCATGGTTGGGATTTGTCGTGGGTATTGCCCTGAATTAATTATAACAACTCATTACAACATGCAGCACCCAGAATACACAACTCTATGCTCATGAAATAAGGATCATAATAACCCCCACCTACTCCACCATTATCGGAAACACCCGCATATATCGGCTGCTCTCCAGTCGCAGGTAGTACATACCCGCGGCTATACCCGGCTGGTC
Organism: Saprospiraceae bacterium; assembly: GCA_017985675.1. GTDB lineage: Bacteria > Bacteroidota > Bacteroidia > Chitinophagales > Saprospiraceae > JAGNXB01. The sequence continues at coordinate 122,763 of JAGNXB010000003.1, read as the reverse complement.
AATACGCCAGGTGGCTCCCTGGTCCTGTCCCGATGCCCGGTCCCTACCCAGCATATCACGGATTGACCAGCGCCATTGTTCCTGATCAGGTCCATCGATAGCAACCGTAAAAAGCCCGTCTGAAGGATTGGGATATACACGCACTGATAGAACTTCCGCCTCCACATCACCGATGGCCGAAGACACAACGGTCAGCATGGTGCTGTCCTGACAGCCATTGATATCTTCCACCAGGAATACATAGGTGCCCTTACCCAGCGAACCAAATGTCGGCTCGGACTGGAACATCCCCGCTCCCAGCTTATACTGATAAGGCGGTGTGCCACCTGTGGCGACCAATACCGCAATGCTGTCCTGCGGCTGAATCGCCACCAGCTCCAACGCCTCCGGCTCTTCCAGCACAATCGTACCTAGGTCCCGTATCTCGCCCGATCCATCTTGCACCGCCAGTTCATACGCTCCGGCCGGGAGCCCGACAAATACAGAATCCAACTGCCAGGCACCCCCATTTAACTGGTACAAATAGGCCGGCACCCCCCCTCTGGCCATGATTAGGATAGCACCCGTGGCCTCGCCATTGCAGCTAATCGGCCCTGTGCTGGTTGTAGCCTCCAGCAGCTCCAGCATCAATGTAGTGGTATAAACACATCCATTCACATTCGTCACGGTCACCTCATAGGAACCTGATACCTCTAAGACAAATACACCGGTACTGTTGGTATCCGCGCCAAGTGCATAGTGATATGGCCCTTTACCGCCTATACCATTTAGTGTGAGCGTATCTCCTTTTAAGAATGTACCGACCGAAAGAGGCTCCGGATCAAATATCTCAAACGGCATCGACTGCGCCGTAAAACCATTGCTGTCTCTCGCTTCAAATGTATAAATACCCGCCGGCAGGTTTTCAAACAGATCCTCTGCCTGCCAGGGGTCATTGGGCAGTAGCCGATAACTGTATGGTGGCCGGCAACTGTTGATCAGTACTGCCACACTCGCTGTGGTATCGCCCAGACAAAGTACCTCTGACAACAGGGATACCGAGGCCGTCAACTGTGGCGTGACGCGCACCTGTACCCAATGGCCGGGCAACCAGCCCTTGGAAGTGCTGTTGTAGCCGTCGATCAGCATCGAGTCCGACCATAACAGTGAACCATCATGCCAGTAGGTGATCTGTTCGTTTTCTATATCCGCCATGGTAAATATGTCGCCCGCCTGGAGCGGGATACCTGCGAGCTGGAGTTGGCCGTGGGCCGGTGCTTCCCGGAGGATCAAATCGATGCTACCCGTAAGGGTATCCGTCAGCCCCAGTTCCAAATTGCTCAATACCACCGACTGGCAATAGGAGCCATCGAGGGTGTCGAGGTGAGCAAGCATCGGTGTTGGTGGTGGAGGCAGGTGTTTGCACACGTTGAGAGACCAGCTATTCAGCACCCCGCCGCCTTGCGGGAAGTCGTCAATTATGCGCAGCGCCCAGTTGCCAGCTACTTGCTGCCCGATCAAATTGGTAAACAAACCTGTTGCCGGCTTAATGGTGCCGCTCACAGCCGGTTGCTGCCCGGAACAGGTAAACTCATCGCCATCATCCGCAAAAGTGGCAATGATATCCTCGCCATCAACACAAGATTTGGCGTAAACGCTGCGGGCATTGCCCGATGGGTGAAGCAAGCGCAGGGTGATATCTTCGAGTTTGGCATGGGTCAGATCCACATCTACCCTCACCGCGGAAACCTTGCCGGGACCCGCCACAGGGATGATCGAGTTGGTGATAAACGCTTCATCAGCCGGGATGTCGATAGGTAAAATAGCCGGGGTGTAATCGGCACATTCTTCCAGTATTGTCCGGAAAACCCATACCCGCCGGGCCGGCTGAATACCACATACATTGCGCGGTGAGACCCGCCAGTAATATCGTGTAGAGGGTTCAAGTGCTACCGGCACAAACGTATCTCTGGTGGTTTGGGACATTACCAAACTAGCGCCAAATGCCGGTGATGTGGCGAGCTCCAGGACATAATCATCCGCGTCGGTTACCGGTGACCATTGCAGTAAAAATTGAAAACCTACACTATCCGTATTGTCCAAAGGAAAGACCGCATCAGGCAGGGCAGCGAGTGGGCCAAATCCGCTCAGGGAATAGCTCAGGGTGCGGATTACACCAGGAGCGGTGAGGACCAGTTTAAATTGATCCTCTCCGGGATTAAGGTCACCCATGCCCCAGATTTGAAACGTAATGGTGTCTGTTCCGGTAAGTGTCCAGTTGGATTGTAAATTGGTTTGTAGTCCGGCGGGTGCCTGAAGCATCAGCATAATAGGCGCTGTAAAATTATTCAGCGGCTGAAGGGCGACATGTACTGTAAGCGTATCAGATCCGGTGTTGCAGTATCGAAGGGTATCTTCAAGTCCACTTGCCAGGAAACTGGGGCTGACCGGCTCTTTGATCGAAAAATTGGTGTTGGATACATCAAAAAAGACATTGCCATGTCCTTTTACTTTGATTCGGCAGCTATTGCTCAGTTTGAAGGGAACCACTACACTCGATGTCCCATTATTGGGCACACCTGATGCCAACAATACCGGATAGAGATAGCCACCATCCAACGAAAGCCAAATATCCACCCGATCCGCACTGACAGGGGCTACATGTGTATTGGCTCGGTTCCACGTGACACTGACCGTGTCGCCGACCCGCCAGGTGACTGCTGTATTTGGTGCGGTGACGGTAAATGGACCCGAAGTGCCATCAACCGTAATCTGCATCGCATCCTGGGCCCAGAGTCCGTGCCCGGGATGATTGTCCCGGACAGTTACCCTGAAGTTGAGCAACCTGGCTACAGATGGCAATACCTCCCATGTGGGCGAAGTACCTCCCAAAACGGCCATCAGGTTGGGAAACACCCTCACTGGTACAGTATCCGGAGGAAAGGAACGGAAGGTCGGACCAGTGCCGTTTGTATTCACTGGCGGCATGGTGGCAATCTGATTATCATACTGCTCCCAGCTATAGGTAAGCGCATCCCCATCAGGGTCAGAGGCACTTGCTTCAAGTTCGAAAGGTGTGGATCGGGGAATGGTGTAATTCAAACCAGCTGATACCTGTGGTAACTGATTACCGGTGACTAGTTTTTCGGGGCAGGTATTACCATTGCCGTTGACGGTAAAATTTCTGGTTTCCAGCAGATTGCCACCATGAAAAAAGGCGTCGCTGGCATTTTTGACATTCGGCGCACAAATACCGCTATAACTCATAATCGTCGATCCACTGCCAGGCTCCCATGCTGTAGCATTGTTGCGGTTGCCGCTGCAAGAGTTATTAAACGTATGGTTGCAACCAAACTGGTGCCCAAATTCATGTGCAACATAGTCGATATCAAAGGGATCGCCAATAGGGCTTGACAAGCCAGTAGCCGCTCTTGCTTTGCTGTTGTTGTTGCAGGGCGAATTTAAGGTAGCGAGTCCGCCCCCGCCTGTTCCAAAAACATGCCCTACATCGTAATTGGCTGGACCTATTTTTGCATCACATTCATCCTGGTTTTCGCCAAGCAGACTGGAGATATCATCGTTCGTAAAAGGGTCTGTCGCGCCGTTTAAATAAATGATTTTGTCATTATCTGCAACTAGTTCCATGCGCAAGCCAAACTCACGTTCATAAATGCCGTTGATTCGGTTGAGGGTGGTAGCCATTGCTGCCAACACCTGGGTTTTTGTTGATCCATGAAAAGCACCGTACTCGCCGGTACATGCTAATGCAAGTCGATATGTCCTTAGTGTGCCATCGCTGCGTTCTCCGGATTGTTCTTCTGCTTCTTTGGATTTTTCTTTGATGTCCTGGGTAAGGCAATCAAACGGGTCCTTTTGAGGATGGGCAAAATCGGATTTTTGATAAATCAAATAGGGACCGCTGCCTTCTAAACGGTCGAAAGGATCAATATATATTGGATCGGCACCAGGCGCAGTTATAAGAGCATGGAATCCGCGGGGACCTAAATCCAGATGTACCCAGTGGGCGTGTTGGTCAGGATTGTAGCCGAACCAGGTATGGATGTCGGGGTATTTAGACGCAAGACCTGTTTGCATGACCGGGCTGTGCCATATTATAAAGGTTTCGAATTCGCCGTTGGGCAGGGGCAAAGAAATACTTACAGGTGTACCATTTTGCCCGTCAAATCGCAAAGGGGCATCCGCCAATAAAGCCAGCAGCATATCCTGGTTGAGCGCATAACTTTTATACTGTAGCGGCAAGGGCCCATCTTCAGCCCATGAGTCAATCCGGGGCAAAGGGGCTGGTTGCCACAAGGATTGGGCAGAAAGCAAGACAGGCCACAGGATCAGTGTGAGGATCTGAAAACAATGATTTTTCAAAAGAGTAATGGTTAGGTTAGGTTAAACCGACAATAGCTTAAAAAGGATGCATAAAGTTAGGTGGATAGGACATAAAATGCCCGTTTATCATGGCATTTCGTGTAATTTGACCATACGTCAACAAACTTTTTGTCCGGGATTGGAATTTTCCGGAAGCTTGGTCGCATGGAAACATTGGATTTGGTTGGCTACTTTTGCACCATGCACGCACTCCAATCTACCATTGAAGCAGTCTGGAATGACCGCTCCTTGCTCGAACAGCCGGAAATACAAAAAGCCATTAAAACCATTGTGGACGAGTTGGACAAGGGCTTACTGCGCGTGGCGCAGCCTTTGGATGATGCAAGTTGGCAGGTGAATGAATGGGTGAAAAAAGCCGTCATTCTGTATTTCCCCATCCAAAAAATGGAGGTGGTAGAAGTGGGTCCATTTGTCTTTCACGATAAAATTCCACTCAAGCGCAATTATGAAGAACAAGGGGTGCGCGTGGTGCCCCATGCAATTGCCAGATATGGTGCTTTTCTCGAGCGGGGTGTGATCATGATGCCATCCTATGTCAACATTGGTGCATGGGTAGGAAGCGGCTCCATGGTGGACACCTGGGCTACCGTTGGGTCCTGTGCACAAATAGGTCGGCATGTGCATCTGAGTGGCGGTGTTGGCATCGGCGGTGTTTTAGAGCCGGTCCAAGCAGCACCAGTCATTATTGAGGACAATTGTTTTATCGGCTCGCGTTGCATTGTGGTGGAAGGCGTTCGCGTAGAAAGGGAGGCGGTATTGGGTGCCAATGTAGTGCTGACACAATCAACCCATATCATTGATGTCACTGGCTCTGAACCGGTGATTCATAGGGGCAGGGTGCCAGCGCGCTCGGTGGTCATCCCCGGTAGCTATACCAAATCGTTTCCTGCCGGTGATTATCAGGTGAATTGTGCACTGATCATTGGTCAACGAAAACCATCCACCGATCTCAAGACCTCCCTAAACGACGCATTGCGGGATTATGGTGTTTCTGTGTAAAACTCATGGGCAAGGTTTATTCGTAGCCCTGCGTCTTTCATTTGTCTTTAGAGCCCATGAATAGATTGACTTCTATGTTGGATTTATCCTATCCCTTTCATCAATCCATATGCGGGCTTATCTTTGCGCCCGATATTGAAATGATCTTATTTCTTCGTTAATAATTGAATGCCCTATGTCTAGACTAACTCTCCTGGTTTTTGTGTTGATTTCCCTTTTTGGTTGTAAAAACCAGGCAGGTGATGATGCCGCTTCAACCGATAATGAAACGACCGAAATGGCTGCTGATCCGGCAAGCACAGATGTAGCTGGCAATTATACCGGCGTCTTGCCTTGTGCCGATTGCAAAGGAATTGCTACGGAAATATTGCTTAATGCCGATAGCACCTTTTACAAAAAGTCTGATTTCCTGGGCAAAGAAAAACCTTTGGTCATTGAAGAGCGAGGCACTTATTCCTGGAATGATTCGCTCAAAGTGATCATTTTAGACAAAGTGATGGGGGGCAATCAGTATGCCGTAGGTAATAAAACACTTACCCACCTAAACTTGGAAGGAAAGGAAAATACAGGTGAGGATGCCGATAAGTTTGTTCTCCGCAAAAAGTAAACTTTCTTAACAGGTAGTTCTTTAAAAAGCGTTCAGTATCTCCCTGTACTGGACGCTTTTTTATTGTGCGGGTATGGATGCACATTGAAGCATGTCATCGTTTGGTTTAGGACGTACTGCATCTTTGAGAATTTATTTACCTTGTTGGGTAACTTTTTATTTGCACTTCAAATGGAAGGGAAAGAAAAGAAATTTACAGGCTGAGGCTATAATGGAAGATGCGCAGCAAATGACTTTCTTCAGCAACACATTACTTATCAACAATTACTAACCCTATTTTTTCAACCCATCAATTTGTTTTTATGAAACATGCTTTCTTTTTCGTTTTTGCACTTCTCCTTGCTGGATCGCTCACAGCACAATCCGATTTGGGTACCAAATCAAGTACGCCTAAAAAGAACCAAACTACTGGTACGAAATCTACCACGACTACAAATGCAACCGCTGCAGTAAACAAGGGTGCTTGTTGCACTGTCGTTATCGATGTCAAATCCCCAACAGGTGACCTCGAAACAACCGTATGGGACGCCACACCTGTCAATGCTAAAGCGGGTAATCCTACGTCAAAAAGCCCTGTTTGCAAAGAGCTCAACTTTGAGCTGGTCAACTCCAAAGGCCAGGCTGTAAAAGGATGGTCAGTGTGTGATAACTCCAAATGCCCTCCTACAGTCGCTGGTAATCAGGCTGCCAACCAAAAGCAGGTTGCTCGCCAAAACCGCAAAACAGTTGATGGCACCGCACTTACTGCCACCACTCCGGTTATTGATGCTACAACTCTTGCAGCAGATGATTACATCTTGCGTGCTCGTTGCGGTACAAATGTGTCCGAGCGGAAATTTACTGTGAAAAAAGCAGGTAGCGGCCTTGACAGCACAAAACCAGGAAAAGCTGCAGTTAAAAAAGCAGGCAACTAGATCGTTCAGGATCAGACGTTTTAACTTTCTATAGTCAGCCCGTGCCTTTTGGTACGGGCTTTTTTGTTTCAACATTAACGTAGATGTGAATTACACTGGCGAGTCGAAGTTTTAACCTAGGCTGTGTACTTATATGAAGGTGATGTAAATTGGTGATCTTTCACTATGCTAACTTGGTTGTATTCAGCTTCTTCCCATTATCTTAGCCTCCCCTATTCAATAAATCATCGGTCGAATGGATATTTACGAGGAAAGCATGATGCTGCACAAGCAATTACGAGGCAAAATCAGGGTGAATGCAAAAATTGATCTTCATGATGCCCACGAGTTGGCATTGGTATATTCTCCGGGTGTAGCTGCACCCTGCAAAGCTATTGAAGCTAATCCCGAGCTAGCCTATGATTATACAATCAAAGGAAATACAATCGCAATCGTCACCGATGGATCAGCGGTATTGGGACTTGGAAACATAGGTGCCCTGGCTTCTATTCCTGTCATGGAGGGCAAAGCCATGTTGTTTAAACGATTTGCCGCCTTGGATGCCTTTCCTATTTGTCTGGATACACAGGATCCAGATGAAATCATTGCTACCGTAAAACGTATAGCCCCAGTTTTTGGCGGCATTAATCTCGAAGATATAGCTGCGCCGCAGAGTTTTTATATTGAAGAGCAATTGCAGGATATTGGTATTCCTGTCTTCCACGATGATCAGCACGGCACTGCCATTGTTACACTGGCTGGACTTATCAATGCGGCAAAGCTTGTGAATAAGCCGTTTAGCGAGTTAAAAATTGTGATCAATGGTGCTGGTGCGGCAGGTATCGCCATCGCCAAAATGCTCAAATGTGTAGATGGCTATTCGGGTGAACTTTGTACACCCATCAAGGAACTGCTTATTTGCGACACAAAAGGAATCATACATCCCGACAGGGACGATATCAACGATTCGAAAAGGGAAACGCTCCAGTGGAGTAACCTTCAACGTCACACCGGAGATGTGCGGGATGCTATCCGCAATGCTGACGTGTTTATCGGAGTAAGCGTCGGAGATCTATTAACACGGGATGACATTCGCACGATGGCCCCTGACCCCATCATTTTTGCTTTGGCCAATCCTACTCCCGAAATTATGCCGGAAGAGGCTTATGCTGGGGGCGCAGCTGTCGTAGCTACCGGCCGAAGCGACATGCCCAACCAGGTCAACAATGCACTCGGATTCCCAGGTATTTTCAGAGGAGCACTGGATGCCCGGGCAAAAAAGATCTCCCCACGAATGAAACTCGCTGCAGCTTATGCCATTGCTGAATTTATTCGCGAGCCCCGGAAAGACATGATTATTCCCGCAACACTTAATGAAGAAGTCGCCTGGAAAGTAGCAAAGGCAGTCAAACAAGCGGCACTTGAGGAAATGGGATGATTGTAGGTTTTAATTGGTAGCGTAACATTTTATTATTTAGTTCTCTACAGATTGGAGGGAACAAACTTAGTGCTTTAACATCACATTAAAAGAGTAATTTTTTCACATTGATTTGAAAAATAAGAGTATATACATTTATGTTTTGATAAACAACCAGGTCTATGTCCCTTCTTGAACAACAAATCATTGATACCTGGTTTATTCATCATCGCACCAATCTAATGTTGATGGATGCCTTAACGGATGAAGCATTATCCTTGACAACATCCAAACGAGGGGGTGGCACGGTGGGTCACCAACTGGCACATATGTATAATGTACGGTTCTGGAAACTAGAAAAGATGGATAAGTCTGTCATTGAAGGACTGACAACCGTCAAAGCTGAGGACATTAAAACCATACCCCTGTTAAAAGATCTGCATAATATCTCGGCAGAGATGGTGGGGAATATGCTTAAAAACGGCATGGAACAAGGGGGGACGATCAAAGGTTTCAAACGGGGCGTTGTCCCTTTGTTGGGATATTTTATTCACCATGAGTCCCATCACCGGGGCAATATCCTGCTGACCTTGAAACTGTGCGGGTTTAAACTGCCCACAGTGCTACAATACGGCATATGGGAATGGAATAAGATCTAGTCAAGTTAACCTTTCCTGGATTCCAAATCCCGGATAAATCGGTTTGCAGTATCATCCGCCTCATGGCCCGTTGGCTGTTGAATTAAAGGGCTGGCAAATTGCTCCCGCATTCCCCAGGCCTTGGCTATATCCATATCTTTCTGATCCTGAAACTGCCAGGGCCCTTTACCTTGCAGGAACGTACAGAGGAATTCTTGTTCAAACTGTCCAGGTGTTGGCACCATTAGTGCCGGAATCCCCGAATAAACCAAATCCATAACCGTGGAATAACCCGATCGGCTAACTTGCATCTTTGATCGGTTTACCCAATGTTGAAGTTCTGCGGCGGGCAGAAAGTCAATTATTTTTAGATTGTTGCCCTGACTAAAACCCAGAGCTGCGGTTTCTTTGGTCCCTCTTATGAGGAGATGTTGCCCTTCGATTGTAACCAGTTGTTCTCTTATCTTTTGCTCAAACCAAGTGCGTTGTGGCTCTGGACCTGAAAGAATGGCGACAATATCCAAATCCTTGTTCTGACCATGTTCAACGACCTGGAATCGTGATATAGGCCCTATGTAACGGACGGGAGGTTGCGTATACTTCCATGTAGCCATACCCCCTGTTAACGACGATGTTCCCTGCCAATCAGGTACCCATACTTCCGTAAATTTGCGTATCCATCTACGGATAATGAATTCACCAATTTTATTAGCCCATGACCACTCCCCATAAAGTTGGAGTTGGTGTGTAATTAACACACAGGGAATATCTTTTGCACGGAGTCCATACCGATTATCGCTAATGACCGCATCAACTTTGTGGGTGATTCGAAATGTCTTAAGCCAACGTTTCTCCTTTTGTTTGGCCGTCAGGATATTCCAGGCACTCAACAGGACATTGAGATAGATATTACTGGAGGGGTAGCTGACCTTGTATGATGGCAACTCGTGCACCTCCAGGTCAGGGAATTCTGCACGAAATAAATCAGCTGCAACACCATCAGAGGCAAGTGAAATATGCATACCTCTTTCCTGAAAAGCGCGGATAAGTGGAACCGTGCGTGAAGCATGACCCATCCCCCAGTTTAGCGCCGCAATAAGTAAGTGCATAAATTAGGTCAGGTTAGCTGGCCAGTAATCGTTTTACAACTTCCGATATTACTCTACCTTCTGCTTTACCAGCAAGCTGTTTATTGGCTTGACCAATGACTTTGCCCATGTCTTTGGCAGAGGTAGCGCCCGTATCGGTGATGATTTGTTGTATGATAAGCGTTAGGGCTGCTTCGTCTAATTGTGCCGGTAAAAACTGCTCCAAAACAGCAATCTCTTCCTCCTCGGTCTGTGCCAGATCCAATCTGTTTTGTTGATGAAAGATGCCTGCCGATTCCTTTCGCTGTTTGACCATCTTTTGAAGCAATTTTATCTCTGCTTCTCCATTTAATTCCTCTCCGCTGCCGCTGGTTTTGAAAAGGAGTATCGCCGCTTTTATCGAACGTAAGGTTCGCATTGCGGCTTGATCTTTTGCCTTCATAGCCTCCTTTAGGGCTGTCATGACGTTTTCTTCTAATGCCATGTGCCAAAGGTAATTGTTTTAGGCAGGCAATACTGATCTAAATAGACGGATTTAACATTGTCTTCATAATGATCCAAACACAAAGCACCCTTAATCGTGTATTGTGATTATACCTACACGGATATGATTTCTTACCAAGTGGAATGCTGCCAACTTCTTTATGATCTGCCAAAGCAGGCTGTATCTTTGATCTATGAAACAAACAGGTATAAAGGTATTTGCCCCAGCCAGTCTTTCAAACCTGGCATGTGGCTTTGATATATTGGGTCTGGCATTAGAGGCTCCTGGTGATGAAATAACCGCCTGGTTTACAGATAAAAAAGGACTTGAATTGGTAGCTATACATGGTGACAAAGGCCTGTTGCCTCGCGACCCTACTAAAAATACAGCCACCATTGCTGCACAGGCTATGCTGGACTATCTGGGTGAACCAGATCGCGGTATCGCCTTCGAACTGCATAAAAAAATGCCTTTTGCCAGTGGACTTGGTAGTAGTGCTGCCTCAGCAGTGGCTGGTGTCATGGCAATAAATGAATTATTAAAAAAGCCTTTAGAAAAACGTGACTTACTTCCATTTGCCATGGCTGGTGAATACTCAGTTACTGGCGGATGGTACACCGACAATGTTGCTGCTTCATTATTAGGAGGCATCGTTTTGATACGTGATGGAAAAAGTCTTGATATACATCGTTTGCCAGTACCTAAAGGATTGTATGTTACTGTACTTCACCCGCATGTACAAATCACTACTAAAGAAACGAGGAATATCTTAAAGCCAGATATCAGCCTGGAGTCGATGGTTACCCAAAGTGGAAACCTGGGCGGATTGATTCATGGGTTATACCAGTCTGATTTTGGATTGATTGGACGGAGTATGAGAGATGCAGTTATAGAAGAACAACGGGCACCCTTTATACCCGGCTTTTATGCCATGCAGGAGGCTGCCTATAAGGAAGGCGCTCTTGGATGTAGTATCTCAGGGTCGGGTCCATCTGTGTTTGCACTCTGTGACAACAGCCTGGCTGCTGAAAACTGTGGTGAAAAAATGGCAGCCATTATGCATCAATTGAAACAGGACTATACGTTGTATTACAGCCGTATCAATCAGGAAGGGGCGTGTAAATATTAATATCACGCAACTTGTATTACATAGCTCTCCGGCTTCGGTAGGTATGTCACTAATATATCAAGTTATCCACAAAATATTGTCTTTTATTCTTGATATTGTTAAATTTTACATTATTTATTCCTTAAATAGATATATAATCAATATTATTGAAAATTATAATCGGTATTTGCTCGGGGAATCACGAATTGTCCTATATCAAAAATTGTTACGGTTATTGTACTCTCTGAATCCTCTTGTTTGCCAATACAAAGTTATTACCAGCCCTATGACCAAACGGAGCGGTAGAGTGACAAACTGATCTTTAATCCACAACTAACTTTTTGATCCGAAAGATCCTACCTATAACTACCCCTGCAGTAGCTAAGACATGCTATTAGATGTTGAATATCCACCAAGCTTCTTTTGGAATTATATAATTTGGATTGGATGTTCGGTCAGTCAATACAATTCTACTTACTTTTCCTGTACATCTAAAGTTTGTCTTTGAACATCAACATCATTGAATGACTTCCCCCTCCCTCAATGATAAATATGTAAAGTGGTAAGGATAAGTTTCTCAAATAGAATAAAATATTCTAGATAATCCGCCCCAAGTGGATAACACTGTTTTCTAATGAACTTACCTGTGGTGGTGTAGGTGAAAGAAATTTTAGGTCTTTGCTCACATTTGGCGGAGTTGGAATCGGTGGATCATTTGCTAATTTTTGTAGATATTACTTAGCGCATTTCGTAAGCCTCGAGCAGGGGCGCTCGGTTCGCTCACCGAAGTCCACCAGACATTCGTCCTTTCAGGGTCAGTGAAACTCCCCCTTACGGGTTGGTAAGCTAGACATTGGGTGCGAGCTGTTCGAGGACATTTCCCAAATAAACGAATAACCATTTAACACCGCCACTTCCAGGTTATCCGTTAATAGTCGGTAACCATCCTACAGATGTATTGATCCGAAGATGAGTTGACTGTATCATATGCAGGGATCCTATCATGTTATAGGCCTACCTTCTCTCGTGCAACTAATCTTCTGTGAAAGAAATGATCGGCATCTCAAATTGGGTTGATCACCTGGTGTGATACGTTTAGTATTCTTGTCCAGATAGACATTGCCATTTTTCTGAACTAAAACTACAGAAGAGGCACTATGAAACTGATGTTCAAGATGATTTATATCCTGTGTAATTAGGAGTCATTGGTTTGCACTAGGTATGAAAAGAGGCTATAACACAAAGTCCCTTAACTATTGTTCTTGTTTTTGGCACGGCATTTCATCCGGCGTTGAGTCTGCAAACTTTAACACCCCACATGTTAAACTACGGCTTCAATACTTACAGAAGTACCATACCATGCTTACGGCCTTTTACCAATTCACTCTAAAATGTGTTTCCACCCGTAGTAGTATCTGCGCGTATTTATAGGATGAATAGGCATAGGCATGAGACTTACTAGTTACATACCATACAATGCCAAGATATCCTTCCGCTCATACCAAATCACCATTTGGCTGTATCCTGTATATCGATCAAATTGCCACTGATTTACTGAACCCTACTGACCAGCACTAGATCTTGTATTCTGTACTGAGGAGTGTAGAAAACATATAATGGCAGTAGAGAAAGGGCTTATAAATAATGTCGTACGATCTTATGATAAGAAGTACATAAACTTTTGAAGCCTTGATAATAATCTATTGTTCCACGTGGAACATTAAGGAATGATAAATGATGATACAAAGTTAATTTGCATAACTAAAGAAGAGAGATAATGTTTCACGTGAAACATCACACCATGTGAAAAGTCCATCGAGATAATATTTAATCTGTAAGGCAGAGAGTTGTTTAATAAATATAAATACAACTCTGATCTGCTACAATCCCATATCTGGTCGCATGTTCAAGACTAGTCTTACAATTGCACCGGGTGGCGCTCCAAAAAACTATTTAACACTGCATTAAACTGTTTGGGTAACTCCCACATTGGTGCGTGGCCACATTCATCAAAAATATGCAGTTCTGTATTTTCTATTAAAGAATGAAACTTATCCGCAACAAATGCAGGAGTAACAGTATCTTCTTTACCCCAGATGATGAGTGTTGGACACTTGATCTCATGCAATCGATCTCCTACATTATGGCGAATGGCACTTTTTGCTGTAGCCAATACCCGAATAGCCTTCATCCTATCATTGACAATATCATACACTTCATCCACCAACTCCTTTGTTGCTGTTTCTGGACGATAAAAAGTGGCTTCAGTTTTCGCTTTGATAAAGTTATAATCACTTCGTTTAGGAAATGTATTACCCATACCGCTTTCATACAAACCACTACTGCCGGTTAATATCATCGTCTGAACCCGCTCCGGGCACTTTAAGGCATACAACAAAGACAAATGTCCACCAAGACTATTACCTAAAATATGAACCTTTGGAAAACCTTTAAAATTTACAAATTCCTCCACATATTCAAGAAGACCTGTAAGAGAAACCTTTAGCAGGGGTAACTCATAAATAGGCAGTATTGGAATAACTACATTATGTGATTTTCCAAATGCATCTATTACACCTGAGAAATTACTTGTCGCACCAAATAACCCATGCAAAAGTAAAAGGACATCGCCCTCTCCTTTGGACTCAAAATATTTAAACTTACCCGCCGTCGTTGTCTCTAACATAATTAAATCGTATTAAAACAAAGGTAACATTTAAGTTATTTATTAATAACTCTAATTCTAATTGTTGACATTCAATTCCTCCTTTCCAACAGGATGAAACGGCAATGGAAAACAACCGTTGATAAGGCAAGTGCGCCCAACTGGTGAGCTGAACCAAGTGCCACAGGAACACCATGCTTAAATTCAACTACCGTCCAGATACCCAATATGATTTGACTTATTAACACGCTTACTAACACCTTGTTAATAACCGAATTTACTCCATTTTTATAAGATTCATATACATATAAAACACTAACAACCAATATGATATATGCGATAACCCGATGTATTAACTGAACCAATGCCACCATAAAAATCGAATCGTCATAGTTTATAAAACTAGATAACGTCCAGTGTCCTCCTTCAAATAAAACACCAGGAATCCACTCACCATTCATCTGAGGCCAGGTAGGATAAGACAATCCAGCCTTCATACCTGACATCATACCTCCTAATATTATCTGGACCATCACTAAACCAAATAATACACCTGACATCAAATTCCCATTCTGCCTAATAACCACTTTGTTCCCATAAACATAACGATACCATGCAGCATATAGTGCAATAAAAACACTAAAACCTAACAGGAGATGAATGCTCAACTTATATGCATTCACCCACGGTCTCTCAACCAAACCACTAGCTACCATGATCCAGCCAAACGATGCTGTAATTACAGCTAACCCAACCACAATCGCTAATCCTTTATTCAATCTCCTGGTGACCCAACCACGCCACATAAAATAACACCAGGGAATAAAAAATATGAACCCTATCAACCGTGCCCATAAACGATGGAAATACTCCCAAAAATAAATGTACTTAAATGCACTTATCGTCATTCCCCTATTGACCAATTTGTATTGTGGTGTCTCCTGATATTTATTAAACTCTTCTTCCCATTCCCCCTCATTCATTGGTGGTAAGGTACCAGTAACAATCTCCCATTTTGTAATCGACAATCCACTACCTGTTAACCGGGTTACACCTCCTATAAATATTTGACCTACCAACATAACTAACCCAACGAGCAACCATATCGAAACCCACTTATTATATGTCGCTTGTTGATGCATAGCTCTTTATTTGTCGAACAAAAGTAACAGAAGAATTTTCATTTAAACAGCGCATTTCAGTGATAAGTTATGATTAATTACTTTTAAAATAAATTTATAAAAAAGGCACTATCATCAAGGCTGTGAATATGTGGAGAGATAAAATATCCCTTTTAAAACTAAACCAAATATTCTTTTTATACACAGCTTATTCACAGTTCATTTAATTATAACTCATTGATATACAATTTTATAATTAAATATTCACATTTGCTGTATAGTTTATCCACAGTATATGTATCATACAAATAGAATTTTGTATAATGTTAGTGGGATCGTAATAATTAGCTCATATATGCAGGTTATCCCCAATAAAACAAGATTTGTCATATTTAATTTATCCACATTGTTAATTAGTGTTTATAACTATCACCTTTATCCACCAGATTTTAAACTGTTGTGTTTAAAAGTAATTTTTCATGGACCTTAGCGTCTAGTACTTTACACATTTTCTTTTTTCGATTTGGGGATAACATTATGCGACTAGTCATTCAGCGTGTTCAGGAGGCATCTGTTTTTATTGAAAACAATCCAACGGTAAGCATAACATCAGGTATGGTCGTTTTACTGGGTATTGAAGAATCGGATACCCGGGATGATGTACATTGGCTATCACAAAAGATACTGCAAATGCGCATCTTTAGTGATACCGAAGGTAAAATGAATCTGGACATTCGCGAAATAAAAGGGTCCTTCCTGATCGTCAGTCAATTTACATTACACGCAAGTACTAAAAAAGGGAACAGACCCTCTTTTATTCGAGCTGCCCGACCAGATCATGCTATACCTTTGTATACCTATTTTATTGATCACCTGCGAACCAACTCCGAATGTCCCGTCTATACCGGCATCTTTGGTGCAGATATGAAAGTGGAATTAGTAAATGATGGCCCGGTTACCATCATCATCGACAGTAAAATCAGAGAATAATCATGCACATCAAAGAAGCGCAGTCAACAGTCGACCAATGGATACGCCAGCATGGGGTAAGGTATTTTCACCCGCTGACCAATATGACTATACTCATGGAAGAAGTGGGTGAACTGTCGCGATGGATGGCTCGCGAATACGGTGAGCAATCCTATAAAAATCCGGATGATGCGCACATGGCTAAAGCAGCTATCCAGGATGAAATGGCCGATGTGCTCTGGGTGTTGATGTGTCTGGCAAACCAAACAGGTGTTGACCTGGAACAGGCTTTAGCACAAAACTTGCACAAAAAAACAAGCCGGGACAACAAGCGTCATCTGGATAATCCTAAACTACAATCGGAATAAGCTCTTCAATACATTTCTGTAAAGTAGTGCCAACTAATTCCGGTGCTTCTACCATTCCCATGTGGCCCATATCTTCCAGCAAATGGAAACTGGTCAATGCGGCCAAATGACTTTCCTTCAGTGATACCTCCCTGGGTATTAAAGGATCTATGCCACCCGCAATAATACCCACCGGCAACTTGAGTGCTGCCAGTGTTTCACTGTGATCCTTGCGATCTCGCATACATTGCAATGCCAGACTAACGCCCTTCTGATTATACTTAGCCGCCCGGTCGACCCAGGTGCCAATCAATTCTTTGTGACTCTCACGGTATTTGGTGTGATACAGCGCCGGGATTAATCGGGCCGCATATTTTGCCATCCCGTTTTTTTCAAGAAATTGAATGTGCTCATCCCGACTACGCTTTTTTTCGGCGCTGTCTGCTGCGGCCTGACTGTGCAGCAAAATCAAACCCCGTAATTGTTCGGGGTAATGAGAAGCAAAATCCAGCGCTACATATCCACCCATACTGTGACCAACAAGGATGACGGTACCTTTACTTTGGTCCAAAATCCAATCTCTGATATAATCGGCGTAACCTGTTATGCTGTGTTCAAGCAAACCCGTTTTGCTCGCATCACCAAAACCAGGCAAATCCGGCAAAAACCAACTATAGTTTTTCTGATCCAGATAGGGTAAAATGCCTTCAAAAATCCGGCGATCTTCACAAAATCCATGCATCAGTACAACTGTAAGAGGACCCGATCCGTGTTTTATAAAAGGTACTGACGACATATTCTATTGTATTCGGCGGCAAAGTTACGCTCTTTCTTTAGGGTAAAATAACCATTTCTGTTCTTCGGTTCAATTGTCGGCCTCGGGCCGTTTCATTTTCGCCAACAGGTACACGATCACCCATACCCAGAGAGGATAAACGTCTGGGATCGATGCCTTGTTTAATCAACCATTCTTTTACTGCATTTGCCCGCTCACTGCTCAGTGTTAAATTTTCTTCAGGCCGTCCTACATTATCGGTATGGCCTTCCAATCGAATGTGCAAACCAGGATTGGACTGTAGGTAAGCAGCTATCCGTTGCAGGTCAAAAGTGGACTCCGGCAACAATTTTGCACTGCCAGTTGCAAAAAGTATATTTCTTAAAACAATCCTGTTTTCTAACGTTTTGTCCGGCCGATCTTCAGGTATCAATCCTACATCAATCCGATAAGGATGGAACATGCTACTATCCGATAAAGTAAAATGATCGGTATAAAACTGGTAACCCGGATGATCCATCTGCATGCCAAAGTCCAAGCCGCTAGTCAAACAGATCATATAATATCCATCAGCCGCAGCCGGAATAGCCACCTCTGCCTTATCATCAACCAGTGCTTTGAACCGAATTGTCGCTTTCAGCCCCTTTTTAGTTTTGGCATCCCTTACATATCCCTCTACAAATGTCACCGGCGTGCCCCTTGCAAAATCAGGCAATTCAAAAGAATAGATATACAGACCTGAACGGCCACGTTCTGCAAGCATCCGATCTGTTGCAAAATAAGCCGTATAGCCATCCAGTCCCAGACTCATGGCACCTTCATGACCCGCTGTATTGATAGGATAGCCCAGGTTGACCGGTTGCTGCCATCCGGTTTCTTTGTTGAACCGGCTTACGTATAAATCAAAATCGCCCAGCCCAGGATGCCCGGTACTGGAAAAAAAAAGGGTCTGACCATCTGCATGTAAAAAAGGGGTTTGTTCCTTACCCGCCGTATTGACCATCCCCGGTAAAGGCACCGGCACAGACCATTTGCCCAACGTATCTTTTTGACTCCACCACAAATCCGATTCACCAGCACCACCAGGTCTCGTGCTTGAAAAAACCAACACCCGTCCATCGGCACTTAGCGTAGGCTGCGCGTCCCAGTCACGTGTATTGATCATAGGCCCCATGTTTACGGGTTTTGTCCAACCACCTGAACCATTGTTATGGGTTAAATACAAATCACAACTTCCATATCCCTGCCGGTCATGGCACCAGGTGAATATCATCGTCTGCCCATCTCGGGAAATCGTCTGCATGCCTTCATTAAACAAGGTATTTATACCACTTAAAGGGAAGGCTACAGACCAGTCCTTATCCGTTTTACGGGACATATAAAAATCTTCGTTCCCATCAATTCTCCGTGTAAAAATAACGGTGCGCCCATCCCCTGTAAATGTGGGGCCATACTGCATGGTAGCGCCTGGCATATTGATATGGGAATCGAGTGGGATTGGCACAAATGGGACCGGCTGCGCCAAAGCCAAACCGGTAAACTGCACATTGGCCAATTCCCTTATTACCGCATCACGTTGTTCATGATCGGGAGCAGCAAAATGCAAAAACTGCTGATAGGCAAATGTTGATTGGGTGAAATGGCTCAGTTCACGATGCATCCGGCCAAGTGCCAGCCATACATAGGGATCTTTGGCAGGGTCCAAATCGACTAACCGTTCAAGGTGTTTAATAGCTGCTGAATCTTTTGTGCGTAAAAGCAAAGACGCCAGATCAGCATGCGCATCGTAATAAGACGGATCCAATTGGGTCGCTTTCTCAAAAGCTTTCCGCGCTTTTTCAGGTTCCTGTTTTTTCAGGAGCGCCTTGCCTTCTTCCCAGGCCTTAACCGCTTTAGGAACAGGACTCGCCTGCGCATTAACTTTGGCACTAATGGACCAAAAGCATAAAAGGAAGACTACAAAAAAACGCATATCCAAAAAGAACGAACGTTCGGGGATTAACGCATACCAAAACCATATTCTTTTGAAATAATTCTACGTTTTTAAGGAAAATGATGTGGAAATCATTCATTGGTACCCAACTCTAAAATAAACCTAAAGGACTCCTACAAACGGTCTTTTTCAAAATGTTTACCTTTAGGCATGTTTCGAAAACAGCCACGACCAAGGACCTTTGACTATAGGCCGCGGTATTACGATCCCCAAAAGGAAGAAAACAAACTGTTTTCACCGGCTGAACATGCCAACCAAAGTAACTTGGATGGCATGCGTAGTCGCATATCCCGACATTATCAAAGCTATAGCGGTATGAATAAAGACCGCAACGGCTCATCAAGGTCGCAAATCTGGACACCCAATTTGCGCTTCGTGGTAATCCTGCTTTGTCTGATGTTGGCGGCATTTTGGTTTTTATCGGCCAATATGTCAAAGATTCTTGCGTTCATGGAATGAGTTCATCGTCGGGATGAACCTTTATGTGGTTTCCCTGATGTAGCTTTGCACCAGGTCAAAATGATCATTGAATCATCCTTCATGGGGGATATTATTAAGCTTCTACCTGATGCTATTGCCAATCAGATCGCAGCAGGAGAAGTTATTCAGCGCCCGGCATCGGTGGTTAAGGAACTGTTGGAGAATGCGCTGGATGCCGGAGCTTCGCGCATCCAACTGATCCTGAAAGACGGTGGCAAACAGCTCATCCAGGTTGTGGATGACGGTAGCGGTATGTCCGTGACAGACGCCCGAATGTGTTTTGAGCGGCATGCCACCAGTAAAATCCGCAGTGCGGATGATTTGTTTCATTTGCAAACGATGGGTTTTCGGGGCGAAGCCATGGCTTCGATCGCATCTGTAGCCCAGGTCGAACTCAAAACAAGTCGAAAAGAAGATACCATTGGCACCCGCATCCTGATGGAGGCCTCATCCGTCCAAATTCAGGAAGATGCCGCAGTACCCACGGGGACCAGCATTTCGGTGCGCAACCTCTTTTTTAATGTACCGGCTCGCCGCAAGTTTCTAAAATCGGACAATGTCGAAATGCGGCATATCCTGGATGAATTTCAGCACGTGGCCATAGCCCACCCCGGCATACATTTCACCCTGCATCACAATGATCAGGAAGTATTTCACCTGCCGCCGGTCAACCAGCGCTTGCGCATCGTCGGGGTCCTTGGATCCAACACCAATAACAAAATAGTGCCGGTTGAAGAAGATGCGGATAACCTGCTGATTACCGGATTTGTAGGAAAGCCTGAAGCCGCCCGTAAATCACGCGGCGAGCAGTTTTTATTTGTCAATCGACGTTATATCAAAAGCGGATATCTGCACCATGCTATAGTAAGTGCTTATGAGGAGCTGATTGGTGCCGATCTGCATCCGTTTTATGTGCTTTTCCTGGATATTGATCCTACCCGGATTGATGTCAACGTGCATCCTACCAAACATGAAATCAAGTTTGACGACGAACGCCTGGTATATCATTTTGTCAAGGTTTCCGTCCGGCACGCACTGGGTAGGCATGGGATGATTCCGTCTTTGGATTTCGAACCGGACCACAGTATGGCCCCGGCGCATATGAATGTGCCCCAGGGTATAAATAGGGAAAATCGGATTGACCAGGTCTTTCCCACCGCTCGCTTCACGGAAGAACGCAAAGCTGAACGCAAGGACTGGCAGGAGTTATTCAGCGTTTTGCAAAAACCGCTGGAAGAAGAAAATCCCCAGTCGGCAGCACAAATCCCGGATGATTTATCACCGGCGATACGCCTGGACAGCCAACCTGGCGACCAAAAGCAGATGGATGATATGCTGCGCACTCGTTCGGCCATCCGACCCTACCAGATACACCAGACCTATATCCTCTCCCCGATAAAATCAGGGTATATACTGATAGACCAACAGGCGGCACACGAACGCATTCTCTACGAGCAACTCCTCCAGCAGCTTGAAGGCCAAACGGCTAATATTCAGAAAGAACTTTTCCCGCGGACGCTGGAGCTCAACCCGGCAGATAGCCAGCTTATCCTGAGTTTACTGCCCGCATTGCAGCAATTGGGTTTTGACTTGCAGGATTTTGGTCAACACGCATTTATCCTGCACGGCATACCGGCCAACTTATCTGCCCATACCGATGCGTTGGAGCTCATCCGTTTGATGTTACATCAACACAAGGAAGATTTGCCCCTCAAAGCAGGAAATAAAGAAAACCTCGCCCGCAGTCTTGCCCGAAATGCCTGCCTGAAACGGGGCACCCCCCTGAATGAGGCCGAAATGCGCGATATTATTGATCGTTTATTTGCCTGCGAAATACCCTTTAAAAGCCCCGGCGGGCGCATGTGTTTTCTGACCTATAGCCTCGAAGATCTGGAAAAGCAGTTCAGGGGATGAACAAATAACACGTAGATTTATTCCTCATTTAATCAGTCAACCCTTCAATGCTTGCAATCACACCGGTCATCAAAAACCTGTTGATCATCAATGTCCTTGTTTTTATAGGTACCTTATGGATGGGCGATCCGCAGCTATCGGGCGAGATGGTGGCTACATCCGACTGGGGCAGGATGGCGCTGGCCGCTTTTTACCCGGGTTCGCCTTTTTTCCAGCCCTATCAGTTGGTGACCTACATGTTTATGCATGCCAACATCAGCCATCTGTTTTTTAACATGTTTGCCATTTACATGTTTGGCCCGCCCGTTGAAGCGCTATGGGGACCCAAAAAATTTCTGTTTTATTATTTCATAACCGGATTTGGCGCATTGGCGGCGCATTTTCTGGTCAAGTATCTTGAAGTAACCTATGGCGATGCTTCCCTGAGTAGTCTCAATGTACCCGTGCTGGGTGCATCCGGATCCGTGTTCGGCGTGCTACTGGCTTTTGGTATGTTGTTTCCCGACCGGCAGGTGATGTTACTTATACCACCTATTCCTATGAAAGCCTGGGTGATGGTGGCCTTGTATGCCGCACTGGAACTCTTTCTGGGACTGGGCAATTTTGATTCCGGGGTAGCCCACTTTGCACATTTAGGTGGCGCATTGACGGGGTTTTTACTCATCCTGTACTGGCAGGGTTTTCGTTTGCGATAATCAGCGACTAAATTTGTCCTATGCTCCAATCGATCCTGGAAGATGTACGAAGGGAATTCCGCCTTGGCAACATGGTCACGCGGATTGCCATTGTCAACATCGCGGCCTTTGTGATCATCAATCTGGTGCGGCTGGGCTTTTGGATTACCAATGCCGGGCAGGTACATCCCTTTTATTACCAGATCCGTCGATATCTGACCTTGTCATCCGATCCCTGGTTTGATCTGACCCATCCCTGGGTATTTATTACGGCCATGTTCCTGCACGAGGGCTTTTGGCATCTCTTGTGGAATATGCTCTTCCTGTATTGGTTTGGCCGTATCGTAGGTGATCTGATTGGCAACCATCGAATTTTGCCCATTTACTTATTGGGTGGGTTGTTTGCAGGTTTGGTATTTGTGGGCAGTGCCCAGCTTTTCCACTACGGCGCAGCAGGTGAAATATATGCACTCGGAGCTTCGGGAGCGGTGATGGCGCTGGTGATGGCGGCGGGTGTGATTGCACCGGATTACCGCATTCATTTGTTGATTATAGGCGAAGTCAAGCTAAAGTACGTCGTTGCCGTATTGCTTTTTATCGACCTGATCAGTTTGGCAGGAAATGTAAATACGGGTGGGCACTTTGCGCATTTGGGCGGTGCATTATTTGGTTATCTGTTTATTGTGATATTGCGGCAGGGATATGATTTGGGAATTGGGATAAATAACCTGGAAGCTGGGGTCATGTCATTATTCCAGCGCAGGGAAAGGCGCCCCAGACTGGTGTACCGCAACGACTCACGCCCGGCCAAAAACACGCCTATCGTGCCCGATAATACCCAGACAAAACTGGATGCCATTCTTGAAAAAATTAAACACAAAGGCATAGAGGCGCTTACGCCGGCGGAGAAAGATTTTCTCGACAATCAAAGCAAAACCTGAACATGCTTCGCTTCCTCATGACCGTCATCGGCGGCTTGTTGGCCCTGGCGACGCTGTTGGCCTTATTGGCACCCTGGATACCTCCCGATCAATTTTGGCTTCCCCTTTTTACGGCATACGGGTTTGTCTATCTGGTGATGGCACAAGCTCTACTCATCGTGTATTGGTTGTTTCGACCGGGCAGAGGGATGTGGATAACGGTATTGGCACTGCTTTTTTGTCTACCCTCATTGGGGCGGCATATGCAATTTGGTGGTTCCAGGACTACGGATAAAAAAAGTATTCAGGTGACCACCTTTAATGCGCATGCATTAGTCCAGTTGTGGAAAACAAAAACAAAAAACCACAAGGTAGATCCCGCATTGATTGACTCACTTTTTCCTGATGATCGCAGGCCCGATATCCTCTGCCTGCAGGAGATACCCAGAGCCTACAAGCCGGAGGGAAAAGATTGGGGCATGCCGGCCGCAAACATCTACCGTTATCGCAACACGGTTTTAATTTCCCGATACCCATTAAAAAATAAAGGGGAAAAAGACTTTGCGCATTCCGGCAACAGCATTATATGGGCAGATGTCCAGACACCGCTGGGCAAGGTGCGGGTATATAATGCGCATTTGCAGTCCCATCGTATTATTACCAAGGAAACAGAAATCCTGTTGGAGGCGCCAATGAACGACAAAAACACCTGGAAAGGCTATCGCAGCGTATTGGGCAGGGTAAAACGCTCTACGGCGATGCGTGCGGAGCAGGCCCGATGGCTGGCGGAAGAGGTGGCCAAATGCACGTTGCCGGTATTGATCCTCGGTGATTTTAATGATACCCCCCAGTCCTATAGTTACCGGACGGTGGCGGAAGGCCTGGACGATAGTTTTCAATGTGGCGGCTCCGGATTTGGTACCACATTTGCAGGTAAGATACCCGGACTGCGGATCGATTATATCCTTGGTGGAAAAGGCATCGCTTTTCTGGATCACCATATCCAGCGCGTTTCTTTATCCGATCATTATCCGGTTTCAGCCCGGGTAACATTTGATGAAAAACCCGCCAACCCGGAGTAATAATCCAGGCAGCTTTCAACATCAGGGAATAACTTTGCACCCATTATAATATAAACTCATACCTCAAAACCTGCCCATCGCTACCCCAAACCCCTAAAGGGGCACCCACAAAACCTCCTCCCTCCTCCTCGACTCCTAAACTCCAAACCCCCTCAAAACCTCAAACCCTCCACCCTCAAACCCTCAATATGCCCAAAGACCTTTACGTCCACAATAGCCTGACCAGGGAAAAAAGTTTGTTTGTGCCCTTGCATGCGGGTCATGTCGGCATGTATGTATGCGGCCCTACGGTATATAATGATGTGCATCTGGGCAATTGCCGGTCCTTTGTGAGTTTTGATATCATCTTTCGCACGTTGCGATATCTGGGTTACAAAGTGCGGTATGTGCGTAATATTACGGATGTGGGCCACCTGCTTGATGATGGAGAGGACCGGATCGCCAAAGGGGCACGCCTCGAGCAGTTGGAGCCAATGGAGATTGTGGAAAAATACACCAACGGATTCCATGATATCATGCGCATCCTAAATGTGCTCCCGCCGAGTATCGAACCGCGAGCCACAGGGCATATCATCGAACAAATCGAGATGGTAAAAGCCATCCTGGAAAGCGGTCTGGCTTATGAAATCAACGGGTCTGTTTATTTTGACACCGTAAAATTTTCTAAAGAGCAGGGTGTATATGGGCAGCTAAGTGGGCGGATCATTGAGGATCTGTTGCAGGAGACCAGGGATCTCAACAAACAGGATGAAAAACGACATCCGGCCGATTTTGCGATTTGGATGAAAGCAGAGCCGGAGCATATCATGCGCTGGAATTCACCCTGGGGCGAGGGCTTCCCCGGCTGGCACCTGGAGTGCTCAGCGATGAGTACCAAGTACCTGGGCAAAACATTTGACATCCATGGGGGTGGCTCAGACCTGAAATTTCCACACCACGAAAATGAAATAGCCCAAAACTATGGCGCATGCGGCTGTGCACCTGCGCGTTATTGGTTGCATGGCAATATGCTGTTGCTGAATGGCAAAAAAATGTCCAAAAGTGATGGCAACACGATCTCGCCCTACGAACTGTTTACCGGCGAGAGTGAATGGATTACCAAGGGATATGGCCCGATGGTGGTCCGGTTCTTTATGTTGCAGGCCCATTACCGCAGCACCCTCGATATCACTGATGGGGCATTACAAGCGGCAGAGAAAGGATTCAGCCGATTGATGGAGACCTGGAAAACCCTCCACAATTTGCCGCAGGCGACCGGCAAAGTAGATGGCGAACTGGATCTGGAGATCCGGTCCAACCTGGATGCGGCGATGGATGATCTCTGTGATGACTTCAATACGCCTCGGGTACTGGCCCGGTTTTTTGAAATAGCCCCACGGATCAATGCGCTGAAAGGCGGACAAATAACGTTGGAACAGGTGCGTCAGGAAACGCTGGATCTGGTAAAAAAACAAATGGCCGAGTTGTTATTTGATGTTTTTGGACTGAAGGAGGAGGCTGATCAAGCGGCTTCCGGAATTACAGATAAATTGATGTCCCTCATCCTGGATATACGCATGGAGGCGCGTTTGGGTAAAGACTGGCCGATGGCCGATAAAATCCGTGACGGTCTTAAGGCTGCAGGTATTGTGGTGAAAGACGGTAATGAGGGATCGAGTTGGGGGAGGGAGTGAAGATGAATAAGCGTTAATAAATAGGTTAGTCTTTCTAAAAGAGG
This sequence comes from Saprospiraceae bacterium, assembly GCA_017985675.1. Lineage (GTDB taxonomy): Bacteria > Bacteroidota > Bacteroidia > Chitinophagales > Saprospiraceae > JAGNXB01. The sequence goes on along the minus strand of JAGNXB010000003.1, from coordinate 96,492 downwards.
GGAGAAAGTGTTAACGTTCTTCGAGGATTTCTATTTATTCGAGCACACTTAAATGATGGGACTATAAAGTCGGCTTAGACAGTCAATACCCCATCCGTACCAATTGCTACATAGCTTCCCTGTGAGTGGCAGGGTATCAAGTACAGATTGATTTGCAGTGCAAAGACTTTCTCTGTATATTGGGAAGGTTTATTATAGTTGTATGCGTCAATTATCGCGCAAAACGTTATTGATCTAACCCAAAATTTATAATGATATGATGCGCTGGAGCATTGGAGTTATACTTGTATTGGCCCTAGCAAATCAGGGAAAGTCACAAGATTACCTTGATCGTGTATGGATACTTGGCAGTTGGTACCTGGCCGGGGAACCTACATCTAATTTGTTCGAATTTACAAATGACACTTTTTATCAATCGCCGCTTTTTTTTCCTTGGGGAAACTTATTGGACGGAGCAATAGCTGTAGCTAATAAGGAAGGACCAGCTTTGTGGGCTTTTAGTAACGGTTGTAAAATGTTCAATCGTAATCTGGAATTAATGATGAATGGGGATAGTATTGTAGCCGGTGTATTATATAAAACCCAATGTAAAGCCAATAGTTCCTCAAGTCCATATACTAATGGAGCTGTACTTATTCCCTGGCCGGGTACTAAAGATAGTATATTATTATTCAATTTAAATCTGGAGCAAATTTATGATGATAATGGTTTGAATGTCGGTCCAAGTTTATTGCATTATAGTGTAATCGACATGTCCTTGGATGAAGGGTATGGATCGGTTATTGAAAAACGATTAACGGCAATTGACGATAAATTAGGCCGAAATAGTGTGTTGGCAGTGCGCCACTCCAATGGAGAGGACTGGTGGATCGTGGTGCCCCGATCGAGATCGGCCTGTTATTTCAGTGTCCCTGTGACCAAAGAAGGAGTAGGAACCCCAGTGTACACTTGTACGGAGAAATTATGGGGTGATTTTGATCTCATAGGCCAAGCCACATTTTCTCCTGATAGAAATCGATATGCTAGAATTATAGCGGAGGAGGGATTGCATATTTATCAATTTGATGCAAGTACCGGACAAATGGTCTGGGAATTTGGACTTGATTTTCCAGGTGAACCATTAGTATATACTGGTGTTGCCTTTTCACCATCTGGCCGGTACATTTATGCAACGTATGATTACAAAATATGGCAGTTCGATCTTGAAGCACCGGATGTATCCGCCAGCAGAGTATTAGTAGCTGAGCGGGATCCTGATTTTGCTGATCCCTTTCATACGCGATTTTATAGTGCCGTATTAGCGCCGGATGGACGCATTTATATTTCACCCAGTGGGCAGTACAATTATTTGCAAGTAATTCTTGAACCAGACTGTCCGGGATCGTCCTGCCAGGTGATGCAGAATCACATCAAGATATACGGCAGTGGGAGAAACAGCCTACCTAATTTACCTTTTTTTCGGGATTGGAGCGGATATAATGGTTGCGAAACGTCATCTACCGATCAGTCGGATATCCTACAAAATGATTATAAGATCTTTCCGAATCCGGTATCTGATTATTTACAATTAAGCCGAAGTAACTTAGAACCAGGCGCAACCTGTAATGTGTTCGATATGAATGGCCGGTTGGTTATGAGCAGGCCATTAGGAGAAGCCTATAATGTAAGCATGAATATGCTTCAACTTCCCGCCGGCATGTATGGTATTCAATTAGTAGATGACAAGGGGCTGGTACACTACAGGGACAAGTTTATGAAATTGGGGTTTTAAGAATGAGAACCGTATATGGTTTATTGGTAAGTGTAGCCGAGCATTCTTTCCCAAATCGTTTATCTTTGACAGTTGTCAAATGAACCTTTTGTATGCGTAGTCTTTACCTGCTGATCCTTTCCATTGGATTTGTTCTCCCCTCGTTTGCCCAGACGGATCCTATCGTGGTCCAAACCCTCACTTTTGACTCGATCACAACCCGACGGGGTTGGTTCCAGTTTCCGGATGATAGCCAGCCCTGGCGCAAAATCCTGATGTTGCATACCCTCAAATGTGATCCGGCCACCACTGCCGATGGGTATGATTGCGGCGAATGGGACTACCTCACCTACAACATCGTGTACGATCATACGGGCAAGCAGGACTCGACCACCTTTAACCATCCCTATTTCCTCGCCGGATTGGCTGCACCACCTGTGCTCGACCTCCAACAGGTGCCCCTCTATGACCGTTATGTAGAGGATACCGGAGTGCCCCAGCTGGTGCAGTCCACTAATGTACAAACAGCGACCATCCAACCGGTCCAGAATGAAAACGTTGTCATTCCCTTGGAAGCCGATGTACCGGCCGCCCGCTTGCAAATGATGTTTACCCGCAGCGAATTGTTGGCTGCCGGGCTTAAAGCAGGACCTATCCACGAACTGGTATGGAACGAACTTTCGTCCGGGACGGGCTTTCATCTGACCGTGCGTTTGGCGCCGTTTCTTTTTGATGACCTGCTCGGTCCCAATGAAGCGGATTGGGTCACGGTACTCTCGCGGCCATGGAGCCATGCAGGAGGGATGCAACAGGTGCTCTTCAGTACACCCTTTGTATGGGACGGCATCGAAAACATCCTGGTAGATATCGCGATCTCCAGGGCACCCGCGGCGACCGTCTTTTCCCTACAGGGCGGGGATAAGCCACTCAACCGCGCCTATCTGTTTGATGGACCGGATGGCTATCTCGATCTGCGGGGTGATGCTTATCTGACCCTGCCCACCGAGCCGATGGAACAAGTGAGCAATGAAATTACGATTGCCTTCTGGTCAAAAGGTGCAGACAGTCAGCCGGAAAACAACTCCATACTGGAAGCATTGGACTCACTGGGCAGGCGTGTACTGAATATCCATTTACCCTGGAGCAATGGTCAGATATACTGGGATGCCGGCAATGCCAACGGTACGGATCGCATCAATCGCGTAGCCGGTTCAGAAGATTTTAAGGAGTACTGGACCCACTGGACCTTTGTAAAAAACGCGACGACCAAGCAGATGAAAATATATCGCAATGGCGAGCTTTGGCACAGCGGTGGCAACCTCTCACGGCAGATTAAGGATATTCATCAGTTTGTGTTTGGACGCGGACTCAGTTATAACGGCCCTTACCGGGGTAGTGTAGACGAGTTGATGATTTTCAAAAAAGAACTGGATGCAGCAACGATCGCTCAATTGCCCATTCGGCGCTTACAGGCAGGTGATGCTGCCATGAATGATCTTTTGTTGCGCTATGACTTTAACACACAGGCCGCTACCTATACCAGCCAATCTGCTGGTGGTGGCACAGCTGTTGCTTTTGGCCGGCCGGTGTGGACCCCTTTCCAGGCAACGGCGTTGCGCATGGGCAATGACAATCCCGCACCCAGGCCCCGACTGGGATTTGTACAGGGCGATTATACGATCACCGTTGCGGAGGATACGATCCACCATCTGGTACCTCGCCCCATTGCCGGATTGGTTACTTATGACATTATCGATCGCCAACCGGTAGCTCTGGACACCGTTCATGGATGGGAGGCTTCCACGACCTATGTATATGACACGGATGGATCAGTCCTTGATTCCACACTTGCAGGGCCGGCCACTACCTGGCTCAACGATACGCTGATTTATTATTCAGATCCCTTTGAAGTCGTCGATCAATATGAAATCGGCAGGTATATCACGCCGTATGGTATCGGATTGGACCTGGGACCGGGATTTACCTGGGTGTATGATGTAACCGATTATGCCCCCATACTTCAGGACCTGGTGGATCTGAGTGCGGGTAACAATCAGGAACTCATCGATTTGAAATTTGTCTTTTATCCCGGCACCCCGGCAAGAGAAGTGAAAAAAATAGACCGGTTATGGGGTGGCCTGCAGTCACAATCCTACAATAGTCTGGATCAGGACATCAGTATGGCAGCTACTACAGTAGCCCTGGATCCAGATGCCGAGTCCTTCAAGGTAAAAACCCGGATAACAGGACACGGACACAATAGCAATGACGGCAGCTTTCCACATTGTTGTGAGTGGAAAGATAATACGCACTACCTGCATGTAGATGGCGGAGAAGTAGCCGCCTGGAAGGTGTTTCAATACAATGAATGCGCCTTGAATCCGGTATTTCCACAGGGTGGCACCTGGCCGGGTGCCCGGGAAGGTTGGTGCCCCGGCGATCTGGTCCAGGAGCGGGAGTTTGAAATAACGGACTATGTGTCCGGATCATCTGTAACCCTGGATTATGACATCACCCCGGTACCCTTAAACAACCTGGGTATGGGCGGCGGCAATTATGTCCTTGATTTTCAGCTGGTCCAATACGGACCATTTGCCCATGCCAACGATGCCGAAATCTACAACATCCTTGCACCTACGATCGATCCCTACTACAGTCGCCGCAACCCGGTATGCCATGATCCGACCATCGTCTTGCGCAATAGCGGATCCAATACGATGACCTCAGCGCGGATCCAATACGGCGTAGTGGGGGGTACACAGCAGGTGTTTGACTGGACCGGCAATCTGGCCCCATTGGAAAAAGTGAATGTGGTGTTGCCGGTGCCCAATGGCGGTTTCTGGCTTGGCGATGGCAGCAATCAGTTTGTAGCGCAGGTAGTGGAAGTGAATGGAGGAGCAGACGTTAATGCGGAAAACAATCAGATGAGCTCGGCCTTCAATCTGCCCAAATCCTATAATAACGGCATCCGTTTCCGCTTGCGGACCAATAACCGTCCGCAGGAAAATAGAGTAAGGGTGTGGGATGCCAATGGGAATATTATGCTGGACCAACAAAATTTTGCCGCCAATCAGACGATGGATTTTAAGATGGACTATCCGGATGGCTGTTATACGTTTGAGTTGCTGGATACGGCCAATGATGGGTTGTCCTACTGGGCGGATGGTGCCGCAGGTCAGGGATATTTGAGGGTACTGGCCCCATCGATTGATGCCGTGTTGGATTATTTTGAGTCGGAGTTTGGCCGTTCGATCCGATTTAGTTTTACCCTGGGTAAACTAACGGATGTTGAAGAAGACAAGGTATCGAATGCGGGAATGGAACTGATGCCCAATCCGGCCGGTGTGGAAGTCATCGTAAAGCTGCGGGGAATAGCGGGCGAAGGCCTATTGCGCATTACGGATAGCTGGGGCCGGCAGGTAAGAGAGCAAAAGGTGTTTGTTCCGGTTGATCAGGTGATCAGCTTAGAATCGCTGGTGTCGGGTATATACTGGATCTCTGTTGAGCAGGAGGGGGAAATCATGCGGGAGAAACTGGTGGTGCAAAAGAGGTAGGGAATCAACATGAATAATTAAAGAAAATTTTCCTAATAAAATTTAGTTTCAGGAAGTGACAAATGTTAAAGTTTGCTCATTTACGACATTTTTTCATTATTCTGGCGCAGAATTGGGAATTGTGATAAAAAAGCATTATATTTGGTAAAAATTCCCCATCATGAAAACCAAATTTCACACAGCACACAGCACACAGCACACAGCACACAGCACACAGCACACAGCACACAGCACACAGCACACAGCACACAGCACACAGCACACAAGAAGAGGGTAACTTTAGGAGATTTTGTCAACTAACATCTAAGATTACAAGTATTGTTTTATTTGTTCTGTTCTTTTCTAATCATTCTTTTAGTCAAAATTGGGTAGATTACAGAGTAAAGTTGCACACACTGAGCCAAAGTGAACAAATTGAGTTAGCAAGTATTTTGCATGAATTTATTAATCCAAATGTACTAGAGCCTCATTATTGTACACCAACAATATTTCATGGGCATGGTGACGAATTTATTTTTCCATGGCACCGAGCCTTTTTAGAATCGGCTGAAGATTGGATGCACAAAAATAATTATCTAACTTTTTTGCCCCTCCCTGGAGCGGAGTTAGGCTATTCAACGGGCCATGCCAGTCTTAGAGAAGTTGATCTGTCCTGTACATTGTTGAATCAAGATTGTAATATTTCTTTACTGCCACTCACTTTAAATGAAAATTGTGATGAGTTGACAGGACCATATACCGGGGGTCTTTCTCTAAATTGTGATTTTCAAAATATTACTGTACTTGCACAGGCCAATCAAACTTTACACACTAAAGTTCACAATTTTGTAGGAGGAGCATTTAGCACACATTGGTCTCCAACAGTTCCACTTTTTTGGACATGGCACGCATATTTTGACGAATGGTGGCAAAACTGGGAATGTTGCCGTTCAGGTGGCAATGGACCATTAGGAGGACGTCCTGATTATTATATTAAAGATTCCCCATCATTAATTGCGGGAACAGGAGGAGGTATTGGAGGGATATATGGAAACCTTATGTATGATGTGGGTCATGAAGAGAGCCAATACAACGGGGATTATCCTACCTGGGTATCAGAATATATATGGGTTCGCAACCAGGATGATGGATTTACCAATCAAACACATCAGAATATAAGAAGTAATGAAACCAACTACATTTATGTAAAAGTCCGAAATAGAGGTTGTGTGGCATCAAGCAGCACAGCAGGAGATGAGTTGGAATTACGCTGGTCCCTTAGCACATTAAATGCTTCCCAATGGCCTGACGACTGGAATGGTGTAAATGACTATCCCGGTACCAATAATCCTATGGGAGGACTTGTAGATAACTTATCTATGACTCAGGTCATCCAGGTTGCAGATTTTAAAGTGTATGAATTTGAATGGAATACCCCCAATTTTGCCAATTACCTAAAGCCCATCAAAAATCACAACCAACCTACATTAAGTATAGCCTTTTTAGCCAGAGTACTTTCAGAGGCAGATCCTGATAAAGTTTCTTCTACAGTTGCATGGATATACGTTCGGGACAACAATAATGTGGCACGTAGAAATGCAGGCAAAATACCCATTAACATATATTCGACAACGCCAAATATACCTTCCGATCCCTGCTGTTTTCAAATGAACGGCGACCGATCGGGCGATACGGTAACAGTGAGTTTAAAAATAGATGCACCACAGGATGAATGGTCGGACCACTATTTTAATCATGGCAAGCTCTTTATTACCCTGGATGATAGCTTGTATGCGGTATGGGCAGCCGGGGGCAAACAGGGCACAGGCATCACCGATATGGGTAATCCTGTACGTATAAATACTACAGGGGCACGATTGGATAACCTGACCATTGGTGGCCTTGACATGTATATGATTTGTCCGTATGGCGTTGTGCAGGATTGGGTTCGGGATACAGATGAACGAATGGAATTTCGAATAGATATTATCCAGGTCAATAATACAACAGATACGTTGGAAGGCATCCGACTATTTGCTGATTTGGAAGAACCTGTAGAATTAAGGGAAGATTTATCGGAGCGCTTGCAAACGGTAACCAATACTTCAAATACATTTAACGTATACCCCAATCCAGCTTTAGATCAAATACATTGGTCTCAGGATTTGACCAATCCTGTATTGCAAATCAGGATACTTGATCCCGCGGGACAATTTGTTGCCGAATATCAGGGAGGGGAAGGGTCGGTTAGTATCCGACAGTTGAATCAGGGCTTTTATTTTATTCAGGCCCGATTAGCAGATGGTTCAATGAAAGTGACCAAATTTGTAAAACAGTAAAACGGAATGGGCAAGTGGAGATTCTTATTCTTCACTTGCCCATTTTAATTGGGAGAAATGAAAAATATACTCTTGTTGTTATACTTCTTGATTCATTGTAGCATCATTCATGCACAATGGGAGGAAGTGTTTAAGTTTCCTGGTAGTCAGGGATCAATTAGACATTTAGTTTTTCTCCAAGGACATGAAGGATTTGCAACCGGATTTCCTAACATCTTATATCGAACATTGGATTATGGAAATAGTTGGGATACCGTTCATTTAGGTAGTAAGTATGATTTAATGGGCCTGCAATTTGTAGACGATTCTGTGGGATATGCAATTACAGCTTTCAAGGATCCGAACTTTCTATTCAAAACAATAGACAAAGGCAAGACCTGGAATCCAGTAGTCACAAATTTAAATATATCAATAGTTAATTCCATGTATTTTATAAATGATACACTTGGATTTGTGGGTAGTTCTTACGATGTGTATAAAACGATAAATGGAGGAAAAACATGGACGATTAAGCAGGTTCCGTCTGGGAGTAATGTCGAGGCATTAATTTTTACTACAATGGATCGTGGGTTTGGTACGGGATGTAACTCCTGTTTTTTTATGGAAACGAAAGATCAGGGGAAGACCTGGCAAAGTTTGCCTTATAAAGGATATGATTCATTTGAGTTTGTAGACTCATTGTACGGCTTCGCATCAGGCTCCAATTTTTTACATACTATAGATGGTGGGGATACCTGGAATACAATTTATACAGCACCGCCACAGGCAAATAAACATTTAAGTTGTCCTGTCAAAGATACTTGTTACAGTGTAGGGAATTTAGGAATATTCAAAACAACTGATGGATGGAAAACCTGGTCTGAACAAGGAACTATACCATTCTTTGGCTTTGTAAAAATTGATTGCACAAGTGTGGATACGTGTTATGCTATAACTCATACCAATCGTTTATTCCGAACATTTAATGGAGGTGTAGGAGGAATACTATCAAGTCTGGACGATAACAAGCAGCAGGAATTAAATACTATATCCTTATTCCCCAATCCAGCATCTGATTTATTGCATTTAGATGCGGACAATTTAGGAGATGCCTATATTTATACTATCCGGGATATGATAGGTCAATCTCATCTGGAAGGCAAAGGGGTATCCAGGGAAGGCATAGATGTTTCCCGGCTGGTAGCAGGATATTATTGGCTTACCTTAGATGATAACACAGGAAGACGATTTACGGCAGGATTTGTGAAGGAATAGACGTTAAATATTAACAGAAAGACCGCGATCAAATCAATACCCCATCCGTACCAATTGTTTCATAGCTTCCCTTCTGGTGAGAGCGGGTAAGGTTTCATTTTTCAGGAATTGAGCTATTAGTTCAGGGTCAGTTTTGGCATGTTGGCGGAGGGCCCAACCGGCGGCTTTCTGGAGAAAAAATTCTTTGGAACCGGCTATTTGGTGGATGTAGCGAAACATACGATCCGTGTCGGTTTTGTCCTTGTATCGTAGTTGGTAAATTATAGCTACCCGCTGCAACCAAAAGTTATCAGAAGCCATCCATCGTTCCGTGACGGGTGTTATTTGATCGGGATACGATTCAAAATGAATGCCCACCAGCTTGGCAATCCAGTCTACGGTATCCCACCAGGAGTTAGTAAGGATGAGTTCCTCGAGAAGCTGGATGAGGTCGGGACCACTCTTTTTCTGTGTTTTTTCGATAAGCTGGAGGGCGACGTAGTGGAGTTCGCGGTATTCATCCGCATAGGCCAGGCGAACCGTCGCTTCCAGCGGACCACCATACACCGGAAAGCCATGTTCGCGCGTATATTCCCTCAAATGAGCTACCCATACAGGCGCTTTCAAGCCATAAAACGGAAATTGATTCCGCATGTACGCCATTTGACCTTCGGCTACATGTGGGTCACCGACGGAAAGGAACATTGCCTTGATGCCCCGGATGTAATTTTTGGGTGTCATGCAAATGCATTTGGTTTGAGCCGGTAATAGTGGTGTTCATCCCAGAAACGGGCATTTTTAAACACATGGTTTTTGAATACACCTTCCTTTTCAAACCCCGCCTTTTCCAGCGCGCGCATGGATGCCGTGTTGAAGGCAAATACACCGGCATACACCCGGAGGATATCCGTGTGCCGGAAGATATAGTCCACCAGCGTCTGTATGGCAGTGGAGGCGATACCCCGACCCCAATGCGACTCTCCAAGCCAATAGCCTATTTCGGCCGAGAAACGATACACATCCTCCTGCGGGGCGTATCCGATCACCCCGATGAGCGTATCCTGATCCGTAATGGCAAAATGCAAAGTGGGCTGTTTTTGTGCCTGGGCATCAATAAACGAGCGGGCATGGTCGGGGCGGTATGGGTAGGGAAACAGATCACGCACGTTTTCGAAAATACGCGTCGAGTTGGCCTCGTGGGCCATAACATCGGCATCTTCCGCACGCAAGGGCCGCAGGATGATGCCCGGTAAGGCTGTAGTCAGTTGCATCAGCTTGATTTTTTGCGGGACAGCATACGGAGTGTAGCCAGTTCGCGCTGTTTGATTTTGATCTCCTCCGCAGGTATGCCAAAATACGTCTTGCCACCTACCAGATCTTTGGATACACCGGATTTGGCAGCGACGACGGCTTTGTCACCGATGTGCAGGTTTTGGGCTACACCGACCTGGCCATAGAGAATCACGTGGTCGCCGATGATGGTTTTGCCGCCTACACCCACCTGCCCGGCCAGGATGCAATGTTTGCCAATGACCACCCCATGCCCGATATGCACCTGACAATCCAGCTTGGTGCCTTCGCCGATGATCGTATCACCGGATACACCGCGATTGATGGTACATCCGGCACCGATATCGACGTGATCTTCCAGGATAACCCGGCCGGCGGTATGCCATTTTTTAAGCCGATCCGGATATTTTTTGAAGTAAAAAGCGTCCGTACCAATCAGTGCCCCGGCCTGGATACGCACATGGTCGCCGATGATCGTATGACTGTGGATGATAGCCCCGGCCTGGATATAGCCATCCCGACCTATACGCACATGGGGGCCGATGACGACGTTGGGTTCGATCACGGTGCTGGGATGGATTTCAGCGGAAGGGTCGATAGCACTGCTCAGGGGCGTGTGCGGGCGGTAGGTGCGGGTGATCAGGTCGTACGCTTCGAAGGGCTGATCAGTCACCAGCAATGTTTTGCCGGGAGGCGCCTCGATGGCCTCATTGAGGATGATGACGCTGGCGGCTGATTTGAGGGAGGCACTGAAATATTTGGCGACATCGACAAAGAGGATATCACCGGGCACTACTTTGTGGATCTCATTGATGCCGGTACACAGGAAGTCCGGATCCCCGATGATTTGGGCATGAATGAGCTGTGCGATGTCTTTGACGGATATGGGTTGGCGGAAGAGCATTGGTGGAGTTTTGGAGTCGAGGAGTTAGGAGTTGAGGAGGGAGGTTATGATGGGGGGAGTTGAGGAGTCAAGGAGTCAAGGAGTTGAGGAGGGGTAGGGGTTGTTGTGTTATAGGGTTATTGCGTGTTGGGATATGTATAGCTTATAAGGGGATGAATCATCTTTGGGGTTGTTCATTTTTAACCAAAAGAATAAGACCATAAGGTACTTGAGAGCAGGTCAAAGGTAAACGATTCGGTAGCAACACAAATCAAAACCTAAGGGGCAAAAATCTGATCGACCCGCGGAAATCGCGTCGATTGTTTCGCGATGACGAATAAGATTGGGATATTCAAATTGAAGGAGTGATTCCAATCTTCTCAATCAGCAGTATTATTTTATTGGCATGCCTTGTTGTTGTGAGGTGCCACGGGAAAGCCAGAGCGAACCGATGACCATGCCGGAGATACTAGCGGCCAGTCCAAAAAGCAAAGGGGGATAAGCCGTGTCCAGGAAGGTACAAGTCAGCCATACAGCCATCCCGCCGATCATGGACAACATAGCTCCTTCGGCTCTTGCACGTTTCCAGTAAAAACCGGCAGTAAGTGGGACAAATAAGGATACCAGACTCAAAGCGGAGGATTCGGCCACCAGTTCATAAATATTGGCGCGCCAGGAAGCCATGATGGCACTAAGCACCGCCACCAACACGATGGAATACCGGATGATTCGCAACACATCCGCATCATCCAGGTTTTTCATCCGGGGCCGGATAATGTTTTCACCCAGGACGGTAGCAGGCGCCAGCATAGCCCCACTGGTGGTACTCAATATCGCAGAAAGCAGGGCGCCAAAAAACAACACCTGCAGCCACAAACTGCCATGTTGCAGGACCAGGGAAGGCAAAAAGTATTGATCATCCGGCACCTGCAGATCCGGATACAGGAAGCGGCCCGTTAGTACAATGGCCAGCGGAAGTATACCAATAGTGAGGTAAAGAAAGCCACTGGTCCAGGAAGACTGGACAGCAGCCGTTTCGGAACGGGCCGACATTACGCGCTGAAAGATATCCTGTTGAGGAATGGAACCCAGGCCAATGGTTATCCAGGCGGCCAGGTAATGGGCCCAGGCATGCGTATTTGATGCAGGGGTGAATCGGAAAAAACCATCCGGTAGAGAAGCCGCCACCGGTTGCCAGCCACCGCTTTGGCTCAGAAGTGACAGAAATAACACCACCAGACCGACAATGATCATAATCGTCTGTACGAAGTCGGTGATGGACACGGACCACATACCGCCGGTAACGGTGTAGGTCAATACGACCACTGTACACAGGAGGATACCAGCCAGGAAAGGCACACCGGCAATACTTTGGAGGATAATAGCCATAGCTACCAATTGGGCGGCGATCCATCCAAAATAGGAGGGGATCATAAAAAGGGCAGAGACGAGTTCGGTTTTAGGTCCGTAGCGATTGCGATAATAATCGTTGAACGTGAGTATATTGAGGCGATAGAGTTTGCGGGCAAAAAAGGCACCGGTAAGCATAAGGCATAAGGCGGCACCAAAGGGATCTTCTACGACAGCGATCAGTCCGCCATCCAAAAAGGCTGACGTTGATCCGAGGATGGTTTCCGACCCAAACCATGTCGCGAAGAGCGCAGATGCGGCTATCAGCATAGGCATTTTGCGGCCTGCAACGACAAAATCACGGGTAGTATGCACCTTCCTGGAAGCCCACAATCCCAGCAGGATGGTAAGCAGGAGATATAAACCAATAAACAACAGGAGCATAGTTAAAGGGTAGGTTTATCGCCCGCAGACTGCAGCATCACGTAAAAAAAAGGTGTTTGCCGTATAAAGTTCGGATAAAACCCTAAATTTGAACATTCAACCACTTTCAAATCGGATTATGAAACAACATTTACTTCTTTTTGTACTTTTTTTATCCAGCCTGGGTTTTACCCAAGCTCAACTCTTTTCGGATGATTTTGAATCGTACAATGCCAATGCATTTATAGCCCAATCGTCAACAGTTTGGAAAACCTGGTCTAATGCACCCGGTGGCACGGAAGACGCGAGGGTGTCGACAGATTTTGCTTCCAGTGGCACAAAATCACTGAAACTGGCCAGTAGCAGCACTTCGGGTGGGCCAACGGATATTATTCTTCCTTTCGGTGCTAAGTTCACCAGCGGTACATTTACCTATGGGATGAAAATGTATGTCGGACCCGGCACCGGCGCCTATTTTAATATCCAGGCCAATGCAACACCAGGTCAAGTTTGGGCAATGGATGTCTACCTGCGCCCGACGGGACTGTTCGAAGTGATCACAGGAAGCATCACTCAGGCATCTGTTCCATTTACACATGGCCAATGGCTTGACATCCTGTGTGTTTTTGACCTGAGCAACAATGTCTGGAAAATAACTTTGGACGGGGAAGAGATAGCGAGTTTTTCCAATACCAATAACAGTGTTGCATCTATCAACTTGTATCCGGTAAATCCATCGGGGACCTCCCTGTATTATGTGGACGATGTCTTTTTCGATCATGTACCCTTTGTCCAGCCCGGACTTGACCTGGCACTTTATGCAGCACAAACCAAATCCAAGTCCATTGCCGGTGCCACCCAACCTTTGGCAGTGACCTTGCGCAACCTGGGATTGACAACAATTCAATCGGTTGATGTGCAGTGGACCAATGGTGCAGACACCTATATTGATACGCTCACCGGATTAAATCTCCTTACTGGACAGGACTATACTATAACCCATTCGGAAAACATTCTGGTACAGGAGGGCAATGCTCAAGTAGATGTCACGATCCTGAATATTAATGGAGGTGTGGACGAAAATGCAACCAACGACACGAGAAACCTAACCATTACCGGGGTCATCCCGGCTCCAAACAAACGTGTGGTTGCCGAAGAGGCAACGGGCACATGGTGTGGCTGGTGTCCGCGTGGTGCGGTATTCATGGACGCAATGGCACATGACTATCCGGGTTATTTTATACCCATAGCCGTGCATAACAGTGATCCGATGGTGGTAGCGGCTTATGATGCTGGTGTGGGTAGTTTTCCAGGATTTACCGGTTATCCGAATGCCGTTGTTGACCGCAGAATTGTGCAGGATCCGTCTCAGATGGAAACAAGCCTCTTTAATTACGTCGTGGAGGCCCCGGTGGTTGCCCTGGTCAATGGCGCATCCTATGATGAGATAAGCGGTGAACTTAAGGTTTCGGTTACAGCTGATTTTAATACAGCGGTCGGCGGCAACTGGCGTTTGAATGTTGTGTTGACGGAGGATGGCGTGACCGGTGTTGGTAGTGCCTGGAACCAGGCCAATTATTATGCAGGTGGCGGTAGTGGCGTGATGGGCGGATATGAATTGTTGCCCAACCCGGTGCCTGCGGCTTCTATGGTCTACGATCATGTGGCTCGTGCTATCCTGGGTGGATTTGCCGGACAGGCAGGTAGCTTACCCAATCCTATTGCGCTCGGTTCCACACATGTTTATACGTTTACATGGACGGTGCCCGCCACTATTAAACGGGAAAATATGCATGTGATCAGTATGCTCATTCAACCGGATGGCCGCATCAACAATGCCAATACGTTCACTTTCGACGAAGCGATTGCCAACGGCTTGGCCAGCTCCAATGAGGAGCCCATAACACTCACCAGCCTGGATGTATATCCCAACCCGGCCAATGAGATGACAACGATTAATCTCAACCTGAATGATCCGCAACCCGTGCGACTGGAAGTGGTCAACCTGCTCGGTCAGGTGGTGCTCCACCAAACACATGGTACACTAAGCGGCGAACAATGGATCAACCTGTCTACAGCAGACCTGACCAATGGTGTGTATACGCTCCGTATCCACACCGGCGATGGTTTTGCCAGCCGCAAATTGATGGTCCAGCATTAAGACCTGTATAGGTGATACAAACAAAAAAGCCCTGTCAAACGACGGGGCTTTTTTGTATCTGTGTTTATCCAAACCCTAAAAAAGGGTATAAAAAGCGTGGTGACCCCGGCAGGACTCGAACCTGCAACCTTCAGAACCGGAATCTGACATTCTATCCATTGAACTACGAGGCCGTAGTGGGGTGCAAAGGTAATGACTTCGGCTGGAAGTGAGGTAGGGCGCGACCAATTTTCCCGGTACGTGTATTGTAATGGCTAGAGAAGGAAATCTTTCTGATAATTCTGGAAAACCAATGTTGTGGTAAGTTGAACGGGTTTTGTCAGCCTGCGGACACATTGTTAGAATTTTGATATGGAAAGGGAGGATGTTTTTAACTTGGTTCTGTTATTCCATTCTAAATCAACGGTTATGTACAAAGCGTTACCCTTTTTAGTTTGTGTCAGTATTACCTGTTTTTTTTCGATCAGGGGTACTGCCCAATCCTGTTTTCCGGTGAACAGCTACTGGGAAGGACGATTTTTTGCTTTTACCGGGCAAGGTGATTGGCACCTGACCTTTGGTGCGGATGTCCAAATCAATGGATTGACCTGCCAGCCAGCCGACTTCTGGCAATTGCAGGATCCGCCCATGCCTTTTCAAAATACAGGCGTCTATTATTACCATAATGACGGCACCTACATGTATCAATTAGATACACAGACCCTGGCATTAAATCCATTATATCCGTTATTGCCGGCACCGGGCGACACCTTACTTCAACCTGTAGAATGGACCTGGTTTGGTCAGGAATTTCATCGATGGGTGCTGGACACGTTTACCATTGCTTTAGGGGGAGAGGATTATTTTGCTTACCGGGTGGTTAATCAATGTAAATGGGAAACTGATGAAGCGTTTGACACGATAACGATTGCTCCGGCCTTAGGGATATTTCCCTATTTTGGACATGAACGGCCACACCTGAATATTCCGGATTGTTCCTTATTTGATGGCACGCGTTACCAACTTTCTTGTGCCAAAATTCCTGGAGCAAGTATTTATGGCGACAGTGTGCTTTGTGCACATCTAGTATCAACGTACCAATTCTTGCAGAATCAAGAAATACGCATCGTGCCCAATCCGGTCCACAATGACATCCGTCTCCTGGGCCTTAATCCGGGTCATATTCTTCGACACCGTATTTTAGGTATCAGCGGCCAGGTCATCCATTTAGCGGATTATTGGCCTACTAACTGTGGACTTGATGTGCGGCATTTACCTGCGGGATCCTATTGGCTGGAATTATACCTTGTTAATGAAGGCAAAAAGGTGATGATGTTCCAGAAGATTTGACAAATCAATGTACGTTATGATTTGACAAATTTTGTTTATCAAGATGGAGAATTTGTCAAGTCTTTACAGTAGGCCCTTTTATCTGAACATCACCAAAGATTGCTCAAATTCTGGAAATTTGACAAATCAAAGTACGTTATGATTTGACAAATTTTATATAACAAGGCGGAGAATTTGTCAAATCTTCTGTGTATACCCTGTTATCTGACATTCACTAAAGATTGCTCAAATTCTGGAAATTTGACCAATCAAAATTGCTTTGATTTGACAAATTTTGTATATCAAGGCGGAGAATTTGTCAAATCTTCTGTGTATACCCTGTTATCTGACGTTCACTAAAGATTGCTCAAAATCTGGAAATTTGACCAATCAACAGTTGCATCGATTTGCCAATTTATACCTGAAAATATTTAGCTATATTAATTAATCTTCAATCATCCAGTGGCAATCTTCTTCAAGTTCTTGGTTGATTTGATTGTGATATTCAATAAACTGTTGGCGACCACCAATCCATTCAAAAACTTCGTTCTGAGGAACCAGACTTGAATTAGGAGCCAAATAGGTTAAATAAGATGTCCAGGGATACGTTCGAAAATCATTACACAATTGATGTCTTTGCGGGTTGGCATGATGATAATAAATCATTTGCATTAACCTCATTTCAGAATCAACAGCACATCGCTTGAAAGGACTCTGAAATAAGGCACCTATTCGATCATGTTGCATATTGAATGCTTTAGCATAGGATAATAAAAAAGATTGGAATTGATGTGACACCAGAGCATGAGCTTCATTAAAACGACCTTGCCACCTATTTTCATCAATAAATTTATTTAATTCATTTTCTGATTTAACCTTAAGTCCGAAGTGAAAATGATTACCACATAGGGCATAAGAATAAGTTTCAACTAATGGCGATAGGTACTTTTTATATCGTTGGAGAAAGAAGGAATAATTGTTATCATTCCTGAATAAGGATTTCCTGTCAACCGTTCGGTTATATACATGGTATACACAATCAGGAAAGAATCTAACACTATAATATTCGGTCTTTGCCATTTTGGATAATCTTATGCATTGTCAAAGATTGCTCAAATTCTGGAAATTTGACCAATCAAAAACGCATAGATTTGACAAATTTTGTATATCAAGACGGAGAATTTGTCAAATATTTAGTGTATGCCTTGTTATCTGATATTCACCAAAGATTGCTCAAATTCTGGAAATTTGACCAATCAAAATACGTTATGATTTGACAAATTTTGTATAACAAGGCGGAGAATTTGTCAAATCTTCTGTGTATACCCTGTTATCTGACGTTCACTAAAGATTGCTCAAATTCTGAAAATTTGACCAATCAAAATACGTTTTGATTTGACAAATTTTGTTTATCAAGATGGAGAATTTGTCAAATCTTACCCCGAAGGCCGTAGATCAGCACGATTAACGAAAATACCATGGTTAATCCTATGGTTATTAGTCCGGCATTAACCAAAGATTCCTGCAGGGCCGTTCCAGTATAACCGGCACCCGAAAGGGGTGTCATTTCGGAGGTGCCAAACAGCGCTGCCAGCAAGGTGAACAACCAGTTGGCAAAGGTGCCGTACAGAAGGGTCCAAAATAGAACCTTGCGCATGCGATTTGAAAGTAACAATTCATTCCAGATCAGACCGGCAAGGACTAAAAATGAACCGTTCATTACACCTTCAAGATGCGCCGCCAGCCCCATCCGTGGATTTTTGAGTCCCATGATGCCAAATCCGGTAAGCAGGCCAAGCAGGAATAATACCATACCGAGCATTTTTAGTTTGCGTGATGTTTGGTTGTTCATATGCAGCATTTAGGAGAAATGTGGTAAGATTTGACAAATCTATCACATGTCAACAGCAAGATTTGTCAAATCTACACAAATCTCGCCCATTCAAATTCCTTCTTCCAAATGCGATAATAGAAATACAACATAGAACCAATCATTAGTCCATATATGACATATAGCGGTCGACCGACAATTTCCCGAAAGGTGTTGTACACGGGGACATTATAAAATTGGCAAAGGTTGTGGATTGTCGCTAAAAAGCTGGCAATGATGACTACCCGTACAAGGACATAGCCCGAGTGCGCCAGAAAGGTTTTTTTATGCAAAGGTGTTTTGTAAAATAATAAATGCAAGCGACCTTTTTCATTATAATAAATGACAGAAACATAGTCAATCAGATTGTCCGGGATGGTTGTGAGTCGTATGGGTTTGTATCGAAAGGTAAAATAATAAAATGCATAAATAATCAGCCCTATCAGTATTGCATTGGTAATCACTAATCCATTCCACCCCACGCCTAAATAGCGAGTCAGTGGATTCATTTCACCGGCCATCCCATTGGGTTGGAAAAACCACAGACTTGTTGAATAAAAATCGCAACCCCGTGAAAATAGAAGCATAAAAGTCAGAAAATAGAATTTTAGTTTCATAATTTATGGTATTGTAAACAAACGTTTAGGATTAGATTTTAGTCGAATAAAAACAATACGAATCATTTAGGATGAATATTCCTTTTTCAATAAGGAATATAAATACAAGTCGACATATTTTCCATTCAAGTATTCACCTTGTCGGATTATTCCTTCCCTGGTAAAATGAAGGGCTTCTGCTATATGTTTGCTTTTTAAATTTTGGGTTCCGCATTTAATTTCCAGACGGTTCAGGTCGATAGTTAAAAAGCCAAATTTAACAATAGCACGACAGCACTGGGCAATAATTCCTTTGCCTTGTTGATTTTCCGCAACCCAATATCCTATTTCCCCGACTTTATGCTGACTATCTATTTTATAGATCCCTATGCGACCAATCACGGTATCCGCAGACAAAATGACAAAAGCAAATTCTGTTCCTGCCTCATAGCGTGTATTTGACCATAGTACAAACTGTTGGACATCGGCCAATGATGACATATAATCTACAAAGGTCAGCCATTTCCGCAAATAGGCTCTATTGCTGTCAATGAGCTCAAATAAAGGCGCTGCATGATGAGCAGCAATTAGTTCCAGCCGGATATGGGGATCAATGTGCAGGATCATTTGGTTGATTTTTATATTCCTCAATATGTTCCAGCATCGACATGGCCTTGAGTAGAGGTGTCCATTCCCTTCCGGAGAAAATTAGCTTAAACCATTTTTTATCCCGATTTACATACCGGATGTTAAAAAACAACCAGAGTGACACAAAGGTGGCCAGGAAAAAAGCGGATGCCGCAATGATCCATTGCAGGAGGTTCCAGTCACGCAATAATTGTTCGGTCCACCAAAAGCTGGTCCATACAGGTAGCTGCAGGATAAGGATGCGCGTTATGAGCAGGGTGGACGATTTGAGTTTGGCTATTTTTTCCTGCGTGTTTATAACCGCATCGCTGATATCGACCTGGTAAATAAGAATTAGCTGGTAAATATACAAGCCAAGTGCAACGGCTGTGAGGATGATTTGGATACTGGCGGAAAACAGGAAAAATTTGGACGATTCCGCCCAGGCATGTAGGTATATATTTGTGAGGGCCAATGCGCCTAGCACGAACCATACAAATCCAATGATTATGGTAAAGATTTTAATGGGTTTCATCGAACCAAGTACATGCAGGACTTTGATTTTGGTTATATCCTCTGCTGTTTGTTTGTGGATGATTAGTGTTTCATCCATCTTTCGGTTGTATGTTTTCCAGAGATGGATCAATTCGGCATTTTCCATAATGGTTTGGTATTAATGGATGAAAATTTATGTTTTAACTGGATTTTTATTCGTCCAATTTTGGTGGCTACATTGGTTTCTGATAAACCGGTGATGTCCGCTATTTCTTTATAGCTTTTTTCTTCGAGATGCAGCAACATCAGGGCCTTGTCGATTACTTTCAGTTCGTTAATAAATTGCAATAAAATCTGCACTTGCTGATCGGCTTCTGACTGCTCTGCCGGATGGATGTTTTCCGCTTGATGTGGATTTACTAAAGTAGGTTTTTGCCTTTGGGTATTTTTGCGATAAAATGAGATGGCTACATTCAGTGCAATGCGATATAGCCAGGTCGAGATTTTATAATCGTTGTTATACCTGGGTATGGACTGCCATATCTGGATCAACATTTCCTGGATGAGATCCTGTTTGTCTTCCTCGTCTTTGCAATAGGAGCGGGCCACCTTATGCAGGATGCCCTGATGTTGTTCGATGACTTCCCGGAAGAACTTTTTTTGTGTTGCATCATTCATTCCGAAGGATTATGTTGACCGGGTGTTTGCTTATTTCCATGGTGAATAAAACCTATTATTCGCATCCTGACCTAAAAAATCACAGTTGAAGGTAGATTTTTAGATTTAAAGCGTCAGAAACGGGGATTATTTCATCACAGCAGAAGGTAATCGAATGAAGCAAAGTGTAACAAGTCTACCTTTCTAACGCTATATTACAAAAGCATCAACTATCGAATGTAAAGGTTCCTCCCATCTTCTTCGTCCCAGTCCAGAACATGGTATTGAATACGCTGGAACCAACTTGGCAGAATTGACCAGTCAAAATATGTTAAATGGGATGGTGTAAGGATTTTGGAAGCGTAGAGCAAAAAGCGGGAATCAGGTGGATCAAAACAGATGATTTGCCTATATCAGCTTATAATGACGATTAATACAGGTTTTATATGGGGTTTATAAGAGGATGATACGTTATAAGTACGTCTTATCTACGTCTTATCTACGCCTTATGTACGCTTTGTGGGGTATCCTGGAAAGGCGATATAGAAGTCGCCAAAGTATGTATTGAAAACGTGTACAAATTCCAGGTTTTTACACAATTAATCTTAATATTAAAACGTTTTAATAATATAAACTATTGCATCATGGCTAAATTAAAAGGTGTATTAAAATTGGAGGGAACTATTGATGACCTCACTTTTTACCGGACGCGTGACGGACTTGTCGTTCGACGCAAATCATCACTCACCGCTGCACGGATAAAGACCGACCCGAAGTTTGGAAACTTCCGCAAATCCGGCACTGAATTTGGACATTGTAGTACCATTGGTAGCCAGATCAGGAAATCAATTGCTCCGCTTCTTAAGGGATTATCTGGTAGAGATATGATCAACCGGCTGGTCCAATGTCTAGGACAAATTAAAGACCTGGATAAAAGGTCCCGAAAGGGAAAACGCAAGTTAATAAATGGCATGAAAAAGCTGGAAGGACGTGCTATTTGGCAGCAGTTTTCCTTCATCAAATACACAGAAGTTTCACATGAAATCAGGAACAATATACTCATCGATGCCGCGGCCGGAACAATAACCCTTCGCTCCTGGTCTTCCGAATCCTTCCAGACTCCATCTGAGGCGGCCACACATATTCAATTGCAGTTTGCCTGGCTGGATTACAATTTTGATGGAGAAGCATCACCAGCCTTATTTCAGTCTACATCCATCCAACCGCTGCACACCACCATTCCATCGGAGACATTAACCTTTGCCCTTCCCAAGACCACTACCGGAATGATTACTCTTTTTGTAGCTACCCAATTCTATCAGGAGATAAACGGCGTATATCTTCCCTTGCACAATCAGTTGGGAAGAATGGTGGCCGTGGTAAAGGTGGTGGTTAGTAAATAATGAATGCCAGGCTCATCGGCTCATAATAATGACTTGTTTGTATCGTAGACCAACTCCCAACTGCGGAGAGGAACAACTTGGCTATTCAAGAAAAATAATTTGACCAACCAACATTTGCACTGATTTGACAAATTTTGTAAATCAAGGCTGAGAATTTGTCAAATCTTTACAGTAGACGCTTGTATCTGATATTCACTAAAGATTGCTCAAATTCTGGAAATTTGACCAATCAAAGTACGTGATGATTTGACAAATTTTGTAAATCAAGGCTGAGAATTTGTCAAATCTTTACAGTAGATCCTTGTATCTGATATTCACTAAAGATTGCTCAAATTCTGGAAATTTGACCAATCAAAATACGTTTTGATTTGACAAATTTTATAAATCAAGACGGAGAATTTGTCAAATCTTTACTGTCAAATATTTTATCTGATATTCACTAAAGATTGCTCAAATTCTGGAAATTTGACCAATCAAAATACGTTATGATTTGACAAATTTTGTATATCGAGACTAAGAATTTGTCAAATCTTTACAGTAGACCCTTATATCTGATATTGACCAAAGATTGCTCAAATTCTGGAAATTTGACCAATCAAAATACGTTTTGATTGGTCAAGTTTTACACTTCAACATGGAAAATTTGTTAACATCTTGTATTAGATTTTAATATTGTATGCACATCAAAAATTTAATTATTACAAGCCCTTCATATTCCAAATTCAATAAGTTCCGCACTGCTTAACTGGCCACCCCACCAAGTCACCCACCTTACTGATTGATATCAACAGCCACTGCCGATTGGCTACAATTCCTTAGATTTGCCGGCATAATGTTGTGGTGTGCGTTCATCTCAAATTTGTATATTTATCTCCTAACCAACAATAAATCAACGTATAAACATGGAAAATATCCCTAATCCGGATCAGGTATCCCACGATGTCAACAACACCGAAGCCAAATGCCCGTTTAGCAGCGGCGCACTCAAACAAAGTGCCGGATCCGGTACAAGAAACCGCGACTGGTGGCCCAACCAGCTCAACCTGGGTATCCTGCGGCAGCACTCCTCCCTGTCGGATCCGATGGGTTCGTCGTTTGATTATGCTAAGGAGTTTAAGAGCTTGGACCTAGCTGCCGTGAAAAAAGACATTTTTGAGCTGATGACCAACTCCCAGGAATGGTGGCCTGCTGACTATGGCCATTATGGTCCGTTTTTTATTCGCATGGCCTGGCACAGTGCCGGCACATACCGGATCTCGGATGGCCGTGGTGGCGGGGGTTCAGGTGCCCAGCGCTTTTCACCGCTCAATAGCTGGCCCGACAACGTCAATCTAGATAAGGCCCGCCGTCTCATTTGGCCTATTAAACAAAAATATGGCCGCAAAATATCCTGGGCCGATCTAATGATCCTCACCGGCAACTGCGCCCTCGAATCTATGGGCTTTAAGACCTTTGGTTTTGGCGGCGGACGTGAAGATGTATGGGAGCCGCTGGAAGATATTTACTGGGGCAAGGAAGGCAAATGGCTGGAAGCCGAGCGGTATACCGGCGATCGCGAACTGGAAAATCCACTCGCTGCTGTGCAGATGGGTCTCATCTATGTCAATCCCGAAGGGCCTGATGCCAATCCGGATCCGCTCTTGTCAGCCAGAGACATTCGCGAAACCTTTGGGCGTATGGCCATGAATGACGAAGAAACGGTAGCACTTATCGCGGGTGGGCACACCTTTGGCAAAACACATGGTGCAGCCGATCCCTCCGTATATGTCGGTCCGGAGCCCGCCGCAGCGGGTATAGCAGATCAGGGACTCGGGTGGACCAATACCTTCGGTCAGGGTCATGGTAAAGACACCATTTCCAGCGGCCTCGAAGGTGCCTGGACTACCACACCCACTAAATGGAGCAATAATTTTTTCTGGAATCTCTTCGGCTACGAATGGGAATTGACCAAAAGCCCCGCTGGTGCCCATCAGTGGATTCCCAAACACGGTATGGGAAAAGACACCGTACCCGATGCGCACGACCCGTCTCTGCGCCATGTGCCGGTGATGTTGACAACGGATCTGGCACTGCGCTTTGATCCTATTTATGAAAAGATCTCCCGTCGTTTTCTCGATAATCCTGATGAGTTTGCCGATGCCTTCGCCCGTGCATGGTTCAAACTGACCCACCGCGATATGGGCCCGAAGGCGCGCTACCTGGGTCCTGAGGTGCCTGCTGAAGATTTGATCTGGCAGGACCCTGTGCCTTCCGTTGATCATGTATTGATCGACGCGCAAGATATAGCTACCCTCAAGTCCAAACTACTCCATTCCGGCTTGACTGTGTCTCAACTTGTCTCTACAGCCTGGGCATCCGCTTCTACGTTCCGTGGGTCCGACAAACGCGGTGGTGCAAACGGCGCTCGTATTCGTCTGGCACCGCAGCGGAATTGGGAAGTCAACAATCCGGAGCAATTAGCAAAGATTCTGGTGACTTTGGAAGGCATTCAGCAAGCGTTCAACAAGGAACAGCAGGGCGGTAAAAAAGTATCCCTGGCCGATCTGATTGTTTTGGGTGGATGTGCAGGTATTGAAAAAGCCGCACAAAATGCCGGCCACCAGGTGACAGTGCCCTTCACTCCCGGTCGTGCCGATGCGACACAGGAACAAACCGATGTAGAATCATTTATGGTTTTAGAACCCGCAGGCGATGGTTTCCGAAATTATTTCAAACCACAACATGCGGTATCTTCGGAGGAAATGCTGGTGGATAAGGCACAGCTGCTGACATTGACGCCACCAGAAATGACGGTGTTAATTGGCGGAATGCGGGTGTTAAATACCAACTACGATCAATCGCAGCATGGTGTATTCACTACCCGTCCGGAGACACTCAGTAATGACTTTTTTGTCAACCTGCTTGATCTGAACACAAAATGGAATGCAAAACCCAATTCACTCACCTTATTTGATGGCCACGACCGAAAGACTGACGATAAGCGTTGGACAGCAACTCGGGTAGATCTGATTTTTGGTTCAAATTCCGAGCTTCGCGCCCTGGCGGAAGTGTATGCCTGTGCAGATGCTCAGGAGAAGTTCGTGACGGACTTTGTCGCGGCCTGGCATAAAGTGATGTCATTGGGACGGTTTGATCTGGTGTGACGACACCTCATGTGTAAAATAAAAAAGGTGGTCCGGCAACGGCCACCTTTTTTATTTGGTGTAGGATGGATAGAGATTTGACAAATTTTGATGCTAATGATCAGGTGAAATTTGTCAAATCAATTTAATCGGCCAACATAAACGTGCGTATCGCTTCAGTAACTTTTTCCGGTTCTTCCTCCTGAGGGAAATGGCCGCTTGTCTCCAGGGTCAGTTCCTGGGCATGTGGGAAGCCGCTTCGGAATTTATCCAGATGATGCGGCCGGATTACGGTGTCTTTCATTCCCCAGATAAACAAAGTGGGTTTGGAAGCGATGGCTTGTTTAGTTTGCCATAAGGATTCAAACCAATCCTGATCATGGAGCAGTGATTTGGCAAAGGCCAGGGCACCATAACGTTGTGTTTTATTTGCAAAAGGCCGGGTGTATTGGGTCAAGGTTTTTTTGGATATTTTTTTATCACCAAAAGATCTGGGCAAGATAAATTTTGGTGAAAAATTCAGGTACCGGTACAAAAAGGGAACGAGAGGACTTTTTAATATTCTGCTTAAAGCTATAAATTCCGGATCCCCTTGACTGCTCCAGAGCCAGGAGTTGAGTATGACAAGGCGTTTGATCCTGTCGGGATGCAGGATCGCAACATTCAGCCCAATCGGTCCCCCAAAATCATGCACCACCAGCGTCACATTCGAAAGCTGCTTTTCCAGTAGAAATGCATCGAGTGTTTTGCTGTGGTTTTGTGTAGAATAATCATAGGTTTCCGGCTTGTCGGATAAGCCAAAACCGATGTGGTCAACGGCTATGCAGCGATAGGTCGAACGGAGTGCAAGAATTATTTTTCGATAATCAAAACTCCAGGAGGGTGTGCCATGCACAAACAAGATTGTTTCACCCTGGCCCTCGTCAATGTAGTGCAACTGATGGCCACCAATGTTAAAGTAATGAGGAGAAAAGGGATATTCCGTTGTGTCGAGCCAGGCAGGGGTCATCTTCAGAGCTTTTGAAATATAAAGGTCATCATATGGAGATAAATATCTTGCTTTTGTTTGGCCATTTTGTACCTACACACATCTAAGAAATAGTAGTGGATTAATATAAATAAGTATTAGACCGCACAGTGTTATCAGGTGCTGATCATAAACGCGTATTCGACCATTGCTCCTAACCATCAACCGCGCTACCTTTGCACCGTGAAAAGAGTGCGGCGCATCCTTATAGTCTTTTGCCTGCTGGCCTTGTATGGTACGGCTGTGTTGCAGTACAATGCCCTGATAGCATCTCCCGGTGTCAAGGGACAGCAAGCCGATGGTAGTTACCTGACTTCGGCAGCCTTCAGCCTGGCAAGCCACATCGCACAGACTGCGGGCAAAGTAGCTGGTTTCAAGGCCCCTGCAACTTCACCCTTTACCTTTGTTGCAGCGGGAACGGCCCTGCTTGGGCATGTCGCCGGACTGCTGACGCAGCAAGGTTTTGCACGCTATCAACTCTTTTATGATGGCCTGCTCATCCGCTCCCGCAAGCAGGACATCCTCTTTCCGTTCCATTATCATTGGTGATTCCATCTTCCTTATCCCTGGCTGCGAGGCAGCGAACGGAAGTGTGATTATCGCGGTAGGTGCGCTTACCGCCTTTTGATAATGTCTTTAAATGATTTCATCATGGATTTTGGAACCGCTATTATAGGGGCAGTTATGCTTGCCCTGTGTGTATTATTTGTACTGTTTATTCGCAACAATAGTCAAAAACGGAAGTTGGTCCTGACGCAGGCCTTGACCGAGTTAGCTACTGCAAACCAGGCAACCGTGACCCGGCAGGAGCAATCCGGCAACACCTTGTTGGGACTCGACGAGAACGCGAATATGTTGTTATTTGTCAAAAAAGGCCGGCTCGAATTGACATCCCGTGCCGTCACCCTGAGGGATATTCGGGATTGTAAACTGGTCAAGGTCAACAAAACCGTTCCCAACCAGGGAGGCAACTATACGATGCTGGAAAAGTTATCCCTTCAATTTGTACCCATCGATCCAAAATCAGCCGATATTCACCTGATGTTTTACGACGAAGCAGAAGACCAGTCGTTGAGCAACGAACTGGAGTTTATGGAAAAATGGGTGGCTATCATTCAGGCACGGATTAAGGGGAAGTAGAGTGTATTCAGAAGAACCCTGTGGCTTAGTCACGGGGTTCTTTTCGATCGCAAGTAGAAGCACGCGAGCCCGGCATATTGCTTAATCAGCTATTTGTGGATTCATGTTCTTGAAATTAATCCATCGTATCAAGTTTCAGACAGATGACGCCGCTTTAATCAGGCGAATTACCATTCAGCCAAACAAATTGTAATTTCGCAGCTGTATGGTGGATCCTGAAGTCAAACTCAAACAAATCGAAGCCGATATCCGGCCATGGATGGCGGTGATGGGCAACCTCGCCGACCAGGTGCGGGATCAGGATGTATCCCGGTATCCCATTTTTGTCGTGCACCCCGCCACCATCGAGCTGGGACTCCCTGTCGTGGAGAAGGGCGACCAAAGTCGCTGGTCTATACATATCAGCACTCTGGAGGAGTTTTCAACCAAACAAATAATTTTGGCCGATAAAATAGAAAACTTCAAACAGGTGTATAAAAACCCTTCTGAACAACTTTGCCTGTTTGTGCTGTCTGACCTGGGTGCTACGTTTGTCTTTATACCCAGGATTGAAGGGGAGAGTTAGTAGGCGGTAAAAAAAGGTATGTATTGAAGTGCTGGTCAGATGATCCGGAAAACGATACAACATGCGGTGGGCTGGCTCCTTGAAGCAACAGACGATATGCTCGGGCTGGTGTATCCACGCCTCTGTGCAGCCTGTGGCAAAGAGCAGGTGCCGCGCACGAGTTGCCTCTGCATTTCCTGTCGCCTACAATTACCGTTTACCGATTACCACCTGGTGCCCGAAAATGGCATGACCCTCCGCCTGAAAGGTCGTTTCCCAATTGTCGCTGCTACTGCGCTGTTGTACTTTGTAAAGGACTCCCCGGTACAAGATCTCCTTCACCGCATTAAATACCAGGGTCAACAACAGGCGGCCGTTGATCTTGGCAAACTGTACGGGTCTATGCTCAAGGAGCAAGCACTTTGGCAACACATTGACTTCATCATACCCGTACCCCTGCACCCTTCGCGAATGCATCACCGTGGTTTTAACCAAAGTGCCGCTTTTGCAAGGGGGCTGGGCGAAACCATGTCCTGCAAAGTATTGGAAAACGGACTGAAACGCACACGCGCCACGGCCACACAGACGCATATGAACCGCCGGGAGCGACTAGACAACACCAGCAACGCATTTGTCGTAACCAAGCCTGAAATCCTGATTGGCAAACACCTCCTACTCGTCGATGATGTCATGACCACCGGCGCTACATTGGAAGCCTGCGCCATACCGCTACTCGCCCTGGAAGGGGTACATATCAGCCTGGCCACGATAGCTATCGCACAGGAATAACACCGTCCAACAAGGGTTTATGTCCGTAAATTCAGGAAGTTCCTGAATCCAAAGTTGGCGTAAGGCAGGGAAGTCGTCACGTTGTAACCGGCATCCAGGAATATTTCCATGTTTTTGAAATAATCCCTGATGCGAAAATAGCTGAATTCGGCACCAACCGTATATTGGATTTCCTTAGGCTCAAAAGCATAAACGATGGCTCCTTTGCCAATAGCGGAAAACGCATTGGAGTGGTGCTGGGAGCACTGATTGCCATTGGTCCGCCATAGACCAGCTCCAGCTTCCAGACGAAGGAAAGGCCCCCAAAGGACAGTTTCTTCAATTTCATCCGACTCAAAATTGGCGGTTACCGTCGTACCTCCACTGAACTTGGTCATCAGGTTGTGCGTACCCATGCCGAAGCCGACGTCCATACCCAATCCTGAATTGGTGGTTATGGCATCGAGCTGTGGACTGTGCGCATAGATCGAGGGCACATCAAGAAAAAGACGTAATTCCTGCGCCCGGACACTGATCGAACAGACAAACAGGAGAAGGCCAAGTGCTAAACAATTCTTCATAGTTTCTGATTATATGCCGGTAAGATAACCTCTTTCTAAAAAATGCTGCTTTATGACCTCCCAGGGAAGGTTATCTTTGCACTTCGAATAACTATATGAGTGATCCGATTAAACACGAATGCGGCCTTGCCGTGGTTCGTCTTTTGAAACCAATCAGTTATTTCCAGGACACCTACGGCAATCCGCTTCATGGGTTGCAAAAGATGCGCCTGCTCATGCAAAAGATGCGCAACAGAGGCCAGGATGGTGCCGGACTGGTCACTATCAAACTCAATAGTGAGCCCGGAGCACGTTATATTAGCCGGCGGCGCAGTGTGAGCACCGACTACCTGAAGGACCTCTTCACAGGTATTTACAGTCATTTTGAGCATCTGACACCGGAGGAAATCGCGGATGTCGAAAGCCTCTACCACAACAAACCCTACACAGGCGAATTGCTCATGGGCCACCTGCGATATGGCACCCATGGCGATAATTCGATCGAGACTTGTCACCCGTTTCTGCGGCAAAACAACTGGATTACCCGCAATCTGGTCCTGGCAGGGAATTTTAATATGACTAATGTGGACGAATTGTTCCAACAATTGGTGGACCTGGGTCAATACCCAAAGGAACGATCCGACACGGTCACGGTGATGGAAAAGATCGGCCATTTTCTCGATGACGAGGTGCAGCGACTGTACACCTGGTTTAAACCTGATGGGTACGATAACCAGCAGATCAATGAAATGATCATTGAACATCTGGATGTGCAGCGCCTCTTGCGACGTGCTACCCGCAAATTTGATGGCGGCTATGTGATCGGCGGCTTATTGGGTCATGGCGATAGTTTTGTGATGCGCGATCCGGCGGGTATCAGGCCGGCCTATTATTATGCAGATGATGAAATTATCGTAGCCGCCTCAGAACGGCCGGCTATACAAACGGCACTGAATGTCCATTTCGATGATGTGCGCGAACTCACGCCAGGGCATGCACTCATAATCAAACGCAGTGGGCAGTGGGAAGAACTGCCCTTTACGGAACCCCGACAGCGGGCTGCCTGTAGTTTTGAGCGCATTTATTTTAGTCGCGGCACAGACCGCGAGATATATAATGAGCGGAAAAAATTGGGCGAATTGCTTGCTCAACCCGTGTTGGAAAGCGTAAAGTATGATTTGGAACATACTGTGTTCAGTTTTGTGCCCAATACCGCAGAGGTTGCTTTTTTTGGATTTACGCAAGGCATTGAAAAAATAGAAAGCCAGCGCAAGCTGAATGACATATTATCGTTGGGGGCAAATCCCAATGAAGCGGATCTGCAACACATTCTCTCGCGCAGTGCAAGGGTGGAAAAACTTGTCGTGAAAGATGAAAAATTAAGGACATTTATCAGCACCGATCAGGCCCGGGGCGATCTGGTGTCACACGTATATGATGTGACATATGGCATCATTCGCGATCATGTAGACACGGCCGTCTTACTGGATGACAGCATCGTAAGGGGCACGACGCTACAGGAAAGCCTAATCCGGATCGTAGCCAGGCTGAGGCCCAAAAAGATAATTATTATATCGTCGGCTCCCCAGATCCGCTATCCGGATTGTTACGGTATTGACATGTCAAAAATGGGGGAATTTGTAGCATTTAAAGCGCTGATAAATCTTTTAAAAAGGGATAATAAATCCTATTTATTGGAAGAAGTTTATGCCCGCTGCAAAGATGCCGAATCACAGTCGTTGGCCGAGACACGCAATGAAGTGATAACGCTGTATAAAGCATATACGGCAGATGAAATTTCTGCAGAAATCGCAAAAATTGTCACGCCTCCCGGATTGGAAATAGAAGTCGAAGTCATTTACCAGACCCTTGAAAATCTGCATATCGCCTGCCCCAACCACAATGGCGACTGGTATTTTTCGGGTAAATACCCAACACCCGGCGGCAACCGGGTAGTTAATAGAGCCTTTATTAATTATATGGAGAAAAAAAATGTCAGAGCTTATTGACGTGAGGAGTTGAGGAGTTTGGGAGGGGAGGAGTTGAGGAAGCGAGATGGAGACTACCATTGGAGTTGAACTTTCCAGGCATGGCGATCATTATAAAGGTAGATCCCGAACCGAAACCCAAGATCGATTACCCGTATCCAATATGCCGGATGCGGGTCTTTTTTTGTGGGGTGGACTATATAAAGGGGCTTTCATGAAACCGATGCAAGGGTATCTAAGCCACGTCATTCTAAGGAAATCTTAAGCTTATCTGTTTTCATTAGCGCCTCGATTTCAATAACTTTGTGTTTTGTACGGAGCTGGATTGGTCTGGTCGATCACGCTTTACAGTGAAAACGAAAAACTAATCGACCTGAAGCGGGAACAAACTATGCCTCTTTCGAGCTTTTGTACAAGATGTGTTTTTACATAGCATTTCAAACCTTATGAAAAGAATCCTAACACTACTTTTATTGTCCGCTGTACTCTTTCAGGTATCCTGTAAAAAGGATGATGATTTATCGATGGGTGGCGATCATCCTAAGCTTATCGATGGCACGTTGGCACAGCAATGGTTTAAGCTAGAGTGTACTATCGTGAAAGAGACACCGGGTATGTTCCCACCACAAGCTGCGCGGGCATTTGGCTACACCGGACTCGCGCTATATGAAACGGTCGTACAGGGCTGGCCTGAAGCAAAAAGTCTTGCCGGGCAGATTAGCGGATTGAATGCCGGCATGTTGCCCATGGCAGACACGGATCAGTATTCTTATGACTGGGCCCTGGCATCCAATGCAGCGCTGGCTGATATCATGCGCAAGATGTTTGAGATCAAAATCACTCCTGCCAATCTCGAAGCGATTGATGCACTCGAGCAGTTGTGGGAAGATGAATTGTCGAACCGGCTAGAACCAGCAGTAGTAGAGCGATCCGTGGCCTTTGGCAAAGCAATGGCTACAGCCATATATGCTTATTCGGCATCGGATGGCGGCCATCAGTCGCAGGTTGATCCGTTCCAATTACCCTATTCCTGGCCAACGATTACTGGTGCATGGGTTCCTACCGGAGCTGCGCTTAATCCGTTGTCACCAAGGTGGGCCGAAAATCGTGCCTTCGTATTTGATAATATATCACAGGCTCAACCCGCTCCGCATATTCCCTTTAGCACGGATCCATCCTCCGATTTTTATGGGGCGGCTATGGAAGTTTACACCATTGTCACCAATGCAACAGATGATCAAAAGGAGATAGCTCGCTTCTGGGCCGACGATCCATTTAATACTTGCACACCTACCGGTCACACGTTTAATATTTTGACCCAACTACTGGAGGAAGATAATGCCAACCTGGCCAAATGTGCGGTCGCTTATGCCAAGCTCGGATTGGCAGAAAATGATGCTTTTATCTGTTGTTGGAAAACAAAATATGACCATTTTTTAATTCGCCCTGTCAGCTACATCAAACAACATATTGACCCGGCCTTTGCAACAGTCATCGGTACGCCACCATTTCCTGCTTATACTTCCGGCCACGCTACAGAAGCCGCAGCGGGATCTCAGGTATTTATTGAGATGTTTACAAATGGCGATGGCAATTACAACTTTACGGACCGTACGCAGTTGCAATTCGGATTTCCAATACGCACCTACACCAATTTTAATGATATGGCGGAAGAGTGCGCTGACTCCCGCTTGTTTGGAGGTATTCACTACGATATGGACAATCAGTTAGGACTAACGATGGGCCGTATCATCGGCCAAAACGTGATTACTAAAATAGACTGGCCAACCAGTTTCTAATGCCATTTTTTCCTGTAAATTTTGGAAGGGCCATGTTACCGGTTAGCCGGTTGCTGGCCCTTTTTATAATCCTGTTTAGTGCAGGATGTACAACCACATTGTCTGATCAGCAAGTTGAGGCGGATGCCCGGCAACTGGCGCAGATTTATTGTCAGGCACAGGAGCTGAGAACGGAGCGTTTCAAACTGGCGGATGACATCCGGATGCTGGAAGACACACTCATGATGTATCCTGATGCACCGGAATCAGCAGCTCGTAAAATAGCACTGGAAAACCTGCAAGCGGGCACTACGGATATGTGGCGGCGCACCAAAACCATGGCTGATTCCATTAACCACTTATTGGAAACCTTTTACAAAGGCAGTTATCCGGAAAAGGCAGATCGAAGCCGCCTGGATCAGGCGTTGGAAAAAGTAATGCTTGAGATCTGTGCAACCAATTCAGAACTGAAAAATTAAATAGGCACCCTATATACGCCAGCAGGCAACAGGCCGTTATCCAAATATAAACATATGGACTTTGATCGCCATTAAGCACCAGCAAGAAAGTCTTTGGGCTAAAGTATTACCTATAGGGATTCCTTTTGTATTAACCCTTTTTTTATTTTTTATCGATGAGGGGTATTATAGTTTTGAGTGGATGCAAGACCCCGGAAACTGGGTGCCGTTTTTTATATATTGGGGATCAATGATTCTTGGTGAATTCCTAGTTCATAGTTTATTGCCTGCAACGGTGCAAGGTACACGCAGGCTTGCACTGATCATTGTGTTGGGTATTCCCATAGGTTTATTTGCATTATTTTTTCTATTTATGGGATGGATGTCGCTTGCTGATTTAGTTTAAGCTATTCCAAACATTAAATTTAATATAAACAATAAATAATTTTTATTGATATTATGTATCTCATACATTTGATCTGAAATTTAATATGGTAAAAAATGAATACAAATTATAAAGGGAAGAATGTACTGATTTTGTCTAATTAATTCTGTTTAATTCTAATAATAGCTAACACTTCATTCCTGGGTGCACAAGATTATCCCGGATCGACTCCGACGGAAAGCAAGATATTCGTAAAAGACTTTAGGGCACCTCTATCAACCCCACTCAATGACCAAACAAATCCTTGCAGGATTTTTACTAAATAAAACCTAAGTCCCGCTATTAGTGGGATTATTTTTCAATCACTTAGCTATGGCTAAGCTCCTTGTGCCATCGCTGAAGCTAAGGCGGCATGCGATCAAAATGCCTTGTCTCGCTTGGTTTTCTTTAGTTTTGGTCTATTTCGGAGGTTAATAGAGATGCCCTTTAAAATAAATTTCTTGGTAGACTGCTTAACAAAAAGCTATGCGAATCCATATTTTGATTAGGAGATGATCACTGAAAGTATTTTTTACAAAGATTTTTGTTTAGGTGTGAATATTTATAAATTATTGGATTCGTTGTCTGGAAAAGTTGTCTGGAAAATAAATTTAGAAAGTATTCATAATGCACAATACATGGTTTCACCAAGATCTACGATGGAGGAAATAGAAAATGCATAGAACGAAGGAGTGCTTGGAAAAAAAACATTGGAAATGTGCTTGGCGTATTATCTAAGTGAAGAACCTGATAGGATTGCAAGAGAGCGTATAGATAATTAAGTCAAAATCTCCTACCCTTCCCCTCAATTCATCGGATAAACCACTGCGACCGCCAAAAAAATAGCCGATGCCACCATCAACATCAAAAACAACGGCACCATAAACCTCAACCACTTGACATAAGGAATATCTGCCAGCGCCAACATCGCCATGAGGACCCCAGAGGTAGGAATTATGGTATTGGAAAAACCATCACCACAAGTAAATGCAAAAACGGCTGCCTGCCTGGTAATACCAATCAGATCCGCAAGTGGCGCCATGAGCGGCATAGTCGTCGCCGCCTGACCGGAGCCAGAAGGAATAAAAAAATTGAGCGTCGTCTGGAATACTAGCATGCCCTCTGCGGCGACGATACGAGGCAATCCATTCAATGTCATCGATGCATGCTGGATCAGCGTATCCATGATCTGCCCATCCTCCATCACCACCTGGATGCCTTTAGCAAAACCAACCACCAGCGCCGCCACCACCATTTCCTCCATGCCTTTAATAAAAGCCGTGGTGGTCTCCTTGACGCTCAGCCTGGCCAGGATGGCCGCCACGATGCCCATGAGCAGAAATCCCCCACTCATCTCGGCCAGCCACCAACCCTTGGCTTGCACCGCATAAATTATCCCAACAAATAAGGCTCCACAGATCGCTACAGTCCAGATATGATAGCGGTGCAAGGTCGAATGGATCTCACCCAGGCCCTTGATGTGAAAATCCTCATTACCCATGATTGATCGCTCTGGGTTGCGTTTTATTTTGCGACCATACCAGAGCATATAGCCGATGGTAATCGCCATGCAAGTCAGGTAAAAGATCACCCTGAAACCAATATCACTGCCAATAGGCACCTCCGCAATGCCCTGTGCAATTTGCACGGTAAACGGATTGGTCGTTGATGCTGCGAACCCAATATCAGCAGCTACCATCACCAGCGCCAGACCATATATGCGGTCATAACCCAACTCCCGGGCTACGTATAAAAACACAGGCACCAGAGGGATAAACTCTTCCCCCATGCCCAGTGTGCTGCCACTCACAGAGATGCCCAACATCAATATAATTGTCAGCAGCGGACCCGAAGATGCATACCTGGTCAGTAGAGCATGTAAGACGGCCGTGATCGTGCCAGTGCGCTGCAGGATGCCAAAAACACCGCCGATCAGAAAGATGAGAAAGATAATATCTGCTGTTTTTTCCAGCCCCCTGGGAATGGCAGAAAAAAACTGCGTGAGACTCACCGGAGCGGCTTTGCCCTCCACTTCAACGGGGACAAAAACCCCGGTGATACTGTACACCTTTTCCATGTGCACATATGATCCCGGGATGACCACGGTGCGCGTCATCGTACCTACTTGTCGCTCCGCTCTGCTAAATGTCCCTGATGGAATGATATAACTCAATGCACTACAGAATAGGATAACCCCAAACAACAATGCAAAGACATGTGGCAATTGAATACCAGTAAACGAAAATTTTTTCATGAACGATAAGCTGAGCTTAGGAAATGGATGACAGCAACACCGCTCAAGATAAATGAAATCATCATCTACCCGCATCCTGGGCAGAAGGCATCGATTTCTTTTGCTCATCTTAAAGAAAAGCGCCATATCAGGAAAGCGGAGCATTTCGTTTTTGTACTTTTGCGAAAAGATTACATCATGGTGGAGGTCAAACTATTCTCAGGTACGCAGTCCCAATACCTTTCCGAGAAGATTGCTGATTTTTACGGATCCAACCTGGGAAACATTACCCTCCAGCGTTTTTCGGATGGGGAAATGCAACCCATCATCAATGAATCTGTTCGTGGTGCCTATGTTTTTTTGATCCAGTCCACTTTCGCCCCCGGCGACAATCTGCTGGAACTCTTGCTTATGATCGACGCTGCCAAACGCGCTTCCGCTGGCTATATCACCGCTGTATTGCCTTATTACGGCTATGCCCGCCAGGACCGAAAAGACAAACCACGCGTACCGATTAGTGCCAAACTCGTCGCCAATCTCATCCAGGCTGCGGGCGCACACCGACTAATGACTATGGACCTGCATGCCGATCAACTTCAGGGCTTTTTTGATATTCCGGTGGACCACCTTCGCAGCGAAGCCATCTTCATGCCCTATTTACAAAAACAGGACCTGAGCAACGTGACTTTCGCATCACCGGATGTAGGCGGTGTCAAACGGGCTCGCTCCTATGCCAAGTTTTTCGAACGCGACCTCGTCATCTGCGACAAACAGCGCAAACGGGCCAATGAAGTAGCCGGTATCACCGTCATCGGTGAAGTGAAAGATGCTGATGTAATCCTGGTCGATGACCTCATCGATACCGCTGGTACCCTATGCAAAGCCGCCGATGCCCTAATGGAAAAAGGTGCCCGAAGTGTCCGCGCCATGTGTACCCACCCGGTTCTGTCCGGGAAAGCTTATGAGAACATCGAACAATCCAGTATTCTGGAAATGATCGTGTGTGATACAATCCCCCTGAAACACACTTCGCCCAAAATAAAGGTACTCTCGACGGCCAAACTCTTTGCAAAAGCCATCAGAAACACGCACGAACACCGTTCGATCTCGGCTTTATTCATGGAAGGATAGCTTTTTTCGAAAAATAGATCAGGCAATTATGGATTATTTCCTTGAATGCCTTATCTTTGCGTGCTATTTTGAAAAGCGATCATTATGAACTACATTGATATTGCCGGTGAAGGCCGTGAATCGGGTGGAAAGAAGGCTGCTAAAGCTGTCCGCAATGCAGAACGCATACCCGCATGCATCTACGGTAAAGAGAATATTAACTTCTCTACCTCGGCGAAAGAAGTCCGTCACTTGATATACACGCCTGAGTTTAAGCTGGCTCGTATAACCCTCGCTGGCTCAACGCATGAGTGCATTGTAAAGGACGTACAATTTCATCCAACAACGGAAGCGATCGTACACATTGACTTCCAGGAGTTGATCCCCAATAAGGCGATCAAATTAGAGGTGCCTATCGTGCTGAAAGGCGTTTCCGTCGGTGTTCGTGCTGGTGGAAAGATGATGCAAATGGTGCGCCGGATCAAAATCAAAACGACACCTGAATCATTGGTTGACTTCGTCGAGGCGGAGATTTCCAATCTGGAATTGGGTCAGTCACTTCGTGTAAAGGATCTTGAAATTCCTGCCGGTATTGAAGTGTTGGTTTCTCCAAGCATCCCAGTATGCCAGGTAGAGATCCCACGTGCACTCCGGAGCGCCGCAGCTGCTGCAGAAAAAGCGAAATAAGAATTACGATCTATATCCATATAAAAAGGCCCTCCTTGCAGAGGGCCTTTTTAGTTGGTGCGGATTCCATTGATCCCAAGGGGATAAGGTCAAGTGCAGCAAATAGGTTTCGTCTAGGCGCGGGTTATTTGCTAGTAAGGAGGTTTTCCCGAATACACGCCCGCTGCCGCTAAAGCTTTGTCGGGTAAAAATAAACCCATTAACACCTAAACGAATAACCCATTTCCTTGAGACGGCTTAATTGCAGTCCTTTTTTTGCAATTTTACATCATGGCCAAAGTTGAGTCCCAGGCTGTTTTCAAAAACCAACTTGCCATCAACCTCTACCAAATCGCCGTAGCCTTCCTTGTAAAAGCCATCACCTTTGATGAACATCACCTCACGGGTCATTTCTTTCTCCTCATCCGTCTTGAATTTGAATTCACCAAATATGGTATCACCCCTGAGGTAACCTTTCAGCGGACCGGTATCCTGCCTTTTATCGAATAGGTGGTAGTCCAATTGGCCTTTAATTTGATCGCCGGAGATATTGAATGCCATCGAGATCGTATCCCGGTCAGAAGCGTAATAGTAACATTCGCTATACTGCTCCTTATTGGTTTCACTACAGGCAAATAACATTAGGCTACCACAAGCCAATAAAACTAAGGTGTTAAGGGTGTTTGACATAATATAGAGGTTGAAGAAAGATGAGTTTACTTTGGTTCCAGAATGATAAAGGGACAAATCATTTCCTCCAGGGATACCCCACCATGTTGGAAGGTATTTTTATAATAATTGTGGTAATAATTATAGTTGTTGGGATACAGGAAAAACCGGTCATCCTTGGCAAAGATAAATGTCGAACTTACATTAGGCCGGGGTAAACCACCTTTTGCAGGGTCTCTGATTTCCAGTACATCCCGACTCTCATACTGGAGGTTTTTACCGACTTTATATCGCAGGTTCGTGGTGGTGTCCCTATCTGCTGTTACCCTTGAAGGTGTTTTGACGCGGATGGTGCCGTGGTCGGTGGTAATAATCAAGCGCACGTTCTTTTTCTCCGTCCATCGCTGCATAGCCGCCCATAAGGGGGAATGGGTAAACCAACTCACGGTAAGTGACCGATACGCCGTTTCATCGCCTGCCAGCTCCTTGAGCACATCCATCTCAGTGCGGGCATGGGAGAGCATGTCAATAAAGTTGTACACGATCGCCGAAAAGCTATTCTGCAAATAATCGTGCGCGCTTTCCTGCAAGTTACGCGCTGCCTGCAAGTTGGTCACTTTAGTATAATTCCATTTGACCGGCTTTTTGAATGTTTTTTCCAGCAACTTGCCCAGCAAGTCCCCTTCAAATTGATTTTTACCGCCTTCTTCGACATCATTCCTCCACCAATCCGGATAGAATCGTTCGATCTCTGAAGGAAACATACCGCCAAAAATCGCATTCCGACTGTACTGGGTTGTAGTAGGCAGGATACTTAAAAACCAGGATTCCTCCATGACCCGATACTGCTCGGTGATGATGGGTGCCAACACTTTCCACTGATCATACCGCAGATTGTCGAGTAGCAGGAAAATGGTGGTTTTGTCTTCCGTGTGTTTGGGGAATACTTTATTGCGCATCAGATTCCAGGACATGGTAGGAGCAGAAGCCGGATCGGCCATCCATGCGGGATAGTTCCTTTCGATAAACTTGCAGAAGGACGCATTAGCCTCCGACTTTTGCGTATTCAGGATGTCCCCCATTTCCTGTGATTGAGAGGCGTCCATCTTGAGCTCCCAATTGATGATTTTGCGATAGATATCGACCCATTCTTCGATGCTTCCCGCTTCATTAATTTCCATCAAAATGGAGCGAAAGTCCTGCTGGTAACCGGTCATTACTTTTTCACTAACCAACCGTTTGTTTTCGGTCAACTTTTTTAAAGTCAACAGGATTTGGTTGGGATTGACAGGTTTGATCAGGTAATCGGAAATCCGGCTGCCGATCGCCTCCTCCATCACCTGCTCTGCTTCATTTTTGGTGATCATGACGATCGGGAGTTGGGGTGATGCATCTTTTATGCGATTCAGTGTCTCCAGACCGGATAGTCCGGGCATGGATTCATCCAAAAACACGATATCCAGATCATTTCGATTGGCACACTCATCGATCGCATCATACCCGTTGGTCACGGTGATCACTTCATAGCCCTTGTCCTGGAGGAATAAAATTTGTGGTTTGAGGATGTCAATTTCGTCGTCTGCCCAAAGTATTTTCATGAATGGTTGTTAAAAGATGTTTAATACTATCAGGTCAGAATGTGGTTTCGGATTCCTGTACCTTTGTTGCTGAACGTTACTCAAAGGCAAAAAATTTCGCCACATGGCTCCGCACAAGATCTTCAACGATCCCGTATATGGTTTTGTTACTGTACCGCGAGGAATCCTTTTGGATCTGGTCGAACATCCTTGGTTTCAGCGGCTGCGCCGGATCCGGCAATTAGGGATGACGGATTATGTATATCCCGGTGCGCTGCATACCCGGTTTCAACATGCCCTGGGGTCACTCCATTTAATGCGGTCTGCCGTAGACGTCCTTCGCAACAAAAATATATCCATTAGCCCGGAGGAATCGGAAGCCGTTCAGATCGCCATATTGCTACATGACATCGGACACGGACCCTTCAGTCATGTGCTCGAAAATACCTTATTGCCCTACCATCATGAAACGCTTTCCCGATGCATAATGGCCGAACTGAACCAGCAAATGGACCAACGGCTCACCATGGCGCTCTCGATATTTGAAGGGAGCTATCCTAAACCATTTCTCCATCACCTGGTATCCGGCCAGCTCGATATGGACCGGATGGATTACCTCAACAGGGACAGTTTTTTTACCGGAGTGCATGAGGGGGTCATCGGTTATGACCGTATCGTGAAGATGCTCTCTGTAGTGGACGATCAACTGGTGGTGGAGGAAAAAGGCGTGTATTCCATCGAAAAATTCCTTATCGCCCGACGGCTGATGTACTGGCAGGTGTACCTCCATAAAACGGTACTGGCTGCCGAGAAGATGCTGATTATGTTGTTTCAGCGCCTCGCAAGATTGTACCGTGAGGGAACGGTAATGCCACAGTCACCCATTTTGCGAAATATTCTGGACTTTTCCCCTTCTCCCAATGCCGATCCGGTGGATATCCTGCCGGAGTTTACCCGACTGGATGACCACGACATCATCCAGGAGATTAAAATTTTGCGGGATTCACCTG
Organism: Saprospiraceae bacterium; assembly: GCA_017985675.1. Classification (GTDB taxonomy): domain Bacteria; phylum Bacteroidota; class Bacteroidia; order Chitinophagales; family Saprospiraceae; genus JAGNXB01. Next base: position 55,500 of record JAGNXB010000003.1, on the reverse strand, counting down.
ATTTCCTGCTCCGATATGTAGCTAACTGCCTGCTGGATCGCCACCTGTTTAAGGTCAGACTGGACCGGCAAGAGATGAAACCCCAGGATCTGGATGCCATCCGTCAACAACTACATGATTCCTTTTCTAATCAGACACCCGAATGGAAACAATTACTCATGACGGGGATAGAAGAATCGCATGCCTATCAGCAGGGCGCAGAAGAGATTCTGATTTTGAAAAAAAATGGGGTTGTATTACCTTATTCCGAAGAAACCGATTCTCCCATACAGGAACGTATCACCCGTAAATATTTTGCAATTTATCCCCGGATTTAAAAATGGGAGAATAATTCAAGGACGTAAAAAGAAATTACAAAATAAAAACGAGGAAATAACATCAAATGAAAATTGCAATTATTGGCTCAGGCAATGTAGGTGGAACATTGGCAAAAAAATGGATTAATGCAGGACATGCTGTTTTAGTAGGGGCCCGAATGCCACTTAGTGAAAAGAACTTAAAATTGGCCATTGAAATTGGTGAAGAATGCTTCACTACAGTTGAAGCTGCCGTAAAACAAAATGACATTATTTTAATTTCTACACCTGCACCAGCTACTGTTGATGTAATAAAAAGCTTAGGTGACACCTCCGGCAAAATAATTATTGATGCGATGAATATTGTTTTGGGTAGAGGCCCAGAAGGATACAAAAATACCACCGATGCTATATTGGATAACACCCAAACCAGAGATGTCGTAAAATGCTTCAATACGACCGGTGCGAATAATATGCAAAATCCCCACTATGGCCTTTTGGCTCTTGATGTATTTGTTGCCGGCGACAGTGAAAAAGGAAAAAAAATAGCCATACAATTAGCGAAAGATGCTGGCTTTGAGGAGTGTTACAATATTGGTGGCAATGACAAGTTTGAACTCATGGAACAATTTGCCTGGTTTTGGATAAACCTGGCTATGTTTCAGGGACAAGGCAGAGAAATAGGATTTAAATTATTAAAGCGATAAATAGATTTTTTTCACCAAATCATATTAAGATCTGGGATTTGAATCATGTAAACAACTGGGTAAAGGCCTGACAGTGATCATTGAGACCCAATCGTTAGGAGAAGTACTTATTCACACATCAGACAGGGCAAGCAGTAATTACCAGCTCGACAGATCTAGCATATGCCTGCTATTACTAGAAGCCGTTACCCAATCCATTTAAACATCATTCACAGCCCATTTGCACCCGGGAGATGGGATCATTATTGGGAAAACAAAGTCCCGATCCAACTTTTTCAGGTACAAAGCGCTTGAATTCGGCATCATATAGTCCATCCCGAAGGAAGGCAATCAACTGAGCTTTTTCTTCGGCAGTAAGGGTTACTGGTTTGAAAAAAGGTGACAGCTGGTCGTTTGGCACATTTTCGTTTTCAGAAACTGCTGTACACTTATAGTCGATGACCTCTTCGAGGGAGGATTTGCTGCTACCGTGAAAGAAAAACGGCGAATGTTTTAAATTGTATAACTGCGGCACCCTGAATTTGTAGAGATCATTTTCTTCCTGGGTGAACATGGCCCGGCCTTTATTTCGTTTTTCCGACTGATCGGTGCCTACTGTGCCGGCATGTTGGTAGAGATCTTTTACACCAAGAACATGGAAGGTATTGCCACCCAGGTTGGCGCCATTGTGGCAACGGGCGCAGTTGGCCTTTCCAAAAAACAAAATGGCACCTTGCTTTTGCTCATCATTCATTTCATCGGTGAAGCCACGCAACCATCGTTGGAAAGGTGCTTTTGTGGTGTTCAGCGTCCGCAGGTAGGCCGAAATGGCCAAAGAAGCTGTCTTCCGGTTGATGCGATCAGCAGGATTCAGTTCTGGAAAGGCTTCATTAAAAAGTTCGGTATAGCCAAATGCCTCGGCCATTTGTGGATTGATATCCTGGCGGTGTGTCACCAAACCAACAAAATTCTGGCTTTCCAGGGCTTTGAATCCTTCGAGATTCGCGGCAAAGTCACCCACCCATTTTGATTCCGTCCCTACATTATTGCCCGAGCTGCCAAAAGCACCGGACCACATCGTGTTTTCAACCTGGCTTACATTTAATACACTCAAAGGCCGTGCGCCCTGCACATCCAGTTCGCTAATGTCGTAGCTGCTATGGATCTGCCGCATATCACCCTGGTAACCCATACCCATTGCGCCATCGGCAATACCCTGGAATCGACCTATGCGGAATCCTGCTTCGGGGGTATGGCAGGTGGCACAGGAATAGGTGCGCATACCTTCCGGATGTTTTGCTTCGATGCCAATACCTGGTTCGAAGAAAAGCATTTTGCCCAGATCCACTTTGGATTTATTTAATGGATTTTTAGGATCCTGTGGAATCAGTGCGAGATTGGTTGATTCCGGCAATAGAAAATGATCCAGTTTGCCGGAAGGAGATAGGGTCTCCAGGTTTGCTCGCAAGGTCAGGTCTAGCGGAATTTCCGGAAACTTTGCCTCGTGTTTACATCCGATGATTAAACTCACGCCGAGTAGTACTATTAATGCTGCGCGAGTAGGTGTTGTGCACGCCATGCTCTAAAATGTTTGTCTGTAGTTACCAAAACTGTGTTCAAAGTTACAAGCATATCCCGCCCTGGTCAAATAGAAATTTTCAATAATGTAGCTAAACTGTGACATTTAATTGCGTTAAATTAATATATTAATGATTCTTATGTGTTGTAAAAATGTATTACTAATCCAACAATTATGTAACCTGTTGCTCCCAATTGTACAAAATCCTGCAATATTTAATCGCCAACTGTGACATGATAAAAGTTGAAAAATTGGTCAACAAATGATTAAAATCACCCGCAATCGGCCTCTTTTTCCATAAAAAACGCTCATTTGCTACAACAAAACTTGATCATTTCAAAAATTTGGCAATAATTGCTGAAGGCTAAGAAGCTCGTAACAATATGGAAATGGTCCTTTTTTACTGCCCTTGATATACGGTCATCCACGTTTTGTTTATTCGTATATTCGGGGAAGTTTAAACGTTTAAATGCTTAATGCGTATCGTGTTTTCTACTGCCTGGCAAGGGCACCCCACGCTACGTACCATTCCAGATTCCAAATTAATGCTTTCAGAAAGCCTCGCGCGGTGGCGCTCGGTTCGCTCACCGAATGTCAACATTATGTTGATGTGCTAATGGGCATTTCGTAAGCCTCGTGCGGGGGCGCTCGGTTCGCTCACCGAAAGTCCACATTGTGTTGTTTTACTAAAGGCATTACGTAAGCCTCGCGCAGGGGCGCTCGGTTCGCTCACCGAATGTCCACAGGACATTCGCCCCTTCGGGGTATGTGAGCTCACCCCTACGGGGTATGTGAGCTCACCCTCAAAACCTCAAAACCTCCCTACTCAAAACCTGCCCCCTCCTCCCCTCCTCCCCTCCTCAACTCCTTCACTCCTTCATTACCTTCCATTTCTTTACCTTCGGGCAAATGACAAGCTTATGCATTTAACATTTTGTGGAGCCGCACAGGAAGTAACCGGAAGTGCCCACCTATTGACCCTCGACGATGGTTTTACCATCCTGCTCGATTGTGGGATGTATCAGGGTAGAAGTGATGAAATGGTCGGATTTAACGAACAATGGCTATTTAATCCTCAGACCATTGATTGCGTGGTACTCTCCCATGCACATATCGACCACAGCGGCAGATTACCCAAGTTATATAAAGATGGTTTTCGCGGCAATATTTATGCTACACCAGCTACGCATAGCTTATGCACCATCATGCTCATAGACAGCGCCAAGATTCAGGAGCAGGATGCCGGCTACTATCATAAGGTGAACCATAAAAAAAACAGGCCCAACAACAAAGTGCGGGAGCCGCTCTACACCCAGGCGGATGCGATTGCTGTGATGAACCAGTTTGTAGGCGTCTCTTACAATCGCTGGTTGCGTATCCATCCTGAGGTGGAAGTGTATTACAAAGATGCCGGCCATATCCTGGGCAGCGCCAATGTAACACTCCGTATCCGACGTGGCAAACAAGAGGTGACACTGGGTTTCACGGGGGATATCGGTCGCAAAGACAGACCTATACTCCGGGATCCACAACAGCTTGCTCCTGTGGACTATCTCATCAGCGAAAGTACCTATGGGGACCGCCTCCACGATGAAAAACCAGCCGAACACGACCGATTCCTGCGTATCCTGAAGGAGACGTGCCTGGAACAAAAAGGCAAACTGATCATCCCTGCATTTAGTATTGGAAAAACTCAGGAGTTGATCTATATGATGGATCAAATGGCCAATGAAGAGCGATTGCCAAATATTCCCATCTTTGTGGATAGCCCTCTTTCCACCAGTGCTACTGAGGTCTATGCCCTGCATCCCGAATGTTATGATGCAGATCTCACAGAGTACCTGATTACAGACCCCAACCCATTTGGTTTTAATAATCTCACGTTTACCCGTAGTGTTGAGTCGTCCAAAGCCCTGAATGGCCGCAAAGACCCATGTGTGATCATCAGTGCATCCGGCATGATGAATGCCGGCCGTGTAAAACATCACCTGGCCAATCATATTGAAGACGCCCGGAATACATTTTTGATGGTCGGTTACTGTGCCCCCGGCACCCAGGGCCACGCCTTACGCAGTGGTGAAAAACGAGTACACGTCTTTGGCGAATGGAAAGATGTAAATGCCCGGGTCGAAATGATGGACTCCTTCTCAGCACATGCTGACCGGGACGAAATGCGTGAGTATCTGAATGGCCAACAGCAAAAAGTGAAACAACTCTTCCTGGTACACGGCATTCTCCCCGTACAACAATCCTTTTCTGAGTTATTAATAAAGGATGGCTTTAGTGATGTCCAAATTCCCGAATTAGGACAGGAGTATACCCTGCATGGTTTGGACTAAGGTGTGTGCCAGACAACGCTTTTTAATCAATTCACGTTACCTTCATGGTTACTTTGTGTTATCAAACCATTATTTATTCAGATTTAGTTGATTTTTATGAAAAATATCGTGCGTTATTCCCTCATTCTTTTGTCCTCATTTCTGCTTATCACCGCCTGCAATAAGGATGTGGAGGAAATTAAATTTGAACCCGAACTGGCTTTACCGCTATTTTCTTCCACCTCCACATTGGCAGATCTTTTTGGTGAAAACACAGATACCTCGTCCCTGGTGATTGGTTCGGATGGGAGTATGACTTTGGTCTACAAAGGAGATCTTGTACGTCGGGAAGCGAATGAAATTTTTAAAGCGATTCCAACCTTTCCCGGCATCATGTTTGACTCGGTGCTTTCCGCTCCATTTACGCTGGAAAATGAGATAAATATTATTCGCGCACATTTTACCGCCGGCACAATTAACGTGCAGGTCAATTCAAATATTCCTGAAGATCTGGATTTTGTATTGGAATTTCCTGATGTGACTCAAGGTGGACAGACACTCAAGGTGGTTGGCGAAATCGATTATACCGGGACACTTCCTGTGATTGTTAATTTTCCTGCTATTTCCACAGCCGGCTATGATATCAACCTGAGCGGCTTGGAAGTGAATGTGCGTTATTTCGCCACCAAAAAGTCAAATGGCGAAAGGGTCAAATTGCCTACGGTAGGCTTCTTGATCACCGGCATCAAGTTCTCCTATCTGGAAGGCTACTTTGGTTATGAGGTGCACCAAATCCAGCGGGATACCATTACCATGGATGTGTTCAAAAATGTCCTTCAAGGCAACCTGGAATTTGCTGATCCACGGGTTACCATTATTGTTGACAATTCCTTTGGATTCCCGCTTCGTTCGAAAGTCACCGTGTTGAGAGTAAGCAATGAAACCGAATCAGCCGATCTGGAAAGTCCGCTGGTGACCAGTGGATTTGACTTTGGGTATCCTGGATTAAATCAGGTTGGATCTACCGCCACTACCAATTTTTACTTTGACAAAAGTAACTCCAATATCAAGGAGGTCTTTAATCTATATCCCATTTATCTGGATTATCAGATTGATGCCATCTCTAATCCGGATGAAATCCCCAACCTTATTGGATTTACTACAGATTCCTCCTATTTTGCACTGAAGGTTCAGGTGGAATTGCCCCTGCATGGAAAAGCAGATGGCTTTGAAGGGGACAAAACCTTTGATGTCGATTTTTCAGCATTGGAGGATATGAAAAAAGCAGAGCTCAAACTCATAGCAGAAAATGGCATGCCTGTCGATATCATCGCTCAGGCTACTCTCATCGATGCAAATGGTGTTGAACTGGGTACCCTGCTCAATGATTTTGGGTTGATCCTTAAGGCTGCGCCTGTAGGAGCGGATGGCTATTCTAACGGAATAAGCAGCCAGATTACTTACATTCAAGCTGATGCCGCCTTGTTGGAAAAAATGCGCCTTGCCCGTAAAATCCGGGTAGACAGCCGGTTCTCCACAACCAATATGGGACAGACGGATGTGCACATTCGCAGCTCCGATCAGGTCAATCTCCGGATGGGCCTACGAGCTACGCTGGATTATAGTATCGGAGGGGAATAATCCTGGTCTTCCAAACACACCCACTCCTTACAACGAATTCTTTTCAAACTACAATCACGTACCATGCGTCAAATTTCTATAGTTTCTTTTTTGATTTTTTCAGCCAGCCTTCTTTTTAGTGCCTCCCTCTTGGGACAGGTAATGCCCTCGCTTTATCATGCCAATCATGTGGGATATCGTTTGCCAGGGACCGTACCTACTGAAAAGTTTGTAATCACTCTTCCCGGTTTTGGCATGGGTATCTACAACTCCGGTTTTTCCTATAATGACCTGGTTGTCTCTTCGAATAACAACATCTACACCCTTGATGTACCAGGTGTATTGGGTAAGCTGGAAGCTGAAAACACCCTTCGAATCGATGGTGCTCTACAGACCCTCGGCGCAGGATGGAAAATAGGCAAATTATGGTTTGAAGTCGGGCACCAAATCCGGTTTGAAAATTATTTTTATTACCCCAAAGATGTGTTTGGCGTATTTTTTCAGGGCAATGCCCCATACATCGGCGAAACGGCCAATATGGGCGTAAAAGTCAGCAGTTTTAATTACAGCGAAATCTATGGCGGAGTCGCTGTCGAACTGGGATCGATCAGCCTGGGCGGCCGCCTCAAATGGTTGAATGGGGCTACCAGTGCCCGGACTGTTCGCAACAAACTCGACCTCTATACCAGTGATGATATTTATCAACTTACCCTGACCAGCGACTACCTGCTGTATACCTCTCCTGACCTGGATATCCTCCAGGGGGAGGGAACGGATTTCCAGATTGGTACGGATGATTATAGTTTTAAAAAATTCTTTTCGTCTAACACCGGCCTTGCCCTCGATCTGGGCGGAACCGTTAAATTCGGGGAAAAACTGCGCATCGATGCGGCTATTATGGATCTCGGACGCATCACCTGGAAAGATGATGTCGTTGGCTATGAATCCAAAAAAACAGTCCAATACGACGGCTTTGAATTTAGTTCCCTTTTTGCGGACGATTCCTTGTCTATTGTTGGTGCACTCGACACGTTGGAAGAATTATTAGGCTTTGAGGAAGTGCCCGGCAAAAGTTATACCACGCCGTTGCCCTGGCATTTCCAGGTGGGTGCCCGATATGAGATTGGCAAAATGATGAATGTGAGCGGTTTAATCTTCGGCCAAAACCGAGAAGACAAATTGTTTACCGGGCTGTCGCTGGGTGCCAATTTTAAACCCTTCCGGTTCCTTGAGGCGGGTTTGACATACACCATCTACGACAAAACTTTTAGCAATATTGGGCTTCATACGTTACTGCGACTTGGACCCGTGCGCATTTATGCTGCATCCGACAATGTGGTATCGCTATTTATTCCAAATGATAGTAGGCTCGCAAATGGCAGGGCAGGACTACAGGTAGCGTTCTAAGTTGAGGTCAGGTTCTGGACAATAGGAACCCAATTAGATCGAATTCCCCGAAGGATTAAGCTGTACATAAATGAATGGTGCAGCCTTGCCTGACACGAGCCGCGATGATCCGTCCTGAAGTATTAGTTTGAGCGATCCATCATAGGGAAAGACCTCTTCGACGTGCAGGTGCACACCTAAGGTGAGTCCCATCTGATCGAGATACTTTAGAAATGCTGATGTATGTTCCTTCACACCCACGATCACTGCAGATTGGGCCAGGGGCAATTCATTTAACAGAATTTGCGGTCGCATCCGATAGGCTCCCGATGCATCGGGGATAGGGTCACCATGAGGATCAAATCGCGGTGTACCTAAAAAATGATCCAGCCGATCGACGAGGGCGTCCGATTGAATATGCTCGAGTTGTTCTGCAATATCATGCACTTCATCCCAGGTAAATCCCAACTTATCGACTAAAAACACTTCCCAAAGTCGGTGTTTCCGGATCAGCATTGTCGCTGTTTTTGCACCTTCCTTGGTCAGACTTACCCCGCGATAGCGTTCGTAATGAATGAGGTCTTTTTCCGCCAGCTTTTTAAGCATATCGGTGACCGAGGCAGCCCGGGTCTGCATGATCTCCGCAATGGCTGAGGTACTTACGGGATTTCCATACTTCTCCGAGCCCTTGTAAATGGCTTTTAGATAATCCTCTTCGGCTAGCGTAAAAGCCATGCGTATATCTTTTAGACGAGGCTAAGTTAGGACTGTTTTCAGATTTGAATTTGAGATCTTATTCGGCCAGTATGTTATATCGACAGAAGAATGCTCGAATTGATGCCAAAATGTCGCCCCATTTTCATAAAATTGAGCCATTTTGGCAGCAAAATCAAGCATTTCACTGCTGGCGTTTAATTTGTGATCCAATAGAAAAATGAGGAGCTATGACCTACGAAGAGTTTACTATAAAAACACAAGAAGCTATCCTGAAAGCGCAACAGTTGGCAGGAGCACACAACCAGCAACAAGTTGATACCGTGCATATATTCCGGGCCATCCATGAAACGGATGATCAGGTTACAACTTTCCTGTTTCAAAAGACGGGCGCTAATCTCAACAAAGCAATTGAGGAAGCAGATCGAATTATAAAAACCTATCCCCAGGTAGAAGGATCTGATAAACAGTATCTCACACCGGATGCCAATACGGCACTCCAACATGCCCGTAAAGCCATGAAAGACTTTGGGGATCAATATATTTCTGTCGAACTCGTCCTTTTAGGTATCCTCGAGGGGAGAGATAAAGGGGCACAGATGCTGAAAGATTGCGGACTGAGTGTCGACAACCTGAAAAAAGCTATTCTCGAACTTCGAAAAGGAAGCAAAGTGACTGATCAACATAGTGAAAACACCTACAATGCGCTGAACAAGTACGGCATCAATCTGAATGAACGTGCGGAAAACGGCAAATTAGACCCTATCATAGGCCGGGATGAAGAAATACGCCGTGTACTTCAAATCCTGTCTCGCCGCAAAAAGAACAATCCCATTCTGATTGGTGATCCGGGGGTGGGTAAAACGGCCATTGTGGAGGGTATAGCCTGGCGGATTGTCCGCGGGGATGTACCGGAAAATCTGAAAACGAAAAAGATTTTTACGTTGGATTTATCGGCGCTGATTGCCGGTGCAAAATACAAGGGCGAATTTGAAGAGCGCCTAAAGGCCGTTGTAAAAGAAGTCACGGCAGCAGATGGTGAAGTCATCCTCTTTATTGATGAAATTCACACCCTGATTGGGGCAGGCGGTGGCAATGGTGCCATGGATGCTGCCAACATCCTCAAGCCCGCACTAGCCCGTGGGGAGCTCCGCACAATAGGAGCCACTACCCTCGATGAATATCAGAAGTATTTTGAAAAGGATAAAGCACTGGAGCGCCGGTTTCAAACCGTCGTCATAGACGAGCCCAGCCTGGAAGACACCATTTCTATCCTTCGCGGTCTTCAGGAGCGCTACGAAGTATTCCATAAAATCGAAATCCTCGATGAGGCCTTGATTGCAGCCGCAGAGCTTTCGCACCGATATATCAGCGATCGGTTTTTGCCCGATAAAGCCATCGATCTGATCGATGAGGCTGCTGCCCGATTACGGATGGAAATGAACTCTGTACCGGAAGAAATAGACGAACTGGAGCGTCGTTCACGGCAATTGGAAATTGAACGTGAAGCGGTAAAACGAGAAAAAAATGACAAACGGATGCAAAACCTAAATGAGCAGATCGCTGAGATTCAGGATCAACTCAAGGAGATGCGTGCCCGTTGGGAAAATGAAAAAGCCCTGGTTGCAATTGTGCAGAATGGGCGCGAGCAAATTGAACAATTAGAGTTGCAAGCGCAAAAGGCAGAGCGGGAAAGCAATTTTGAACTCGTCGCCACCATTCGCTATGGCAAAATACAGGAGGAGCAAGCAAAATTCAAGGAAGCGGAGGAACAACTCAAGGCCTTAGACAAAGACAAACGACTCACCAATGAGGCCGTCGACGCTGATGATATCGCCGAAGTAGTGAGTCGCTGGACAGGCATTCCCGTCAACCGCATGTTGCAAAGTGAGCGGCAGCGACTGCTTAATCTGGAAGATGAGTTGGGCAAAAGGCTGATTGGCCAAAAAGAAGCCGTTGTCGCTGTGAGCGAAGCTATACGTCGGAGTCGGGCCGGATTGCAGGATGCCGGTAGGCCGATAGGCTCTTTCCTGTTCCTGGGTCCGACGGGTGTCGGTAAAACGGAGTTGGCCAAGGCATTAGCCGAGATTTTATTTGATGATGAACGGGCTATTGTTCGGATTGACATGAGTGAATACCAGGAGCGACATGCGGTGAGCCGGCTTATTGGTGCGCCTCCGGGATATGTGGGTTACGATGAAGGCGGCCAGTTGACCGAAGCCGTGCGTCGTCGTCCTTATTCCATCATCCTGCTCGATGAAATTGAGAAGGCACATCCCGATACCTTCAATATACTCCTTCAGGTGCTGGAAGATGGCCGCCTGACGGATAATAAAGGCCGGGTAGCAGACTTTAAAAATGCACTGATCATCATGACCAGTAATATGGGGTCCGATATTATCCTCGAGAACTTTGAAGACCTCGCTAATCTGGGTGACAAACACCGGGACGATATTATAGAGACGACACAAAAAGAAGTCTTTGATCTGCTGAAACAACATCTGCGGCCCGAGTTTCTCAATCGGATCGATGAACGGATCATGTTCTTGCCATTGACCAGGGAGGAAATCCAGTTGATTCTGGATATCCAACTTAAGAAGGTGCTGGGCATGCTCTCCGATCAGGGCATGACACTGGAAGTGAGTGCTGATGCCCGGGCATTGATGGCCGAACTTGGATTTGATCCTCAGTTTGGAGCACGACCTATGAAACGCGTATTACAAAAAGAGCTGGTCAATCCACTGGCAAAACATTTGCTGGCGGGTGACTTCCTGGCAGGTGACACCATCCTTGTCGATCTGGAAAAAGACAAAAAGGAGTTGGTCTTCCGGAAAGCAGGTGTGCTGGCCGAACTGCCTCTGACCGAGGGATAACATCTGGCCCATGGGTGGAGAATTGGAACTTATTCCTTAGGTGAGAAATGAATGTCACCGCCATTTAGTTGGCGTGGTTTCATTTTAACATTTATGGCACAATAAGCGGTATTGTCCATTGGTTATAGGAGGGATATCTATCCTATACTCATGAAAAATGTATTCCAGCCTATGGCCTATGACTTTACACCTTTAAATTTGATCTCCTTTATGTACCGGGAAACGCTTCCGGAAGAAACTGTTGCTTTGCGCCGTGAACTGGCAGTAAATGCGCTGCTCAACGAGCAGTTTATTGAACTGAATAACACACGACGTTCGTTGCCAAAAGCGACGTTTGCACCAAGTGATGCTGCGGTAAACCGTATTCTCGCCTACAGTGCACGAATAGCTGCGGAAGTATGAAGATGTTGATCACCGATTAAAGCCCGGCTTGGTATCCATGCCGGGCTTTTTTTATGGCCCTCTTTTCTCTTTATCCAACTTAGTTCCTCGCATTAATTCCCTATCTTCATCTTACTGCACTTAGCATTCGTTTTAATTTGGATTATTTAATAAAAGATGGACATTTCAGCTATTAAACATCGTTGGCAAGCTTTATGGCATCCGGAACGCTATCATGGCTGGGGTCGGCAAAAAGCTTATTTTGAAGGGTGGTATTTTAAACTTATACATCCTGAAGATAAGGCGGCTCTCGCTGTCATTCCCGGTATTTCAATGGATGCTCATGGCAAAAAAGAGGTTTTTATTCAGGTATTGGATGGGCTGAATGCAAAGGCCAACTACCATACTTTTCCAGTCGATGCGTTCACTCCCAGTCCGGATCGTTTCCATATTCATATAGGCTCAAATAGTTTTTCAAATGAAGAGATGATACTGGATTTACCAGAATTGAAGGGTCAACTTTCCTTTTCCAATATGTACCCCTGGCCAAAAACACTTGGTGCGCCAGGGATTATGGGTTGGTATGCGTTTATGCCGTTTATGGAATGTTACCACGGTGTTTGGAGTATGCACCATCGTTTGGCGGGCAAACTGACCTGGAAAGGGGAGGAACTTGATTTTACGAATGGACGGGGGTATGGAGAAAAGGATTGGGGGACTTCCTTTCCGCGTGGGTGGATCTGGACGCAATGCAACCATTTTGATTCCTCAGGCGAAGTATCCGTCATGGCTTCTACAGCGCATATCCCCTGGCTGGGGACTTCATTTGTAGGCTTTATTGGAGGTATTCTTTTCGAAGGCAAATTGTATCGATTCGCAACCTATACAGGTAGCAAAAGACAAGCCCGGATCGAGGGGGAGCACATCTATATAGCTTTCCAAGATCGTCAGTATACGTTGGAAATCAGTGCTAAGCCCGGCGCGGGTGCCCACTTACAATCGCCGCTGCAAGGCGCTATGACCGGCAAAGTCAACGAAAGCTTGCAGGCCAAAATGGACGTCCGGTTTTTAAAAGGGAACGAGGTCCTTTTTACAGGTCAGGGCAAATGGTGTGGTCTGGAAGTAGCCGGAGAGGTGGATTCCTTGCTTTCCAACGAATGGACCAAGTAAAAGGGCCGACATCTTTTGGATACCGGCCCTGTATAAGCAATACTTCCAGACAAAGCTGGAAATTATTGGATCACCATATCAAATTCTACTTCGATATCGGTATCACCACCTGCATTGGTAATGTCTCCCTGGGCTACACCAGCTCCACCTTTATTCAGATCATGCCGCAGGGTTACTAAAAATTTACCGCTTGAAGCATCGCCGGTTAACATATTGGTCGACAAACCAATAGGCGCACCATTGGTATCCGCATCCTGGTAGCTGAAACTCAGATTGACACCTGCTGAAGTTGCAAAGAAAAACTGATGTTCATCGCCTTCTTCTTCGATCTCTTCAGTGATATCTTCCGTTGGCGTAACGGATTCATTGAGTGCTACAATAGAAACACCATATGTGGTATTGGCAGCAAGTGATCCGGACGCAATAACAGGCGCATTCCCGCCTTCACCATCAAGATCTTTGAATTGGAAGATAACGGGCGCCCCACCTCCGACAGGGGTCCAGGTCATGGTCAATGTGGTGATCAGTTCTTCTTCATTCACCGGGTCGGCGTCTTTTTTGCATCCGCCCAGAAATAAGGAACCCACCAGAATAAAAGGGAATAGTCTTGCTAAGATCTTCATAAGTAATGTTTTTTGAAGTTAAAATTGAAGGTTGAATTTGAAATACACATTTCTTCCCGGTCCATCCGCAAAGTACCGGAGCCGGTCGAGGTAGTCCCGATAGGCTGTATTCAGCAAATTGTCGACACCCAGGATAAAACGTTTGTTGCGATAGGCTGCAGTAAGTGCAGTAGAAAAAAGAAAATAGGCGGGCGGCGCTTCAGCGTAGTCATATGCCGGAGCACGGTATTGGCGCAACACCTGTCTGGCACCAATATCCGCTTCAAGTAGTTGCCAATATCCGCCGATGTTCAAGCGATACGTCAGATTGTGTCTGAACTGCATCGGAGGCATCCCGAATAAGGCCTGATCAGAGCCATGATCCTCAGCCCATAATAGTGATGCCTGACCGGTGTATTGCAAGTTTTCGAGCAAGGCATACCGCACGGATACATCTGTTCCATAAATCAGCACATCTGTTTGCTCATACTGAAATACCGGAAAGGCACCACGAATAGTCAGGGCATATTCCTCATCCGGGTTGAGGTAGATATAACCATTAATCAGATTGGCATAAGCCGATAGGTCGAAATCGAACTTTTCACTTTTATAACCAATCGTTCCTACCGTTTTTAGGCCCTTCTCAAGCGTCAGGCGGTCATCGCCTTTTTCAATGGAAGCTGTAGCATGATGCAGCCCCTGACTGTAAAGTTCATTCACACCCGGTGCCCGAAAAGCGGTTCCTGCATTGAGCACTGCCGTCCAGCGCTGACCAAATCGGTACAAACCCCCAAGGGAGAAATTCACATTGGTGAACTCTCGCGAAGGTGATTCTAATACATTCAGATCATTGTAGCGGCTGATTTCCTGATACCGATAATCCAATCTTAGCCCGGCTTCCAGCTCATAGTTTTCGCGGACATACCGTTCTATGCCATAGGCAGCAGCAGTGGTGGTAATGTAATTTGGAATGAGGGGCCTTATTCCTGTACCTGCGATGTTATAGTTGGTTTGATATTGCAGAGAGGTTCCAAACGTACCTTTTAAATGGCGCCAGGATCGATGTTCTAGCAGCGCATCTGCCTGCTGGGAAATGATGACCATATCAAGTGCAGGCCTGTCACTGTCATCCCCACGGCGCACATCATACTCCTTTCGCTCATCATACTGCACACTATACCGACCCTTAATCGTCCACATATGAGACAATTGCCGGCTCGCTTCCACCTTGGCGAGATGGTGTACAACATCTTGTCGTGGGCTACCCAGTCCGTAGCCAAAAGGCCGTTGATACCAGGGCTCACTTGACTCAATTGCTGCTTCCAGGTCAGTGAGATTACCAATATGTGCTGCTCTCAAAATGCCAAACTGTCCCCGGTACAAACTATAATACACATCGAAGGTGGTTTTATTTCCCGTAAACCCTACCTGAGCAGAAAGACCTGCTTCCCTGACCCCCGTATTTGTCAACATATATCGCGGTGAGGTGGCGTCACCCAGCACTTTGATCGAACCGGTTGTTCGCCAGCCCCATCCCGGGCGTGTCATACCCCCCTGGATTGTAGTGGCCAGTTTGCCTCCCCATCCATTAGATTGGGCCTCCGACAAAAAAGTACCCTGGATACCTGCAGATCGCGGCAAGGGATCCGGTGTCACAAGTATTACACCTCCCAGTGCATCCGGACCATATCGAACACCTTCTGCTCCCTTTATCACCGTTAGTTTGCCGGCTACCGTTGGGTCAATCTCTGGCGCATGATCAATGCCCCATTGCTGACCTTCCTGACGAACGTCATTCTGGACGATCAGGATCCGATTGCCATATAAACCATGAATCATCGGTTTGCCGATCCCCGGACCCGTGCGCACTACATTGACACCGGAAATACCGGACAACATTTGGGCCAGAGACCTGCCCTGAAGTCGCTCAAGGCCTAACCCACTGAGCTCCGACCGGGTTTGAGAAGGCGCCTCTGAAACCTTAAATGCGGTGGTGACGACAGTCTCCAGCAGTTCGATATGATGTTCAGGAAACAAATCTATCGTTGTGTCAGAAGTCAGGTTGATTTGGATTTCCACCGGATCACAGCCCACATGGGATGCAATCAGGGTGTACCTGCCCGGGCAGAGACCATCCATCCTATAGTAACCTGTACTATCAGCTAATACACCTTTACCGCTTTCTAAAAGGAAAACAGATGAGAATTCAAGGGGGGTTTGGTCGTGTTCATCCAAGACCTTTCCCTGAAGGGTGATCTGACAATCCTGACCCCATGAAAATAGGGGAAACAGGACAATTAATGCCAGCACCACCCATTTGGGTGTCTGCATACATTATTGGAATAATTAAAAAAGCAGTTAAATCAGGAAAAAAAGGCCGCAATAGCAGGCGGACCTCGCAGGGCATACCCCAAAAGAGGTTTATCTCCCGGCCTGGTGACCAGATGGAAATCATCGCGATAAAACTTGACATCGGGTAATATCAGCGGACGAAGCCCTTGTGAGGGCATATCGTAGATAAAAACAAAATCACAGAGATGACAATGCGTTTCGGAAGCGTGCAAATGAGCATCACTGGCATCTATGCAACATGGATCATGATGATGAAGCGCAGGATTGTGCCAGGCCTGCATGCCATAGGCTGAAACTAACCCTATGAGCAGAACAAAAGACCAAAAGCGATACCTTTTAGAAAAATCCATCATGACAAAGATAAGACAAAATCCACCGTCATTAGGTTTATACAACAACACATACTAATCATTCAAGCAGATTACTTGATCAGACGCATCGTCATCCATACATCTTGTTCTGGCCTGTCGCCGGGCAAGGTTTTTGCATTGGCGATCTGATCAATTACATCCAATCCTTCGATAACCATTCCGAATACTGTATAGTCCTGGTCCAATTGTGGTGTGCCCCCTACTTTTTTGTACTGTTCGCGTTGTTCAGCCGTATATCGAAATCCTTTGCGTGCTTCGATACCATCCAGGATGGCATCAGTCGCTTTATTGCCTTGTACGATATAAAACTGGGACCCTGAGGATTTTTTCTGGGGATTGGCCCCATCGCCCATCCGTGCAGCACAAAGTGCACCTTTCGTATGAGCTAGGCTTGTCCGAAATTCCGCATCCACCTGATAACCAGGTCCGCCTGAACCCAGTCGCGCCTGTGGGGATGCTCCCTTGGAACCGGGATCGCCGCCCTGAATCATAAAGCCTCTGATGACCCGGTGAAACAGCAGACTATCATAAAAATGCTCTTCCACCAGTTTCATAAAGTTGTCCCGATGCAGCGGGGTCTCATCCGACAATTGTATGATCATTTTGCCATATGGTGTATTCACTTCGACCAGACAAGGCTCCGGTGCAGTTATTTGTATCGTTTTTTCCATTCTTGTTTTTTTGTTTTTGTTCAATGCTACGAGTGCAATGGTATAATTACCTGATAATGAATAAGTATGAATTGGATGAGGGTCAGTAGCCGTAGAGCCATCTCCAAATTCCCAATAGTATTCTGTGGCATGTTTGGATTGATTCTCAAACCGGATCTCGGAGGGTGCAGGATCATCCTGTCCACTCCAGGTAAAGTCCGCTACAGGGCGGGCGCAAGAGGAGATCAGTAGGGAAATGGCTCCAAGAAAGAGAAGATATCTAGTTGACATATGATTTTATTTGGCGTATGCTAAACGGCGTTCGGGCAATATCTATTGCCTGGTTTGCCGTTTTGCGTTTTGGTTATTTTACGATTTTGACAATCATTCTTAGGTCTTCGGTAGGTCGGTCATATCGTCCTTTGGGAACAGTAGACATACGATCGATGACATCCAGACCTTCAACCACTTCACCAAACACCGTATAGTCCATATCCAAAAAAGGAAGCCCTCCCTTTTCCAGGTAAAGTTTGCGTTGCTCCGGAGTGTATTTTATGCCTTTCTGAGCTTCCCATTGATCCAGTTCAAGATCTGTGACTGCTTTGCCCTGAACGATATAAAACTGAGATCCGGAACTTTTTCGTTCTGGATTCTGCGAATCATCCAAACGTGCTGCTGCAACCGCTCCTTTTACATGAATAGCCCCGATTTCTGCATCAAGCTGGTAGCCTGGTCCACCCTCTCCGAGGACATCCAGGACGTGTGCATCTTTGGAAAGAGGGTCTCCACCCTGCACTACAAAATCCTTAATGACCCGATGAAAAAGGGTATAATCATAAAATTTTTTATTCGTCAGATTAATAAAGTTATCTCGGTGTTTCGGGGTTGAATTATACAACCGAATCTTCATGTCTCCATAAGGTGTCGTGATAAGCGCATACGTTGATTTATCCGATTGACAACTTACGGTTATCATGGAAATCATAGCTATCAACAAAAAAGACCATTTCATCATCATATATTTTAATGCGGAAAGATGCGCAAAAGCCGGATTATAGATCCCTTTACATGATGGTTGTGTTGCCTTCCACTTCACTTTGCAAAGATTTCATTTTCCCGGAAATATCGAATAAGCAATCGTTTGAGCCATGCCTCCTGAGTTTTTAATCCGGTAGTATCATGTGCTTTGACCATCTCATAATGGGGCCAGCCATCAGCATCGAGCCCTACAAACTCAAAATACCCTTCCTGGCTGAGTAGATGACATATTGCTATATGCATCAGGTCCTGCTTTTCTTCTTTGGTATAGCTATGTTTTACTTTTCCGAGCACTTGAATGCCCACCAAAAATAACACAGCATTCAGGTCGGGTAAACTATCACGACCCATTGCATCTTGCACCTGATGACGCAATGCCAACCAACTGAAGTCTATTTCCCAGTCTTCCATATCGGGAACAAAAATAGGTTTTGGTAGACGAACGGCACAATGATGGGAGAAAGGACTATCCTCCTATGGTGATCATCGAACGATTGTGCAGGTTGCTGGCATCTGTTTCAAAATAATTGTCTGCCAATTGTCCCCCTAAACGCGCATGTTTTGATAGGATAGCTTCTTTTATCAAGGTTTCGATCGGATCTCCATTTCGCAAAGGCGTCAATAAATCCGTTTCGGTTTGGGAAAAAAGGCAGTTTTTAAATTTGCCATCTGCCGTCAAACGAATGCGGTTACAGGTTTCACAAAAAGGCTGGCTCATTGTGCTGATCACTGCAAACGTACCATTATAGCCTCTGACTTGATAAGCTCTCGCGGTGTCATGGGGCTCATCCTGCAATTTGTCAAAGGTTAGCTTATCCGACAAAAGCTCAAGGATTTGCTGGTGTGTAAATACCTTATTCGCAGACCACCCATTACCATCAAATGGCATAAACTCAATAAAACGAATATGAATGGGAAGTGATTTGCCCCAATTTACAAAATCAGGAATTTCAAATTCATTGATTCCTTTCATGACCACCATATTGACTTTAACCCGAAATCCCTCTGATACGAGCAACTCGATATGTTTCACAACAGTGGTTAAATGTGGGCGACGGGTAATCTGTTGATTGACTTCAGGATTAAGAGAATCCAGGCTGATATTCACACTGCGCAAGCCAGCGGCCTTGAAGTCATCTATAAACCGGTCAATAAACACGCCATTGGTTGTAAGTGCCAGTTGGACAGGATAACGCCCCAGCATCCGGATGATTTTGCCAGCGTCTTTACGGACCAATGGTTCTCCGCCAGTAAGACGTATTTTTCGGACGCCATGCTGTACAAAAAGCCCAGCCAGTGTATTAATTTCATCTGCCGTCATAAGGTTCTCACGTTTCATAAAATGCATATCCTCCTCAGGCATGCAATACTGGCAGCGCAGATTGCAAGAATCCGTGAGGGATATCCGCAAATAATCGTGAAAACGACCAAATTTATCCGTTAATAGGGGCCCGGCAGGCGAAGCGCTCATCCATCAAAGGTATTGGTTTTTAGTAGTTGATTTGTAAAGCAGGAATATGGAAGTGTTTCACACTCATTGAGTCAGAAGGAAGCTATGTCGCCCCTCTTTGGCAATAACCATATTAAGCTGTATTGTCGTGATTTGAACTAAGTATAATCTCTTGCTACTATTTCATTGTCTTTCTACTCCTGCTCCAGCGCAAATACACCTTTTAGATCGACAAATGGTCCACTACCTGTAAGAACGATCCAGTGATCAGGAAAAGACAATATGCCGGGGAAGTCCGGATGTATAATCCATAGCACTTTTGTAACCCTTTCTGACTCCTTAGCTGACTTTGCATCCATCCAAAATGCCCATTGGGGTTCTGCATTTTTTATCCATTGAATTCTATGCGCCAGCCACCACCACACGCGGAAAAGAAAATGCCTGCGCAACGTTTCAACTACTATATGAATTATCCGCAAGCTATCGGTATACTTTTCACCCATGCTCTGAATAAATCGATCCCAAATGGGTAATAAAGGCTCCGGAAACCCTGCAGCCTGTTTGTAATTCTTCATTTCAATCAGGTAAAGCTTCCCGTCCTTCAATGCCATGAAGTCCACTCCTTTGAATCCAAAACCGGTTAATCGGGAGAACCATTCCGTCCTGTCAAAAGCAATGACCTGATAACTCCTGTCAAAAATAATCCGATGTCTGCTTTCAACAAATTCATGCTGCATACCGGCCTAAAGTTATTTTGAATCCTAATAAACCCGCATTCCACTACAAGATGTTCATATTTCGATCCGTCAATCCACATTTCTTCCCAACTTTGGCGTATGTCGATTAGCTTTTCAACTCTGCTCCACTTGCCCAAAATTGAGCTACATGTACACCTGGACACATCGCTGAGTTATCAAAATGTCGCAATCCTCGATCCGACAATCTCGGAGTATGCCTATCAAAAGGATTATGTGGCACCTGCCAAATGCCAGGATCTTAGTCATTTTTTGGATTTTACTGAACCTGCTTTGCGATTGTTGCAAACTGCAGAAAATTTGGACAAAGCCTTGCGCCAACTCATTCGGGAGCTAAAGGCCGACAACGTCATTTATGCGGAAATCCGTTTTGCACCACTCCTGCATACCCGTGCAGGACTGCTGCCGGATAAAGTAGCAGAAGTTGTTTGTAATGCGGTTGCGGCAGGTTCTGCTGAAACAGGTGTTCAGTGCAGACTAATCTTCTGTGCACTGCGTCACTTTTCGCAATTGGAAAGTATAGCTACCGTCCAACTCGCCAAAGGGTGGCAATCAAAAGGCGTTGTTGGAATTGATCTTGCAGGTGATGAGGTCGCCTATTCACTGGAGCATCATATACCTGCGTTTCAGCTCGCACGCGAATGGAATCTGCCTGCGACAGCCCATGCCGGTGAAGCACTAGGTGCTGAAAGCGTGATCGATGTATTGGATTTTCTCCATCCCCGCCGTATTGGTCATGGTGTGCGCAGCATGGAAAACCCTGACTTGGTGAATCTACTTGCTCGAAATAAGATCCACCTGGAAATTTGCCCAGGCAGTAATATTCAAACTGGCGTGTTCCAAACAATGAAAGATCATAGTGTGGATCGCCTTTATCGGGCTGGCGTTTCTTTAAGTATAAACACGGATGGCAGAGGCTTAACAGCTACAACCCTGACACAGGAATATGATACAATCCGTGAGACTTTTGGATGGTCCAATATTGAATTTTTAAAAACCAACCGCATGGCATTGAAAGCAGCATTTTGTGATTTGCAAACAAAAAACAAACTTCTGGGTATACTGGAAAGTGGCTATTCGATTTGAGGAACTTATCCAACCATCCTACCATGGATAAAAATCATATGGACCACGCGCTAATTTATCTCCACAATCTAAAGGAGTTGCTCGGGATAGAAAAAGCAGCTGATCTGACGCTATGGCAAGATAAGATTAAGCGCATGTCTCTCTCAGAACGGTTATACCATGGATTATCCTGGCAACCGGTACAAGTCATCAAATCCGGCTATGCCTTGGGCGATAAGGCTACCGTTACCCTCCAGCGAAAAGTAGGACCCAGGAAAGACTCCCGATTTAAAGCAGGTGCACCAGTAACGTTTTATACGGCAGCCTCAATGGCTAACAAACCTCGTTTATCAGGTGTAATCCATTTCGCTACTGAATCCAAAATGCAAATTATCCTGAATAGTCAGGATCTGCCGGATTGGATACAAGCCGGACCACTAGGTGTAGATCTGGAATTTGATATTCGGACTTATCAGGAGATGGAGAAGGCATTAGACCGCGCCATTAAAGCCACAAGCGGCTCATTGCCAATGTTTAGAGCTGTGCTTAGCGGGCAGCGAGCTCCATTATTTGGATCTGCGGACATACCAGTAAACAACTCAAATTTGAACCCCTCCCAAATCCAAGCCGTCCAGGGCATCCTGGCCGCAAGAGAGCTGGGTTTGATCCACGGTCCGCCAGGCACAGGAAAAACAACAACGTTGGCAACAGCGGTGGGACATTTGGTGCAAACAGAACGAGTGGTACTAGTATGTGCCGCGTCAAATACTGCAACAGATGTGTTGGCAGAGCGCCTGTCGCTGCAAGGGTTAAATGTCGTGCGATTAGGACATATTTCCAGAGTAGATGAAAGCATTATTAACCTGACTTTGGATGCCCGGGTAGCAGCTCATCCGGATAGCAGAGAAATAAAAAAAGTGAAAATTCAGGCCGCCGAAGCCCGGAACAAAGCAGGAAAATATAAACGAAATTTTGACCAACATGCTAGGGATGAACGCAAGTCAGGATTTCAGGAAGCACGTGAACTGGAAGATTGGGTGCGCCATTTAGAAAACCGCTTAGTAGAACTAATACTTGATAGCGCCCAGGTAATTGCAACAACGCTGACAGGTGCGGCACATTCCTTACTCGAAAAACGTCGGTTTGAGTCCTTGATTTTGGATGAAGCTGCTCAGGCCTTGGATCCAGCAATCTGGATACCGTTAGCAAAAGTGCAACGTTTGATTTTAGCTGGTGACCCCCATCAATTACCTCCGACTGTAAAGTCTACAGATGCCGCCAGGAAAGGATTGTCTATCACCATGATGGAACGTTTGCTTCCCACTTTGCCACATGTACACTTGCTAACCCTGCAGTATAGAATGCATCCTGCTATTATGGCTTTTTCAAATACCTGGTTTTATAATGGTTTATTACAGTCGGCTGCAGATTTGGAACACAACCTTTTGCCCATATCGGATAATCTACCATTAATTTTTATTGATACCGCCGGCTGTGGATTTGAAGAAAAAACGAATCCGGAAACCCAATCACGATATAATCCTGACGAATATGTACTGATCACCTGCCATTTAGAAAATCTAAGAGACGGATTGCTTGAAAAACCGTGGCCTGAAATTGCCATTCTTTCGCCTTATCGCGAACAAGTGGAATTCATTGAAGAAGAACTAAAGGAAGATCCTAAATATCAGGATCTTCCTATTACTGTTCATACCATAGATGGGTTTCAAGGGCAGGAAATAGATGTAGTCATCCTTTCACTTGTCCGTTCGAATGGTCAGACAGAAATAGGGTTTTTGAAAGATTACAGGCGGATGAATGTGGCTATGACGCGTGCCCGGTTACAGTTGGTTATTATCGGAGATAGTGCTACAATCGGCAATGACCCTTTTTATCAACAATTCATCATGCACTGTGAAAAAACAGGTTCCTGGCGTTCGGCCTGGGCTTATGTTCAAGGTTAATGAGCAACTGAGATCAGGTGTAACCAATTAGAATGAAAAAGGGGAAGCAGTGGCTTCCCCTTTCAAATAACAGATCTAAGAAGTATTTAATGATCACACTCCTCCATCACTTCATGAAAGCGCTGATGAAGCTGATTGAGTGACTTCATTATCTGCTTATCGTCCTTTTTATTTCGGACCAATTTATCCAGAGATGCCGATTCTGCCACAAGGCGATCTAATGATTTTCGTACTGCATGGGTTTTGAAGCTGGCGGGAATGTTCGAGATTTTGAGCTGGGAGGCTTTTTCTGCCAATTCACCAGACCGTGTTTTGATCGGTTGAAGATCGCCTTCCTCTGCTGGATGAAAGGTTTGAGACATGACTTCATGAAAGGTGTTCAACTCCTTCCAACTATCCCGCTCAATGCGCCGGAGAAAAGGATTTACTAAGGCGGCATCATATTTATCTGAAACCGCTTTCCAGTCAATAACATCCCAAATGGAAGCCAGGTAGTCGCCCCGCTTATTTTGGTATTTCAGATAGTAAGCATGCTCCCATACATCAATACCTAAAATAGGTAGTCCGCGGTCTGGCGAAACGTCCATTATAGGATTGTCCTGATTGGGCGAGCTGCTAACCATAAGCTTTTTGTCTGTAGTGACAAGGAGCCAGGCCCAGCCAGATCCAAAACGAGTAGCTGCCGCCTTGTTTAGAAGGGTTTTTAAGCTATCCAGACTACCATAAGTTTCCAAGATAGCCACTGCCAATGCTCCTGTTGGTGCCTTAGCTGCTTTAGGAGACAGTATTTCCCAAAACAAGGTGTGATTGTAATGACCCCCGCCATTATTGCGAATGGCATCACCCCTTTTGCTTGCCCCAAGCAAAAGCACATCCAATGACCATTTTTCCATAGGCGTGCCAGTCACCGCTTTGTTTAGGTTATTCACATACGCCTGATGGTGACGGGTATGGTGTATTTCCATAGTCTGCGCATCAATAGAAGGTTCTAAAGCATCATAGCTATAAGCCAGAGCAGGAAGGGTAAAAGGTTGAGCATATCCAACATTTCCTAAATGGAAAAGTAAAACGTAGGATATACATCCTATAAGAACTGATTTCATTTTTTGTTAAAATTTAAACGTGATAGGTATTTAGTTGCACGGGTGCTAATGTTTAGCAAAATTCCAATATTTACGCTGAAACATCAATATATCTAACAGTTTGGGAATCGCTATGTTCATAAATAGACAATGATAAAAGGATCTCCACTTCCTATTCCAGCGTCATCCCCATGCCTACTGAAATATACTCCGCTGTTATCATATGTGATTTCATATATACCCCTCCAAAAAATCGGGTTCGTTGCTTTGGCAATGGAGGCAAATAATAGCGAATGGCCAATTTGGTATATACCGGAAAAGGAATTAATAATCCAAAGTTGCCCAAATAAGTGCCTGCCTGAAGTAAGATCGCCCAATCGCCAAATAGAAATTCCTCACCCACAAAGGCCATTATCCGACTGGCAGCCCAGGTGCGTTCATTATCAGAATCGTGTTGCCAATTCAATTTACTGAACGTATAAACGCCTTTGTTAAATTCATATTCGACCCCCAAATAGAGTCGATTAATACGGGATACCTGATAAAGTCCAGCCAGGGATCCGATATAAACAGGATACTGTGGGCCTCCTGTAGCAAAATACTCTTTAAGCGCAAGTCCGGCATGTGCAGAAATACCCCATTTCCGGAGGGCTTTTTTATCCATTCCGGCAGATTGATAATCTTCCGGGAGCAGAGGTCGAGGCGTCCATTGAACACCGAGCATGCCACCTATGACATTTATACCAAAATTGGGGATTTGGGCCTGCCCATTTGAATAATGAGTGAAACTAAAACCTCCTGTTAATAGCCATTCAGGATGAAGTTTGTAATCGACATGGATTCGAAAAGCAGACACATTGTTTACATTGGACCCAATAGCATTTTGGAGAGGATTCCTGATCCGATCATATCGCTGACTTAGCCATGCAATACCGCTACCCACCTGAAAATATACCTGCCATTGTGGCCGGCGTACTAAAGGAACATCAACAAATGGGAAAAAGCCAATAGCATGACCCAATTGGTCCGAACCAAGATTAAACCAATGGGCACTCAATCCAAGGATGGGATAATTTCGCCATGCTTCCCAGTCTTTTCGACCATAAGTGCGGAATGTTGTTGTTGCTTCCAATCCACTACTGAAAGAGGGGGGAGTAAATGTTAATTTGTCCGTATGTTTAATAATGCCCCCTGTATGGTTTGAAAGTGTCAATCCAATGCCTTTCCGGCCTTGAGCCTGCAAGTCCGAATAAAAAATGAAAAGCAGAAAAAAAATTAAAAATCGTAACAAAGCAGGTGATCAAATTTTTGTGAAAATTATTTATAAATCGTTCCGTTCCAAGGGCACAAAATCCTGTGTGTTGTATATCCTGGAATATTGAAATTGGGCGCAATAAAGTTTTTTATTTGTCGGTATGAAGGATAGAAATATCCCGATCCAAAAGGAATTGACTTGTTGCTCTCATATCCAGACTAAGGATACGGTCTACTGATAGAAATGGCACTATGGTTCGATATTCATCGATCAACGCTTGCAAGGTGGGACTCGTCTTGCCTGGAGCGCGAAAATCCAGAGCCTGAGCTGCACATAACCATTCTATCGCCAAAACGGATCGTGTATTTTCCACCACCCGGAAGAGTTTTGTCGCTGCATTAGCTGCCATACTCACGTGATCTTCCTGCCCATTAGATGAAACAATAGAGTCGATCGAAGCGGGTGTACATAATTGTTTGTTCTGGCTTACTATACTTGCTGCTGTGTATTGCGCTATCATGAGTCCGGAATGTAGTCCTGGATTTTTCACTAAAAAAGCAGGTAGTCCTCTCTTTCCACTGAGCAATTGGAATGTGCGACGCTCTGAAATACTTGCCAATTCTGCCAGGGCAATGGCCAGAAAGTCTAAAGCTAATGCAACCGGTTGGGCATGAAAATTACCGCCACTCAGGATATCGCCATCTTCCGGGAAAATAGTTGGATTATCCGTTACCGCATTGATTTCCCGCTCGATGACTTGTTGTGCGTACTTCCAGGCATCATATGATGCACCATGTACCTGAGGCACACAACGAAAAGCGTATGGGTCCTGGACCCCCTGCCTTGGTTGCATTTGAAGCGGTGAATCATGCAACCATTGGCGGATGGCATGTGCAGCATGAATCTGGCCTTGCTGCTTCCGAAGTTGATGCAAACGATCATCAAGGGGCGCAAGCTGGCATAAAAAAGCATCCCATGATAAACTGGCAATGGCATTAGCCCAGGCTAAAATTGACCGGCCCTGTTCCACAGCCCACACGCCATACGCTGTTGAAAATTGAGTACCATTTAACAACGCCAAACCTTCTTTAGCGTCCAATTGAATAGGTTGCATTCCCAATTCGCTGAGCATCGCCGATGCACTCATTCGCATGCCCTGGTAATCCACCTCACCTTCACCTAGCAAAACCAATGAAAGGTGCGCGAGGGGCGCAAGATCGCCGGATGCACCCAATGAACCTTGTTGAAATATGACCGGCCGGACACCCGCATTGTATAATGCGATTAATCGTTCTACCGTTTGCTGTTGCACTCCAGAATACCCTCGGCACAGATTTCTGATTTTCAGCAATTGAATCAGTTCATTTATTTTGGGGGGCACTTCTTCCCCCATACCGCAAGCATGGGAGAGAATAAGGTTTCGCTGAAGGTTGCATAGATCATCCTTTGAAATCCGAATATTATGTAGATCCCCAAATCCGGTATTTATTCCATAATATACCGCATCTGGTGCATTTATCAGTTGGTCCAAAGCCTCCTTTCCTGATTGGATAATATGCCATGTGGACTGACGGAGGTTAATCCCTTCATGTTGTTGAGCGTAGTTATATAAATCTCCTGAGGAAAGATGGTCGTCGTCTATTGAAATCATGAAGCGAAATATAGGCCCGTAACAATCGAGCAAGGTCAAAAATAAGGTAAAGACTTTAAGTTGGGCCCAGTTTGTTCAACCTTTAGATAACACCTGCTGTTAGTTGGCCGACTGTAGACTATCCATGGGTCATCAGCAAATGAGCGATTATGTTAACTTCGAGTTATGAATGAGAAGGGCAAACCAGAGAATCCTTTAGTACATGCAGAAGCGCCCGGACTGGCTGAGACCCGTAAATCGGATCATATTGAGCTTGCCTTTCGCGCCCGGACAGAAAGCAGTGAGCTGGACCGTCGATTTTATTATGAGCCCTTGCTTTCCAGTCATCCAGATTCGGGTAGCCTGAAGCCTTTCACTTTCCTTGGGAAAACGCTCAACACACCAATATGGGTGTCAAGTATGACAGGTGGAGCCCAGTTGGCATTCCACATTAATACTGTATTGGCCAAGGCTTGCAACCGTTATGGCATGGGAATGGGGCTTGGCTCATGTAGAGCGCTTTTAACCAGTGACGAGCATATTGCCGATTTTGATGTGCGTGATCTTTTAGGTTACGAATTACCACTTTATGCCAATCTGGGTATAGCTCAGGTAGAAAAATTGCTGGATCAAGGCGCATTGCAGTTAATTGATGATCTTATACTTCGATTGCGGGCGGATGGCCTTATCATCCATCTCAACCCGATGCAGGAATGGTTTCAACCGGAAGGTGACCGTATACAAAAGGCACCTCTACATACGTTGCAACAATTGTTACACAAGGCAACTTATCCAATCATTGTTAAGGAGGTAGGGCAGGGAATGGGTTATCAGAGTTTGAAACATTTATTGCATCTGCCACTGGCAGCTGTCGATTTTGGAGCTGCAGGTGGAACCAACTTTGCCTTGTTGGAAAATCTCCGTCGGGGTAATATTAATAAGGATTATTGGGCCCCTTTAGTAAAAATTGGACATGACGCGGAAGAAATGGTGGGTTGGGTAAATGCCATTAAGGAAGAGACAAAAGGCAAATTATCCTGTCAGCAAATTATTATTTCGGGTGGCATAAAAGATTTTCTGGATGGTTATTATTTGATGCAAAAATCAACATTACCTGCTATTTACGGTCAGGCTTCCGGCCTGTTGAATGCGGCTTTGGAAGGGGATTTGGCACTCGATGCGTTTTTGCAGGCACAAATTCGCGGTTTGGAAATGGCACAAGCTTTTTTAATGGTGAAATAAGTGGAAAGAGGATGAGTACGTCTAAACCTACACCTATAAGTGGCTTCTCCAAGTTGTCCAAAAAGGGTAAAATTAAATGGATTGTTGAGCACTTTTTTCGCGAACCCGAAACGGTCATGCGCGAGTTAGTCAGCTACTGGCATCACAACGAAGAACAACAAAAAATCCTGGATGGATTTAGTGAAAACACCATCAGCAATTTTCCGCTTCCTTTTGGCGTTTCACCCAATTTTCGAATAAACAATCGCTTTTATTGTGTGCCAATGGTAACAGAAGAAAGCTCAGTTGTAGCGGCGGCTTCAAGTGCTGCAAAATTCTGGCAAGATCGTGGAGGTATCCAAACAGAAGTTTTAGGTACGATAAAAAAGGGGCAGGTTCATTTTATATGGAAAGGCCCGATTGAAAAGTTGCGTACTGTATTTCCCGAATTGGAAGTGCTCCTTA
The DNA here is from genome assembly GCA_017985675.1 of Saprospiraceae bacterium. Taxonomy (GTDB): domain Bacteria; phylum Bacteroidota; class Bacteroidia; order Chitinophagales; family Saprospiraceae; genus JAGNXB01. The sequence continues at coordinate 26,577 of JAGNXB010000003.1, read as the reverse complement.
GAAGTAATGTGCAGATCCATACGTCCAATATGGAACAACGTGGCGGAGGTATTACAACGATCCGTTTGATAGGAATGCCCCACATTGAGCCAGGGTATTTCCAGTTGGACCTGGACTTGCAAACCTGCGATTCTATGGGTGCTAATTTTACCAATACCATACTCGAGTCATTTGCGCAGACTTTGACTGACTTTATCGAAACACACCCGGTCTTTTTGCTCGAAGAAAGGGAGGTCCAAATCATCATGTCTATCCTTTCAAATTACACGCCACAATGCTTGGTCAGAGCTAGTGTTTCATGCCCTATTGAAAATTTAGGACCTGGATTAAATGAAATGACCCCTCAAGAATTTGCGAATAAATTTGAGTTGGCCATACGCATAGCCTGTGAGGATCCTTACAGAGCAACGACCCATAACAAAGGGATTTTTAACGGAGTGGATGCGGTTGTCCTTGCTACAGGAAATGATTTTAGAGCAGTTGAGGCATGCGGGCATACCTACGCATCCCGAGATGGGCAATACCGGAGCCTAAGTCATTGCACGCTTGAAAATGGCGTATTTCGGTTTTGGCTGGAACTCCCGCTTGCATTGGGTACTGTAGGTGGTCTGACTGCTTTACATCCCATCGCACGTCGTTCGCTCGAAATGCTCGGCAACCCTACGGCGCCTGAATTAATGGAAATCGTGGCAGCAGTGGGCCTGGCTCAAAACTTTGCTGCTATTCGTTCCCTAATTACCACGGGTATTCAGCAAGGGCACATGAAAATGCACCTTCAAAATATTTTGCAAGGTCTGGGTGCTACTGAATTAGAAAAAGAGCATTCTGCCACCTATTTCAGCAATAAAACGATTACCTACCATGGTGTTCGCGACTATTTGATGCACATTCGCCAAGCAGCTACTACCTTAGCAGCCAAATCATAAAAATAGCTGTCCTTTGTCCCAAACTTCCTTCTACGGTCACGGAAAATTGCTCATAACAGGTGAGTACCTTGTGTTGCAAGGTGCTGAAGCTTTAGCCGTCCCCCTTCGTTTAGGGCAGCATGTCCAGGTAAAAAAAATGCGTGGAGCTGATCTACATTGGAAAAGTGTTCGTCCTGATGGCAGTGAGTGGTTTAAAGGGGTCTTCTCATTGCTGGATTTCAGTGCACAGGAAGCTACCGATCCTGAAATAGCAGCCGGAATTTCGAAAATTCTAACCGCAATAACTCGTCAAAATCCCGATTTTCTCGCGGATTGGAAGGGGCAGAGTGTAGAGAGTCGTCTTGAATTTAATCCCGAATGGGGGCTTGGTACAAGTTCCACATTAATCCATGCTATGGCAGAGTGGGGAGAAGCAGAAGCATTTACCCTGCTGGAACAGACTTTTGGCGGGTCAGGTTATGACCTCGCATGTGCCACATCAAATGGTCCCATAATCTTTCAAAGCACAGATGATGAAATCAGGATTACACCCGTTACGTTAAATTGGCCTTTTAAGGAAAACATTCATTTAGTATGGTCGGGTAGGAAACAAAATTCCAGAGATTCTGTCTCATCCCATACATCTTCGTTAAAAAAAGCATCTGCGTCACTTATTCAGGGCGTCTCAACACTAACCCAACAGATCGAAGATGCTCCGGATCTGATAACATTTATCGGGTTGCTGAGTGAACATAATCAACTTATAGGCAATTTACTTCAGCTAGATCCTAATCCATGGGTACCTTCATTTCCAGGTATCATAAAGCCACTTGGTGCATGGGGCGGTGATTTTTTTATGGCTGTAAGTAAAGAAGATCCGAAGGAAATGAAAGAGTGGTTTATTAACCAGGGATATACCACGATATTTTCATGGAAGGATTTAGTGCTCGAAGGATAAAGTTATGCCCCCGATTTGGATAGATGCGCAAGTTACCCGGATAGAAAATGCTACCTCCCGTGTGCGCCGTATATGGCTAGCCTTACCTGATCAAACCGAGTTTTATTTTCGTGCCGGACAATTCATTACCCTTGACTTGCCCATCGGGGAAAAACGTCTACAGCGCTGGCGTAGTTATTCCCTGGCCGATGCTCCCGGAAAGGGGGAGTTGGAATTATGCATTGTACACATGCCCGGTGGTCAGGCTTCTTCATTCCTCTGTCAGGATTTGCAGGTAGGCGATACCCTCCGCTTTAAGGGACCTGATGGATCATTTCTATTGCCTGATCCTCTGGATTGTGATTTGGTAATGATTTGTACAGGTACCGGAATTGCCCCATTTCGAAGTATGCTTCTTGATCTTGAACGAAAGGGCTGGACGGAAAGACAAATTCATCTGGTATATGGTAGCAGAACACGGTATGACCTGCTCTACAAAGATGAATTTCTGGAAATGGCTACAAGACATCCCAACTTTCAATATTCGGTGGCATTGTCGCGCATTGAAGATGGGCCCGATGAGCCCTGGATCACAAAGGGTTATGTCCATGATGTCTATATGAATCGCTACGCCACCCCTGAACCGGATCGTAAATTCTTGCTATGCGGATGGACCAATATGATCGATGATGCGGTTGTGCAACTGATCGTAAAAGCGGGATACAAAAAAGAACAAGTCAGCTATGAATTATACGGGTAAATCTTTCTAAATCCAGGCACAAGACTAGTCAAACATCTTCACGAAGTTCCCAATATTTTTGATTTTCTATTTCGTCCAGAATCTGAAGATAATTCATATAACGGAGTTGGCTTATTTGTCCTTCTTCCACAGCCTTTTTAACAGCACATCCCGGCTCATTGCGGTGGGTACAATCTCCAAACCGGCATGAGGAACTGTGCTGAAAAATTTCCCTAAAATTGTGAATTACATCCTGGACAGTAAGGTGATTAAAAGACAACAATTTTATCCCAGGTGTATCAATGATCTCACCACCAAATGGGAGGGGATACATTTCAGCAAATGTAGTGGTGTGCTGGCCTTTGCCACTGTAATCCGACAATTCGGTTGTGCGTATATCTAACTCAGGTTCTAGCGCATTGATAAGTGTTGATTTCCCCACACCGCTCTGCCCACTTATCAGGCTTCGATTATTTTTGAGGCGATTCCGTATTTCTTGCAGATGCTCTCCTGTTGTTGCTGAACATGCAATAACTTCATATCCAAGTGGTTCGTACAGACCTTTTAACGCTTCTACCAATTCCCATTCCTCCTCCCCATATAAATCACATTTGTTTAGCAAAATTAAAGTGGGTATGCCATAAGGTTCTGTCATCAATAGGAATCGGTCTATGAAACCTTGTTTTAAGTTGGGTTCAATGATAGTCGTTACCAAAAGAGCCTGGTCAATATTGGTGGCCAGGAAGTGGACCTGATGCTTTTGCCGCGGGCTTTGCCTTACCACATAATTTCGCCTTGGCAGGATCGATTTTATCATCCCATTGCCATCACCTTCCTTTATGATAAGTACATCATCGCCTACCCCGACCGGGTTAGTTATTCGCTCTTTTCCAAGCCTGTGTTTTCCTGTAATCCGGCAGGGAAGGACAATACCATCTTCTAGTCTGACCTGATACCAACTTCCGGTAGATTTAATCACGGTGCCCTTTTCCATTATGACCATTCAGCAATATGATTTGCACTATGTACCGCTTGGCACAATGCTGGCAAAACAGCCTGATCATGTTCAATAGCTGTCCCTACCACGATAATATCCGCACCAGCCTGTGCTGCCTTGGCAGCTTGATCTGGCGTGCGGATCCCTCCTCCTACAAACAGGGGCAATTCCGTAGCCTTTCGCACAGCCCTGATCATTTCGAATGGAACCGTATTGTGGGCTCCAGAGCCAGCATCCAGATAAAACATTTTCATGCCAATATACTTTCCTGCTAGTGCGGTAGCGACAGCGATTTCTGGCTTATTTGCTGGTATAGGCATGGTCTGGCTGATATAGCAAACAGAGGTAGCATTGCCGCCATCAATCAGCATATAACCAGTAGACAAAACTTCTAACTTTAGGTCTTTCAACAACGGAGCAGCCAATACCTGTTGGCCAATGAGTAATTCGGCATTCCGACCTGAAATGAGACTTAAAAATAAGAGCGCATCCGCTTCTGAACTAATTTGCCAGGTAGAGCCTGGAAAAAGGATAATGGGAAGTTGACTTTGGGTTTTTAAATGGTGCACACAATCATCAAGTTGGTCTCTCAACAGCAAACTACCACCTAATAATATATAATCAACACCCGATTCTGCCGCAAAAAGTCCCAGTTCAGCCAAACTGCCGAGTTGTTGCTTGTCTGGATCTACCAACAAAGCAAGTTTTTTCTCCCCAAATCGTGCGTCTGTTAGTAGTTTGTGGTAAATCATGTACACCAAAGATAGGACTGGATATGTTTTTTACACCTAATTAGGGTGATGAGCAAGCAAGTTGCCATCAGGGCATGGCAATAATATTGCTGTTTATCATTTTTTCTTCAAGATAAAGGCGTTCAGGCATGATTTGACCATTAATGAATTTTTCTATGATCAAACTGCCAATAGGCGCAGCAAAATCACCTCCGAATCCGGCATTCTCAATGTACACTGCAATAGCAATTTTTGGATTGTTCTTTGGAGCAAATCCAAAAAAAACACTATGATCCTTACCGTGAGGGTTTTCCGATGTGCCCGTTTTTCCACAAAAAGAAATGCCTGGAATAAAAGAAGAACTTGCAGTACCATATTGCATGACCTGCTCCAATCCGTCTATTACCGGTAAAAAATGTTTTGGATCTACAGGTACTCGTTTTAAAGTAGAATACATGGAATCTATTGCTGTATTCCCTTGCATGTAGGCTTTTACAAGGTGTGGCGTGTAATAATGACCCCTATTTGCGATAATGGTTGCCAACTGAGCCATCTGCAAAGTGGTTAATTGAATTTCTCCTTGACCTATACCGATGTTCATGATAGTGGGCGAATACCATTTCCTGTTTTTGTATAAATTATCATAGTAAGCCGGTGTAGGAATATATCCGCCTTTTTCGTTGGGCATTTCTATACCCAATGGCTTCCCCAGCCCAAATGCATCCAAATAAAAATTAAACAGGTCTAATCCTTGCTTCACATTTTTTGCACCGTATTTGTCGAGAATGTCTCTGATCAAGGTAAAGAAATACGTATTGCAACTAACGGTCAGTGCAGCTTGTACATTTGTGCATTTGTAATGATTATGACAACCCCAGGACTCGTTGTTATAATAATAGGCACCCGAACAAGGGATGGTTCTGTTGGCATAGGAAACCCCCTCTTGCATAGCGACAAGGGAAACGATGGATTTAAATATTGAACCCGGCGGATATCTCGCCATGATACTTCGGTCAAAAAACGGTTTTAGGGTATCATTTTGGAGCATCTGAAATGCTTTACCCCTTTCGTTGGATATAGATAGGAGATTGGGATCATAGTTAGGCGAGGAAACGATTGCCAGGATTTCACCCGTAGCTGGTTCTATTGCTACAATTGATCCACGTTTGTTTTTTAACAGGGTTTCCGCATACTTGATCAATTCAATATCAATGGTAGACTGTATATCCTTTCCTGAAAAAGGCGCTATATCCCTGCTGCCATCTAGCCACGGCCCTACTACCCGGCCTAGATTGTCCTTAAGCAAATAGCGGGCGCCATGTACACCACGAAGGGGTTTTTCGAAAGACTTTTCCAGACCTGCCATACCGATAAAATCCCCGGCGAGATAGGATCCTTCTGATTTTTCAACTTGTTCCACACTGACTTCTCCCAGATAGCCTAATAAGTGAGCTCCGTGGGGGAACGGATAGGAGCGGACATTACGACTTTGGAAGAAAAATCCGGGAAATTCAAAAAGGATTTCTTTCGTCCGGGAAAAAACCTCAGGACTTACCTTGTTTAAAAATATAAATGGAACATGGCGCGAAAACCGTTTGTCTGTCCAGTCTTTTTGAATCTGTGCCTCATAAGTAACTTGGTCAATTCCAAGGAGCTTGCAGAGTAAAAGTGTGTCCATATCCGGATCGAGCTGGCTGTAGGTAACCATCAGGTCATAACTACCTTCATTATGGACCAAAAGGCGGCCTTCTCTGTCGAATATGAGCCCCCGCGAAGGGTAGATTAATTGTTTCTCAATTGCATATGCACGACTTCGATCTTTAAACGTATCATCAAAAAGCTGAATATATCCCACTTTAGCAATAAGTACAAGTGAAGATATAATGACTATACCAACGACAAACCAATATATGCCCGCTTCTTCGCTTTTCATTGTTTTGGATTAAATATAAGATCCTGAAGCATGAGCACACCAAAAGACATGATCCATGTAAGAAGTGTCTTCCAGAGAATTTCTGTAAAATAGTAAAACGTGAAGACATTAAATACCTGAAGGAAAAAAATGTGCATGAGCAAAAATGTACCGGCATAAAAAGCAAACCATCTTGGCCCAAAGGTGGATCGTGTTAATTGCTGCTTGGGGTCATATCCAGACCGTGGCGAAATGACCTGAAGCACGAGTGGCCTAAGAAACGCTGTTAGTGTAGAAGTTGCTGCGTGTACGCCCGGCGTATCATAAAACAAATCGGTTAGAAGTCCACAGAAAAAAGCACTCATTATGATAAAGGCCAGATGCCACCGTAGCGGTAGCATCATAATAAACAAGGGATAAAGGATTACTTCGCCATGTCTCAACCAGCCATCGCCGGGAATGATCTGACGAAGTACTAAAACCTGCAACAACACGAGAAGTAGCAGGCGAACAGCATGAGGCCTTAGTTCTAAATACATATTATTCTACTTCCTCCAAAGATTGAATCTCCTCCCAAAACTTGTTTCTGATAATATAAGCTCTATTGATCCGTGAAAGGTCAGCAAAAAGGTATACCTCCACAAGAAAGCTATTGCTGCCTGATGGCACATAATAATTTTTGACCGTTCCTATTGGGATCCCGGCTGGAAATATCGCAGAATGTCCACTTGTTACAACAGTATCCCCTTTTTGGAGAACTATATGTTTTGGTATTTCCTCCAAAGTTAAAATACCCGGATCCTTTCCATCCCATGTCAGTGTGCCAAAACTACTATTACGTAATATGGCTGCACTGACATGGGACTGTGAATTTAAAACGGAAATCACCCGGCAAAAGTGGTGAGACGTGCTCCTGACAATGCCCAGCACACCATTGGGCAGCATCACACCCATTCCCGGGGTTATGCTATCGCGCTCCCCTTTGTCGAGCGTAATACTATTGTTCGGAAGATTAATGCTGTTTTTAATGATGCGTGCAGGCACAAAATCAAATGTGGAAAACGTAGAGTCCAAGGGGGCTTCCGGACCAGATTGAGCAAGTTGGTTGTATAGCCGATTGTAAAGCTGAGCGTTTTCTTTACCTAGAGAATCAGCAGTAAACGACAAGGTAGCATATTCCCTTAGTCTGGCCGTTTTATCATAAAACACTGCTGCATAATAGCGAGATGAGTTAAGATAAATATCCCGTTGTGTATGGTTGAAGCGCACAATGAGATAGATGGATACAATTTCTAAAACCAAAAAGGTCAGCAACCCTCCATACCGTGTGAGGAAGTAAAGAAGATTAATCATGCATTACATACTCCTTCTGTCAATAAGGAAAGAAAACCGATCCGTATTTTTCAAAGCGATACCTGTACCTCGCACAACGGCCCGCAATGGATCGTCTGCAACATGTACGGGCAACGCTGTCTTAGCAGATATACGTTTGTCAAGCCCTCTGAGTAATGCACCGCCACCGGTGAGGTATAGTCCGGTTTTGTATATGTCCGACGCTAATTCAGGTGGTGTATTCTCCAGTGCACGCAAGACTGCCTCTTCAATTTTTGCAACAGACTTGTTGATTGCTTCCGCTACTTCCGCATAGTGAATTTTGATTTGCTTGGGAATACCTGTCATAAGGTCCCTTCCATTCACTGGATAATCATCCGGTGGATTTTCAAGGAAGGTGAGGGCAGATCCGACATTGATCTTTATTTGCTCGGCTGTTCGTTCACCGATGAGCAGATTGTGCTCCCGTTTCATGAAATCAATAATATCCTCTGTCAATTCATCACCTGCCGTCCGGATAGACTGGTCAGCGACGATTCCAGAGAGTGCAATAACAGCAATTTCAGTGGTTCCCCCTCCGATATCTATGACCATATGACCTATAGGCTCTTCAACATCAAGACCGATACCCAGAGCGGCGGCCATGGGTTCGTGAATCAGGTAAGTCTCTTTCGAGTCAACATGATCAGCACTGTCAAAAACGGCCCTTTTTTCTACTTCGGTTATACCACTTGGTATACAAATCACCATTTTGAGGTGCGAAAAAAACCGGCGCTTTCCACCAGCCATATTGATCAAACCTTCAATCATTCCTTCAGCAGCTTGAAAATCGGCAATTACGCCGTCTTTAAGCGGTCTGATTGTTTTTATCTCATCGTGCGTTTTTTCATGCATTTGCATGGCTTTTCGTCCGACGGCAATGATTTTCCCGGTTTTTCGGTCCACGGCGACAATGGACGGCTCGTCCACCACCACTTTGCCATCCTGGATAATAAGCGTATTGGCAGTGCCTAAATCTATGGCAAGTTCTTGTCGTAAAAAATTGAATAATCCCATAAGTGGTTTATACAGCGAGTAAAGGGGTTATGAACCTACAAAGCAACAGAAAAATCAGTTAACGAAGCCAAGAATTCACATTTAACCTACAACGACTTCAATCATTTCATTGGGATCAAGCCACTTATGGGCCAAATCCATTACTTTTTGGGGAGTAATGGACCGAATGGCTTGTACCATATTATTAAAATCATTAAAGTCACCACCCTCGACAATCAGGTTCTTCAAGGTGTCCGATTGGCTAAAAGGGCCATCAAGCAAGTGGAGCATATTCCCAACAGCAAAACGTTGCATCATAAGCAATTCCTCTGCTTGCATGGGTTCTGTCCTCAATTTTGTTATTTCCAAATAGATTTCTTCCAAAGTACGCGTGGTTTCCTCCTTGCTTACTTCAGCGGAAATATAAAAGTAGCCACTTAAACGCATAGCATCGATATGCGAGTATATATTGTAAGTTAATCCCAACTCTTCTCTTATTTGGGTCATCAACCTGGAACCAAAATACCCTCCTAACAATAAACTGACCGCATGCAAATCGTAATAATCCGGATGGGATCGATCAAATAACAAACGACCGATGCGAATGGCATTCTGAAGGGATTCTCTCTCTCTTATGTGCAAGACACGACGCGAAACAGGCTCAGGTTTCGGAAAGTTGGTTCGTGATTGGCCCAGGCGCATTGGCTTGCAAATCAAGTCATCGATAGCCTGGATGACATTATCATCATACTGGCCACTTAGAAAAATGACCACATTTCCTGCCCTATAATGATCCTCCCAAAAGCCAAACACAGCATCTCTGGTCAAGGCGGCGTAACTTTCCAAAGTGCTGTTGTACCCATAAGGATGGTCAGCCCCAAAAATAAGCGAAGTCAATTCGCGATAGGCAATGATTTCATTTTTGGATAGGTCCTCTGATAATCGCTGTTGGTTATTCCTTATAAATGATTGTAACTCCTTTTCAGGAAAAGAAGGTTGCAATAGCATTTCACTAAATACTGGCAACAAATCATGAAAAAAATGGGACAAACATTGTAAAACAAGACCATTGTGGTCCATACTGTCTGATGAGCTGATGGATCCACCAAAAAAGTCACTTATCTCAGCAATTTCTCCACCCGTATTACTTAAAGTGCCCTCCCTCATGAGTCTACATGCGGCCCTGGCTGTTAATGCCTGCCTTTCATGAACCCTACCTACAAGGAAAATGACCTCCAATTTCAATAAACCTTGGGTCGGACCGGGTAGCCCATACATCGGGACACCATTGCTCAAATGCACCATTTGGGGCTCCTGCATATGCAAATGGGTGATTTCCCTGAATGGGGGTGCAACAGTCCTGTCAATCATTCTGCAAAGATAGTTGCAGGTATTGCAATCCTATGCCCCTTATAAATTACAAGATACCTATCTTTGGCCCCAAGCTAACCGCAAGTACTCCTACATGAAATTTACTGTCTCTTCCGCCGAACTGCTAAAAAGGCTTCAATTAACCGGTGGTGCCATCGGTAATAATCCGGTTCTGCCCATATTGGAGGATTTTCTATTCTCTATAAGTGGTAGTAAACTGACCATTACAGCTTCGGACCTCGATATCTCCATCACGACCTCCCTTGAGGTCAGCGCGGATACCAATGGCGAGGTGGCTATCCCCGCCCGTATCCTCCTCGACACCCTGAAGGGTCTTCCCGAACAACCATTGACCTTCCAGGTCAATCCGGATACGTTCAATATTGAGATCACCTCCGTTTTTGGAAAGTATAAACTGGCCGGTGAAAATGGTTCGGATTTTCCAGATCCACCTCAGCCGGATGGTGTTGATGAAATTTCTGTTACCGGCATGGAATTGGGTCATATGATTACCCACACCGCATTTGCCGCTGGAAATGATGAAATGCGTCTTGCTATGATGGGCGTCTACTTTTTGATTGAGCCGGACTCACTTACTTTCGTGGCTACGGATGCCCATAAGCTGGTGAGATATCGACTGAATCACTCCGGTCAGGATACATCTGCCTCCATGATCCTTACCAAAAAGTCCCTTAACCTGCTTAAAGGAATCGTGCATGAAAACGCATCTATTCTGATCAGTTTTAATAAATCCCACGTTTACTTCGATGCAGGTGATTTTAGGATGAGTGCCCGCTTGATTGACGCCCGGTATCCGGATTACAATGCAGTAATCCCCACTTCCAATCCCAATGTTTTGCATGTGTCACGTAAGGATTTTTTAAGTTCCATACGACGGATCGCCCTTTATGCCAACAAGACTACCAACCAGATTATGCTCAGCATGAGTGCTGGTAGTCTGAATATTTCTTCTCAGGATATTGACTTTGCTAACGAAGCCACGGAACAATTGACTTGCTCCTATGAAGGCGAGCCCCTTTCCATCGGGTTTAATGGCAAATACCTGATTGAAATGCTCAATGTACTTGAGTATGATGAGATTAAAATGGAACTGTCTACACCACAAAGAGCCGGGTTATTACTGCCAGGTGAACAATCAGAAGGCGAGGATATTCTCATGTTAGTCATGCCTGTGATGTTAGGAAATTGATCTCCGGATCAAGATATCTCGCTATCGTCTTGCCTTTTGTGGTGGCCTTTTGCCATCTGGTGGGCTATAGGCGGCCATTCCAAAGTTAGTCCCTGATTTTGCTTTACTTTTGTGGATGCGTAATAGATTGACTTTAGCGTTCTTTTTTATTTACATACTTCTTATCGCCTGTCAAACGGATAAGGATCCATCAAATGATACCGATCTACCTTTGCAGGATGAAGCCATAATCATCACGGATCCAGAAAACTCACCTGATGCAATTTTTCTTGCCTGGCAACAAGCAATGGATCTTGGCCGATTTAATGATGCAATTAAATGGAGTTCGCCAGAGACCGAGGCGTGGGTAAACACATTGCAAAAGCTTTCAACAACCACTGAAATTTCAGATAAATCCTCCCTTTCAAGGATAGAGAGTATCCAATGTAACCTATTTGGCGATACCGCTATATGCATGTTTGCAGAAGTAAGGGAAGATATGCTACAATTAGATAGTGTTCGCTTGATACGGATAAACGGCAATTGGAAAGTAGACCTGGAAGATCCTGATAGGCTAAAACAAACAGAGACCAATGACTAAAGAAGGTAGAAAAATTGGCCTCTTTTTTGGTTCATTTAATCCTGTCCATATTGGTCATTTAATTATTGCCAATCACATGGCTGAGTTGGCAGACCTTCACCAGGTTTGGTTTGTCGTTTCACCACATAACCCCTTAAAACCGCGACAAACGCTGGCAAAAGATCATGATCGGCTACATCTGGTCCGCATTGCCATTGAAGATAATCCCAAACTACTGGCATCAGCAATTGAATTTAGCCTTCCCAAGCCATCATATACCATTGATACTCTGGTTTATTTAAAAGAAAAATATCCCTTCGATGCATTTGCACTCATAATGGGAGGGGATAATTTGGTGACATTGGATAAATGGAAAAATTACGAGATCATTTTAAGGGATTATAATATACTGGTGTATCGCCGTCCTGGTGTTGGCAGCTCAGCATTTGATGATCATCCCAATGTGCAATTCTTCGACGCTCCACTTTTGGATATTTCCGCAACATACATCCGTCAAGGTTTACGCAATGGCCAAAGTATGCGCTATATGCTTCCTGATCCGGTCTTCCATTACATGGATACATGCAAGATGTACAGGGAATAACCCGACCAAGAACTATTTTTCCCCTGGACATTTTTTCCACACCCGGTAATTACACCAAATAAATAATTACCTCAAGCCATTCGTGCTATTACAGGTGTGAATCCTTTACTATTGAGATCCCTAGGCCAACATCAGGTTTTCGATCGGCGTGCCCGGTACCATAAATAGCCCACACCGGATACCCCGATCAGGAATAAAATGACAGAGATAGCCTCTGCCTGGGTGACTTGCATGCCAAGCAAATCATACTTGTCATTAACCCGAATTTTTTCAATAAAAAATCGCTCCGTCGCGATGAGTATCAGGTAAATGAAAAAAAGCATACCGGGTATGTTTATCCTCTTACGGATCATCCAAAGAATGCTGAGCATTACTGCACCTAACACGGTTTCATAAAATGCAGTGGGGTAAACAGGTTGAGCTAACTGGCTGCAATAATTCCAAGTGCAGCCCGGAATAAGTTCTCCTTCATTTAGTACGTTGTGTGGAAAACGAAATGACCAGATCCAATCAGGCAAAAACCACCATCCAGGTACAGGCTCAAGATTGACAATACCCCAGTCGCCATCACCTGAAAGCTGACAGCCAATACGACCTACGGCATATCCCACAACCAAAGCAGGTGCAACCGCATCCAGGATATGTATTCCTGGAAGTTTTTTTAATCGGATATATGTATACACGCCAATGAAGCCGAGAATCAAACCCCCCAGGAAATTGAGTCCGGAACCTGAAAACAATTGACCCATCGGATCTGAAATGAGCGCCTGCGGATCCTCCAGAACAGAAAAGAGCTTAGAACCCGCAACTCCGCTGATGCCAGCAATCATTGCAATATCCCACACCCGCTCGTGTGGCCATATAGCTACTTTTTTTTGCTCTCCCGGGCCTTTAGCAGAATGGCGTTGCCACCATTTCAATCCGCCAAAGAGGATAAGCCCCAGGAATCCACCAATAAGGTGGCCTTCCCCGGAAAGTATAATTGCACCTGGATCCGTTTGAAATAAATCGCTTTGCTGCCAGGCATATATCCCTTTATATCCAATAAGAAACCCAAACAGGCTATTCCAAAAAATGTCCATCCATGAGGGCGGGTTACCTACAGTAATTGTAGTATACGTGGGCTGTAAGAGTCCTTCCTCGCCCTTCCGTTTTAACTCTAAGGAGAGGAACCACCCACTGGCTAAAAATGAAATAGCCAACATTAATCCAAAGGTCTGTACGATGGATAAGGCATTGTCTGGTCCCCATCCGGTAAGTGCATGGACAAGGTAGCTGAGATTCGGATACATATTATTTCTTGTGCCGTAAAAATAGCAATTGGATGCGTAGCATGTCGGGTTCATTTTTTTTTGGAAGGCAGGCAACCACTTTCTAATTCTTTACACCATATCTTTAATTTTCTAACCAGCTTCAAAGGATGCCTGGTTTTTGTCGAAGATAAGACTGTAAGCAAGCAGTGAATTTTAGATGTTCACTTTGTTAACTGACAATTATCTCCAGACGTTTTATAGATCATTAATATTTCCACAACTTTGTATTCACCACCCACGAAATAACCTTTACCTCAGTCATCTTTCCCCCGAAAAAATTCAGATCATGGATAGAAGAAGTACACTCGAAGTCTTGCTAACTGGCAAAACTGCATCAAAGCGGACGATAAAAAAAACATCATTTTCTGGTAATGGAGGACTCGAGCCCTATGCAGGACCCTGGACGAAAGAGACGGCTGCGCATCTATTACGCAGAACTACGTTTGGGCCTACTCAATCTGAAATTACCGAATCGGTAAGTCTAGGACTTAGCGGCACTGTAAACAAGCTTTTTGAAAGCAAGGCAATGCCTACTCCTCCTATAAATCATTTAGCTACAAACGATCCTAACGTACCTTTGGGAGAAACTTGGATTGATGCGCCTTATGATGCCGTCATTAATCTAAAGGGTTATCGTACTACATCTTTGAATGCCTGGACGGTAGGTCTGATGATGCAAAGTGGTATGAATATCCAGGAAAAATTAACCCTGTTCTGGCATAATCATTTTGTGACTTCAAGGGTTGATGTCAATGATCCTAAATTCCAGTACGTCTACATTACATTGCTCCGGGAGAATGCAATGGGTAATTTCAGGGAACTTACAAAAAAAATTACCATTGACCCGTCCATGTTGCAGTACTTGAATGGCAATCAAAGTACCAAGACTAAACCCAATGAAAATTATGCCCGTGAATTATTAGAACTTTTTACTATTGGTAAAGGTCCTCAGGCAGGTCCGGGTGATTACACCAACTACACCGAAGACGATGTCATAGCAATGGCCAAAGTCCTTACGGGATGGGTCACCACGGGTTTCAACACGCTTAATCCGGATATAAAAGTGGCTTCGGAATTTAGGATTGCAAGACATGATACAGGTTCTAAAACACTGTCTCATCGTTTTGATAATGAAGTTATTACCAACTTGGCGGATCAGGAATATGCCCATCTAATTGATATTATATTTCAAAAAAGTGAATGTGCCCGATTCCTTGCTCGAAAATTGTACCGCTGGTTTGTTTATTATGATATCGATGCTGTGACTGAGGCCGATGTCATTGAACCTATGGCTCAATTGATTTTGAGCAACAACTATGAGATACAACCTGCTCTTGAAGCTTTATTATCCAGTGCCCATTTTTATGAGGAATGTATCCTGGGTGCAATGATCAAACATCCCGTTGATTTTACCATGAGTATGATTAGGCAGTCGGGTTGGTCAGCACCAGGAAATCTAAACTTGAACTATCGTTATTGGGCGCTGGTTTTCCCTTCGTTTGGCCTTATGCAAATGGCCTATTACGATCCTCCCAGTGTATCCGGCTGGAAAGCCTGGTATCAGGAACCCTCCTTTTATCAGACATGGATTAATTCGGTAACATTGCCCATTCGATCCAATTTAGTCAAGACATTGACATTTACGGGATTAAAAGTTGGTAATAATCCAGCAGCCACTTTTCCTGTACTAACCTGGGTAGCATCATTAGAAAACCCTTTTGAACCAGACCCACTCATTGAAGGATTGGCATTACAATTGTTTCCCCGACCCATTTCTACCCAAAAGATGGCATACCTAAAGGAAGTGCTTTTACCCGGTTTGCCGGACTATGAATGGACAGTAGAGTATACCGATCATTTGGCTAACCCTTCTGACACAGATTTAGCAAATGCCGTTTCGAATAAACTCCGAAACCTGATCGCAACAATGATGCAAATGCCAGAATATCAATTGTCCTAACCCCTACCTGGAAAATAACCAACTCATGAAAAGAAGAACTTTCCTCAAAAATACTGCAGCAGCTTCCTTTTCGTTGCCTCTTCTCCTCCACGGCAACAAACTGTCTGCCATTTCCCGCCATGCTCTATTTAATGGAATGAACCAGGACTCCGATCGGGTCATTGTGCTTATCCAGCTTAATGGTGGAAATGATGGATTAAACATGGTCCTGCCTCTGGATCAGTATAGCAACCTATTTACTGCAAGAGAGAATATTCTGATCCCTGAAAATCAGGCTTTACAACTTTCACTGGAAACGGGATTACATCCTGCAATGACCCACCTCAAAACAAGTTTTGATGAGGGCAGACTTAGCGTTATTCAAAATGTGGGCTATCCGGACCAAAATCGATCCCATTTTCGTTCTACTGATATTTGGCAAACAGGTTCCTCTGCTAATGAAGTGATTAATACAGGGTGGACCGGAAGGTTTTTTGACTCATACGTAATGGATTATCCCGAAGGGTATCCCAATGCATCGTATCCTGATCCCTTTGCCATAACAGTCGGATCCATTATTTCCGAAACGTGCCAGGGCTTTGCCGCCAATTATTCGCTGGCGCTTGAAGACCCCTTTGGTATATCCCCACTCCTGGAAGATGACGACAATAATACGGATCCAACAGTATGTTATGGCAAAGAGATAAATTTCGTCCGAACCGCCATCGCCCAGACCAATGCTTATGGTACTGTGATTTCTGAAGCAGCATCAAAGGGTACCAATTTAGTTACCTATCCGGCGGCCAATCGGCTTGCACAACAACTGAAAACTATTGCCCTCCTTATTTCAGGTGGCTTAAAAACGCGCATTTATGTAGCCAGCCTTGGTGGATTTGATACACATGCCAACCAGGTTGATGCCACGGATACCACAACAGGAGGACATGCCAACCTAATGGCTACGCTCTCTGAGGCCATTGGTCTTTTCCAAAGTGATCTTGTTTTGCAAAAGCTGGATCAACGTGTCGTTGGAATGACTTTTTCTGAATTTGGTCGGCGAATACGCTCTAATGGGGCCAATGGTACGGACCACGGTTCTGCAGCTCCTCTTTTTATTTTTGGCTCTTGTGTCAAACCAGGTATAATTGGTGCTAATCCCACCATTAATGATACGGTTGACGAACAGGAAGGTGTGGCCATGCAATTTGATTTTCGATCCGTTTATGGCTCCTTGTTGAAACAATGGTTTGAAGTACCACTGGAGGATGTCCAGACACTTTTGTACAGTGATTTTTCAGAGATACCTCTAATTGAAGGCTGTACCACTACTTCAACGGAACAAAATGGCGGATCACTTCAGGTAAATAATGAATTTTTCAATACGCCAAATCCATTTTCAGCAAGCACCCGAATAACCTTTTCCAGCAATGGCGAACGTGTCTACCTGAGTGTCTTCAATGCTGCTGGTTATGAAATGAAGGTATTGATAGATCGCTATCTGGAACCAGGTCGCTTTGAGGTCACTTTGGATGCAGGAAACCTTCCGGCAGGCAATTATTTCGCCCATTTGCGCACCCCTTCACGACAACTCACGCATGCGATGGTGCATATCCGATAAGCCTGAATAGACGGCTTGGTTAGACGGTCAGGGATGCATTGCGAACGGAATTATTCATTAAAACACTCCACCATAGTTGGATGGAAGGTGGTATTGGTCCATCGGCCATTGCCTTGCACGAATCCTTGTGTAGTATATCTCCGGTGATAAACAAATCTGGTTTATACCAATTAGTTTAGAAACGGCTCATTGTAAGAGCCGTTACCAATACATATATAATTAATTGCAAACCAAACGCTTTGTTTGAAAATAAATGTTTTATATTTGCTGTCGGAAACTTTATTTTGTTTTAAAATAGCCGGCTATGATTACTGATGACCGATTGAAGCTCAATGAGCGATTTATAAAAGTGTTTGATATTCTTGAAGCCCGAGGCGTCATAGTATTAAATGACCGCGATGGCAGGGGTATGGGTGATTTTGCAGAGCGAATTCTTGGAAACAGGACCTACGGCCATATTATTCGGGCCTTCTTAAATCGCGAAGATCGGCGGGTCATAGATTACCACCACGCTCAAACATTGTGCAAAGAATTTGGTGTTAATGAAAACTGGATGCTACATGGAAAAGGGACCCCGTTTGGTATTGAACCAGGGTATCAATCCGCACAGGTGCCTCGTAAAACTTCCAACAATATCTTGTTTACTACAACACAGGCTTTTGCCGGGTCAACAATAGGCGCAGACAGCTTTGACAAAGAGGACCTTGATTTTTTTCATATTCCCGGACTTGCGGGCAAAGAATTTGTGTCCTTCCCTATTAAAGGGAATAGTATGGAGCCTGTTATCAATGATGAGGACATCGTCATTTGTAAGGCTGTCGATTCCATTGAAAAAATCAGAGACAACGACATTTATGCAGTTAAATCAAATGGCGCCATTTGGGTTAAATATGTTCAGAAAATTCCTGATCACAAAGGCCGGGTTCGGCACTTGCGGCTGATTTCGGCCAACCATCTCGAACATGATCCCTTTGAAGAAGAAGTCAATGAATATACCCGGGTCTATAAGGTGGTGCGCCGGATTTGTGATGTTAACTAGATTAATTTCTTAGCTAAATATACACAACAGGTGAGCAGTTAGGCCCTTTTCAAATCAAACGCTGTAAGTTGGGCTACCTTCTATGGATGTTAGTTAACAGGTAAAATCGAGCTTGTGGATTAACCTGGATATAGGAAAGGACCTCCATCGGAGAAGAAATCCTATTTTCACCGCGTGCAAGGTTTTATTCCAAATTTTATTGACCAACAGATTGCTTTGTCCAACCATCACGGTCAGGTTAATGCGGTCATCATCTTTGCGGATCTGCAAGGGTTCACAAGTTACACTGAAAAGTTGCTCTCAAAGGGCAACGCAGGTGCCGAACTTCTATCCCAAATGTTGAATGAAGTTTTTTGCGCAGCCTCCATTTCCATTCACACCAGAGATGGCTTTATTCCTTATTTTGCCGGTGATGCGTTTACAGGCGTTTTTATTAGCACATCCGGAGCACAGCAAGCTATTTTTGCTGCTCAGGATATCCGGCGAAAACTTCTTGATCTTGCAATTGATATTCCACTTCGTATTGGCTTGGGTACAGGCAGTCTTGAGTGGCATATTACAAAAGAACAACCCTATAAATGGTATATCCGTGGTGAAGGTATGGCTGATGCCGTAAGCGCAGAACAGCACGCTGGTCCAAATGAAATCTGCATTTCCCAGGCTGTTGCCAATCTTACACCCACTATTTCAAAGGAAGTGCTCACAGAAAGCGGATATTTTCGATTGATCCCACAAGCACCCAGTGACATACCTAATGTAAAACCAATCTCAACCCCTAGTGCGCCTTTTTTTTATCCCGAATTTTTAAGAGATCGGTTTCATAGCGGTGAATTCAGAGCTGTTACCAGCCTATTTATTTCAATTCAGGGGGATACAAACACTACAGCGCTAGACAATTTTTTGGTGTTTTCTTGCGCCGAAATCGAACGTCGCGGTGGATATTTTAAAGAACTTGACTTTACAGATAAAGGTGGTCTCTTTGTGGCCTTTTTTGGAGCCCCTGTGAATATGGGGGATTCACATCAAGCAGCTATAGATACCGCATTCATAATTAGAGACCATTTTGCAAAGTCTACCTTACTATTGCGCATAGGAATTGCATCAGGTCAAGCCTTTTGCGGCACTGCAGGTGACGATTATCGCAGACAATACATTGTAGCTGGAAGATCCATCAATTTGGCAGCCCGCATTGCATTAAAAGCAGACATTGGCGAGATTCGTGCCGATGAGCTTACCGCATCCTTGCCTTCACTGATCAAGGATGATTTAGGAATGATTCATGCAAAGGGTTTCACAGCTCCTGTCCAAATCTTTGCCCTCCAAAGTTTTAAAGTGCGCTTGGATAAGGATGATCGGTATTATAGACCAAAAGAATTCCTTCTCCCGTTTAGAGATCACTTTTTGTCTTCACCAGGCACTTGCCTCGAAATCACCGGCGAACCCGGAGTGGGGAAATCATTTACTGCCCGGAAGCTGACTAAACTGCTGGAAAGCAATTATTATTGGCTAAAAGTGGATGCACACCAAATGCGGACTGCCCCATTTGAAGATCTTGAAATGGCTTGGCGCAGCACGGTGGCCCTGAGCACTAACGACCTTTTAAAGATAAATTTAGAACGCTTAGAGCGGATAAGATCCAATGCAGATTTGCCTGTTAAAGAGCGCTTTGACCAAATCAGAAGTATCCATGACGAATTACTCCGACAAAGCCATCTAAATGTTCCGGTTGCCATTTGGATAGAACATTGGCCCGACTTGGATTATGCTTCACGTGAGCTCCTCATTGCGCTGGCCAATCAGCTGGTAATTCATATACTTGTTACAACCAGAGAGCCGCTTGCTGAACTTAAGGCCTTGCATTCTGGCAAACACAGATTATTGCAATTGCCTCCGCTATCTGATGCAGGCATGACGCAGCTTGCCACTTGTGTCCTCAACCAAGATCCTGATCCACATCTCGTTGATAGCATCCAAAAAGCAGCAAATGGAAACCCTTTTTATGCCGAACAGTTTTTGTATTATTTGCAAAGTAAAAACCTGATTATCACTAATGAACAAGGACTCGCAATTACCTCCGAAAAAGACATTAAGCTTGGCGGTACCTTAAGAGATATATTATTGGCCCGACTCGATCAAATGGATACCCTCGTCAGGGAAATGCTGACCTTCGCTGCTGTAATTGGTCAGTACTTTGACACTATCCTCCTATTTGAACTACTTAAATTAGTTCCCGGAGCCATAGTAGGAGCGGAAAAAATACTCAAACAAGCAGAAGCAGCAGAAATCATACATGTCAACAAGGATAATCTTTATTATTTCCAACATAGTCTACTTCGCGAAGTCATCCTTGAAGTACAAATGCATTCAAAGCTAAGGCACTTCCACAAACTTGTCGTTGAAACGATGGAGGCACTTTACAAAGGCTCCCTGGAAATATATGCCGTTGAGTTAGCTATACACAGTCAGGAAGCCGGATTACAAAATCAGGCTGCCACTTATTACCAGATGGCAGGCCGATATGCTATGTCACAATATCAAAATCGCGAAGCGCTGGATTTCTTTGACAATGCGCGATTGCTTACAACAAATCCACTGGACAAAATCCCCATTATTCTGGATGGGATTCCGGCTCGTGTTGCTTTGGGTCAATGGGAACTAGCTTTTCAAGAATTAGAAGATCCCCTCTTCAATGAAAAAATATCTCCACTTCTCCAAGCAAAACATCTGGCATTAAAGGGACATATACTGACACTTTCAGGAAAATATTCGGAGGCGACTAGTGTTTTAAATCTCAGTTTTGAAGCATTCAGATCTTTAAATAATAATGAAGGAATGGCAGGTTGTACCCGGGATCTTTCAGTTTTACATTTTAGGAAAGGTGAATATGTGTTGGCAGAAAACTACATAACTCAAACTTTCGAACGGCTACCAGCAGACCATCAAAAAGATAGTGGCTTAGTAATGAACCTTTCGCTCATCAGAATGAATCAAGGGCGGTATCAGGAAGCGGAGCAATTGATATACAATGAATTAATGATTAGACACCAAACAGGTGAAAATCAATCACTTATTTCACTTTATATCAATCTTGGCGTGATACAAAATGAAATGGGCAAATACCAGGAAGCTTTGTCAAATTTGGAAAAAGGTTTTACTCTGGCAGAAACCTATTCCAATAAACTTTGGATGAGTATTGCATTGGGCACCAGAGGACTAGCTCTCCAAAACACTGGTGACTGGGCAAAGGCAATCGAGGACTTTAAAACAGATTTGGCTCTGGCACGGGAGCTTGGAGACCCTCAAGGTGAATCGATTGCGCTAGAATTATTAGGAAGTCTTGAGATTAAACTTGGCCATTGGTCCCAAGGTGAGGAATTGCTGTTAAAAGCACTGTCCATCAGTAGAGCTATGGGTTACAAAAAAGGGATCATCAAATCTTTATTAGGCCTTGTCCAATCCAGCTGCTGGCAGGAGGACTTTGACCTTTCTATTAAATATGCCACTGAGGCGCTTGAAATGGCTGCTGAAATCGGTAATCGCAAATTATTGGCAACGGCAACCCTGGAACTCTCATCTCTATTTATTGAAGTGATGGACTTATCTCAAGCCAGAAAATATCTGGCGCTAGCAGAGCCGGATGTAATCTTATGGGAAGACCCAATACTCATTGGTCAACTGAAGCGTTTGAGAATGCATGTTCTTTCCGGAAGGGAAAAAGAGGATGCATTAGAAAGTGCACTTTCAGATCCATCAGATATTTGGACTCAGGCAGAAGCAAATTATTTGATATGGATTTCAAATAAAGACCTTCATGCCCGAAATTTAGCCTATGATTTATTCCAAAAAGCCCAGATAAAAACACCGCATATCCTATTTAGCCATCGTATAAAACAACTTTCTTAATGATCCAATCATTTAAAATAACGGTGGTTATCCTGCTCCTTTCAATAGGCATTTTACAAGGTCAAGATTATGACTTTTCAAAGCCTGATTTAATTTGGCCAATGCCTGTTGCCCTACATGAAATTTCTGGCTTGAGTTTCGCCGGGCAGGATGAGTGGCTATTAGCCATCCAGGACGAAAAAGGCATCGTCTCCGGTATCGACCCTGCCACCGGCCTGATTAAACAAAGCTGGACCTTGACGGGAAAAGGTGATTTTGAAGGGATTGAAGTTGCCGATTCGATATTGTACCTGTTGCGAAGCGACGGCATGCTTTTGCAAACCCCATGGCAAAATGGAGCTTCCGGGGCCGTATCGTCATCTCAACTCATTGCGCGAAAAGGAATTGACCTTGAAGGCCTGGGCTGGGACCCTATCTTAAAAAAACTACTTATAGCCGTGAAGGATGATCCCTCCTCCCTAAATAATCCCACCAAAGGCTGGCTATATTTTGATCCAGTGTCTGCGACGCTTGACTCGACTATAGTGGGTATCAACAAAGAAGAATTTAGCGAGATAGTTAAAAAACAGATTAAAAAGTCCGATAAAAAGCGAATCATGGCCTGGCTTAAAAAGACACCCGATCAATTTCTTCTAGGCCCTTCCGGGATAGCCATTCACCCCTCCACGAGTGAAATTTATATGCTAAGCCATAGAGGGAAAGTGCTGTTGGTTTTTGATAAAAAGGGACTTTGTACGAATAGCTTTGCACTGGATCCTGCCATCTTCCCCCAACCCGAGGGTATAGCTTTCAACCAGCAGGGAGATCTCTATATTGCCAGTGAAGGCAATAAAAAAAAGCCTGGACAAATCGTTATTTTCCGTAATAAATTAAAAAACCAACAAAACATGGAACCAGACAGCCATTGAGCCGTTTCAATGACTGGAATGGCCAATAAGCTCTCAGTACTGAGAATTCAGGTATTTTTACAATCAATTATATATTATGGCTCTTATTGAAATACGTGTGCCGTCGATAGGTGAATCGATTACTGAGGTGACTCTTGCCCAATGGCTGAAGGCAGACGGATCTTTTGTCAAAATGGATGAACCCATTTGTGAATTTGAATCGGATAAAGCAACACTCGAATATCCTGTGGAAGCTTCCGGCAAGTTAACCCATATTGCAAAAGCCGGCGATGACCTGGAGATCGGAGCTCTTATTGCCCGCCTGGATACTAGTGCTGAACAAGACGGGTCAACAAATAACACTGTTGAAGTGCCCGCTGACCCATCAACTCAGGTCACCACTTCCGAATCACTGTCCAAATCTGGGTCCCATGTTGAAGGGCATCCATCACCGGCAGCTGCCAAGCTTTTAAGAGAACAGGGTATTGCGCCCCAAACTATAGTGGGTACTGGTCGGGACGGTCGCATCACAAAAGAAGATGTAGTCGTAAAAGCCACTGAAATGCAGGCAACTGCACCTTCTCCAGAATCTTTATCTTCAACATCAACTAACAACCCGACAGCTTCAGTTGCTTTTTCACGTGTTGAACATCGTGAAAAGATGTCTCGAATGCGCCGCACTATTGCAAAACGATTGGTTTCGGCCAAAAATAATACGGCAATGTTAACCACCTTTAATGAGGTGGACATGAGTGCTATCTTTGCACTTCGCGCCAAATATCAAGATGAATTCGTAAAAAAATATGGGATCAAATTGGGCTTTATGTCCCTTTTTGCAAAGGCTTGCGCCCAAACCCTCCTTGAAATGCCGGAGGTAAATGCATTTGTAGAAGGCGATGATCTGGTCATGCACGATTATGCGGATATTTCCATTGCTATTTCAACTCCATCCGGTTTGGTGGTGCCTCCCGTCCTTAATGTAGAAAGTCTGGCACTGCACGAAATTGAATTTGCCATAAAAAATCTGGCAGATAAGGCACGGACCGGAAAACTCTCACTTGAGGAGATGAGCGGTGGCACCTTTACCATCACTAATGGCGGTGTGTTTGGTTCGCTTATGAGTACACCGATTATTAATGAACCACAATCTGCTATCCTGGGCATGCATGCCATTAAGGAAAGGCCCGTTGTTGTTGATGGTCAAATTGTTATCCGTCCGATGATGTATCTTGCACTATCGTATGATCATCGGGTAATAGACGGTAGCTCTTCTGTAACCTTTCTTGTAAAAGTAAAGGAGTTATTGGAAGACCCGCTCCGCTTTATGCTTGGCCTATAATCGCATTTCATGACGCTTGGTGACTTTTTCACCCTCATTGGACAGAATCCAATCCTGTTAATCGGCTATTATGCTGTAGTCCCCTTGACTGCCCTCCTGGCAGGGATCCTCGGTCAGGCTGAAGGGCACTTGACCCCGTGGAAGTACCTGTATGGATCCCTAGTATACCTCGCTGCAGTGCCCGGTATGTTTGCCCTAATCCTGACGCTTTATTTTTGGCTGTTTGAAAGACGCAGTATCCTGGAAACAGATCTGTATATCCAAGTTTTACCCATCCTGTCCATGGTACTCACCTTTTGGCTGATTCGCTGGAATACACCCTTGGACAAGGTGCCCGGATTTGGCAAAATTGCCGGTTTATTAATCATGGTATTTGTAGTGCTCATCCTCATGTGGGCCATTGACCGCACCCATATCATTGCGTTTACCTACCTGCCCTTCTATATCGTTATCCTGATCCTTATATTCTTGTTAATCCTTTTCAGATATGGCTGGTTTGCCATGTTTGAAAGACCGAAGTAAAGGAATTGAAGGGAGTAAAACAAAACAAGGTAGAATCACCCGTTTCAATAAACGATTTTTAGGAACCAGAGATTTCTGCGTCTTCCAGCCAATACATCAGGCGATTAATATCCCTGTCGTTGAGTCGGAGTGTACCTTTCAGAATGATCGGCTCCGTAGTATATTTTACAGGCTTTAGCGTCTTTACCTCCATGACCGTCTCAGGTCCCGCCCCACCACAGAAAAAACACATATTATACGGAAATGCCGAGAAAATAAACTCCTTATGACTGCGGTAGCCCTCTACCGGGATAATATAGCCCTTGAGCGTAATACGCTGCCCATCCAATTTTTTTACTTCGGAGGAAAAAACGGGAACATCTACCTTAAATCCAAGCAACTCATCATACTTCTTAGTGAACGTTATTTTGCCCAGCGTTTTCCACGTACTGTCCTGAGCGCTGGCCGTAAATCCGGACAAAAGGAACAAACCAGTAAATAAAGCAGGCAACAAAATTAGGACTTTCCGATTCATGTAGTAGAAACAAAGGTGATATGGAGGAAGTTCGCAAAAGTACATGGATTGGTACGAATTGGCGAATCTGGCATGGTTTGCGTGACTGTTGGATAGTCTTTGGAGTACAAAAGTTATTAGGCGCAAAAGACACCTGGTATCCTGCATAGGATTCAAAGAAGAGGTATCGACTAAGTTATTGAGTGCCCCAAAACATAAATTCTAGTAAAACAATTAGGCTATAGTGTAAAATTATCCTCATTCGTTTTTTAATTTTCTACCATGAAGTTTAAAGACCTCCAAAAAAATTGGAACCAGTTTGGCAAGGAAGATCCTATGTGGGCAATCATCACCAGGCCAGGCATGGAGGGTGGTAAATGGGACAAAGAGAGCTTTTTTGAAACAGGTAGAAAGGAAATAAACAGAACGATCCGTTATTTACAATTGAAATCCATTCAAATTCCTAAAGGAAGAGCATTGGATTTTGGATGTGGCATTGGAAGACTAACACAGGCTTTGGCACCCCATTTTAATCAGGTTTATGGCGTGGACATTGCACCAACAATGATTGAAATGGCAGTTTCTCATAATCAATATGCAGACAAATGCCAATATTTTTTAAACGAGGTAGACGATCTCGCCCTCTTTGAGGATCAGTCTTTTGCATTCATTTATTCCAATATTACACTGCAGCATATGGAGCCACGGTACGCCAAAAAATATATTGCCGAATTTTTACGTCTTTTAGCTCCCGGTGGAAAATTGCTTTTTCAATTACCTGGCGAACAAGTTGTACCCGAAAAATCCTCCTTAGCTATGCGCGTTCGCATTGTACTACGACATGTTTTTGGGAATTTGCCGGACCAGGTTTACACTAGAATCAAACAACTTACAAATACATTCCGCCAGGAGCCACACATGGAGATGTACGGCATACCAAAAGAGGAAGTTTGCAAACTACTAACAAGGCCAGGCATTCAAATTGTCGACATAACCAATAATAACAACGCCGGTAAAAGTTGGATAAGTTATCAATACCTCGTAAGTCGGGAAGAATAAACGTGGTCAGGATCAATAATTCTGATAATAGTTTTGGAGCTCCGGATCCTGCTCCTTTTTCTTTATAATATCCATTTTAAGCACAATCTCCTTTGCAAGTTCCGGCTGCTTTTTGAGCAGTTGCTGGCGCAGT
>JAGNXB010000017.1:28847-49401 GCA_017985675.1 Saprospiraceae bacterium | reverse complement strand
TGCTGGCCAATGACCGGCAAAAAAGCCCTTTTCCCATGTAAAAACCGGCCCACTGGGTTTCGGTTTGGTCTTGACAGGTGTGGTGATGGGAGTTTTGCGTACGGGTTTAGCAGCCATGGATCTTCATTTGAGCGACAATGTTACAAAATACCTGCCTGAAATTGGCAGTCCTGACTTTAATGATCTCCTTTATTGGTATCCCTGGATAGTATCCCGGAAATGTTAAAATTTCCATAATATTGATCGAGGGGTTGACCCATGTCCAAAATGTTTCTACTTTTGGCACATAGGAAACGAATCACCAACTTCTAAACAGGACTATTTGAGCTGAAACTTCTACACTGACTTTTTTTCTTGGCAAAAAACAGTATAGTTATGCAAGTTTCATTGCTTAATGATCACGAGCTTATAGCTCGCTACCTGGATGGTGAAGAGAAGGCGTTTGAGGTGCTCCTCAGTCGTCACAAAAACAAAATCTACACCTCTATTTATCTATTCACTAAGGATCGCACCTTGGCTGATGATATTTTCCAGGAGGTATTCATCCGTATCATCGACACCTTACGCAAAGGCAAATACAATCACGAGGGCAAATTCCTTCAGTGGGCCATGCGTATCTCCTATAATCTCTGTGTGGACTATTTCCGCAGAGGCAAACGCCGGCCGACCGTAGCACCGACGGATGACTTCAATATTTTTGATGTCCTGCAACTCCCTGATCTCAATGCGGAAGAATCCATCATGCGTAGCCAAACCCACGACCGCATCCGGATGTTGGTGGACTTGCTGCCGGAGGAACAACGCGAAGTGGTCATACTGCGTCATTATGCCGATATGAGCTTTAAGGAAATTGCACAGCTCACACGGGTAAGCATTAATACGGCCCTTGGCCGCATGCGCTATGCCTTGATCAACATGCGCAAGATGGTGGAGGAAAAGCAGATCGTGCTCCAATAACATACATACTTTACAGGCATCCATCCAGCCTGTATGTAAGATTCCGGCCTGGGGTTTCGATGAGAGGCTCCGGGCCGTCTATTTGTGCTCATCTTCAACCCCAGCCAGATTAATTCGAGGGATGTAGTAACTTCTATCCCATTCCTTTGTTCTTAATGGGTTAAATTTTCTAACTTTATCTTACCTTTTCTAATTCCTCTCCTAATTAAAAATACTAAGCGCCATGAGATTGATCGTCACCCTCCTGCTTGTAGCAGCTACCTTAAGTGCATTTGCTCAGAAAGATCGCAAAACCCGCGACGAGGAAAGCCAGCAAAAAGCCATGCAACAGGCGATGGCAGCCATGATGGGTAGCAAAGATTGTCAGATCGCCGACACCTATGCATTTGACCATCGCTTCAATATGACCATGCGTACCTGGGACAATAAAACGAAAGAGGAGACCTGGATCAAAATGCGGAATTATGTCAGCGACAAAAATGATATCATGGGTATCGAAACCGTCGAAAGCAGCATCCGGGACATGCCCTCCAGTACCATTATTTTCCAGACAGAAAAAAATCAAATCGTGACGCTCATCGATCAGGAAGGCACCAAAATGGCGATGTGCATGAGCATGGACAATCCCCTGTTTGGTGGCGGTAAGGATCAGTCCGAAACAAAAAAGGAGCCGTTGGACCTGAAAAAAACGGGCAAAACAAAAACCATCCTCGGTTATACCTGTGATGAATGGATCGGTGAAGACACAGATATGAAATTTGTATTCTGGATCACCGAAAAAGTAGAGATTCCGATGTACCGATACCTTACCGCCCTGGGCAAACAAAAAACCAGCCCAATGGCCTTCGGATCTAACCTGCCGGAAAAAGGCATGATGTTAATGATGGAAGGCCAATCTAAAAAGGAGGGTGGCGATAAAATGCAAATGGAAGTGACAGAACTGAAACCCCGTACCAAATCCAGCATATCTACCGTCGGCTTCCAGCGCTTCTAATCAGGGCAATTTCCAACGAAGACCCAGGTAAAATTCCCTTCCTTTTGTAGGACCCCAGGCTGATGAGGTATCGAAATAAGGTCCAAATGGATCCTGCCAACTCAGTATGGGTTGCTTTTGTCGGAAGTCGAAGATATTTTCACATCCGCCGTAAATCTCCCACTTCGTAAACCGCCAGGTAAACTGGGCGGTAGTCAGCGAATAGGGATCTGAAACACGGCTGCGTTGGTACAGCTCCGGATTCTGGTCTGTATCCGGTAAACGTTGTTTTCCGTAACCATGCCAGTGAACATCTGCCTGCCAGGGTTTATCCACCGGCGCCATCGAAATGACACACAGTATCCGATGTTCCGGGTTAAACGGTAGTACCTCCTTGCTACCATCTGCTTTTTCACGGAACACATCCAGGAAATTATAGGCTAGTTTGAACTGCAGCCCGGAAGGGTGATTCAGATCGAGATCCGTTTGAAAAGCACGGCTGACGGAGCGGTCGGTATAATTTTCCACCACGGCGACCAGTGGCGATTGGTCATAATCCGGAAATATCTGATTGCGGAACGATGTTTCGTAATAATCTGCTCCTATCCGACCACTGAGCGCTCCGATGGTAATCGCATGGGTGATATTCACGCCCCAGTTTAATGCCTTTTCCGGCTTTAGTGCCTCCGGGAAAAGTACCTGCCGATTACTTGTCAGGAGGAATACATTCTCCGAAAACACATTGGCCATCCGCCAGCCCCATCCTGCTGATGCCCGCACCGAGGTGCCGGCCACCGGATCATATTTGAGCAGCGTACGCGGTGTAAACTGCCAGCCAAATTCCTGATGATGATCTACACGAGCACCCAATATCCAGGTGATTTTATCCTCAAAAAAATAACTCTGCCGCTCTGCAAAAACGCCTTTGATCCAATCGGTGCGCGTGTACATTCCACCCTGTGGCAGATTCAGTGGATTGGAAATAATACGCAGCTCCTCGTCAAGATCCAGGTGCCGCAGACTGACCCCCACTTTCAGATTATCGCCATTTGCTGACTCCTGTTCATACTGCACCGTTCCTTGTGCCAATGTCTGGCCGGCGGTATACCGGAGCAATCCGTACCAGGCATCCTGATCATGATACTGTCCGGAAAAAAAACCTACGATCCGTCGGCGTTCATCAAACCGGTATGCCAGCTTGGCCCATGCTTCGGGTTGATTGTATTTTATGCTTTGACCGTAGACGGAATTACTTCCCTCGTGATCTTTGAGGGTGTAGCCCTTCTGTCCTCCCACCCGGTTTTCTAAAATCAATCGAAATCCGGCTTTCAGACTGAAGCCATTGGCCTTCTCGTCCCGCCAGTGAAACCGATCATATACCGAATAACGGGTCACCAGGGGAAGATCCAGAAAACCATCCTTATCGCGGTCAATCCGGTTAGCCGGCTGCACGGTATGGAACGCAATCAGATTGGAGGCGTTTTTTCCTTTTTGGGAGGTGTAAATATTGGCCTGTTTTTCACCAAAAGAATTCATGTAAACATTGGCAAACCATGACGGACAGGCATCGGGTTGCCAGGTCTCGATATTGATCTGACCGCTGATACCGTCCCAGCCCTGCAATACCGAATTGGCGCCTTTACTGATATAAATATTTTCGATTAATGCACCTGGCAAGGCACTCATGCCATAGGTATAAGACAAACCCTGGAAAAGTGGAAATCCATCCAGCAACACCTGGTTGTACACACCACCCAGACCCAGGATACGCAGTTCTTTGGTATTGGTAATGACATTCGTGACGGAGGATTGCACGGTGGCATTGGTATTAAAACAACCCGCCAGATCACAGCAGGCCCCCTTGGATAATTCGGCCGCGGAAATGACTTCTGTTTTGACCGGCGTAAGACCTGATATGTATTGCCCTTCCCTCCTTCCGCCGACAACGACTGTCTCAAGATCCGAATTGGCAGCGAGTTTGACATGAATATATTGCGGCCCGGTAATGGTCAGCGTGTCCGGTTGATACCCTACAAAACGGATAATGAGTGTGCGGGAGGAGTCCCCTTCTGTCCAGGGCAAACTGAAATCACCAAACGTATTGGTAAAGGTGGCAGCAGTCTCAGCCCCGGCAAACCATAATTGCGCACCAGGTAAAATGATATCCTCCTCATTGGTCACAACACCTTTTACCATCTGCGCACTGAGGGCAAGCGGGCCAAATAGGGGAATAACGAAAAGAAAAAATCGCAGTATGTTCGCTTTCATCATGTTTCTAACCAACAGGGTTGGTTTTGTATCGAGGGACCAAAATTACGCCAAATAAGATGGCAGGCACAGCAAATCAACCTGTTCAAAGGGATGTTTTTGGCCGGGAAGTTCAGTATACGTGGCGTGAGGAATCATTCCGGCAGCGTTTAGGGATTCTTCCTGACTGACCATCCGATCTGCTTCTCCACGGAGGATGGTGACAGGTATGTTTATTTGTTGCAAAGCTTGCTCTGTAAGCAAGGGCTGATGGCCCAGATCTTCCAATAATAAACGGGTAGCAGCCACCACATCGCTCCAGGACTGAGGGGCATGGCGGGCACTGATCAGGGCGATGAGGGCCGGCGCTTTTTCCTGCATCAGGGCAGGATCCAGCATCCGTAGTTCGCCGGCGGCGATTTCTGGCGACCATGCCCATTTGGTGCCCAGGGTCACCAGCGAGCGGATGAGACCCGGATGATGGGCTGCAACCACTGCGGCGGCATAACCGCCCATGCTGTAGCCAAAAATGTCGACTGGTCCAGTAAATTGGGTTTGAAGGGTTTGCACTAAGTGTGCGACAATATCCGACATGCGATACCCGTGAGAGGGAATCGGTTCGCCGCCATGGCCATATAGATTCAGGATATGCACATCACGATGCGTGGCCAATAATTGCTCAAGGGGCGCCATTTGCTCCCGGCTGCCCAGGGCGCCATGCAATAAAAGGAGTGGTGTAGGATTGGTCATGAATCAGGAATAGAGGTCAAATATAAACTGAACAGTGATGTTAATTGGTTATTCGTTTATGCGTGTATGAGTTTATTCGGCGGGGTGTCGCAGGGTGTCGCGGGGAGGTCAAACAGCGTAGCCCAAACAGCGCAGCCCAAACTTCCAAACTGCGTAGCAATTGAGGTTATTGGGTGGGGTGTCGCAGGGTGTCGCAGGGTGTGGAGGGGTGTGGCGGGGAGGTCAAACAGCGCGAGATTGTTGATCTGCGATGGTTGGCGTAAGCATTTCCTATTTCATACAAATAGGAGCAAGATGATGTTATAACGAACCCTCAATCGTTGTTACAAAAAATGTCAACTCAGGGAGCCGGACAGGGGTTTGTTTTAACCCACCGGAAGCCGATTCGGCAAAAATATGTTGTGTCTTGGCGCGGAGGATAGACAGGAGTTGGGTCCAGGGTTCTTCCGGAAACGTAGTACCACATGACACCTGAATCATAGCCTTAAATGTGCCTGCCATATTGGCCCAGTCACTGGCCGACAGTTCGTGATTATGCGAAAACCCCTTACGGCCTTTCAATTGGTGCAGCCGGTTTTCCATCCGGTCGTGCATATTTTTGCTGGTCGATTTGGAACGGCAATAGGAGGTTCCAATCACCACCCGTGCGTAGGCCATGATCAGGCGGCAATACGCTTCATACACTGGCCTCGGGTCATCCAACATGGCACAGATGCCCGGTAGTGTTTTATCGCCTAAGCCAATAAAGGGAACCTCATCCGGATGCTCCGATGCACTAGTGGAAGGGCTTGAAGATAGCGTCAATAACATAGCATCCCGGTCGGCCCCATACACTTTACCGGTCAGTTGAGTCATTTCTGCCAAAGCTGCCCGGATCTGCATGTCCAATAATTCCGGGAATTGGACACCACTAAATTCAGCCGGATTAAAATCATCCAGACTTATGTTGAATCCAAACTGATTCGATTGAATAACCTGTATGGGAGAATGAACCGCCGGTAATAAATCCGCTTGAACCACAGGCTGCACTTTACCTTTTAGAGGCAGGGTAATTGGCGTATCCCTCAACGATTGCTTGCCTGGCAAATGACCCATAATTCGATCCATTACATGATTGCGGCAGAAGGCAGGGACCTGTAGAAACAGATGTACCATTCATAATTGCCGTAAAGATGCAGGGTTGGCAAAACCTGGAAAATGATCCAAATCGCCCGGGCAACTGACTTTGGTCACGGGGCGCCCGGCAGGGTCTATTTGGTGCAGATGTATATGAAGGCAGGAGGGATATTGCGCAAGGTATAGTTCAATCGCACTTTACTGTATAGTTTATTGATCATTCGAAACCGCGTAGGTGCGTATTGGTATTGGATAAAGGTACCGCCTTCACGAAGGACGGAATAGATCTCCAATAAAATGGCTTCCCGGGTTGCGTCAGGAATGATGGAAAGCGGCAGGCTTGAAACCACCACGTCCACCGTGCCGGGCGAATGCCGGGGCCGAAGATATTCGGCGCTTTCCATTAACAAAAGGCATCGATCATCTGCATGAATCCGTTCAAGCGTCTGAGCAAAAAATTCGGCATTAATCTCATATGCCGCAAAGGCTGTTCCCGCTTGCATATGTTTTAGGATCTCGCTGGTAATCACCCCGGTCCCCGTACCCAATTCAATAATTCGTGAAGTGGATTGCCAATCAATGGGCTTGAGCAATTTTTGCACGAGGAATCGCGAACTCTCCCAAACCGATCCGGTCTGAGCCATATCTTTCCAAGCGGTGCGAAGGAAATCAATGCCTGCCATAATGGAATAATGCGTACATCATTGGAGCCCCAAGGTATGAAAAGGCCTTCACAAGAAGCAGACCTAACTGAAAAGCCGATTTATTCTTCCGGAACGCTGGCCAGGGATGAAACGTTTTTGTGACGCTTACGGTCGTGCTCTTTCAGATAAATCTTGCGCAAACGGATAGACTTTGGTGTCACTTCTACATATTCGTCACCCTGGATGTATTCCAGTGCCTCTTCCAGACTGTGTTTCACCGGTGGTGCCAGTTTGACCTTGTCATCCGAACCCGAGGCGCGCATGTTGGTCAGCTTTTTGGTACGGGTCACGTTGATAACCAGGTCACCAGGGCGGTTGTTTTCGCCGATAACCTGACCTTCATACACATCTTCTCCCGGTGCGATGAAAAAATGCCCGCGATCCTGCAGGTTGTTCAAGCTGTAAGGAATGGAAGTACCTGTTTCCAATACAATCAGCGAACCGTTTTGGCGGCCGGGGATGTCCCCTTTGTGGGGCTGGAATTCCAGGAATCGGTGACTCATGATGGCCTCACCTGCCGTAGCCGTTAATAACATGGAACGAAGGCCCATTATACCGCGTGAAGGGATCTCAAACTGTAGGAGCATACGGTCGCCCTTAGGGATCATGGCCAGCATGATGCCTTTGCGACGGGTAACCATTTCAATGGCTTTGCCGGAAACGTTTTCGGGAAGGTCAATGCGCAATTCTTCGACGGGTTCGTGTACTTTGCCATCGACGCGTTTCATGATAACCTGTGGCTGACCAATCTGCAACTCATACCCTTCGCGGCGCATGGTTTCGATCAAAACGGACAGGTGTAATACACCGCGGCCGAATACTTTAAAGCTATCTGCCGAACTGGTTTCTTCCAGGCGGAGAGCCAGGTTTTTTTCCAACTCCTTCGTCAGGCGGTCTTTAACGTGGCGGGAGGTCACAAATTTGCCTTCCTGTCCGAAAAATGGCGAATCGTTGATGGTGAACGTCATGCTGATCGTCGGCTCATCGATAGAGATCGTTGGCAATGCTTCGGGTGTCTCCGCATCGGCGATGGTATCTCCAATTTCAAAACCTTCAATACCTACGAGCGCGCAGATATCACCGGCTTTCACCACTTCGGCTTTCACTTTGTCGAGACCGGAGAAGATAAACAGGCCCCGGAGTTTTTGTTTTTGGATGGTACCGTCCTTTTTCATGAGGGATACCTGCTGGCCGTCGCGGATTTCGCCACGATGCAGACGGCCGATAGCGATACGGCCTACAAAAGAGGAATAATCGAGGGAAGTGATCAGCATTTGCAGATTGCCCTCCGGCACTTGCGGTGCAGGGATATGCTCCAGGATGGCATCCAATAGTGGCGTCACATCGGTGGTCGGCTTGCGCCAGTCGGTGCTCATCCAGCCCTGTTTGGCCGAACCATAGATAGTAGGAAAGTCCAACTGCTCCTCAGACGCCTCCAGGTTGAACATCAGTTCAAATACTTCGTCGTTGACTTCTTCGGGTGTGCAGTTTTCTTTATCGACTTTATTGATGACGACAATCGGCTTGAGGCCTATTTCGATAGCTTTTTGCAATACAAAGCGCGTCTGTGGCATGGGGCCTTCGAAGGCATCAACCAGCAGGAGCACGCCATCCGCCATGTTCAATACACGCTCTACTTCACCGCCAAAATCGGAGTGACCAGGGGTGTCAATAATGTTAATTTTGACATCTTTATAGATCATGGCAACGTTTTTGGCCAGGATCGTGATGCCACGTTCCCGTTCCAGGTCATTGTTGTCCATGATCAGTTCGCCTACCTCCTGGTGGGCTTTGAAGGTATGGCCTGCGTGGAGGAGTTTGTCTACCAGCGTTGTTTTTCCGTGGTCAACGTGGGCGATAATGGCGATATTCCGAATAGCTTCTTGCATGAGGTATTTTTCAAAAGGAGCGCAAAGATACCTCTAATGGCGCTAAGAAATGGTTAATTATAAGTTAACCGGCCTTAAACCGGTTCAATTTATTGATTTTCAAGCTACTGACTACTTCTTAAATATAAAATACACGGCCGCTACCAGACAGGTATTCCACATGGAACCTTAGATACCAAAATCTACCCGGTCCTTATCTCGCACAAACCCAACAGATCTTTTCGACCATAGAAACCTTGTTTATTCCGTGACCTCAAAACCAAAATATCCACTAAACTCGACTGCGAATGAACCGGATTTTAAGGGGCCTATTGAACTCACAATAGATCCCAGGTTGCCCCGATAAACGGCCGTATCCAGATATACCAACTCACGCTCAAATAAATCGAGATGATCATCCCCACTGTCAATCATCGAACACAAATAATACCCCAGACCGGGGCATTTCCCCTCAAAAGTAATGGCATCGGCTTCTGCATTTAAAGCCGACTGACCAATGGCAGTATGCGTTTGATACATATCTGATAATCCAAATATATATCTGCCTGGTTCCTTTAAAATAAGCTGACTTTCAAACCTATATTGTGAACCATCATAAATGGTTTGTGCTCGATACCCATCAGCATATTCTGAAGAATAGTTATACACATGCTTATACATGCTATCAATATGAAGTTCATTGACCCTATACCCCGAATCATACGTTACACTGTCTGTAAATCGATAAAGCAATGACACGGGCTTGAAAGGGAAACCCTCAATTTTGAACGTATGCTGCGTGCCCAGGTCATAAATGGAATCCGGGAAGACGGTGTTGATGTGGATCGTATCCCCAACTTTGTAGGTTAATTTATGGGGCGATATCGTCACCGGAATGCGCAGAAAATGTCCGCTATATTCAAATTCATAAGGACAGTTTTTTTTAAAATCCTCTGCCTCTTTATCAATGCAAGCGGTAAAGAAAATCAACAGTAAAAAAAGGATATGTTTCATTTTTTTATTTTAAAAGCGGAATACCCTTTACTGTCATTAGTGCAACATAGTCAATTATCGGCATGACCCTAACCAAAAAGAAAATATACTGCCACCTTTTTTACTCCGTGACCTCAAAGCCAAAAAATCCACTAAACTCAACTCCTACACCTCCGGATTTCAAGGGACCTATTGAACTCACAATAGATCCCAGGTTGCCCCGATAAACGGCCGTATCCAGATAAACCAACTCACGCTCAAATAAATCCAGATGATCATCCCCACTGTCAATCATCGAACACAAATAATACCCCAGACCGGGGCACTTCCCCTCAAAAGTAATGGCATCCGCTTCTGCATTTAGATCCGACTGGCCACTACCCAGATGGCTTTGATAAGTATCTGAAAATAACAGAATATACCTTCCAGGTTTCATCAGAGTCAATTCGCTTTCAAACTTGTATTGATTGCCTTCATGAATCGTATATGCCCGATAGCCATCTGCATAATTGGAGGAATAATTGTACACATGCTTATAGATGCTATCGATATAAAGTTCATTGACCCTATACCCGGAATCATACGTTACGCTGTCTGTAAATCGATACAGCAGGGACAAGGGCTTGAAAGGGAAACCTTCAATTTTGAACGTGTGCTGCGTACCCAGATCATAAATGGAATCCGGGAAGACGGTGTTGATGTGGATCGTATCCCCAACTTTGTAAGTTAACTTATGGGGCGATATCGTCACCGGAATGCGCAGAAAATGTCCGCTATATTCAAATTCATAAGGACAGTTTTTTTTAAAATCCTCTGCCTCTTTATCAATGCAAGCGGTAAAGAAAATCAACAGTAAAAAAAGGATATGTTTCATTTTTTTATTTTAAAAGCGGAATACCCTTTACAGGTATTCCGCATGAGTTAAGTCTAATTAAATACATCATACAGATCCAGAAAGGCATTAAAATCGGATTCATTATTGGGGGTATCCGCCAAATGAAGCGTGCGCAGTCGGTCACGAAAACTTCGTATGTTCGTGACATTAGGGGTAAGGGCGTTAAAAATCATGTTAGGTGAGAAATCTGAAATATTATCAGGACCTGACTGTCCTGAATTAGGATCGGTCACAATATCAAAGGTAAAATCTTCTAAATCCCACAGTAAACCCTGAGGGATGAAATTATCGTCATTGTCCCACTCATTTCCGTCCCCTCCATCAGGGGTGTTGCCATACTTAGCCCCAATATAATTTCCAATGGCT
Source organism: Saprospiraceae bacterium (assembly GCA_017985675.1). Lineage (GTDB taxonomy): Bacteria > Bacteroidota > Bacteroidia > Chitinophagales > Saprospiraceae > JAGNXB01. The sequence continues at coordinate 38,532 of JAGNXB010000017.1, read as the reverse complement.
TCACCCAAAGCCACACGACCGGGACAACAGCTACCGTTAAAACTACCAAAAGTCCCGTATCCACTATTGTTGATAATGTGGTTGCGGTAGCCAAACCAATAATCTTCCCCTACTAAACCATAATGTGATGCATGACCTAATTCATGAAAGCTATCCCCATTGAAGTCGGCCGCCTCCTCACCAAAACCATATTGATTGAGAATATCCGGAAAAAGCGGTGATGTCAATCCATAGAAGATATTAAGTGGCCATGAAACTGCAACAATAAATGCTGGCCATGCACTAAAATAGACCCCTTGCAACATCGGCGCAGCGGCATCACCTGCCCCAGAGTTATTTAACCAGTTGAGGCCAATTTTGGGCATGGGAACACCATCTGCAGCAGCATCAGTTCTATACTCATTTACCGTATTTAAAGTATGTGCGGCAGCCCAATAACGCCTCGCATTGGATGCATTATTTGGGAAACCATCACTATAATCAATTTGTATATTATTGTAGGGCGGTGCATGGAACTTACCGGCATAATCCTTGACAGATCTCACAGCAAACCAGTATCCTGTATCTCTGACTTTTACATTTACATTTTTGAAATAAACCCACATCCATACCTCGCCAGAGTAACTTTTATTGACACTCCAACAACCTTGTGCATTGGTATACGTCACATCACTGGTAAACCAGGTGTCTTTCACCTTGACTTGTGCTATTTGCACAGGAACCATCACAAAATCATTCTCTACTCTAACACAGCCGCCAGGCAATCTTTTATTTAATGGAGTTTGACATCCGCAAGCATTGTAGGTGGGCTCTGGTGGATCAGGCGGTGTATAACCATTACAAATAATCTGCACGCCGGCACCGTGAACTTCTTCATAGTCGTTACATTCTTCCCCTTCAGCCAATTCAACGATCCAACTTGCAACAACATTCCCATTTTCGTATTCAAAACATTCACAATAATCTGTTTCCCCTGATGGACTGGTGGGAGGTGGCGAGGCAGAAGGTTTACAAGCACGATAGTAGCGAGTCTGACCTGATGCCGCATCCGGATTTACGACTAGTACCCATTCAAAACCTGAAGGACATGGGCTTTCAGGAATCTCCGGCAATACCAGCGTCGTAAAAAGGTTCTCATCGTAAGCATTTAACTGAGTGGTATTCAGTCCGCCTTTAAACACATATTCATTGATATCTGTCTTATTGTCGGTCAACCAAAAACTTTCGGCGAGTAACAATGGGTCTGATTTATCCAAAAACAAATCATCAATGACCTGATATGGCACTAATGGCAAATCTATTCCTATTGGAATTGCTGCATATTGGTAAGTAAATAATGAGTCGGCAACGGAGGGATCAAAATAGTGCTCTCCATGCGAGACTATACTATATTCAAATGGAAAATAAAATAACGCAATTAAATTTTCAGTTTCCCAATCTTCCAATAAGGCTAAATGCTCTTTTGTGTTGGGAATAAATTTAACATAGGTGTGCGTGGCAACCTTGTTTGGTATATTTGTCCCATACAGGTTTGTTTTAGCCGTGTTAATGTTTGAGAGTAAAAAAGGATTCAATCGCAATGTCCCCAAGACAGTAGTACCATCATTATTTGCATCATCCATTTCAAATCGAAACTGGGCTGTAGCTTGAGATCCCATATTCACTTTGTTTGGACTCACAGCACCTTCATCGAAACTATCGTGTTTGCGACACGAAATTAACATAATCAATATTGCAAAAAAGGCAACTATTATTTTGCCCCCCTCCATTTCAAGACCCCTAAATTTTGAAAAAATAATAAACTTTTTCATTACGGTTAAATTTTGGGTTAATGATAGATCAAAAATAAGCTTATAATTCAACACATAACGTTAATTTTTAGGGAATTGTCAGCTAAGGCTCAACTCTTTCATGTTTCAATCCGTAACTTTCATGTAGCTTCATAGGTAGGTCATATTTACCACCAGATAAGCTGCATTAGATGTGAAGCTGATCAACCTCTGGGCTATTTTTTAAATATAAAATACACGGCCGCTACTAAACAAACAAATCCGGCAAGATGGTTCCATTTCAGGGATTCCTGTTTGAAAAACAACATGGTGAATCCCGCAAATACGAGGAGGGTAATTACCTCCTGCAATACTTTGAGCTGCACCAGGGTGAACGGCCCGCCATTGCCCACATACCCAATCCGGTTGGCCGGGACCTGGAAACAAGGGAGGAGTAAAATGTTTATTCGGTTATTTTTACCCGACAAAGCCTTGGCGGCGGCGGGCGGTTATTCGGTTATTCGGTTATTCGGTTATTCGGTTATTCGGTTATTGCGTTATTGCGAAAAAACCGGGACTCAGTGAATCGGGAATCTGTGAATCAAGGGTAACATTTTACATTTTAACCCTTCTACATTTCTACAATCCTTCTACTTTCTACCTTCTACCTTCTACAAAGAAGCTAACCGCAAAGGTGTTAAGCCCAACCAATGTTATAAGTGTTTCTTACTGATCTATTACTGTTGTATTACTTTATCATTACTTTATCATTACTTTATCATAACAGTAGTAGCTCTTTAAAAAGTCATTTTCTATGTGGTGTCTTGGGTGTTGACAAAGCCTTTTTGGACACTGAAGTCTATTGGCTCCTTACTATTGGAGTAATGAAGGCGAAGGTGGCAGCGGCAGTGGGCGGCTGTTAGTTTATTTCCAAAATTCTGTTGACGTCATTAAACTGCCCTGTTCAAGTTCGGTAAGGCCCCTTTGAAGTGACTCAACCTGCTCCTTAGTCAGATTGTCACTCCAGTCACCAGCTTCGGCTGACTTTTTGAATTGCAACAAAGACGTCAAGATTCCTTTATCATCCAGGCTGGACAACCACTCCATTAACTCGTTCCTTATACTTTCTGCCTTCATAAATTTATTAAACGCTAATGCGGATAAAGTTAATGCTATTTGTCCGTTCCAAACAAATTTGCAATGCAATAACAATCCTGAAACCCTTATAGCTATGGGTATAACGTTTGATCCCAAAGCCCCTGCGCGAGGCTTACGAACTACAAAAATAGCATCTCCATAAAATAAGGACATCGGATAAGCGCCTAATCCTCCTCTTTTCTTGAAAGTTCCTGGTACACTTCGATGGGGCGGTCGGTCGAAAACATATCCACCCCTGCCCTTGCCCAGTCTCTATACATGTGTGCGCCCCGGGCTTTGGCCTGGCCGTCCAGGTTACCCAGGGTGCCTAAAATGCCCATAATCCCATATGCATGCAAGGTATCGTACAGTTCAACCGGGGATTGCACCGTACCGGCAAAAGCAATAACCCGGTGGGAAGGGATGCCTGTGTCGCGATACCGGACCCATTCGTCCTGGTTTCGGATATTGACCGACAACATGATTTGCGGATGAAGGGATGCCAGTTTTTTCGCCGCTTTAGCGGAGTAGGTGATGAACACACAATGGTCCAGGGCTTTTTCGGCTATCACGGCCTCCAGCACTTCTTCATAGGGCACATTTCGTTTTATGTCCAACATGAGGGTGACTTTTTCGGTCACAGCCCAGCGCAAGACATCCCGGAACACGGGAACACTGTAGGAAGTGGGAAATCGTTCTGCATCCACCAGCCGTAAATCCAGGATCGGGTCCAAGGCCAATTGATCCACCCTGCCTGAGCCGGTAGTCGTGCGGTCGACGGCATCGTCATGCATGAGGATGAGCGCCCCATCACGGGTACGGTTGATGTCGATCTCGTGGATTGTGCCCGGCGCGCGGGAGGTAACAAATTGCATGGTTTCCAGACAATTCTCCGGATAACCCGAATACATCCCTCCCCGATGCGCACCTACCAGTACTTCACGGTCGGGTGTATAGCGAAAAAAGGATTGGATTGAGGTAAGTTCGACGGGCTTGGCGGGCTGAGTTGTTTGTTTGCAAGCGGATGCCAGCAGAACTATTTGGAGTAAAAAATAAAGCGTTGATCGCTTCATATTGGCACCAAGGTAAGGCCACAAGACCGATAAACAGCGAACAGAATTCGTCTCAACCTCGTAACGGACTAATAACGGACTAATAGAAATCGTCAACTTTGAAAAAGGCTATTAGATTATAACGAATCGATGAGGGGGTGCATTGTGTTGGGAATTATTGTTATCCTGTGGTTATTCACGGTCTATTTGTAGAAAGTAGAATGTAGAAAGTAGAAGGAGGTTAAAATGTTTAAAAGTTTAGGGTTTGGAGTATTGAACTCAAGCCACATCCCTCATCCCTATTAACGATTCCAGATTATTACAATTTTTTTTTTTGACCTCTTACCCCTTACCACCTACAGGTTGAGGTTGAGGTTGAGGTTCTAAGGTCTCAAATGTGCTGTGATCGTTGCGAGATTTTAGTTCCCGCGCAGCTTATTCCAGATTCCCCGATTCCAGATTATTCCAGTCCCGGTTTTTTCGCAATAACGCCCTAACCCAATAACCCCCTTCTCCAGTTTGGCTTACGCTGTTAGATCAAATGGCCCATAACCCATTTTCAGATCCAAATTCCATTCCTCATTCCCCATCCCTCATCCCGGCTAACAATTCCAGATTATTCCGAAAATTACAATTTTTTTGGCCCCTTACCTCTTACCCTTCACCAATTACCATTTTTAATTTTTTTTGGCCTCTGACCTCTTACCCTTTACCCCTAACCATTTTTGAGATGCGGGTTGCGAGATGCGGGATGAACCCATGAACAAAGAACTTGAAACGTCGAGACTTCTTCGCGTCTTAGCGGCTTAGCGGCTTAGCAGTTAATTATTCTAAAATGATATTTGAAAAGGTCGTAGAAGTATCAAACTATTCATCTGCAATTTTTCAATATTAAATTGATGGCCACAGATAAAGTAAATTATTACATTTAAGCATTACTATTAAAAATGACATTAACCTGAAAAGCAATAAATTGCACCCTATCATCTCCAAGCTACTGATCTAAAAGTATGAAATTGCATCAGGCTACTTATAAGAATGAAAATGAATCGCTTCATTGCCTTCATTCATCCCTTCTTGTCTTACTGTTTTTATTGGCCGGATGGTTAAACACCCTTCAAGCCCAATCCTCTTCCATCCACTTGTTTGATAATGTGCCTGCCAGTACGCGTTACTTTGAATTTACGAAGATGGGTGGTGCACCCGATGGCGGGTATGCGGCATTGCATGTCGAGGCTGGTTCGGGTCGGGTGTATGTGCTGCGGTTTGATGCATGCGGTGAACTGATATGGTCCAGACTCTTGGAGATTGGTCCTATGTTCCGGCCATCACGGTCATCGGATGTGGTTTTCTCGGATGATGGTGTGTTGCATATCGGAGTGATGTATTTTGGCAATCCGGGTGGCGCGTTCCATTTAGTCCAGCTTGATCCAAAGGGGGAATTATTAGCAAATTACGCCTGGTATGCCGATCGGATGAGTGCCGGGGTGAATAATATGGGCATCATGCCCGATGGGCAATTGTTTATTGCCGGATTAAATCATCCGCCGACCGGGCCGGTAGATTTTGTTGCCCTCATCGGGCCAAATGGTAAACTTTCGCCCGTTCATGGTTTTTTACGTTCATCGGCAGGCTATCAAACGGTAGGAACTGTCACACCCGAGGGTCATGTGCTGATGCGCAGGGGAGATCATTTTTATCTCGTCAATCCTTATACTGGTAAATTGATCTGGGATCGGGCGCTTATTGCACCGCTCTATAATGGGGTGATACCTTTAGAAACAGAAAATGGCTGGATCCTAATGGGACAATTTTCAAATAGCGTTTATAAATATAATGCGCTTCCGATGTTCCTTGACAAGGATGGGAATTTCTTGTTTTTAGGAGAACTTTTTCCCGCCAATGGAAATGCTTTTACCAATATTGAAAATATTCAATTGCGTCGTGTCGCTCCGTTATCTGCAAATCGTTTTGTTACCGTTACAACAGATTCACTGGACACCGGCTATCTCGTCGCCGTTATTTTTTCAGACCAGGGCCAGGTGATCGAACAGCGATATATTAATCCTTTTCCCGACCAATTCCGGATGCTCAATCATGATTTTGTGTTATTGGATAATGAGGTGCTGGCTATTGCGGCAAATGTGAATGGACGTTTAGGTATCATCCATGTGCCCCTGGCTGGAAGCCCTGGCTGTAATACAACTATTGAAAATAAAGTAATCCCTTACCAAACCTCAGTTTCAGACCACTCGACCGCCCCGCATTTTATGCTCGACACGCTCTCCTGGCAACAGGTAACAGCGACGGCGACGGTTAAGCCCTTTGATTTGCAGCCTGGAATTTTGTGTGCTGATTCGCCAGTTTTTCCCGACAAAGAAACGACGTTGGAAGGTTGTCCGGACGATCTGGTTCTGGTCGATGCGAGTTATCCCGGGGCGACGGGATATATGTGGGATTCGGGTGATTCGACGGCTGTTCGAGCTGTGATCGCAGGCCATGATTATACGGTACAGGTGCAGGTAGGCTGTCAATTTTTTCAGCATATATTTCGAATTAAAACGTTTGAAGAATGTGCCTGTACGATTAACCTGCCCAACGTGTTTACGCCCAATGGCGATGGGGTTAATGATACCTTTGGTGAATGGGGGATGTGTAATTATTCCGCATTTCAATTGACGGTTTTTAACCGATGGGGACAGGTTGTTTTTGAAACAAACGACGCCGGCCAAAAATGGAATGGTGTGACGAATGGTACGCCCCAGCCATCGGATGAATATGTTTATATTGTTGAATGGATATCCGGACTTTCTGGTAAAATATTAAAACGCAGGGGGAGTATTACGTTGGTGCGGTAATTGAATTTGATTGGTCAAATTTCCAAAATTTGAGCAATCTTTAGAGTAGCAAGAAAAAGCAGTAAAGATTTGATAAATTATCAGTGTTGATCAACAAAATTTGTCAAATCAAAGTGGTTCTGATTGATCAAATTTCCAAAATTTGAGCAATCTTTAAAGTAGCAAGAAAAAGCGGTAGAGATTTGACAAATTATCAGTGTTGATCCACAAAATTTGTCAAATCAAAGTGGTTCTGATTGGTCAAATTTCCAAAATTTGAGCAATCTTTAAAGTAGCAAGGTAAAGCGGTAAAGATTTGACAAATTATCAATGTTGATCAACAAAATTTGTCAAATCAAAATGGTTTTGATTGGTCAAATTTCCAAAATTTGAGCAATCTTTGTTCATGCACCCATCATCCGTCACACACATGAAGACATCCTTAATTATCTGGATCATCATACATATTGTTTGCGCTCCCGCGTTTGTAGCCGCAACAACGTACTACATCGATGCAGCGGACGGCAATGATCTCTGGGATGGTACCACCTCCCTGACAGCCTGGCAAAGTCTGGATAAAGTCAACCAATTTCCTTTCGAGCCGGGCGACAGTATTTTGTTCAAACGCGGTTCAAAATGGAATGGCATGCTGGAAGTGACCCAAAGTGGTACAAGTGGTCAACCCATCGTTTTTAGCGCCTATGGCGTGGGTGATAAACCGCTCATCCAAGGCGCGGGAGAAGTGCAAGCCGCGATTTTTATACGTAATTCGGCCAGTTATATTACCGTGAGTGGATTGGCGGTTACTAATTATGACAGTCTGGATATTTATGACGGAGGAGAAGGGCTACGATCCGGCATTCATGTGGGCGAATGGCTGGGCGAAATGACCAGTATTTATCTTCTGGACAATGAAATTTACTTTATCGAAGGGTGCAGCAATCATGGTGCCGTTGGTCCACCCAGAGGCACCACGCTGGATCCCGATTATTATAATCATTACCAGAATGCCGGCATCTTTGTACATGCCGCGTATATCGATACATTAGTGATCGATGGCAATTATGTACATGATTGTACCTGTACCGGGATATTTCCCTTTTTGTTTGAAGAAGTGACCAACCTGCTCATCCAACACAATTCGGTGTACAATGTGGGCGGAGATGGCATCGTAATCCTGCATGCCAAAAGCCCCCTGGTGCAATTAAATGCCGTCATTGATGCAGGCAATAATAGTGGCACGCTGCCCAGGGCGCCGGGCCAACTTGGATTCAATGGCCTGGCTGTAGCCGGCATCTGGAGCAGCATCTGTTCGGATCCTGTTTTCCAATATAATTATTGCGAGGGCACCAAACGCATTGTATGGGACGGACAAGCCTGGGATTTTGATCTGGAAACGACTGGCAAGGCTATTTATCAATACAATTTTAGCCGGGATAATGAAGGGGGATTTAATCTGGGCGGCGAAACCCACCAATTATTCCGATATAATGTCAGTTATAATGATGGTGCGAAACAGGGCAATGCACAGTATTTTTTTAATGGCAGCCCTACCTATTACAACAATACCTTTTATCGCGATGATATGGAAGGATTTTTAATGAATGATTGGGAAAAACAAACGTTTATCAATAATATTTTTTACACTAATAGCGGTTTGGAGCAAACCTATCAAAGCGATAGTTCGGCGTTTAGTCATAATGCCTATTTTGGACATATTTCCCTGTCGCCGGGTGCATTTCCCGTATATGGAGATCCATTGTTATTAAACCCATCGCAAGCAGGAAAAATCTTACCCGGTGTAAAATTTACGATTACTGACTTGCGCAATGCCGTGACGGGTTTTATGATCTCCGAAGGTTCGGCATGTGCAGATGTCGGACAAGAAATAATGGATAATGGCAGCATGGATTTGTGGGGCAATCCGCTTTACTACAATGGTGCGGATATTGGAGCACATGAATTAATAGAACCAAGTGCCTTAGGCGATCAGCATAAATTATCTAGAGATCCACTACTTATATACCCCAATCCGGCATCAGATGTATTGGTTTTAAGTGAAGCTACGGGAGCTTATTCAAATTATTCCATATATACATTGGCTGGCCAATTTGTGCAGTCGGGTCAAAATCATGAGCTCCAACCTACCATCGATATATCGACCTTGCCGGAAGGCGGATATATAATCCTGTTCATGCACAAGGACATGCCACCTCAGCGGGGAATGTTTGTGAAAATACATTAGAACTAATTTTTAAACAAGGGAACAAGGAATAGATTTGACAAATTTTAGGTGTGGATAAACGAAATTTGTCAAATCAAGGAGATTTTTGATTGGTCAAATTTTCAGAATTTGAGCAATCTCTGGAGAAGGGCCAGGCATAGTGATATGCGGTAAAGATTTGACAAATTATCAGCGTGATTGAACAAAATTTGTCAAATCAAGGTGACTTTTGATTGGTCAAATTTTCAGAATTTGAGCAATCTCTGGAGAAGGGCCAGGCATAGTGATACTCGGTAAAGATTTGACAAATTAACAGCGTGAATGAACAAAATTTGTCAAATCAAGGTGACTTTTGATTGGTCAAATTTTCAGAATTTGAGCAATCTCTGGAGAAGGGCCAGGCATAGTAATATGCGGTAAAGATTTGACAAATTATCAGCGTGAATGAACAAAATTTGTCAAATCAAGGTGACTTTTGATTGGTCAAATTTTCAGAATTTGAGCAATCTCTGGAGAATGGTCAGGCATAGTGAAATGCGGTAAAGATTTGACAAATTATCAGCGTGAATGAACAAAATTTGTCAAATCAAGGTGACTTTTGATTGGTCAAATTTTCAGAATTTGAGCAATCTCTGGAGAAGGGCCAGGCATAGTGATATGCTGTAA
>JAGNXB010000017.1:0-28747 GCA_017985675.1 Saprospiraceae bacterium | reverse complement strand
GTAAAGATTTGACAAATTATCAGCGTGAATGAACAAAATTTGTCAAATCAAGGTGACTTTTGATTGGTCAAATTTTCAGAATTTGAGCAATCTCTGGAGAAGGGCCAGGCATAGTGATATGCTGTAAAGATTTGACAAATTATCAGCGTGAATGAACAAAATTTGTCAAATCAAGGTGACTTTTGACTGGTCAAATTTTCAGAATTTGAGCAATCTCTGGAGAAGGGCCAGGCATAGTGATATGCGGTAAAGATTTGACAAATTAACAGCGTGAATAAACGAAATTTGTCAAATCAAAGTGGCTTTTGATTGGTCAAATTTTCAGAATTTGAGCAATCTCTGGAGAAGGGCCAGGCATAGTGATACTCGGTAAAGATTTGACACATTTTAGGTGTGGATAAACGAAATTTGTCAAATCAGAATCCAATATGTAAAAAGCCACCCCCTTGCCCTATTCAACGGACAAGGGGGTAGCCTCGCTGCACCATTATCAAATCAGTGCTAATAACAGCATCTTCCTAAAAACTAAATCCGAGCCGCCCATAATAATACGCACCGGCGGTGCCCATTTGTACGGAGTCCCAATAGCCGCCGCCGTCGGTCCAATCCGCATCCTGGACCGTCGGATAGGCATTCAGTAAATTATTGGCGCCAATGGTCAAATTCAGTTTTTTTGTCAGGGTAAATCCAACACTTAGATCAAGGACCATCGCAGCGTCATACACATCTTTGGCTGCATCAATAGCCGCACCCGGATACCCGCCAAAATCATCATCCGGCTCATAGGCTTCCCAACCCAGGAGCGTGACTTCACTATATTGTGTCAGCGCTGCGTTGACCTGCCATTTCGGTGCAATAAAGCCCGCGTTTAATCCAAATTTATATTGTGGCGCAGAGGCTTTCAGGAAATATTACTCCCTTGGACCAAAAAATACATCGGGATCTAATTGGTCACTATTTACATTGACGATATCCATGGCATTGACATTACCAATCACACCAATATTCAGCCGATTGTCTCCAAAATAATGATACCAATTTAACACGGCATCAAGTCCGGTCGTGCGCGTGTCGATCCCGTTTGCAAAAAATTGGGCCGCCACCACATTTAATCCCAATTGGGTGGCATCAAAATAATCGGTCAGCACAATCCTGTCTTTAATATCAATGTAGTACCCATCTACGGTTGCACTAAATGCACCAGCAGTAAAGGTGATACCCGCACTGGCATTTAAGGCCGTTTCTTGTTTTAATGGCGATATGCCAAAGCCGCGGGTTATCGGACTGTTGTTTGGTGCTAACAAAACCTCCTCCGCAACGCTTCCGACAAAATTGGTAAACCGCAAATTATAATAAATCTGTGCTAACGATGGCGCCCTGAAACCCGATGACACAGAAGCACGAAGCGCCAGATTTTTTAATATCCAATACCGTGCGGCCAGCTTGTAATTAAATGTCTCGCCAAAATCACTGTAGTCTTCATAACGCACCGCGCCATTAACCATAAATGCATTGCTCAAGTCTAGTTCGCCATCGAGATATAAAGCCAGATTGGAACGGTTGCGATCCACTTCGTTTGCCGGACTATAACCCGGAAATCCCTGCGAACCACCCGGACGTTCCTCCCCTGTTTCGGGATCAACTGGAATAACCTGACCCGGTCCGACTACAGGTAATCCATTCACATCATACGCGGCATATGATCCCTCTTCTCCTGAAAAAATCGTAAAATTTTCGGTACGATATTCTGCACCAAAAGCCAGGTTGGCTCCGGCTAGTATATTTCCGAAATATTTCGAGAAATCCAGTCCGGTGGTATTCTGCGTAAGACTATGTCCTCCGGCGTCAAAGTCTGTGGGTGATGCATCGACAAGCGACGCATTTAATGTGTTTTTAATAAAATAATGGAAATTGTTTTTCCCGTAGGTATTATTAAAATCGACATTCCAGCCATTCCCCAATTTGTGTCGCAGGCCAGTCGATGCGGAAATATCGGAAATATTCGAAGTTATTCGCGGTGTAAATCCATCCGGATAAATGCTCAGCACATTGCGGGCGGTAGGATTATTTCGGGTAAAAGCATACGCATCTGTATTTCTGAAATTTCGACCTCCAAAAGCATAAAGCTCCGTATGATCACCCAGGGGCGCTGCGGCATTGATCATCACATTAAATCCATCCAAAGCAGCTTCCCCATACCCCCGTCGGAAGTCGGCTCCCGGGCGAAGGGTTCTGTCCTTGTTAATTACTTCAGTGGTGATATTCGCAAATCCGCCTTTGGTGCCAAGAGGTAAGCCGTAATTGGCTGCGAGTCGCATGTTCTGGCCATCCAAAGTCCGGTTATCATCGTATAATCGATTTTCGCCGTCGGCATTAGCTGTACCATCTGCAAAATCACCATCTGCTTTGGCATTGTGCATCCCGTAGGTCAGGCTACCGGTCAGTTCGCCTACCTGATCATTCAGTACAATGTTGATCACCCCGGCGATGGCATCCGAGCCGTATTGCGCCGATGCACCATCCCGTAGCACTTCGATTCGTTTGATCGCTGCGACAGGGATAGCATTAAGATCGGTCCCGGTATTGCCACGGCCTCGGGTGCCAAATACATTCACCAACGACGATTGATGTCGGCGTTTACCATTGATCAACACCAGGGTCTGGTCCGGCCCAAGACCGCGCAGCGATGCAGGGTCGATATGATCAGCGCCATCAGATCCTGACTGCTTGGATGCATTGAAGGAAGGTGCGGCGTATTGAAGGATCTGGTTGATCTCCACCTGCCCGTTGCGGGTTGGCATGCCGGCGATGTCGATTACATCTATAGGGACGGCCGAGTTGGTTGTTGATCGGTTGAGACTCCGTGAACCTACCACCTTTACCTCGCCCAGGGTGATGCCTTCACTCAGCACGACAGCAAGAGTGGACTGACCATTAAGGCTTAAGGTGATGGTGCGGAAGCCGATATAACTAAACACCAGTGAAGCATCTGCTGATGCCACGTTCAAGGAATAGCTACCATCCATCCCGGATACCGTTCCGTTTACGGTACCCTCTTCGTTGATATTCACACCAATCAGCGGCGTGTTGTCATTGTCCGTCACGGTGCCGGTTACGGTGTGTTGGGCAAAAAGTCCGGATCCAGTACAAAGGATCAGTACAAGTAGTAAAAGTGTTCTCATAATGCAGGTTTGATTAAAAGGAAGAAAGATTCCAACAGGTCTATCCGGGATGATTGGGACCAGATATCCAAATGATGTTACTGCCCTGACCCATCACGCCGTTATACATGTTGTGTTTGCGAATATACACCTTCTTTAATTTTTCGCACACTTCGTTGATATAATGTAATGAGATAGGAGGGTTTGAGTTAGGAGGGTTTGAGGGTTTGAGGGATTGAGGGTTTGAGGGTGTGAGGGTTTGGGGGTTTGAGTTCGCGTGCGCTCCTCCCATAAACCAACAGAAACAAAATAAAAATGGGCCACTGGAGCCCGAATGAATCGAAAGGTCAATTACCAGCCCTTCCGCTTCACGGTTCCTTCCCTTGAATTTCCTCCGGACATTCACTCATTCCTTTGATCGCTGAAGCTATGGCGAAGGCGACGGGATCGGTAAGTCACAATTTGTTAACTATACAGATAAAAAGGATAGGACTATAATAAAGTGATATACCCCCTGATTTTAATCGAGCCCCAGGAATTGTACCACCTAAGATCGGACTATGCGCAACGCGCCACCTTGGTATAGCAAAACGTTACATAATTTAACCAATATACGCTAATCACCCAATGAAACAGTAACGCCCTCCCCCGTTTCATTATCAGGATATTGTGCTCCATAATTGTATTTGTGTTGCAAAGCGGATTGAGCCCACAATTCGTTATGTGTGGTGAGGTAATTGAAATAAAAGGTGAATGGCGTAACATTAAATTTGAGCAACTTAGCCATGCAGGCCGCATCAGGATGTTTGTAACGCTTACCATCTGATGAAACTAAAATCCGAGGGCTGGAAATAATTTGCATCAAAGCCGATAAATTACTTTTTTTACTGCCATGATGTGCCAGTTTCCAGGCATCAAAAAACAAACGGTCAACCCCGGCTTTTTGACGGAAAGGTTCCAGTGCTGCAAGGAGGTAATGCGTTGGCACATCTCCTGCCAACAAACACAGCTTCCCTTTATATTCAATGATAAATCCAATACTACTACCATTTGCTTTCGATGTATCGGCGGTTTCAGGCAACTTTTGCATTTGTTCAATGGTCAACTCTCCTAACAAGTCATCGGGCAATTCCTTATACCGGAAGTCCGTACTCAATCGCGCGGCCACGGTCTCCGCATCTCCTATTTCAGCGATTTCTTCCTTCCATTTAGGATACAAATCCAACAATCCTTCTACCCCGGGCGCCAACAGCGTAATTTTGAGTCCGCCAGTCAATTTAAATTCGGGAAGATTGTCGTAATCCTGCACCACAATGGCCTTGCCCTTTGTCACCTTATTATGCACCAATTTTTTTTGATCAATTAAAACACTCAACATTTCCCCTTGGAGTGCACCCAACATATCATTGTGCAAGCCTTCCATTTCCTTGTATCCATTGTACCATACTTCCTTAATTTTAAAAGGCAACTTCTCTTGATTGAGCAGGACAATTATTCCATCTATATGATCAATATCAATATGGGTGATAACTAGTAAATCGATCGTCTTTAGTCCGGGGGCGACACGCTGGATGCCCGTGATAACCGATGTTATAGCAAAATAAGGCCCGCCATCAATAAGGATATAACGTGGCTTGGATGTGCCATACTCGATGAGGATGGCATCGCCAAAACTCGCAGGTAACAGATGAATATTAAACATGGTCAAATTTTTATTTTCCAATCGGCATCGCCATAAGCAACCAGCGACATACCAGCCATAATGCCCTGTGCCAATAAATGCTGTCGCAATTTGAGCACAATTTCTCCAAAGCGGAGCTCCTTCCCTTTAAACCTTTTTATAAACGCCATGAGCCGCATCACAATTGGCCCCGCTTGACGGCCCCTGATTTTTGTAAAATTCGTCAGCACGATTGCAGCACCCTGATGCATCAACTGAGCAGCAATATCAAAACCATGATTTGCAACATTGTTGGGTTCGCATCCAATAATCACGACAAAGGGAGGAGGTGATCCATTGGCACCCTTTAATTTGGAATGATTGAGTAAATTTTTGGGTAGAAATTTTTTATCGCCAATTTCCAATTGCTCCACTTTTAAAACGGCATGTTTTTCAATATGAACAACCAACACAAGGCTATCGGGTTGTTGTTTTACTTTTTTGTCCCAATCATCCCAATCTACTGCTTCGCTTAAAGCAGCAGTACTGTTTTTTATACTTGTTGCCACCTGATCCAATAATCCCGGTTGAGCGGCCTCCACCCGATCGCTGGCGGCATAAAGTGTATTTCCAAGTAATTGGATTTCCGAGCGGCCCGCTGATGGCTCAGCCAATAAATTAAAATCTATGGGCCCATCGATACCCGCCGGTATAATATTGTGTCGCTCAATAACCTGACTAAATCCCCAAAAGCCAAATGGACAAAAACAGGGTGCGGGATTTTGTGATTTATCATAACAATTTCGACAAGATCCGGCTTCCAACGCTTCCCTGGCATGTGCACAAAGTGTCGCATCCATTGTTGGTGGCGGCAAGGTGTACACAAAGTCCAACGGCAGAAATTCATCTCTATTGCTTACTATTTGAACAGGACCTCTAATATTTGAATCAGCATGAAGCAAACTGAGATATAAATCATTTCCCTTGTAGGCTAAAAAATGCAATAAATTAACATTGTTTTCGGCAAAAAGATCTTCAGGATAATCATCTATATTTACAACGGCCTGTTCAATTTCTGCCTTTATTTCACTAATCAGCGTGGCTAACCCCGTAGTATAATTTATAGGAAGAGGTTTATTATTTGACACGCCGGTAAAAGCAGCTTTGTTGTTACCTTTCTCCTCAACCTGAATACTTGCCCCGAATGGTGTCCGTTCACTGGCATTATCCAATTGTTGACGAATACACACTGTAATTTCAAAAACAATAGGTTCAGGTTTAGCAGGTGCTTTTTTGACCGTATACACACCGGCACGTACAACGCCCTCCTGAATGAGACGGTCCAGGTGAAATACGCTGACATGTCCTTCCAGAGGCACACCTGTATTTCCTGCTTTTAGTGTAAAAATTAATTCACCGGTATTGCCTTCCCGGTGCAGGATTAATGATCCACTTTGAACCTTGTCGCTAAAATTATCTTTGTAAGTTATCAGGAGTGTTTCTTCCTTTGAATTTGGATCAACAAAAACAATATCTTTCGGGAAGGCTGGCTTGCCCTGCAACCACTGGTTATCCTTAGATCCTATGCGCACATGGAGCTTATAAATACGATGAGGAATTAAATAATTTATAACCGGCTCATCGGGTTGTGCCTTTGACGTCAATCGCGCCTGTAAAAAAGAGGCAGTTTTAATTTTTTTTGAAGGTTCGCTTGAACTTTTTTTAGGCGGTGGTTTGGGTTTACTTATTTCACCTCCGTCGGCCCAACTGTCGGAGAATTCGGCGAGAGGCTTATCCACACCCCGATCGATGCCACCCCTTGTCGGCGCATCGGCTACACTTGATTCGCCTTCGGTTTCAAATGCATCCGGAGGTGCCGATTCAGCAGGTCCTGACATTGCCCATTGAAAATGTTCATTGCCTATATTAAATGCGGGTTGCGGCATTTCCTGATAAAGCGTTGTAGTAATTTGGACAAGGCCTGTTGCTTCCCCACGCTCTGAATCAAATCGATAGGACGGTGCTTCTTTTTTTAAAAATTTTGCCAACGCCTTGCCCGTCAGGTCTGCTTTCCCACGCAATAAATGTGACTCCAACTGCAACATGCGATCAGGCATAAATGTATTTAATGCCTGGATCAAACTATTCATTACATGGGATAATTTAGTCTCCCGAAGTAATTTTTTATCATAACAATAAAATCCCTGAGCACCCATTTGTTTCAAGGCGACGGGCAGGCTATTGTTGTGGGACAGTTCCACAAGGAGATGATCCAAAAAACGGCCCGGCCCTGGTGTCCACTCGATATGGAAAATTCCCGCCACACCCTGCTCCTGTGCGCCATCCTTCAATACTTGAAGATGCGAAGCGGGATTTATAGCCTCAGCGGGTTGGGCGGATTTAGATGGTTCCAGCACAATAATTACACCCGGCTGCTCACCAATTAATGTCCATTTATTATCCAGCGCCATCACGGCCTGTTCTAAACCTTCCGGAAATACCAGCAAATTTAAATATCCCGATGAAAGGGGCAAGGGATGTATTTTGGAGAGTTGCTGAATGTATTGAAAATGGTTGAGTTGACCGGTATGGACACCATCCGGATCAAACAGACCAATCTCTAATGGCCAGGACCAAACTAAAGTTTGATCTGACTGAAATTGTATTTCATGGATAGCCATAATGCAATCAATTTATATAGCCCTCATTTCATTGACCATAAACATGGGATCCATTTTAAAGCGAGCCCAATCATTCAGACATTGCTTATATAAATCCTGAATAGCATCCTGTTTTTCTTGTGTTAATGCGGCAAATCCATTGTCCGGCTCCTTCATCAGGCTCTCCAGATATTCGATCATATTGTAACACATCGTGAATTCACCGGTAGCAATCAACTTCTCCAGCATATCACTTAGCATTTGGTCTTCTGTAAACCAAAGTGTAGTACCAAACCCTGAAGCTTCTGTCGCTACCGCGGCCATTTTTTCGCCGACAACAGTGGCGTATTTTCCTTTAAGGATACTTTTTGCTGTATTAACAGGATCTTCTGCTTGCTCCTCATCCTGCTTATTTTTTCGGACAAAATCCATTTCTGTCAACTCTTTTATCAATGTTGTAATTCGGCGATAGGTGTAATCTGAATTGGCGTACAATTTATCATAATTGAGCCGCCGCACTACTTTTAAAAATACATTGGATAAAAGCGTAATTAATGAATTTACCCGATCCATAATTAATGGCTCCATTCGTCGGACGGATATATCCTCAATATGGAGATGTGCAAATTTTTCCCGATAAAATGCAGGAATAGTTAAGGCCAGACTATTCATGATGCGACCGGGCAATGCGAGAATTTTTCTGGAACACATTCGAAAAATGACCCACATGCATAATACTGCAGTGCCAAGCCCTACACTCAATCCCGTCCAAATGGAATTGGTATAATCCCATGACAAAGGGACGAAAAATAATACAATCATCAGAAATAAAAGTCCCAAATTTAATCCAGTATACAAGTGATTAATTCGTTTGTACACTTGTTTAAGGTTGAGCATCCGAAATCCTTCCTTTGGTTTATCCGCCATAAATGTAAAAGGACTCATATAGGGCGAGGCGACATCCGAAATAATCACCAAATCAAAATAGGGAGCATCGGAATTTTTTTTATAGTTCAGTATACTGTCAATGCCCTGATTGTCATAGATACCGCCATCCATAATTCCTATAGGTTCGGTGGCTTCAGCCAGAGCCATGAGATGGGGTGACCCAGCATGTCTGAAATCATTGGGCCACATCATTGGTTCGAAGCCACCCGGAAAACACGCCGAACAAGCCATTGCATCAGCAATTTTTATTTCTTCAGCCTGCTGTGGGGATACGATTATATCAAAATTGCCAAATCGACCTGATCCTTTATTTCGAAATCGAAAATTGATGGCGTTTTTAAATTCTGTGCTATTAAATACAACGGCTTCGAGATGAGAGGTCATGGTATTAAATACTTTGAAGGTTGCGCCCTCCGTAAAGTGTTCATCGTAGTTTTCAGCAAAAGCATTTATGATATTCAGCCGCTTATATTTATTTTTTAATCCGACATGCGGATTCATGGATTCAATGCCGGATTTGACCAGGTCCAGTTGGGAGATTTTAGATACCAGAAAAGTATAAATAGCCTCAAAGGGCTCACCCTGCTGTTTTCGCAACGCATAAATTGTTCCGGTAATGGTGCCACCGGATACAGTAGAAATCATTTTGACATGCTCCAGTAAAGGTTTTCCGGAGTAGTTTAAGCGATTCAAATAGGCCATCGTGCCCAGGTGAAATGTAGCAGCGCGATAGCCGCCACCAGAACAACTCAGTGCAATCTTTTCAAGAGGTGTGGAGGAAATCTTTGGCTTAGGCATGAGCGAAGAGGTTAGTTCTTATTTATGTGCCATCCGGTCAATGTGTTACCAGGCCGGAAATAAAATGATCCAGCTAAGTTAGGACTTTATTATGAATTTTCAAATATATACTGTAAATTGGTTGCGTGTTGCGATGATGGGGGTTGCGGGACTCCGTGTTTCATCCTCACTAATCTGATTCCCGGATTCCGGATTATCTCTGTTGATATACTAAAGCGCATTTCGTAAGCCTCGCGCAGGGACGTGGAATAATCCGGAATCTGGGAATCTGGAATCAGGACCGAGGCGTAAGCTCATTCCCCATTCCTCAGCCCTCATTCCTATCATCGGGGGCGCTCGGTTCGCTCACCGAATGTCCGCATTTTGTCGATGTACTATGGGGCATTTCGTAAGCCTCGCGCGGGGGCGTGGAATAATCTGGAATCTGGGAATCTGGAATCTGGACCGAGGCGTAAGCTCATTCCCCATTCCTCAGCCCTCATTCCTATCATCGGGGGCGCTCGGTTCGCTCACCGAATGTCCGCATTTTGTAGATGTACTATGGGGCATTTCGTAAGCCTCGCGCGGGGGCGTGGAATAATCTGGAATCTGGGAATCTGGAATCTGGACCGAGGCGTAAGCTCATTCACTATTCCTCAGCCCTCATTCCTATCATCGGGGGCGCTCGGTTCGCTCACCGAATGTCCGCATTTTGTCGATGTACTATGGGGCATTTCGTAAGCCTCGCGCGGGGGCGCTCGGTTCGCTCACCGAATGTCCGCATTTTGTCGATGTACTATGGGGCATTTCGTAAGCCTCGCGCGGGGGCGCTCGGTTCGCTCACCGAATGTCCACTGGACATTCGCCCCTTCGGGGTACGTGAGCTCACCCATTAGCGTCTTAGCGCCTTTGCGGTTAAAACCCTTCCTCGACTCCTTCCCTCCTCCCCGTCATTAGCTATCTTTACCATATGAAGAATCGTCCCAAAGTAATCGTGACCGGAGGCGCCGGATATATAGGCTCCCACACGGTAGTCGATCTGCAGCGCGCGGGCTACCAGGTGGTCATCATCGACGATTTGTCGAATGCGCGGCCAGAAGTGCTGGATGGGATCCAGGCAATAAGTGGTGCAAGACCGGATTTTTATAAAATTAATATATGCCATACGGCAGACCTGAATGACGTCCTTGCTGCACATATTGATGCGGTAGGTGTCATCCATTTTGCCGCCTTTAAGGCGGTAGGCGAAAGTGTTGCCGAACCGTTGAAGTATTATGCCAACAACATTGGTGGACTCACCACACTCCTACAGGCGATGAAAATGCATGGCCTGGACAACCTGATTTTTTCTTCTTCCTGCACTGTTTATGGCCAGCCGGAGCAGTTGCCCGTGACCGAAGACACACCATTCCAGATCGCTCATTCACCCTACGGCAATACCAAACAAATTGCCGAAGAAATATTGCAGGATGCCTGCAAGGCCGGTTTGTTTGAGGGCGTCATAGCCCTGCGTTATTTTAATCCCGTTGGTGCAGACGCCAGCGCATTGATTGGGGAATTGCCCATAGGTGTTCCCAATAATCTGATGCCCTTTATCACACAGACTGCCATAGGCATTCGCACAGCATTACAAGTTTTTGGCAACGACTATTCGACACCCGATGGCACGGCGATCCGCGACTATATCCATGTTGCGGACCTGGCTACAGCACACCGGCTTGCCATGGAACGACTCATTCAGAAAAAACAATCTCATCCCTTTGAGGTATTTAATATCGGCACCGGACGAGGCTATTCCGTGCTGGAAGTCATCCAGACTTTTGAGAAAGTAACGGGAAAAGCCCTGCCTTATCATTTTACTGACCGGAGGCCGGGTGATGTGGAATCGGTTTACGCCGATACAACAAAAGCAGAAAAGGTGCTCGGCTGGAAATCAACACGCAATCTGGAAATGATGACCGCATCGGCCTGGGAATGGGAAAAACAACTGGCAAAAAAAGGGTGAACAATCCACTGACTGTTCACCCTTTTTCCATAAACATTACATTCTTGTTTATTTCCGTTTGGCCATATCCCGCTCAATAATAGTGGCGAGCTGTTGCACCTTCAGGTTTTTGCCAATAATGGTACGATCGGGATTTAAGACATAAATCTCCGGTGTATTATCCACATAATACTTTGCGTATATTGCTTTATTGGTCGGGTCAAAAACGTTTGTCCAGGTCATGCCATATTCTTTGGCTTTGCGGCGATATTCGGCATCGGTCGTGTTGACAGAAATGCCATATACTTCAACACCTTTCGGCTTCCATTCTTTTAAAAATTCGATAAGCTGTGGTGTTTCCTCTTTGCAATGGGAGCACTCCGGATTCCACATGAAAACAACAATGTACGGTGAGGTCAATTCATAAATCGAACGCATTTTACCATCGAGATCTTTTGCCTGTACATCAGGTCCTTTTTTACCGATCAGACTGGCCTCCATTTCACTGGCTTGTTTGGCTAGCGCAGCCAATTCTTCCGGAGTGGCCCAAAAGGCTTTTTCCGGTGTGAAATACTTTTTTACCATATGCACCTGTACCGCTTCAGCATCCATCAACGAACTCTCACCCGGACGGTAGGTCAAGGGAACAAAATTGGCAAAAAACCGGATGTAATCTTTATTATCACCTACGCGTGCTAAAAGTCGGTCGGTAGCATAAATAATGGAGTCCGGATTTTGGGAAACCAAATCCTTGATGTAGCGATTGATTTTATTCACAATAACCGGCGTGCGCAACAAACGCGGATCGCTAAAATCAACATTATCCCAGAGTTGCTCACGATACGTGAAAGTCTGGGCGGCTTGATCGAGGCCTCCGTTTGCGTCCTTAGGGAACGTGAGTTCCGGATTTTGGCCGGAAAGTTTAAACTTGGTGAACAGCGCCTTTGGATAATCATCCGCCAATTCCTGAAAATGCATTCGGCGCACATTAACCAATGAGTCGACCGTTTTTTGAAGCACAATGGAGAGTGGATCATCCGCTGCACGGTTTTTTTGCTGCGTAGCGGTTGTTTTTATCTGGGCATCCAACGGCTGCTGGAATTTCAGGTTTTTGTACAATAATTCATTTTCTTTCGAACCGATGACCTCCATGCCTAACATGAGGTTGCCCTTTTGGGTCTTCAGGGTGAAATGCTGGTTGGCATCGATGATCAACTGGACATTCGACCGATCCGGAAGCAGCACATAGTAAAAGCCGCCTGGATAAGGCGTAGCTCTCACAAAACGCATGGTGCCACTGGCATCCACCAGCGCCGTGTCGGCAATGTAGTTTTGATCACCCAGGATGCCAATCATCTTTGCCGTCCCGGGTTCAAGCCCGGCCACAGTCAGTTCAATACGAACATCCGGAGTGGGATCCTCAATAGAATGCACGCCGGTAATCGGCATAATCAAACCCGAGGAGGATGCAGGGGCAGTAGAAGGGGCATTCTGACAAGAAACCCACCAAAAACTAAAACAACACAGAATTAAAGAGAATGTGCGAAACATAATGATTCTTTTTACGCTTACAAAGGTAGATAAACGTAAAACAGCGCAAGGTGTTGCATTATCCTGTAAGCATTCTTTGTTGCTCAAAAATGGATTATGCATCGCTTCTGAGCTGAAATTGCGATTTTTGCAACTAGTGTGCGATTCATTCGTAGTACGATCCATCAATTATAATCAAAAACCCCTCTCATGATGCCAAAATTCATTCACCGGAGCCTTTTGTTGGTATTTCTGGCTACTAGCCTGATCACCACATCCTGTGTCAGCAAAAAGAAATATGCTGCCCTGGAAGCACAGCACAACCAGATCAAAACGATGCTGGAAAAACAACTCGCTGATTGCAACACCACTAGCGATGGCCTGCGCAAAGACCTCAATAACCGCGATAATGAAATCGCCGGACTAAAAACACAGGCCGTAGCTCGTGATGGACAATTGAAAAACCTGGAGGACCAGGTTACCTATCTGAAACAGACAAACACCAACTTGCTCGATCGGATGGCTGACCTTTCTATCGTAAGTAAAAGCGGTGCCGAAAGCATCCGCAAATCGCTGGATGCCATCAACGAACAGAGCAAATACATTAAGGATCTTTCCGGCCAGGTGCAACGCAAAGACTCCCTTAATCTGGCCCTCGTGATGAGCCTTAAACGCTCCTTATCCGACATCAACGACCAGGATGTACAGATCGAAGTGAAAAAAGGTGTTGTTTATATTTCTCTTTCGGATAAGTTGCTGTTCCGTTCCGGCAGTGCTGTTATCAATCAAAGCGCTGAAACCGTGCTAAGCAAAGTGGCCAAGGTCCTCAATGACCATAAAGAACTGGACATCCTCATTGAAGGTCATACCGACAATGTGCCGATCAGCACCGATTGTGTCAAGGACAACTGGGACCTCAGCACGCTGCGGTCCACCTCCGTGGCCCGGCTCCTGCAGACCAAGTACAGTGTAGACCCAGCACGCATGATTGCTGGCGGATCCGGCCAGTACAAACCCAAATCCGATAATGCCACAACGGAAGGGAAAAGCATGAATCGACGTACAGAAATCATTATCACCCCTAAGCTGGACCAGTTTTTCCAATTGCTGAATCCGGAACCGGCCAAATAACTGACAGATATACCTCTTCCAAACAAGCCGGTTCCTCCTGAGGACCGGCTTGTTTGTTTCGTGTAGAGTAATGGAGGTTTTGAGGTTTTGAGGTTTTGAGGGTGAGCTCACGCACTCCGCAGGAGCGAATGTCCAGTGGACATTCGGTGAGCGAACCGAGCGCCCCTGCGCGAGGCTTACGAAATGCCCAATAGCACATCAACAGCAACCCAACATTCGGTGAGCGAACCGAGCGCCCCGATGATAGGAATGAGGGCTGAGGAATGGGGAATGAGCTCACGTCTCGGTCCAGATTCCAGATTCCCAGATTCCAGATTATTCCACGTCCCTGCGCGAGGCTCACGTGATGCCCCATAGCATATCAACAAAATGCCGACTATTCGGTGAGCGAACCTAGCGCCCCGATGATAGGAAGGAGGGCTGAGGAATGGGGAATGAGCTCACGTCTCGGTCCAGATTCCAGATTCCCAGATTCCAGATTATTCCGCGCCTCTGCGCGAGGCCTGTTGATAGGAATGTGGCCTGAGGGATGAGTATGGACAAAGAAAAATTCAGCAGTTCTAAAGCCCGCCTTGGTGCAGACCGATTCTACCCTTCTACTTGCTACAAAAAATGCACACATTAAATAGCCCTACAAATAAATAGTCACATTTAATCGGGCAAAAAATGGGGAGCCCGGTGTAAAATGGATTTCTGAAACCGGGGCCGGCTCATTTTGTAATTGGCTCTCCGTTTCAAACTGTGTTTCCTTCCACCTTGTGTTGAATAGGTTTTGTATAGAGAGGCCTGCTTCCCATTTTCTGGTCGTATATTGGATGGCCGCATCCGTGATAAAATAGCCTTTTGCAACAACCGAATTCGTTTCATTTGCAGGCCGGTCAGCCATATAGCGATAACGGAGGCTGCCATTCCAGCCGGTCTGTTTTCTATAGGTGATACCGCCTACACTTGTAAACATCGGTGCCAGTGGCAAATAATATTCGCCTTTAGGGACGCCGACTGCCCTGGGATTTGCCACGCTTACATCGAGGTCCGCATAAATATATTTGAACATTTCATATCGTGTGGAAATATCTAAACCAAACCTTCTTGTCTGCCCACCGGCTTCAACAACACCTTCATCACCTACATACACAAACTCCTGGTCCAACCACAAATACCACAAGGCCGACTGGAGATAAATCTTCTCACCTAACTTAAAGATGCCGCCCAGGTCTGTGCCGTATGCAGGAGGCAATACTTTTTTTCCATTTTGAGGCACGGCTACCCGTGTATCATTGCTGTGAAAGCCCCGGCCATTATATAAATACCATTGCACATGCGCATTCATGCGATAATTCAGGTTCAATTTTGGAGAAACAATAGAAGCATTGGAACTCGCGATTTGGTTTTTCAATTTGTCCATATACTGGTTATTGAAATAATCAAACCTAAGCGCGCCTGTTACATCCAGTCTATCGGTGAGGGCTATTTTTTGAGAATAATACACTCCGGCATTCATTTCTTGTACATCACCGTACATAATTTCACTGAGGGTGTTTGTTCGGTCTTTGGTCCTTGCTAATTCAACATCATGTACGGCGTCATAGCGGATTTGAATGCCTGTTTTTACTTCAGATTTAAATGGGCCAATGGCCATTTCCTGTTGGTATAAGCTGTTGTAGCCAAATATATCACGGCGTTCTTTTTGTTTGATTTGATCACCATTTACAGGGTCTTCCTTAAAAAAGGTAAAATTGGAATAAAGCTCAAAATCGTACCTGGAATAATACAGTTGGTTCCGAAGGATAGCCCCATTATTCATAAAACAAAACAGCTCGATATTGGCATTATATCGGGAGGTGTTTCCACCTTCATTGGGATCAATGGCGCCATAAAAGCCGACCATTCCCGTCTGATTTGCACGGTCCGGGATCTGCCCCGAAGCATTCCACTTACTGGTAAATCCGGATACTGATGCAGTTATGGTATTGGATTCATCGATCCGACCGCGATATTTAATCATGCCATTAAAACGGCTAAAATTCTGAGGATTGTCAAAATACCCTCTTGTAAATGTACCCTCACCGGCTACATATAAACTCTGGCCTCTTTTGTCTCCGGTAGTTTTGAGTAGATTAACACCTGCTATACCGCGAAAGGTATTAAACTGGCCACCTTCCATTTTTACAAAATTATCTTCCAGATAGTCTTTGGTTTTGAACTCTACAAATCCCGCTGTTGTAAAATTGCCCTTGTCTGCGAAATAGGGACCTTTGTTGAAATTAACTTTGTCTACGAGCTCCGGAATTACAAAATGTAAATCAGCATATCCCTGGCCGTGGGCATGACTTACCAAATTTACAGGCATGCCATCTACAGAAATATTAATGTCTGTGCCATGATCCAAATCAAATCCCCGCAAAAATATTTGTTCAGCCTTGCCACCACCTGCATGTTGGCCAATGAACAAACCCGGCACCATACGCATGATCTCCTGGGAATTATTGATTGGCCGAAGGTGGATATCCAGATCACTAATTGTTTTGAATATACCGGTATTCGAACTGGCATTTATGGTCACCTCGGATAGGCTTGTTACTTTGGGGTCCAAATAAATCATCATTTTCCCTTCGTCAAAGGACAAGGACGATAGGCTCACTTTTTTGGATTCATATCCAATACAACTTATTTCAAGGGATTCGATTCCCTCGGCAAGTTTGTTCAGATACACAAATCCATTTTCATCAGAGGTTTGATAAAAAGCCAACTTCTCACTTTGAGCGAGGGCAAAAGAAATGGGTATTTTAGTGCTTCCGTCGATGATGTAAATGCCTTTTTTTTGTGCAAAAGCCATGTTTGCCATTAGTAGCAGTATCAGCACTACAAGTCCGTTTGTTTTCATTGTACGGGTTTTTAATGTTTCGTTTTCATATATTGTAAACATTCTGACTGCTCAAC
This sequence comes from Saprospiraceae bacterium, assembly GCA_017985675.1. Taxonomy (GTDB): domain Bacteria; phylum Bacteroidota; class Bacteroidia; order Chitinophagales; family Saprospiraceae; genus JAGNXB01. The sequence goes on along the minus strand of JAGNXB010000017.1, from coordinate 11,956 downwards.
CTTTCCTATTCGAATTTGATGTTGGTCAACCAGGAAGCACGCTTACTTCATCCATCTACGAGCCATCAGGGCCAATCAGATTTCCGAATGCCAACATTTTTTAAAATAGTTACCTTTGGACGCCTTACGAGTATTGAATGACCCTAACTGCACAGGATCCAGAATTAATCGCCCGCCTTCGATCGCGGGACAAGTCGGTGATCGATGAGATCTACCGCTTGTATTCCGGTGCATTGTACAATGTGATTCTTAAGTTGATCCCCGATCAGCATCTTGGAGCCGAAGTGCTGCAAGATACTTTCGTGAAAATCTGGCAAAATGGGGACCGTTTTGACCCTGACAAGGGCCGGCTGTTCACCTGGATGGCCCGCATCGCCAGAAATTCAGCCATTGATACCAGCCGTTCAGGTGCTTTTCAACAAGATCGGAAAACCGATTCGCTACCCGATTACGTTGATGATCATGGAGCGTTTCGACAAACGGATGCAGATCGCGATCCAGGATTAACCAAAGTGGTCGGTCAGCTGGATCCCAATCATCGGTCCATTATCGAATTGCTTTATTTTCAACAGTACACCCAATCCGAAGCGGCAGAAAAATTGGATCTGCCACTGGGTACGGTAAAAACACGGACGAGGAATGCGCTGTCTACCCTACGCCATCTTTTAGCTGGCGAAAGGCTGATGGTCATCCTGATCGCCCTATTGTTCACCTTGATGCATTTGACTCGTGGATCTTAACACGTATATCGAATCCGGCATTCTCGAGCAATACGTGCTCGGCCAACTCAGCCCTGCAGCCATGCGGGAGGTGGAGGCTATGGCAGCCGCGCACGATAGTGTCCGACAAGAGATCGAGTCCATCGAACAAGCCCTGGAATACTATGCGCAGGCTGGGTCCGTGACCCCACCTCCCGGCACATTGGATAACATAAAGTCACGAATTCATTCGCTGGATCCGCCCATTTTACGCACTCAAAACCTCCCGGGCAAGTGGACAACCTTGCTTGCTGCGGCAAGTGCGTTACTCCTTATCAGTAGTATTTATCTTTGGATAGAAAATCAGCGTATTTCCAGAGACCTGATTGCGCTGACATCCAGTGCCGATGTACAAAAAATGTGTTGCGACTCTAGTCGGCTAACCGTCGATTCGCTTGCCCAAATCATGGTGTTCCTGCAAGATCCCAACACCCGATCCGTGGTGATGCGCGGGACAGAAAAAAATCCGGATGCGCAGGCCACCTTATTATTCAACGCCATTCGCCAGATTGCTTTTGTCAATCTGAATACCCTGCCTTCTCCACCTAGCGGAAAACAATATCAGCTATGGGCTCTTGTCGACGGTCAGCCTGTGGATATGGGTGTTTTGCCACTTGGGATAGCCAATGACCAACAAATGGTGATGGTGCCCTTCCAGGCTACTGCTGGCGGATATGCCGTCACTCTTGAGCCTGAAGGTGGCAGTGAAGTGCCTACACTGGAGGCAATGGTCATGGTAGGGATGATCTAATTTGTAATCTATTGGAGTTCGTATTTTTATTTGTAATTAGTGGCTAACTCATTGGCCCACCCTGCTCATTCCTTAGACTGAGAGCCCACAGCAGGGCATTTCTTGAACCAAGATTATTTCGTTCCATTGGTCGCGTAAATCGCTGACCGACAAATGACTTTGGTACAGCTATTCCAACAAGTTTACATTTTTTTCAGCTTTAGAAATCCAAACAGCCCAGGCTGCTCGTAGATGGGATTAGACAAACAAACCGGATATATCGGGTCACTATTCTAAAAGAAGAATACCTCCGGTAAGACGGAATGTACTTACCTCATTTTAACACAAAAAATTATGTTAAACGGAATGAAAAAATGGAAAGCCCTGAAACTCACCTTCGTATTAGGGGCAGTTCTTGTTGCTGCACTACTTATTGCAGCGGACCACATTGATGCACCTGGTGTCACGAGTGGCAGCGGCGGTAGTGTAGGCTCAGACATCACAGATGTCTATGCATTTGAAAATGGGACCAATATGGTCTTCGTGATCAATACACAGGGCTTGCTTTCACCAGCCGCAACCGCTTCGGCTACATTTGATCCGGAAGTGATGTTGGAGATAAATATCGACAACAGTGCCACGAAGGATAATGTAGAAGACCTGGTGATCCAGGCCACTTTTGAGGGTGGCAAAGTCAAGGTGTACGGACCTGTTGCTCCGGCCAAAACCGGCCTGTCCAGCAATCTGAGCACTGGTGGGGCAGCCGTAGAAGCCAATATCACCACAGGTAGTACGCCGGTGATTGGTGAAGCAAATGGCATGAAGGTATTTGCCGGACCCCGGGATGACCCCTTCTTTTTTGACCTTGTCAGGTATGGCGAAATCCTTGCGGGTAGCCAACCCGGGTTTAGAAACCCAGGCGTAGATGCGTTTGCAGGTACAAATGTCCTGTCGCTGGTGGTCGAAGTACCCAAGTCACGTCTCGGCACAGGAGATGTAAATATTTGGGCCACATCTAACCGCAAAATGTAATTTTTAATTCACAACCTTTAAAAAAACAATCATGAAACTACCCTTCTTAATCCTAGCCCTTGGGGCATTCCTCACATTCACATCCTGCAAAAAGGATGATGACAAACCAGAGGTGCAATATCAACAGGAAGACCAAATGGGTCGCCCAGCCATCAACACGGTTTTTGTTGCCTCCGGCGCTCCAAAAGACGCCTTTAACACAACCACCCCTGCTGCTATGGGCGCCGCATATAGCACCGTCTTTCGCGATCGTCTGTTAGCCTTGAATCCAGGGTATACGACAAACTTGCTGGGTCTGGATGCAACCACTTTTACGAGTGTACTCGCTACAGATGTATTGACTGCGTCACTGACCAAACCAACAACCTTTTTTGATGGGGTTAATGTATTGACAGGTCGTGCACTGGCTGATGATGTCATTGATGTGGAGTTGATCCTCATTTTTGGTGGCCCTGCGAATGCACTAAACCCTGGCTTGACCAGTGATAATGTGGGAGCAAATGATAAAGCTTTCCTTTCTGCTTTCCCCTATTTAGCAGCACCCCATATTTAATGATCACTTGAAGAGAAGAGGACAACAGTAATGCACCGTCCTCTTCTCATTCTTTTCGAATAACCAACAAATACCTCCATTATGAAGTCCTTCCCATTCCTTGCCCTCTTTTCACTCCTTCTCCTTGGAGCCTGTACGCAACAAATCAAGCCTATTACGGATGCAAAGGATTATAACACCTATCTGGAGGCGCAGCAAGGCCCCACCGCTTATTCACTTGAAGCGGATATCCAATTTTGGGAGGACCGCAGTAGGCAGCATCCGGATGATGAAATTCCAGTGATTAAAATGGCACAACTATACGCTGCCCGTTTCAAGCAACAGGGCAACTATGGAGATATCCTATTATCCGACAAGCTCTATCATCAGGTGTTAGACCAACAGGCTGTCCCATCTGCCGCGATTTGCCAGGCATTGGCGCAAAATGCCATCACACAACATCAATTCCAGCAAGCGAAAGTGTATGCTGAACAGGCCCGTGCTACGGGCGAACGCCAAGCCGCATCTACGCTGGTACTCATAGATGTTGCTCTTGAACTGGGCGATGATGATCGTGCAGATGCGCTTTTGCAGTCGTTTACCAACCAGCATTCTTTCGCGCATTTGGTGCGCCAAAGTAAATTGAGTGACCATCGCGGGGATTTGGACACATCGATTAAAATAATGGAAAAAGCCTTTGATCGCATTAAGGGTAATGCTGACCTTTATTGCTGGTCGCTTTCCAACCTGGGCGATATGTATGGCCACGCAGGCCGTATAGCGGATGCTTATGCCGCGTACCTCGCCGTGCTTAAAACCGATCCTACCTATGATTATGCGCTCAAAGGAATTGCCTGGATAGCCCTCTCCCATGATCGGAATTACGGCGAAGCCAAACGAATTATCGAAGTCCTCAGGGAACGCAAACAAATGCCTGAAGCCGACTTGCTCCTTGCGGAAATAGCTGAGATGGAAGGTAATCAGGAAGTGAAAAAAGCCCACCTTACCCGTTTCGTGCAAACCGTCAACACGCCCGGTATAAAAACGATGTACCACAAGTACCTGGCAGAAATTTATGCAGAAGATATCGTCGACGTCAACGGTAGCCTGGCCATTGCGAATGAAGAAGTAACAAGCCGGCCTACACCACAGTCTTACGACCTCCTGGCCTGGAGTCTGTTGCATGCCGGTCAGGTCGAACGGGCGTTGGAGATCAGTCGTGATTATGTACAGGACCGAACCTCCGAACCGGATGCTTTGTACCATACGGGCATGATCTATCTCGCCAATCGTCAGCCGAAAAAAGCCGTTGAATTTTTAAAAGCTGCCGAAGAAAGCGCCTTTGAATTGGGGCCTGTTCTCACCAATAAAATCCGCTCCACCTTGAGCCAAATTTGATGCCCTCCGAAGTTGGTTCTCTGTTCAAGGTTCTGGGTTTCTAGGTTTTTTTAGCATGAAAATGGCCTTCGATAATTCCTTAAACTATTCAACCCTTTCTGATGCCAGCCAGGCTTTAAACCCCTGACAAAATAGCCCCCCCGTTGCTGATACCAATAGTCTACCCAAAGTGCCCCCCAATATACCGTTGAGTCAGTTCATTTTTAGGATGGTGGAATATCGTGTCACAGGCATCGTACTCCACCAATTCACCCAAATACATAAAGGCCACCTTGTCGGAGATACGCTGGGCCTGTTGCATATTATGTGTGACAATGACAATGGTAAAATCTTCTTTTAATTTCAGGATTAATTCTTCAATTTTGCGGGTGCTAATGGGATCCAGGGCGGAGCAGGGTTCATCCATAAGGATGACCTCCGGTCTAAGGACTACGGCTCGGGCTATGCACAAACGTTGTTGCTGCCCTCCGGACAATTTTACAGCCGGTTTTTGCAGCTCATCCTTGACTTCATCCCATAAAAAACTTTCCTTGAGTGCTTCTTCAATGAGATCGGGTATTTCTTTTTTTGAATAGTTGTGAATATTCAAGGCATACGCCAAATTTTCATAAATACTTTTTGGTAAAGGATTCGGTTTTTGAAATACCATCCCTATTCGCTTGCGGATATTGGTGACGGACTGATGAGGGTCATAAAGATCCAAATCATCCAAATACAGCTTTCCATCAATATGTGCATCTGGGGATAAGTCATGCATCCGGTTTAATGAACGCAACAGCGTTGATTTGCCACAACCGGAAGGTCCAATTAATGACGTCACCTGATTTTTAGGAAAGTCTATGGAAACTTGTTTTAGAATTTGTTTTTTACCGAAGGACAAATTCAGGTTTTGGACACGTAATTTATTTGTTTCCATAGTTAATCCTGGACTCTGTGTTTGAACCTTAAATAAAAGGCCACAATGTTGAGAAAAAATACCAATATAATAAGCACCGAGGCAGTAGCATAAGCCAATGGTCGCACCAGTTCGATCGCATTATGTTGTGTCGACAACATATACAGATGGTAAGGCAATGCCATAAACTCATTGTTGACGGACACATTTAACCCGTTGATATAAAAGGCCACGCCCGTAAATAAAATAGGCGCGGTTTCACCGGCAGCTCTGGAAAGGGTGAGTATGACTCCGGTCAAAATGCCCGGTAGCGCCTTGGGTAATACCACATCTTTAATCGTTTCAAACTGCGTGACACCCAGTGCTAGTGTTGCCTCCCGCATACTGTTGGGAATCCGCTTCAATGATTCCTCCGTAGTGGTGATAATGTAAGGCAGCGACAGCAAGCCCAGTGTCAGGCCGGCCGACAACATAGATGTGCCAAACTGCAAAGCCTGCACAAATAAAGCCAGACCAAACAAGCCATAAATAATTGATGGTATGCCTGCCAGATTCCGGATGGATGCACGAATAACATTTGTCAAAAGCGAAGGTCGTGCATACTCGTTGAGATACACCGCACAAGCCACACCAAAAGGCACTGCAAATAATGTGGTAATAAATGTAAGGGTGATGGTCCCGACAATAGCCGGTAAAATACCGCCTTGTGTCATGCCATTTGATGGAAATTGAACGATAAAATCCCAGGATAAACTACTGAAACCCTTGGAGAATATATCGTATAAAATGACGACCAGGGTCAAGCAAACTAACAACGTACTGCCCCCTAGTAACAACCAATTAAATGCTATGAGAAGCGATTTTTTGAACATCAGGCGTGAAATTTTCGCAATTTATTCGCAAAATATTCCCCCAATAAATTCACCGCCAGCGTAATGATAAAGAGCAAAGCCGCGATGGCAAATAAAGCAAAATAATGCGTCGTCTGGTAAGGCACCTCGCCCATTTCAATGGCAATGGTTGCAGTGATCGTTCGGACAGAATCCAAAAATCCTTTTGGGATGGCGGATGCATTTCCGGTAGCCATCAAAACAGTCATCGTTTCGCCCAATGCTCTGCCCAGGCCTAACATGACCGCGGCAATTAATCCGGGCACCGCCGCAGGAATGGTGACCCGAAACAGGGTCTCCCACTTATTGGCACCCAGCGCCAGAGATGCCTCACGATGACTTTTAGGAACGGCATTAATGGCATCTTCACTTATGGTGATTATGGTAGGCAATGCCATTACGGCCAGTAAAATAGATCCATTCAAGGCATTTAATCCATTTTGGATTCCAAACAACTGTGCCAGATTGGGACCTAACACTACAATGCCCAAAAATCCAATTGCCACAGATGGAATGGCTGCCAACATTTCAATTATGGGTTTCAGTACCATTTGTAAGGGCTTAGGTGCCAATTCGGATAAATAGGCAGCAGTGAATATGCCCAAGGGCACAGCAAATAACATGGACCCTACCGCCACCAAAAAAGTACTTACCAACAGCGGAATGACACTGTATTTTAATTCAGGATCCCACTGCGAACCGGTAAAAAAATCGATAGGTGACACATTCAGGAAAAAGGAAACACTGTTGTAAAAAAGCATAAAAAAGATACCCCCCAGCAGCACTATGGTAATTAATCCTGTGCCTTGAAAGATTAGTTTAAACCAGCCGTCGACTCTTTCCCTTCCCTTTGTATCCATGGTTATTCGTGTACAGGATAATAGCCTGATAGTTGAATGATTTTTTTACCTTCTTCAGATTGTTCAAAATCAAGAAAAGGTTTTATCCGGGCGTAATCGCTTTTTTTATAATACTGAAATAAAGGCCGTTGGAAAAAGTATTCACCAGAAGCAATTTTTTCAGCATTTAATGGCGATATTGCTTCTGATTGATCCGAATAAATATTCAATACCTTTATCCCGTTTAATTGACTTTCCATTACATACCCCGCGCTGACATAACCAAACCCGGAAACATCCGACTTCAAGGCTTCCAATATTTGTGCATTCCCATTCATTTGTTTGGCATGCGGACAAAAATGAATGTCCAGGATCGTCTTGACATATTCGTACGTTCCCGAATTGCTTTGTCTGCCATAAATATTAATAGGCATATCCTTGCCAGTTAGTTCTGACCAGTTTGTGCTTTCGCCACTTAATATTTTAGCAATTTCTCTGGTACTGATCGAATCAATCGGCATAACATCCGACACTACAAAAGCGATGGCATCCTGTGCAAAAATGAACGAGTCCAGCACAAATTGCCTGCGGTCAAATAGTGCAAATTCTTCCTGCTTTAAAGCCCGCGATGAATTGGCTATGTCCGCATTCCGGTTCAGTAGGGATGCAATCCCCAATCCGGAACCACCGCCCGAAACCGAAACAAACAACTCCGGCTGTTCACTGTGGAAGGCTTCGGCCAGCAACACAGCCAGATTAACTTCTGTGTCTGAACCCTTGATTTTGAGATTATTGGTCCTCGACGAACAAGAAAAGAGTATCCCAAGCAGGGCAAAGGCTAACCAACGCATCCGCAAATCTATCCACTCTGGATGTGCGGTACGTTAAGTCAGGATTAAGTTTAGCAGAAGTTATCGCTAAACGAAATCCAACAGAGAAAACACACAACGTACACCACCAGATAAACGCTAATAAATGGGTGAAATGGCCAACTTGGAATTTCTACTATTTATATTCAACTAAAACCTGAATTCAATTGAACCACTGAAATACCTGGGCAAACCAACACGGATGCCTTGTGGCCTGCGTGTAATGATATACCGTTCGTCTGTCAGATTTTTAACACTTACACCCAATTTGAGGGGTATGCAGGTAAGTTGGTGGAAGACATTCAGGTCAAGTACGGTGTAGCCTGAGATTTCTCCCGTGCGACCATCGGCGCTGGCAATTTTTGTGTTGAGTTCGTCGGTAAATTGGTGACCGGTATGCAGCACATGTGCTGTGGCTCCCCAGGTGCCGCGGTACATATAGCTTAGCGTAGCACTCTGATAAAAACCCGGAGCATAGGGCGTTTTGTTCCCTTTGATATTGATCGTCTCGCTTCCAAAAGTCAGAAATCGGTCCTTGTTGTAATACGCGTTCAGCACAGTGGTTGCCGTGTGCAAATCAAGCTGGTGACGTGGCCCCATCCATTCGCCAAAATGAAGGTCCAGACCCAATTCGATTCCTAAATGACGTGTAGCGCCCCCATTCACCAGGCCGCTTCCTGTACCACCTGATGACTCGGATACCGGAATAATCTGATTTCTAAAATCCATCAAAAATGCAGTGGCTTCCATTCCCCAGAAGGATTGGCGTTTGTGGCGTATTCCCAATTCACTGTTCCAGCTTTCCTCCGCCGCCAGGTCCAGCGCATCGCCTGCCTGTGTGATGGCGTCTTTGATACGGGGCGGGGCAAATCCTTTGTGCAGTCCGGCAAAAACGGTCCAGTTTGGTGCCACTTCGTAATTTACCCCTATACCCGGGATGAAGGTTAGGATATCCCTACCCGCCTCGATCATGGTGTCCTTGACTGTGCCACCAAATGAGCCCCGGAATATTTCGCGGTCATATAGAAAAACTTCAGAGCGCAAGCCTGCTGTCAAATGAATTCGGGAAGTGATCGACCATTGATTTTGAAGGAAGGTACTCCATGCATAACCTGTGCGTCGTTCGTCTTCGATCAGCGCGCCGGAAGGAGCATCACTCGTTGTACCGTTTACCCGTTGTTCGAAAGCGCGTTCATACAAGATGCGTGTGCCCAGATCAAGTTGTTGGCCAGGGCCGAATAAGGTGTGTTTTTTGCTTAAACGGCTTTCCAGTCCGGCTACTTCAAACTGTCGGTTGCGATGGCTGGTGCGGTTGAGCATAAAGACCGCGCCGCCGGGAATAGCCGGGTCGCCCCAGATTACACCCGTTTGGTTGGAAGCGGAGGCATTGGATGAAAAATCCTGTCGTTGCCAGTCGCGGGTGGTGGTATAGCCAAAAAGGACGGTTTTTAACTGAGTGCCCGAATCTGGCTGCCACACATGGCTCAGGCTTGTAGCGTACCGGCGTATGGAGAGTTGATCATCAGGTGCCATTTGCGTAAAATCCTGGTTGCCGCTGTCGTACATCCCTTGCGTAAGGCCGATATAGGTAGCATCGGACCATTCGTCATAAACCGAAACCTTTAGATTCAGATGAGAATGGCGATTGATGAAGAAGCGGAATTTGCCGGTAAGGTCATTGATGCGGTATCCGGCATAGGCGAGTTTGTCCGCACGCTTGTGTAAATAATTTAATTGATAACCTGTGCTTCCGACGGTAGCGCCATAGCCCGCCTGTGCATGTACCATACCTCCCGCTCCTGCCTGGAGTTTCACATATCCTTCGGGCGAAGCAGGTGGATCGGCAGTGATATAGTTCAGGACGCCGCCGATCGTTTGTGGGCCGTAAAGGATCTGGCCGCTGCCCTTGAGCAGTTCGATGCCGGCCATTCTATCTATGGCAGGGGTGTAATACATCTCCGGTTCGCCATAGGGTGCAAGGGCTACCGGAATGCCATCTTCCAGCACGAGGATTCCCCGGCTGCGATCGGGGTCCAGACCCCTTACAGAGAGGTTGAGGCGCAATCCGGCGCCTTCTTCGTCCACGACATGGACCCCGGGTAAGGTTTTGAAAACCTCGTTACCACTTACGGGCGCAATCCGGTTGATGCCTGCCTGGTTGATATACGAAACCGATCCGGGGGTGCGGGCAAAAAGGCCGTCCCGCGATTCAAGAATGGTGATCTCGGGTATATCCCACAGGAGTGGCAATGTATCATTTATTTCATTCTGCGCAGTTAAAATGCTTGAAAAACAGAGGATTACAAGGGGTAGGATATTCCGCAAGCGCATGTAAGTGTATTTAGACTAATTATAAATAGAGCGCAAATATAGAAATGAGCAGGACACTTAAGTAGTGCCTGGATGTTAATTTGAGATGATTTGTGTCACCGGAGACTGAGGGCCAGCAATCTGAATTTCGGTTTGGGGGCAATGGTAAGCGTAAGAGAGGTGATTTCGTAATAATCTGGAATCTGAAAATCTGGAATCTGGAACGAGGAGTGGAAATCTGGAATGAGATTGACGGAAGACCGACGACGGAAGACCGAGGACTGGAGGACCGAGGACTGGAGGACCAATGACGGATGTCTTAAGTCTGTAGACCAAAGACCGAAGGATCACGAAACCCCGCGAAACCCCGCAAAAACATACCACGCACACGCATCTCGCAACCCGCATTTCGCAACCCGAATGAGTTCAAACACTCCACGCTCAACTCTCCACACTCCCCATTTCCCCGTAACCCGCATTACGTAACCCTGATTCCAGATTCCAGATTCTTCCGAATCCGCTTACCTCTTCCAGGATTCTTCCGTAAACTTATCTACTCTCCTGGCGGCGTCTCAAAATTCATTTTGAAGCCGATGCGTTGGCTTGCATGAGCCGCTCCATTATCGTCATCATCGTAATCCTCCCAAAGTGTAATTTCCTGGACGAAGGTTTCCATATGGCGGAGTAAAAAGGGCGGCTTTAATTCTTCCGGGCGATAAATCCCCAGTGTTCGCGGTGGTGCCGGTTCGCCATAACCTTCGATGTAGGGATAATTCATCATCACCAATATTTTACCATTAAATAACTGCTGGTAAATAAGTGAGCCATTATGTTTGATCATATCACGCATGATATTTGACGTCAATTCTTTTGCAACGCCACTCTTCTCATCACCTAATGAAAAAACGATGGCTTCGAGATTAACCAGATCGGCCCGCTCTTCAATGATACCTTGCAAACCGCCTTGCTCAGCCAACTGCAAGAGATAATCAGCGATCACACCCTTCAACCGGTCATGCCAGGCCTGACGATAAGTGATCGTATTGTGGAGCACCTCTTTGTAAGCCGCTACTTTGCGTTGCAGATTCAATAAGTCTGAATTCATAATTCTTGCGATTTAACATTCCTTGCGCTAATCTACCCCTTATCTATCAATTGGGTGGTCTGAGGGTCGCAAGGTCGAAGGTCTTAAGGTCGAAGGTCATATTGTCGATGGTCCTAAAGTCGATGGTCTTAATGTCTGCATGTTTAGAGGTGTATCTCCATGAATACATTTAGCCTCTTGTCCTAGCTTATTAGTAGAAAGTAGTAAGCATCTACAACAAATAGCTAACTGGGTGGTGGTTAAATGATTTGGTTATTCGTTTATGCGTGTATTCGTTTATTCGGAAAATGTCCTCGAACAGCTCGCCCCCAGTACGAAGCCGACCGGCCTGCAAGGCGAGCCTTTTTAGGTGGGACATCGGATCCATTGATTCCACTCACGCCAAATGCGTGCGAAACCATAAATCCTTCCGCGCACACCCAGCTAAAACAAGCTCAGGTCGGTGAAGTGGCGGAATCTAAAATCCGAAGCTCCGCCTAAAGAGCACCACAACCTTTATTCAAAAAACAGCGAGCCTTTCGAGGACAGCGGTTTTTGGTTACTTTTTGCCAAGACAAAAAGTAACGAGCCCAGCCGGCGAATGAGGCGATGCCAGGCA
>JAGNXB010000125.1 GCA_017985675.1 Saprospiraceae bacterium | reverse complement strand
GGCATAGACGGGGATCGCTGCTTTCTGCATAAAATAATATGGCCTGAGGTCATCCATCCCGGCTACATGATCATTGTGTTCATGTGTAATCAACACACCATCTACTTTACCAACCCTTGCGCGAAGCATTTGCTGCCTAAAATCCGGCCCCGGATCAATGATGATGGAAATCCCATTGGAACTGAGATGAAATGATGTGCGAAGCCTGTTGTCTTTTGTATCCTGAGACTGGCATACTGAACAAGTACACCCAATGACTGGTACGCCCTGGGATGTTCCGGTACCTAAAAATACCCCTTCGATCAGGCTACTTCCAGTGGTAATGAGGCTTGTTTTTGGAGGTTAAGGTAAAATTCCCTTGCTTTATCCGGAAGATCTGCAGGCTCAAACTCGAGATTGGAAAGAATGTCCATCAAGGTATTGAATCGACCTGCTGTATCAAAAAATTTATTTACTACGACGATCTTTCGATCCTCAACAATACAATAGCCTGACTGAAAGTTACCCTTTTCATAACGTACTACGTACGACAAATTCCGGAATAGGTCTTCTAATTTATGGAGGTTGTTTACTGTAGGTTTCATCAGTTGCCAATATGCATGTAATTTTGCAAAGATAAACATCAAAAGTTATGACTCGAATAATCTCTCCTTCCGCTGTTTTCATTCTACTGTTGGGTTGTTTGTTTTTGTTACCAAGCATTTCGACGGCTCAAGCCCAAAGGTTTAAAGCTGGTGTGATGCTCGGCTTTAATGCTTCGCAAATCGATGGCGATGAATTGTGGGGATATAACAAAGCCGGCTTGAGTCTTGGCGCACGTTTTTTGGCCATAATCACACCTCGGATTGATCTGAGTATGGACATGCTATACAGTCAAAGAGGGTCGCAATCGCAGTTTTCACTGGATAATAGTCAATTGCTCAACAGGTACAATCTTCATTATGTGGAGGTACCCATCATTCTGCATTTTAAGGATTGGATAGGCGTCACAACCGAGGACGAACAATTTTATCGGGTAGAGGCCAATGCCGGTCTGGCTTACAGTCGGTTGATTCGAGCGCGGATGTCCGGTAATGCGTTTGAAGGCAGAGAGGATTTGTTGAACCAGAATGATTTTAGTTGGCTGATTGGGATTGGATACCACGCTTCGCCCAATCACAGTTTTCATGTACGTTACACCGATTCGATCAACAAACTATTTGATGACCAGGAAGCATTAAACACGAGAAATCTTCGGGGATATTTTCTTACCTTGCACTACATCTATACTTTCTGAGGATGCGATTACTTTATCCTTTTTTGGCTGTGTTTATACTGGGCGTTTGTCAGACAGGATGTGAATCCACACCTAAGGAACCACCAGCTCCACCTGCTCCAGCCACTTATCCGCTGCCCCCTCAAGGCTTATTGGACAGTATTTTCCCCTTTGTAACGACAGTAGATTTTCTATTCAACAGCCTACCCATCAGTATGTCTGTTACTGAGCCTAATGCCATTTATACGATGTATTCCCATTTGTCTCAAACGGGGGCTGTACAACTGGAACATGGATGCAAGCCAATAGGTCGGATATTTTATGTGGCCAGCGGTGAAACGGCATTGACCGGTTCATTGTTCTTTAATAAGGAATGTCATTTTGTAGTTTTTCTGGAAAATGAGGAGCCCGTCTTTGCGGTGCAATTGAACCAAAATGGCATTACCTTTCTGAAAAAAGCTGGTGTTCCTGACAAGTGAACACCATATTGATTGAATGACCGATTATTTTGCTGTTATAGACTTAGGAACCAACACATTCCATCTGATTATAGGATGGCAAAAACTTGGTGTTCCTAAAATTCTTTACCGCAAGCGCTACTATGTCAAATTGGCTCGTTCCGGAATAGGTAACATTCATCCCGAAGCACTAAAATCAGCTAAAAAGGCCTGTCAAAGTTTTAGAGAAAAATTGGATGAAATACCTGTCCAGGGATTGCTTGTTTTGGGAACCGCTGCGCTCCGTACAGCCACAAATGCACCTGAACTAACCCAAACGCTCGAATCCATTCTAGGGGCTCCAATTAAAATTATTTCTGGTGAGGAGGAAGCCCGGTTGATTGCTAATGGGGTTAGTGTTCTCCTTAAAAAAAAGCACATGCCCGCTCTCATCATGGATATAGGCGGCGGCAGTGTGGAGTTCGTTAAAATGGATCGAAAAACTATCCTTTGGAGTGCAAGCTTTCCTGTGGGTGTTGCCGTCTTATTTAATTCATTTCACCAGACGGATCCTATCCCTATAGCTGACCAAGTCCATCTCAATGCCTGGCTGGACGAGCATCTACTCCCCCTGGTGCTAGCGCATTCCGAGGATCAACCTATTACGCTTATTGGTGCCGCAGGAATATATGAAATACTAGCAAGGTGCCTTGGCATCCGAAAATCAAGCCGCTTGAAAGGTATTGAATTCGAAGCGTTCAGCAAGTTGGCTGATGAAATAATTGGTATGAATCTCAAGACCCGACAGGATGACCCACGCATTCCTAAAAACAGGGCGGATTTGTTTCCTGTCGCCTTACTCCTTATTCGATGGGTTTTAACAAACCTGGAGGTCAAACAATTAGCTGTTTCGCCCTATGCAATGAAAGAAGGGGCATTATTGGAGTTGGCCTCAATGTACCCTGCTTATTCTTCTTCTGCTGTGACCTCTGGTCGGGAATAACCCATTTGGTTATCATCCTTCAATCGCTTCAATAAGCGATCTACCTTCTCCAGTTCGTCTAAAGTATCGTCCAAATAAAAATTTAAGTCGGGCACCCTTCGAATATGATTCCGTACGCGGTGAGCTAGTGCCTGACGCAATTCCTGTTGTTTATCCTCCATTTCAAGGATGGGCGCTTGTTTATTATCGGTATTGTACACCGATAGGTAAACTTTGGCCAATGTCAGATCTGGTGACATTTTTACTTCGGTCACCGTGACCAATGCGTCGCCATAGATCAACCGGCCCTGGTCTATAAGGACCATGCTGAAATGCCGACGAATGAGTTCCGCAACCTGATTTTGTCGAATGGTAGGCAAAACGTTGTGATTTGTCCCAAAGATAGGAGAATTGACAAGGTGAAGCCGGATTCCATCGCTTAAGCCTATTTTTGCCTTAAACAATGATCTATTGGCTGGATATTTGGATGAACCGATTGACCAACTACCCGGATTGGGAGGTATCCGTTCCGCATTACTACAAAAGGAGTTAAATATCGCCCGTATTGGCGACCTGGTCGAATATTATCCTTATCGTTATGTAGATAAGACATTAGTGCGGCCTATACGGGACGCCCGACAGGCACAGGAATCTATATTAGTTCAGGGTATTCTTAGCCAGTTTCAATATGAAGGCGCCGCCAGAAAACGAAGAATGGTGGCTTATTTGAAAGATGATAGTGGCGTGTTGGAATTAATATGGTTTAAAGGGCACAAGATTTTGGAGCAGGTGCTCCAGCCCGGGCAACTCTATTCGGCCTTTGGAAAACCTACGATATTCCGGAACGTGGCGAACATGGTTCATCCTGAAATGGAATTGGTGGCAGACCATGTTGCTC
>JAGNXB010000124.1 GCA_017985675.1 Saprospiraceae bacterium | reverse complement strand
CAAATCATCGATCAGTATTGATACTGTAAAAAAACATTTGCAGAATATTTACCACAAGTTGCATGTCAATTGTGGTACAGAGGCCGTCATGAAGGCCATCAAGCATAAGATTGTTCGGATCGATTGAAATTGATTCCAGATATCAGATGCCAGATGTCAGACTGTTTCATGAATGCTGATTACTGCTTACTGAAGACTGATGACTGCTTGTAAGGGCGGATGCAACACGCCCCTACAAGCAGTCACTGATTACCAATTACCGGTCACTGATTACAGAATACTGATTACCAATTTCCCCCTCTAATTCACGCCAATTTCCGCTAACAGCTTTTTCTTCGTTTTAGTCTTTTCCCTTCTGCCTTTCCTCCGTTTTGCCTTTCTGCCTTTCCTTCTCACCCGATTGTGTAATTGACACCTCTCTTTTTACTTCTGATTTTAGAGGTATGAAAACTTCGAACTTGATGACGGCCATAAAGTGCATCTCTATAGGAATTTGGCTTTTGGTTTGTATTGTACCTCTAGCTGCACAAAATGTCGGTATCCATACGGCAACGCCTCTTGCAAAACTGCATGTAGACCTCGGTGCCAGCTTGTCCAATGGAATTTTGTTTTCAGGGCTTGACCCGTCAGGCGGCACCTTTCCTTCACTCGGCGCAGGCCATCGATTGATGTACTATCCCGGAAAAGGAGTATTTCGTGCTGGATATGTAGAGGATACGCAATGGGATAACAGCCAGGTGGGTGCATTTTCTTTTGCTTTTGGCTATAATCCTATAGCACGTGGTAATGGATCGTGTGCTATTGGCGATGGTGTATATGCTGGTGGATCGATCTCCACCGCATTCGGAAATAGTACCACGACCAAAGGTTATTCATCTTTTGTCCTTGGCATGTATAACGATCCATTAATCATTGGCGCTGATCAGGATGTGGAAACACCGCAAACTCCATTACTCATGGTGGGTAATGGTGATGGAAATGGAGCTCGAAATAATGCGTTAACCGTATTTAAAAACGGAGATGTTTTGCTTAAGAATTATACAACTGTAACTACTGATCCGGGCATACTTCAGCTTCCACTTAATGGTCCAGGTACCCGTATGATGTGGATACCGGGTAAAAGTGCATTTCGGGCAGGCACTGTGGATAGCACATTCTGGGATGAAGCAAAAATCGGGACCTGGAGTTTTGCAACAGGTCGAAATACGGAGGCAAGTGGATTGAACTCAACAGCGATGGGTGTTTTGACTTCAGCTTCAGGCAATACTTCTTTTGCTTTTGGAAATGAAACGAAAGCGATTGGAATTTCATCGATGGCAACAGGCTCGAAAACACAGGCGATAGGAAGTTATTCAACAGCCATGGGCCTTAATAACCGTGCCTTGGGCGGTATTTCAACTGTTTCAGGGCGTCAAAATATAGCGAAGGGATATTCATCCACCGTCATAGGTGTCTTCAATGATTCAATTCTCTTGACAAATCAGGTTGCCGTAAATCCATTAACTCCATTATTGATCATTGGAAATGGTGATGGAACAGGCGTTGGTCAAAGAAGAAATGCAATGGTCGTGCGAAAGGATGGGCATGTGGGGATAGGAACAAATACACCCGTTAATTCACTGACGGTGATTGGCCCTGCAGGAAACTCTTCCATACCGGATACATCATCGACCGGCATCTTGAGGATTGGACTTAATAGTAATGATGGAATAGATATCGGCAAAATGGCGGAGACTCCATTTTCAGGTTGGATTCAGGTAGGAACTGGCGACAATGTGCCCAATCCGCTTAGCATACAACCCATGGGAGGAAATGTGGGTATCGGCACCTCTGCGCCTTCAAATTCAGCGGTGCTCGAGTTGAACTCTACCTCACAAGGATTCCTGCCGCCTCGTATGACATATGCGCAACGAAACATTATTGCAAATCCTCCAGCCGGTCTTATCATCTGGTGCAGCAATTGCGATCCACAACAGCTTCAGGTAAGTAATGGCTACGGATGGACGAATTTAATTGGTGGGGCCGCATCACCAGAGGATCAACTTTCTGTAGGAGATTCTTATGCGGGAGGAATTGTTGCATACTTGTATCAACCGGAAGATCCTGGTTATGTAGAAGGGGAAGACCATGGATTTGTGATGACGCCCTATGACATTACTTCAGCCATGTGGGGTTGTGTCGGGGAATACATTCCAGGGGCGGATGGATTGGCAATCGGAGAAGGTATGCAAAATACGTCAGACATCGTGAATGGATGTGTGGAGAGTCCGATTGCAGCAAGAGAGTGCTTTGAATATGAATCACCAACATTATATGATGATTGGATCTTGCCAAGCAAAGATGAATTATATTTTACTGCAGGGGCTATGCTGAGCAACGGATCCTATTCTCCATTGAGTAAATATTGGAGCTCAAGTGAAGTAGACAGCGGGCATGCCTATGCCTTAACTGTGGATGGGTTTGTGCCATTGGACAAGTCGACGCTGGGGGATGTTCGGCCGATTCGATATTTCTAGTAGATTGATTATATCATGAACTTTATCGCGCCATAGATATGAAATCCTTCGTCAATTGCTTCGGAAAAGTTATCACCTGTTTCTGTAAATCCAAGACACTAGTTTATGGCTTCTTAAGCTACAGTACGCCGGTTTGTTTTGAAATAAAAATATACATCTTGAATTCCCATCTTACCCGATTGTGTAATTGACTTCTCTTTAAATCTTCCACACTTTTGAGGTATGCTATTTCCCAATGTCATACCTATGAAAATACTCGTCTCCAAATTTGGATTTATTGATTTCGCAAAGATCCTTTTCTGCTTGGTCTTCATGTCCTCAGGTGATACCATGTCCGCGCAAGCGGTTAGTATCAACACTGATAATTCTACACCTGATCCAAGTGCCATCTTAGATGTAAAATCAACCGACAAAGGCATGCTCATTCCGCGCCTGACAACGGTCCAACGTACAGGCATTGCTTCTCCTGCCATCGGTTTGCTTGTCTTTGATACAAACACGGAATCATTTTGGTACCGTGACTCAACAACCTGGACAAATCTTTTATCACCTACAAGCGGTTGGTCTGTCAGCGGGAACAATGCAGGTCCGAATGATTTCATGGGGACAATCAATAATCAATCACTTTTATTCAAAGCCAATAATCAGCAAGCCGGAAAAATTGAAATTGTATCTCAAAATGCATTTTGGGGGTATCGATCAGGTGAATCTGTTACATCAGGTTATGCAAATACAGCTATTGGCTGGCAAGCACTTCGATCTAATACTTCCGGTGTTAACAATACAGCGGATGGACAAGAGGCCCTCTTTACCAACACAATGGGTTCGAGCAATACGGCCACCGGTCAAGGTGCATTGTATGCTAACTTAACCGGAAACTTCAACACTGCACAAGGTGTTGGCGCTCTGGGGTCTAACAGCGCCGGATCCAATAATACGGCTATTGGTATGCAGGCCTTATTTGATAACCACGGATCTTTAAACTCTTCGCTAGGTAAAAATAGCCTTACATATAATACCACCGGAAATAACAATACAGCGATGGGTGTGGACGCACTGTTTTCAAACAGAGCCGGCAGCAATGCAACAGCGGTCGG
>JAGNXB010000123.1 GCA_017985675.1 Saprospiraceae bacterium | reverse complement strand
AATTTTCGCATCAGCGAAAAATCAGCATAATATGGTAGCGTGGGATTATCATCAAAATTCTGACCAAAGGTTTTTCCGCCCTTGAGTGATACACCTGTTTGTCCAATCCAGTAGCTTGTCACAAGGCCAAAATTGAAATTGCCTCCGGTAGATCCAAACCAATCTTCCTGCGATCCGGGATAATATTCTTTCAATAAGCGTGGCTTGATAAGTGTTGCACTTGAATGATCATAACCGGCTTCAGCAGCAACACTCCAATTGTCACGATAATAACCAACCGTTGCGGAGAGTCCTGCGCTGATGTTGACCAATACGGCGGCATCAGATCCATATCGTCTGCAAGTCATCGATGGCTTCACGGTGATGCCCATGTAATTAGCAGGCCGGAAGATCGTTTGTGCCGTAAGGCTTGCTTTAAAATCATCCATAATCTGGCCACCGAAAGGTGTAGTAAGTTCTGTGCCGATGACGAATGGAAATTTCCCTTTGAATTTATATCCATACGACAGCCCAAACCCTGTGACGAAATCAGCTCCGACATGAAGGGTAACCATATGGCCACTTTGCTGATCCATATTGTACCATCCGATCTCTTGTGATCTGAGAGAGCCGGAAATAAATAGTAGTGCGACAAAAAAGAATAGTGGTTTCATTATTTCATTTCATTTAAATAAGTTAATGCAATAGGATAAAAGGCATCCCAACCGAAGTAAAGCATTTCGTGTCCGGTGTCAGCGATCTGATGATATTCCACATGAGGATATGGTGCGCCAACTGTATGCGCCCAATCTTCGCCATAGGCCTTGTTGAACTCACTGTATGCAAATAAGACACGTGTTGGATAATTGTTGAGATGCGTAGTGAAATCAAGTCCTTTGGTTTCTCCTGTCTCGATCATCGCTTCAAAAGAAACAGCACCACTGCGCCAGAATGGATATGGCCCTGCATTGCCAATAGTATTGCCTGGAGCATTTTCAAATGTAAAAAAGTAGGCTGCCTTATAATCAAGGATCTCATCTTCATCACGGCCTGCAAATATCTGTTCAGGAAATAACGCATCATTAAGTGCCTCCGAAAACAAATTGATGTGATTTGAACGACTGAGATAATCGAGGACCTGGTCCCATGTAAATCCGCCAGGTTCGGCAAGAACAACGCCATCAATTTTTGACGGAAACTGATTGATGTATCCGGTAGCCAGCATCGCACCCCAGGAATGTCCAATAAGAAATACTTTCTGTTCTTCACTCTGTCTATAGTGATAAATCAATGCATCGAGATCATCGATCATGATTTGAATATCATCAAAGTCACTGGCCTCCACCCGTTGCGACAACCCAGTGCCACGCTGGTCATAAAAAACAACAAAGAAACCATTTTTGGCAAAAGCTCGGGCTTCAAGGAGCGAACGGTAATCAGCGCCAGGGCCACCATGGATCATGATAATGATCGGGTCTGCCGGGTTTCCAAAAGTGTCCACATGTAATAATGTTCCATTAATCATTTCCGAAGGAAGTGTCGCGTCCTCATCGACCGTCATTGGAACCAATCTCCCCGGGGTCAGGGGATCTGTTAGATCGCTGCACGAACTAAGTGAAAAGAGAAAAGTGAAGAGTGAAAAGTGTAGAATGCAATTTGAAATAGGTTTCATAACCAGATAATTTTTCTGCAAACCTCGGCCCCTGCTTCAATATGTGCGACCGTGCTTATAAGGGAAGGCAAACTTGGGGTGCGGGCTTACAAGGAGGGCGGGAAAGACACTGCAAACCAGGCGTTTAGGAAAAAAATAAAACATAGTAATTGCTTCTTACCTGCCGTCGGGAGACGACACAATTAATATTGCCTGGAAACACTTTTTATGATCTTACGTACGCGGGCGGAGTAAATACTCCGCCCAACGATTGATTTTTTAATGAGGCCTGCGGCCTCATTTTGAATACACAAATAAAAATCATGTCGAATAGGTACAATCATGTCGCTCAAAATTGTTCGAACTGCACAGAAGATCGGTTTCATGTAAAGACAAGACTCTACGGGTAATGACAAATGAAAGAAACAGAAAATGAAACCAGAACAAGCGAGAAAGCAAACCAGGTTACCGAAAAAATGACGGAACCAATGAGTGAGTTTTTTGAGCGACTAGATTTTTTGGTTACTTTTTTAGCAATGAAAAAAGTAACACGAACGCTCAACGCTTAGTGCAGAACGAAACGCACTGCTCTATGTCTGAAAATACTCTGACGGCGTTTTCCCGGAAACCTCCTTGAAATATTTGTTAAATGTGGATTTTGAATTGAACCCACAATCGAAGGCCAGGGCAAGGAATGAATAATGTTTCTTGTCAGGATTGGAGGTAGCATCGATAAAAGCCTGCACCCTGAGTGTATTAATGTAATTATAGAAATTCTTCTGTTCCCTTTCATTGATCACCTGGGAAAGATAGTTGGGATGCGTGTCGAGGAGAGCGGCAAGATCTGCAAGGGTGATATCATTACGCTTATAGAGAGCTTTCTCGTGCATCATCTCTGTCAGTCTTTGGTGAAGTTCGGCGCCGTCAGATTCTTTAAGACCTGATTTGGCGTATCGGACGGCGACAGATTCATCTTCCTGTTGCGGTGCAACAAACTCATCGAAGGATGGCGGATCAGGATGTTTTGTCTTCTCCAGGATATCATGGTGGGAATAGAAGACCGGAATTTGAGTGATACCAAACATCCCAATAAAGATGACGAGCACGACCACGCCTGAAAAAACAATTGCATCATTTGAAAAGAAGACGAGCAACCAGATCATCCCCAGACCAATAGACAGATATTCCAACCACCGCAGCATGAGTTTATCCGTGTTTGAAAACCATTGGGTGATTTTAGCCCGATGCCTGCGTATCCGGATGAGGGACCATGTGCAATATGCAAAACCTAAAACAATAATCGAGATTTCCTGTATCTGGCTGTACCACTCATACCCTGCTCCTTCATTATTAAAAATTTCAATTTTTTCAGCGACTGTCAGCCTGAAAAAAGGAATGGCCAGAAGGTAAAGTATCAGGAATGGAATAAAATGGGGAATCATCTCTATCCACCGGATTGGCTTTTCCCGTGTCATGGCAAGGACATACAGAAACAGGAAAGGCCCATGGAGCAATGGCCAGGGAAGCGCGAGGCCCAATAAATGAGGATACTCATAAGCAACACCAGAATAAGCTAGATAAGATATGATCTGGTGCAATGAAATCATAGCCATCCACACTGTCAGGATCCTGTCGGCATACGACTTATTCCTCTTTACAAGGAGCAGGGCAAACAGAAAAGCTGAAAGGATGATGCCGATGAGGAAGAACATTTTGCAAAGTTAGCAGATAGAAACTAGTAGTTAGTAGTTGGGCAGGGAGCATAGGGCATAGGGACTGTCAGGATACTGATTTTGCTCTTTTTGAATAACGAATAACGAACATTGAATAACGAATAAGTGAAGTATTTGTCAGGAAACAGATTTCGCTTTTTATCAATAAGGAATATCCAATAACCAATTAGAAGTTAGGTCAGGAAACCGCTCTGTCTAATGATAAAATTGATAAAAAATCATCTCGAATAGGTATAATCATGTCGCTCTAA
>JAGNXB010000067.1 GCA_017985675.1 Saprospiraceae bacterium | reverse complement strand
CAGAGCCTGCCTCTGCTTCGTTCTGGCAAACGAAAGGTAAATCCCCCATTTATTAATTAACTCGAAAGTTGTCCACAGTTTTTAGGCTTTAGGGGGTCAAGCTGTCAACCTATTTCATGAGGTCTCACTTTACCCTTTACCCTTTACCCTTTACCCTTTACCCCTAACCATGTTTATCTGATCAAAGGTACCACCGAAGAGAACTTGTTTGACAGCGTCAGAGGCGAGGAAATCGTGGGGGAATCCTGGGTCAATGGCGGATAGTGTATTCAACTCCGTCATGTGTTCATCGCCGAGATGAAAGTCCAGGGCGCCGAGCGACTGGCTGAGTTGGTCGGCATGACGGGCGCCAATGATGGGAATCATCCGGGGATGTTTTTGCCGCACCCAGTTGATGGCTACCTGCGTTGGTAACACGTTTAATATTGCGGCGATATCGACCACTTTTTGAGCAATGGCTGTGGCTCTGGCATCCAGTCGTTTGCTAGCTGGAGCGAGTCGTTTGGGTTCGTCTGAATCACCAAGATATTTTCCGGTCAATGCGCCGCCAGCCAAGGGAGCCCAGGCTGTAATGGACATATCAAACGCATCGGCCATGGGCAACAAATCGCGTTCAGGGGTCCGCTGTAGCAGACTGTATTCGACCTGCAAGCCGGCAAAGGAGGTCCAACTTTTCAGTTCAGCCATGGTATTTGCCCGGGATACAACCCAGGCTGGTGTATCGCTGATGCCGAGGTAATGCACCTTGCCCTGCCGGACCAGGTCGTCCATGCCGCGAAGGACTTCGTCAACTGGCGTCAGGTTATCCCATGCATGTACCCAAAGGATGTCAATAACGTCGGTATTTAACCTGCGCAGACTGCCCTCGACAGAGCGCATCATGTTTTTGCGGTGATTGCCGGAAAAGTTGGGATCCCCCAGGCGATCTTGGAGGCTGTATTTTGTCGAAACAACCCAGTGGTCCCGATCGGAGGCAATACATTCTCCAACCCAACTTTCACTGGTGCCTTCAGTATACCGGTTGGCCGTATCCACGAAATTGCCGCCGGCATTAGCAAAAACGTCAAACATCCGCTGACTTTCTGCTTTGTCGGCACCCCATGTCCATTCCTTCCCAAAGGTCATGGTGCCGAGGCACAATTCGGAGACACGCAGACCTGATCGGCCAAAAAGGGTGTATTTCATATTATTTTATTGGTAGAGATCTAGATCCATTATTCACTGATGAGGCAAAGTGTAGCTACTTTCCGTGGTTAAATATATGAGGTTTGAAATTAGTCAGCGCGAATGAAAATGCGGAAAGTTTGGTTTGGCTATCCTGGGGCTTGCCTGCTTTATCTCTATATGCAATGATCATGCTGTGCAAAATGTGGTTGTATTTGCCAAAGCTTATTGCCAATGCAGTACGAAACGCCTTTACAGGGCAAAAAATGTGATATTTATTCAACTAAATTTCATCTTCTAATAACATTGAGGCATTCTTTTTGCCGTATCTTTGAGTAATATCTTTACTCATTATTTGTGATTGACGCGCTGATCAGTTCAAAAACCCGGATCAAGTTGTTGATGAAGTTTTTTCTCAATAGCGACACGAGATCTTATCTCCGCTCACTGGAGCAGGAGTTTGGCGAATCGACCAATGGCATTCGGGTAGAACTCAATCGCCTCCAGGAAGCCGGCATGCTGACCTCAGAGATTGAAGGGAATCGTCGTTATTTCAAAGCCAACCAAACACACCCCTTATACGATCAAGTACATCAGATCGTCCTAAAAACGATTGGAATCGATCAAATCATTGAAAGAGTCATCGATCGATTAGGTAACGTCAAAAAGGTGTTTCTAATCGGGCGACTGGCCAGTGGCCTCGATAGTCAAATTGTAGACCTGGTCATAGTAGGCGACATTGATGCCGCTTACCTCCACGAGCTGGTTCTGAAAGCCGAAGCCTTTATCCAACGCAGAATTCGCACCATTGTATACAACCCCATGGCGTTTTCCGAATCCCTGATGGAAGCGCCTGCGCTTTTACTCTATCAGGAATTAGAACAGCCTGTAAAAAATACACCTATTAAACATCATTAAAACGATAACAACCTAATTCCAAATGTTATGTCAACAACCAATTTTTTCGCCCATGAAACAGCTGTAATTGATGAAGGAGCAGTGATCGGCGAAGGCAGTAAAATCTGGCATTTTTCGCATATTATGGGCAAAGCTCAAATAGGTACATACTGTACACTCGGTCAGAATGTTTTTGTAGCCGATGGTGTCACGTTGGGCAATGGCGTTAAAGTGCAAAACAATGTCTCTCTCTACACTGGTGTCGAAATCGAGGACGATGTATTTCTGGGACCATCAGCTGTATTGACGAATGTCATTAATCCCCGGGCGAGTATGGAACGAAAGGATGAATATCGCAAGACATTGATACGCAGGGGAGCTACAATTGGGGCCAATGCGACTATTGTCTGTGGTGTTACCTTAGGACAATGGTCCTTCATAGGCGCAGCGGCTGTCGTCACCCATGATGTACCTGATTACGCGCTGGTAACAGGCAATCCGGGTCGCATTACAGGATGGATGAGCAGGGGTGGCCACCGGTTGATTTTTGACAGCGACGAACAAGCCTTTTGCCCAAGCACCGGCGATCATTATCGACTGAATGGAGACCGGGTAGAATGTATTTCAAATCATTAATATTGAGGATGGCCGCACGTCAAATGGCCGCCTAATTTTACAGGATCAGTATGAACCAACTAACCACAGGAGAGGGCACGATGTTCGATGCGTTATGCCGTAAAGAAAAAAGTATCGCAGTTATTGGACTGGGATATGTCGGTTTGCCCGTTGCCCTGGCTTTCGCCCGCAAATTCCGGGTCATTGGCTTTGACATAAATGCTGATCGGGTGGCTATGATGCAACAGGGGACTGATCCGAGCAAAGAGTTGGATAAAGCTGCTTTTGAGCATGCCGATATCCTGTTTACTGCCGATCCTGAGGATCTTAAAAATGCGCATTTTTTTGTTGTCGCCGTGCCAACCCCGATAGATATGCACAAAGTCCCAGACCTAAAGCCCGTTTTTGGTGCTTCGGAATATGTTGGGCAAGCCCTCAAGCCGGGTGATTATGTGGTGTATGAATCAACAGTTTATCCCGGCTGCACCGAAGAAGATTGTGTACCTATTCTCCAGAGACTATCCGGACTTCGTCTTGGGGAAGACTTCAAAGTAGGTTATTCACCGGAGCGAATTAATCCGGGGGATAAGGAAAAGACCGTTGAGAATATTCTCAAAATCGTTTCCGGATGTGATGAAGAAAGCCTTGAACAGGTAGCCCTGGTTTATGGAGCCATAATTACCGCAGGCATTTTTAAGGCTAAAACCATCAAAGTAGCCGAAGCGGCCAAGGTCATCGAAAATACACAGCGCGACCTCAATATCTCGCTGATGAATGAACTGTCGGTCATTTTTGACAAGATGGGCATCGACACAAAAGCAGTGATTGAAGCGGCAGCCACAAAGTGGAACTTTATGAAGTTTTATCCCGGTCTGGTAGGTGGCCATTGCATTGGTGTAGACCCATATTATCTAATCCACAAGGCACTTGCCTTAGGTGTCGATCCGCAGGTCATACGCAGTGGGCGCTGGATAAATGACCAAATGCCGGCATTTATAGCGAAAAAACTGGTCCAGATGCTCATTCGTAAGGGGAAAAACCCCCAAAACACGAAGGTTTTGGTGCTAGGTCTTACGTTCAAGGAAAACGTTGCTGACATTCGCAATTCCAAGGTAGCCGATCTGGTGAAGGAGCTCATGGGCTTTTCTATTCATGTCCATGTCGTTGATCCATATGCTTCACCCAACGAGGTGGCGCACGAATATGGTATTACGATTGTCGATGCACCCTCTTCCAATTATGACGCGGTAGTTGTTGCCGTCAATCATACGGCGTTTCAAACCTACGGCCTGGATCAATTCCTTGCGCTTATGAATGGCGAGCCGGTACTTTTTGATTTAAAGGGCATCTATGACCGCGATGAGATGGAACAAAAACTAACTTACTGGCGGCTATGATTACGCATTCGGCATCAGATCAAAGTCCAACGCTACTTACAAGGTCCAGGACAATTCGCTACACTGGTATCGACCGGCATGTGGAACGGTGGTATGCGGTGCGCACCTCTTTTCGGCATGAGAAGGTAGCCCAACGTGATCTGGAACGTCAGGGGCTGAAGGCATGGTTGCCATTGCTGAAAGAAACCCGGCGATATGAACGGAAATACAGGGAAGTCGAAATCCCCTTATTAGGCTCCTATTTGTTTGTCTGCATTAATGAACGGGGGTACTACCCGGTCATCCAATCGCCCTATATCAGTGGGTTTGTCCGTTTTGGTGAGGACATTTTACCTGTGCCTGAGCAGGAAATGGATTTGATCCGACTCATTGTGGGAGAGGCTGAGGTGATTGAAGCCAAACACCGTGAACTCATCATAGGCGACATGGTTGAAATTATTGGTGGGAAAATGACCGGAGTACGTGGTGTGCTTGAAGGCCAACGCAATCGCAACCAGGTATCTGTTTCGCTGCAAACACTGGAGTATACGCTTGTCATCGAAGTGGATCCCAAATACCTACGACGCATTTAAAAACCGTGGTCAAAAGAGTCATTTGATCTGTTGACCTCATTCTATATGGCTGGTTTAAAGCCTTTTGTCTGCCTGTCCATCCCTAGGATAGGTACATGTTGTTGCGACACATGGATGGCGAAGCCGTTGGAGGTTTTGAGGTGAGCTCACGAACCCCGCAGGGGCGAATGTCCAGTGGACATTCGGTGAGCGAACCGAGCGCCCCCGCGCGAGGCTTACGAAATGCCCAATAGCACATCAACAAAATACTGACATTCGGTGCGCGAACCGAGCGCCCCTGTTGATAGGAATGAGGGTTTGAGGTTTTGAGGCGGGAGGTTTTGAGGGGGTTAACCGCTAAGGCGCCAAGGGTTGAGCACACAGGCCCCGATCGTGTGAGCACACGAACCCCGCAGGGGCGAATGTCCAGTGGACATTCGGTGAGCGAACCGAGCGCCCCCGCGCGAGGCTTACGAAATGCCCAATAGCACATCAACAAAATACTGACATTCGGTGAGCGAACCGAGCGCCCCTGCGCGAGGCCTATTACTAGGGATGAGGGATGAGGGATGAGGAGTGATCTGGTTTGAAATTTCGGAATAATCTGGAATCGTTTAATAGGTATGAGGGCTGAGGAATGATCTGGTTTGAAATTTCGGAATAATCTGGAATCTGGCATGGAAAAATTTGGAACCAAGTAAGATAAAGTGTTCAGGTACGCCACCCGCAACCCGCATCCCGCATCACGCATCACGCAACCCGCATCGCGTGACCCGCATCGCGTGACCCGCACCTCGCAACCCGCCACATCGCAACCCGCCACATCGCAACCCGCCACATCGCAACCCGCATCGCGTAACCCGCATCGCAAATTCTGGATTATTCCCGGATTCTCTTAAAACCACTCATCTTCGCCATATTTTAAAAATCAACCCTCAAACCCTCAAAACCTCCCTACTCAAAACCTCCCTACTCAAAACCTCCATACTCAAACCCTCCATACTCAAACCCTCCAAATGGCTCAAAACAAAAACATCCATCCCATCTCCAACCGAATGGTGACCCGAGCGGAACGTACTGCCAAAAATGGGCACAGCAGTCTGGTCATCTGGCTGACAGGCTTGTCAGGGAGTGGCAAGAGTACATTGGCCGTGGCTTTGGAACGGCGCTTATTTGAAGAGGATATCCAGGTGGTGTTGCTTGATGGGGACAATGTCCGGACAGGGATAAACAATAATCTGGGTTTTAGTGATGCAGACCGGCAGGAAAATATTCGTCGCATAGCAGAGGTAGCCCGTCTGTTTGTGGCATCCGGTCAGGTGGTGATCAGTTCGTTTATTAGCCCCACCAGGGCTATGCGCGGCATGGCAAAAGATATCATTGGTGCACCGGATTACATGGAGGTCTTCATTGATACGCCTTTGGAAATATGTGAGGCACGGGATGTGAAAGGCTTGTATAAAAAAGCGCGCGCCGGCGAAATACCGGATTTTACCGGAGTCCATTCTGCTTATGAAGCGCCGGAACAACCGGATCTGCGCATCGATACCACGGCTCAGGATATTCAGGAGTCCCTTGAGTTGTTATATGCCCAGGTGAGGAAGAGGATCATTTGACGGAGGACCGAAGACGGAGGACCGAAGACGGATGACGGAGGACCGATGACCAAGGACGGATGACGGAGGACGGAAGACCGAAAATGGGG
Organism: Saprospiraceae bacterium; assembly: GCA_017985675.1. Lineage (GTDB taxonomy): Bacteria > Bacteroidota > Bacteroidia > Chitinophagales > Saprospiraceae > JAGNXB01. Next base: position 7,165 of record JAGNXB010000067.1, on the reverse strand, counting down.
CAAACTCCACGCAACGCGCATCCCGCATCTCGCAACCCGAATAACCGAATACACGAATAACCACAAACGCAACTTAGCCTTTCCAAAAACGTATGTAAGCAAACCGATGTCAGGTCCACTCCTGGCCTGGTGATGAATTAACCTATATGCTCAAATATCAACTCAATCATCTTAAGGAACTGGAATCCGAGTCCATCTTCGTGATCCGGGAGGTAGCCGCTCAGTTCCAGAATCCGGTCATTTTATTTTCAGGGGGCAAAGACAGCATCCTGATGACTTATCTGGCCGTGAAAGCTTTTCATCCGGCAAGGGTACCCTTTCCATTATTGCACATCGATACCGGGCACAATTTTCAGGAGACCCTCGACTATCGCGATATGTTGGTAGAGCAGTATGGATTGCGATTAATCATCGGATCTGTGCAGGCTGCCATTGACCGGGGCGAAATAGCAGAAGAAAAAGGATACAATGCGTCACGCAATAATCTGCAGACACACGTATTGCTCGACTCGATCGAAAAAGGAAAGTTTGACGCTGCCCTGGGCGGCGGTCGAAGGGACGAGGAGAAGGCACGCGCGAAGGAGCGTTTTTTCTCCCATCGCGATGAATTTGGCCAATGGGATCCCAAAAATCAACGACCTGAATTGTGGAATCTATTTAATGGCCGAAAACAGATCGGTGAGCATTTTCGCATCTTTCCTATTTCCAACTGGACGGAGCTCGATGTATGGCAATACCTCGCTGCCGAAAAAGTACCCTTACCCAGCCTGTATTTTGCGCATCAGCGCTCCGTATTTGAGCGGGACGGCATCCTCCTTGCAGATTCCTCACACATCAATCGCCGACCTGAAGAGCAGGTGTTTACCACCACCATCCGTTGCCGCACCATCGGCGATACCACCTGCACCGGCGTTTGGCGCTCCGAAGCATCCACCATCGAAGAAATCATCGCCGAAGTCGCCGCCTCCCGCATGACCGAGCGCGGCGGCCGCTCCGATGACAAACGCAGCGAAACTGCCATGGAAGACCGGAAAAAAGAAGGCTATTTTTAGGGATCCTAAAATTAACCGCTAAGGCGCAAAGACGCAAAGGATATGATGCGATCAGAATTCATAGCAAAGGAAATTGTAGATGCTGCTTTTACAGTCCATAAAGAACTCGGACCGGGATTACTTGAATCTGTCTACGAAGTGTGTTTGTGCGAAGAATTACTCTCAAGAAAATTGAGTATTGAAAATCAAGTTCCAGTGCCAGTTATTTATAAAAATAAAGTGCTAAATGCCGGATTCAGAATGGATATTTTGGTGGAGAAAAAAGTAATTGTCGAATTAAAAGCGGTGGATATTCTTTTGCCAGTACATACAGCACAAGTTATTACTTATCTCAAACTGGCAAATTTATCGTTGGGTTTTTTAATTAATTTTAATGAACAAACGGTTAGAGAAGGATTAAAACGTATTGTTTATAACTATGTGCCTGAATGATAAATTTAATTATTCAAAACAATTAATCTACCTCTTAGCGCCTTAGCGTCTTTGCGGTTAACTATCTGAAAAATGTCTGAATTACTTCGTTTCACTACTGCCGGCTCAGTCGATGACGGCAAATCAACGCTCATAGGCCGACTGCTATATGACAGCAAATCCATCTTTGAGGATCAGTACGAAGACTTGCGTGCTACCACGGAACGACGTGGCGAAGAGGGCGTAAACCTTGCACTGCTTACAGATGGATTAAAAGCTGAACGGGAGCAGGGAATCACCATTGATGTGGCATACCGGTATTTTGCTACACCCAAGCGAAAGTTTATTATTGCCGATACCCCCGGCCATATTCAATACACACGAAATATGGTGACGGGTGCATCCACAGCAAATGTTGCGCTGGTACTCATTGATGCCCGCCAGGGTGTGGTGGAGCAGACCAGGCGGCATGCTATTATTGCCAGTTTATTACAGATACCCCACCTGGTATTTTGTATTAATAAAATGGACCTCGTGGATTGGCGCCAGGATCGGTATGATGAAATTCGCGAAGAACTGGAAGGCTTCACCGGCAAGCTGGACATTAACGATATCAGCTATATTCCTATTTCGGCGCTGCAGGGGGATAATATTGTCAACCGATCGGAGCATACCGACTGGTACGAAGGATCGACCCTTTTATATTATCTGGAGAATGTCCATATTGCCAGCGATTATAATTTTATTGACACCCGCTTTCCGGTCCAGTTTGTGATACGACCCAACACGGATGCCTACCATGATTATCGGGGTTATGCGGGTCGGGTAGCGGGAGGTGTGTTGCGTCAGGGCGATGAGGTGATGGTCCTGCCCAGTGGCTTTACGACAAGCATTGCAAAAATAGACACATTTGATGGAGAGGTTTTGGAGGCATATCCGCCTATGTCGGTGACCTTGTTATTAAAGGATGATATTGATGTGAGCCGGGGTGATATGATTGTGCGTGTGAATAATCAACCGGAAGTGTCGCAGGATCTGGACCTGATGATCTGTTGGTTTGACCATATCAAACCGTTGCAATTAAATGGTAAATATATCATTCGCCACACCTCCGCTGAGGCGCGCTGCCTGGTAAAAGAAGTGCGGTATAAAATGGATATAAATTCCCTCCATCGAGATCTGGATGATCGTGTTGTGGGTATGAATGATATCGCCCGTATTGCCATCCGTACCACCCGCCCCTTGCTCGCCGACAGTTACCGGCAGAACCGCATTACCGGCTCCGTGATTTTAGTTGATGAAGCAACAAATAATACCGTGGCTGCCGGGATGGTTATATGAACGGTGAGGGGTGAGCGGTGAGGGGTGAGCGGTGAGGGGTGAGCGGTGAGCGGTGAGGGGTGAGCGGTGAGGGGTAAGAGGTAAGTGGTGAGAGGTAAGTGGTGAGGGGTAAGAGGTAAGGGGTGAGAGGTAAGGTAAGGGGTGAGAGGTAAGGGGTGAGAGGTAAGGTGAGAGTGGTAGGAGGTGATTTTTTTTACTACTTCCTTAAAATATTAAAAGCAATGGAAAACAAGCAGGTAGGAAATTAATAACCCCCAGCGGGGGTGAAATGATTTTAGAATAAAAGACAAAAAAGTGGGAACCCCCAGCGGGGGTGATATCTTTCGGAATGTGACTCACAGTATGGCAGACGCCTTTTCAAAAATATATATACATATTGTATTTGCAGTAAGGTCCAGAGAACGACTATTGCAGAAACCATGGCGTGATAATGTATTTAAATATATGACTGGAATTGTTGAAGGTAAAGGTCAAAAGCCTATAATAATAAATGGTGTAGTAGACCATGTCCATCTTTTAATAGATTTGAAACCTTCTATTTCAGTTTCCGAACTTGTACGTGATGTTAAGAACAATTCATCAAAGTTTGTGAATGAAAATAAGTGGACACCGGGTAAGTTTCAATGGCAAGAAGGCTATGGAGCATTTTCAATTTCTCCATCCCTTTTGACTAAAACGTATAACTACATATTGACACAGGAAGAGCATCACCATCATACCAAGTTTCAAGATGAATATATATCATGGATGAAGGAAAATGGCATAGAAGCTAATCCTAATTATTTATTTGATTGGAATGAAGACAACGTTTAGGCCATTTGAGTATTATGCCACCCCCGCTGGGGGTTTTAAATTATTTTAAATTATTTTTCGAAAATCATGCCACCTCCGCTGGAGGTTGAATTGTGGTTTTTCGTTGAACGTAGAAAGGTGTTAGAGATTACTAACTTTTTAATTTTATCAGTCGAGATAAATCTTGCTTGAAATAAGAGAGACCGCAGGGATGGGGATATATTCCATAGTGGCAGATAAACTTAAATGCATCTACAAGCATAAAAGTATACTTTTCAACGAATAACTTAATCCATGGACATCGTCGCCAAGGCTTTGTCGAAATAATTTCAATAACCCAAAAGACACCAAAAAACACCTAATGGAAAACTTACAACCAAAAAACTTCGCGCTCATTGGAGCAGCGGGATTTGTCGCACCACGTCATATGCGGGCGATAAAAGAAACCGGAAATAATCTGCTTGCTGCATTTGATAAAAATGACTCCGTGGGAGTAATAGACAGTTATTTTCCGGAGGCTGATTTTTTTGTGGAATTTGAGCGCTTTGACCGACATATTGATTTATTAAAGCGGTCGGGAAAAGAACTTCATTTTGTAAGCATCACTTCCCCCAATTACCTGCATGATTCCCATATTCGTTTCGGGCTGCGGAATGGGGCGGATGTCATTTGCGAAAAACCGCTGGTGCTGAATCCCTGGAATATCGACGCACTAGCAGATGTAAGTCGGGAAACCGGAAAAAAAATATACAATATCCTGCAGTTGCGCCTGCATCCGGCCATTATTGCTCTTAAAGAAAAATATAAACAAAAACCGGTAAATACCAAAATTGATATCGACCTGACATATATCACTTCCCGCGGTCATTGGTATTATACTTCGTGGAAAGGTGATATCCAAAAATCGGGTGGTATTGCATCCAATATTGGTGTCCATTTTTATGATATGCTCATTTGGATATTTGGGGCGGTACAACAGAATGTGGTGCATGTGCACACCCATGATCGTGCAGCGGGTTTTCTGGAATTGGAACATGCGCGCATCCGTTGGTTTTTAAGTATTAATGCCGATACCTTACCTGCCGAAGCAAAAGAATCGGGCAAGCGGACCTGGCGGTCATTAACAATAGATGGGGAGGAATTTGAATTTAGTGAGGGATTTACGGATTTACATACCTTAAGTTATCGGGATATTTTAAATGGTGGTGGATTCGAGCTCGAAGCAGCCCGCCCCTCCATTGAAGTAGTGCATGCCATCCGCCACCAACAACCTTTGGGCCTGGTTGGCGATTTTCATCCATTAGCTTTATTGCCGTTAAGTAAACATCCGTTTAATATTAAACGTTGATTGGTTATTCGGTTATTCGTTTATTCGGAGGGAGGAGGATATGGTTGGGAAAATTGTATCTTTGAATCAATGTTTTTGTCATGTATAAAATGTAATTATGACTCTCGAATACATAGATGAAGCCTGGATAAAAGATAACGAGGATAATTTAGACGAATCAATTGTCCAGGAAGGACCTTTTCCTTATGAATTGAAAACCTTTAGTTTTGAACGCCTTGATGTGTGGAATAAGTCACTGGATTTGGTTGAATTAGTTTATGCGTTTACAAAGAATTTCCCTTCGGAAGAAAAATTTTCTTTAACCACCCAAATCCGAAGATCAGCTATTTCTGCCCCTTCCAATATAGCTGAGGGTACTAGTCGAAGAACAGTTAAGGATAGGATACATTTTTTGAATATGGCATACTCGTCCTTAATTGAATTGGTCAATCATCTCGTAATAGCTACACGACTAGGTTATTTGGATCAAGTGAATTATAGAGAAGCGCGATTTCTCATTCAAGCTATAACGGCTATGATCAATGGCCTTGTGCGTTCATATGAAAGAGCGCAAGGAGAAAATTAGCGTTTTTCTGCATTAGCGAATGTACTTGGATTTGAACTCACGCCTCAGATAACCTCGTCGCGTAAAATAACCGAATACACGAATAACCGAATACACGAATAACCATTCCTTCATGAAAATTCTAGTAACTGGCTCGGCCGGCTTCATTGGCTACCATCTTACCGAAAAATTGCTGCAGCGTGGCGATACGGTCATTGGTCTGGACTGCATAAATGATTATTATGATCCGCAGGTAAAATATGACCGATTAAAAACACACGGCATCCACAAGGAAGATATTCATTGGAATATCCTGGCGCAGAGCACTACATACGCCGGCTACCGATTTATTCGCATGTTTCTCGAAGATGCGGAGACGATGAATCAATTATTTGCTGAGGAGCGATTTGATGCCGTTGTAAATCTCGCTGCGCAGGCAGGGGTGCGATATAGTCTGATCAATCCGATGGCTTACATCCAAAGTAATATTGTCGGATTTGCCAATATCCTGGAAGGGTGCCGCCATCATGGGGTCAAGCATTTGGCCTATGCCAGCAGTTCGAGTGTATACGGATTAAATGAAACCATGCCCTTTTCGACGCATGATAATGTGGATCATCCTGTGTCCCTTTATGCCGCCAGCAAAAAGAGCAATGAATTGATGGCGCATACCTATAGCCATTTGTACAACCTCCCCACCACCGGGCTCCGGTTTTTTACTGTGTACGGTCCATGGGGGCGGCCTGATATGGCCCTGTTTTTATTTACCAAAGCCATGCTTGCCGGCGAACCCATTCAAGTATTTAATCACGGCAAAATGGTCCGCGATTTTACCTACGTGGATGATATAGTAGAGGGCGTGGTGCGCGTCATCGATCATGCTCCTGCAGGCAACCCCACCTGGAGCGGCAAACAACCCGACCCGGGTAGTAGTCCGGCGCCCTGGAAGGTGTATAATATTGGCAATAATAATCCGATCCCTTTAATGGATTTCATCAAGGCTATTGAAAACGCGCTTGGGATTGAAGCAAAAAAAATATTCATGGATATTCAACCCGGGGATGTGCCGGCCACCTATGCCGATGTACAGGATCTTGTAGATGATCTCGACTACAAGCCGGAGACGACGGTGCAGTACGGGATAAATGAGTTTGTGAAATGGTACCGGGTGTATTTTGGGAAATAAAATTAGGAGAGTTAAGGAGTTATTGGGTTGTTGTGTTATTTCGAAAAAACAGGGACTTAGAGAATCTGGAATCTGGGAATCTGGAATCTTAAACGAGACGTGGTTTAACCGCAAAGACGCTTAGACACGAAGTGTTCTGAATTCTTTGTTCTAATTTCTACACGATTCTACTGCCTGCCTGGCGGCAGACAGGTTCTACACTTCTACCCAGCTACGCCCTTCTACATTCTACATTCTACCTTCTACAAAAGAAGTTATTGTCTGAATCAGGATTTACAGGATTTTAGGATTTCCATGATTTGAAAATGATTCAAGCCATGTTTTTATCCAAGGAATTGAAAATACGGCCCATCCTGCACCCCCTTTTGGGGAGGAACAAACGGTGTATACAAATAAAACTTACACAGAAATTATTTCTTGTTGATTTATTCTCCATTAAACGTTGATAGCCGTGCCCTCCCCCTACCTGCAATCGTTCGGTAGGCAGGCTT
>JAGNXB010000122.1 GCA_017985675.1 Saprospiraceae bacterium | reverse complement strand
AAAAGAAGGTGAAGGAACCGTATTCACAATTCAGTTACCCGTTAGTTGATCATTTGCCATATAGGACCATTGTATAAATCAGATAAATCTCCTAATAAATGAAATCCGTGAAATCCTTAAATCCGTGAAATCCGTGATGCAGACAAAAGAAGAAATCGTCAAGGCACATGGCGGCGAATTGAAAGTAGAAACGAAAGAAGGTGAAGGCACTGTATTTACTATCCATTTACCCATCGAGCTATAGTCCTATGCCTCATCCCTCTGCCTTACAAGCCTCCTCATACACATGAAAGAACTCGTTCATCATACTACATCAATAATTGAAGAGCAGGTCTTACTGGTTAATACGGCCTTCTGGCAAGCATTGGCTGAAAGGAATGTCGATGTTCGGTTTTCTTATTGTGCAGACTTTGTCACGTTCATTGGTTCTGGCCTCAATGAAAAAGCAGCCAACAAGGAAGAGTACATGGCTATTAATCGAATAGGTGTGCAACAATACCCTGCTCCATTTGAAATCAATGTCCTATGGCATCGCGCTACGCAGTGTCTTGATATGGCTTGGGTCGAATCTGAAATAGAATGGACGTTATCTTTCGACGGACGCGCTGAAAAAGAGATGCTGCGCAATACCGTCGTCCTTAAAAAATTTGACAACCAATGGCTGATTGTACATGTCCATGGATCCATGCCTGACTATCGCCTGTCTGGTCAAAACTATATGACCAATGCAGATACTTCAAAGCGGAATATCGAACTTGAGCAGCAGGTTTACCAACGCACGAAGGAACTAAAAGAGGCATTAGAAAACCTGAGATCAACTCAATCCCTGCTTATACAATCCGAAAAAATGGCCTCCCTCGGCGAACTCACCGCCGGCATAGCCCACGAAATCCAGAACCCATTAAATTTTGTGAATAATTTCTCTGAGGTCAATTCCGAATTGATCGAGGAAATGAAAGAGGAACTCCAAACGGGCAATTCCAAAGAAGCCATCGCAATTGCCAATGACATTGCTGAAAACCAAAAGAAAATCAACCACCATGGCAAGCGTGCTGATGCTATTGTCAAAGGCATGCTTCAACACTGCCAAAAAAACAGTGGTGTTAAAGAACCCACCGATTTAAATGCCCTTGCAGATGAACATCTCCGGCTCGCTTACCATGGATTCCGTGCCAAAGACAAATCATTCAATGCCACAATAAAAACAGACTACGATGAAACCATCGGCATAGTCAATGTCATCCCTCAGGATATCGGGAGAGTGATCCTTAACCTGATTACGAATGCGTTCTATGCCGTATCCGAAAAAGCAAAACTTAGCCCTGCAGATTATCAACCAACGGTTATAGTTTTAACAAAAAGATTGGTACCCCCTTTAGGGGGCAAAGGGGGGCAAGAGATTGCAATATCCATCTCAGACAACGGCCCCGGCATCCCACAGCATATCCTCGACAAAATCTTTCAACCCTTCTTTACCACTAAGCCAACCGGCCAGGGCACAGGTCTGGGCTTATCTTTAAGTTACGATATTGTGCAGGCACACGGTGGTGAATTGAATGTAGAAACAAAAGATGGAGAAGGCAGTGTATTCACCATTCAATTACCCGTCGGTTGATCTTAAGAATAGTGGGATCAATTTATAAATCAGAAAAATCTCTTAATAAATGAAATCCGTGAAATCCTTAAATCCGTGTAATCCGTGATTCAGACAGAAGAGCTCATTGTCAAAGCACATGACAATGAAATGAAAGTGGAAACCCATGAAGGAGCAGGAACTAAATTTATTTTTCAATTACCATTGCTATGACCCAAATCAAATACTTCACCATCCTCATCAGTTTCATTTTAGTTACACATTCAGCTTTCGGACAGGAGGATCTCTTTCCAGCAATTAGAAAGCAGCAGGATTCCCTGTTGCAAAAAATTGAAATGGAACCAGATGATACGAAACGAATTGATTTGATTTTAGCTATTTACAGAACAAGAGTTGAAGCATATCCATTAATGGTGCTCGAGGTTGGACAGAAACTCGCTAAACTGGCACAGAAAACAAAAGACCCCATTACAGAAGCTATTTCATGGGGATTCTTTGGCCAGGGCTACAGGCTATCAGGTGATTACACCAAAGCGCTGGAGTGTCATCATAAAGCAGTAGCCCTGGCAGAGAAGACGGGCAACTACTCCCTGATCGCCATCACTAAAAATCAAATGGGCCACATCTATAAGGATCGTGATGAAAATGAAAAAGCCCTGCATTTATACCAGGAAGCCTTGGCCAGCGCAAGAAAAGGGAAAAACGGAGAAGCTGAAATCTGGCCCATGATGAACATGGGAGCCATTTTCCTCGCGTTAAACCAATTAGATTCAGCACTCTACTATTCCAATATCGTTTATGTCCGATGTGAGGAAATCAAGCTGTATCGGAATATGGCCTACATTTTATCCAACATAGCCAGTACCTACAGCAAAATGGGAAATGCCGCTATGGCCATATCCTTTTATCAAAAAGCCCTTTCTTCAGCACAGGAGAGCCAATCCGCAAGATACTTGAACCAGGTGTATACTTCTCTCGCGGAACATTATCAACGAACAAACCAGGAAGATTCAACCCTGTACTATGCTAAAAAAGCAATCAGTGAAACGCAAAATACACTCTTTACTTTCCTGAGTATCAAGCCAGCTAAACTACTGACCGATATATATGAAAAAAGCAATGCAGACAGCACCTTAAAATACTTGAAAGTTTATCGGGCCGCGAATGATAGCTTGTTTAGCGCCAGAGCCGAGCAACAACTACAAATGATGACGTTTGAAGAAGACCAGCGTCAAGTGGAGCTGGCAAAAGAGAAAATAAACTACCGCAATAAAATCAAGATGAATATGATGCTGGGAGGACTTGGTACATTCCTCCTGATCGCCCTGATCCTCTTCCGCAACAACAAGCAAAAACAAAAAGCAAACGCCCTACTCCACAGGCAGAAGAAAGAAATAGAAAATACACTGTCCCAGTTAAAAACCACGCAGGCCCAACTCATCCAATCCGAAAAAATGGCCTCCCTCGGCGAACTCACCGCTGGCATCGCGCACGAAATCCAGAACCCCCTCAACTTCGTCAATAATTTTTCTGAGGTCAACACCGAACTGATCGATGAACTACAACATGAATTGAAAATCGGAAATACAACAGAGGCAATAAGTATCTCTAATAGCATCAGGGAAAACGAAGAAAAAATCAACCACCACGGCAAACGCGCTGATGCCATTGTCAAAGGCATGCTACAGCACAGCCGCGCAAGCAATGGAGTAAAAGAACCAACGGATATTAATGCATTGGCAGATGAATACCTACGACTGGCATACCATGGCCTTCGCGCAAAGGACAAGACATTTAATGCAACGATGAAGACAGATTATGATCCAACCATAGGCCTGGTCAATGTCATCCCACAGGATATCGGAAGGGTGATCCTCAATCTGATCACGAATGCGTTTTATGCGGTTAGTGAAAAACAAAAGGCCCTACAAACCCCCTACCCCCTGGAAGGGGGACCAGATTACCAACCCATTGTAACGGTAATGACAAAACATCAACTCCCCCTTTCAGGGGGTAGGGGGTCAGATG
>JAGNXB010000121.1 GCA_017985675.1 Saprospiraceae bacterium | reverse complement strand
TCCGTAATCGGGCAAGTTGCGATCGTGCCTATGCCGCACCAGGAAGGGTACTTTACGCTGGATGATATTTGGCGGGTGAACTTGATTAGTTCACAGTCTCAAGTTGTTAATACGCAACTGGAATTGATGGTGGAAGATGCTCAGCATCAATTGGTACTGTCAGCCACTTCTCCTGCTTTTAATTTGTTGCAGGGCAATAATCGACCAATGTTCAATGTGTCGGGCGCAAAAATACAGTACGGTGCTGGTGTCGCCACAAAGGTTTTGCGCAGCACAGGGCGGTTTCCGTACGGCAATTACATTATTTGCTATCGGGTGGCAGACGCCAACACCAGCCTATTGCTGGGTGAATTTTGCCAGGAAGAGACAGTGAAACCGTTTAGCCCACCCGAATTGCTCAGTCCATTTAATGGAGAAGACATTACTACCACAACTCCTATTCTGACCTGGAAACCTCCATTTCCTCCCGGAACGACGCCTATTGAGTATACATTGATCTTAGTAGAAGTAAAAGAGAAGCAAGATGCAGCCGAAGCCCTCGAAAAAAACATTCCACTTTTTAACCGCCGTGCGCTTTTCGGGACCAACCTTCCATATCCGGGTGACGCCCCGCCGCTGGAAATGGGCAAAACGTATGCCTGGCAAGTGTCGGCCAAAGCAGGTGATTTTGAATTAGGAGTGACAGAAGTCTGGATATTCCAAATTGGAGAAACAGCGGCAATGGCCATGCCTCCCACAGGTGCCTTTAAATCTTATCGTGAATTAAAACTGGCGCCAGACGGTAGTTATAATCCAATCAATCAAAAACTAAGGTTCACATACAACAATCGTTGGGGAGCTCCGAATATGGACTACGAAGGCACTTCTCCGCCAACGGCTTTGGAACGAGTGTATTACAAAATTTATCCTGCTGGCAAACAGGCTTCCCCCTTAAGTATGACCAGTTCGATTACTTTAGTTTCAGGAATTAACAGGTTTGCTATTAATCTGCAAGGTGTATCCGGAATTACAAACGGTGCCGACTATATTATGATACTTCGAGACCCCACAGGGAAAGAATATTACTTGGAGTTCACTTATTATAATTGATTTAAGATGGTACGTAATGCCCTTAGCCCACATACTACCTGCATTTTTTTGCTTTGTATTTTTGGAGGATGTAAGCCGGATTCTTTGGAACCTGCTGACTATGTACGATATATCAGAGATGTAGATAATGGTTTTATAGAACGTCAAGATCAACCCGGTTTGTTTTTAGAAGCATTCTACCAACCGGCAGAGTATGTCGCTTTAATGGAAGTATCACAGAAAAACTTGGATGACACCCTATTTAAGGCTTCAATTGCTGGTAATTCAACATTTTACAGATTCATATTGTCAATCGGATCTGTTTCTTCTATGCCCATTGACGAAGCGCTTCAGAAGGTCAATAGTAGTGATGTGCCCTTCGATACAAGAAAACAAAGGATGCTTTACCAGTTGCAAAATAGATTCTGCTTGCTGGCTGGAGGAGATTCTTTGCCCTGTGTTTTTTATCACGCTCAGCCGAGTGGAAAAATAAATAATGCCTATCAATTCATATTGGCTTTCGAATCTGACTCTTCTACAATTGTTAGTGATAGAAATAAAGATTTAAAACTTGTTTACCTGGATTCGCTTTGGTGTAATAAAAGATTTGAATTTGTATTCGATAGAAACAAAATTAACCAATCACCGAGATTAAAACTTTAATACCTGATGAAAGTACTCCATTTTCCTGCCCAACGCATCGCACTGGTGCTTGTCTTTGCATTACTGAATCAGACATTCTTTCCAACTATCGCCTGGGCATTGACGTCAGGGCCAACTCAGCCGGAAGTATCGTCTTTTACACCTGCCAGCACCAGCGACATGGTGGATTTGTTTTCGGGTGACTTTCAGTATAATATTCCATTGTTGGATGTAGGCGGCTACCCTATAAATATCTCATATGCCGCAGGCCCAGGTATGGATGAAGAGGCCAGCTGGGTCGGCTTGGGTTGGAACCTAAATCCCGGTGTCATCAATCGTCAAATGCGAGGAATACCTGATGATTTTCGCGGAGATACCATTTACAAGGCATTCAACATGCGCCCGGATGTTACTACCGGAATTACTGTAGGTGGTGGGTTGGAAATTAAGGGGCTACCGCTCAAATTAAACGCCTCGCTTGGTATGTATTATAATACCTATCGTGGATATGGTATAATATCAGGGATTTCACCCGTACTCTCAGTCGCTAACTTTAGTAAGGGTGGGCTAACTGCTGGGTTAGGTTTGCACTATGACTCGCAAAATGGCCTTGATATTTCTCCATATTTAGGCATGAAACAAAAAATTGGGCGGACAGATTTTTCCCTTTCGAATTCCATAACTATGAACTCTCGAAGAGGGCTTAGAGATTTATCGATCTCCTACAATACGAGTATCAAAGACCCAAATAAATTTCAACGTAATTTACAAAAAGCATTTGGGGCTGGAGGTAGCAGCATCTCTTTTAGCGGATCTACCTATACACCAACGTCTGAACTTCCACTCATCAATAAATCCTTCACATTTCATGGAACTGTAGGCTTTGAGAATACAACAATTAACCCGAATGCCTTTTTAGATGGTTATCGTTCGGAACAAAAACTGTTGCGTAACCGTGAAAAACAGGCATCTTTTGGTTACCTCCATAGCCAATTGGCCAAGCCATCCGATGTATTGGATTTCAACCGTGAGCGACAGGGGCTCCCGTGGCGCGAGCATATGCCTGTATTGCCTCCGGCTTTTGGCACGAACGACCTTTTTTCGGCGTCCGGGCAAGGGAGTGCTGGCCAGTTCCGCGCAATTCGAAGTGATATAGGTTTTTATAGGGACGCATTTCACACCAACGAAAGTGACTCGAAAAGTTTTGGTGTGGAACTTGGATTTGCGCCCAACCTCGTCAAGGTTGGTGCAGATGTCAATGAAACAACCGTTAATGCCTATTCAAAAGGATGGACCGAAAACAATCCCTTAGCCAAAACTACAGGGTATACTGACTGGGATGGTATATCAGTATATGAACCGGTGTTTTTTAAGAACTCCGGAGAGATGACAATTTCTGATACTGCTTTTTTTGCGAAGGTTGGCCGCACCAGCCCGGTTCAGGCAGATTTGGAAAAGACAACCGGCGCTATCCGTACAGCCTTTCAATTCTCCAGCAATCAAAAACCTTCCGGAAAAACAACGTTCAACATCAGCCCGACCATACAACGTACCGAGCGCGAAAAACGCAATGATGTCTGGCAATTTCTAACGGGTAAAGAGGCATCAAAACATGGCCTGGAGAAAAAAATCATTTCATATAAAAGAGGGTCAGGCCAAATCAGGCTTTCAAAAGACGCTACCAATTGCGCTATTGACAGCGTTTTGAGCCGTACGAAATACAAAGGACATCATATCTCCGAAGTGATAGTTCTAAAGCCTGATGGAGCGCGCTATGTATATGGTGTCCCTGCATATAACACCTACCAAAAAGAAGTCTCGTTTAGCGTAAGTGAAAGTACTGTTGATGATGGCACAGGTTTGATGCAATATGATACCATCCAAAAGGATAATTCCATATATAACAGACGCGGAAGAGATCAGTATT
>JAGNXB010000066.1:6395-13666 GCA_017985675.1 Saprospiraceae bacterium | reverse complement strand
ATGAGATTCAGCGATATACGATTTTCGAATGGGGAGATACGCTGCAGGTTTATCCTTATCCAGGGCTCATTGAAAGGAATGATAAATATCTGCAACATGCCTACTATATATCAGAATTGTTTTTGCCCATTCCTGAATTGCTCTGCATTACGGATGCTGGTTATAGTTGGCTCGCCTGTTTCACCTTTCCCGATGGAACCAAATGGATTAACCGGCCCGATTGCGGCCATCTGATCTCTTCCGTGGAGGATGAGAAAGATCGACAATCATGGACGTTGACGCCCAATCCAAGTACGGGGATCACCCGCCTAATGGGGCCAGCCAATTCCGAAATCCTGCACCTTAAGTTGTACACTTTGACGGGGACAGAAGCGGCTCGATTTATTTTGCCTGTACATGTGGGGGAATGTGAATTTGATGTCTCCTTGATTCCAGAAGGTTGGTATCTGCTGGAAATCTCGAATCCGCATGGATTGCAGCTAGCGCGCATTCCCCTGATAAAAAGTTAAAGACTGCTCATTGGATGTCTATGTTTTGTATGGCATGAGGAGAAGCTTTCGAATTGAAGATGTGACTTCCTTTGAAGCGTAGTTTGAACTTGAAGGACTGTTTTGTGTGTCCATATGCTTTGGTCTACAACTGATAATATTCTGTAGGTTCTTATTGTTTTCTTCCAAGTTGAAGCTATTAGCACAAGTCAAATTCTGGATAAGCAATTTTTTTTCTCAAAAACTTGACACTGTTAAACATTTGGCCCTATATTTGGACTTCGTAGTCTTAAATCTGCAATAGCTTGCAAGTACTATCTCAGGTCTGCATCAATGGTTTGCGGGCATTGTTGTACCTGTCATCCCAAAACCGACAAAGTGGTTATACAGGCATAAAGGATATGGCTCAGGAACTTGGAATATCCTTCCATTTCCTCACCAAAATCCTTCAGCTGCTCACCCAGAAGGGTATCCTGCTCTCTTACAGGGGCCCCAATGGCGGTGTGGCCTTGAATGTGTCGCCGGATAAGTTGGTATTGCTGGACATTGTATACCTCTTTGAAGGGGAGGATTTTTTTGATACCTGTCTGCTTGGCTTGCCTGGCTGCGGTGAAAAGAAGCCCTGTCCGGTGCATGCCTTTTGGAAAGATACCAAGGCAGCCCTGAAGTTGGAATTTGAAACAACGACCCTGGCTGCGTTGGGTGAAGACATCCGCTTGGGTAATACCCGGTTGATGGAATAATGGGTAGTGTGACAGCTACTCCCTTTTTTTGCATTAAAAGAAGATAAAGGAGTCTTAAAACGTAATTAAACAATTGTAGATCTGAAAAAATATTCACCTTATTAATACCTGACCCATGAATATGCCGGAAAACAATGGCAGCAGCCGAAAAAAGCCAATTGATTACCTGATGAACACCAAAAACTGGTGGGCGCCATTAACCTTTATACTTGTCATTAGTCTGGCAGGTGTAGGAATGATTGGGTACCAAACTTATTTTGATGCCCCTCCCATGTCCGGTTTTTCTGATGCCGCAGGTGAAGTAATTGTAGACCAGGCGACAATCGTGCGTGGACAGGAAGTATTCCACAAATATGCGCTGATGGAATACGGCAGTTTTTTTGGGGATGGCGCACAACGCGGGCCGGATTTCACGGCCGAGGCACTCAACCGAATCGCCGTATTCATGAATGATTTTGCCATTGCGGAATTTCAAAAGGAACAGGGTAAAGAACCCAATCCGATGGAATTAAAAATCATTGAAGAAACGACCAAAGAGGAACTCAAGGTAAACCGTTTTGATAAACAAATTGACAAGGTAAAATTGACAGCGTCGCAGGTTTATGCCCGTGAGCAGCTTCAGCACTATTATTTAAATCTGTTTATTGATCAACCGGTAGAAAAACAGTTTCCTGCCAAAGGGTACATGACTAATCGACAAGAGGTTGCTGATCTGAGTGATTTTTTCTTTTGGGGCGCCTGGGTTTGTGTAGCCGAGCGGCCGGGTAAAAACTTCAGTTATACGCACAACTGGCCCTTCGATCCGTATGCAGGAAACACGCCTACTTCACCGGTTATTTTATGGAGTGTCCTTGGTTTGCTTGGGTTTGTGCTTGGCTGCGGCATTGTCCTTTACTTTATAGGGCAGTATAATCAGTTGCCCAATAAATTTTTCAAACCACCTCAACGCGATTTGTTGACCTCGGATAAAGTAGATAAATTTAAACCAAGTCCTACGCAACGGGCTACATTTAAATTTTTTCTGGTTGCTGCATTATTGTTTTTTCTACAGGTTAGTAGCGGCATCATAACTATAAATGATTTTATTGACTTTTTGGGTATCGTTGGGATTCATATTGCCGGTGATGTTCCTGTTACCATTTCCCGTAGCTGGCACCTGATGCTGGCTTTGTATTGGATTTCCACCTGCTGGATTGCATCATCTATTTTTATTTTGCCGATATTATCGCGGGTAGAAATACCCGGTCAATTACGGATGGTCAATATCCTGTTTATCCTCTTATTTATTCTTGTTGGTGGCTCGCTGGCTGGTATGGTTTTAGGCCCCCTTGGGCTTTTGGGTGACTGGTGGTATATGCTTGGTCATCAGGGTTGGGAATATGTGGATTTTGGACGTATTTATCAGGGTCTGTTGATGGTCATTTTTATCCTGTGGGCCATCATTGTTTATCGGGGTATAAAACCGGCATTTATCAAACGGGAGCCATGGAATCTTCCCAACTGGATTATGTATTCTGTTATCGGTATTCCGTTATTATTTATTTCCGGATTTATTGCCACACCAGAGACGAATTTTGTAATTGCCGACTTTTGGCGGTGGATGGTAATCCACATGTGGGTAGAAGCTTTTTTTGAAGTGTTTATCACGGTCATTGTCAGTTACCTTTTAGTATTGATGGGACTTGTAAGTCGGCAGGCGGCCATTCGGGTAGTGTACTTCGCCACGATTCTTTTTTTAGGAACCGGATTATTGGGCATATCACATAATTTTTACTGGAATGCCAAGCCGGTCGCCACCATGGCGCTTGGCAGTGTGTTTTCCACACTGCAATTTATTCCCTTGATTTTACTTACTGTAGAAGCATGGCGCTTTAAAAATATGCCGCGCATAGCCGTGGGGGATGTCGAGCATAAAGACCTTAGCAGGGATTTTGCTTTCCCTGAAATCTTTCTTTTTCTCGTAGCAGTGAATTTTTGGAATTTTTTTGGTGCCGGTGTAATGGGTATTATTATCAATCTGCCCATTATGAATTATTTCGAACACGGTACTTATTTAACGATTAATCATGCTCATGCGGCACTAATGGGGGTGTATGGAAATATTTCTCTGGCTGCTTTGCTTTTTGCCACACGAATGGTATTAAGGCCGGAACGCTGGTCGGGTAAGCTGATAAAATTCGCTTTTTGGTCCATTAATATTGGATTAATGCTCATGGTCGTTCTCGATCTCTTTCCGGCGGGCGCCATTCAATTTAAAGTGGTTGTAGAAAAGGGACTTTGGTACGGTCGATCGCATCATTTTATTGGTAGTGGCATTTTTGAATCACTGACCTGGCTTCGCGGTATTGGTGCAACTGTCTTTTTTGTGGGAGGGGTCATACCGCTGGCCTGGTTTATGGTGTCTCGTTCATTGTCATTAAAAAAGCCACTAAGTGGTTTTGCAACAGATGAGCTCGGCAGTCAATCGCCCGAGGATGATTCACACAAGGATGCCACCGACCTAATCAAAAATGAATCCACGGCTAAGATTGTCGAATCTTAGCGACAACGTATAGTATATCCTGAATACCGACCAATTCATGTTGTTCACATTAAATTAATTAAATTATGAAAACGTTTCAACTTTTTTTCGGATTAATGTTGTCTATCCTGTTGTTCGGTACCATCGGTTGTAAAAAAGATAGTATTGATCAACCGTCACTGGCAAGGGAATATTCAGCGGATGTTCCGGTAGCATGGAACAGCCTGATTGAAATTATTGACCGGTATGCCCCCGGATATCGGCCACCTGCTGCTTCCCGAATGTTTGGATACATCGGGCTTGCCGCTTATGAAGCTGCAGTGCCAGGTATGCCAGGCAACCGGAGCCTTGGGAATCATTTTTCCGGATTATTTCTTCCAGTTGCTGATCCTAATCTGGATTATCATTGGCCCAGTGCTGTAAATGCAGCTTATCATGCCATGATGGTTAAAGCGTATCCACATATTTCCAATCCGGATAAACTGCGGATCCAAACGCTGAATCAAACCATGGAACAAACACTTGTTGCTTCCACCGAACCTGACGTGTACGACAGATCCAGGGCGTTTGGTGAGGCCGTGGCAGATGCCGTTTTTTATTGGTCCAAAAATGATGTCATCGGGCACGAAGCGTATCTTGATCCCCATCCGGTAAATTATCAACCACCGCAAGGTCCGGGAAAATGGCAGCCTACGTGGCCGGATTATACACGCGGACTTTTTCCCTATTGGGGGGAAGTGCGCACCTTTGCTATGAATGGATCGGATATCATAGCCAAAGCTCCGTTGGCATGGAGTGAAGATCCGAATTCCCAATTATTCAAGCAGGCCAAAGAAACTTATGAGGTGGTCAATGCCATTCAATCCGGACAGAATGTGGAAGGTATGTGGATCGCTCAATTCTGGAGCGATGATTTTCAGGATGTGACGTTCACGCCTGCATGCCGGATGCTCGCCATTACCACGCAAATTGTAAAACTGGAAAAACCAAGTCTGGATATCGCTGTCGAACTTTATGCTAAAGTTGGGATGGCGATGGCTGACGCAGCCATTGCCGTTTGGAATTCAAAATACCTGTATAACTATGAGCGGCCAATTCAATATATTCGTCGAAATTTTGATCCCAATTGGAAGACGAATTTAAACAATCCACAGACAGGTGTAGTTGGATTGACACCGCCTTTCCCAGCCTATCCAAGCGGCCATGCCGGATTTGGTGCTTCCGCTGCCGGAATTCTCGCCGGTACATTTGGAAATCAATATACGTTTACAGACAATTGTCACAAAGAACGCACCGATTTTAACGGGGCCCCTCGCACATATACTTCATTCACGCAAATGGCGGAAGAAGATGCATTTTCCCGCTTGCCATTAGGTGTCCATTTTAGAATGGATTATGATGAAGGTTTGCGATTAGGATTTCTTGCTGCGCAGCGGGTTCAGCAATTGCCCTGGAACTAAGGATTTGTTTTTTTACCTCGTAAAATTCTTGTAAAAAGAGGTAGATGATTTAATAGTTGGTTTGCTTGATTTTTAGAATGAAGGGGTTGATGGTTATCTTGTTTTACATTTTAACAGGAAAATGTCAACTCCTTTTTTTATTCATTGAGGGGTGCAATATATAGTGAGGAGAATTATCACCACACGAATATTCGGAGCTGAGATGGAGAGTAAGAAAAAGTACTAAAAAAGTACAAACGGGAGCCAGTTTAAGAAATTTTCGATAGGGGTACATTGCATACTTATGAGTAATGCGCAATCTGGTTTAAATTCTTCTAATCGTTGGATTAAGGAAGTTACATAGTGTCGTTCAAAGGCCATGTTTTACAGCAATTATATAAATATACGCAATGTATCCAGACAATTTACTCAATACATTGAGATATTTTACTTAATGTATTGAGTAAAACGCGCAAGATGGTCAAACCGATTGCATTCGAACTAAAAAAATCCAGGGAGCTATTGCAGTGGGGAGAAAAGAATCAGGTTAATCCAAATGCCCAAATCGACCGCTTTGAAACTCTTCAATTGCGGTCATGATTTCCCGTTGAGTGTTCATTACAAAGGGACCGTAAGCGGCAATGGGTTCGTTAAGTGGTTCGCCGGCAAGCAGGATGACTCGGGCTCCTTCCATTCCGGCTTCAAATAATACAGCGTCTCCATCGTGGCTAAGTGCCAGGAAATCGCCATTATCCGCCGATGTCTTGCCTGCATAGCGGATATCACCGGACACAACAAGGAGCATGGCATTCCAGGATTTTTCCAGGGGCATGCCAAAAGCCCTTCCGGGTGCGAGTTGGATATCCAATAAATGCATCGGACTAAATGTCTCTGCCGGACCCTTGATACCTTCGTAGGTTCCCGCCAGGATGCGTATTGTGCTGGCTCCCTCCTTTTTAACGGGTATATTTTCTTTCGTCAGTGACTGATAGCGCGCGGGATGCCCTTTGTCTTTTGCAGGCAAATTAATCCAGAGCTGCAACATGTGCTGGACACCGCCGGCCTGCGCAAAGGCTTCCGTTTGAAATTCTTTATGTAGAATACCTGCTCCGGCTGTCATCCATTGCACCTCATCCGGTCCAATGGTGCCGCTGCTGCCGGATGAGTCGGCATGGGCCAATTCGCCTTCAAAAACGATGGTCACCGTCTCAAATCCCTTGTGCGGGTGTACATCCACTCCGCGAGGAGTGGCAATGGGCGGACAAGCCCAGGGCGGATTGTAATCAAGCATTAAAAAAGGACTCAACTCCTGTCTCAATTGCCTTGGACCGGGAATGTAATTGCAAACACGAAAACCGTCACCAACCATATGTGGCGAATCGACCCGGTATTGATGTAGAATGGAACGTTGACCCATTGTATAAATTTTTCGTGTAAACAATTTTTAGCTTAATTGTGTTTAAGGCAGATAGCAATTTACCTTCTGTTGCATTTTTTCCATCCAATTTGTTCCGGAATAAGAGTGATTGAAATGTGACAAAGATCACTGGTCTGCTCTGTCAATACCTCTAAATTTGTATCTTAATTACACTTATAATGAAAATATTAAATGCTATCGGACTGGATAAAGTCAAAGTAGCTCAATTAGCGGAAAAGTTGAATTTATTATTAGCAAACTACTCTGTATTTTATCAAAATACCCGTGGCTTTCATTGGAATATTAAAGGCGATAAATTTTTTGAGTTGCATCTAAAATTTGAGGAATTGTACAATGACCTTTTTCTTAAAATTGATGAAGTGGCGGAGCGGATTCTTACATTAGGGCATGCACCCGATCATGTTTTTTCAAATTATATAACCATTGCCCAAATCACAGAGAGCAAGGAAGTCTCCGACGGGACACAGGCAGTGGAGAATATTCTTTCCTCATTTGGGATTATTATTTCTATTCAACGGGAAATTCTGGTGTTAGCTGCTGATGCCTCTGACGAGGGTACAAATGCGCTAATGAGTGACTATATCCGTGCCCAGGAAAAATTGGTCTGGATGTATTCTGCTTATTTAAATAAATAGCCTGCTG
>JAGNXB010000066.1:0-6295 GCA_017985675.1 Saprospiraceae bacterium | reverse complement strand
AAAACCTCCCAACTCAAACCCTCAAACCCTGAAAACCTCCATCTTCAAGGGATATTTTCCTAAAAAGCCACACACTCTGGGGGTTAGCTTAGAACAATCCTTTAAAATGCCAGGAAATACATTTTACTAAAGAACAAGAACCTGGAATAAAGCACCTGGAACTCTCCCCGCAACACCCCGCCATTCCCCGCAACACCAAAATATCCCTCAACCTCAGCCTCACCCTCAACCCTCAAACCCTCCCAGCTCAAACCCTCCTCAACTCCTCGACTCCTCGACTCCCAACTCAGAAAGGGTATCCTATCGCAAAATTCCATATCAAATTATCGCGCCGCCATACGCCACTGCCATAATTGAATCGCGTGGTCCAGCGATCATCTTCAGGAAGCCAAGGCTTTCGAATGGGTGTAGATAAATCGAGCCGGAGGACAAAAAATTGGATATCCAACCGCAATCCGGCACCTACACCTACCCCCAATTCCCGAATCCAATTTTTTGTTAATTGCCCCCCGGGGATATCCGGATTTTCCCTGGCCAGCCAAATATTTCCCGCATCTGTAAATATGGCACCATTGAGAAAGCGCATGATGGGAAAACGATACTCAACATTCACTTCGATACGGATATCACCGGACTGGTCAAAAAATGATGCGGATCCGAGTTGATCCGGTTGGTAAGTGCCTGGTCCCAGCGATCTTATTCGAAATGCCCGCACACTATTGGGTCCACCGGAGAAATATTGCTTGATAAATGGTAGGGAAGGGGAGTGGCCCAGTGGTTTCCCAAAGCCCCCATAAGCGCGGAAAATTAATTGCTGCCCGTTGCCTGCTTTTCGATAGTGACGCGCATCAATATCTATTCTTGCATAACGGGCAAATTCGCTGCCAAGTAAATGATTCGCATTATCTACCCCTATTAATTGCTGGGTTAGATGTAAAAGATTTCCGGATAAGTCAATATTAGTTTGTACCCAAAAATGCTGTTTTTTATGTGTATTCCCCAATTCGTTGAACGTAAATTTATATTCCATACCGGGGATAAATTGCTGTTCAAAACTACGCTGTAGGAAAATATTACTTTTTAATATTTCTTCAAAATTTTCTGATGTTTGGGCAAGGCGGGTATAAGTTAGCGCCAATGGTCGTATTTCATGGAAAGCATAACGATTAGCGTTCCAGAGGTAACCAAATCCAACAGAAAGCGAATGGAGTTGATAAAAATTTACCCGATTCAGAAGGTTAAATGCAGCGTTGACTTTGGTGCGGGGAATACCATATAGTACATTTGATTTCCAAGGAAAGGGTGATACTATTCGGGGAATGGATAATTCACCATTTATACCCGCTTCAAACGCACTTAATCCTGTGCGCTTACCTCCGGCTATCTGACTTTCATATCCGATTTGCCCTCCCAAGGAAAGCTGTTCCCCACCTTTTAATGCATTGCGATCTTTATAATTTAAACTTAATAGTGGCCCCATAAAGTTATTGGATTTTGAAAGGGCCTGCAGTTCGCCGCGGATACTCCGCTTACTTAATGGGGATAAATAGATATGCGCCTCTAAGGGAAGATGGCCTGTAGTGTCTGGTGTAGCATCCGGGGGTACCTGATAGCGGATATTGACAAATCCGAAAGCCCCAATGGCAAATAATCGTTGCCTGGTGCGGTCACTCAGCGTTTGATTATATATTTCGCCTGGCCTAATCAATATATATTCTTCAAATAGCTTGGGTAAGAAGTTCTGGTCATGTTGAATGACAGCATACGAAGAATACACTAAGGTATCTTTCGACATAGTTGAATCCGTGACAAGGCTATAATCCGGATAGATATACATTTTTGAAAGTCGATATGGCGTAAGCGTTTCTAAAGGGGCCTCAGGCTTAAGCTGTACATACAAATCAATTTTTTTATCTCCTGCCGCAGCCGAATCTACGCTCAACAGGATAATCTCCGGACTAAAATTATAATAACCTACTTCCATTAATTGGTCCGTAATCCGCTCTCGTTCGGCTTTAATATGTCCAAGATCAAATCGTTCACCCGTTTGAAGCAAGCCTTTTGGCAAAAGTGATTTAATCCGATTCCCTAATGTGTTTTCTTCTCCTTCATATACAATGTTGCCGAGTGTATAAGGAGGATTAAGGGTGATGGTATACAACATACTCGCTTTTTCCTGTCGTTTCCCTTCTCGCTGAAAGCTTACTTGTGTATTGAAAAATCCTTTATTTTCCAGACGGTTAATAAAAATAGCCTTATTTCTATCCGGATCTACCTGACTTAGATACACAGGCTCCTCTCCAAATCGTTTATTGAGGTACCGGTTTATAAAATTACTGTTTTTACTATGGGCACGATAGTGGGTCCATAATCTGAATTTTAGGCCTAAAAAGTTTTTGTTTGGTTTTGGACGAAGCAGGTCCTCAAGTTCTTTTTTAATGAGTTTAGTATCGGAAGCATTTTTTTTATCGGTAATTTCTATAGTGCTGCCCTTGTAAAGCTGCTGCCCCTCAGGTATATACTTTTTTACACTACAAGAGATGCCCAGGCTTCCCGTAAGTGCTAATATAAATAATCGGGAGTTCCACCT
Source organism: Saprospiraceae bacterium (assembly GCA_017985675.1). Classification (GTDB taxonomy): domain Bacteria; phylum Bacteroidota; class Bacteroidia; order Chitinophagales; family Saprospiraceae; genus JAGNXB01. The sequence goes on along the minus strand of JAGNXB010000066.1, from coordinate 3,705 downwards.
GTTCATTCTTCGGGATCTTTAGTGATGAGATCTGCTTTTTTTTCTTTTTCTTTTTTAGTACGCCGCATTAATTCCTGGAAAGTATTAAAATCTCTGTTGAAAAGCAATGAAAATCCATTGACAATTATTTGACCGTCGATCAGCCCTTCAGCCTGATTTTTTCGAAATGCACGGAGTCGCCAATCGGCTTGTTTGGTCAGGCTATATTCTATGCTCATATCACCCAATAAATCCGTAGGACGTTGTTCCTCCGTTGCTGATGAGCCTTCCAGGTCTACCTGCCCCCCTACCTGTACTTGCAAACGATCATTAAATAAGTTTTGGCGGAGTCGTACGTTTAATTTAGTCCGGTCTTCAGCCTGGCCACTTTGATAATCTGTAAAACTTTCCAGATCCAAATCCAGATCTACACCTTTGATAAATCGGTCCGACAAGGCATTTAGCTGACCGGATAACATCCTGCTGGCACTGGTTCTCGCCATTGCTCCGGCATCTATTTTTCCGGCCGCATCTGATGTGGAGCCTTGGGGAAGAAACCGGCCAAGGACAAGTAACGAAAATACCTGAGTATTTTTTTCGGAATCCATTTCATTGAGCTGTTGTATTCGGTTATACACCTGGCCGCCTAAGGCAGAACGCGCGCTTTCAGGCATGTCTATGCCAAAGGAAAGGGCTGGTTTTAGCAATGTACCTTTCATATTCAAGTGGACATTGAAAGGCAACTCTTGACGGTATTGTGTTTTGACGGTAGCATCAGCACCGCTAAGTTGATCTGCCATTAAATCAAGAGCTGAAGATTTTGCCTGATAAATGGCCTGTATATCAATGTCTGCTCCCAAAGGATCCCCTGACCAGGTTAATTCACTTCCTGGTTGGAGGTTGAATCGTCGCCGCACAATTTCATACAAGCGCATTTCATAATAGCCATCCCGTAATTCATACCTGCCAGACAGGGTCATTTTGCCCCTGGTGCTCATATCAAAACTAAGGTTAGCCGCACCAGAAACAACAAGTTTGTCACCCGCACTTTCATCAATGATTATTTGAAACACCGCATTCGGATCTACCTTGATGATAGATTGTAGATCGGTCCCCAGATATCCTGTGGGTTGCTTTACTATCGTGTCCCGTTTTGTTAGGATTATGCCATCCACTCGTGATTCAAATATCACAACGCCTTCGCGTTCGACCAGATCAATCTGTGATTCCGGAACAATAAAAGTTACATCGGTTCCATCTTTTATTTGAATGTTCGAGCGAACCACCGGACTATTTTTGGTGCCCGTAAGTTTGATGTTCAGGTCTACGATAGCTTTACCAAAAATAAGTTCATTGTTCTCCCTGGTGGATTCCAGTAGTTTAAAATCATTACTGTTTATGGTTAGATTGAATCCTGGATTCAGGAGGTTAGTAATGTTAACAACACCATTCAATACCGTCGGATGGCCGTCGTTATCACTAATTAAAAATTGATCAAAGACAACATTTTCATTGCTAAAATTTACTTTTTCTGAGGGAATCCGGTAAGTGCTACCTGTTTCTAAAAGATTAAAGGCAATGGATTCCATATTTAAATTGCCTTTGTATGCAATTGTACCCCCTTTGTTGCCAGCTTCTACATAGCCGCTTATTTGGCCTTCAGCATCTTTTATATAATTTTTTGAAATGGGTCCCAACAAGGAAAGTGCTAATTTATTTAAATTCATAGTTCCTGTAAAACTAGCCTTACCTTCCTGGCTCATATCATAGATGCCGTCAAGATTGACGACGAGATCAGGGCCCATTATTTTTACTTCGCCTTCATATACGGATGCATCATTATTGGCTATTTGTGCATCAAGATCGCCCAGTACGATTTCTATAACCTCCAGATTTTTTATATTTAGATTGGCACCCAGTATGGGGTCATGGAAAATCTCTGCCAGCGTTATGGTCCCCTTCATTGTGCCCGATGCAACCGGATTATCCGGATTTAGAAATGCAATTAATTTATCGAGGGCAATTTGATTAATCACCAGGTTCAAAAAGTCTGTTTTCTCAGCAGGGTGTGATTCGAGTCGAAAGGAGGTCTGGCCTCTGCTAAATTCAAATTCCTTTATTTCTAAATATTTTGGCGTATACAATATACTGTTTTGTGGGGGGATGGCCCATGCCTGATTGTTAAATACGATGTTTTTCGGGTTGACCTTAAGTAGGTAGGTTTCATTAATTTTTTCTCCATCCAGGGTTATGTCAATGAGCTTTCCATGCGTCTCGTCGCTGATGTCGATTGTAGTGACTAAATGATTATTATTTAAATTACCTGATATTTTAGTTGCACGAATATCCAGGGGGCCTGAAATTAATCCATCCATATTCAATACATAGTTCAGACTGTCCATGTTACTGGTGATCGCCGCTTTTAACCCGTGTAATTCAATATCCTTATAAAAAAGATATGGGGATGTCCATTGTGCTTCAAGTGATTTTTCCTTCTGGTTAAATTGCATTGTCAGATGCAGATCTTCCATTCGCTCCAACCCGGGCAATAGGATATGTAGAATGAAATCTGTTTCTGGTATATCTACGACAAGATCTGCTGTCATATCGTTGGTGATGGGTAGTGGAGGCAATCCTTCTTCCAGATAACTTTGTATGTGGTTACTGATGCCCTTGATGAACATCTCCGGAGCTACATTGGCATTTAAATGAGCATTTAGTATAGGTGAGTAAAGGTCAAATATTGTTGATTTGTTATTATATGCCAGGTTCCCCGTCAATGAATCCATATAATAAGATTTATCTTCCCGGTTTATCTCAAAACCAGTCATACTAATATTTCCCTTAAAATCTGTTGCTCCACCTTTTCCGGTCATTGCTATGGACGTTTTCATTTGAATATCATCTTCACTATAACCTAATGCCTTCATATCCAAATGCGAAAGTTGGATGGCCACATCAAAGGAAGGAAAGAGACTGTCCAGTATTCCTTGACCGAGAAGGGTAAGTGCAAGATGTTCATTGTTAATGTTTCCATCCAGATTAAATTGACTTTCTTTAATCGTGCCATTCAATTGAATTTTACCATATTCGGTCCCTTTGAGGATGAGGGAGCTGAAATCACTATTGATATCCACCGCCATGGTGTAGGGGGAAAATCCCTTACCATCAAAATATAGGTTGCCCTTAATCATTTCAGGCGCAATACTGTCGGTGTATCTTGCAGCATTGAGCGATTTTATATGGAGTGTACCATTATAAATTGGTTGGGTTTTCAAATTATTGTAAATAATATTGCCTGCCAATTCTCCTTCAGGAATATGAATGAGATACGTGCTTTTTATTTTTTTAGTTGTTCCTGATACAATACCATCAAGTTGAACAAAATCAGGTAAGGTGTAGGAGCTGTCTTTTGGGACAAAATGCTGAAAATCTTTAATTACCGAATACAGATGTACATCCTTTAGATTAAACGATAATTTATCCGGTTCAGTTAGGGCGTTAACCGTTCCATTAAATTTAATTTGTGTATTCGTTCCAAATTGCGCATCAAATTGTTGAATCAATAGTTGGTCCAATGTGCCTCGGCTTGTTATGCTACCATAAATCATATTTTTCAACAACGGACCAAGTAATGTATCTTTTGCCAGATCCGGAGCGAAATATAGAATATCCTTAGGGGCAATCCGGATTTGGGGCAGGTCCAGAATGATGTTGTTTTGGCCC
>JAGNXB010000065.1 GCA_017985675.1 Saprospiraceae bacterium | reverse complement strand
GGAACGAATTTAAAGCCTTCATTCTGAAGGGTAACATCCTCGAACTGGCCACGGCAGTTATTATTGCCGGTGCATTTGGAGCTGTTGTTGGCTCTTTTACAAATGATATCATCCTGCCTCCTTTGGGTATGTTACTGGGTGGCGTTAATTTTTCTGAATTGGCCTTAACGCTGAAGGTAGCCGAATTGGATAATAATGGCGAAATAATTAAGGCAGCTGTACAATTAAAATATGGCGCTTTTATACAATCCATTATTGATTTTTTAATCATAGCCGCAGCCATATTTATGGTATTAAAAGCCTATGAAAAAACCCAGAAAAAGGAAGAAGCCGCTCCTGCTGCTCCGGCAGGACCAAGTACGGAAGAACTGCTCACGCAGATTCGCGACCTCTTAAAAAAGTAGGTCTTCATCGTTCTTGTTTTGACTAACACGTAGGATCGTTTAATCGATCCTACGTGTTATTTTCAATGTATTCCGTCTGATTTATGACTGTAAGGATTTTTGGTCAACATCACGATCTGTCCAAGCGTGCAACCCGGATCTCGCAAATCGTATCCTGCAACACCTCACTGCTCACCCTTGGAATTTCTACAATCCTAAATAGGTTTATCTGAAATTTCAGGGAAAATAAATACACCGAAATTTCACACAGCGATAGCAAAAGGTACACAGCGGACACTGAATAATACCTTTTCGCTATGCCCAAAAATCCCTATTGTAGAAAGTAGAAAGTAGAAAGTAGAAAGTAGAAGGAGGTTTAGAGGTAGATGGGTAGAAATGTTGAACCTGTCTGTCGCCAGGCAGGTTGTAGAATCGAAAAACTGTTGAGCAAAGAACTCTTTTCGTCCCGGTTTTTTCGAAATAACGATATAACGAAATAACCCAACAACCCAATAACTTTACCCCTTAAAGGTAATTTTGTGGTCTCCGTTTTTAATAAATTAAATCGCTTTATTATGTCTAAAAGCTTTTCATGGTTAGCAGGATTTGTATTCAATCTGGCTTGCCTACTTACCACGCCGTTGCCAGGACAGGCTCCCAATCAATGGGACACTTATACCAAAAATCAGTCCCGATTCAGAGTGATATCGACCGAGATGTCGACCATGAAAACACACCATGTGGGCTTGCAGGTAGACACGCTCATTTTGGAAAATGGCTACGAGGGTTACATCCTGTTGGAGGCGGGCATACGGTCAATGGAAAAAGGGGATAAGTCCAACCTTCTGGAGCTCGTATATTATATTAACAAGCCAATACCGTTTACTATTGTGGATGTTGAGGTGCTCGTTTTTGATATCCGTTTTCCGCAACAGTACGTAGAGAAGATTTCGGGATCGGTATCCAATTATCCGAATGCGGATGAAGGCAAGGAAGCGCGGTGCCAATTCCGGATAGGCGTACCTATTACGGAGCATCTGGCCCTGGTAGTTATTGCAAAAAAGCCATTCAGGCCAATGAAAAAATCCGATCAAAAACGCTTCAGCGCTAAATCATTAAAGCAGGGCGAGTGGGTTGCCGATTATAATAAGTCGGTATTTATATATATGCCAGACCGGAAAGCACCTGTGTATCATTCGTTGGGTATTATTCCCGTTGGATTTATCACAGAGGTATTCGTTGAAAGCGACGAAAATGCCAGTTCAGAAAAAATCAAGAGCCAACCGATCCCCATTGAATCTGCACCTGCCGCGGATGATAATGAAGTGTATCAAAATCCGGCAACGCCTGCAGGATTCCCGGGAGGGGAGATGGCCAGTGTCCGGTTTCTTGGTGCGAATGTGAAATATCCCACCATAGCTAAGGAAAATGGCATACAAGGCATGGTAGTGGTGGAATTTGTTGTTGAAAAAGATGGTTCCATTACCAATGCTTCGATAGTAAGGGAAATTGGAGGCGGTTGTGGAGCAGAAGCAATGCGTGTTATCCAAATGATGCCCAAATGGGAACCTGCAAAGGCAAATAATCAACCCGTGAGAAGCAAAGTGAATTTACCTGTTAAATTTCGTCTGGAATAAATTCCTACAACCAGGAAATACCCCTAGTCGACAACAATCTTTTGGATCGTTTGGCCACGTGTATTCCACATCTTTACCAAACAAACTCCGGAAGGCCAATGGCTGATATCAAGCCGGGTATGAACCTGCGTCAATTTGCCTTTATAAATGATTCTCCCTTCCAGCGAGTAAACTATGATATCCAAAGGTATTTCCTCTGCTACATCCAAATCTATATTCAGGAAATTCTTTGCCGGATTGGGAAATAATCGAAGATTCGGAAAGAGATGAATGCCATCCAACCCGGAAGATTCGCAATGGTTGAATAGTGGATCGGAAGGGATGAGGCACTGCCCACAAGTATCCAGTTGGTGCGGTCCGTAGGCTAATCCCTTGCAATCTGCAATTTCCGGGAATCGGGAAGGATCAATGTGCGAGGCAACGACCTCGATGTCCCCTATCGCCGCGCAATCCCAGTGATAAATCCCTCCTTCACAATCAAGAAATTCCAGCTTCATGCTTTGAACTTTCTGGATGGATGGCAATAGGATTTCTGTTCCCTGATCACTGAGATCTGTGGTCAGGGTTTGGGAAAAGACTTCCTGGGTAAATGAAGGGTCACTGAATAATTGCACTTTTGAAGAGTGGATCTTGACATCAAATCCGGATGGAATATTGTGTAAGATTACTTTTTTGACCCAAATGGGCACCAACCATTCCAACTGGAGCCATTGACCGGTCGGATTAACAAATTCGGGTGTGAACCAATGTTTACCTTTTGCGGTAAAGTTTTTACGGTCAATAGCGTTGCCCGGATCGTTCATTGAGGCGCTTGCGGTGATCTTTGCACCTGGCGCAAGATTTGTATAGAGCAGTTCTTCCGGGGCAGTTGGTACAGGTATCAGTGAATGACCGGCATGGCAGCCAACACAACTCACCTCTTGTCCAGGCCGGCCATAATTAAATCCCATCACCTGCGTCGCACCGTCCATGATACCTCCACCGGTTCGAGGAATATGATAACCACTTGCACTGGAAGACCTGGCTTGTTCAAATAAGGGCACATTTGCCGGCGCATCTGTCTCCAATACGCGGCCAAAATCATCAACGGAAATGTCATTGTACAATATCGGAAAATCAAGTGCCTCTACCGATCCAAATTGCTGGCTCATAAGCGGTGAGGCAAAAAACCGAACACTGGCGACGTCCCCAACAGCCGGGGCAGAAATAACCTGTACATCGACCGGAGCATTAAAATATATATTGCGACAATCAAAGGAGAACGTTCCTTCCTTTTTGAGGTCATTGATTCCTGTTGGTGGCAAGAGTCCGGGTATTTGGGTATAGCTATTTATAATTATGGGTGGTATGAGTCGTGGTCTGACTACCTGGGCTCGCAAATCGGTCATTCCCGGTGCATCAAAAATCAATTGGACATTACTGCCATCCGCATCCATCAGAAAAAGACCATAATCCTGTTCAGGGCTCGTTGCTTTTGAAAAGAGGATCCTGCCGTCCTCCAGGACAAATGGTTCAGCGGCATATTCTCCTACCAAAATACCATATGAGGGCGGATTGTCAATATAATAATCCAGATTCCCATAATCCGTTGTGCCTGCCAGTCCTTCAGGTTGCGGTGAAGGACCCCGGAAATAACGTTTAATCCCTCCAAACCCTGAGCTTTCCGTGCTGTGTTCTATTGGAAACCAATTGCCAACAAAATGACCTTCGGGATCAAAAGCACCTCCATAACAACTGTTGGCAGATGTTTCCCGAAAATGGGTACTAAATAACTGCATGCCAGAACCGTCCGGATTGATTTCTGTCAGCAGGAATGAGTTATTGTTAAACATATATTGCTGCCCATCAATAACACTTTGGAGATCGCTGGTTAATCCATTATGGTAGGTCCAACCCCCGGGGTAGAGCACGCTTGGCACCGATTCCATCCCGTCATAGGGCCAATAAAAATTACGCCACCAGCGGGCAAATACGATTTTACCTGTTGTCGGGTCAACAACGGGCCTGTCGGCTCCATTTTTTTCGGAAGTTATTCGTTGGAGTTCGGTGCCATCCTCATTGACCACATACAGATTTGAGGTTCGGGTCACATTATACATGGCAATACCCGGAAAGCGGGTCGAGGAAAACACTATTCGTCCATCCGGTAACCAGGCAGGATCTGTATCATCATACCCTTCAAGACCGTTCTGGGACAATACATGGAATTGGGACAAATCCAGCTTTTGATCATTTCCGGGAATGCCGGCTATGCCAGTGACTTGTTTTAAATTGTCGCCATGTACGTCTATCGTATAAATGCGCCAGGCATTATGTTCTTTTGAAATTTGATTGCCGTTGCCTGTTTCGTAATTGCCATCAGGAAGGCCTGCAAACACGATTTGATTAGCGTCCCAGGACAAGACAGGGGCACTGATATCAATTAAGTGAAGACTTTCAGAAGTTGGGTTTGCACCATTGATCAGTGTATCGATGGTCCCATCCGGATATAATACACATAGATAGGCAGGTGCGGCAACCTGATATTTACTGTAACCACCCACACCGGGCAGCGCATTTGCAGCGCTCATATACACGCTGCCACAACATGGAATTTGCCGTGAGACAAAAAGGATGGGATCATTTACAGGTGACTTATTCAGGAATGAATTATAAAGTAACCAGCCTAAAGCGGAAGCACACAAGGCTATAATCAGGTGCCATCGGAAAAGATTTTTCATTCTGACCGTCATTTATAATGAAAAAGTTTGCCTGAGGGGTACCTATATTATTGATACCAATATCATACCCTGCTCAATACAACATCGTTCTCCAAATTTATAATAAAATGATCAATTCCAAAGGTGTTTGATTCAAAGGTGAATGAAAAGGTACATAGGCCCCAAATCTGTCTTAAAATGGTGTATTACTAAAAAAGCCGGTTCCACACGAAGTCGAACCGGCTTTTTTTAAAATCCGTTTTTAATGTTAAGCAAACTTTCTTTTTGCCCAACGCATGCCGAGAATGCTCAGCCAATACATCACAGGCACGATGACCAGGGTTAAAAACGTAGCAAACGTCAAACCGTAAATCACGGTCCAGGCCATTGGTCCCCAGAAGGCTACACTGTCACCACCCAGGAAAAAGTGTGGATCGGACTCTGAGATCAGCGTGAAAAAATTAAAATTAAATCCGACTGCCAAAGGCACTAATCCTAATACAGTAGTAATAGCCGTAAGTAACACGGGACGCAGACGGCGTGCACCAGCTATGATGAGTGATTCTTTGACCTCATCGAGGGGTAATTCATAAATGGAATTTTTCCCGAATTCCTCGACTTTCCGGTTTAATAAAAGATTGGTATAGTCAATTAATACAATGGCGTTATTTACGACAATTCCAGCCAATGAAATGATGCCTACGCCTGTCATGATAACCACAATATCCATCCCTGTAAAGACGTACCCAAGGAATACACCAATGGTGCTGAAAAGTACCGTCAACATAATAATAAATGGGGAAATGACGGAATTGAATTGGGCGACGATGATGAGAAATATGGAAAACAAGGCCACTAAAAAGGCCGTGTTTAAAAAGGCCATATCCTTTCCTTGCTGTTCCTGTTCTCCGGTAAATTCATATGAATAACCTGCAGGCCAATCATAGGTAGAAAGCATTTCTTTAAGTTCGGCTACTATTTCATTGGCGTTATAACCCTGCAGCACATTGGAGTAAACAGTGATTACCCGATCAAGATCTTTTCGTTTGATCGAGCTATAGGCGGAAGAATATTCAATTTTAGCCACTGCTGATACAGGAACCTGAACAATTTTTCCATTTGTTGGGTTTCGGAACGTCACCTTCTGATTGAGGATAGCCTGAATATCATTGCGATAATTTTCATTCAGACGTACCATGATGGGATATTCATCCTCACCCGTTTTAAACTTGCTCACTTCCTTTCCAAAAATAGATGTACGGATGCCTGATGCAATTTGTGCCGTAGATAATTCATAACGTCTGGCGGCTTCCCGGTCGATGTGAACAATAAGTTCAGGTTTGCCGAGGACAACATCAGCCTGGAGTTTTTCAATGCCGGGGACATTGCGACTTTCTATAAATTGGATCACATCTTCTGACAGGACGGCGAGCTTGTCCATATCCTCACCCTGGAGCTCGATATTGATTGGTTTTCCGGCAGGTGGGCCGTCGGCATTTTTATTCACAATAATTTCTGCACCCGGATACCCTTTCGCTACATCCCGCATTTTTTCCATAATCTCAGCAGTGGAAATACCTGCCCGCTCTCCTACAGGTACAAAAGAAACCGTTAAACGAGCTTTATGAGGTGTCTGTCCAGGTTCTGGTGGACTATTAGGATCTGAGGTGTTTTCGCCCACCTGAGATAATACAGCATCCACTACAGTGCCATAGGGTACAAGAACTTCCGTGATTTTCACTTCGAGCTGCTGCATTATAGCATCTGTCTCCGTGATATCCCGTCCAAGTGGAAGGTCCACAAATGCGTTGACATAAACCGGATCAGCTTGTGGGAAAAATTCTACTTTGGGCGATTTAATAGCTAATGCAAAAAGAGCCAAAAATAAGAGTACAAATGTTCCTGCGAACAGTAATCCCGGTTTTTTACCCGATAAAGCCCAATGGGTAAACTGGTAATAATTTTTTTCCAACCAGGGCATGGCCGTTGCCTGAAAACGGAAAGAAGCCGGGCGAAGTACATGGTAATTGAGGAGTGAAAAAATACTGACTATTAACATAATATTTCCCAGCCATACCATGCCTGTTGCATGTCCAAAAATAGCGATGCCGGCAGATACTGCGGCTAAAATCCATATATTTCGCTTGCGTCTTGCTGAAAGGACTGCATTGTCTGCCCGTTTATCCACCTTCATATACATACTCGTTAGCACAGGGTTAATAACCAGCGCAACCAGAAGCGAGGAGGTTAAAACAATGATGAGCGTAATGGGCATATACTTCATGAAACTACCCATTAATCCCGGCCAAAACGCCAGTGGCAAAAATGCAGCCAGTGTAGTGGCTGTTGATGAAATAATCGGTATAGCTACTTCGCCGGTACCCAGTTTGGATGCCGTTACACGATCCACACCGCCTTGCATATACCGAAATATATTTTCAACCACAACGATACCATTATCCACAAGCATACCCAGCGCAAGAATGAGCGAAAAGAGTACGACAATATTCATGGTCGTGCCCGTCATATGTAAAAACATAAAACCCATTAACATAGATAGTGGTATGGCAATACCCACAAACATGGCGTTGCGGATACCCATAAAAAACAATAATACCAACACCACTAAAATGACCCCTGAAATAATGCTGTTTTCAAGATTGCTTACTTCAGAACGAGTATTCACCGACTGGTCATTAAAGAGACTTACTTTTAAATCAGCTGGAAAAACATCTGCCTTTGTACGGTCCACTTTTTCTCTGATTTTATCCGCAGCACTCAATAAGTTGGAACCTTTTCGTTTGATGATATCCAGCGAAATGACCGGGTTTCCGTCAGATCGGGATATACTGCTACGTTCCTTATAACCATAGGTAACTTTTGCAATATCTTCCAGAAAAATAGGCCGCTGCCCTTCACTTTTTATAATAATGCGGTTTAAACCGGCGGGATCTTCAAACTGACCAACGACACGAACGGCACGACGAAATCCATCATTTACGACCTCTCCGGCTGACATATTCATGTTTTCCCAATTGACCGCATTTTCGATATCCTGAAAGGTAATTTGCAATGCATCCATCCGGGCCATATCCACATCTATCTGCACTTCGCGTTCGAGTGCTCCTTTGATATTTGCACTGGATATTTCATCAATGGTCTCTACTTCATCCTGCAAATATTCGGCAAAGCTTCTCAATTCATCATTGGTATACTTACCAGACAAGTTGATGGTCATAATAGGAAGCTCCGACAAGTTGACATCAAAAATATCCGGATCCTGCGTAAGATCATCCGGGAGGTCTGCTTTGGCTTTGTCTACCGCGTCCTTCACTTTTCGAACTGCTTCTGTAATGTCGACGTACGTTTCAAATTCGGCTGTTATAACCGAAAAATCTTGTAAAGAAGTGGACTTCACATTTTTTAACCCGGTAATTGTTTTAATTTCCTTTTCAATTGGTCGGGTTACCAGGTTTTCTATTTCCAGCGCTGAATTACCGAAGTAGGGGGTATTGACAAAGACGGTAGGGAAACTTACTTCCGGAAATTGTTCTTTGGGCATATCATTGTATGCCTTAATCCCGAATACCAAAATCATTAACATCAGCACAAAAATGCTGGTGCCATTGTCAACAGCAAATGACGTCAGCGAGAATTCCTTTCGTTGTTTTAGCTCGTGTTTCAGATCCTCACTCATGATTTTATTTTTGAATTTCTACCAATTGATTGTCATTTAATCCACGTGCACCCAGGACAATTATTTCATCTCCCGGGTTCAATCCTTCCTTAATGACAATCTGGTTATCGTAACTTTCGCCTGTTGTGACATAAACTTTTTTGGCACGAAGGTTATCGTTAATATAGACAAATTTTTTGCCTCCTACTTCTTCCTGTACGAGGTCTACACTTATAACCATCGCGTTTGGTTCACGATAATCCTCGATGTACACAAGCGCTAATAGATTTGGCTTAATTAACCCCTGCCGATTATCCAATGTTGTTTCCAATTTAAACGTCCGGTTGGTTGTGTTAATCACTTTGCCAACTTGTGATACTTTTGCATCCTGAGTCATATTAAGTGCAGGTACTTTTACCTGGACATTGTCATTTTGTTTCACGGTACCCACGTAACTCTCGGGCACGTCTGCCGATACTTTTAAATTTGTTGTATTAATCAGGTGCATGATAGCAAATCCCGGGGGAGCCACGTCGCCCTGCTCATAGATTAGTTCTTCTATTACACCGGAAATCGGAGCGTAAATATTTCCTTTTTTAAGCTGACTTTTGAGTGATTCCATCGATTTGTCCAGACGTTCCTTCGTATTTTTTGCTTGCAGGTATTGCATCTCGGAACCTATTTTTTGATCCCATAATCTTTTTTGGCGATTGTAAACATCAGTTGCAAGTTCCAGACTGGTCTCTAATTCCTGCAATTGTTTTTGCAAGGGTTCCATATCAACAGATGCTAATAATTGACCGGCCTTTACCGCATCTCCTTCCTTGACAGCAATCCGTGTCAGGCGACCACCTGTTTCGCTGCTAATGGTATTTGATTTAATGGGAGTGACATTTCCTTGGATTTCGGAAAAGCGGCGGAAAGTCGTCTTGGCAAGGACCATGGTTGTCACCAACTTGGCTTCGCCGTCAGCAGCTTTGCCGGCTTCGACGCCAAGTAGGGATTCCAGCTTGGCGATCTCTTCCTGCAAGGCGGTGAGTTGTTCCTTTTTTTGTTGGAGCATCGCTCTTTGTTCAGCCGGTGCCTCAGGCAGCGTGGTGCCCGATTCCGATGGATTGGAGCAGGCTGCCAAAAGTAACGCAGCGAGGAATAAAAGGGATAAAACGTGTTTCATAAGGTTGCGTAGATTGGAGTGTCTTAGAATTATTTACCTAGTGCTTTTTCCAATTGAAAAAGAGCAGAAATGAGTTCATAACGTGCCTGTACATGTTGCCGCTGGGCAGTAAAGAGGGCCTGTTCAGATTGGTTGATTTCCAGACTGGATCCAATCCCTTCCGTATATTTTATTTTGGTGGTATTATAAATTTTTTCCGCCAGTGCCAGGTTGCGTTCCTGGTCTTTTAAGCGTTCCATCGCCGTCAGATATTGATTGCGGGCATTGCGCGTGCTCAATTCAATTTGCTGCTCCAACAATTGAATTTGGATTTCTGTATTTTTTCGGGTAATTATTGAACGCTGGATTCGTCCCTGCGTCAAAAAACCGTCAAAAATAGGCACCTTTAAACCCAAACCTGCCACCGAACTATTTGCCCATACACCGTTGGAAAAATCATCACCCATGTACATACGTTGATAATTTGCAAAAGCGTCCAGACTCGGCAGGTAGGCTGATTTGTTAAGTTTAACATTTAATTGCGCCAGGTTCAGCCCTTGTAATGCTACCAGATAATCAGGCCAACGGGTATAGTCAATTTTTCCATTAAGATCCTGAGCAGCAGCCTCTCTCAACATATCATCCAGTGATCCGGTTACTTCAAGGTCTTTATCCATTGGATAGCCCATGACCATTTTCAAACCATTCAGGATGTTTTTCCGTTGGGAGAGGACATTTTCACGTTCTGTTTTTAATGTTAACACCGAAAGTTCGAGACGTTCAACATCCAACAGTTCTACAAAGCCCTCATCAAACATGGTTTTTGTATCGTTGTACAATTTTTCCAGATTTTTAATATTTTGGTCCAGGTTAGTTACATTAGCATTAACCAAAAGGACAGGGAGAAATGCGTCTATGACCTGGAACCGTACATTACGCTGCATGCTCACCAATTCTTGCGCAGTATATTCTCTGTAGGCACGAGCCGCACGCAGACCGACAAAGTAACTGGGATCAAAAAGCATACTTCGCAGAGTCAGTGTACCAGTGAGATTATTTTTTACACCAAAACGAACTTCACGGTTAAAATTTGGATTGACTTGACCGGTGGTAGGATCTAGGCCAAATTCTTCTGGAATGATAGTTATAGGTAATTCTAAAAAACGATTGTACCCTACATCTGCACTGAGTTGTGGAATTCCGAAGGCCCTTCGCTCTTTGATCTGAGCATCAGCATCCTTAATATTGAGTTGTGCCAATTTAATCTGCTGGTTTTGGTTCTGTGCATAAGCAATAGCCTGGTCCAGCGTCATGTTCGTCTGCGCTTGTGCAAAACCTGCGACACACAGGAGGAGGATTAAAAGCAAGTATCTCATAAGGGAATATGTTTTAGATAATCACGGCCATCATTAGATAATATGCCGGCCAGATGGTATATAAAATGGGTACGTACTAATTCGGTTTTATTAAACAGGTCAGACGGGAATAATTCCTCATCGATCAATGACATGGCTTTAATGACATAAAATTGGGCGACTATGGTCGGGTCAAAATCGGAGCGATACAGACCTTCACCGCGACCGCGTTCCAGATTTCGGATGACGACCTGATAAATATGGCCCCGGTGGAGAGTATTTATTTTATCCCAGGTTTTGCGGTAATATTTTCGAAGATCATACATGAGCCCCGGCGACATGTGTTTGAGGGTTTCGCTGACGGTCGCAGAAATGGCCAGCATTTCGTCAATGGCATTTTCTGTGGATCCTGTCAGCTCATCCATCAGATTGGTCTCCTGGCAGATATGGTTCTCAACAATCTGGTCCACAAGTTCAGCCTTGCTGGTGACAAACTGATATAGTGTTTTTTTGGAAATACCGGCTTCATTGGCAATATCATCCATACTTACACTCTTCAAACCATATCGTAGGAAGAGCTGTTCGGCAGTAGAAAGGACCTCAGCGGATGTACTCATAATCGTGAATGCCACAAAGTAACGGAGGAAACTTCGGAATGTTCAAAAGTTTCCTGCGTTTTTTCGATCAATAGAATATTTTGTTCGACGAAGGGAGAAGAAGTCAAACAGATGGTTGAGGTTGATTGGATATAGGTAAACCAAATAAGATTCTGCAAACTCATATAGTGGGGGTAGGTGGATAAGTTCACGTACTCCGAAGGAGGCGAATGTCCATTGGACATTCGGTGAGCGAACCGAGCGCCCCTGCGCGAGGCTTACATGAAGCCCTCTGGTAAATCAACAAAAAGTGGACATTCGGTGATCGAACCAAGCGCCCCTGCGAGACCTGGTGATGCCTTTTGAATAAATGTATAAAACTCCTCCTTAACTCCTCCACTTCTCCCCTCCCATCTGACTACTTTATTGTATGTTGATTATCACGGATTTATAAAAATGCATTTTTAGGGGTTTTCTTAGTTTACACCGCTAAAACCTGAGTCTCCTCACTCGTTCTTGGATTGTGTAAATACGCTCTAACGTGGGGATTAGGCCTTGTGTCTAGCGGGTCGTCGAAAAAATGGTTATCGCATGCGCCCGGCATCGCCTCATTTGCCGGCGGGGCTCGTTACTTTTTGTCTTGGCAAAAAGTAACCAAAAACCGCTGTCCTCGAAAGGCTCGCTGTTCTTTGATTGATGGTTGTGGTTTATTTTAGGCGAAGCTTCGGATTTTACGTACCGCCACTTCTCTGACCTGAGCTTGTTTTAGGCGGGGGGACGTGGAAGAGATTTTAGATTTTCGCACGCATCTGGCGGAGGTGGAATCGGCGGATCCGGAGTCCCACCTAAAAAGGCTCCCCCTGCGGGTCGGTCAGCTACGTACTTGGGGCGAGCTGTTCGAGGACATCTTTCGAATAAACGCCTAAACGAATAACCATTAGAATCACCACTTCACAAGTTAGCTATTGCAAATTCAACAACATGTTGTTGATGGTTACTCCCATCTAAACTACCCTCCAGTGACCGCATCTGTAAGGGCATTCTGGAATTCAAAAAAAACATCTCGTAATGCGCTTTCGCCGTTAGTACCATAATTGACAATGAAGCAGCAGATCGTTTGATGATGGGGGAAATAAAAACAATTGGCACTGTAGGCCAGATCCCGGCCTGTATGACCAATACCAAAATTGGGGGAGTCTAAAGGTTGGTTGAAATAGCGTTTCATCATGCCGGCGCCCAGGAATAAATCATTAGCGGGATCTTCAGGATCTACCTCAGGAATAAAGTGCTGCATCTCTGCAAGGCTTTCAGGTGTGAGGACGGTCTGGTCGACAACTAATGCCCGAAGGAAAGTGGCGATGTCAAAAACTGTTGAAAACATTCCCCCATATCCATTCCCGCTGCCTGTATTAAAATTCGTAACATTTGCGATTGTACCGTTATTATACAAATCATAATAGCCTTGTGCTGTGTAAGGCGGCAATACATCATGTGAATAATAATAGGTGTCATTTAGCCCTAATGGATCAAGTATTTTCTCTCTGAGCAGCAGATGGTGCGGCCTGCCGGTCAATTTGTCCAGAACCATACTCAGGAGCAGTGTATTTGTATTGGAATAAAAGCAACTTGTACCCTGCTTAAATTTGGCATCTTTACCGTAAGCAAGGGCGATGAGATCATCAGCCGACCAATGTTTGTCCGGGTCATTAAGTACGTTCAGATAAAATCCATTATCGGATATGATATCATAGATTCCTGTAGTATGCTGCATAAGCTGTCGGATCGTCGCGCCACGCACATTGGCCACTTTTTCCAGGACTTCTTCTGATAAATAGGGATCGACGATATCATCCAGCTGAATCAAGTTGTCTTCTACCAGCAACATCGTCAGCGTTCCAACAAACATCTTCGTTATGCTGGCGACCTTGGAAACGGTGCAGGGTTGAAAGGGTATGCCCCCCTGAATATCCGCCATGCCACCTGCGCCTGCCCAGGTACCATCCGCATCCTGAATGTATACAGATATACCGGGTAGGCCTTTCGCCGTATAGGTATCAATAATTTGTTGAAATGCGGCGGCCTGCGGATGATTAGCCCACGAAGGATCCGTAATATTCGTACAAGATGTCGATGGTCCAATATCAGGTTTTCGACAGGAAGCCAGCAGAAAGACCATTAAGCAGCCATACATCATCCAATGCCTTGTATTCATGATTTGGCAGTTTTAGGTAAGCTGAAATAAGTGCCAATATGCAAGGATGTGGCTGGGAGAATGGGCACATATTCTTTAACAAACGGTGCCATAACTGTAAACCG
>JAGNXB010000016.1:12064-51658 GCA_017985675.1 Saprospiraceae bacterium | reverse complement strand
ATTTGCACTGTTTTGTTGAAATAATATGCGTTAAAAGCGCTCTGGGATCAGTGGTGTGTCTATGTCTTCATTAGTGGGAATGGGTTTAGATGTGCCATATAATGGAGAATGCATAACATGCTGCCCCCAAAACGGATATTAATCTAAAGGCTTGTGATGATGAATGTTTTATGACATTCCGACAGAACCTGATCAGCCTTTCTCATCATTGATTCAATGTCGTTTAGATAAGCATCTTAGCAGACTTATAATGCAGTCCAACTTTCTGCAATGGGTCGATATCGCCGCTAAAATATTTCAATACCGAAGCCTGAAGGGTTTCAACTGAGTGACTCAACCTTTTATAGTTACTTGAAGAGATATTTCTTAACTAAACGGCATTGAATCTGGAATTGGAGATTCTGGAATATGGAGTTGCGGGTTTGCGCGGGTTGCGTGGGTCGGGTTGCATGGATCGGATAAATTTAATCAAATAGCGCAGCCCAAACTTTAGGGAATAGATTTCTTAGGTGTCGTGGTTGTCATGGTGTCATGGTTGTCAGTGGTGTTAGTGGTGTCGGATTATTACCGATTCTCGGATTATTACAGCATTACAAACCTGATCATTCCTCATCCCCCATCCCTCATTCCTATCAATAGGCCTCGCGCGGGGGGTGGAATAATCTGGAATCTGAAAATCTGGAATCTGGACCGAGACGTGAGCTCATCCTCAAACCCTCAAAACCTCAAAACCTCCTTCCTATCAAAAGGGGCGCTCGGTTCTCAAAACCTCCCTCCTCAACTCCTCAACTCCTCCCCTCCTCAAAACCTCATTTCAATTCCACTTTCCACCCGAACCAATAAAAAGCACCACAAACCACAATACAAATAACAAAGCCAATGATGCGGGGAGGTATACAATAAGAAGACCCCATTTGTAGGACTCCGGATTTTTGATCAGTCTCCAACCGGCCCAGGTAAAAGTGCCAAGGATCAACCCGATGGCCAGATTGCGACCTGGAACCAGAAAGGATTCCTGATGACCCATGGATTTATTAGCGACATATACAAATATGCCCATGCCAGCCATGTACAAAAAATAAAGGGCTGTCAGCCCATAAATAATGATCAATAGCTGATTAAACCATTTCATAAAATTACATATTCCGTCATAAAGGACAATAAAAATTGAAGGTACCCAATCCGGTTAAAAATAAAGTCAAAAAATCAGCATTCTACCCATCTCCTCAACTACACATTCCTTTCAACATGCCTCACGCGGGGGGTGGAATAATCTGGAATCTGAAAATCTGGAATCTGGACCGAGACGTGAGCTCATCATTCCTGACTCCTCATCCCTCATCCCTAGTTATAGGCCTCGCGCAGGGGGTGGAATAATCTGGAATCTGAAAATCTGGAATCTGGACCGAGACGTGAGCTCATCATTCCTGACTCCTCATCCCTCATCCCTAGTTATAGGCCTCGCGTGGGGGCGCTCGGTTCGCTCACCGAATGTCCATATTTTGTTGATTTACTACAGGGCATCTCGTAAGCCTCGCGCGGGGGCGCTCGGTTCGCTCACCGAATGTCCACATTGTGTTGTTTTACTAAAGGTATTACGTAAGCCTCGCGCAGGGGCGCTCGGTTCGCTCACCGAATGTCCACAGGACATTCGCCCCTTCGGGGTCTGTGAGCTCATCCTCAAAACCTCAAAACCTCCTTCCTATCAAAAGGGGCGCTCAGTTCACTCACCGAATGCCCTGAACTTTCGCCGCTTGTTTTGCTGACGAGGTATTTGCGAAGGTCACGAGTTATGTGTATTCAGACTCCATTAATACTACCTTAGCGCATCAAACAATGGATACTGGTGTGAAGAAGATCTTAATTATCGATGACGAAGAGAAGTTGAGAAGCTTGCTGGCTCGATTGATCAGTTTGGAAGGCTTTGAAGTGCTGGAGGCTGGTGATATTAAAACTGCCTTAAAAAAATTGGAACAAATTGACGTTGATGTGGTGCTTTGTGACGTAAAATTACCGGATGGCAATGGCGTAGAACTCTGTATAAAAATAAAAGCGGATCATCCACTGATAGAAATCATATTGTTGACTGCATATGGCAATATTCCGGATGGGGTACAGGCAATCAAAAACGGCGCATTTGACTATATCACCAAAGGGGATGACAACAATAAAATAATACCGCTGCTTTATCGGGCCTTCGACAAGGCGGCGCTAGCCAGGCGAGTCGTCCAACTGGAAAATAAATTGGCGGATAAAATATCCTTTCATACCATACTGGGCCAATCCAAGGCTATACAGCGGTGTATAAACCTGGCAAAAAAAGTAGCCGAAACCGATGCGACTGTTTTATTAACTGGTGAAACAGGCACCGGCAAGGAAGTTTTTGCTCAGGCGATCCATCAGGCTAGTAAACGATCCAAACATCATTTTGTAGCCATTAACTGTTCCGCTTTCGGAAAAGATTTGTTGGAAAATGAAATGTTTGGCCACAAGGCGGGTGCGTTTACTGGCGCCGCAAAAGATCACAAAGGTTTATTTGAAGAGGCAGATCAAGGTACAATTTTCCTGGATGAAATTGGAGAAATGCCTATAGAGCTACAGGCCAAATTACTCCGGGTGATCGAAAGTGGCGAATTAATCAAACTAGGTGATAGTAAAACTACAAAAGTAAATGTTCGGATATTAGCAGCAACCCACCGCCTCCTTGAAGAAGAAATAGAAAAGGGACATTTTAGAGCAGATCTATATTATCGTCTTTCGGTATTCCAAATCACTATTCCACCCCTCAGTGAACGTGTTGTGGACATCCCTGAGTTATCCCATCATTTTCTCCATCTCTTCTCCGCTAAAACAAATAAAAAAATTAAATCTATTTCTCCAGAATGTATGGAAGCCCTCAAATCCCATACCTGGAAAGGCAACATACGGGAACTGAAAAATGTCATCGAACGGGCTGTTATCCTCTGTGATGAGGATATGCTATCAATTGTTAATCTACCCAATGAATTGCAACATCCCGCTCTTTCCAAAGGTAAGGCATTCCCATCTATATTATCCGCCTTTGAACTCGCCAGTGTCGAAAAACTCCATATTCAAAAAGTTATGAATTACACCAACGGCAACAAAACCAAAGCAGCCGAACTGCTTGGGATTGCTCTAACTACCTTATACCGGAAACTATCCGAATACGGGATTGAATAATTACCCTATCAAAATGCTAGGATTGACACTTTCAAAACGATAGGGTTTTTCATGTATTAAATTAATAAAAATAATATATATTATTGAATATCAATAGATTGAGACCATGCCAGGATTTGAGGCACAGGAATTGGCATAAGGATATCGAACACAAACGATATTCTATTAACCATGCAAAATCAAGTGAACGATCAGACAATTGAAGAAATGGAGCAGGAGACAATCCATGCGATCTTCAAAGGCGAAAAACAAAAAGTAATCGTACTGTATAGAATGGTTGAACAAATCTGGACAAAGGGTAATACATATACCCGTACACTGATTGCCAACCAATTCATTTTACCCCTCTCTCAACAACTGGAAATGCATTACAGTTGGGGTAAAGAATACCTGAACCTCTTTCCGAAACAATTGAAATTGGAATATATACGCCAAATCCACGGATTAGGGGTATAATCATGCCCAGCCATGATGAATGTGATGCCATCTCTCATTGCACAAAAATACCTTATACTATGTATTTACTCATGTACCTCATCGGACGACTCGTATTTGTTTTGCTTTTTAAAGCCATTGATTCTTTTGAAAATATCTAAACACAATGCATACGATTATTCAAGAACTCAATGAGCAATTTCCGGGAATTTTTTCGGCAACACAGTCGACGGACAGGTATGCTGTCTACAAGGCGTTGCATGACATTGGAAATTACTGTGCCCAACATTTTGAAGAAGCGGAAACACAGGAAATTTTAAACACCATCAACAGGATGTATCTAAGAGAAAATCTCTTTACCTGCAATGCCATTGAAAACGAATTTCTGGCCACTTTGGCGGCACAATTGGATATGTCGGATTTAACGAAACATTTGAAACGCATACCTGAAAATCTCTGGGCTGTATATATCCATGTCCTCATCGATAAACAAAAAAACAACAAATTATGATCTTGCTCTTCTTTATCGCAATTGCTGTTTTCGGCTATATGTGTTATGTGTTAGTCGAACCTGAAAAATTTTAAAGCTGGGATTTGAATGTGGAATTAAACTTCCAAAGATCAAATATCCATTAACTATTCGCAACGTTCAAATGAAATAAAATGAACACAGAAATTCTGGGAGTAATCTTCATGTATGCGACGGTGCTTGCACTGGCTATCCCACTTGGTCGCTATATCGGGAAGGTTTTTAACTATGAAAAAACCTGGCTCGATCCCCTCTTTAATCCGCTGGACCGTTTATTCTATAAATTAAGCGGCATTGACCCCACCCTAGAAATGAACTGGAAACAACACCTGGTCGCATTGCTTACAATCAATGCGTTTTGGTTTGTCATCTCCATGCTGGTGCTAACCAATATGGCCTGGCTCCCCCTGAATCCGGATTTGAATCCTTCTATGAATTGGGATTTGGCATTCAACACATCCGTGAGTTTTGTGACAAATACAAACCTTCAGCACTATTCGGGTGAAACGGGTCTTTCCTATGCTGGACAGTTGATCCTGATGCTCTGGCAGTTTATCAGTGCAGCAACGGGTATTGCCATTTGTGCGGTGGTATTTAAAGCCATGATGGTAAAAACAACCGAAAAACTCGGCAACTATTACAGTTATTTTGTTCGAACCAATACGCGTATTTTATTGCCTTTTGCGTTTATCGGAGCGGTTATACTTGTATTTAATGGTACGCCCATGACATTTGAAGGCAAGGACAGTGTGACTACACTGGAAGGAGTCGCTCAGGAGATTAGCCGAGGCCCAGTGGCAGCATTTGTTGCTATCAAACAATTAGGAACTAACGGCGGTGGATTTTATGGCCCTAATTCAGCCAACCCCATGGAAAACCCGAATTACCTGACCAATATCCTGGAAACGGTTTTTCTCTTTCTTATTCCAATAGCCATGATTTTTGCCTTGGGGTATATACTCAAACGAAGAAAATTTGCCTTGATGGTCTATGGCGTGATGACCGTTGGATTTCTATTTTTAGTCATTCCCTCCATATATTTTGAAATGCAAGGCAACCCCGCTATTGCTGAAATGGGAATTGCACAACCTTTAGGTAGCATGGAGGGCAAGGAAGTTCGTTTTGGACCTGCTGCTACTGCCTACTGGGCGATCAATACGACCTGCACGAGCAACGGATCGGTGAACGCCATGCATGATAGTATGACACCACTCACCGGTATGTTTGCAATGTTAGGCATGATGATCAACAGTTTTTATGGAGGCGTGGGTGTCGGATTTATCAACTTCTATGTCTTCATCATTCTGGCCGTTTTTATAGGTGGTCTAATGGTGGGAAGAACGCCTGAATTTCTTGGCAAAAAAGTAGAAGCAAAAGAAATGAAAATTGCGATGATCATTGCCTTGCTCCATCCTTTTTTAATTTTAGTTGGAACGGCTTTATCCAGCTATTTGTATGCTGGAGATCCGGAAACATTTGCAGGCTGGTTAAACAACCCGGGTTTTCATGGTTTCAGTGAAATGCTTTATGAGTTTAGTTCCGCGAGTGCCAACAACGGAAGTGGTTTCGAAGGGCTTGGAGATAATACACCATTTTGGAATGTAGCCACCGGGTTGGTTATGTTGTTAGCCCGTTACCTGCCCATTATTGGCCCCGTGGCTATTGCCGGAATTTTGGCAAGTAAAAAATATATTCCAGAAAGTGCCGGAACGCTTAAAACCGACACGGCCACCTTTGGAATGTTGGTTTTTGCTGTTATAACAATTGTTGCCGCCCTTGCTTTTTTCCCTGCATTAACACTGGGACCAATTGCAGAATATTTCTCAATGCTTAAATAAAACAGAAAATGTCTAAGAATACATCTTTGTTCCAAAGGGATCTGGTGATGGAGGCTTTGAAACAATCCTTCATCAAGTTAAATCCCAAAATCATGTTCCGCAATCCGGTCATGTTTACCGTTGAAATTGGAACAGCCGTCATGTTAGGTGTTTGCATCTGGATCTTAACAGGAAATCAGACACAAGGCAGCTTTGGGTATAATTTTTTGGTATTCATCGTACTATTTCTTACCCTGTTGTTTGCCAATTTTGCGGAGGCCATTGCCGAAGCCAGGGGCAAAGCACAAGCCGACAGTTTGCGCAAAACAAGGGAGGAAACACCTGCCCGATTAAAAAGTGGTGAATTGGTTTCTTCGTCCAAATTAAAAAAAGGAGATATATTTGTTTGTGAAACAGGTGACAATATTCCTTCAGATGGAGAAATTGTTGAGGGCCTGGCTACGATTGACGAAAGTGCGATCACCGGAGAATCTGCTCCAGTTATTCGTGAAGCAGGTGGTGACAAAAGTTCGGTTACAGGTGGCACCAAAGTATTGTCAGATAAAATAATCGTCCAGGTTACCACCGAACAAGGTGAAAGTTTTCTGGATAAAATGATAGCATTAGTAGAAGGTGCTAGCCGACAAAAAACGCCAAATGAAATTGCATTGACGATTTTATTAGCTGGCTTTACACTGGTGTTTATTATTGTTACTGTTACACTTAAACCATTTGCGGATTACGCACAAACCCCAATAACCATAGCTGCATTTATTTCTCTTTTTGTTTGCTTGATTCCGACAACAATAGGTGGATTGTTGTCGGCAATCGGTATAGCAGGTATGGACCGCGCTTTGCGTGCAAATGTAATTACTAAAAGTGGTAAGGCGGTTGAAACGGCCGGAGATATAGATGTATTGCTTTTGGATAAAACGGGGACTATCACTATTGGCAATAGAAAAGCTACGCATTTTTATCCGGCTAATGGCACAGCCGAAAAACACTTTGTTCAATCAGTTGTATTAAGTTCATTGGCCGATGAGACCCCTGAAGGTAAATCCATAATTGAATTGGCAGGATTGAATCCGTTGAATTTCCAATTAGAAAACGCAAGATATATCAAGTTTACAGCCGAAACCAGGAGTTCGGGAATTGACGTAGGTGATGTACGCATTCGCAAGGGCGCCTCAGATGCTATTGCTGCACTGTGCAAACAAGTGGGAAATGAAATGCCCCCGGAAATAGCTGATCGCGTCAAAGTGATTTCCAGCAATGGAGGTACGCCGTTGGTGGTATCCGAAAATGAAAAAATAATAGGCGTTATTGAATTGCAGGATATTATAAAAACCGGCATACAGGAACGCTTTGAACGTCTGCGCAAAATGGGTATTAAAACGGTAATGGTAACGGGAGATAATCCATTAACGGCAAAATTTATTGCAGAAAAGGCGGGTGTGGATGATTATATCGCAGAGGCAAAACCCGAGGACAAAATGAACTACATAAAAAAGGAACAGGCTGAGGGGCGGCTTGTTGCGATGATGGGTGATGGAACCAATGATGCACCAGCTTTGGCTCAGGCTGATGTAGGCGTAGCTATGAACAGTGGCACACAAGCTGCCAAAGAAGCCGGCAATATGGTAGATTTGGACAATGACCCCACCAAGTTGATTGAAATTGTGGAAATCGGCAAACAATTGTTGATGACACGAGGCACACTCACCACCTTCAGTATTGCGAATGATGTAGCTAAATATTTTGCCATCATTCCAGCGTTGTTCATCGTTGCTATTCCCTCCTTACAGGGATTAAATATCATGAACCTTTACAGCCCGGAGAGCGCTATCTTGTCGGCAGTGATATTCAACGCCCTTATCATTCCGCTGTTAATTCCTCTTGCTTTGAGAGGGGTGGCCTACAAGCCGATTGGGGCAAGTGCATTACTCCGCAGGAACCTGTTCATATATGGCTTGGGAGGCATTATTATTCCTTTTATAGGCATTAAAGGAATTGACCTTCTGGTATCTATATTCATTTAAAACTAATATAACAATGAAAAACAATATTATCCCCGCCCTCAGATTGACACTGGTTAGCCTGGTATTTTTCTGTGGCATTTATACCCTTGCCGTTTGGGGCGTAGCCCAGTTCGCTCCGGGAAAGGGGAATGGATTAACTATAACTGAGAACGGTAAAGTCCAGCATGTACTTGTGGGTCAAAAATTCTCTGCCGACAATTATTTCTGGTCGCGCCCTTCAGCAGTTGACTATAATGCGGCGGGTTCAGGCGGAAGCAACAAAGGTCCTTCCAATCCTGATTATTTGGCACAGGTACAAGCACGAATTGATACTTTTTTAGTGCATAATCCGGATGTAACAAAAGCCGAAATTCCTTCCGATCTAGTCACGGCAAGTGGCGGTGGTTTGGACCCCCATATCTCTGTTCAGGCAGCTAAGGTACAAGTAAAGCGCATCGCCAAAATACGAGGGATGAGTGAAACAACTTTACATCAACTGATCGAACAACACACAGAAAAGCCACTTTTGGGATTATTTGGTACAGAAAAAATAAATGTACTAAAACTAAACCTGGCTTTGGACAACTTACAATAATTAACTTTAAAAACAAAAGTACATGAAAACCTTTTTAATCGTCATGCTTACTTTGTATAGCATAAGCAATTTTGCTCAGAATGACAATCAAAATAACCCCCTAACCATTAGTGGATACATTGAATCTTACTATGCCTATGATTTGAGCAATCCTGATGACCATAACCGGCCCGGGTTTGTATATTCCTACAACAGACACAATGAAATCAACCTCAATTTAGGCTTTGTAAAAGCAGCATACGCAACCGACAACGTGAGAGCCAATTTGGCCCTCATGACTGGAACTTATGCCAACGCAAACCTTGCCGCAGAACCAGGTGTTTTAAAGAACATTTATGAGGCCAATGCAGGTGTTAAAATTTCCAAATCCAAAAATCTATGGGTGGACGCTGGTATTTTTGCATCGCATATTGGCTTTGAAAGTGCCGTAGGTAAGGATTGCTGGAATGTAACGAGGAGTCTGTTAGCAGATAATTCACCATATTATGAGAGTGGCGTAAAAATTAGCTATACCAGTGATAATGAAAAGTGGTTTATTAGTGGTCTGATTCTGAATGGCTGGCAGCGCATCCAGCGGGTAAACGCCAATCATACACCGGCATTAGGGCATCAACTTACATATAAGCCCAACTCCATGGTCACTTTAAATAGCAGTTCTTTTGTTGGAAGTGATACACCTGACAGTACACGGCAAATGCGGTATTTCCATAACTTCTATGGCCAGTTTCAAATCCATGAAACATTTGGAATGATTTTGGGATTTGACTTTGGGGCACAGCAAAAAGCAAAAGACAGCAATGACTACAATTCCTGGTATTCCCCGGTTTTGATCGTTCGTTATTCACCTACTGACCGAATAAACCTGGCCGCCAGGGTTGAATATTATCATGATGCAAACGGAGTAATTATAGCCACGAATACGGCCAATGGTTTTCAAACATTTGGTTATTCACTAAACCTGGACTACAAAATTAGTGACAATATCGTTTGGCGCATTGAAGGTCGGAGTCTGGAAAGCAAGGATACC
Organism: Saprospiraceae bacterium; assembly: GCA_017985675.1. GTDB lineage: Bacteria > Bacteroidota > Bacteroidia > Chitinophagales > Saprospiraceae > JAGNXB01. Next base: position 42,036 of record JAGNXB010000016.1, on the reverse strand, counting down.
ATCTTTGTGCTAAATGATAAACCAAGCACTAGTAACTATTGTGTAATCACATCGCTAGCCATATCCATCTAATTTGACTGACAAAGACAAGACCGTTCAACACTTTCTTGATTTAATCAAAAAATCGAGAAGAGGTAAGTTTAAAATCTACATCGGCATGAGTGCTGGAGTAGGCAAAACTTATCGTATGTTGCAGGAAGCACATACCCTTTTAAAAAATGGTATCGATGTAAAAATTGGATATATCGAGACGCACAGCAGAAAGGAAACACATGATTTATCATTAGGACTGCCCATTGTACCCCGGCGTAAAATATTTTACAAAGGAAAAGAGATGGAAGAAATGGACGTCCAGGCCATCATCAACCTCCGACCAGAAGTAGTCATTGTAGATGAATTGGCTCATACTAATATTGAGGGGAGCCAAAACGAAAAAAGATGGCAGGATGTCATGGATATCCTTTCAGCTGGTATAAATGTCATATCAGCCGTTAATATTCAACATATCGAAAGTCTGAATGAGGAAGTCAAAGAGATCACAGGGATCGAAGTAAAAGAGCGGGTGCCGGATAGTGTCTTGGCTCAGGCGGATGAAGTAGTGAATATTGACCTTACTGCCGACGAGCTTATCACCCGCCTGAAGGAAGGCAAAATTTATCAGGCAGAAAAGATTGAAAAGGCCCTGCAAAACTTTTTTAAAAGTGACCATATCCTCCAACTCAGAGAATTGGCATTAAAGGAAGTGGCATCCCAAGTGGAACGAAAAGTTGAAACGGAGGTAACCAAAACACATGCCTTAAAACACGAACGGTTTTTGGCTTGTATTAGCAGCAATGAAAAAACAGCTAAAACAGTCATTCGGAAGACGGCCAGACTTGCTAATTATTACAATAGTAAATGGTATGCATTATATGTCCAAACACCTAAGGAACGTGCAGATAAAATACCATTAGACAAACAGCGACATTTAATCAATAACTTCAAACTAGCTACTGAACTAGGTGCAGAAATCATCAAGGTCGAAAGTGTCTCAGTAGCTAAAGCCATCATTGAACAAGCTGAAGAACGGAAAATCACCACCATTTGTGTAGGCAAACCCCATCTGAATATGGTACAAATCATTTTGGCTACAAATGTATTTAACGATCTAATAAAAAAAATGTCATCCAATTCTATTGATCTGGTAATTTTATCCTGAATGAAAGTTAAAACTAAATTGACATTAGGGGTTGGATTGCTCTTTTTGCTTATCATTATCTTAAGCATTGTAGGAGCTGTTAATATCATTGCCTTGAAAAATGATACGGACAATATATTAACTACCAACTATCATAGTTTACAGTACTGCCGGAATATGTTGGCGGAACTGGAAAAAGGACCTGAAGCCAATATATCAAAATTTAAAACCAACTTAAACAATCAGCAGAAAAACATAACTGAAATAGGAGAAGCAGAGTTAACGCAAGAAGTCAGAAATAACTTCGAGATCTATAAAAATGCAATTGGAGATCAAATAACATCAGTTTCTATCCGAAAAGATTTGTTTCAGATCATGGATATGAACATGCAGTCTATCCAACGTAAAAGCGAGGTGGCTAAAATAACAGCTGATAAAGCAGTGTTCTGGATTGCCATTAGTGGCATGTTGTGTTTTTTAATCGCCTTTCTACTTTTAGTCAAATTGCCTTCCAATATTGCAAATCCTATTCGGGAACTGACAGAGAGTATCAAACAGATAGCTGCCAAAAATTATTCTGAGCGGGTAAATTTTGAAAGCCATAGTGAATTTGGACAATTGGCCCGTTCATTTAATACTATGGCTGAAAAGTTGGAGGAGTATAATAATAGCAATCTGGCTAAACTGATGATGGAAAAAAAGCGCATTGAAACCCTTATCAATAACATGCATGATCCGGTAATCGGGCTGGATGAAAAACTAAAAATCATCTTTGCCAACGAAGAAGCCATTAAGATATCCGGCTTGAGCAGCCAGGAAATGATCGGTAAACAAACAAAGGAACTTGCGGTCAAAAATGATCTTATCCGAACATTGATTCAGGACCTAATGGCTGAAGAGCCTAAAATCAACACCAAACAAATTCCTATTAAAATATTTGCATCCAACAAGGAAAGTTATTTTGAAAAGGAAACCTTGCATATTTCCATAACACCAACCGGAGAACAAATGCAACGATTAGTGGGGCACGTTATTTTTTTACGAAATGTGACAAGTTACAAGGAACTGGATTCTGCTAAGACTAATTTTATTGCAACAGTATCTCATGAATTTAAAACGCCTATTTCTTCAATTAAAATGAGTGTGCAACTATTAGAAAATGAAAAAATTGGTAAACTCAATGAAGAACAGAAAAATCTGGTTGATAGTATTCGGGATGATGCTAACCGATTGCTGAATATTACAGGAGAGTTACTCAATATGACACAAGTGGAAAGTGGAAACATCCAACTTTCCATTTTGCCGGCCGATCCTAAAGAGATGTTGGTTTATGCCGTACAGGCCAATAGAATACAGGCTGAGCAAAAACAAATCAACATTGTAACAGAAATTCCAGAAACTATATCAAAAGTTTTAGCTGACAATGAAAAAACGGCCTGGGTACTCACCAACCTTATTTCCAATGCTATTCGGTATTCCTACGACAACTCAACTATTTATTTACGGATTTGGCAAACCTCAAATAATGTCCACTTTTCTGTAAAAGATACTGGACAAGGAATTGCACCGCAATACAAGGATAAAATTTTCGACCGATACTTTCGAGTGCCCGGTACAAAAAAAGAAGGCACCGGCCTGGGGTTGGCAATTAGTAAAGAATTTATAGAAGCACAAGACGGAAATATCAGGGTAGAAAGTGAATTTGGCAGCGGGAGTACATTCACCTTAACATTAAATAAAGTTAATTAAGCAGTTCATTCTTACATGTCATTAGGCAGAGTAAATGATAGGTGGTAAGGGGCATGAACTCACATATCGTAAATGGCAAGGAGTAAGTGAGGTGCGAGTTGCGCGATGCGGGTTGCGCGATTGCGGGGGCGCTCGGTTCGCTCACCGAATGTCCACTGGACATTCGCTCCTTCCTTGGTCGCCGAAGCCTTGGCGAAGGCAACGGAGTACGTGAGCTCACCCTCAAAACCTCAAAACCTCAAAACCTCCTTCCTTTCAACTGGGGCGCTCGGTTCGCTCACCGAATGTCCAAATCTTGTTGATTTACTAAATGGCATTTCGTAAGCCTCGCGCGGGGGGTGGAATAATCTGGAATCTGAAAATCTGGAATCTGGACCGTGACGTGAGCTCACCCTCAAAACCTCAAAACCTCAAACCCTCCTTCCTTTCAAAAGGGGCGCTCGGTTCGCTCACCGAATGTCCACCGGACATTCGCTCCTGCGGAGTACGTGAGCTCACCCTCAAAACCTCAAACCCTCAAAACCTCCCCTTCGCCTACCTTTACACCAATATAATCATCCATGCTCTCCTTTTTACACAATCTGGTCAATCCGGTAATCCTCTTTTGGGTACTGACTGGCTTGTATTTTTTGGCGCGATACAAACAGCGGGCCAGGCTTGCAAAATATGCCATGTGGGCTGCAGTCAGTTGGCTTTTTTTAATCAGCACCAGCCCATTGCCTCTGTGGCTCACACGCCAGTTGGAAAAACAATATACCACCCTTGATACATCCACATTACCAGCCGGGAAGGAATGGCATATCGTCGTTTTGGGCGGCGGACACAGCAGCGCTCCTGACTTAACCGCAGCAAACCGGCTCTCACCTGAGGCGCTCGGCCGACTGGTCGAAGGCATCCGCTTGTATCGATTATTGCCCGGTAGTAAAATCGTTTGTTCGGGATACTCGCAATCGGGACGAATGAGTCAGGCAGAGACGCTGACTCAGGCTGCACTCGATCTGGGTGTAGATCCGGCCGATACCCTGATGCTGGTCAAACCGGCGCATACCAAAGCCGAAGCGCGCGCCTATGTGGATCGTTTTGGAAAAAACACATCCGTAATCCTGGTCACCAGCGCCCTGCATCTACCCCGTGCTATGGGCTGGTTTCATCGTGCCGGCCTCGAGCCCATCCCCGCACCCACCAACCACGCCGTCAAGATCGATCCCGACCGCTGGACCTACGATTGGTTGCCTTCCCCCCGTAAGATCGGTCTGATGCAACAGGCTACCCATGAATATGCAGGTCGCGTGTTATACTGGATAGAGGGTATTTAATGGGTGATAAGCCACAACAACGCCCTACCTTTGCCCCTATGAAAACAGCGCTGATCACCGGGATAACCGGGCAGGATGGAGCCTACCTGGCAGAAATGCTCCTGAAAAAAGGATACATCGTGCATGGCATCAAACGCCGTTCATCCCTCTTTAATACCCAGCGGGTGGATCACATCTATGAAGATCCACATATCGATAACCGCCATTTTATCATGCACTACGGCGACCTCACCGATAGCACCAACCTCATACGCATCATGCAGGAGGTGCAACCCGATGAAGTGTATAACCTCGGTGCACAATCGCACGTACAGGTCAGTTTTGAAACCCCCGAATACACCGCCAATGCCGATGCGCTCGGTGCCCTGCGACTCCTCGAGGCCATCCGACTCCTTGGACTAGAGAAAAAAACAAAATACTACCAGGCTTCCACATCAGAGTTGTACGGTATGGTGCAGGAAGTACCCCAATCCGAAACGACCCCTTTTTATCCGCGCTCACCCTATGGCGTGGCCAAGTTGTATGCCTACTGGATCACCGTCAATTACAGGGAAGCCTATGGCATGTTTGCCTGCAACGGCATCCTCTTCAACCACGAATCACCCTTGCGGGGCGAGACCTTCGTCACACGCAAAATAACCCGTGCTGCTGCTCGCATCGCCCTGGGGCTCCAGACCAAATTCTGGCTGGGCAATCTCGATGCGCAGCGCGACTGGGGTCATGCACGCGACTATGTGGACGGCATGTACCGGATGTTGCAACTGGAGGAACCGGAGGATTTTGTGCTGGCGACCGGCAAAACGACCGCTGTGCGTGAATTTGTACGGATGGCCTTCAGGGAAGCGGGACTGACCATCGAATTCACAGGCCAGGGCGTCGAGGAACGAGGCACCCTCACGGCCATGGACTGGAGTCGACTACCGAAACACGCCGCCACCTGGCTGCATCCGGGTATAGAGGTGCTGGCCATTGATCCCAGGTATTTCCGTCCCGCCGAAGTAGACCTCCTGGTCGGTGATGCCTCCAAGGCCAAAGCCAAACTGGGATGGGAACCAACACATACCCTGGATGACCTCGTCAAAGATATGGTGCAGGCAGACCTGGCTCTCTTCCGGCAGGAAGCCCTGCTGCGCGATCACGGGTACCCTACCCAGCATGGCAGGGATTAGGCGCTGTGACCCTGTTAAAGTGGTTCATAGATGGGTTGATCCAAACCATTTACCACTGCCAGGGTTTTTTAGGAGGCATAGTTAAAGATCATGGAACTGCATTCAAAAATCATCGGCCACGGGGACCCTTTGGTCATCCTACACGGCTTATTTGGTACCTCCGACAACTGGATGGGGCTGGCCCGTCAGTTTGCTGCTGATCATACGGTAGTTCTCGTGGATCTGCGAAATCACGGCCGATCCCCGCACCACGAGGTGATGACCTATTCCGCCATGGTGGCCGATCTGGTAAAGCTGCTGGACAAGGAATGGATGCACCGGATCAACCTGATCGGTCATTCGATGGGGGGCAAGGTCGCCATGCGCCTTGCGCTGGAGCATCCCGATCTGGTGGATAAGCTGATGGTCGTCGATATCGGCACCAAGGCCTACCCGGGCGGACATGAAACGATACTGGATGCGCTCAAGCGATTTCCTGTGGATACCATCACCAACCGCACGGAAGCCCAGGAGCTACTTCAATTGGATATTGCTGATGAAGGGGTAGTTCAGTTTTTGCTGAAAAATCTGGTTCGCCGGCCTGAGGGAGGTTTCCAGTGGAAGATGAATTTAAACGTTATTGCACTGCATTACCCGCAGATCCTTGCCGAGGTAGAGGGGCTACAACCCTTTGAAAAACCAACCCAATTTGTTCGCGGCGGAAGGTCAAATTATGTGTTGGACGGCGATTGGTCGGCTATCCAAACGCTTTTTCCCCAAAGCGAACTGGTCACCATACCTGATTCCGGGCACTGGGTACATGCCGAACAACCGCTACTTTTTGGCGAGGCGGTAAATCGTTTTTTTAAGGCTTAATCGTAGGTGTAAAGGGAATGGATCACGGCCATTGCCGCTGGCCGTTGGGCAGGGTCACAATGGATGGTGCCAAAAAAGACCTGCCCACTCAACTGGTGTTGGATCAAAAAACAAATGACCGGCGATTCGACGGCATCCAGTGCTTCAATCGAAAAAATTAACAGATCGGGCGAAGGGATTTCCTGCGCGTGTTGGATGTCAAGGTACCCCAGATCCCGGGCATATCCGGCCAGCGCATCCTTCCCGTCATCGGGCACAATAGACGCCAAGTCACTAGGCTGGATTTGCAATAAGATGCTGTCGCCCTTAGCGGTGAATATTTTTTCATCCTGCCGGACGGAATGCATCGATGAGGGCAGGAGGATCCCGATGCCATAATCCTGCCATATCAGGTCCTTTTGTGCAAGGAGCATCATGGGAGCAGCACATAATAATAGGAGGAGCACTGGGGCACGCTTGGTCATCCTGTAAAGATAAACCATTCGACAGGTACTGTCCAAATCCAAAAAAGATTACCTGATGAAGATGAAAAGCGAATGAACTGATTGGGTTTTGATCGCTATGATTATCTTTGGCAGCCATCGCTAATTCCTATAAAGTGGAAAAGAAGTGCGAATGAACCTTTTGATGAAAACGAAATAAATGGAAAGTAAAGTGGTGCCGGGAAAAGCTACGCCCCGTGGAAAATTTCCACACATCAAACGTGCGGGTGATTTTCTCTATGTATCCGGCACATCCAGCCGGCTGCCCGACAATTCCTTTGCAGGTGTGGTAGTAGATGAAATGGGTACCACTAATCTGGATATTCGTGCGCAGACCAGAGCGGTCATTGAGAATATTAAGGATATTTTGGCGAGTGTGGGAGCCACCCTGGGAGATGTCGTGGATGTCACCACCTTTCTGGTAAATATGAATGATTTTGGTGGATATAATACAGTATACGGTGAATATTTTGGTTATGATGGTCCGACCCGGACCACGGTAGCCGTGCATCAATTACCTCATCCGCATTTGGTCATTGAAATAAAAGTTGTGGCCTATAAACCACTTTGAATTTTTAAAAATCTAACTAACCTAAACCTATGGAAGCGCAAAAAATTGACATGTTTTTGATGAGTTATGGCAAATTTTTCCATCCCAGTATTCTGCCTATGATCCGGGAGCGATTGTTAGAGGCCGATGACAGTAAATTCATGCATATTCAAACCTTAAATTTGAAAGACCCAACCACAATGTTAATTGTATCACTGCTTGGCGGCCAGTTGGGCATTGACCGGTTTATGATGGGTGAAACAGGCCTCGGTGTGGCCAAATTACTCACCTGTGGCGGACTTGGTATCTGGACCATTGTCGATTGGTTTATGGTGATGGATCGCACCAAAGAATTAAATGCCGGATTACTGAGACAGGCGTTGTCCTAATGTAAATGACGCAAAAATCGTTTTATCGGTTTATAATTCCGGCGACGCTGTTGGGTTGCACGTGGATTCTATATGCGGTATTTAGTGCCGGGGGTATGATACATGCTGCACCGACGGTCTGCCTGATCAAAGCGACAACCGGTGTGCCTTGTCCATCCTGTGGAGGTACGCGGTCCTTGATGCAAATCCTGCATGGGGAATGGTATCAGGCGCTGTTGATTAATCCGATAGGGTATATTTATTTTCTGCTTGTAATATTTATTCCCGTGTGGTTGTTTTGGGATATCGTATCTGGCAGGTCTTCCTTACATCGCACATGGATCAAGGCAGAACAATTCCTTCGTAAACCACCGATTTATATTATCGGCATTTTAATACTATTGGCTAATTGGATATGGAATATGGCCAAAAACATCTAACAGACATGGGTACCTTTAACTATACACCGACGGACCATGAAGCCGAAAAAGCATCAAATGGTTATCTCATGTCGCTCATTGCGGTGATGGCTGGCTTACCGTTGCCGATTTTAAATTTATTGGCCACATTTATTTTTTATCTGCACCAGCGCAAAGGGACCGCTTTTGTACAATGGCACGCACGACAGGCGCTTTTTTCTCAGGTAGCTTTAATATGCATCAATAGTCCCGGATTTTATTGGACCATGTCCATCCTGTTTGGCAAAACAGAAATAAGCAATGCTTATATTGCCTATATGCTCCTCATTATTCTCATTAATCTTTCCGAATTTATTGCGACGATTTATACCATGATCCAGGTGCGCCAGGGCCGTCATGTATCCTGGTGGCTTTTTGGTGATCTTGCGGCATTAAAACCAACATCCGACCATGCGCATACTGTCTAAAATACTGCTTGCCCTCCTCGTTTTTGTCGGAGCCTGGTACGCCTTGTCCCAAATTGATTTTATGGGTCGCTGGGAGATCGACAAAATGACCAAAGCCCAGGAGAAAAAATTGGGTGATGCGGTATGGGAATTATTTATTAACGATAATGATATTATCGAGGATTCGCTTGCACAGGATGTCATCCAACAATTAAAAAACCGACTGTCCCCTACGGACACGGCGCTGGCTTCCATCAACATCTTTCTTGTGGATGACAGTCAGATTAATGCCTTTGCATTGCCCGGCCGACAAATTATCCTATACACCGGACTGATTGATTTTTGTAACGACCCCGACGAACTGGCAGGCGTGCTGGCCCATGAGATGGCGCATATCCATTTGGATCATGTGGTCAAAAAACTGGTCAAAGAAGTGGGGCTCAATATTCTCGTCTCGCTTAGCGGTGATCAATCGGGTGGTGTGATCCGGGAAATCCTAAAATATATCACCTCTACCGCCTTTGATCGGGCCGCAGAATCAGAAGCCGATGTACAAGCCGTGTACTGGCTTCAACAGGCGGAAATTGACCCGGAAAAAATGGCTACTTTTTTTCTTCGCATGGACCGGGAGGGACCCGCGTTGCCTGGCATTGCGAACTGGATTTCTACACACCCTGATTCTAAAGATCGCGCTGCTGAGATCATGCAAACGAAGGGCAAAAATCAACAATCCTTTTCTCCGGCAATGGATTCTGTTTCCTGGCAGTATCTGAAGGAAGTGGGGAGGTTTTGAGGTTTTGAGGTTTTGAGAGGGAATCTGAAGGTGGAAGGTCTTAAGGTCTTAAAGTCTGAAGGTCGAAGGTCGCAAGGTCGAAGGTAGCAAGGTAGCAAGGGTTTAAAAGTTTATGGTTTAGGGTTTAAAAGGGTCTCGTCGAATCCTTGGCGCAAGGATAATTGAGGAATAATCTGGAATCCGGGAATCTGGAATCTGGAGCAGAATAATCTGGAATCGAAGAATCTGGAATCTGGAGGGCGAGATGTAGACCTTTCCAAACATCATTCTGAGCCTCGTTCCGTGCCTCCTTCCACGCCTCGTTCTACGCCTCGTTCTACGCCTCGTTCCACGCCTCGTGCCAGATTCCAGATTCCAGATTCCAGATTCCCGGATTCTTCCGAAATGCCCTTTAACAATTACGAGATTGTGGGTTGCATTGAATGGCACACTTGACTCTCCACCCTCGACTCTCCACATTTTTGTTGGCCGCTTACCTCACCCCTTACCCTTTACCATTTACTGTATGCCTAAACGTGCTGCCAAGTTGGTACGCCAGTGATTGCCACAAAGACAGAAAGATCGCAAAGGAATAAGTCAAAGGTCGAGGGTGTCGTGGGTGTCATAGTTTTCGTGGGTGTCGATCCACATCATGGCTTCGGTCTTCCGTCGACCTTCCAGATTGCCGTTTCCCGATTATTCCGAAATTCAAACTAATTACTGCTTATCCTGGGCTTCAAAAAGATATCCTCCAAACAGGTCAGGATTAGGGGTAAGATGAATTAAGTGATTTAATTCATCTTTCAACTTTGAGCACAATATCAACTTTACTGTCTAATCCATGGCTGGCTCCACAGCATGCGACCGGTGGTATCGGTGATGGACAGCAAATATGTCCCTGAAGGCCACCAGGCGGTGTCAAATTGATTCATGCCCTCAGTAAGGAAGCTGCTCAGCATCGGACTACCCATCGCATTGACCACGGTAAGACGAACCTGCCTGCCCGGCCATCTACCCATGATGCGCAGCGCCTCATGGCCCGGATTGCCGTAGATGGTAAATTCATATCGGCCCGTCTCCTGCTCCTCTTGGCCCACAAGCTCACCATCGGCATCGAAGAACATGGTGAAGGGAGAGTATTTGTACCCATCAGTTGTATCTTTTTGCCCCCCTGCTATCATAAACCCTCCTTGGGGCGTTGGATGGACATCCATTGGTCTATATCGCAAATCAGCTCCTACAATTTTCGTCCATACCCTGTTGAGTTGAACGTCATATTTGGCAATAACTATTTCCGTTGGTTTGATGCCATTCCAAAAATTGGAAGATTCATGCTTAGAATTCCAAAGTCCTGCGGCATAATAAGCATCACCGTTTTTACAAATGGATTGGAAGCTCGCAGCTAGATATAAGTTTCCTCCTGTAGGATTATGGTAAAGAAGATCCACTTTATCTAACTGCAATTTATCATCCAGGGCAATCATACATAAGCCATAGAAATTGGACGGTGTAGAACAGCCACCAAAGCCAAACCAACCCGGCTTGTCTTCCCGTGGCAAAATAGTACCTAACTGGGAGGCCTTAGTGGTATCCATAAAAAGCTTGGAAGTATGTTCAAATGTAGTGTCTTTGACCCATATTGCACCTGTCCATTCCAGAAAAGTTGGTTTGTCATCAATCCTTGGTATTCGTGCAAGGATTCCTCCTTTAAATGCCAATTTTTTATAAACTTCCAAGGAATTAATATTGACTTCATAAAATACCACACCAGGATCTTCATTAGTAAATTCGCAACCTTGGGAAAAAATATACACCGAATCATTCTTTTGGGTCATTCCCGATCCATATGGATTATTCATAATAAAATCATGTTCATAAGATTTGATCACTTTACCATGTAAATCACAGATTTCAAAGACATACGTTGATGCAGTATCAGGAAATTTATTGTAGTTATAAGCAGATAAAAATAAAAAGCTGTCTACACGATGTGCCAATTGATAAGCATATTGTCTCAGTGTATCCACGAACAGTACATTACCATTTTCGTTCAATTGCACTAACAGTCCTGGTGGAATATAAGGACTATTATAATAAATCTGTGTACCGGTTAGAAACTGATATCCTTCTTCATTTGGTTGCCCACTAAAAAAAGTATAATTGGAAAATTCAGAATAAACATGAGTATTAGTAATTGTTTGTGCCATTGAATGAATGGTGTATAACATCAGAATCAGTAAGATGCTTAATGATTTCATCGATAAATATTTTGGAAGTGAAAAAAGGGGAGCGCTATCCAGGCACTCCCAATAATTTGATTAACACTCGCCACAAGAAGGATCAGGTAACTCAATCGGATCATCAGTGGGCTCCAATAATACGACTCTATAATACTCAATAATCATATTATGGCAAGGAATTATTTTAGAGTTTTAAAAATAATGGACGTGTAAAAATAAGACATTTTTATAAATTTGTCAAGAGCAATAACATGATTTGAGATTAAAATTTCCTAATCTCAAGTTTTACGACATTTTGAAATTGGGGCGTTGTTGCCTTGATTGCTGTCGAAACTGGTTAATATGTTTTGGTGAGGATATCGGGGTTCTGCGATATCAATCACTCTCCACTCCTCACACTTCTCCTTCAAGTCATCCGTCTTCGGTCGTCCGTCATCCGTCCTCGGTCATCCGTCTTCGGTCTTCGGTCGTCCGTCATCCGTCATCCGTCATCGGTCCTCCTTCATTTCGTCAATAGACTACGTATTTCAAGAGGATGATGTAGGTATGAAGGGGGTATCAAGGGGGGATCAGCTAAGTTTTGCTTACTTTTTGTCTGGTATTGGGACAGCATAATTCGGAGGTTTAGGAGGGTCTGAAGGTCCAAGGTCTTAAGGTCTCAAGGTCGAAGGGAGTTTAGATGTTTAGGCGTTGAATCATTTATTGGTCGAAGCCTGCCTGGCGTTAGTCAGGGTCGCAAGGTCGAAGGTCTTAACGTCGAAGGTCTCGAGGTCGAAGGTCGAAGATCTCTGCTATACCCCACCATTCCCCGCAACTCCCCGCAACTCCACCGTTTGGGCTCGCTGTTTATTTTAGATTGGACCACGTCTCGGTCCAGATTCCAGATCTTCTAGTCTGCGTTGTTTGATCAAATGACCCATGACATTTTTTAGATCAAAATTTTCATTTTCATCCCCCATCCCTCATCCCTGGTAACGATTCCAGATTATTACTCCGTCCTCCGTCTATGCATTTTTTCGCATCTTCATGCCCGAAAACATAAAAGATGACTCGTTTTTTCATTCTGCTCGCCTGCCTACTCTCGGCATGGGCGCCTGCACACAGCCAGACATTTCCGGATAGCCATACCGATGGCCAGTATTATACCATCAATGGCGCCAAACTCTGGACCGTGCGTTTCGGTACCGGCGCACCACTGTTTTTTATATCCGGCGGTCCCGGTGGCAGTCACTATGGTATGCGCAGTTTTGACTCGCTTTCTACCACCAACACACTCATTTATTACGATGCCTTTGGTCGCGGCAAATCTGATACCTCCCGTCATGTGTCGGAATATACGCTGGACCGGGATATCGAAGATCTGGAAGGCTTGCGCAAAGCGATGGGTTATGAGAAAATCGCGGTGCTGGGGCATTCTTATGGCGGCGTGGTGGCACAGGGTTATGCGATCAAATACCCCAACCGGGTCAGCCATTTGATCAATGCCAATTCCTTTCACAGTTTTCTCATGTGGCAGGCCAATGACGATAATTGCAACCACGAAATAAAAACCAATTATCCCGAGGTATGGGACACGCTGATGATTGTCCGCGAACAAGGGTACATCTCCAGCGACCCTATCCACCAGGAGATATATGGACGCGTGCCTTATGGTTTTTTATATGCTTACAACCCGGACAAATTCACAGGGCGTCGGCGCAAACCTTACCCCAATCCCTTCAATGCCGCGCTGTATTATCAGATGGTCGGAAAGGATGGAGACTTCATCGTCGGCAACGATATCGGCACCTTCGATTACCGGCAGCAACTCCGACACCTTAAAATGCCCATTCTCATCGTGGCTGGTCGATTTGATCGGGTAGCCGTTCCTAAAGAAATGGAAAAATACAAGCAGTTTTGCCCCCAGGCGCAATATGTCATGTTTGAAAAAAGCGGGCATAATCCGCAAGTGGAAGAACCCGAAACATTGTTTCCCCTCATCCGCGCATTTCTCGCTAAATAGGTTTTTCCTGACCCATGAGTACTGGTGCCTTTTTAGCTGTTTTTATCGGTGGAGGTGCAGGTTCGCTCCTTCGATACCTGATATCCTGGTACCTCCCCTGGCAAGATGGTTTTCCCTGGGCTACATGGTGGGCCAATGTGTTGGCTTGCCTATTCCTTGGGGCCTTGATGAGCTTACTCCCCTTGATGAGCGATAATACCCGCGTCCTGCTGCTTACGGGATTTTGTGGCGGACTATCCACCTTTTCGGCCCTGAGCCGGGAGACCTTTATGATGACCGAGCGGGGTGAATGGCTTTTGGCGTTTGGCTATGTGTTGTCCAGTATCGTGGCAGGCCTATTGGCCCTGTTTATCACCTACATGTTATTTGCAAGGCATTAATTCCCTGTGGGAATTATGTGAATTGTCCTATCCAGGCCTCGTGCGGGGGTGCTCGGTTTGATCAAATGACCCATGATCTTTTTTCAGATCAATATTTCATTCCTCATCCCCCATCCCTCATCCCTGGTAACGATTCCAGATTATTACGGAATTATTGATTCAAGCTCCTTTTAGTCAAATAAAAAAACAAAGGAACATCATGTAAGTCTTGTGCAGGGGCGCTAGGTTCGAGAACGTTCCCGAATAACCGAATACACGAATAACCGAAGAACCATCCAAAAAAACCTTCCCTCTAAGGGTATGAAATCTGGATAGTCGCTGTTTTGGCTTTGGCCTGGCAGGTCAATATATACCCCTCCGCAATTTCTGATTTCTCCAGCGCCGGAGCATGTTCCATAAGCACTTCGCCATCGACTATTTTTGCCATGCAGGAAGCACAGGCTCCTGACGAGCAGGAATAGGGCGCATCATGTCCTGCTGCTAATAATGCCTGCAGTAAAGTCTGCCCCGTATTCACGTGGACGGATACTGCTTCGCCATGCAGATTGGTCGTTAATTCAGCCGCTACCCCGGTACCTGTTGCGGGCAGCGGATCGGCGTCAAAATGTTCGCGGCTTATCCTTTCGGTGGGTATTTGCAGGGCTTTCAGCTCCTTGTCGCAGGTATCCATCAATCCTGAAGGGCCGCACAAATACCAATGGTGATCCTTGTAGGGACAATTTATCCCCGATTTGAACTGGCGGATTTTCTCGCCATCAATCCTACCCCGATCACCGGTCCAGGTGGCCGATTTTGAGCCGGATAATTTGCTAAGCCACCCCGACTTGTCCGGTCTGCTCAACGTGTGTACTACCTCTAGCTGACCGGTATATCGTTTGACCAGTGCGTCCAGTTCGTCTTTAAAGATGATATGCGCTTCGTCGCGACTGCCATAAAGCAGGTAGCAAAAACTCTGTGGCTCTTCCTCCAGGATGGCGCGTATGAGAGAAAGCACCGGCGTGATGCCGCTGCCGGCGGTTATGAAAAAATGACCACGCCGCTTATCGGCATCGGTCTTCACGGTAAACCTTCCCATAGGCGGCAACACCCTGAGCATATCTCCGGCTTTCACTTTGTCGTGGAGGATACCAGATAAAAAACCTTTGTCGTGTTTTTTGACGGTGATGCGCCACCTGTTTTCATGTGGTGCACTGGACAAGGAATATGCGCGGCGTACCGGGCCTTTTTTTCCATCCCATTCGATGGTGAGGTATTGGCCGGGCTGGTAGGCATAGGATGCCTGTTGCGATGTGGGTACATCCAGCAGGATACTTACACAATCGTCCGTTTCCCGGATGATTTCGCGAATGGGAATATTAAGTGGTTCAAAAGTCATATTGGTGATTCAGCAAGAATAGGATAACTTTATGTTCGCCATGAAGTTCACCGAATTTTTTCAAAACGACGGAAAATACCTGATCGCCTATGTCGCACCCCTGGCGGCAGCCTTTGGTTTCTGGGCCGGGGGCATCTGGTCTCCCGGGTCCATGTATGTCGCCTTTGTGTTAATTCCCTTGCTCGAATTGGTCATTGGCGGCTCTGCGTTTAATTTTTCAGCGCCTGCGGAAAATGAGCGTGCCAAACGGTTATTTTTTGATCTGCTGCTGTATGTCAACGTCCCCATCCTCTATGGGCTGCTGTGGATGTTTGGCCAACGGGTCGCCAACCAGGACATCGAAGGATGGGAATGGGTGGGAATGATCCTCAACATGGGATTGATCATAGGCGTTTGCGGTATTAATGTGGGTCATGAACTAGGACACCGAAGTCGACCTTTCGAACGCATCTTAGCCTGGATCCTGTTGCTACCTGCACTGTACATGCACTTTTATATCGAACATAATCGTGGGCACCACCGATGGGTCGGTACGGACCGGGATCCGGCTTCGGCCAGACAATCTGAATGGCTGTACACCTTCTGGTTCCGAAGTATAGCCGGTGGCTGGCGGAATGCCTGGCGGCTGGAGGCGGAGCGCTTGCATCAAGCGGGCCAGCCCGCTTGGAGTATCGGCAACCAGATGTTGCTCTTTCAATTAATCCAGTTGGGCTACCTGGGCGTTTGGTTTTATCTGGCTGGCTGGACCGGCGTATTAGCCGCAGTGGGGGCCGCTACCGGCGGGGTCTTATTATTGGAATCGATCAATTATATCGAACATTACGGTCTGCGCAGGACGGTGGGCCCTGGTGGCCACTATGAGCCGGTGAGTCCCCGACACAGTTGGAATTCAGACCATCATTTGGGACGAATCTTTTTGTACGAACTCACACGGCATTCGGATCATCATTACAAAGCCAGTCGAAAATATCAGATTCTGCGGCATTTTGAGGAGAGCCCCCAGTTGCCGTTGGGCTATCCGGGATCTATTCTCCTGGCTTTGATACCTCCGGTTTGGTTTCGGGTGATGGATCGGGCGGTGATGAAGTGGAATGAACAATCGGGTTAGATAAGTGATAATACTTAACTAAACACTTTCCACACTTCTGTTTATCAATTAATTGCGAAATGGTATTTGGGTCATTTTTCTATACTTTCATCGCGTGCTAAGCCGATTTTCACTGCATACTTTCTTAATTCTAGGCATTTTTGATACGCTCTAACGTAGGGATTAGGCCTTGTATCTGGCAATTGTCGTTGAAATAATGGTTGTCTCATGTGCCCGGCATCGCCTCATTCGCCGGCTGGGCGATGTCCAGGCTTCATCCAAGCATTGCGCGGGAACGCTCGATTCTTGCACCGAATGTCCACCGGACATTCGCCCTCTTCCTTGGTCGCCGAAGCCTTGGCGAAGGCAACGGGGTTCGTGAGCTCATACTGACCTGAGCTTGTTTTAGGCGGGTAGGCGCGAAAGAGATATTGGGCTAAAAATATCCATATCTGAAGCCTGAAGGGCTTTAATTTCAGTAGCCCCGGGTGCAACCCGGGTTTAAGAATAGGACCAATCACCAACCCTGAAGGGGTTGAACCGTATGTTAGGACGGAATGATTACCAATTTCCGATAATTCTTCACTAAACGACATTCCTATAGATGTCTCAAAAACTTCTCATAAACGAATGGTTAACGGGCATCCAATTGCAAATAAAATAGCGATCTTTGCACTTTCCTCACCTGGAGCGTTTTTATATAATTTGGTTGTGATTCATTGCAATCGAATCGTCTAGACTCGTTTTAGAACCCAAATAACCGTTATGGTGGCTGCGTTGGAAGACAAAGAGATAGCTTTAGGCGATCTTCATTTTGTGCCTTTCATTTCCGAGCGGGAAATTCTGGATCGCGTATCGGAGATAGGTGCCCAGATCAATCTCTGGAATCTCGGCGATAATCCGCTGGTCATTTCGGTACTGAATGGTGCCTTTGTGTTTACGGCTGATGTTGTCCGCGAACTGGCCTTCACCTGCGAGATTGCCTTCATTCAACTTAATAGCTACGATGGCACCCGTTCCAAGGGCGAAATCGTCATGGAAGGTGCACAACTTGGCGTGCCTGTAAAAGGCCGCGATATCATCATTATGGAAGATATCGTTGATTCCGGGTTGACGATGTTTTACTTAGTCAAAGAACTGCAAAAGCGCAAGCCGGCATCGATTCGCATCGTTACCCTGCTGCACAAACCGGAGATGCAGGAGTTTCCTTTATCGCTCGATGCCATAGGATTTTCAATCCCCCCCGAGTTTGTGGTGGGCTATGGATTGGATTACCGGGGGCTGGGCCGCAACCTGCGCAGTATCTATAAAGTCCTGCCTCAGCCGGAGGTAATGGGATGATTTGCGAAAAAAATTGTTGTCCTCTCTTGAGTGATAACAGATAATTCCCTAATTTTGCATCCGCTTCCGAAATATTGGCATTGACCCATGGTGTAACGGTAGCACTTCAGATTTTGGTTCTGTCAGTCAAGGTTCGAATCCTTGTGGGTCAACAAAGGCCATCTGCATATCAGATGGCCTTTTTGTTACGGTATATCGGGGAAACGGAAAATCCCTGATCCGTAGTTACTTTTGTGTCCGAAATCTCCACCCATGACAAAAGGCTCCACCACGCTTTCCTCAACTGAATTTATTCGGGATGGTATCCTGGACGAAACATTAATCCAGTTATACCGGCAATTGGTGTTGCCCCGGCTTATCGAGGAAAAAATGTTGATTCTGTTGCGCCAGGGTCGGATTAGCAAGTGGTTTTCCGGAATTGGCCAGGAAGCTATTTCTGTCGGGGTGGCAGCAGCGATGTTGCCTGATGAACTGATTTTCACCATGCACCGGAATCTTGGTGTATTTACCACCCGCGATATGCCATTAGACAAACTCATCGCCCAATGGCAGGGCAAAAAATCCGGTTTTTCAAAAGGGCGGGAGCGTTCATTTCATTTTGGATCGCTGGAATACGGCATTGTGGGCATGATTTCGCATCTGGGCCCTCAACTATCCCTTGCCGCCGGCGTAGCGCTGGCGCATAAGCTCAAGGCAGACGGGCGCATATCGCTGGCTTTTACAGGCGATGGCGGTACCAGCCAGGGCGAATTTCATGAAGCGCTCAACACAGCCGCTGTATGGGACCTGCCTGTGATCTTCCTTATTGAGAATAACGGCTACGGGCTTAGTACGCCTGTAAACGAACAATATCGTTGTGAGTCACTGGTGGAGCGGGGTATCGGCTACGGGATGCAATC
The DNA here is from genome assembly GCA_017985675.1 of Saprospiraceae bacterium. Lineage (GTDB taxonomy): Bacteria > Bacteroidota > Bacteroidia > Chitinophagales > Saprospiraceae > JAGNXB01. The sequence continues at coordinate 23,409 of JAGNXB010000016.1, read as the reverse complement.
CATGTCGATCGACGGCAACAACATACTTGAGGTATACCGGACAATCCGCGACCTGGCAGAATCCATGCGCGCCAACCCAAGGCCGGTGCTGCTGGAATGCCGCACCTTTCGGATGCGGGGGCATGAAGAGGCTTCCGGGACCAAATATGTGCCAAAGGAATTATTTGACCTGTGGGAACAAAAAGATCCGGTCAGCACCTTTGAGACCTTTCTCCTAAAGGAAAATATCCTGGATGCTGAAGCGATGGAGTCGATTAAAGAAACATATCGAAAATATATAGCCGAAGCAGTAGAGCGCGCTTTTGCAGAGCCGGATGTCGAACCGGACCTTGCTGAGGAACTGGGCGATGTCTATATTCCTTTTACACCCGCCTTAACACCACCTGCCTCTGCGGAGACCAAAGAAATGCGCTACATCGATGCCATTTCTGATGGATTGCGACAGGGGATGGTGGCCCACAACAACCTCATCCTTATGGGACAGGATATTGCGGAATATGGCGGTGTATTCAAGATTACGGACGGATTTGTCCAACAATTTGGCAAGGATCGGGTACGCAATACCCCGTTGTGTGAAAGTGCGATCATAGGGATAGGCTTGGGCCTGAGCATGAAAGGGTTCAAGTCGATGGTCGAAATGCAATTTGCGGATTTTGTGACCTGCGGGTTTAACCAGATTGTCAACAATCTGGCAAAGACCCATTATCGCTGGGGAGCAGGGGCAGACGTTGTCATCCGCATGCCTGCCGGTGGCGGTGTTGGTGCCGGCCCTTTTCACAGTCAGTGCAATGAAGCCTGGTTTGCCCATACCCCGGGCCTGAAAGTCGTATTCCCGGCCACCCCCTACGATGCCAAAGGCCTGTTGTTAGCCGCCTTGGATGACCCCAATCCGGTGATGTTTTTTGAGCACAAAGCCTTGTACCGTGCCGTATCTGAAGCGGTACCCACCGAACCATATCGAATAGAAATCGGAAAAGCCCGTATAGCCCGCGAGGGAAATGCGGTGACCGTCATCACCTATGGAATGGGTGTCCACTGGGCCCTGGAAACGGTCCGGGAACTGGACATGGATGCGGAAATTATCGACCTGCGCTCCTTGGTTCCCCTGGACTATGAAACCATCACTAATTCGGTGAAAAAAACCAATAAAGTGATCCTTTTGCATGAGGATACCCTGTTCCTGGGTATAGGCGGGGAGATCAGTGCCTGGATCAGTGAGCATCTTTTTGAGTACCTTGACGCCCCGGTTTTGCGTGCAGCTAGTCTGGACACGCCAATACCTTTTGCTATACCGCTGGAGCAGCAATTTTTGCCTCCGGCACGTTTTCGTGAACAACTCATTAAATTAATTGCCTACTAATGGCTGTAGAATTCGAATCCATTGTATCCGTAAGCGGTCTGTCAGGCCTGTACCGGGTAGCTGCCAACCGTCATAACGGATTGATCATTGAGGATCTCAACACCGGACAGCGGCGTTTTGCGCCTACACGAAATCACCAGTTTTCGTTATTGGCCAGCATAGGTATTTACACGCAGGACGGGACGGAAGACCTCAAATCAGTATTTGCCCGCATGTTTGCCAGCGAACTCCCACTCCCGGATGCCAACGCGCCTGAATGGGATCTCCGCGAATATTTCAAACAGATTCTGCCTGAACATGACGAGGATATGGTCCGCATCGCCGACATCCGCAAGGTGATCAAATGGTACGGCTACCTGAACGAACGCAATCTCCTTCCCGTTGAAAATAATGCGGAAGCTTCGGAGGAAGTAAAACCCACTGAGGAAGCAGCTCCTGCAGAGGTTGCCGCTGCTGAAGAGGAATAAGATCGAAAGGGTAAGTGGCGAGCGGTAAGCGGACGGAGGACCGATGACCGATGACGGAGGACCGATGACCGATGACGGAGGACCGATGATGGAGGACGGAGGACCGAGGACAGAGGACCGATGTATTCGAACGTTCAAACCATTGTGGTTTAAATATGGAAGGTGCTCTTTGAATGCTAGTCCATCGGTTCAGTGATTCAACCCTACAGAGTGATTCTGCCTTCTCTTATTGGTCTAAAAATTCCGAGACGGAAGCCTGAAGGGCTTCAATTTCAATAGCCCTGGGTGCAACCCGGGGTAAGAAAAACACCACGCACCAACCCTGAAGGGGTTGAACTTGAAAAAACATAGAATTCTATCGCAATAACGCAACATCCCAATAACCTCTTCGCGTCATGGCGCCTCAGCGGTGCTTCAACATTCAGACCTCCCGACCTTCGATCTTCGACATTCAGACCTTCGACCTTAAGACCTTCAGACCCTTTACTTCAAGGCCTTTTTAATGCGGGCCAGATCTCTGGCTGTATCCTTATCTTTCAGTGACTCCCGCTTGTCGTAGGACTTTTTACCTTGAGCAAGCGCAATCTCAAGCTTGGCAAGTCCACGCTGAGTGATATAAAGCCGGATAGGGACAATCGTAAAGCCTTTTTCTTTGACCTTTTTTTCCAACTTGGCCAATTCACTGCCGCGCAATAATAATTTGCGCACCCGGCGGGTATCGTGATTGTACACATTCCCCATTTCGTATTCCGCAATGAACAGGTTGCGAACAAATAATTCCCCTTTGCGGAATAAACAGAAGGCGTCGTTCAGATTGGCCGCTCCTTTGCGGATAGACTTTATCTCCGTGCCTGTAAGCATAATACCCGCTTCAAATTCCTGAATAAACCGATATTCAAAGGAGGCACGACGGTTTTTTATCTCTATGATGGGTTTGTCTTCCGGTTTCATGACCTGGGTCGTTTTGCGGAATGAGCCCATGTCCACACGGAAATAATCAGGCCCAAAAAGCAGGAAAGCTTTTCGTTGTTCCAACTATATATTTCACGTGTACATTGCATAGCCTGCAAAGATAAGGCATTTCTTACTGCCCACCTCAAAACCTATTTTGCATTCCGCTTTCAGCCCGCAAATGGTGATGCTTTCGCGACTTGTCCGTAAACTTGCCACTCAAACCTACCTCAAATTAACACATGAAACCATTAAAATGGCGCATTCATGCCCTCCTTTTTAGTTTTTATCTGACTGTTTTTAATTTGCCGCTTTATGCCCAACAGGATTCCATGCAGGTCCACCTGGAAGACATCGTAATAGCCGAAAATCGTCTGGCGCTGCCTTTTTCGGCAATCTCCCGATCTATTACCATCATCACATCCAAAGACATTCAGCTTATGCCTGTCATCAGCGTGGCTGAATTGCTAAATTATGTTTCAGGGGTGGATGTTCGTCAGCGTGGCGCCCACGGGGTACAAGCCGATATCAGCATACGTGGAGGCACGTTTGACCAGAGCCTGATCCTCCTCAACGGCATCAAATTGAACGATCCACAAACCGGGCACCATAGCCTCAATCTGCCAGTAGATATCCAACATATTGAACGGATTGAAATACTCAAAGGGGCAGGAGCCCGAATCTATGGTCAAAATGCTTTTGCCGGAGCTATTAATATCGTCACTAAAAAAAGTGCCACACCGGGTTTACAAGCCAGCCTTCGCGCAGGCAGTTACCAGTTAGGTGGCATCTCGCTCAATGCAACTTTGCCCGGTAAACAGGTCAATAACATGTTATCCTTTTCCAAAGATTTTTCCGAAGGATACCGACATAATACCGATTACGACATAACCAACTTTTTTTACCAGGGCGAACTGTCGCACAAGGAGGGAAGTTACCGATTGTTGGCTGGTTATACCGAAAGGCGCTTTGGTGCAAATGGCTTTTATGCCAACCCCAACTTTGCAGAACAATATGAGGAAATCCAGACCAGCCTGGTAGCCCTGGATTATCAGACTCAGGTGGGAAGGTGGCTGATAAAGCCAAGAATTTACTGGCGCCGGAATCAGGACCTTTATCTTTTTGTCCGAAATAATCCATCTGTCTATCGAAATATGCATATTGGAAATACCACAGGAGCAGAATTTAATGCAAGTCATTCCAATAGTTGGGGCATTACAGGTGCCGGACTCGAAGCCGCCCAAGTCCAACTGAGCAGCAATAATCTAGGCTCGCATCAGCGTACAGTTCTTTCCGCTTTCCTGGAACACCGGTTTAGCTTTTTCGACAATCAGTTGGATTTAACTCCCGGGCTGTCTTTGAACTATTTTAGTGATTTTGGCACCCGAATATTTCCGGGCATGGATGCCGGTTGGAACATAACTCAAAAATGGAAGGTATTCGCCAATGCCGGAAACACTTACCGTGTCCCCACATTTACCGATTTGTACTACAGTGACCCGGCCAATGCCGGCAATCCTGACCTCGAGCCTGAATCCGCTTTCTCCTGGGAAAGTGGGATTAAGTATCAGTCGGCCAAGCTCCAAATAGAAGCTTCCTGGTTTTCCCGAATGGGACGCGATTTAATTGACTGGACCAGAGATGCGGATACGCTAAAATGGCAACCTCGTAATTTCCAAAATCTGGATATGTCCGGATTGGATTGCGCCATGCAATATTATTTCAGCACCAAAAGTCCCCTTCGAAGCATTCGCCTCGGTTATACATTGATTGAAGCCGATATATTGGAGAGCGAATATACCTTATCGCGTTATGCCCTTAATCATCTCCGCCATCAATTTACAGGCGGTATTTCCCTCGGCCAGGGGCCCGTTTCCTTAAATGTGCAAGGACGATATAACGAGCGTATTGCATTGGAGGATTTCACACTATTTGATGTGCGACTGGCTTACAAACACCAAACCTTTTCGCTTTTTGTGGAAGCTACTAATCTGACAGATGAAAAATATACAGGCGCCAATCTGGTGCCTATGCCAGGCCGCTGGGTCCGCGGCGGCATATCGTATAATCTCCTTTAGGCTTAATTGTTATTGCGTTAGGGGGTTATTGCGTTAGGGCTTTGTTGTGTTTGGCGTTGTGGCGTGTGGCGTTATTGCGCGTGGTGCGTGGCGTTGTTGTGTGTGGCGTTGTGGCGTGTGGCGTTGTTGCGTGTGGCGTTGTTGCGGAAAAATTTTTCGCAATAACCCAATAACGCCCAACCCAATAACTCAATAACTCAATAACCCCCCAACTCAATAACCCAATAACCCCTCTCCTACCTCGATCGGTCGCTATAATCCAGTTTCATAAGGATACCAAGCAAAATGGTAAAAAATAATAATGACGATCCTCCGTAACTAATAAATGGCAAAGGGATACCAATGACGGGTGCAAGGCCAATGGTCATCCCGATATTAATCGTGTAATGGAGAAAAAACATGCCTGCCAATCCGTAGGCATAATATCGGCCAAATTCCGTGCGCTGTCTTTCTCCAATTTGGATAATCCGCAACACCAACATCATGTAAAGAATAATAACACCGAATGTACCTATAAATCCTTGTTCCTCCCCAATCGCACAAAATATAAAGTCCGTGGTTTGCTCAGGCACATAATGCAATTTGGTGATATTTCCCTCCAGGAATCCCTTGCCTTCCAAGCCTCCGGAAGAAATAGCCAATTTGGCCTGCAGCACATTATACAACGAACCTCTCGGGTCACATTTTTCGGGATTTAACCACACATTTATACGCTCCTGCTGGTGCGGCAGCAACAGATTATTAAATATAAAAAAAGACGAATAGGAAAGAATGCTGCTAAGGATCATAAATGACAACACCAGACTCACCAATCGTTGTCTGCCCTGACGCCATGCCAAAATACCAAAAAGTAGAAAAAAGCTGCATAACAATAGCGTCATGACCAAAAATAATTCTTCTCTGTAGCCTAAATAGGAAAGTACCGCTAATAGGATTATACTCGTGATCCAAAAACGTTTTTTCTCAAAACTGAGCATTACCGTGGTCAAACTAATAAAGAGTATCCCGTAAAGCCACAACTGGATGTCCATGATGAGTGGCATTAAAAAAGAAAAACAGGCCAGCACTCCCAAAATGAGATAACCAATCGGTAATCCACCGCGAAACATAGGCAATAGAAATGCCAAAAATATAAGCCCACTGCCTGCATCCGGTTGAAGAAGAATCAACAAAACAGGTAAAAGCAAAATGAGTAGTCCCACGCCTTGATGACGTAACTGCCGGATGTCTGTTCTGAAATTACTTAAAAAAGAAGATACCAATAATAAGGTGCCTAACTTGGCAAACTCAGCGGGCTGAAAGGAAAAAATGCCTATCGAAAACCAAGCTTTTGCACCTTTGATTTCGGAGCCGAATATCAACACTAAAATAAGTCCAATTATGGCTAAAATATAAATGGGAACGGCAAATGTTTTCCAGAATTCAGAAGAGATAGTAAGTAAAAAAAGTAAAGTAACTAACGAAACACCCGCCCAAAGTAATTGCCGGCCTAATGGCGATTTTAAATCAAAAATATCCGGGGTCTCACCAGGTCCATGGCTTGACGAATAAATCATTAACAAGCCAATGATGACCAAATTGAGATAGATGATCAGCAGGAGCCCGTCAAACTGTTTTCGTTTAGTCTGCAACATGGCCCTAATCGCTGAGCTCACTTAAGCGCACTTTGTCACGGACAAGATACGCACCTGGATAATCCTTTTTTAGTTGGTATAAAATAGATTCCGCACCACTTTTTTGATGATATGCCCCTACCTGAAGCTTGTAATAGGGTTCGGAATAGGTATTGATGATGTTGAACCAGGAATACTTTCTTTTGAAACTTGCTTTTGCTGCTTCCATCTGCCGTCGATCAACGGTAGCCGCAATCTGGATCCGCCACACATCAATTTTGCGAGATGGATCGCGATTGGCCTGTAGGTGCAAATCCAGGTAACGCTTCACTGCGGGCTCTTCCCTGAATTCTACCTTCTGCGCATATGCTGGCACCAGGGAGCAGATGACCATGGCGCAGCTAATGAAGGCAATAATTAGTTGTTCTTTCCTCACGGCTCAAAGGTACAGATAATCGACTTTTCAATCCTTAAAACCTAAGGTTTTAACAACTGGGCGTATGAGAGATTCTTCCGCTTTCAGACTCGTCACCGCGACTTCATGCCTAATCGTAGCGATAAGGGGATCAAGACAGATACTTGGCGACAATTGGCATTCGGCGCCCCATCCCAAAGGCTTTTGAAGAAACCCTCAACACCGGCGCTGTTTGGAACCGCTTGAACTCATTGATATTAATCATACGGAGCACCTTGCGCACCAAAGCCTCATCAAACCCCATTTGAATCAATTCCTGAGGCCCCTTTCGTCCTTCAATGTAATGGCGCAATAATGGATCCAACACCTCGTATTCAGGGAGGCTATCACTGTCTTTCTGACCCGGTCTCAATTCGGCTGATGGCGGTTTGGATATCGTGTTTTGAGGAATGACCATCTCGTTTTTATTAATCCACTGAACTAGCTCATACACTTCTGTTTTATACACATCTCCAATCACTGAGAGCCCTCCACACAGATCGCCATACAAGGTGCCATAACCCACAGCCATCTCACTTTTATTCGTTGTATTTAAAAGGATAGGACCAAGCTTATTGGAAAAAGCCATCAACAACATCCCCCTGACACGCGCTTGAATATTTTCTTCCGTAACATCAAACGGTTTGCCTTCAAAATGTGGCTCGACCAGACCTAACATCGCATGATAAGCCGGCTCAATGGGAATGACCTCATAGTTAATGCCCAAATTAATCGCAAGTTGACGCGCATCCTCCACGGAATGATCAGACGAAAAACGGGATGGCATGAGCAAGCCTGTAACCATATCTGCACCCAGGGCCCGCACAGCCAGCACAGCCGTCAAGGCCGAGTCAATCCCTCCCGATAAACCCAGTATTGCCTTGCGCAAACCCAACTTTCCAAAATAATCCCGGATGCCCATGACCAACGCATCATGGATTAATGCAAATTTATCTGCCATTTGCTCACCCGGACCACCTCCTTCACGTATCCGGTCTAGATCAACAACATATACGCCTTCCTCAAAATAAGGCATCTCGGCAAAGACCGTTCCGTCAGGCGACATGACCGTCGAACCACCATCAAATAATAACTCCGTTTGGCCCCCTACATGGTTGACATATATCAACGGCAGGTCATACCGGCGTACATTTTCACGGAGCACCTCCTTGCGCAACACTGCTTGCTGAAATGAAAAGGGTGACGCTGAAATATTGAGGATGACATCAGGCTTTTCACCCATCATTTCATCAAGCGGACAAATGGTATACAGCGGATTTTCATTGCCTACATTCCAGATGTCTTCACAAACCGTTAATGCAAATCGGACCCCCTTCCACAAAACCGTTCCAAATTGATGGGCTGGTTCGAAATAACGGTACTCATCGAAAATATCGTAGGTAGGTAGCAGTGCTTTGTGATAGGTATGCATCACCTTCCCTTCGGCAAGAAACAAGGCTGCATTGTACAAATCCTTGCCTTCTGCTTCCGGGTTTCTGATTGGCGCACCGACAACGATAGCTATATCCGTGGCCAATGCTGTCAAGGAAGTGATGACATTTTCTACTTCATCCAGGAAGTCAGCAAATTCCAAAAAATCCTGCGCCGGATAGCCGCATACGGCCAATTCCGGAAAACAAATCACATCAGCTTTTTGGAGGCGGGCCTCTGTGATAGCCTTTTCCATTAGGGCCAAATTGCCCGCAAAATGGCCAATGTGAAAGTTGAGTTGAGCAAGAGCAATGCGCATGATGGATTGGTTAGTAAGGGCAAAAATACCAGTGAGACCTCGCATTATACGGTCTATTTTCTCAAAATCCCACCTTTAAGGAAAAACATAGGGTAAGATTTGGTGAGAAGTAGAACTCTTCGTACATTTGCACCCAGAGACAAAGAGATGAGGGAACCAGATGGTTCCCTCTTTTATTTTTACGATATGGATATTGTCCAACAAATTAAGGATTGGCTAAGCTTGCGCCTTGGAGAAGCTGAATACCAAGCCTACTTTCTTATCGAGGTCCGGGTGATAGCTGGCAACAAGGTAGAAGTTTATCTGGATGGCGATGAGGGCATTGACCTTGCTGCTTGTCGTGACTTCAGCAGATATTTGGAAGCACTATTGGACGAAGGTGGCCAACTGGGTGAAGACTATACCCTTGAGGTGTCCTCACCCGGCGCAACACGTCCGCTTGTATTACCAAGGCAATATCCAAAACACGTCGGCCGCACGCTTGAATTAACGCTCGCAAATGGCGACAAAGTGGAAGGCAAATTGCTCCACACCACCGAAAATGCCTTTGGTCTGGAAGTGAACATCAGCCCCAAAGGCCGTAAAAAAGAATTGGCCGAGCGCTTGATTTTGTATGCAGATATCCGCGAATCAAAAGTAAAGCTCGCTTTTAAATAACATAGTAACGTCAATTTCACATCATGAAACTGGTAGAATCATTTTCGGAGTTTAAGGATGGCAAAAATATAGACCGGCCTACAATGGTTCGGGTATTGGAAGATGTCTTCCGCACGCTTATCCGTAAAAAATATGGCTCGGATGAAAATTTCGATGTCATTGTCAATACCACCAAAGGAGACCTTGAGCTCTGGCGGGTTCGCGAAATCGTAGCCGACGGTGAGGTGACCGATGAGCGAAGTCAGATTTCCGTTTCAGAAGCTGTAGCTATTGACTCAGATTACGAGATCGGAGAGGAATGTTATGAAAAACTGGAGTTGGAAGACTTTGGCCGCCGCGCCATCATGGCCGCACGCCAAACCCTTATTTCCAGGATAATGGAACTCGAGAAGGATGAAGTGTACAAACGTTATAGCGATAGGATAGGCGATCTCGTCATGTGTGAAGTGAGCCAAATCATGAAAAGGGATATTCTGGTGCTCGACGATGCCACCGGGAATGAACTTGTCCTTCCACGTACAGAGATGATCAAAGGGGACTTCTTCCGCAAAGGAGACATGGTCCGTGCCGTCATTAAAAAAGTGGATCTGCACAATAACAATCCGGTAATCGTCCTCTCGCGTACCGACAATATGTTCCTCGAAAAATTAATGGAGCAGGAAGTTCCTGAAATCGAAGATGGTTTGATCACGGTGAAAAACATTGTCCGCATCCCTGGTGAGCGGGCCAAGGTAGCCGTTGAGTCTTACGATGACCGTATTGACCCGGTCGGTGCTTGTGTGGGTATGAAGGGTTCCCGTATCCACGGCATCGTCCGTGAGCTTCGCAATGAGAATATCGATATTGTCAACTACACCAGCAATATAGCCTTGTACATCCAACGTTCACTGACCCCTGCAAAAGTGGGGACCATCAATCTGGATGCACAAAATTTAAGGGCTTCAGTTTACCTCGACCCCGACCAGGTGTCACTGGCCATCGGCCGAGGTGGAGCAAATATCAAACTGGCTTCAAAGCTCACCGGATACGAAATAGATGTCTATCGCAATAATGTCAATTACGAAACGGAAGATGTGGATCTGGACGAATTCACAGATGAAATCGAATCCTGGGTCATCGATGCGCTTAAGGGCATCGGTTGCGATACAGCACGCAGTGTATTGGCACTCAGTGCCGATGAACTAGTGCGCAGAACGGATTTGGAGGAAGAAACCGTTCAGGATGTCCTGAAGGTACTGGCCTCTGAGTTTGAAGATGATGAGAAAGATGCGTAGTCCTTCGGGATAACGTAATCCGTAGTACGCAAAATGCGTGTAACTTTGCAAAATGTTGGTTCCCCCTGGTAGGGTGATACCAGCCAAAATAAATAAATGGAGAAACGGCTCGTAAAAGTTGCTAAGGAGTTTAATGTAGGTACGTCCACAGTAGTGGAGCACCTGCTAAAAGCCGGCTTTGAAGTGGAGAACAAACCCACAGCTAAGATCTCAGATGAGATGTATACTGAGCTGATGAAGGAGTTCAAGAAGTCCATGGATATTAAAGAACAGGCTGACCAGCTCATCCTTGGACATCGTTCCGGGGCTAAGGTGGACACCCATGTCGAAAAACCTGTAGTTGCCAAAGTAACACCGCCAGCACCACCTCCGCCGCCACCGCCGCCGCCGCCACCACCTCCTGCACCCGTTGTTGAAACACCAGCTCAGGTTGAAATACCCGCACCTCCACCCGAAGAACCGAAGGAAGAAGGCGCAAGGGTGAAACCGGAAGGCGGATTGAAAGTAGTCGGCAAAATCGATATCCACGCTAAGCCCAAACCAAAGGCTAAAGAAATAGTGGTCCAACCTGATCCACCAGCTCAGGAACAGCCCGCACCGGTGGAAGAGCCCATTGCAGCTCCTGTACAGGATGAAACGCCTGCTTCAGTTGAACCTACACCGGAAGTACCCGCAGGGGATCAGGTCATTCGTGCTGAAGCTCAGCAATTGCGCGGGCTCAAGATCATGGGTAAAATTGAC
>JAGNXB010000016.1:0-11964 GCA_017985675.1 Saprospiraceae bacterium | reverse complement strand
TGCAGCTCCTGTACAGGATGAAACGCCTGCTTCAGTTGAACCTACACCGGAAGTACCCGCAGGGGATCAGGTCATTCGTGCTGAAGCTCAGCAATTGCGCGGGCTCAAGATCATGGGTAAAATTGACACAGACAAGTTCAATAAACCCAAGAAGAAAAAAGAAGATGTGCCCGTCGCTAAGCCCGTGGCATCCTCTGATACAGATGCCGCTAAGCGCAAACGGAAACGGAAAAAAATCGCCACAAACGATTCCCCATCTCAGGGAGGTGGTTCGGGTCAAGGCCAGGGCCAAGGTCAGGGTGGTGGCCAGGGCCAGGGAGGCGGCCAGGGCCAGGGAGGCGGCCAAAACAGAGGTGGTACAGGTTCGAATTTCCGCGGTCGGGAAATGCCCAAGGAAGTCAGCAAAAAAGAGATTGAAGATAAGATCAAGGCAACGATGGCCCGCCTGGGCGGCGGAGGCAAACGCAAACGCCAGAAAATGCGTCGGGATAAACGTGATTTCCACCGGGAAAAAGCGGAAGCACTCGAGCAATCTAATTATGATGACAAACTACAGGTTACAGAGTTCGTCTCTGTATCTGAGCTTGCAGGTCTCTTAGATGTTTCGCCTACAGAAATTATCTCTACCTGTTTTAATCTGGGCGTAATTGTTTCGATTAATCAGCGCATGGATGCGGAGATTATCGAGTTCGTTGTCAATGAATTTGGCCGTGAAGTTGAATTTATCAGCGCCGAAGATCAGCTGATCGACCTGGTAATCGAAGATGAAGATCCGGCGAATTTAGTGCCTCGGTCACCCATCGTCACCGTCATGGGTCACGTCGACCACGGTAAGACATCCCTCCTCGACTATATTCGAAGTGCCAATGTGGTATCCGGCGAAGCAGGCGGTATCACGCAGCATATCGGTGCCTACGAGGTTGTTTGCGGACCTGATCACAAAAAGATTACCTTCCTGGATACGCCGGGTCACGAAGCGTTTACCGCCATGCGGGCACGTGGCGCAAGGGTTACGGATATTGCCGTTATCGTGATTGCTGCAGATGATAATATCATGCCGCAAACAAAAGAAGCCATCAGCCATGCCCAGGCAGCAAACGTACCGTTGATTTTTGCTATAAACAAGATCGATAGACCAGATGCTCAACCTGAAAAAATCAAGGAATCACTGGCGAATATGAACCTGCTGGTCGAAGACTGGGGTGGTAAATACCAATCCCAGGATATTTCTGCCAAACAAGGTCTCAATGTAGACAAACTGTTGGAAAAAATCCTGTTGGAAGCTGAAATTCAGGATCTTAAAGCAAATCCCAATCGCCAGGCATCAGGCACTATTCTGGAAGCTTCGCTGGACAAAGGCAGGGGTTATGTCTCCAAAATGCTGGTCCAAACTGGTACGCTGCATATCGGAGATGTCATGGTTGCCGGCGAATTTTCAGGCCGGGTCAAAGCGATGTTCAACGAACGGGGCAAAAAAGTGACCGAAGCCGGACCTTCTGCTCCTGTCGCGGTACTTGGTTTGACCGGCGCACCACAGGCAGGTGAGATATTCCGTGTCATGACAGAGGAATCGGATGCACGCCAGATTGCCGCAAAACGTTCGCAGATATCCAGAGAACAATCTAACCGCGCCAGCAAGCGTATCAGCTTGGATGAAATCGGTCGTCGTCTTGCATTGGGTACGTTTAAAGAACTTAACCTCATCGTCAAAGGTGACTTTGATGGCTCTGTAGAAGCCCTGTCTGATGCATTGCTCAAACTCTCCGTGGAGACGATTCAGATTAATATCATCCACAAAGCAGTTGGTCAGATCATCGAATCTGACGTACTCCTTGCTTCTGCTTCCGACGCGATCATTATCGGGTTCCAGGTGCGCCCATCACAAGGTGCCCGCAAACTGGCTGAGAAAGAAGGCGTGGAAATCAAGATGTATTCTATCATCTACGAAGCACTTGAAGAGATCAAGATGGCTATGGAAGGCATGCTTGAGCCGACCAAGGAAGAGAAAATTCTCGGCCAGATTGACGTACGCGAAGTCTACAAAATCAGCAAGATCGGTACAATTGCAGGTTGTTATGTCTCCGAAGGTAAGGTCATGCGCAACAGCCGGATCCGTGTCATTCGCGATGGTATCGTTGTATTCCCAACCAAAGAAGGAACGATCGGCGAATTTGCCTCACTTAAACGTTTCAAAGAGGACGTAAAGGAAGTGAAAAACGGTATGGAATGCGGTGTATCGATAAAAAACTTCAACGATGTGAAAGTGGGTGACAATATCGAGGTCTACGAAATTATCGAAGTAAAACAAACCCTCGGTTAATCGGAACCACTCCGGGACAACTATCGTTTTAGGGGCAACTTATGGCCACTTCTTCTGTTTCCATCGACATCCGTCAGCTTGACCTGGATCAGCTTACCGGTTTTTTAGCTGAACATGGTGAAAAGCCTTTCAGAGCACGTCAGATTTGGCAATGGCTTTGGCAAAAAGGAGTGACTGATTTTTCGGCGATGAATAATTTGCCGTTAACCCTGCGATCCTTTCTAAGTACACATTTTCATCTTCACCCCATCCAACTGGATAAACGTCAGGACAGCAATGACGGGACGGTAAAATGTCGTTTTGTTCTCCATGACGGCCACAAAATTGAGGCCGTATTGATACCCGTCCCCGAAGAAAACCGATATACCGTTTGTGTTTCCTCCCAGGTAGGCTGTAGCCTGACATGTAGCTTCTGTGCAACTGGTATGATGAAGCGTGTGCGAAATCTCGACGCCGGCGAGATTTTTGATCAGGTGTTTCAGGTCAATCAAATTGCGCTGGATCAGTATGGCTACCCCTTGACCAACATTGTCTATATGGGAATGGGAGAGCCCCTGTTGGCTTATGCACCCGTGATGTCCAGTATTGAACGGATCACATCCGCTGATGGACTGGGATTTTCGCCCAAGCGTATTACGCTTAGTACAGCAGGTATTGCGAAGATGATTCGACGTCTGGCAGACGACAACCCCAAAGTCAATCTGGCCCTCAGTCTCCATGCTCCGGATGATGCCAAACGCGATACTGTCATGCCGATTAATGAGCAAAATAACCTGGAAGTGCTCATGGAGGCACTAAACTATTTTTACCAGACAACCCGCAACCGAATCACCTACGAATACATTGCCTTTGATGGATTTAACGACGGTCCGGAAGATGCGCGAAACCTGGCAAAACTAACGCGTCAGTTTCCCGTGCGTGTCAACATCATTGAATATAACCCGGTTGAAGGCGTGCAAATGGTAAAATCCAGAGAATCACGTTTGAATGGCTTTTTAGCCGAACTTACCCGTCTCGGCGTGACCGTTACTGTGCGACGCAGCCGAGGCAAGGATATCGATGCCGCCTGTGGCCAGTTGGCCAATAAAGAATGAAAACATTCCTGGATTGAGCATTTCAGCGGCTACCAATACCATCTCACCGAAGCCATCAAGTCCGTATTCCGAAATGTCCCCGGCATACTGCTCTGTCTGTTGATGAGATTAGAAAAACCATAATTCGTGCGCACATCAAGTGCCAATCGGGAAGACATCATCCAGGACCATCCAGCTGTAATACCCACATCTACTTTTTGGGGCGGCGTACTTATCTGTTCAACACTCATGATGAGCGGGAAATTTTTTTGATTCGTTTTTGTAGTGGGTATTTCATAAACGAGCGCAGTCCTTATGCCTCCTTGAAAACTATGACGCCCAAGGGTATATCCTACCATAATCGGCATTTCTACATACCACAAACCCGATGAACGAGTGGCACCTACCGTTGTGGCCGGGTCCAACATTAAATTATCAAGCGCCTCTTCAGAAGCGTAGATTTGCTCCAATCGCGCCCATTTTGAGATGAGCTCTGCTTGCATGTGCCATTTGCCCTTTAGATTATATCGTGCAAAGAGACCTACATGTGGAAGGGGGGATTGCATTTCCAAACCCTCAGGAATGGCTGTTTGAATACCAACAACCAATCCGTATAAAAATGGAGAAGGTGCTTTCGGTAATTGAATCTGTTCCATCCCTGCCAATGTAACCATAGGAATAGGAACCTTGGCAATCGGACGGATCAAACGGGAAAAAGCCATAAGACCAGGTGTATATTCACTCTCCGTCAACATTCGTATGTCCTCCACTTCCATGCGGTACGGGCTTTTTTCTACTTTAGGAATCACATCGGAGCTAACTATTTCAGCATCTATACCCATCATTGAGGTGCTCGAAAGGGACGATTGAAAAGGGACAAGTGTCGGCTCAAGGTTTTTTGGTGTTGCAGGATTAATGGCAGTCATCCCTGATTGATTTGTGTGGGCGGTGGCTTCTGGCATTTGTCTGACAAGTCCGGCACTAACAGGCTCATCAACACCCGCTTCCCGGGTTACTGAAGCCAACTGGCTTTCGTCAAGCAATGGCTTTGGTATGGAGGGTGGGCTGGCTGTATCAGATTGGTCTCCAGGAGTTAAACCATAGATGAACATCAGTACTAGTCCGATGATTAGTCCGGCAATCAGGCTGGATTGTCCTCCCGTAACTGGTCCTGGTGGGGGTGTCACCTCGATGGGTGCAATACCCCCGAGACCGCCCTGCTGATCCAGAAGCTTTTCCATTGCCTGCCAGTCTTGTTCCTGTGGCAAAAAAATATGCTGTTTGATGGCTTTTTGCCATGCTTTTTCTTGTGGTGACATATCCTGCTTCATGAGCGTGGTTCGCGAATTAAATGCTCCTTAACGATTCGTGCCTGTAAGGTTTTGCGGGCTTGAGCCAGATGCCATCTGGACGTTGATTCATCCATTCCCAGCATCTCCCCAATGTCCTTGTGCCGATAGCCCTCAATCACATAAAGGCTAAATACCGATCGCGAAGCAGTCGTTAACTCCTGAATCATCCGATAGAGATATTCGGCCTCCAAATGGGGTAAGACATCATCATCGATACCCCGCTCATGCGATTCCGGAAAATGAATAACCTTTCGGTAAGTCTGTTGACTCCGGAGATGATCCATAGCCGTATTAAAGGCAATGCGAGCGATCCATGATGCAAGTGTGCCGGTGGGTTGGTACTTATCGAGATTTTGAAAGACCTTTAAAAAAGCCTGGTTCACCACCTCGAGTGCCTCCTCCCTGCTGCCGGTGTATCGCATACATATACCCATCCCTTTACTGAAATACCGTTCATAAAGATGGCGCTGCGCAATCCGGTCACCTGTGCGACAGCCTGCCAGCAAATCTTCATCGGTACTTTTTGAATGGTAAGTCATGTACACTATTCAACGGCCATTCACAGCCCTTACATATCTATAATCGGAATTCAGCACCATTTCGTTGGGTGAACAAGCTGAAACTTTAGTTTACTTGTGAATGGGAAGGCCTTTGCGGAGCGTTTGGATGGCGATGTTCGTACTCACCCATTCAGGTAAAAACCGGGTCAATACGTGCAGTATGCGGTATAATCGCCCCGGAATCATTAAGCCTTGTTTGCGTTGATATGCCCTAAAAGCTGCATCCGCAACTAAAGGGGCATCCACAGAAAGCCAACCGCTAAATAAGGCAGAGTCCTTCATCCCTGATGCTTCTCTGAATGGCGTACGGGCTGCTGGTGGACACACCGTGGTGACACGCACCGGACTACCCTGATCTTTCAACTCACGCTCCAGCGCTTGCGAAAAACTGCGGACAAAAGCTTTCGTGGCGCCATACGTAGCCATATAGGGGTTAGGTTGGAAGGCAGCGATGGACGCAATGTGCATGATCTGCCCCCTTTTACGGGCAATCATCCCCGGCAAAAACAAACGGGTCAGCCGGTATAATGCCAATATATTTAAATGGATCATGGCTTCTTCCTTTTCCTGGGAAATATCAGGTAAAAATCCCCATGTCCCAAAGCCAGCATTATTTATTAAGCCATCAATGGTTAGTCCCTTGTTTTGGATAAATGAAAATACCAGGTCAGGTCCGTCCGCTGCCGTCAGATCCACAGGAAGTGTATACACATGAATGCCTGGATAACGTTGTTCCACCTCGGACTTGGCAAGATCCAATGCTTTGCCGGGAAGAGCGACTAACACCAATGGATGACCTGATGCTGCAAACCGGTGGGCAAGTTCAAGACCGAATCCGCTGGAACCGCCTGTGATGAGGATGGTATCTTTCGTCATAAATCAATTAATTGAACCTTAAATAAACCACTATGAGGGAATAATCAGAGATGAAGAATGATGTTGTTCTTCTCGACTGGAATGCTCGAATTATAAGCCTTTTTTAACAGGTAATATAGATTTGAGCGGGGTCGAATCGGGATCCAGCCCAGGAGCCACCAATTCAGGACGAATCGGCCGGGGAGGAGCATCCGCACTGTCCAATCCTGTGGTGTATGCACGAAGAAGAAGGATACTATCCACCGCATCAGAGGCTTTTTCCGTCGCCGAAGCTCTGCAGGAAATCCAAAAATCCAGGCTGCGTTTTTTTAAATTTTCTTCCACCGCCCGATCTATTTTTATTTGGGATTTGGTGTCAATTTTTTCACTGCAACCCAGTAATGGCAATAACACGATCAGCGCAGCATATTTCATTGTTGCTCCAGTTTTTTCCTCATGCCTTCGATACGGACGGCCATAATGGAATCAATAAGATATGGTTGGAGACTATCCTGAAAACCGATACATCGACCCTCAAGACTGTCGAGCAAGGGTATTGATTTTTCCTCTGTCTGCCGGGCTACTTCGCGTTTTTCTGAACTATTGAGGAAACCACTTTCGGGGCTGCATGATGCCAGTGTCAAATACAAAATAAAGGTTACAAAGAGCCGGTTCATTCCAGGTTGATTTCCTTGCGACGAAGCTCAAAATGTTGCCCCAAATAAACGCGGCGCACCATTTCGTCGGCAGCCAACTCTTCTGCCGAACCAGCCTTCAGTATGCGACCTTCAAACATCAAATAAGCCCGGTCGGTGATGGACAAGGTTTCCTGTACGTTGTGATCGGTGATAAGAATGCCAATATTCCGTGTTTTCAATCGTGAAACGTTGTATTGGATGTCTTCTACCGCTATGGGGTCAATTCCTGCAAACGGCTCGTCAAGCAGGATAAACTTGGGATCCGTAGCCAGGGCACGGGCAATTTCGGTGCGCCGACGTTCACCACCCGATAAAGAGTCCCCGTTATTTTTGCGCACTTTATGCAAATTAAACTCATCAATAAGCCCCTCAAGACGATCGCGCTGCTCTGCTTTGGGCAGATTGGTCATTTCAAGTACCGCCTTGATATTATTTTCTACGCTTAGCTTTCGAAAAACAGAGGCTTCCTGAGGCAGATAGCCTACCCCTAATCGGGCTCTGCGGTACATCGGCAAGGTGGTAATATCTTCCCCATCCAGAAAAACGCGCCCTTCATTAGGACGAATGAAACCCACCACCATGTAAAAACTGGTTGTTTTGCCAGCCCCGTTAGGTCCGAGCAATCCCACAATTTCACCCTGATTTACCTCAAGTGAGACATCATTGACAACAGTACGGCTGCCGTATTGCTTGACAAGATGTTCAGTATGGAGTTTCATCTTAACAGGAGGAGTCAAATCGGATTAACATTTATAAAGTAAGACTTCGGTGTCCATTACCCGGGTCAAAGATAGCGCAAGGAATCCTTCATATTAAGGATCAGGTGCAAATGACTTTTAATAATACGATTTACAATCCGATTTGCTGGTATCGCGATGCATTGGCCGGGTCTATGAGGGCCATAAGATCCTGAATCTGCCGTTTCATAGGGGAATCGGCCATCTTGAACACTTCTACAATTTCCTGATTTTTTGCGTTGGCAAAAATCTGAATAGCCATGGCATTCCGGTTTATTTTGGCAATCTGTGCAATATCATCGATGGCTTTCAACATATTTATCCGTCCTTTTTCCGTATCCCTGTGCATTTCATCAAGGCCCTTCATGTGGTAGGTATAAACAGCTTCGCGCATGGGTCGGAAAGTAGGATTCAATGCATTTTCAATCATCCAGTAACGCACACGGGTTCCATCTGAGGCTTTCCAGCCCTTTTGCCCTGCTGAAGCGGGAATCATATTTATAATTTCCTGTGCTGTTTGGAAATATTGTTCGCCGCCGTTTTTGCTAAAGGTATCCCCATCCATGCCAAGGATATAATAGGCGTAAAAGGACAAAATCGCTGAAAGATTATCTACATATGCATTCGTACTAAATACGATGGGCTGAAACTGATCATAGGTAAACGTGACATCCTTGTCCACATGCATCAGTATGGATGTCTTAAAATTACTGCCATATACCGGCCGAGTAGCCTGGATGGACATGTCAGCACCAAAGGAATTAACACTGTACTCGTCCCTGATGGTCAATTGGATCGTCACTTCAATGCGTTCATCGAGCTCATAAATCTCGTCTGTCCAACGCTGATTGTTCATAAACTCCTGAATAGCTGTCTGGAGTGTTTGGAATACAGCGGGGTCTGCAGATTGGATCCGAGGTGTATTTACAAGTATACTCACTTTCAATTCCTGTGCGGTAACAGAAGAAAGGAAAAAGGAACAAATAATAAGGGTAAGGATACGCATGGTCAAAAATCTATTTCAATCATTAGGGATCAACAGGCGTGCCAATTCGTCAACAATATCACTTGCCACGGCCGTCTTAGCTTTTAACCCCAAAGCGTGTGATTTAGTATCCCGGAAAAATAAAGTTACTTTATTTGTGTCCGTTTCAAACCCGGCACCGGGGTCACGGAGGGAGTTGAGCACGATAAAGTCGAGATTTTTGGCTTCCAGTTTTTGTAACGCATGTAGTTCTTCATCCTTGGTCTCCAGTGCAAAACCAATAAGGATTTGACCTGGCTGCTTACGACGGCCGAGTGTAGCTGCGATATCCGGATTCTTTACCAATTGCAGGTCAATATGATCGCCGGATTTTTTGATTTTATCGTTTTCAACCTGCACTGGTCTATAGTCGGCTACTGCAGCCGCAAAAATGGCTGCCTGGCAATGGGGAAATACTGCCTCTGAAGCCTGCAACATTTCCAGCGCGGAAACAACATGAATAACATGGACACCTGGGTGAGAAGGGACCAACCTGGAAGGACCAAGCACTAATTGAACCAGAGCGCCGCGTGTAGCAAGTTCCTCAGCCAGTGCAATGCCCATCTTCCCTGAGGAATGGTTGCTGATAAATCGCACCGGATCCAAAGCTTCCTGGGTAGGTCCGGCAGTAATGAGGATGGTATAACCAGATAGTGTTTGACCTGCCTGAAAAAATTGCTGAATATGATCCATGATAACCTCAGGCTCTGCGATTCTACCGGGGCCAGACAGACCACTAGCTAACTCGCCATGCCCAACAGGGATGAGCTTAACCTGGTCTGCCAGTAGTTGATCCAAATTTCGCTTGGTTGATGGATGCTCCCACATATCCAGATCCATGGCCGGCGCAATCATTACCGGGCATCTTGCGGAGAGATATGCGGCCAGGAGCAGGTTATCACATCGACCCTGTGCCATACCACTTAGGGTATTGGCCGTTGCGGGGGCAATGATAAAGAGGTCGGCCCAAAGCCCCAACTCCACATGATTATTCCATTCGCCCTCGCCCATTATCTCATACTGGACAGCGTGACGGGAAAGGGTGCTAAAGGTGATTGGTGCTACAAATGCCGTGGCAGATGGTGTCATAATAACACGTACTTCCGCACCTTGCCGAGTGAGCAATCGGGTTAGAAAAACGGCTTTGTATGCAGCAATACTGCCGCTGATCCCAAGTAGGATCTTTCTGCCGGTCAGTGGGGATTGGGCCATGACGCGTAAGAAGGTGTTAGGCCTCAGGCTGTTCTTCTTCCTTGTAACGATAATGGATTTCATCATGCATGAATTCGTTCATGCTGATAATCGCAGGATTGGGTAATTTTTCATAAGAGCGGGATATTTCTATCTGCTCTTTGTTTTCCTGAATCTCTTCAATTGTTTCCGTTTGCTCAGTAAACTCTTCGAGTTTTTCATTGAGTTCACGTTTGATATCTACGGCTACCTGTCTGGAGCGTTTGCTAATAATGACCAGGGATTCATAAATGTTACCCGTTTTTTCCACGAGCTTCTCAATTTCCAGCGCCTTCAGGTTTGGGTCGAGGTGTTGAGATTTGTTTTTGATAGACATAGTCAAAGCATTTTAATGGCATTCCTCGTTAGGGATTCCGTTTTTTTAATATCAGTTGCAAACTCACTTTTAGGGTATTTGTTGCGAAATAGTTTGATGTATTCCGTCACCTTCTCAAAGCGTTCTTTACGTTTTTCTTTTATACTGTTGGCTGCCCAGGCATAAGCCGCGTCAACCTGAAGATATCGAATACGCTCGGCATCTTTGGTCTCTGGAAAATCTTTGAGCAGATTTTCAAAGGATTGTAAAGCGGCCTGATATTCTCTGAGGTCATAATATAACGTAGCCTCGGCAAAAGCCTTTTGTTCCAGTTTGGCCCGCATGCCATCGATTAGACGATTGCATTCGGCGAGGCGTTCACTTTTGGGGTAGGTATTGACAAAATCCTGAAATCCTTCAATTGCCTTGATGGTGTAGAACTGATCAAGTCGGTAAATGGGCGAAAGCTTAAAATTGGCGTATGCGGCCATATATTCTGCCTCCTCTCGCAAGGAACTAAGCGGGTAGGTCGTCTTGAAATTGTTGAAATAATAAGCCGCCAGGATGTAGTTTTTGAGGTAAAAATGGCTGTTGGCATATTTGAAGTACAAGTCTTCCGCTTCCTTACGTCCCCTGAAGTTGTTGATGATCAGTTCAAATAACGCCTGAGCCTTTTGATAATCCCCTTTTTCATAATATTCAATGCCTTTTTGGTAAATCTGATCGACGTCTCCGCTTAAACGAACACGTTCGAATTCGGATTTACAACCTGCAAGGGCAGCTACAACAAGGAGTAAGGTCAGAATTCTGATTTTCATAAGCGGGCAAAGTTAACGCTTTTTCGGGATTGAGAAGTCTACCTGACCGGAACTTGGTATTATGGTAATGTTAACCACGATCCTCCTCTTAAAATTCCTCACAAAAGCAACTGTCCTATGACGAAGAAATGAGGAATAAAGTACAACCCGGTTCACATTGAATGTAAAAAAAGAAGGTTAAAAGCGTTAAGAACCCGGGTCTTAGAACCATAACGTGGTCCATCCACCTTGAAAAAGACCGTCTGACAGCTAAAAGGTGTAATGCATTCCCACGCCCAGTGTAAAATTCAAAATGGACGATGAAAAATAGGTCTTGGGATCTTCACCTGAATAAACCCGTCTACGCCAAATGTAGGTGCCATCATTATTGCGATCCGAGGAATTAAAATCATTCAATGTTATACTGGCCGATGCTTCGAGTGTTGCTGAAAAGCCCGGGGCTAAATGCATATTCCACCCAACGCCACCCAGCAGGGAGAGGACCATGGATTGGTATAAATCTTTTCGGTCTTCTGGTAGCTGGTCGGGAATGAGATCAATGGGTACATAATTGTCAAATGCCGGCTTAATGTCCTTTAGATCTGACGCTTGCCAAGTGTTTCCAGTACCGGCATTGCGTTTGCTAAACTGTACGTCCACCGATCTGAAGATACCCAACTGAGGCCCCGCCAAAAGAAAAAAACTATGCTTTTTTTGCAGTGCCAGTTCAATACTTTTTTCCGTTCCGACATATGTCAATTCGGATGAAATGAGGTGGTGCCTGTAAGTAAGACTGATATTTAACAAAGAAAATGAAACCGTCTTCCGAAGATCTATATTCGGTTCCGTGCTCGCACTAGCATACGAATCTGTAAAAAGATATCGGGCATTTTGGATCTGCACACCAGCCTGGACTTTGCTCCAGGGTCGAATAGCTAAACCGATATGCCCGCCAAACTGGGTAAGAATCTCCGGCTTGTAACTCATCTTGGGAAAGCCATA
>JAGNXB010000064.1 GCA_017985675.1 Saprospiraceae bacterium | reverse complement strand
GGCCCCAGGACCCTGTGCGACGACCCAAGTACCGGGCCCCCTGCGACTGGGCATTGTCTTCGATGACCTTTAGTCCATATTCGTTCGATAGGGCCATGATGGCATCCATTTCACAGGGTTGGCCATAAAGGTGTACGGGGATCACCGCCCTGGTGCGGGGCGTGATCGCTGCTTTGAAGGCGTCGGGATCAAGATTATACGTAGCTAATCGCGGTTCGGCGAGCACCGGTGTGGCGCCTGTATACGACACCGCAAGTAAGGTCGCAATGTAGGTGTTGGATGGAACAATGACTTCATCACCGGGGCCAATCTCCAAAACGCGCAATGCCAGATGCAGCGCTTCCAGGCCATTGCCCACACCGATGACATAACCCGTTTCGCAGTAGGCTGCAAAGGATTTTTCGAAGGCTGCCACGTTTTCACCCAGGATATACCATCCACTATCTATTACCCCTGTAGACGCAGCTATCAGTGCATCCCTGATGGGTGCATGCATCCTGTCGAAGCGCATGAAAGGTATCTTCATTCCGTCTGTTTGATCAGTTTTCCATCAACCTCTTTGTATCGCATACCGGACGGACTAGTCCAGGTCGATCCCAGTTGTTCCAGCTTCATCCCTTCGTCATCCACCCAACCTGTCCGGACTGCCGGATTTCCTTTTACAAGGGCATGGTCTGGAACGTCACGGCTGACCACTGCACCTGCAGCGATAAGCGCGCATCGACCTACACGGATGCCATCCATAATAATCGCTCCCGCACCGACCGAACAGCCTGCTTCAAGTACGGTCACCGGATAGGGATCCAGGGGCATATTGGACCGCGGGTACCTGTTGTTGACAAATGTCGCATTGGGCCCAATAAACACGTGGTCTTCTACAATAAGACCATCCCAAAGGTACACGCCACTTTTTACGGTCACATAGTCACCGATGGTCACGTTGTTTTCGATGAAAGTATGGCAGTTGATATTGCAAAAGTTACCGATCCGCGCCCCTTCAAGGATCACCGCATGCTGCCAAACCCTGGTTTCCGGACCGATATGGGTGGTATCCACCTGCGCTGTAGGGTGTATCATCGCCCCGTTGTTTTAAACGCGTCATAATCCCGGATATAGTCGGCTTCGTTGTACACGGTAGAGGCAAACGCCAGTTGGACGGCATTGTGCGAATATTGCATCGTATGCCAACAATCAGGCGGTATGTATACCCCCACATGCGGGCTTTCCAAAACAAATGTTTTTAGCAATCCATCGGGTGTTTCGGTATGGAGGAGTATCCGACCGGCGGCAGCTACCAATACCTGCTCCGTATGATGATGGGCATGCCGTCCACGCACCACGCTTTCAGGGGTATAGTAGGTCCAGAAAATACGTTTTACCACAAAGGGTATGGCTTTTTCCAGTTCGGCCACAGCAATATAACCTTCGGCAGATTGGCCGACTTTCTGGAAAGGGATTTCGTAGGCTTGAGGGTACATGCTGCGTTTTACGTTTTTTTCCGGCTAGTTGTTCGGGATGGCTGGCGGTTGGTCATTGCCCGGCTCGCCCTGGTTTACCCGTTCTACCAGCACCATGTATTGTTTTCCCTGGGCCTGGTAATTTTTAGCGGCGTCACCTTCGACCACGTTAATGGTCCCATTGTCCAACTGGTCGTACCAGGCTATGGGCATATATTTTTGCCGCACCAGTTGCCAGCCCCAGTTGATGATGGTCTGGTCAGCACCTTCCACCGGCACCCAGGAAAGCGGGTGTTGCACCCAAACGGCATATTTTGGGGGATCATTGGTTACGCTTTCGATGACTTCTTCCTGCCATTCCAGATCTTTTTTATGATTTTTTAATAAAAAGCCCATGAAGTGGTGGCGGGTGGGCACCTCAGCTTTGGTGTAGGCGTACAATTGCGGCTCCGAACCAAAAACCACAAGGCCATCACCGGGTTGATAGATTTTATTCAGGTAGTCTGCCAGTTGTTTCGATTCCGGGAAGGGATTGGAACCATATGTCGTACGAAGGATTTTGGTAAAATTTGGCCGGAAATAATACGACTCATGGTTGGCAATCGTCAGCAATAATACAATCGTTGCCAATGCAGGACCGAGGACGAGCCGGGAAAGGCGCCCTGTTACCGGTTCCAGCCACCGTCCCAATGCAAAAACCACGGCGCTACTGGCCACGGCGAGTGCCGGAATAAAATGGAGGAAATAATGCCCGTAAAAGCGTTTTCCAGGGGAAACGGAAACCATCGCCAGGAGCAAAAAGCCACTGACCGCCCATTTTTTCCACCCTGCGATCCGGGTCATCCAAATTAGTACCAGTCCTGCACCGCCCAGGTACCAAAAGACCGGCTGGTCGGCCGACATTTTATTCAGACCGTTGGTAAGCAAGGTTTTGCCCAGATCCCAGGAAATGGAGGAGGTGTATGATTTGGGATATTCCACATTCCAAAACCAAAACTCCGCCAGATTGCCCTGGATGATCATGAGCACAGCGAAGATGGCCACAGGAATAGCTGCCCCAAGCGCAAGCCAGCCCCCGTCGCGCAAGGTATTGCCCACCCATTGGGTCGGATTTTCTGTCCGATGGTAAAAAGGTACCAGCGTGATGGCCAACGCCGCAAAAAATATCCCGTTTTGTTTGATGAGCAACCCGTAACAGAGGAGTATCCCGCTCAAAATAATCCATCGGCGTGTGCCCATTTGCAGACCTTTGGTCAATGCCCACAGTCCTGCAATGGCAAATACAGCGACCATATGCTCGGCCTGGATCGAAAAACCAGATGCATACGGCATCATCGAAAGTGCGGCATATCCCAGCACGGCGAATACCGCAGCACCATCATCCAACCACCGGCGAACCAGGTAAAATAAAAACATCCCACCCGCAAATAGAAAAACCGCCATCCATACGTGCATCCAGGCCAGATCGCCTCCGGATAATCCGCTTAGCAGTGCGTAGCTATAAAATAATGCCGGGGGTTTCATTTCATAAAAATCCAGATATGGCGTGCCGCCCTGGAGCAACAGATGACCCATATAAGCATACGAGCCCTCATCTCGCTCGATCGGTATATCCTGAAAACCAATGCGGATGAAAAAGTAGAGGAGCAGGATCGCTACCGCCAGCAAACGGGGTAGTTGATCCACCCATCCCGGAATAACCTTTAGTGGGACTGTTGCTTTTTTACGTGTTGTGGTTTGTTTGGCAGCCATTGGTCTCGAAATGATCGGATGAAGATAGCAGAACCACGGTGAATATCCTGGGTTGGTTCTAAATCCTGTTCTTTTACGAGGCCGATGATGCGGAGGTTGCTTAAGTTTTGTAGAAGGTAGAACGAAGAAGGTATCCACGATCTGACCACGAATTTTCACGAATTTGACCACGAAATTTCACGAATTCAGGGGAATGCCAAATTGTAATAACTCTCCCACCTTTGTGAAACCATATGCTCTTTCTGCCTTAGTGGCCATCACGCAAGGTTTAACTTAGCAGCACTTTAATATGAAGTAGACCTGATTTATCCCGCAACCCACGTCCCCCCCGTAACCCGCATCCCGTAACCCGCATCGTAACCCGCATCTCGCATCTCTCAACCCGCATAAACGCATAACCGAATAGACGAATAAACCCTCCATCCTCACGACTCATAATCATCCAAACGGCGCTCCGCACGCGTCCGCTCAAAGGTATCCGGGTCAAAATAGGGTGTTTTGTCCTCGTCAGGCAGGGGCGGCTTTTGTTGCTCCTCAGGTTCGAGATCGGCCCGGAACCACCAGGCCGCGAAGATGCCCGTCAGTCCTCCGAGGAGATGACTTTCCCAG
Source organism: Saprospiraceae bacterium (assembly GCA_017985675.1). Lineage (GTDB taxonomy): Bacteria > Bacteroidota > Bacteroidia > Chitinophagales > Saprospiraceae > JAGNXB01. Next base: position 10,111 of record JAGNXB010000064.1, on the reverse strand, counting down.
GATATACCCTCCTGGTTGGGCAGGATGCCCGCAAACATGGGCGTGTAGACCAGGATGACAATTAGCGCCAATACAATCGACTTCAGGCTGCGACGAAAGACCCCGCTCCAGAATACAAACGAAACCAGACCATACACGACCCCACTGGCACCCACATGAAAGACCGGCCGCGCAAACAGCCATACCATGATGCCAGTCATGAAATAGATCATAATAAAGGCCTGCCAGGACACTTTCCGAAAAAAGGACCAGATAACAGTGATCATGGCGAGCAGGGGGATGGAATTGGAAAGGAGGTGTTTCCAGTCGCTATGCACCAGCGGAGAGGTCAGTATGCCACTCAGTCCGAATATGCGCCGGGGATACACACCATAACTGCCGGCCGGCCAGTCCAGGATATGCAACATCCGCAGGGTATGAATAACCCACAGGATTGCTACAAATTGGATAGCGGCAAGAAGCGGTCTTCGAAACTCAGCCAGCCAGGAACGATTTTCCTCCATTGGCATCAATGGTATCTGCGTTGCACATGTTGGATAAAGACGACGGCCTTTTTCAGTTTTTTCTCTTCCAGCCAGCCATATTGCTGAATGACTTCCGTCTCAAGGAACGACCTGGCTTCCTGGAAAGAATTCAGATTGTTGAGGCTGCGCAGTATGCGGTCAAAGGCTTCATGGTCCCCTTTAAAGAGTTCATTGATAGTGAGGAAGCGTTCATTGATACCCATTGCTTTTGCCAGATCATCAATATGGCTGAGCCGCAATTTGTCGGAGAGATCTTTGGCTTCAAAGGAGGAAAAAAGCGCGGAGAAATCAGAGGAGCTGCTATGTGATGGATTAGGCTTCGTTGGTGTGACCTCCGGGGCTGGTTTTTTTACGACTACTTCTTCAGGTTCCGCTTCCATTGTTGCGGAATAGGAAGAAATGGGCTCAGGCATCCGGACCGGCGCAGGTACGGGCTCTGCCATCCTTACAGGTGCCGGTGCGGGCTCGGGCGGCATGGGTCTCGGAGCAGCCGGTTGTGGCGCCGGAGCAATAGGAGGCTCCGGCAAGTGCGCCTCCATGAACTGATGCGGCTCGATCCGCTCTATTGATGGGGTAGGAGTGGCGACAGGTTCGGGTTTTGGGGCCACAACTTCTTTGCGTTGTTCCGTTTGTTCCGATTCGGACAAGGCCTCATAAAACTGACGGGTATAATCCTTCAACAGGTCCAGTTCGATACGGGATGGACCGGAAGGCGAATGTTCTACCGAGTCAAAAAGCTGATTGATTTTGCGCAGGAGCGTGCGAGCTTGGGGGCTATCCATGGGGGTCTGATTTAAAAACCGTTAATTTGCAATTCATAACGAGGGTCAGGCCGATCTTCGTGTATCAAAGGTAGTGAAATGTTCCTGGAACCCTCCTTTCGAAGTCAACGTAGTGGCTGGATCGAAGTCATCTGTGGCAGTATGTTTTCCGGAAAAACGGAAGAGCTCATTCGCCGTATCAAGCGTGCGCGGATAGCCAACCAGCGCACCATGATTTTCAAACCGGAGGTCGATACCCGCTACAGCGAGGAAAAGGTGATCTCACATGATGCCAATGCCTTGTCGTCCAAGCCGTTGACCAGCGCAAAAGAAATCCTGATCCACCTGGGTGATGCGCAGGTTGTCGGCATTGATGAAGCGCAGTTTTTTGATGACGACTTACCGATGGTGTGTGAGCAGCTCGCACTGGAAGGGGTGCGCGTGGTGGTCGCGGGGCTGGACATGGATTTCAGAGGGCGCCCTTTTGGGCCTATGCCGCAACTTTTAGCCATCGCAGAATATATCACCAAGGTCCACGCGATTTGCCAGCATTGCGGGAGCCTTGCCACCCATTCCTATCGATTGACACCTGATGAGCGCACTGTCCTCCTCGGCGAAAAACAGGAATATGAGGCGAGATGCCGGATTTGTTATAGTAGAGGGAATATGCTGGAGTTGAGGGTTTAGGAGGGGAGGAGTAGAGGAGTATAGGAGTCGAGGAGGGAGGGGAGGAGGTTGTCACGGGTGATAGCGGGGAGATCTAATCAAACAGCGAAGCCCAAAAGGCGCAGCCATCAAACAGTGCAGCGCAAACGGCTAAGAGGTTTGAAACCTAAGGACTGTAGACAGGATTTTAATCGCCCGGCTTGCAGTCACGGCAAAAACTTAGTTGTTAGAAATATCCCAGTCTAACTATTTATGGTTCTTTTTTAAGTAAAAGGGCAGTCCATATTGCACCCAATAAATCAATAATTCCCAGCGGAAGGATTTCTTTAGTCATTTGGCCAGAAATAAATAATACCAATATTCCAATGAAAAAGAGAATGCGTAAATAAATTGAAGCTTTAATAAGAGGCTTTACATTATTTCGGCCATTAAGTATATCATAGCTTCCAATTATAATTACAAGTAACCCAATGACTCTCGCCCAGGCAGTTGGAATTTCTGGTAACTTAAGTAGCGAAATAAATTTGTCCGGAATAATGCAAATAATTATTCCTGTGAGCAAAACATAAAACCCAAAATAATAAAGAGATTTGGCTGATTTTGTCATGTTATGATTATTTAGTGATTAAGAAATTTTAAAACATTTCGGTTAGCGACGACGGTTCGGGTATTGGCTAAGAAGGGGCATTTGAAAAACGTCAGCTTGGGTTATGCACCAAAGCCAAATAGAATTTCTAATGTTGAGTCCTGCAATTCCGCCCCTTTTTTGCCAATACCTTGTTAGCGGTTCGGTGTTTTCAATTTAAAATCCTGTGTAACCATTGTCCAAATTCATAACCGTTCCTCCAAAGTGCTATTACCAAAGCAACGGCTATTATTGAAAATAAAAATTTGAAGTAGTTTGATTTCAAAAATTCTTCTTTTGTCATATTTTCTATTTTTTGATTTTTTGTTCATTCTCATTTGCCTGAATTTCACAATTGGTTTAATTCAAGTATTGTTATACTGTTGATGCAATTCACCATTCAATTGCGTTTTTTAGTCCACTTGGAATGCTAAAAACATATTCTGGGGTTCAATTAATTATTCCATCAGATTTTTCAATTGTGTTTCATAATTCAATTAATTCTTTTGGTGGATTGTCTGCCGAAAGCACTGGGTCAAAATGCAATAATGATATTAAGTCGTTATATATTGTCAGGTTAAATTCATTTTCTGTCAAACTTGCTATTCTTTCAACAAGTTTTAGGTTTGCAGAATTTGCACTTGCACTTCCAATAATTGCTAATATGTTTTTCTTGTCTTTCATTAAATTATTGTTGTTTTCGTCTATCACGGATTTCGCTAAAATGACCGCTAACTTTTTTAAATCAGCTATATTCCTGTATCAAACATTCGTTTTTTTCCATCGGTTTTCGTCCAGAGCCAGTTGATCTTGTGGGCTTTGAATGGATTCCAATTTTTTTGTTGTAATATGGGTGTAGATCATCGTTGTTTATATGTCTTTAGGTCTAAGTGAGTACTCATGTCTAAGTACCAGCGTTTCCATGCTGGGATAAATATACAGGATTTTGTGAATTTCTTATAGTCGAAACCTGCCTGGCGTCAGACACTTCTACGTCCTTCTACGTTCTACTTTCTACCTTCTACAAAAAAGACTAAGCTTGCTGCTAATTAGTACGCCCTTAATTGCCACAAAGTCAGAAAGATCACAAAGGTTCACAAAGGAGTAAGTCGAAGGTCGTGGTTGTTGTGTTTTTCATGGTTGTCGTGGATGTCATGGTTGTCATAGTTGTCAAGGTGTCCATTCCTCATCCCTCATCCCTATTCATGGGTTGTCGTGGTTGTCGATCCACGTCATAGCTTCGGTCTTCGGTCCTCCGTCCTCTGTCTTCAGTTTTTAGTCATCCATCATCCGTCATCGGTCTTCGGTCATCGGTCTTCGGTCCTCGGTCTTCGGTACTCCGTCCTCGGTCATCGGTCATCGGTCCTCCGTCCTCCGTCCTCTGTCCAGATTCCAGATTCTCAGATTATTCCGCAATTAATTTATGTTCCAAACTGCATTTTCGACAAGCCACTATGTATATGAGCTAATAATATTGTACCCTAGTTATTCGTTATAATTAGATAGGTTGTTTATAAAATGAGCCAAAAGTGCGCTCATCGATCCGGTTTCAAATCTATTGGCCAAATTTTTTCTACGGGGTTCGTTTCCATAACTATCCTTTCAATAGGTCACATTTAGTTATCTTGTAGCTGCCTTGCTTAGACCATATTTGTGCATTTCTATTAGTCCGTTATTAGTCCATTATTAGTCCGTTATTAGTCCGTTATTAGTCCGGTAGCCAAATGATACAATAAATTGCACACGAAGGGGAGGAGGGAGGAGTCGAGTAGTGGAAGAGAAACTCAGGACTTAATCTGCACCATAGGGCTTTATAACTCTTGTATAACTGTTACATAACTTTAACATAACTGTATCATAACAGTAGTAGCTTTTAGAAGCCATTTCAATTTCAACAACTTTTATCACCGCAAAGACGCTTAGAGGAGTTGTTTTGTTATTGAGCCCGCCTGCCGTCAAGGCAGGTTATTGTGAATTGTTTTAAGTTCTAGGTTCTTTGTTCTAAGTTTTTTGTTCTAGGTTTTTTGTTTCTAGGTTTTTTGTTCTAGGTTCTTTTAATCAACCAGCGGAGCCCAAACAGCGCAGCCCATACTGATGTAATAGTTTTTAGGTGTCCTGGTTGTCATGGTGTCATGGGTGTCGAATTATCCCAGATTCCAGATTATTGAATTCCAGGTTCTTCCGTCCTCCGTCATCCGTCATCGGTCATCGGTCCTCCGTCATCGGTCCACCCTCCTCGGTCCAGATTCCAGATTCCCAGATTATTACGAAATTACCTCCAAACTCCTACACTCCCTTATTCTCCTCACCTCCTCCCCTCCCACCTACTCCACTCCCATAGTTTCCTTACCTTCGCGGCCTCAAACGCAATCATGGAAGCCCGCAAACTGCACAATGCGCTCATCTCGGTTTATTATAAGGACGGGTTGGAACCCATCATCCATAAACTGCATGAACTGGGCGTAACCCTCTTTTCCACGGGAGGGACTCAATCTTTTATTGAGTCTCTTGGTATCCCCGTCAAAAGCGTGGAGTCACTTACAGATTATCCCGCTATCCTGGATGGCCGGGTGAAGACCCTGCACCCGAAAGTATTTGGTGGCATACTTGCCCGCAGAGAACCTGGCCATCTGGCCCAGTTGGACGAATACAAGATCCCACCCATTGACCTGGTGATCGTTGACCTGTATCCCTTTGAAGAGACGCTGCGTCAAACGAAGGATGAAGCCACTATCATCGAAAAAATAGACATCGGTGGTATTTCCCTTATCCGCGCCGCTGCCAAAAACTACCGGGATGTGGTCATTGTACCCCAGCGCGAAGCATACGGCACCTTCCTCGATTTGCTCCATACCAAACAGGGCATATCACATCTCGAAGATCGCCACGCCTTCGCAGCAAAGGCATTTGCAGTGACTTCCGCTTACGACACAGCGATTAGTGGGTATTTTGGTGCACCCGGACAGACGGATGCGTTCCAGATTAACGCAAGCCCTGCCATGTCCTTGCGTTATGGCGAAAATCCGCACCAATCCGGTACTTTTTATGGTCCCATGGAGGAAATATTCACCAAACACCACGGCAAAGAACTTTCCTACAATAACCTGGTGGATGTAGATGCCGCCCTGACGCTGATCAGTGAATTCAAAGACAGCGAACCAGCTACGGTGGTCATCAAACATACCAACACCTGTGGCGTGGCCATCCGTTCCACACTGCTGGAAAGCTGGCATGCCGCCCTGGCCTGTGATCCCGTGTCGGCCTTTGGAGGCATCATTGCCATGAACAGACCGGTAGACCTGGATACGGCTCGCGCCGTGGACAGCCTATTCTACGAGGTGCTGCTGGCTCCTTCATTTACACCGGAGGCTATAGAGTTATTGACGGCGAAAAAAAATCGCATCCTGCTATCCTTCAACACCTATTTCCAACCGGATCGCCAGTTCCGCAGTATGCTGAATGGCGTCCTGGTGCAGGATTACGACAGTCGGAGCGAATCATCCGCCGATTTGAAGGAAGTCACTGAGCGACGGCCCACGGCGGAGCAGTTAAACGACTTGCTATTCGCCAATGTCTGTGCAAAACATCTCAAGTCCAATACGATCGCACTTGTGCGTGACCGCCAGCTCATCGGCATGGGCTGTGGGCAGACCTCCCGTGTGGATGCGCTCAATCAGGCTATCCTGAAGGCTAAAGCCTTTGGATTCGATTTGCAGGGTGCGGTGATGGCTTCGGATGCTTTTTTCCCATTCCCCGATTGTGTAGAGATAGCGGATCATGCGGGTATTCAGGCGGTGATCCATCCGGGCGGCAGCATTAAAGATCAGGAGAGCATCGATTATTGCAATGCGCACAATATGGCGATGGTGCTCACAGGCAACCGGCATTTCAAACATTGATGCAGCTCATACTGGACATCGGTAATACACGTGTGAAACTGGCTATCTATGATGGCCCGGTACTATGTGTGCGTGCCGTCTCTTCGGAGTTTACCCGGGCCTGGCTGGAGGTCCAGCTTACCGACTGGGATGTAGATAAAGGAATACTGAGCGCCACCGGAGAAATCCCGGATTGGCTACCTCCATTTTTGACAACAAGGATGCCCTGGTTTGAACTCAGTCATCAGACACCATTGCCTTTTACCATTACCTATCAAACACCTGAAACCCTGGGCAGAGATCGTATAGCAGGCATTGCCGGGGCTTTGGCGTTGGGTTATAGCCCGCCTCTGTTGGTAATTGATGCGGGGACCTGTGTCACGATTGACCTCCTGGATGACCAGTTTTGTTTCCCTGGTGGCAGTATTTCCCCGGGTATGCAGATGCGACTGGAAGCTATGCATACCTTTACGCATCGTTTACCGTTGATAGCAATGGATAGCGATATCAATTTGCCTGGAACAGATACCCGCAGTGCCCTGGCAGCAGGTGCACAAATGGGTACGGTGTGTGAAATTGAAGGTCAAATAATGCGGTATAAGGAAATATTTCCCAAACTTAACGTTGTCCTAACAGGCGGAGACCAGGAATTCTTGGTTAGTCGGCTGAAATCTATCATATTTGCGCACGCTGATCTGGTTTTAGCGGGCTTGAACCATATATTGAACCATCAAACGGATGCAGGGTAAAATTAAACTGACCCTTTTAGTAGGGATTTTCTGTCAGATTACACTTCTGGCACAGCCTAAGGACAATTCTCCCATTACCCGGTATGGCCTGGGCGATCTGTACAGGGGCGATTTTAATCAAACCGGTGCTACAGGTGGTTTATTCGGGGCCTGGGTCGATCCATATAGAGTGAATCCGGTCAATCCGGCCAGTATGCCTTTTCTTCAGTCAACATCGCTTGAATTTGGATTTTTCTCCCGCTACAATGCCTATCGCCGCAATAATTCCGAGGAAAATGTTTGGTCGGGCAATCTGGATTACATATCGTTGGCTTTCCCTCTAAAATCGCGGATCAATGAAGCGCTGGAGCCTTCTACATCGCCCTGGGATTTTGCGATGGGTGTTCAGGTGACCCCATTTAGTCAGGTGGGATACGACGTAGAATTCACGCAATACATTCAGGATATAGACACCATCGAAAATATTTTCACAGGGCAGGGCGGCTTATCACAGGCATCCTGGTCGGGCGGTGCTAAGTATAAAAATCTATCCTTTGGTGTCCAGGCGGGGTATGTTTTTGGTCGGATTACCAATAACAGCCAGTTGGACTTACTGAGTCAGGACGCGGCCTATTCTACCCGGAATTTCAATTCGTTTAACCTGCGTGGATTCACATGGCTCGCTGGCCTGATGTACCGCGTTCCCCTTGATCCGGAACAGAAAGGAGTGGTGGGCGCAGAGCGCCAGCGGCGTTGGATCAATATTGGCGCTTATGGCGGGAGTCCAACGAATTATAACACCCGCACGGTTGAATTGATCGAGCGCGTTAATCTGGCCTATTCCAGTGGCGGTTCAGTGGCGAGGGATACCCTGGTTTTTAATGAAGATGCATCCGGCAAGGGTACACTGCCCGGACGTTTTGGTGCAGGAGTTACCCTTCAGAAAGGAGATATCTACCAGGTCGGGTTTAATGCAGAAGTCAGGGCCTGGGAAGGTTTTAATCTTACGAATAAACAGGAAATTGGTCTATCGTTCCGTAATGCTTACCGGGTCAGTGTAGGTGGAGAATGGACACCGGATGCAGGTTCGTTTAAACGCTATCTGCGCCGGATTCGATACCGGGCAGGCATGTTTTATGAGCAGGATCCACGTGTCATCGACGGCAAAAATATGGATGGGTTAGGCCTTCAACTTGGTTTTGGATTCCCGGTTATTTTGCCCCGTCAACAAGTTTCGTTTCTTGAATTTGCGGTTGAAGCAGGACGCAGAGGCGACCTTTCAATACAGCAGGATAATTATATCCGTTTGAGGTTGGCTGCAACTTTAAACGATAATTCATGGTTTTTTAAGAGAAAGTACAATTAACCTAACCCCATTTTACTATGCGAGTTTTAGTCATTGCCCTTCTAACATTGGGTCTTTCGACGTTTGCTGACGCTCAGTGTGAAACATGGAACAACAAACCCAATATGGATGATTTGGTCCAGGATCATGTTGTTTATAAAGGATTTTTGAAAGACGAAAAGTACGACGATGCTTTCCCATATTGGGAGAAAGTGTACAAAGCTGCCCCATACGCGGATGGCCGTCGGACAGACCATTTTTATGATGGTCAGCAATTTTACATCCGAAAGTTTGCAGCCGCCACTACCGACGCGGATAAAGAAAATTACAGGAAACTGGCGCTGGCCATATTTGACCAGGAGGCGGCGTGTACCGGAACGCCTGGACCTGCTATGGGTCGTAAAGGCTATTACATGTTCTATAATCTGGCCTCCCCTTACCCCGAAACATACAAAGCCCTCAAACAGGCTGTAGATGCCGGTGGTAATGCAATCGAATATATCGTCCTTGTGCCGATGGCATACGTGCTTGCCGATCAATTTACCAACAAGCGAATCTCTGTGGACGAAGCCCGGGATGTTTTTACCAAACTGATCAGCACAACTGATACGCAAATCGCAGCAGGGGGCACCTATGCAGCCCAATATCAGCAAGCCAAAGACGCGATGATGCCTACCCTTGAGCAAATCGAAGGCAAACTGTTTGACTGTGAATGGTTTAAAGCCCGATTGGAGCCTATATATCGCGCTAATCCGGATGACGGGGAAAAAATCAAGGAGATATATGTGAAGCTGGCTAATCAGAATTGCTCGGAAACTGATCCACTTCTCCTGGAAATAAAAGCCAAATATGAGGTCTATGCCGCGGAAATGAATGCTAAATTGTTGGCTGAGTTTCATGAAAAAAATCCGGCTGCCCATGCTGCCGCGCTCATGGAAAACGGAAAGTATTCGGAAGCACTTGCCCGTTATAAAGACGCATTGGAAGCGGAAACGGAAAACGATAAAAAGGCTGACTACTATCAGGCCATGGCTTCTATTGAATTCCGCCAACTCGAGCATTATGCCACAGCCCGCGATTATGCGCGAAGAGCATTGAAGATCCGACCAAACTGGGGACTTCCTTTGTTGCTCATAGGTGATATGTACGCTCGATCTTACAGATCTTGCGGTAGCACCGACTTCGAGCAACGGGTCGTCATCCTTGCCGCTATTGAGAAGTACCAGGAAGCAAAAGCACTGGATCCATCTATTGCGTCCCAGGCAAACGAACGTATCTCAAGATACATGTCCGCCCGTCCTTCTTATGAAGATGGACACATGCTAGGAAAAGCAGAAGGCCAGAGCCAGGCCATAGGTTGCTGGATCGGTGAATCTGTCACATTGCGCTTTAATAAATAGCTTTCATTGTTGGGAGGACGGATATTCGGTTATTCGGGCTACGAGATGCGGGTTACGAGATGCGGGTTGCGGATACGGGTTGCGATATGTGGGATACGGGAAAAATTAGGTTTATTTTAGATTAAAGTGCTCTTAAGTTGAGACTTGCGTAATAGCCACTAAGGCAGAAAGAGCACAACGGTTC
>JAGNXB010000063.1 GCA_017985675.1 Saprospiraceae bacterium | reverse complement strand
AGAGCAACAGCGGCACACTCGGCCTCAACTTGGTCGATAATGACTCCATCGTCGATATCGCTTCGATCCCATTGGGTGGAAGCGGATTGGTCAACGGCGATTACACTGGCGAAGTCTATGCCATTGATAATGTCGCGCCTACGGTAGTTTCAAGCCTGCGCGGCAGCGTAAGCCCAACTACTGCAGCTAGTGTGACGTTCACTGTGACTTTCTCAGAAGCTGTGACCGGTGTGGATAAAGCTGATTTCAGCTTGAACCCGACGGTTACTGGAGCCTCAATTACGACTGTTACTGGAACGGGTTTAACTCGTACAGTTACAGTTAATACTGGTACTGGCTCCGGCGCCATCCGCTTGAATGTACTGGATAACGATTCGATTGTGGATGGATTGTTCAGTCCGCTAAATGGATTGAAGACTGGAACAACCTACTCGGCAGGTGAAAGCTACACGGTTCGGACTGGCAGTTTCCAGAAGGTGAGCCCTGCGAATGGTGCAACCGGTGTCGTACCAAATCCCACTTTGTCGTGGAATACAAGCAATACCGCAACATCGTACGAATACTGCATTGATACAACTGCTGGTACAACCTGCGATAGTGTTGCAGGCTGGGTGAGCACTGGTACCGCTCAATCGGTTTCTTTGAGTGGCTTGAGCTTAAGCACAACCTACTACTGGCAGGTCAGATCAGCCTTGCATGGTGGATTTGCTTACGCTAACAATGCCTGGTGGTCGTTCACGGTCATGAATCCCATCCTGCCCGGCGCGTTTAGCAAGTCCGCTCCTGCAGATGCCCTGGCTGGAACCAGCAGAACACAGGCGCTTTCGTGGGCCGCAAGTAGTGATGCTGCATCCTACGAATACTGCATCGATACCACGCCGGGGACAACCTGCGATAGTGTTGCAGGCTGGGTAAGCACTGGAACGGCTAGAACTGTAACTCCGGCCGGCCTCTCCTTTGCGACCACCTATTACTGGCAGGTACGTGCTCTAAACGCATTTGGAACCACCGAATCTAATTCTGGCACATGGTGGAACTATTCGACCGCTCCTGGAACCTTCCAGAAGACAAGCCCGACCAATAATGCAACAGGTGTTACCATTGCTCCAACCCTGTCGTGGAACAGCAGCACCGGTGCGGCATCCTACGAGTATTGTATCGATACCACCCCCGGTACAACCTGTGACAGTGTTGCAGGCTGGGTAAGCACTGGCACCACAAGAAACGCTGCCTTAAGTGGTTTGAGCACGAGCACAACCTACTACTGGCAGGTGAGATCAGTGTTCGCTGGCGGATATAGCTATGCCAACACCAGTACCTGGTGGGCGTTCACAACATCTGCCCCGATCCTGCCCGGAGCCTTTGGCAAGACTGCTCCTGTAGACGCTGCGGCTGGACTTGCAACATCTCAGGCTCTCTCCTGGGGATCCAGCAGTAATGTAACCTCGTACCAATACTGTATCGATACCACGCCTGGATCAACTTGCGACAGTGTTGCAGGCTGGGTAAGCACTGGAACAAATAGAAATGTTGCTCCATCAGGCTTGGTGCGTGGAACGATCTACTACTGGCAGATTCGTGCGGTAAACGTATACGGAATCACTGAAGCCAATGGTGGAACCTGGTGGACATTTGCAACTCAACCCGGCTCCTTCCAGAAGGTGAGTCCTGTGAACGGTGCTACTAACGTTTCCATCAATCCGACCTTGTCGTGGAACACAAGCACTGGCTCAACCGCGTATGAGTATTGTATCGATACGACCGCTGGCTCGACCTGTGATAGTGTTGCAGGTTGGGTAAGCAATGGCACATCACTAAGTGTAGCCTTGAGCGGGTTGAGCAATGGCACAACCTACTACTGGCAGGTGAGATCTGTGCTGGCTGGCGGATACTACAATGCCAATAATGCCTGGTGGTCTTTCACGACGGCCCCATAATTACACTGGTATTGGATAGTTTTTAGAAAAGAACTCACCCCGAAATAACTATTTCGGGGTGAGTTAATAACACCCTTTATGCAATATAATAATTCCGCAGGCGCCATACCCTGCGGAATTAATTTAATAATTGGCAGCCAAATGGCAGAGTCCTGTGAGAGGAAAATTGATATTTATACTATCAGGCTGCTTGATGTAGATGCCTTGCTTTTGTCTGGCTTTTTCTGGTAAATTTGCAGTCAAGTTTCTTCTTGTATAATTTGATATACGTTGAGCTGTTAAGAACGAAACTTGTCTCGCCCATTCCCCATTTCATATAATGGGTTTGCCCCGAAGCATCTTTGATATCGCCAAGTTAAACCAATGAAAAATATTTTAATAAGTGTTTTCCCATTTCTATCAAGATATACAAAAGACTCATCTCCTTTGCGAAAGAAGGTGGCTGGCGGTTTTGTATGGGCATTTGTTTCCAAATCTCTTTTTGCCGTTTTTGGGGTAATCCTGAATGTACTGTTGGTTCGTTTGCTATCACCTGAAGAGGTTGGCCAATATTTTCTGGCGATGAGTTTTATTGCTATTTTGGGAACTGTAACCTTTTTTGGCCTAAAACAGGCAATTGTAAAAATAATTGCTGAATCTTTGGCTATTGGTCAACCAGGGCGGGCTGGCAGAGCTATTCAGTTGGGGGGGATATTGACAGGAGTAGGCGTACTGATAGGATGTCTTTTCTTTGTTACTGGTGGTGGAAAATGGATTGGGACTTGGCTGTTTGATTCTCCTGCAATAGGAGAACTTTCGTTATTGCTGGCTCTTTGGTTACTAGTATCTAATTTCCAAACTCTGATTGGTGAAATATTTCGAGGGCTTCAGCAGCTAAGATGGGCATCCCTCTTTGGTGATCAGGGTACACTAACACGATTATTAACCGTTTTCTTTTTGACTATTATCTGGTATGTATTTTCTAAAAGCACCTTGCACCAGATCGTAACATTGGCAGTTTTAAGTAATGCCATTACGCTTGTTCTTTCTTTGGCGATTCTTTGGCCTGCAGTACGCTTGTTGGATAAAAGCCAGGGAACGCTTGCTTCCTGGGAGCTATATTCTTTTACTTTGCCGTTATGGGTGAATTCATTGGGGTTATTGATATTCAATCAGGCAGATACCATATTTTTAGGAATATTTCGTCCTGAGCATGAGATCGCGCTCTATGGTGTTGCCATCAGGTTGGCTCTCGTGGTTTCCATGCCGCAACTGATGATGAATACGGTTTTGCCCCCATTGGTTGCTGATTTATATGCGAAAGGCCAAAAAGGGCACTTGGAACGCATGTTGCGCTCCACAGCGACAATTTCAATTTTGCTTGCACTTGTTATTTTTTTGCTTTTTATTATCTTTGGTAAGGCCGCTTTGGCTATGCTTTTTGGATCCTATTACATTCAGGCATATGGACTTTTGCTTATTCTATCTTTTGGACAGCTTGTAAATGTCGCCACTGGGTCCTGTGGTATTTTGATGATGATGTGTGGATTTCACAAGCAGTTTATGCGAATCACCATTTCCACTGGAATATTAGGATTGGTCATCCTTTACTTTTTCATTCAATTATGGGGAGTGTTTGGATCTGTTCTGGGAGTTACAATAAATACGATTATCTTAATGTTATGGACGATGCTTTATAGCTGGCGCAAAACAGGAGTTCGTTCATGGCCCTATTTTGTTATTAATAATTCTGGACTTTTGGAGACGGATCGATGAGCAATAAAGGCAATTGTATAAATTATCAGATTGGGGTATTTAAACAACTGATTGGAATAAGGCCGGTGGGAAATTTAATTCCTGTGCGGGATGATGATATTTGGCTGGTATCCTACCCCAAATCGGGTAATACTTGGTTGCGCTTTCTGTTGGGGAATTTATCTTCAGGCACTCCGGTTGATTTTTTATCGATCGAACAGAAGACTCCTGACATATACGTTAATTCGATCATGAGTTTTTGTAATTTGCCGTCGCCGCGCATAATCAAGAGTCATGAATCATTTGACCCAAGATATAAAAAGGTAATTTATATAGTTCGTGATCCTCGCGACGTAGTGATCTCATATTGGAAGCATCAGCAAAAAATGCATAAAATCCCCATGGATTACTCAATTGATTTATTTGTTGATGAGTTTCTAAAAGGAAAGTTATCGGCTGGATCGTGGAAAGAACATGTTGGTAGCTGGCTTGGAGCTAAATACAGGGAGGATAATTTTATTTTGATTAAATACGAAGACATGCTGAAAGAACCAGAAAATGTGCTGCGTGGAATTGTAGACAAACTTGATGACTTTCCTGTAAAAACGGATTTTCCTCAAGCGGTTGCTTTATCTTCTTTTGAAAGAATGAAAACACTGGAAACATCACAGTCTGATGAGTGGTTGCCAACCCGAAATTCTGATAAAAATATCAATTTTGTTAGAGAAGGTAGATCAGGTCAGTGGAAAGAAGTTTTACCGGCTTCCCTGTCTGAAAAAATCTGGTTCCGATGGGAGAATCTGATGGATGAGTTAGGTTATGAATTATGAGATTCAAGCTTCCTTTTGAGCGCCTAAATTGGATATTGATTGAACGACTGTCTTACATGCGGAATATTACAGGTTTTTGGGCACATTGGAACACTTACGCAGGTGGGAACCTTCAATTTGATGGTTACAATCATCTTTATAAGAATTCGTATTTGCGTCATGTTTCCATGGGAAGATGTACCTATGTAGTCGGTAGCAGGATTATAAGAACAACACTCGGAGCTTATTGCAGCGTTGGCCCGCAGGCACTCATTGGCGGGCTGGGACGGCATCCCACGAACCTGCTGTCAACACACCCTATTTTTTATTCATCATTGAAGCAATCAGGAATTTCTTTTGAGGCGGTAAGCCTTTATTCTGAATTTTCAAACTCGAATATTGGAAATGATGTCTGGATTGGTGCAAGAGCTATTGTTATGGACGGTGTCAATGTAGGCGACGGGGCCGTTATAGCAGCCAATGCCGTGGTAACAAAGGATGTTTTACCTTATGCTATTGTTGCAGGTATTCCTGCAAAGGAAATTAAATATCGCTTTTCGGATAAAATAATACAGCAATTACTCGATTGGAAATGGTGGAATTTACCTGTTCCCATTTTACGAAAATTGTCAAAAGAGTTTTCTGCGGAAAAGACATGGACAACCGATAACTTGAAAAGAGTGATTGAATTGGCGAAAGAATTAACCGAATACACTAAAGATGGTATGGAAATTTAATGACAGATTACTTCGACCACAAAAAAATGCGCACTGATAAAAACTATACTTTTTTCAGTTTTACACTATTATTAAGCATAGTTGGTTTTTTGTCATCATTTTATGTGAATTTTGGGGGGCAACTTTACATTACTGAGATTATTTTCATAATATTATTGCCATTTTTATTAGTCCCGGGCCGAATTTATTTACAAACCAACCTTAAACGGTTGCTTATGCTTGGGGCGTTGTGGTTGTTGGTTCAAATGATTACTGATCTGGCGCGAGGAACACCGGTCAATGATTTTTTGCGCGGATGGGCCGGCATTGGGTTTCTCTTGTTGGATATCTTTGTTCTCTATGTATTGGTTGACCGCCAGCCAAAACGGATTGTGTTTTTTTTACTGGGACATATATTTGGCGACTTGACCCACCTTTTTTTTCAACCCTCGCCTTTTTTTGCTGCTGAACCATGGAAGTTTGGATTTGCAGGACCGGTTATTTTGCTTGTTTTGCTGCTGATTGCCCAGTCATCAAAATATCGTTTGGAATGGGCAAAATATTGGTTTTTTCCATTGTTTGCACTCGGAAGTCTCTCGCTATACTTGAATAGCCGGACCAATGCCTGGCTTATCTTTTTGACAGCAGGGTTGATATTGCTGCGGTTCTCGCAACTAGGGCGAAGATTGCTTTTTTTGAGGATGCGTTTTGGAAGTTTGATTGTGTTGGGTTTGTTTGTCATAACTTTAACCTTCGGGGTTTTAAAGGCTTATCAATATACTGTGAGTGAAGGCTGGCTGGGTGAAGAGGCTAGGGCAAAGTATTTGAACCAATATAATCCAAAATTTGGAGTGGCTGGGATCATACTAGGGGGAAGAAATCAAATGTTGGGTTCAATACAGGCGATTGCAGATTCGCCTTTTTGGGGTCAGGGCTCCTGGGCACGAGATCCCAAATATAGACAATATGTTTATCAATTGGAAGAGCTAGGCTATACATTGAGCGGTAACATTGAAAACTATGTAAATAAAACGGATTTGATCCCCGCTCACGGTCATTTCTTTCAGGCCTGGATTTGGGCGGGACCGCTGGGTGCTTTTTTCTGGGTGTTCGTTGCGATCATGGTGGTTCGCGCCACGCTGCGAAGCTTTCAACAGCCTAATCAGTTTTTTCCTTTATTGGTATTTTTAAGCGCCTCTGCTATATGGGACATCTTTTTTTCGCCATTTGGCGCATCCATGCGTATGAATTGGGCTTATACCCTTGTAACTATATTTTTTGTAATATCGCCTGTTAATAAGCCGAATTCGTCTGCGCTTGCGGTGAGTCAGGTTGTTTCCAAAGGAAATTCGATAGATGGAAAATAAACGTGCCATACTTGTCACTGGTTCACATCGTTCAGGGACATCCTGGTTTGGAGAAATGCTCAGTCTTTCACCAGAGATCGGTTCAATTTGGGAGCCGTTCAATATGTATCACCGCGCAGGGATCTGCAGGTCAAAGTTCGATGTTTGGTATCCCTACGTTGCCCAACACAATGGCGTCCTGCACAAGAATGCCTTGCAGGATTGCATGTCATTTAAATACAGCCTTGGGGCCGAAATACCCACAATCAAAACCTTTTATGACTTGGCGCGTATGGGGAAGGATCTTTTGCGCTTTGAGTATTTACGGCTATCAAATAAAAGACCCTTGTTAAAGGACCCGATCGCTTTTTTTTCCGCTGAGTGGCTGGCTGAGACCTTTGATATGCAGGTGGCTGTATTGGTCAGGCATCCTGCGGCTTTTGTCAGCAGTCTAAAGATCAAGGATTGGCAGTACCCATTTGAGCATTTTCTAAAACAGCCGCACTTGATTGAGGCAAAGTTATCATCTTTTAGAGACGAGATCAATTCGTTTGTCCGGGAGCCGCGGGATATTATCGATCAAGCATGTTTGTTGTGGCGCATGATCTATACCGTAGCGCATGAATATGAACAAAAACATCCAGACTGGCTGGTCCTACGCCATGAGACGATTTCCTTGGACCCTGAGGTTGGATTTGCTTCAGTCTATGATTTTCTGCAAATGGAATACACTGATGCGATCAAAGCCAATATTCAGAAATTTACCGGGGCACAAAATCCAGGAGAGCGGGTGCGTGCCCGTTCGGTTCAAAGAAACAGTCGCGAAAATATTTTCAATTGGAAGAAACGCCTGACGGCGGATGAGATTGAGCGTGTTTTTGGAGACACACAAAGAGTTGCTTCCCATTGGTACACAGCCGCAGATTGGTAGGTGTGAATTGCGTAGTCATGCTTAAAATATCGATCGTTACGATTTCGTATAACCAATCGCTCTTTTTGGAAAAGGCGATCTGTTCTGTTCTGGATCAAAACTACTCTAATATTGAATATATTATTGTTGACCCGGGTAGTACCGATGGCAGTTTGAACCTCATTGAGAAATATGGAACGCGTATAAATAAGCTGATCCTGGAACCGGATAATGGCCCGGCGGACGGTTTGAACAAGGGATTTTCCCACGCGACAGGTGATGTGTACGGATTTCTAAATGCGGATGATTTCCTTTTACCGGGTGCGCTTTCGCATATTGCGGATTTTTTTGCCAAAAACCCTCTTGTCGAAGTGGTATCCGGGCACGCAATCGTCGTGGATGAATTCGATAATGAGCTTCGTAAAATTTATTCTGATCGTTTTAACTTGATTGAGTCTGCTTATGGGGCTGGAATATTGATGCAGCCCTCCTCTTTTTTTCGGGCTGGTGCCTATAAAAAAGTAAGTGGCTTTAATGTCGATAATAAGACCAATTGGGATGACGAGTTTTTTATAGATATTAAGCTGCATAAGGGTATATTTAAGTTAACCAATAAATTTCTAAGCGCTTATCGAATACATTCGTCCAGCATTACCGGCGCAGCAGATGATCGTATCCACAGGAATATTCAAAATTACAGTAGTAGCCGATTTAAGAAGATTATGGGAAGGGAAAAGACATGGTACGATGTTTTCCTTCGCTGGGTATTCTTGATAGTAAAATATATAAAGAATCCCCTTGGGATATATGAACGGATTATGTATGGGCCCGTATATAGACGATATTTTAGGAAGACAGATGGTTGAAAATAAAATGGAAAGTCGAAAAGATGTTGCGTAATGACATTTAAATTCATAATATATGTATTGAGTTTATTCCTGCCCTGGCCTGTTCGAAGATTTATATTGAATGGCGTATTTGGATATAAGATCCACCCAAAAGCCAGAATTGGTTTTTCCATCATCATGCCGGATCATTTGGAGATGAACGAGGGTGCCAGAATCGGGCATTTAAATATTTGCAAGGGATTGAATAACCTTTGGATGGGGGAACAAAGCACCATCAGTACGTTGAATTGGATCACTGGCTTTTCCATACGTGGGGTCAGGTTTTTTCGTCATAAAGAAAAGCGGGATCCTTCGCTTCGTTTGGGACATCACTCAGCCATCACGAATAGACACTATATTGATTGTTCCGATGAAATCAGGATCGGGGATTTTACAACCGTAGCGGGCATAGGGAGCCAATTTTTAACCCATTCCATAAATTTGATGGAATCCATACAGGACTGTAGTCCGATCACAATTGGGAGCTATTGTTTTATAGGAACGAATTCTGTTTTGTTGCCCGGGTCGGCGCTGGGTAATTATTGCGTGCTTTCTGCGTCATCTTTGTTAAATAAAAAGATGGTAGATGAATATATTTTGGTTGGAGGAGTGCCGGCCAAACCAATTCAGAACCTGCCAAGGGATATGAAATACTTTTCCCGAGATAGGGGTTTTGTTAATTGAGCTGGATTGCTTTTACGAAACATTCTAATATAATAGACTTCGTTGGTCTTGGCCGATGTTCTTATTTTGGATAGTTTCCAAACGGAATGTTGATTTGTGTAATCCCTAAAAAACTATATTTCTCCCGTCATTTGCCCTTAGATGTACGTATGCAAAAAAAATTTGGCCTGATTTGATTTCTGATAGAGTTTATATCCCCGTGTTGTCGAAGAAATCCAAAATTTCATTGATGCGGATGTTGGTGTATTTGCGTCTTAATGCGATGCTATACACTGATGAAATTTAATGTCCTGGCTTAAGAAAATATTGGCGTATGCATAAATGAATGTATATGTGCAAAAAACGTAATTGTGAAAGTGCTCATCGGTATGATCAGGTTTGATTTACAATATTTTGTAGATGCATTAATCTCTTGAGTTGATATGGAAAGAGTTATGAATGACTGTAAAGATAAATTAAGGATTCTATATATTACCGAAGGCTTCGGTAGTGAATTTTTTGGCGTATCAAAGGTACTAATGCAATTGACTGCATATTTATCCGAGCATAATGTGGAATATGCGATATCGGCCGCGAAATTGGGGAATGTTCCAGAAGGAAAGAGAGAACATGTATATGAACTTCCAATTTTTCCTTTTAGCCTAAGGAATAATACATTTAGCCGTATCCTTCGCTGGCATCCGGGGATGTATCGATCCATAAGGGACAGGGTGCGGGAATACAAGCCGAATATCATCCATGTGCATGGTATGTTGTCACCGATTCAATTAATAGCCGTCAAGATTGCCAGAGCGGAGAAAATACCCGTAATAATCAGCGCCCATGGCATGTTGGAGCCATGGACGTGGAGGCAAAAAGGCCTGCTTTACTATATTTTTAAGCGCCTGTATTGGAATGTTTTTTTTAAGCCCGTTCTTAAAAAAACAGATTATATTCACTCAATTACAGGCCTTGAGGGAAAGAACCTTGAAGGAGAGTTCCCCAATATTGAACAGATTCAAATATCAAATGGAGTTGAGCAGGCGGAAATTGATGAATACGTTTCTCCTGTAATACCTGATCGATATTTTCTTTTTTTAGGACGTTTGCATCCCAAAAAGGGAGTGGATTTATTGATCCGTGCATTTCATAAAGCCAACCTGGATCGCGGCTGGCGGTTGTTGATTGTTGGCCCTGATTTTGATCCCCATTACAGTTTGACGCTCCGAAATTTGGCAGTAAAGTTGGGCATTGAAGATTCTGTGGAATTCAAAGGCTCTATTTATGGCTCAGAAAAAAGACAGTTATTACTTAATGCCTGGGTGACAGTAGTTCCTTCCCATTCAGAAGTGGTGGGATTGGTAAATTTAGAATCAGCCGTTGCATTTACTCCTACGATAACCACCCATTTAACAGGCCTGGATAATTGGGGTGAAAGCGGGGGAATTCTGATAAATCCTGAAGTTGATGAGTTGGCAAGTGCCCTCTCTTTTGCGGCGTCATGGTCGCTTGATGAACGTTCCGAGATGGGCGCAAAAGCTCGTCGTTTTGTCGTGGATCAATATGAGTGGAATGTCATTGGGCCAAAATGGATAAACGCATACGAGCAGATTGTCCATAAGCATAAATCCTTCTATAATACAAGCGAAAAAAATGATCCCGCCAAATAATAGAATAATAATTAATTCCATTCCCAAATCAGGCACCAATCTTGTGCAAAGATTGATGCTATTGTTTGAGATACCTTATGCCGGGAAAAGTATTGCGGCTTCATCTATTGTTGGAAGGCATCATCTGATAAAAAAAGTATTGCGGCAGGGAAGCCCTAATGTAAATATTGGGCTGGAAACCATGGCTAATGTATCGTTGTCGTGGCTGGAAAACTATCTTTTTATTAAACCCGATAGATATGTCACTGGTCATGCCGCTTATTCAGTCGGGCTTTGGTCGATTTTACAAGAAAAACGTTACAAGGCAATTCAAGTCATCAGGCATCCTGCCGCAATATTATCTTCATGGGCTAACTATATTGTAGAACCTGGCTATTACTGGAATGATGCCCATAACTTCCTGTCCAGTATTTCGAAATACGAGAGATTAAAGTTTTTAATTTTAGGCGGCACGATTAAGGATAGCTCATATTTTGGTCTTCGTAATGTTTTTGAAAAGGCTAATGGGTGGTTTGCCAATCCCGAGGTCTTAACGATTCGTTTTGAAGATTTGGTGGGGGCAAAGGGTGGTGGTGATGATGAGAGGCAGTTTGATACGATCATTAAAATCTCCAGGCACATTGGGTTGGAGAATATAAAGGATGATGCCATAAAACATATTCAGGCTAATCTTTTTGGGCACACCAGCACATTTCGAAATGGCACGATTGATGCGTGGCGGGAAAATATAGATGATGATCTTGTGCAATTATTAAAGTCGCAGCTTGCCGGGCTGGGATGTATATTTGATTTGAACTATGATCTTTAGATGGAATAAATGTATGGATAGGAAGATGGAATGAAAATAAAACCCAATCATGGCTATGGGTGGGTGTCCGCATCCGCCCCGGAATCTTGCGACTATATTACCCCGTTGATATTGAAGATATTATCACGGGATTTTTCCAGCTTTGCCAGAGGAAGTATTTTGGATATCGGATCCGGCAATGGATTTCTTTGCGCCCAGTTGGCAGAAATCGGTTACCACGTGGAGGGGTTGGAGCCGGATGAACGTGGAATTGAAATTTCAAGGTTGAACTACCCGCATATTAAATTCCATAATTTTGGTGTGGATGCTGATCCGTCAAATGTGATTGGGGAAAATAATGCATTATTTGATATTGTAATTTCAACAGAGGTGATCGAGCACTTGTACTCCCCTGGTCAACTTCCCAGACTGGCAGGCCGTGTTTTGAGGGATGATGGACTGCTGATAATTTCAACCCCATATCATGGCTATTTAAAGAATCTTGCCTTGGCGGTTATGAATAAATGGGATTACCATCATCATCCGCTAAGGGATGGCGGCCATATAAAATTTTGGAGTTGCAATACTTTGACACAGTTGCTGCATGAAAATGGGTTTGAGGTTGTGGGGTTTTACGGAGTGGGGCGGATTTCCTATTTGTGGAAATCAATGGTCGTGATCGCGAAAAAATGTCGATAAAGGTGATTTTTAATGTCGTTAACCGTTATCATCCTCACCCATAATGAAGAGACTCATATTGTTCGTTGTATTAATTCCCTTGGATCTGTAGCTGATGCCATTTATATAGTTGATTCTTATTCCACAGATCAAACAGTGATGCTTGCAGAGTCCATGGGGGCCAAAGTGTTGCAACATCCCTGGAAAAATTATGCAGATCAATTTCAGTGGGCGATCGACCAGTGTGGGTTTGGAACAGATTGGTTGATGCGTATGGATGCCGATGAGTATCTTGAACCGGAACTGCAGAAGGAATTACTTGAAAATCTATCCACTCTTCGCGAAGACGTAATTGGTATTTATCTAAAACGAAAGGTGCTTTTTGAAGGCCGATGGATCAGACATGGCGGCTTCTATCCACAAACGCTTTTAAGAATATGGCGTGTTGGGCAGGGGCGTATTGAACAGCGATGGATGGACGAGCACATTGTCCTGCCTGAAGGGGCGGGAACGATCACCATGAAAGAACATATTGTGGATGCCAACCTTAAAGGTATAACCTTTTGGGTCAATAAACACAATGGGTATGCCACACGCGAAATGGCGGATATCCTCATTAACAAATATTTCCCCGCTCAAACGGACCATGCTTTGCAGCAAATGAGAACAGATCCGCAAGCGCGTTGGAAGCGTATCGTTAAAGAGGAAGTGTATAATAAACTTCCCATAGGGTTACGAACTGGTCTTTACTTCTTTTATCGTTATTTCCTGCTCTTCGGATTTCTTGACGGAAGCAAGGGATTTCTCTATCATTTTTTGCAGGGGTTTTGGTATCGCCTGTTGGTGGATATAAAAGTGATGGAAGTGGAGGGGAAGGCAAAAGGTAATGTTATAAAAATAAGAGAGATTCTCAAAAAGGAACACGGGATTGAACTCTAATATCAGGTTCAAATTTTTTATCCGCTCAACTACCAGACATGAATTACAAAAAACTTGTAAAACTCTATAGAATACTTCTTGCGCCTCCACTTACACGTGCCTTGATGAAAGGTGCCGCAGCAGGAACGGAACACTTTGAAATTTTGCGAAACCTGCCTTGCAGTATCGTGATCGATATCGGAGCAAATCGTGGACAATTTGCGCTTATCGCTCGGCAAAGCTTGCCGCTGGCAAAGATCATATCGTTTGAGCCATTAAAGGAGCCCGCTTCTATTTTCAGGAGCGTTTTCCAGTCTGACCCAGGTGTCGTTTTACACGAATGTGCCATCGGACCCAGCGACCAGGAAATGCCCATTCATGTTTCCATCGCTGATGATTCGTCCTCCTTGTTGCCAATTTCTTCTTTGCAAAAAAAATTGTTCCCAGGAACAGGTGAAAAGGAAGTGCGTACCATTCAAGTCAAACGCCTGGATTCGGTATTATGTGCAGCAGATATACAAAGCCCCGCCTTGCTTAAGTTGGATGTGCAGGGATATGAGTCATTTGCGCTGGAAGGATGCCTTTCGTTGCTTCCATTTTTTTCTTTTATCTATGTTGAATGTTCGTTTCAGGAACTCTATGCTGGGCAGGCACTTGCGCATGAAATTATTTCATTTTTGGAAGGAAATGGTTTTATTCTTTCAGGTATTTACAATCTTTATTATGATAAAAAAGGTATGGCAGTTCAGGGTGATTTTTTATTCAAGCAGAAAACGGCCAAATAAAACGTCGTGCGCATTCTCATCCTTGGTCTTAACTTCCACCCCGAGCCAATAGGTATCGGAAAATATACGGGGGGACTTGCCTCCTATCTTGTCGCTCAGGGACACTCCGTGCGTGTCATTACTACACCACCTTATTACCCGTATTGGCAGGTGCAGCAAAATTATCACGCCTGGCG
>JAGNXB010000120.1 GCA_017985675.1 Saprospiraceae bacterium | reverse complement strand
GAGACATACCCATGGAAATCAACACACAAACCATTTATAAAATCAAGACCTCCTCTACCCTGCAAATCAACTATTGACATGAAACTCCAATACCTCTTTGTAATGTTGTCGCTTATGAGTTACGAAGTTGTCTCCGGACAAGATGTAGTCGCGATACAATCCAAAACGAAAGGCTTATCCGCCGGTATTCATCTCGGCTTTGTATCCTATACCAATGATAATCTTCACCTTGAAACCGAAGGTGGCACCGGATATGGTGCACAACTCCAGTATGGGTTCAATCATCAGATTGCAGCAGCTTTCGCCTTTCAACACTATTCCATTTCCACTAAATCCCTGGATAACGGATCTACTGCATATAACATTGATAGTCCATATCCGTATACCGAAATAGAATTGATCGGTAAATATATTTTTGGTTCTACCAATTCCAAATTACGTCCAAACATAGCGCTTGGACTCAACTTCACAAGGAGCAAGGAAACGTATTACAACCCGACCTTTAATTTCGTCTCCAATGAAACCTACAGTGGCTATGGGATTTGCGGAGGCGGAGGCTTGCGTTATTTTCTCAATACGCAAATGAGCATTGACTTCACGCTCATGGTTTCCTCCGGTAATTTTACCACCAACCTGGTGAATGGGCAAGAGGTTGATTTTGAACATTGGTTTTTAACGTATAAAGGATTGTTCGGCTTTATGTATCATTTCTAATCGCCCTTATTCCTATGACTAAACTCCATGACCGGCTAACGGCTCCCGGCCAGAAGCGAATTCTTTCTCTTGACGGAGGAGGGATCAGAGGTATCCTGACGCTTGGTTTCCTCGAACATATCGAAGAAATGCTGGCTAAAGAAAATAATGACCCGGACTTTCGGTTGTGCGATTATTTTGATCTGATCGGAGGGACCAGTACAGGCTCTATCATTGCCTCCTGCCTGGCGATAGGCATGAAGGCGAGTGAGGTAAAAAAGCAATATTTTGAACTCGGCACTAAAATCTTTGGATTGAAAACCGGTTTTTTTCAATACTTGTTTAAAGGTGTAAAGTATGATAACAAACCGCTGGAGATTGCATTGAAAAAATTCTTTGGTGATATCACCCTTGGCGATGCAGAACGAATCCATACAGGGCTTTGTATTTTCACCAAAAGAGCTGAAACGTTTAGCACCTGGGCTATACATAACCATCCAGACGGAAAATTTTTTCCACAGAACAAAGACTGGCCACTATGGCAAGTCATCATGGCCAGTGCGGCTGCACCTACGTACTTTCTGCCGATGTTTCTTAAAGATAGTTCGGGTGAACAGGGTGCATTTATTGATGGCGGAATCAGTATGGTCAATAATCCGTCTCTACGATTGTTTCTGCTGGCGAGTCTTAATTCCTATCCCTTTCATTGGCGGCTCGGCAAACGAAACATGCTGATGGTGTCCCTTGGGACAGGTAATATTGATCAGCGAAGCAGTTATTCGGCGTTCGAGAAAAACAACCTTATGGCCTGGGCCGCAAAAATGCCGGAATTCTTTATGCATGATGCTAATCTCTCAAATCAACTGATCATGCAGATCTTGAGCGATTCGCCAACCTCCATTTCGATTGACAGTGAAATGGGTGATCTCAAAGGCAGCGCTTTCCTGGGATACCAGGCGTTGACCTATCTGCGATACAATGTCTGGCTGGCGGAGCAAGATCTAAAAGGTCTGGGATACAACTTTTCAACATCAGTGATGAAAACGCTGGGTGAAATGGATAATCCAAAAAACATGAATATCCTGGCGGAAATTGGCGAAAAGGCGGCGAAGAAATATATTCTGGAAGATCACTTTATTGACTTCAAATACGCACATCCTGCGCCCACAGGAGAATCCTATTTTGTTTCCTACAAGGATTATGGTCTGACGTTTGAACCCTATGCAAAAAAAGATATCCCCATTGGTGCCTGCAGGATCGACCATGATTTTGAAATCATGACCATGGAAGGCTTGATGAGAGCTAAAGCCGGGGATTACCTGATCAAAGGGGTACGGGGTGAATACTATGCATGCGATGCATCCGTCTTTAAAGAAACATACGCTAAATCAGCAAAAGCCTGACCGCCATCGCTTAGCTATTAATAGTGTCCGCAAAGGTAGGCTCAGAGCGATCAAACTCCCTAAGAAATGTTTTCCTGATCGTTTGCCAGTGATCTCTGATTTTAGCATTAGCTTCTCTGAGTTGTGCTTCATTGAAATCCTTGGTACCGATTTGTTCAACAATAGTGTAAATACTTTTCAGTGATTCAAACGGATAATATCCTTTATCTGTTGACGTCTCCTGGATATTAAAATATACGCCCCTGACTTCATCAATAGACTTAGAAAGCAATAACAAAGCCTCCAGGTATTCCTTTTCAGTTTCAACCCGAAACTCTGTATACAGAATAGATTTATTGACCGCATGTATCATATTGACCCACAATTGCCGAAGCGCCGAGTGAAAATTGGCCCTTCGCTGAAAACAAAATCCAAGATACGCTAATGGGAGTGCTGCAATAATAGGGAAGAGTTCTTTAAACATTCCAAAATACCTGAAGTCTTCATTTGCTCCCGTGATATAAAATGTAATTCCAACGAAGAGCGCGAGAATATAAAACAGCGAGATAAGAATAATATTCCTGATCAACTTACGCTTTGTCATATGGTGGCATTTAAGGACTAAAGATAGCCTGTGTTCGTGGTTTGTGTTCTGAGAAGATAATAATTAGTAGCGACGCGATCAATCGCGACTCTATATAATATATTTATTTCCGTATCCCCCTTCGCCTCAGCCTCAGCCTTAGCCTTAGCCTTTTCTTCTTACTTTTGAGGATGAGCTTAAAAATCCTCCTCATCATCGGCATGGGCAGCTTCATCGGCGGAGCGCTGAGGTACCTGGTGTCCTTTCCCTTCCTTCACAAATACCCGCATGGTTTTCCATGGGGCACCTTACTGGTCAATGTCATCGGTTGCTTTTGTATCGGACTATTGTATGGCTATGCTGAGCGCTGGGCCTTCCCCAAAGAATGGCGATTGTTTCTCGCTACAGGTGTACTCGGCGGATTTACGACCTTCTCTGCTTTCTCCAACGAAACGGTGACTCTGTTTAATAATGGTCAATATGGATATGCAATAACGTATGTTTTGGCCAGTGTATTGATTGGGCTCGCGCTTACTTTTTTGGGAGTGTATATCACAAAAATTATTTAGCATTAAAAGATTGATATCTTATTGCCCCTGGCTTTAGCCTGGGGGTCAAAAATGCAGATAAATGCGGCTTTAGCCAAAACCCGAGATCTCCATGTGGGCTAAAGCCCTATTGAATCTGCTTCCTTGTCCACGGCTTGAAAGCCGTGGCAATTATGGTTTTCACAATTCAAGATTGGGCTTGGGATTACACCTTTTCCCCGCGACTTGAAAGTCGGGGCTATTCAATAAAATTTACCTTTTAAAATTGCAATACCAATTTGCTTACTGCCGACTGAGGTCTGCCGACTGAAAACTGACCCTTTTCCCCGCGACTTGAAAGTCGGGGCTATTCAATAAAATTTTCCTTTTAAAATTGCAATACCAATTTGCTTACTGCCGACTGAGGTCTGAAGACCTCCGACTGCTAGTTGCTAACTGCTAACTGCTAACTTCCCCCTGCTCACTGCTCACTTCTTTGTCTTTTCCGTAGATCAACCGATAAAACGGCAGACTCACACCTGTATTGATCAGGAAGAAAAACAGAACGGTAAATACTGTACTGAAG
>JAGNXB010000062.1:6665-14156 GCA_017985675.1 Saprospiraceae bacterium | reverse complement strand
TAAACCCTGCTGAATAGCCGGAAACATGCCATAACTGTAAAATCCATTGTGCCCGTTCGTAATTATCACGAGGTCTTGTGACTCGGGCACCTTCACAAACGCACCTTCGACAATCCCATGATCAAAAGCATAGGATGTAATAACAGGATTAAATGCGGTTGTTTGGTTTTTGCTTTTTTTCATAATTCAAGCATATTACCTGGTAATGTACAATGAAGTTGTCGTCATGAGCTGTTCGATGACATTTTCCGAATAAACGCCCGTCGCCGCTGACACCTTCGCCTACATCAGCACAAGAATAAGGATTCAATAAAAGGCTTCGGTGTCCAACGAAGGCTTTGTCGGGTAAAAATAAACCCATAAGCGAAGAACCATTTAAAATCACCATCTCCCAAGTTAGCTATTCCAAATTCAACAACATGTTGTGGATGGTTACTCCTATCTAACCACTTCCTAATACATTGAACAATAAGTATTTACAAAATTATATTTTGAGGCGTTTTTCCAATACTGTCATCAATTTAAGTTTGAATTTCCGGCAATCCTTCTTCCTTCTTAAATGGCTATTCGTTTATGGGTGTATTTGAAATTGTCCTCGAACAGCTCGCCCCAAATACGTAGCTGACCGGCCCGCAGGGAGAGCCTTTTTAGGTGGGATTGCGGATCCACCGATTCCACCTCCGCCAAATGCGTGCGAAATCATTAGATATCATCCACGCACACCCGCCTAAAACAAGCTCAGGTCGGCGAAGTGACTGAATGTAAAATCCGAAGCTGCGCCTAAAATGGACCACAATCTAAATTCGAAGACAGCGAGCCTTTCGAGGACAGCGGTTTTTGGTTACTTTTTGCCAAGACAAAAAGTAACGAGCCCAGCCGGCGAATGAGGCGATGCCAGGCAAAGGCGACAACCATTTTTCCAACGACCCGCTAGACACAAGGCCTAATCCCCACGTGAGAGCGCATTTACAAATACAAAACCACCTCTTCCCAAGTAAGCTATTCCAAATTCAACAACATGTTGTACTTGGTTACTCCTATCTCCTTATCAGGAGCTGCACACGGGTTTAGCTCCGTCATGATGTTTATAATTCGTCGTATGTTTGAGTAACTCAATCCTACCATTATGATAGAAAACCGACCATGGTTGAACAATTACCCAAAGGGGGTGCCCGCCAATATCGATCCGGAAGCCTATTGCAGTGTGGTCGATCTGTTGGAAGAGACCTTTAAAAAATACCATGCGAAGACAGCTTTTACCAGCATGGGTAAAAAGCTGACATACAAGGAAATTGACCGGATGTCGGGACAATTTGGGGCTTATTTACTTTCAAGGGGCTTACAGCCTGGTGATAAAATAGCCCTCATGATGCCTAATTTATTGCAATATCCTATTGCATTGTTTGGTGCACTCCGGGCAGGATTGGTTGTGGTCAATACCAATCCATTGTATACACCCAGGGAAATGAAACACCAGTTCATTGACTCGGGTGTCAAGGCAGTAGTCATTGCTGAAAACTTTGCGGCCAACCTGGAACAAATCCTCCCCGACACGCAAATCAAGACGGTCATTGTCACTTCCATCGGCGAGATGCTGTCCCCTTTCAAGCGTTGGATCGTAAATTTTGTTGTCCGATATATAAAGCGGATGGTTCCCAAGTTTCATATTGAAAATACAGTGACTGTTCGGCAGGCGGTGCGGCAGGGTAAGGGATTTACCCTACCTGTGATAACCCGCAATCCGGACGATGTGATCCTCCTTCAATATACCGGTGGCACAACAGGGGTTTCCAAAGGCGCCATGCTCACCAATCGCAACCTCATCTCCAATATGCTTCAGATCCGGGCTGTCATGGAGCCTGTGTTAGAGCAGGGCAAAGAAATTATCCTTTGTCCGCTGCCACTATACCATATTTTTGCTTTTACGGTCAATTGTCTGGCCCTCTTTAGCTACGGCGCCCTGAACGTCCTCATCGTCAACGCACGAGATTTGAAATCAGTGATGAAGGAATTCAAGGCGCACCATATTACCATTATGCCTGGGGTGAATACCCTATTTAATGCATTGCTCAACCATCCGAATTTTGCCAGCCTGGATTTTTCTCATTTAAAAATATCTGTTGGTGGCGGTATGGCTGTGCAACGCAATGTCGCCGAACGTTGGCAGCAAGTGACGGGCTGTTATCTTGCTGAGGGCTATGGCTTGACCGAGACGGCACCTCTGCTCACCGTGAATCCACTGGATGGGACAGGCCGTATTGGTACGATCGGTGTGCCCGCCCCAAACACCGATATCCGTATCGTAGCGGACGATGGGCATATCTGCGGCCCGGATGAAGCTGGCGAATTGCAGGCCAAAGGTCCACAAGTGATGAAGGGATACTACAACCGGCCAGAAGAAACCAGCAGGAGTATTCAGGATGGATGGTTTGCTACTGGCGATATAGCCAAGATGCTGCCTGATGGATTTTTCCAGATCGTCGACCGGAAAAAGGATATGATTTTGGTTTCCGGGTTTAATGTTTATCCCAATGAAATCGAAGACGTACTCGCTGCACATCCCAAAGTATTGGAATCTGCCGCTGTAGGTATAGCTGATGATAAGTCGGGTGAAGTCGTCAAGGTCTTTATTGTGAAGCGAGACAAAAGCCTCACGGAAAAAGAGGTCCTGGAATATTGCAGGGAAAATCTGACCAATTACAAAGTGCCCAAATCCGTTGAATTTCGTTCTGAACTACCTAAAACGAATGTCGGTAAAATACTGCGTAGGGAATTGCGCGACTTGAAATCATAGGGATGCCCCTGGTATCATCGCGTTAAACTGCATAAGGAATCCGACTTGCTGGTAACACTTCGGTAATTACAGGTTGGTTACCGATATTCACCTCCGAATCCTGTGATATCCTTTGGCAGTGGGAGAAGGCACAGGAAGTCTAATACCTCTGTCAGGCCAGGAGTGATACTTAATGCAAAAATAGTCGGGCTCAAGACGCTGATGTCTTTCAAAAATTTACTGTTTTTTAAGGCCATGTTGCTCTTTCATCTGGCGAAAAAACGTTGACGGTGAGGTTGAACGTTATGACCCGGTATCGATTGATGCGTTTCATACCTACCCGTTAATCCGGGACATTAAAATTACATAAACTGCTCACGCCATGGGTACCTTATGAAAAAGGAGGCCAGCGGCATCCTGCTTTGTTTTATAAAAGTGACCGTTGCTACAACATTTCATTTCGATAGGTTCGAGATCGGCTAAAAGAAATAATCCTAAACGTTCAGCAAACACAAAAGGGAGCTCCTGCATGCAGAGGCTCCCTTTTTGGCGTATCCTACGTTAAACGTATAGGATATTATCTTTAACATAAACAACTAACCATATTAATCCACCTCATACGATTCTACCACCCCTCCGGTAGATCCCGAGTTGGCACCCTTGTCATTTTGTTCAGTCAGCGTCCAATCATCTGTCGATGTTGTCTGGAGCCATATTTCACCGGAACGTCGGAATACCTGCACATTTAAACCATAACCATCCTTAAATTCTTCTTCAAGGGAAGCGACTTTTAGATTGCCGTGAATACTTAACTCTCCCTCAGTGTGCACTTTCCTGACCTCTCCAATGGTTTTATCATCATCGAGGTGATCGTCTTCTGAACTAGCCTTGCCCACCTCATGACTGTTGTTGTAAAATTCCAACTTCAGCCACGGAAATTTATCCTGAAACTCCAATTTGACCTGCCTCAAGCTTTTATCATCTGTAATATACATAATATCATTCGTTTGATTAGCGACAAGATAGGGCATTTCCTTGTTTCCAACAATGACCGTCATTAAAAGCTGTTATGAGATTTATCATAGTCCTCTTTGAGTTGAATTATTATTATGGATTTGAGATTTAATCCATGAACGAATTTGCAGTTTAGGCCATAAGGGTTTTAAAGTCTTCGGACTCACCGTCCAAAATTCTCTCCATCAAATACACAACACTAAAGAATACCAATAACCAAGGCGATCGCCATCAATAAAATACCGGTAGCAACAAACCATTTCAAGCTGGTCAGGGTAATTTTTTTCAAAAGCCGGTTTCCCAACCATGCACCTGAAATAGCGGCACCCGCAGCGATCATCAGCGTGATTATAGTCCGGTCACCATGAATGGAATGACCATCGCTAAAATAAACACTCAAGCGAACCAGGTCAATACCACAAGCTATAATAATCCCGGTGCCAATGAAAGCTTCCTTGGTCAGACCCAAACGCAACAGGAAAGCCGAACGTAATGCACCCTGATGACCCGAAAGTCCGCCGAAAAAGCCGCTGAGAAAACCACCTAAAGGAAGGGCCTTTGTCGAAAAAACGGGTTGCTTGTTGTCTGGAAGCACTTCCAGTCCGGCAAAGATGATCATCAGCGCAGCCACAATGATTTTGATCAGGCTGATTTCGCCCTGCACAGGACCTAAAGTATAAGCATGTAGAATGGGTTGGGTGCTCAAGCGTGCCAATAACCAGGCGCCAAACCAGGCTCCGGGCAGCGCTGCAAGGCCAAAACCCAACACGACTTTCCAATCGGCGTATCGCCCCATCAGGCCTGTTTTAAATAAGTTATTTGCAAGGTGGACAAGGGCAGTCAACGCCACCGCCACGTCAACCGGAAAAAAAAGCATAAATACAGGAAGTAACAGCGTGCCCAGTCCAAAACCACTAAAAAAGGTCAGGACAGCCCCACCGAAAGCGACTATAGCAATAAGGATGACATCCATCAGCCATACGATTTAAAATAGGTTTGCAACGCTGCAACCTGTTCTTCATTTCCGAGGAGGATCAAATTACTGCCCGGCGAAATGATCAGGTCTAATGGTGGATTGGCAATGTATTTTCCATCAGCGGATCGGTATCCAATTATAATTGCACCCGTGTGTTTTTGAATGTTTATTTCACCCAGCGTAAGTTGGCGGATTGGTAACGGCACCTGGTCATAGGGCACATCTTCAAAGGTCACTTCGGAATTCAATTCGTTGGTGAGAAAGGTAAAAAATTCTACAGCACCGGGTTTGTTTACTAGCGAAGCCATATAAAAGCCACCGATCTGTTCGGGCATGATCACGTGATCAGCACCTGCAAGCTTAATTTTTCGTGCAGACTTTTCATTGTGCGCCCTGCTTATAATACGAATGCCAGGATTGAGTTGCCGTGCTGTTAATACGGTAAATATATTGCCCGCATCATCATTCAGCGAAGTGACAAGCGTGGCTGCGCGCTGGATACCCGCCTGAATCAACACCTCATCCTGCGTGGCATCTCCTTCCAGGTAGATCAATTTTTCAGGGGATACCCGAATGGATTCAATCGTTTCTTTGTTGCTGTCGATGATCACAAAGGACTGATTATGATTCAGAAAATGTTGAGCAGTTTCCCTACCGTATCGGCCATAACCACACAAGATAATGTGATCCGAAAGCCGTTTGATGTCATTATGAATAAGATTGTTATGCATTTTAAATAAAATTTCTCCCTGGATGATGGCATTTGTGAAAGCGGATATGGAGTAAGCAAAAATGCCAATATTTACAATGATATACATTGATGTAAAAACTCGCCCTATGTGGGAAAGCGGCTCCACTTCCATAAAACCAACAGTGGAAATCGTAATCACGGACATATAAAAGCCATCGGTCAATGAATATCCTTCCAGCAGCATAAATCCCGTAGTCCCAATGACCAGGCTACTACCAAAAAGGATCAAGGCAATCCGATAATTGAGGAAACGACGGTTTAAGGTGTAAGGCGCAAAGTGAATGGCTTTACGCTGTCGTTTTGGATGAATCATATGCCAAATGTACTATCCGGCAGCAAGCTGGCCTAATGGAAAACAGATCCAGTCGCAGGTTTTCCTTGCCTGGTCGACATGCCCCGTCATTCTATCGAATTAAATGCCGTTAATTATAGCGTTTGCCTTAGCTTTGACCAATCACAAACCTACTTTAAACAATGAAAAGAACCCTTATCATCATCGGAGCTGTTCTGCTGCTTGTTATTCTATTTTACAGCA
The DNA here is from genome assembly GCA_017985675.1 of Saprospiraceae bacterium. Classification (GTDB taxonomy): domain Bacteria; phylum Bacteroidota; class Bacteroidia; order Chitinophagales; family Saprospiraceae; genus JAGNXB01. The sequence continues at coordinate 8,107 of JAGNXB010000062.1, read as the reverse complement.
CCTTCAAAAACAGCTACAACACCATGGTCACCAAGACCCAGCAGGTTGAATCCCAATGGGCTGGTGTGGAAACCCAATATCAACGCCGCATGGATTTGTACAGCAGTGTGGTGAGCACAATTAAAGGTTCGGCCGAGTTTGAGCAGGAAACCCTGACCAAAGTCATCGAGGCGCGTTCTAAAGCTACTTCAGTCCAGGTAGACCCTACCAAACTTACGCCGGAATCACTGGAGCAATTCCAAAAAGCACAGGGTGAAATGTCTTCTGCATTTAGTCGATTGATGGTTGTTGTAGAACAATATCCGCAGTTGCAATCAACCGCTTCCTTCAAGGAGTTTCAGACACAAATCGAGGGCACAGAAAACCGGATCAATAAGGCCCGAAATGACTTTAATAACTCGGTGCAGGATTACAATACCTACATAAAGCAGTTTCCTACCAATCTAATGGCTGGTATGTTTGGCTTTACGGACAAAGGCTATTTCAAATCGGATGCCGGCAGTGAGAAGGCGCCTAAGATTGAGTTCTAATGGGACTGATCTGGGAACATGATTTTCTGGAGTCCGACAAAGTGGCTCTCCGTGATGCCATCCGTGCTGCGGAGAGCCACACCTCCGGAGAAATCAGAGTTTATTTCGAAAAAAGTACGGAAGGTGAGCCTGTGTTGCAACGTGCTCAAGAAGCCTTTGTCGCTTTGAAAATGCAAGAGACCAAGGATAAAAATGGTGTCCTTTTTTATGTTGCTTTTGAAGACAAGGTTTTTGCGGTCATTGGAGATGTCGGCATACATGCGAAGGTGCACCAGGCGTTTTGGGACTCGACACGCAATATCATGGCCGAACATTTTGCCAGAGAGGAGCATGTACAAGGACTCACCAAAGCAATCCTTGAAGTGGGCGTCCAGCTAAAGGCCTATTTCCCAAGAGAAGACGATGACGAAAATGAGTTGTCGGACGAACCAGTTTTTAAAAACGAAAGACCCCAATGAGCACATTGCGCTTTTTAATACTTACGGTACTCTTTTCGTTGGCTGGTCAAGCCTTGGGAGCGCAGACACTGCCTCCAAGGCCCGATCCGCCACGCCTGGTCAATGATTTGGCAGGCGTATTGGAACCTGCAGAGATAGCGGCACTTGAGCAGAAATTGGTAGCTTACGACGATTCGACGTCTACCCAGTTTGTCATCGTGCTGGTACCTGATCTGGGAGGCTGGGATATTAGTGAATTTGCATACGGCATTGGCGATGCGTGGGGTGTAGGTCAGACCGGAAAAGATAATGGTTTGGTGATTGCCTTATCACGTGATGATCGAAAAGTATTTATTGCTACCGGCCGGGGCCTGGAGGGCGCCTTGACGGATGTCCTGACCAAGCGCATCGTTGATAATATCATGGTACCATCCTTCCGGGAGGGTAATTTTTATGAAGGATTTGATCGTGCAGT
>JAGNXB010000062.1:3611-6565 GCA_017985675.1 Saprospiraceae bacterium | reverse complement strand
AGCGTCCCTACCCTACCTTCAAAAGCCAGCGGCCATACTGCCTGGATACCCTGAGCCCTGGTAGATTGTCCACCGCTATTTTCTAATTGTTCGAGGGCCTCTACGACCTTGCGATGAGATAATTCATCCACCAACGTTTCGATTTCTGCAAATACTTTTTCAGCCGGTGCGTGATCATACGAACCGGACAACTTGCCTGCAAGCAAGTCCTCATGTTTTGTATGGTTGCTGAAATAATTAATATCCGTTTCAGGTCCGACTAAAATAAAAGGCTGTCGTTTGCGGCTGAGATACAATCCGAACAAATCATCAATCTGATCGAGAAATGTGTGATAGGTATTTGCCTCCGTCCTGGATTTACTATAAGACCACGACCCACTGGCATCATCATATATGCGCTCCTCTGGGGAGAGGTCCATCCGATCTGAAACCTGTGTGATTTTATCCCCGTAACCGTCATATAATCGGGCATCTTCTTTGCCTAGTACAAGCACGTAATAAGGGGTGAGTCGGCTCTGTCCATATAATACATCACGAATTTCGTAACTCGTATCGACAATTACTTTCGATTCTACCGGAAAAGGAAAATGGATGACTTGTTCGTTGGCTTCATCCATAAAGATACCAATGCCGTCTTTGGATTGGGCAAAATCAAGTTCGCTGGTCAATGCCTCAAATCGCGTAATATATTCCTTTACAGTGTCCTTGTCAGACAGCGGTAATAACTGATCTGCAATGGCTTGTTCAACTTCTTTCAGTTTGGCGGAAGTTTTTTTATGGTCCTGAAAGCCACGTTCGGTGTGTACAATGGCAGAAATACACCATCCTTTCGGTTGACGGAATATTTCCAGCGCTTGGTTAAATGCGTTTTCATGCATGGTTTGAAAGATTTAGTTATAAATAATTAATATTAAAAATGAAGGTTAGCCCTCGGAAAGTATCCGATCAAACAGTTGTATTTTAAGCTTGCAATTTGCCCACTATTTAATGAATTAAAAATGATGTCATGCGGCAAATGAACTGATCCTTATCAAGCCTAAAAAAAATACAAGGAGCCCACTTTAAGTGCTCGTCAGCCAGGTGAATGGCACATCGGGATATCTGTCATTTCCTTGAGCAGGCGCAGGTCAACGGGTATAGGCACTGCAAATGCGCGAAGTATGAGGAATGTGCCTGTTAGTACTAAAAAAGCAGGCAACACGTAGGTTCTAATCGCAGATAGTTTTAAGCGTGCTTTCCAGCCTGCAAACTGCGTAAATGCTAATGCAGGCACGGTTCCCAATCCAAAAAACAACATCATCTGTGCACTAAGTATGGTGTCGCCCGTCACGAGTGCCGCTGACAGGGCCATATAGACAAGTCCGCAGGGCAATAATCCATTGACCATCCCACCCAAAAATGGCGCTGCCGGTGACGGATGCTGGATGAACCGACTATACATTTTGGGAATCCACTGGCCCACCGTACGGATGCCCGGCAAGGCCCAAAGATGTTTTTCCCAGGGGATTATACCGAATGCTGATACAATGAGTACCGTTCCAGCCAATAGGGAAAGATAAAATTGCAGCGTACCCCAGAAGGCGGTGCTGATCAACCCAATCAGTATACCCAGTAGAATGTAAGTACTGATCCGCCCTATATGATAAAGTACCACGCCTACCCAAGGCTGACGGTTTTGCTGTAACGCTTGCTGATGGATGACTATAGCCAGGGGCCCACACATACCTACACAATGTAAACTACCTAATAAACCAAGGATGAAGGCTGCCCACATAATCAGGATTGGGTGAAGACTAGCGTGATGTATTCAAAACGCCTCATTTAAGGATAAGAATCTGCTCCTCCATGTAATAAGACTCACCATTCGCTTCCCATTCTACCTGCATTTTCCATCGGCCTTTGATCAATCTATTGACCGGGATTACCTGTTGCTTCAAGCTATCGACATCCAGATTGACCAAATAATCCTGTTTAGCAGACGAGGGGCGGTAAAACTGAACGGTTCCGTTGATGGATGACATAGAAGAGGGGAAGGACAAAACCACCATTGCAGCAGAAGGATCGTAGGTATGTGTCACTTTTTCCGCCAGACCGAGGTAGTTGTCCCGTTTGTCCATCCGTTGCTGATAGGTGATGTCCTGCTGGTAATAATCTTCTACTACCAGTGAATTATCCTGACCAAACGAATAAACCAAAATGAGTATAAATGACAGGACAAAAAGACTGTAAAAAATAGCGATACCCCAGCCCCAATGAAATTTCATACCTGTGATTTAATGATAGAAATGAAAAAAGAAGTGAGATGGTTCATTCTGAGTAAATGTAATGCAGGTGCAAACGTTTTATTTGATGGGACCCATGAAATTTGTTTTCACTTCTTCCATGAGCAGGCTATCCACATACACTTCGAGTTTTAGCCTCGTTTTATGGCCATCAATATCCGCTTTATCCAGGATGACAAAAAAGGAACCGGAGGCCTGGCCGCCCTTTTCCAGTCCGGGCATTTTGCCGACCAGCTTGATTTCGCCTTTAGGCTCTACAAGTCGTAGTTCGACATTTTTGTAAACCTTATTTGTTTTATTTACAATTTCAAAATTGTATAAATTGGACAGGTGATTTTCATCCACTTTTTGATAGAGATTGCCAGGTGTGCGCAGTATGAGCGTCTCCACTTCACTGCGGTAATTCAGTAAAAACACCTCTAATCCAATCAACACCAAAAGCACACCGGTATAGGCCGCCATACGTGTGGTGAAGCGGCGTTTTTTCTTTTCGGCAATACCGTTGTAGGAATCATACCGGATCAAACCTCTCGGTCTATCCACTTTATCCATCACGGCATCACATGCATCAATACAAGCGGTGCAGTTGATACATTCGAGCTGCGTGCCGTTGCGAATATCGATGCCCGTAGGACATACCTGGACACATAATTTGCAATCGATACAATCACC
>JAGNXB010000062.1:1532-3511 GCA_017985675.1 Saprospiraceae bacterium | reverse complement strand
ATGAAAATCCTGGGGCGTAAATAACTGCCCAAACAAAATAAATTTCCGCCCGAGCACATCAAATAAAAAAACCGGTTCTCCTCCGATCCGTATAAAAGGCATTCCAACCAATATCACCAGCAATACCCAACTGACATAATTACGCCATTTGGTGAAAAAGCCCTGGGGTTTTTTGGGATATACCCATATCCGCTTTCCATGCGCATCTACAGTACTAATCGAATCACGGAATTCCTCCTGGTCCTCTTCCTGATTAAAAATAAAATCCGCAATACTTCCTTTAGTGCTCATTGTTAGTGGATTGATAACCAAAGGTGCCTCGCTTAAAGCGAAGAACCTTTGGTGCTGTCTATCGCTGGTGTAGTGTTTGTAGAATCAGGCGCAGCGGCTTCGCCTGCTGTGCCCGGAGTTGATGCATCCATCATCGTGCCTTGAGGTTCTTTCGGATTCGGTGGCGTTGTGCCCACCAAGCTCAGCATATAACTGGCCACCTGCTGCATCTCCAGCGGTCGAATCTGGCTCTGCCATGAAATCATTCCTTTTTCAGGAACGCCATATTTAATTACTTTAAAATAATCCTGAATCCGATTGCCATGGATAAAATAATTATCCGTCATATTCGGTCCGACACCGCCTTCCCCTTGCTGGCCGTGACACGCAGAGCAGGTACTCATGAATATGGCCTTTCCTTTGGCGAGTGAAGCCTCATCTTCCAACAGGGTTACACTATTTTCGTCAATAGCATTCGCCTGTTTGGCAAGGTAGGCCTCAGCCTGTTCTTCACCTGCCTGGACTTCCGCCAGATATTCCTCATGTGAGCTTGGTCCCATGTCTGAAAAATGGTAATAAAACAAATAAACACCAGCCCAAATGATGGTGATATAAAACAAGCCGACCCACCAGGGTGGAAGCTGATTGTCTAATTCGCGAATGCCATCAAAATCATGGTGGAGCATAACGTCCGCTTCCTGCTCTACAGGCACGGCAGCAGTCCAGCTTTTATATACACGACTAAGCCAGGATTCTGTTGGTTTTTTCTCTGCTTCCAGATAGGCTTCCAGACCATGTTCGCGATAGATTTTAATCTGCTCGACTTTGATGACAGCCATTAACAGGCGGTAGAGTACAAGTACTGCAACCAACAGCACAATTGCTGCTGCTATCAAAATAATTTGGACAAACAAATCCGAGAAAAATTCGGGTTTTGTTGCGGCAGCAGCGGGTGCCTGGGCTTGCACCAATGAAAAGCCCATAATCAGGATAGAAGAAATCAGGGTGTATTTTTTCATAACTCAGGATTGAGATTCAGGTGATTCAGGATCATTTTCCAATGGCAGATTAGCCATATAGTCCAGGTGACCTTTCCGCTCGGTAAAAGCGACATAAACCACTCCGGCAAAGACAAGGACAAACAGGAGCAATGGACCCAGTGCCATCCAGTCGATGTCTTCGGAAATCTGCTTGAGAAGATGTTTATACATGATCAGTTAATTGATGCTTTTTTATTGCGCTGGGGCAGGTTGTTTTTTAATATCCGTTCCCAGGCGTTGCAGGTAGGCAATCAAGGCTACGATTTCTTTATTTTCAAGCCCTTCCTGATCTATACCATCTTTGCGCAGGCTGGCGGCAACTACTTCCGCTTGTTTGCGCAGATCGTCGGCAGCGATTTGTTCGTAACCTTCAGGATACGGCGTGCCCAATGTGCGGAGCGCCTTGATCTTGGAGGTCAACATGCCCGTATTAAGATCGTTCTCCAGCATCCATGGGTATGGAGGCATAATAGAGCCGGGCGACATGCTTTCGGGATCCAGCATGTGGTTGTAATGCCAGGAATCCGGATATTTTCCACCCTCACGGTGGAGATCCGGACCGGTACGCTTGGAACCCCAGAGGAATGGGCGGTCATAAATGTATTCACCCGATTTGGAAAACTCGCCATATCGTTCGACCTCCGACCGGAATGGCCGTATCATTTGAGA
>JAGNXB010000062.1:0-1432 GCA_017985675.1 Saprospiraceae bacterium | reverse complement strand
GACTGTGCCCAGTCAGGCAGTGAGGTGTATAAAAGGTGGTGCGGGCCGGCCCAAATGTAAATGAAGATCAACGCCCAAAAGTGAATGATCGACAACCGGTAACTATACACCGGACGATTCGCGGCCTTAGGCAGGAAATAATACATCAAACCGAGATAAGGGGTGGTAAGAAAGAATGCCACTGCATTGTGGCCATACCACCATTGTACGAGGGCGTCCTGTACGCCGACCCACACCGGATAACTTTTGTAAAAAGCAAAAGGCAGTTCCATGCTTTTTACCACATGCAAAACCGTCACCGTAATCCAGGTGGCGATATAAAACCAAACGGCTACATATAAATGCGTTTCCCTGCGCTTAAATATGGTAGCAAACATATTCAGACCGAATACGATCCAGACCAGCGCGATCAGAATGTCTATAGGCCATTCCAGTTCGGCATATTCCGCCGAGGTGGTGATGCCCAGGGGCAAAGTGATCGCTGCCAGCAGAATGATAAATTGCCATCCCCAGAAATTAATCCAGCTCAGCAAGTCACTCGCCATTCGGGCTTTCACCAATCGCTGCAGCGAATAATAAACCCCGAGAAAAATGCCGTTACCTACAAATGCAAAAATCACTGCATTGGTGTGTAGCGGACGTAGTCGGCCGTAAGTCAGCCATGAGGTGGAAAAATTGAGCGAGGGGAATACAAGTTGCAAGGCAATTGTCAACCCGACAAGCATGCCCACTATGCCCCAGATTACAGCAGCAATAGCAAACGCCTTGACGATTTTGTTGTCGTAAAAAAATTGTTCGACCTGGTTTGTACGTTCTTCCATGATCTATTCGGATTTAGCTTTAGAGGTGTTATCGTGTAAAATACGCATAGCCGGTGTCTGGTCATCATCAAACTGGCCATTGCGGGTTGCCCATATAAACGAAAGGAGAAAACCAAGGGCTATCAGCAAACTGATCGCAATCAACAGAATGAGAACCTTCATAGGTTTTAATTTTGGCCAAAGTTATGGTCTTGCCCATCGTCCAAATTATGCATAAATCATTTTGTAGAATGATTTTCATCATCTATTGGAAAGCCCAAACGGACAGACTCGACATAGCTGGCCGCCCAGGCATATAATACAATCGTTATACTGCTTGCCGGCATGAGAATCGCCGCAATAATGGGCGATAACATCCCCTGTACGGCGAAGGACAAACCCACCACATTGTAGATTAAGGCTACACTGTAGGCAATATATACATGCCGCACCATTCGATGCGCCAACGTAAAAATGGCAGGTAGCCGGTGAAAACTATCAGCTGCCAGGATCATATCCGAAGCCGGAGTAAAATTATTTAAGGACTCCGTGATCACGATCCCTACATCGCTTTGTTTGAGCGCGCCGGCATCATTTAACCCATCCCCGATCATGACCACCCGCTGACCCCC
>JAGNXB010000119.1:2004-3798 GCA_017985675.1 Saprospiraceae bacterium | reverse complement strand
TCATAAGTATATCCCGGGATACCATCCTGAGGATTAATGTCAATACTGCCATTGGGAGTGTCAGGGCACGTGGCGTCCGTCACAACAACTTCAGTATCCAACGAAGGCGGGCAACATACTGCCCCTGAACCGCAACTGATAGTAATCGCTCCTCCGTTAAGACTGAGTAGTATTTGATCAGGATTAGAAATATCTCCTGTAAGCCAAACTATACTGTCAATTCCACTGCCCACCAGCACGTCCAAATTAATATATGTATTGTTGCAGCCAATATCCTCAATCACGCCTCCATCTGTACAGCAAGGTGCCCAGTTCCAGTCACCGGAAATGATAGGGGGCGCTCCGGAAAACTCCCCTGGTTCATCTGAAACAGAAACAAAAGCTGTAGATGGAAGACAAGTGACATCAGCCATTAATGATCCCCCTGTACCATCATTGGCGATGTCAAGTATAAGAAACAGGCTGATGATGCCTGTGTTTACATTCTCATAAAGAAAAAGAATAAGAGCTTCCTGAATTTCAAGACCGGTGTTGGGATTGCCACCTCCAGGGCTGAAAAAGGTGACAGCGGTTTGGGTTCCCTGTAATGCCGATATCGCAAACGACTGTCCGGATTGAGTAATGGTGCAATCACACGAAAGTAATGGAGCTTTGTTCCCGCTTGAGGCAGGGACTTCCTTGTCAGGCAGTTCAATAATGTGATCCTGATGCACATCAGTCTTTATAGCCAGTCCGCTAAATAGTATCCAGATAGGGATAAAAACATTAAAATAAGCCATTTGCCGTTTTACATTTTAATCAAGCTGTGATCTCTCCCCCTTTCTTATGACACTTTAATTGATTCAATAGCCAGAGGGAGTTTTTCCCTCCATACTTGTTCTTTCAAAGGTATAATCAACTAAAGCCGGTCATACTACCTGAAATGAGTAGTTCTTAAGGAAGGATAGCCTGACAGGTGATGATCCTCGAGGGATGCCGTCGGTATAATCATACAACCCCGGTAGAGATGAACCTTTACCTGACTGTCAGTGCTTATAAATTATTGCAGGTGCTTAAAAGCTCAACAGAGATTTTCCCTTAGCTTTTGAAATCAGTTCATCGCGCGAATGAACATGCAGGATTTCATAGATGTTTTTGACATGGTACCGGACGGTGTCAACCGAAACGAATAGCTTCTCGCCAATGAGCTTATAACTCATGCCGTTGAAAATACATTCAAGAATTTCCTTCTGCCTGTCGTTGAGCTGTGATTGCTCTTTAGCCGGTAAGGCAGGCTTCTTGCTCCGAAAAACATCGAGGATTTTATGTGCAATGCTTGGGGTCATAGGCGCTCCCCCGGTAGCTGCTTCCCGGATGGCTTCAAGGATGCGCGCAGGCGAAGTGTTCTTTAAAAGATAACCTGATGCACCGGCCGTAATGGACTGAAATATTCGTTCATTGTCATTAAAGACCGTTTGCATGATAATCACCATGTCAGGATACGTTTGGTTGATTTGTCCTACGGCCTCTATGCCATTCATCCCCGGAAGGTCAATGTCCATGAGGATGACATCGGGTTTGGCTGATTCCACTTTTCGTATCAGGTTAGAACAATCCGGAAAAGCACCGGTGCATATAAGCCCCTCAGAGGCGTTTATAAGCTGGACCAGGCTGTCACGCAGCAACGGGTTATCTTCAAAAAGTGCGACTTTGATCCTCATATCATATATTACGGATGTAAAAGTATACTATGTTTGGGAGAAGGGACTACCTGTTTTGAGTAGTTAATTGTGAGTTGTGAATTGTGAGTTGTGA
>JAGNXB010000119.1:0-1904 GCA_017985675.1 Saprospiraceae bacterium | reverse complement strand
AGGCTCACCTTTGTTCCTTCACCGGGTGCGGAGGTAATTGAAATGCTGCCATTCATTTCAGCGGCTCTGGTCTTCATGTTTTTCAATCCGTTACCTCCTGTTTTTAATCGGTCTTCATTCATATTGAATCCTACGCCATCGTCTTCCACCACTAATGATAAGGTATGATTGGTCCTGGAGATTTCTACGTTCACATTTTGGGCGCCGGAGTATTTGAACGCATTGTTTAATGCTTCCTTATACACCAGGAAAAATGATTTCCGCTTTTCCATCGAAAGCGTTATGTTGTTTAATCCACTATCCGATTTGAAATGCAGGGTTATATCTTTTCCGGCAAGTATTTCACCACCGTATGCACGCATATGAAGGATGATATTTTCAAAATCGTCATTCTGAGGACTAACGGCCCATACGATATCATTCATTTTATCCACCATCTCGCGCGAAGCACTTCCTATTTTTTCGAGAATCGGGATAGATTCCTGACTGCTGTCCGATGTTGATTTCATACGTACAATCTCACTCATGACAGAAATACTCTGCAGGGTGCTGCCCATGTCATCATGCAAATCGCGGCTGATGCGTGCCCTTACGGCTTCCATCTGCTTCTTCCGGTTGCGTTGCATCCTGTCCATGTAGAATCGGATGACAGCGCCTGCAAGCAACAAAAACAGAATAGTACCACCTATAAATCCGTTGCGAACGAGTATTTGTTTATTCAATTCCTTTTGCGCAACAAGATCCTTTTTGGCCTGCACCAAATTGAGGGAATCCTGCTTCTTGCTGAAATCGTAATTCATTTGCAGCGCCACTGTTTTCTTGGTGTGTTCCCTACTCTCAATGCTGTCGCGGTAGAAGATATATGATTTATAATTTTCATAAGCGCCTTTGAAATTTCCAAGCGTGCTGTCAGCTTTAGCTAAAAGTGAATAAATATCTTTTATATGGGGTACCGCTTCAATTTCTTTAGCTATCCGCATTCCTTTGAGCAGCCAGTCCTTCCCTTCCTTTGGTTCAAGCGTTTTTAATTTGACGAGGCCAATACCTATACAGCAAATCACAAGGCCATCTTTACTTCCAATTTCTTCCCTTAATTTCAGGGAGGAAGAATAATATTTCATCGCCTCGGAGTACTTGCCTTGCTTTCTGTACACAAGTCCGATGTTGCCATAAGCATTGGCCAGGTTATTCTTATCTCCCAGTTCTTCGCATATTTTCACAGAGGCAAAATAATTTTCCAACGCCTTGTCAAGGTAAATGCCTTGATCCGTATAAGCCATTCCGATATTGTTATACGCGCTTACCATTCCCTTTTTATTCCCGGTTTCTTCAAATATTTTTACAGCGGCCATCTGATTTTTTAGTGCTTCCGGGAAATTTTCTTGTTTTGTATACACAAGTCCGATGTTGGTATAGATAGTTGCAATGCTATTTTTATCTCCTATTTCTTCAAATGTTTTTAAGCAGGCAAAATAACTTTGCAGTGCTTCGGGGTAATTGCCCATGTATTGATAAACAACTCCGAGGTTGTTAAACGTGGCCGCAGTATTCATTTTGTTTCCGCTTTCTTCAGTTTTCTTCAATGCTTTTTTATAAAATTCTAAAGCAGATAAGTAATCTGATTTCACAAAATAAGTGACCGCCATACTGTTATAAGCCTTGCCTATTCCCGTTGCATCCCCTATTTGTTCCGATAGCGTCAGGGACTGATTGGCGTAATACAGGGCTGTATCAGGATTACTGTGCCAATATTCAGCAGAGAGTTCAGATAAAATGTCTGCGGCTGTAGTGTCGTACAGCGATGGAGATTTTACGTCCAACTCTGCCTTTTTTGCGTTAAAGTATTTGAGTTGGGTTTTGAGCGAATCAATGAAGATTTGGTTTTGCGAAAAGGAAAAGTTCTG
>JAGNXB010000061.1:7404-14406 GCA_017985675.1 Saprospiraceae bacterium | reverse complement strand
TGGTTGATGATTGTGGCAATGTCACAACACATGATCAGATCATCACAGCAATGGACACAACCAGACCTGTCTTCCCTAAACCGGATGATATAACTTTGTCGTCGGAGAACGATGGCGCCTTGTGCCCACTTATTGAAATCATCTCTATTGGTGCAGATCAGGTTAATCCTGTAGCAACAGGTAATGCACCATTTATTTACCAGGTTCACGATGTTGATGTCGAAGCGCCAACTATCTATTCTGATAACTGTAGCTCAGGTGCTAATTTAAGATTATTCGTCTGGTCTATTGATCCTGATTATGGCGGGGCTCCTTACAATTGCATTAGAGAGTTCAGTATTATTTATCGGGTTTACGATGGTTGTGGAAATTATGAGGAGCAGCAGCAAATTATTACAGTTATTGACAATTCGGCACCTACATTCACTGCACCTGATGATATTACCATCTACACAGATAACAATTGCGACTACAATGCAAGTGTCGGTGTTACTGGTGATGTAACAGATGAAATGGATAACTGTCAGATCGCTCTGGTGGCAACGTCATCTGATGATATCGTTGCAGGTTCTTGTGAAGGCGAACTAATTATAACACGTACCTGGATGCTTGTCGATGATTGTGGCAACGCTGCTGACACGCAGGTCCAAATCATAACGGTTAAAGACAACACAGTACCAACATTCACTCGACCCAATGACATCACTATCTTCTCGGATGCCAATTGCGACTACGATTCGGATGTTGCATTCACGGGCGATGTAACAGATGAAGATGATAATTGTACGGCCGATCCTCAAGCGACATACAGCGATGCTACGGTACCTGGTAGTTGTGAAGGAGAGGTGATTATCACGCGCACCTGGAGTCTGGTCGATGACTGTGGCAATAATGCTGCAGATCAAGTACAAACCATAACGGTTCAGGATAACATCATTCCTACATTCACACGTCCGGTAGATATCACGATCTTCTCTGATGCCAATTGTGCATATGATGCGGATGTAGCCTTCACGGGCGACGTAACAGATGAGGATGATAATTGCACGGCCGATCCACAAGCAACCTATAGTGATGCTACTGCACCTGGCAGTTGTGAAGGGGAGGTGATCATTACGCGTACCTGGAGTCTGGTCGATGACTGCGGCAATGCTGCTGCTGATCAGGTTCAGACGATCACCGTTCAGGATAATATTGATCCAACCTTCACACGTCCTGACGATATCACCATCTTCTCGGATGCGAATTGTAACTACGATTCGGATGTTGCCTTTACCGGTGATGTTACGGATGAGGCCGACAATTGCTCAACGGGTATCGAGGCTGTCTATACTGATGATGCTGTCCCTGGTTCATGCGAAGGAGAAGTGATCATTACACGCACCTGGACATTGACGGATAACTGTGGTAACACAGCCGATACACAAGTGCAGACGATCACCGTTCAGGATAATATTGATCCAACCTTCACACGTCCTGACGACATCACGATTTTCTCGGATGCTAATTGTAACTACGATTCGGATGTTGCCTTTACCGGTGATGTTATGGATGAGGCCGACAATTGCTCAACGGGTATCGAGGCTGTCTATACTGATGATGCTGTTCCGGGTTCATGCGAAGGTGAAGTAATCATTACACGTACCTGGACATTGACGGATAATTGTGGGAACACAGCAGACACTCAGGTACAAACCATCACCGTGCAGGATAATATCCTTCCGATGATTACCTGTCCTGCAGATGTGGTTGTGGAATGCAGTGATGACCATAGTTCAGATGCCCTTGGTAAAGCTACAGGAACGGATAATTGTGATCCAAATCCGATCATTACGGAAGCAGATTTCCGAATCGATGGCTTCTGCACAGACTACTGGACCATTGAACGGACATGGACCGCAACAGATGATTGTGGAAATACGCAGACATGCCTCCAGACCATTACGGTTGAGGATACGACACCTCCTGTCGCCAATTGTCAGGATGTGACGATCTATCTGGATGAGTTTGGTAATGTTACATTGGATCCGGAACTTATCAATGACGGTTCGAACGACAATTGTGACCAGGATGTCACATTGAGCGTGTTACCAAACATGTTTACATGTGCTAATGTTGGACCAAATCTGGTCGTTCTTACCGTAGAAGACAATTGTGGCAATAGCACCACTTGCGAGGCAACCGTAACTGTGCTTGATACTGTTCCACCAAATGCATTATGCAAGGATGTGATGATCTTCCTTGATGCAAACGGCCTGGCCAGCATCAGTGTACCGGATATTGACAATGGATCAAATGATGCTTGCGGTATTGCTTCACTGGTACTTTCCAGAACAGATTACTTCTGTTCAGATCTCGGCGATGTACCCGTAACGCTTACTGTAACGGACGTAAACAACAATGTTTCGACCTGTATCGGCATTGTTATGGTTCGGGATATTATACCTCCGACTGCATTATGTAAAGACTATGTGATCGAATTGAATCAGCAGGGTGTTGCGAATCTCATTCCGTTCATGATCGATAACGGTTCATTTGATAATTGCAACGTGATCCTTGCCGTTTCACCAACTCAGCTTACTTGTTCTGATGTAGGTCTGAATATCGTCCAACTTACGGTAACAGATCCGGCAGGTAATTCTGCTGTCTGCTTCGCGACAGTTAAGGTGGAGGATAACTCCAGTCCGACGATGGCCTGCAAAAATCTGACACTTTATCTCAATGCACAGGGTGATCCGATATCGATTTTGCCATCTGATATTGATAATGGATCTTTTGACAACTGTGGTATTGTCTCGTTGACGATCAACAAAAGTTTGTTTGATTGTTCCACGACGGGCAATAACGTGGTAAAACTGACGGCCATTGACCCATCCGGAAATGAAAGTGCATGTTACTCTAATGTAACTGTTCTGGATACCATCCTCCCTGTTTGGACCTTCCTGCCTGCTGACGTCACCGTTTATTGTGTAGAGTCAGCCGCGACAGAAGAGCCTGAAGCTACTGACAACTGTGATGCAGTGCAGGTCACACTGCACTCTGAACAGCAGGAATTATGGCCTGCTGGTCCATCCGACAGTTACCGGGTACGGAGGATCTGGCATGCATTGGATGGTTCAGGCAACCTGATAGTCTACGAGCAATTTGTGTATGTCCTTCCTGGCGGCGAGTTATTTGTCAATTGTGTTGGCGATATCGTTACACCGGAAACCAATATTCCGATACCTGTTACCTGGCCGATTCCATTTGTCGATGACATCTGTGATGGCAAGGATGACATGTACCAGATTGGCGGGCCTGCTCCTGGAAGTTATTTCAACCCAGGTTCAGAGACGATCATTACGTATGAATATACCGATGATTTTGGTACCCGCTACCAATGTGCATTCTGGGTAATTGTTCCAAATGATTCGTCTGATTATGCGCTCATCCTTAACGAACAGGATTGTGCAAATCTGCAGAAAACGAGTTGTGCTGCTACGGATCTTCCTGCACCGGATAATTACAGCTTCGAACTGATACCGACTAGCCAGACGCCGATACGTTTTGATTTGAACACCTTTGCTCAGTTTGAGACCTTTGCAGATGGTTCTGCCCGCTTGCGGGGTAGCTGGACGGATGCGCCAAACAACTGTGGTTGGGATATGGATATCTGGTTCCACCGCCGTCGTACACACGATGGATGGTTAGCAGCTGGAGGTCAAATCAGTAACTTCAATTTGGGTGATCCCAAAACATGGGATTACTTCGAAGTGGACGGTTCACGCAGCACCATGACGGGTACGGGATGTAATGCCGGACAAACATATGATGTGACGGTTTCCCCCAACTTCCCGAAATTTGGATTCCAGCTTGGTAATGGTGCCAATACCAAAACGACCCCTTACGGCGGTTGGGTAATCATAGGTATCCGCAACCAGGCTAATGAACAGCTTATTGCCCAGGGTATCTTCTCCTTTGAGTTGGCTTGTATCAATACGAACCGCTTGAAAGACGCCGCTTCGGTTATCTCACTGGATGGTTTTAACTATCCGGTAAAATGGTCGAATGGTGTGGTAGGACCGAACCTGGGCGATGTGCCTGCCGGTCTGTATCATGTGACTATTACTGATCAGAACGGTAAAGACAGCATTGCGCACTTTATCCTGGAGTTCCCGACGGATTGTGAATTGTATTACGATAACAATTGCCGTCCGGGTAATATTGCAGAAGGCAAGAATACCAAGCAGTCCAGCACCTTTATGGGCGCGACTGCAGGTAGAGCGATCGATGGGAATACCGATGGATTATTCGCTAATGGTTCTGTTACAAGCACGCTGGCCGGATTCCAAAACTGGTGGTCACTTGATCTGATCATACCGGATACTATAGAGACGATCAGGGTATGGAACCGTACGGATGAATGTTGTAAAGAGGTGTTGGATCCGTTCTGGGTTTTTGTTTCTGATAGTCCGATTCCGGAATATGGTGATCCGGATTCCATTGCGAAGTTGCCTTGGATTACTGCATTCTATCATTCGGGTCCCGTGGAGGAATATGTCGATTTTGCTATCAGCGAAAAAGCGCAGTACGTCAAGGTGCAATTGGATCAGTTTGGCCGCTTGACGCTTGCTGAAGTGCAGGTGCTGGTTTGCCAGAAGGATAAAGTCGGTATCAAAGTAGATGCGCTTATTTCAGAGGACGAACTGGAAGCTGAAGTGATGCGTCCTGAAATCGAACAGATTCCGGATGTCAAACCTTGGCCGAATCCGGCAAGTAACCTGCTTGAGCTTGAAGTGCAGCAGCAGACGGCTCAACCCGTAACCATATCAGTGATGAACCTTCAGGGTATGGAAATGTATCGGATCCAGTTGCCGGCGGAAAAAATGCACCGCCTCACTCTTGATGTCGGATCATGGGCGCCTGGCATGTACTTCATGACGACGACCTCACCGGTCGGCGCACGAAGCCAGCAGATTAGTATTCAACGCTAATTCGCGATTGTTTCATAGTACTTCTATCAGGGGGTGGCCGGTTGGTCACCCCCTGATTTGTTTTATGCCCCGGCTGTTTCAGCAGTTGTAAGATCTGCCGGTATTCGTTTACAACTCAACATCTATAACGCCCAGGATTTCTTGATATATTAGTCGTCCGGTTAGTTATATGCTTTAGCGTATAATATAAAATTAAATGACTAAATTATATCTAATAGCATATAAATTAGTATATTTGTATGTTATTATACCAAAAAGCATATAATGAAACAATTAGCGGCCTTCGTTAAGGCACGTAGAAAAGAAGTAAAGCTGACGCAGGAGGAATTTGCGGAGCGTGCAGGCGTTGCGCTAACTGTTGTGCGTAAAATCGAGCAAGGCAAAACGAATCTAAATATGGATAAGGTAAACCTGGTTCTCCGGATGTTTGGTCATGAACTAGCTCCTGTAAACCAAAAAGTGCTGAGTGAATGAGAAGTGGAAAAGTTTATTATAAAGACTTGTTGGCAGGCACCATTATAGAGACGAATGATGGCGAATATGTGTTTCAATATGATGAGCAATATGTGAATGATCATCCCCAAGATTTTATTACATTCACTATGCCAGTAACCAAAGAACCCTACACCAATAATCGTCTTTTTTCGTTTTTTGAAGGATTGATCCCTGAAGGTTGGCTATTAGAAATAGCTTCTAAAAACTGGAAAATCAATCAAGATGATCGAATGGGATTATTGCTGGCATGTTGTAAAGATTGTATAGGTGCCGTAAGTGTTGAACCCAATCAAGAAGGAGATGGAGAATAGATGTTTACATTGTTGCGAGCTTTTATGGGAGGGTTTTGATCTTCATGAAAAATGTTCTTTATCTTTTTATAGGACGGCAAAACCACCTGTACTAACTTATTCTCTGGACCAAATAGGTGAACTTGCGAAGAATATAGTTGAGCGGAGCATCGCGGTTCCAGGCGTCCAGCCGAAATTGTCGATGTCGCTTGTGAGCGAAACTGTGGGAAGTTTGAATGCACGGCTTACAGTTGTTGGAGCTATGGGTGGGCAATATATTTTGAAGCCTCCTTCAACGCGCTTTCCTGAAATGCCCGCAAACGAACATGTGACCATGAGAATAGCTGAGACATTCGGAATTCGTGTTGTACCATCGTCATTGATCCGTTTGACTTCCGGAGAACTATCCTATATTACAAGGCGTGTTGACCGAACTGACAAAGGCGAAAAGATCCATATGATTGATATGTTTCAAATAACTGAAGCCTTTGACAAATATAGAGGTTCCATGGAAAAGGTTGGAAAGGCACTCAATAGTTGCTCTGAAAATACATTACTTGATAAAGTCTTTTATTTTGAATTGGCACTGTTTTGCTTTCTTACTGGAAATAATGATATGCACTTGAAGAATTTTTCAATGATCAAAAGTCCTTCAGGCTGGGTATTTGCTCCAGCTTATGATTTGTTGAATGTCTCCATTGTGATCCCGGATGATAAGGAAGAACTAGCGCTTACTTTGGTTGGCAAGAAAAAGAAATTGGGGCGTGAACATTTTGAACAATTGGGAAAAGGATTAGAATTGACTGAGAAACAAATTAGAGGAGCATTTAGTCGAATGGAAAAAAATAAACCGAAAGCGATGCATTGGATAGCCCGATCCTTTTTATCAAATGATATGAAGGTCGACTACGGTGAAGTACTCGAAAAAAGATATAAACAATTAGGACTAAAGGAGTAAGAAAACGCATAAATACATGTAAAACAATTATTTATGCGTATAAAAATATCTTAAATGGCTGATTTAGACGTTTTTGTCTTAACCTCCAGAACTATTTAAAATGCACCAATAATTATTGTGTACTCAACACTAGCATCAATTTTTGAAATCTGGGCGATGCAACAAAGAAATAAATACAAAAGAAGTGGTGTCCGGGGATCAATTTTCAATGGACAGATTGAATACATGAATGCCTTTATGCGGACATAAAAACGCATCCATTTTCTTTATTTGTAATTTGATGTCC
>JAGNXB010000061.1:0-7304 GCA_017985675.1 Saprospiraceae bacterium | reverse complement strand
GCCAGCGATATTTTGGGCCGGTTCATTTTTTCCAAGAGTTGATTGGTTATCCTGTTGAGCAGGATAAGCCAGTTGTAACTGCGGCTGCCAATACGAGCCAACATAGGCGTTACATTGATCGACATATCAAACACGTCCCCATGGAAGATCCATGTTTTTTTACCATTGATCTGTAACACCATTTTATCCTTCAATTGGATAGGCCCCAATTTGAGATTTGAAAACCGGCGGAGTACATCGTCATGATTTCCGGTGATATAATAGACTTTTGTTCCCTTGGTTGCCATCCTGAATATTTCCTTGATGACTTTGAGGTGATCCATGGGGAAATATTTTTTCCTGAATTCCCACATGTCAATAATATCGCCATTCAGGATAAGAATCTCCGGCTCGATGGATTTGAGATAGCGATGCAATTCACGGGCATGGCACCCATAGGTGCCCAAGTGGACATCCGAAATGGCGGCCACACATAATTTTCTTTTGTACATGGATGGTGTTTTAACAATACGGTCAATGGGATCTCTTCACGGGGCTATGTTCAATGGTCCAAATATCAACCTTCAGCATGATCTTAGCTTTAAGGATATATGAAGAAAATATTAAATTTGAATGGAAGGCTTGTGTCTGAGAATTGGTAAATAATCTGTAGAATTATCGTATCGATGCGTCTTAATTCACAAGAGTAGGATGTATATCATCGATTTGGAATGATATTGATCATCCTTTTCCCAAAGGGTTGAACATACTTTTATGCCCATTAATCCAACAAAATGTCAAGAATTACCAAGCGCAGTTGGGCTGAGCCCTATAAAATAAAAATGGTGGAACCTCTGCGAAAAACCACCCAAGCCTATCGACAAGAGGCCATTGAAGAAGCCGGCTACAATACCTTTTTGCTACATTCCGATGATGTGTATATCGACCTGCTGACTGATAGCGGCACCAGTGCCATGAGTGATTACCAATGGGCCGGCATGATGATGGGCGATGAAGCTTATTCCGGTTCCCGCAATTTTTATAATCTGGAAGCCAATGTGAAAAAATTCTATGGTTACAACTATCTCATTCCAACGCACCAGGGCCGTGGGGCAGAACATTTATTATCCCGTATTTTAATTCGGCCGGGGATGTATGTGCCGGGCAATATGTATTTCACCACAACGCGCCTGCATCAGGAACTGGCCGGTGGAACCTTTGTTGATATCATTATTGATGAAGCCCATGATCCGGAGTCGCTACACCCGTTTAAAGGGAATGTCGATCTGCAAAAATTGGAGGCACTCATAGATAGGGTAGGGGCACAAAATATTCCTTACGTCAGCGTAGCTGCTACAGTAAATATGGCCGGGGGACAGCCTATTTCTATGCAAAACCTCCGCGATGTACGGATGTTATGTCAAAAACATAACATCCGTATTTTTCTCGATGCTACCCGCGCCATTGAAAATGCCTGGTTTATCAAAAAGCAGGAAGCGGGTTATGCCGATAAAAGTGTAGCGGAGATTCTGCATGAATTATGTTCCCTGACGGATGGCTGTACGATGAGTGGCAAAAAGGACCTGCTGGTGAATATTGGTGGATTTCTTGCAATTAATGACCCGGCAATTTTTGAAGAAGCGCGATCGCTGGTGGTTGTTTATGAGGGTATGCATACCTACGGCGGTTTGGCCGGCCGTGATATGGAAGCGATGTCGCGCGGTATTGAAGAGGCGGTTCAGGATGATCATATCCAGGCGAGAGTGGGGCAGGTCGAATATCTCGGTCAAAAATTGCTGGAGTATGATATTCCGATTGTCCTGCCCATTGGAGGTCATGCCGTTTATCTCGACGCGAAACGATTTTATCCACATATTCCGCAGGATCAGTTTCCGGCGCAGACCCTGGCAGCCGAATTATATATCGATTCCGGTATCCGGAGTATGGAGAGGGGCATTGTCAGTGCAGGCCGCGACGAAGCTACGGGCAAACACCGTTATCCTGCCCTGGAATTGGTGCGACTTACCATTCCGCGTCGGGTATACACACAGGCTCATCTGGATGTCACAGCGGAGTCAGTGGTTAATGTGTTTGACCATCGGGATGCCGTTCGGGGCTTGAAAATGACATTCGAGCCGAAGTACCTGCGGTTTTTTCAGTCGCGTTTTGAGCCAATTGCCGATTGAACAGCGCTGAATTGCAAACATTCGTTTGCTATTCAGAAAACGTTTATATCCTCTTCCCCCATCTGGATCTACCAGCCTTAAAAACAGGCTTTAGATACTCGGTTATTTTTTACAATAAGATGCATTCTTATAAAAATGGCCCTATCAATGAAATAATTGATTGGGCCATTTTTTTGATTTGTTGAATATTAGTTCAATGACAGATCCTGGTTTTATTTAATTCAAATCCTTGCTCCAGGCTTCACGACGAGCTTTCCATTTTTCATCGACAGCCGTCCACTTGATATTGGTTTCCAATTCTTGTAACAAAGTCGCTAATTGCTCATCTGTAGATGCTTTTCGGCATTTGGAAATCCATGCTTCCCGACGCACTTTCCATGCCGTTTCGACAGCTTCCCACTTTAGATGAGCTTCAAATTCCATCATTAAATCTGCAGTTGATGTTACACCGTTTTGGGCTTCACACCGAGTTGCCCAATTGGTACGCAAGGCTGCCCATTCTGTATCGACGGCTTCCCATTTTGTATAGGACTCCAGTTCCAGTAAATAGTTGGATACCGCTTGTGCATGTACTGCCATCCCGGATAACAACAACGATGTTATCAGTAAAACAATTTTCATAAAATGTTGGATTATTGTGTCATAAAGTGAGCTTTCTTTCAGCGCCACTTCTGAATCACTTGTTAAGAGGATCATCTGATTTCAGGAGAACTTTTTAGCTCCTTTGCTTTCAGAATATTGCAAAGGTACTTCAATTAGACGCGGGATTCCGTTCAAAGCGCATTAACTATACCTTTTTCCTTGACTTACTCCGTTACGACCAAGCGCTGGTGGATGCGGAAATTTTCATTCGCCACAGTGACCACATACAAACCCGGAGTTAGATTGACTTCGATCCGGTCTGTGTTCGAAATAGACGAAAATTGTTGGACGAAAATACCTGTGGTTGTGTGAATTTCTAACGA
Organism: Saprospiraceae bacterium; assembly: GCA_017985675.1. Taxonomy (GTDB): domain Bacteria; phylum Bacteroidota; class Bacteroidia; order Chitinophagales; family Saprospiraceae; genus JAGNXB01. The sequence continues at coordinate 4,174 of JAGNXB010000061.1, read as the reverse complement.
GCCACCAGGCATATCCTTCGCTAATCCTAGTTCGATAGTTTGACCACGGCTTACCGGGTTAGGGCTAATCGTCAGGCGCTGAGCATCGGTTACATCGTCAATGGCTGTACTACCAACCGGGCACAAACTCCCCGTGCGGTGATGGTCATACTGAAACATCGGCCAATCCGGACCGGCTCCCTGGCCCAGTTCTACTGCATAACCGCGGCCATAGTTGTCCTGAAATTCGGGAAAATTGGTATACCCTCCTACTACAAAGGCATCCAGGATACCATTTTGGTCAAAATCACCCACCACCGGCGCATGGTTTATATCCAATGATTTTCCATAATGGGCAGCCAGATTCAGATTTATTAAAGGCTGACCCGAATTACCCTTCAAGGCAATCAGTCGTCCCTTATCTGTACCAAATATCACATCAGGCAGTGCATCATCGTTTATATCGGATAGGGCCGCACCCCGGAATGATTGCCCAAAATCCGGGATGGGAAAGGACCATAACAGGGTAGCATCGCCTTTTAATGCCAATACACTGGATCCCGAGGAAAAAACCATTTCGCAGGCGCCATCTCCGTCCAGATCTGCAATAGAAACCGGTGATCCAATATAACCTCCTGCTTCATACGTCCATTCCAGGGAGCCATCAGCGCCATTGATCAGATATAAGGTCCCGCTGTAATCACCGATGACCAATTGGACCGTACCGTTATTCAATATGTCTGCTACAGCCGTGCCATGGTAAATGACATCGGCCACCGGGAGAGACCATAACAAACTCTGATCTTTTCCATTATAGGCATACACCTTGTTATTATCTGAAAAATGCCAGGTTGCAACGACAATATCCAGTATCCCGTCCCCGTTCAGATCGACTACAGTTGGCGCCGTCTGTATCCACGAATCGGTATCTACTTCAATTTTCCACTTCTCTGCTCCGGTGATGGCATCGAGGCAGATGACATATCCTCCAAACTGGCCATGGAGCACTTCAGGCAATCCATCGCCATCCAGGTCTGCAATTACGGGCGGCGAATCGCTTCCACTTGTCAGCAGGGTCTTCCATATGATGGATCCGTCAATCCCTGAAAAACAATAGGTAAACGGATTGCAGGATGAAGGTACAATGACTTCCATTTCGCCATCGCCATCGACATCATAAATGGCTGTTGCCACATCATTGCAACCTTCTTGAAATCCGACGGTATTCTGTTTCCACAACAAGGATCCATCTTCCGCATTTAGTGCGTAGACCATGCTGTCGTTGCGGTAACAACCAAAGGTGATTTCCGGCTTGCCATCTCCGTCTATGTCACCCATGGCCGACTGTCCAAATGCCGAATCATCGGTATCGAACCACCAGAGTATGTTAGGTTGCTGGGAAAAAACAGTGATGACGAAAGGGATGAAGGCTATGGTGAATAAGTATTTCATTGGGTAGGATTGTGAGGAGTTAAGGAGGTGGGAGTCGAGAAGGGGAGGAGGAGGGTATTTAGAAGAGTAAGCAGTTCAGGAGGTGAAATCGATAAAAATTATAAATGGTTTGAAAACGTTAACAAGGTAACGCAGTTCGCTCAATTATTGGTAGGATTGACGGAAGCAAGGAATTAAATGCAGGACTATTCCAACCTCAAACAAAGTAGCCTGGAATTATGATCTACTTCTGATTTTATTGCTGCTTTTAACCCTGAAGTGACTTCCAGTTTTGGTAGGTCATTTCAAATTTAATTTCATCCGGGCCATGGTGGCCGACTCGAACCCAGCCAGCCTTTTTGTAAAAACCTTCGGCTCGGGTATTAGGTGAGGTGCCCAGCCAAACCGTCGTATTTGTTTGAGAAAAATACCAATCGAGCATCAGGTCATGGAGCATTTTTCCTATTCCTTTTTTTTCATAATCCGGATGCATGAATAGGGCCCAGATATTATGATCCTCAACATCGACTATTGCAAACCCGAGGATTTGACTGTCGACTTCAGCCACCCAGCCTTTGCCGCGTACGGTGAGATAATGTTTGCAATCTGCATCAGTAACGCGACCGGGATCGGAAAGGGTATTTTCCTTGACCGCGTTTCGGACGACCTGGATTTGAGGTATATCTTCGATGTTTGCTTCGCGAATAACCATATTATTTCATAATAGTCCATTAATGCCCCCTGGAGCCTTCATAATATTTAGCAACCTGGAGCACTTTTTCCTTACCTGCCTTTGCCCATTGCAAATCGGCCGCCTAGATATGCCATGGGCAAATATGCAAGAATAAGATCAACTAATACAAACCATAGAGGTGATGAAAGTTGATAGGCAGTAATCGAACCGCCTATTAAAAATACAACGCCAATCACCATAGCCATTTTTTTGCTGTTTACTGCGATTAATCCGGCTACAAAAGCACCGACAAGCGTGCCGAGCGCATGCGCCAGGAAGGGCATTAAAAAATGTTTTGGCTCGAATAAATGCATCGTCGCTTTTAAGCCCTCCATAGTTGTTATATCCGCTCCTTCCGGTGGTGGAATGATGGCACTGCTCATCATGATAATGGACATATTCACAATACTACCCATGATAAAACCGGCGACAACAGCAAGAATGTTTTTGAGGGTTGGATTCATAATTTCAGAAGATGTTAAATTTGGAAGGAGGGTGGCAGTGCAATATTGTGGGTACTAAGATAATGCATTAATTTGTTTGGTGTTGTTGGGTAATACGTTTTTTCGATTGACCGAGTTTGGAAAGGCGGTTTTTCGAGTCAATCCAAGTTAGGTAATTGTAATGATTGGGTATTTCCAAGTCCAAATTGAAATATCCTGGGTCATTATTTTTGCGGAATAGGTCTTCCATCAAATGCAGCCGCCATCACCTCGGGAAATAAATCCGGGCTACAGGCAAAGGCCGGTACACCTATTTTGTGGAACGCCCCGGCAAATTCAACATCGTATTGCGGGTTTCCATCGGGGCTTAACGTTAACAGGCAAATGAGTCGGATTCCTTTCTGCAGGATGGCATGGACCTGGCTTAATAATAATGTTGGACTGCCATTTTCTCCCAGGTCGCTAATCAACACCATGACAGTCTCCGCCGGTGACTGCACATGTGTTTGTGCTACACGGAGTGCATTGCCAATATTTGTACCCCCACCTAGGCCAAAACCCAGCAGCAGGTCTACAGGGTCATGCATCAACTCGGTTAAATTCAGGACTTTAATATCAAATGCCAGGAGTGTAAGGCGCAGGCTTGGCAACTGGGCCATTACATTCGCATATATACCGGCATAAATAAGCGATTCCTTCATGGAGCCGCTTTGGTCCACCACAATAATGAGCTCTTGTTGTCGGCGTTGGTTTTGGCGATAACCTACACGATGGACGGGGATGAGCGTAGATAGATCGGGCTGGTAGTACCGCAGGTTTTTGCGAATGGTGAGGTGCCAATCTATTTCGGGCCAGGGCGGACTATGCCTGCGATGTTTGCGTTGCCGACTACCACGCAGAGCCTGAAGCAGGGGAAGTTTTACTTTAGCGATGAGTTGATCGGCGACTTGTTTGATTAATGTCCGGGCCGCTGCTTTGCGCGGCTCATCCAGGTGTTGGAACGCGGCCATTAAAATGCCGGCGAGGTGAATATCGGGCTCAAGACTGCCCATTATTTCTGGTTCCAAAAGCATGTCGGCAAGACCTAACCGATCAAAAGCTTCCTTTTGGAGAATGTGGAGCGCAGCGGCTGGAAAATGTGCCCTGATATCTCCCATCCACCGGTGCAGACGAGGCAGGCTTTCCTGCAAGTCGCCATGCACCCCGGCGTCAAAAAGAAACTCCAGGCTTTCATCCATGCCGATATAGGCCTGTTCCATCAGGGGAACGAGCTCCTCTTCAGCGACCTGACCCAGCATCAAGCGCCATCTGACTTCCCGGGAAAACGGTTGTTCGGTCAACGACGCCCTCTAATGAAGGTGATCAGCCACAGTAAAACGATGGCACCAACTACGCCACTGACGATATTTCCGAGCCAGTTGGTTGTTTCCAGGCCGAGTAATCCAAACAGGAAACTGCCTGCAAAAGCGCCGCATATGCCGATTAAAATATTCCACAACAAACCAAATCCCTGGCCGCGAATGATTTTACCCGCCAGCCAACCTACGATAGCGCCTGTGATGATAAACCAGATGAAACTGCCCATAAT
>JAGNXB010000015.1 GCA_017985675.1 Saprospiraceae bacterium | reverse complement strand
CTATTCCAAATTCAACAACATGTTGTGGATGGTTACTTCGTTCTTAGTTCTATGTTCTTGGTTTCTATGTCTGGTTCTTGGTGTAAAATTTCGGAATAATCTGGAATCTGAAAATCTGGAATCTGGAAAGGGGCGTGGAGGTAACTGCAAAGGCGCTAGGGAGTTATTGGGTTATTGGGCCTGCCTGCCGTCAAGGCAGGTTATTGCGATTGGTTCTGAGTTCTTGGTTCTGGGTTTTTAGGATCTGGGTTTAAGCTGTAGCGGGGTATTGCAGGGTGTCGCGAGGTGTCAAAGGTAAATGTAAATCAAACTGTGCAGCATCCGTCCTCGGTCATCCGTCTTCGATCATCCGTCATCCGTCCTCGGTCTTCCGTCTTCGATAATCCGTCTTCGATAATCGGTCATCGGTCTTCCGTCCTCTGCCTGAATTCCAGATTCCTGATTCCCAGATTCCAGATTATTTAAGCCTCCTCGACTCATTCTCAAACCCTCAAAACCTCAAAACCTCCCCCTCTCTAAAATCGAAACGCCCTGGCTTTGGGGCCAGGGCGCTCAAGTAACCATGAAAAAGTAAATAACCGGTATAAAGTTATGCATTTAATACCAAACGCATCGTCTCTCCTATAATAGCCGGTGAATCCACAACATGAATGCCACATTCACGCATAATTTTCATCTTAGCTGCAGCCGTATCGTCCGATCCACCGATGATAGCTCCAGCATGACCCATGGTACGTCCGGCAGGTGCCGTCTGGCCAGCTATAAACCCAACGACAGGCTTGGTGCCATGCGCTTTGATCCAGTATGCGGCCTCCGCTTCCATCGAACCGCCGATTTCGCCAATCATGACGATGCCATCCGTATCCGGATCATTCATCAGTAACTCTACAGCCTCCTTCGTCGTCGTACCACAGATCGGGTCGCCACCAATACCGATACAAGTGCTCTGGCCCATGCCGGCTTTGGTCACCTGATCTACCGCTTCATACGTCAGTGTGCCTGACCGTGACACGATGCCGATGCGACCTTTTTTATGAATGAAGCCCGGCATAATGCCCACCTTCGCTTCATCAGGCGTAATGATACCCGGGCAGTTAGGACCTATGAGCCGGCAATCAAACTGGCCTATATAAGCCTTTGCCTTCACCATATCCTGTACCGGGATGCCCTCCGTAATACAAACTATGACTTTGATACCTGCTTCTGCAGCCTCCATGATCGCATCAGCGGCAAAACCCGGCGGTACAAAGATCAAACTGACATCCGCCCCAGCCTGCACAACCGCATCGGATACGGTATTAAACACGGGCAATCCCAGATGCGTCGTTCCACCTTTACCCGGAGTCACACCACCTACTACAGGTGTGCCGTAGGCGATCATTTGTTCTGCATGGAACGTACCTTCTTTCCCGGTAAATCCTTGTACGATTATCCGGGAATGTTTATTCACTAAAACTGCCATCTTGAAAGTGTTGATTAGTTATCTTCGATTATAAAAATGTCTTCATCCGCCCGTTTCATAAAGTAATGTTCACGGGCATACTTCTCCTGGTCTTGCAGGATGTCTTCCTTTTCGCGTTTTACTTCTTCAATCTTTGCCTCATAGGAGGCCTTATCCTTTTCCAGCTCCCAAATATCCCGCTGTAAGCTGTACTGACTGATGAGTCGGCTATGATCCAGAAAAATGACCCATACCAGGAATAATAACGCAGGCCATACATAACGACTGCGCAAATGTTTCCAAATGAAGGGCATGGCCTGTTGCTGTAATTTTTGTCGATTGATCATGGTCATGGGTTATTTTGTAGGAATGAGGGGCCGGGATAATAAGCCGTGTCGCCGAGGTCTTCCTCTATGCGTAGCAGTTGGTTGTACTTGGCCACCCTATCGCTGCGCGAAGCGGATCCTGTTTTGATTTGACCGGCATTTAATGCCACCGACAAATCGGCTATGGTTGTATCCTCTGTTTCTCCGGATCGATGGGAAATAATTGCGGTATAACTATTGCGCTGCGCAAGCCTTACCGCATCCATGGTCTCCGTTAAGGTCCCTATCTGATTTACTTTCACAAGGATCGAATTGGCAATATTCCGATCTATACCTTGCTGCAAGCGCTGCGTATTGGTTACAAAAAGATCGTCGCCCACCAATTGGACTTTATTGCCAATGCGTGCAGTCAATTGCTCCCAACCATCCCAGTCATCTTCATGCAAGCCATCTTCTATCGAAAAAATAGGGTACTTGCGACTCCATTCTTCCCAGTATCCTACCATCTCCGCCGAGCTCAGTCGGAGTCCGCTTGATTTGTGAAAGTGATAACATTTTAATTCGTCATCATAAAACTCGGATGCCGCCGCATCCATCGCGATCATGATATCTTCACCAGGGCGGTAACCGGCTTTTTCAATCGCTTTCAACACCATTTCAATGGCTTCCTCATTTGATTTGATGCCCGGTGCAAAACCCCCTTCATCGCCAACATTGGTCGTATAACCACTGCTTTTCAGGACCTTTTTCAGGTGGTGGAAGGTCTCCACGCCCATCCGCAGCGCCTCACTAAAAGAAGGTGCACCCAGTGGAGCAATCATGAATTCCTGAAAATCGATACCATTGTCCGCATGGCTCCCACCATTTAATATATTCATCAAAGGCACCGGCATGACATGGGCATGTATGCCGCCAATGTATCGATAGAGGGGCAATTCGAACTCGACCGCTGCCGCACGGGCAACGGCCAGCGAAACACCTAATAAGGCATTTGCACCTAGCCTGGATTTGTTTGGCGTGCCATCCAACTCAATCAGCGCGTGATCAATACCCATCTGATCTTCGACCTCCATCCCAATGATCTCCTGCGCTATTTCTTCCTCGACATGCATACAGGCTTTTAAGACGCCCTTGCCCAGATACCGCTCATTATCTCCATCCCGGAGCTCCACGGCTTCATGTTTACCGGTAGACGCACCGGAGGGTATGGATGCCCGCCCTATAGCGCCCATATCGGTGAGCACTTCGACCTCGACCGTTGGATTTCCGCGGGAGTCCAGGATCTCCCTGGCAATGATGTCTATTATTTCGCTCATAATCAGTGGACGGCCGTCAAGGCCGGTTTGTGTGAATGAATGCGTTCGATAAACGTATCAAACAGGTATCGGGCGTCATGTGGACCAGGCGAAGCTTCCGGATGATATTGTACGGAAAAAGCATTGTGTTGCAAGGCTCTAAACCCTTCAATCGAGTCGTCGTTGAGATTAATATGCGTAGCTACCACTTTATCGCTGTGCAGTTTCAAGGATTCCGGATCCACCCCAAATCCGTGATTCTGACTGGTAATCTCCGCCTTTCCCGTTTCCAGATTCATGACCGGATGATTTATACCCCTGTGGCCATGGTGCATCTTGAACGTTTTTAAACCCAGTGCGAGGGCTAGCACCTGATGTCCGAGGCAAATGCCAAATACCGGTCTGCCATCAGCCAGAATGGCACGTGTCGTTTCAACTGCGTAGTCCATTGCTGCCGGATCGCCGGGACCATTAGATAAAAAGAAGGCATCCGGCTGCCATGCGTCCAATATTTCAAACGAAGTTTGGGCTGGGAATACTTTTAGATAAGCACCCCTTGCGGCAAGATTTTTCAGGATACTAATTTTTACGCCATAGTCAAGCACCGCTATACGGATAGGCGCATCGGTATCTCCCATAAAATACGGCTCCTTGGTAGAGACCTTAGATGCAAGTTCGAGGCCGGCCATGTCTGGAGCCTCCTTTAATTTTAGCTGTAGGGCCTCAATGTCTGTCGTCTCCGATGAAATGATAGCGTTCATAGCACCCTTGTGCCGAATATGGCGGACGAGAGCCCGGGTATCTACCCCGGTGATGCCGACCAGTCCTTCCTTTTCTATCCAGCTCTGCAGGTCGGTATACGCCACTTCGCGAGAATAAACCGGGGTATATTCACGGGTAACCAGACCGGCAATCTGAATGGCTTTGGATTCACTTTCGTCCTCTTTCACCCCATAATTGCCAATATGGACATTGGTCATCACCATGATCTGACCAAAATAAGAAGGGTCTGTAAAGATCTCCTGGTAGCCCGTCATGCCGGTATTAAAACATATCTCACCGATGGAGGTTCCTATTTTGCCTGCTGCGCGGCCGTAAAACCGGGTGCCATCTTGAAGCAGGATGACCGCCTGAACGGAAGGGATTGGGTTCATTCGGGGAAGTTTAACACAAAGATAGATCACGCAGGCCAAATCGAAGCCATCCCCAAGTCGAATTACGCCAGCCAAATGGATTCGCGGATGACAGATGACCGAGGACCAAAGACGGAGGACTGGGGATCGAAGACGGAGGACTCGGGACGGAGGACCGAAGACGGATGACCGAGGACGGAGGACCTGTGTTTGAGCCTGGTTGGCGTTTGAGGAAGAATCTGGAATCCTGGAATCTGGAATCTGGAACGAGGGGTGGAACAAAGATTGGAACGAAACGTGGAATGAACGGTTCAATATTTTAAATCATGGAAATCCTAAAATCCTGCAAATCCTGATTCAGACAATTTGACGTTGCGACCTGTCCATCCTCCGGCCTTCAGGAGCCTCAGAAAGGTTCTTGCAGCGATCCCGGCGTGCATACGGCGGCTGCGCAACCCACATCGCGCAATCCCGCACCGCGCAACCCGCATCGTGCAACCCGCATCGCGCACCGCACGCCCGCAACCCGCAACCCGCATCACGCAACCCGCATCGCGCAACCCGCATCACGCAACCCACCTATTTTTAAAAGATCAATTCGCCGGGAACCAATCTTCGCCTGTCCTGTAAACGGTTCCCTTAAATAAAGCCACCATCTGTCCTGACTGGTTCATGACTTCCACCCGGTACACCCCGATTTTTCGGGAACAGTGATCCTCTGTGGCAACAGCCGTCAGCGTATCCCCGGCTTTGACCGGACGCAGATGGGAAATAGATGTTTCAACGGATACCGCCTTTTGCCCATGACCGTTGGAAGCAAAAGCCAGCGCGCTATCCGCAAGGGCATAAGATATCCCACCATGAGCAATGTGAAACCCATTTAACATTTCCTCACGTACCACCATACGCAAACTGCAGTGGCCTCCACCCTCCTCCAAGCGCTCTATGCCCAGCCATTGGCTAAATGCATCTCCGGCCATCATTTGATCCACTACGCGTGAGGCTAAGTGCTGGCTGGATTGACTCATAAGTTAGGATCGTTTTGAGGATAAAACCGTTCACATTCCATCGTTTTTTGCCGGAGGCCGGGGCTGCACCGATAGCGCGGTTCATGATAAAAGTTAAAAAGCCGGTCAAGAACGGCTTCACATCGGGCAATACCCCATTCGTCCGCCCATACCAACAAGCCTTTGGGATAATTAACACCCGAGGTCATGGCCAGATCGATATCATCCCTATTGGCCACCCCGTAATAAAGGGCATCAGCCGCTTCATTGATCAACATGGCCAGGATCCGCTCAAAAATGGAGGTAATCCGATCCGGAGCGGGTACTGGCTCCGTTGGTGGGACATTGTCGGGTGCATAGCTATAAAATCCACGTCCGGTTTTTCGGCCGAGCCAGCCGGCTTCCACCAATCGCCGCTGCGTGAAACTCGGTTGATACCGGGGTTCAAAATGGCAGGATCGCCACACGGACTCAGTCACAGCATAGTTGACATCGTGGCCAATAAAATCCATCAGTTCAAAGGGACCCATCCGAAACCCGCCCCTGTTTTTCATGATGTAATCGATCTCTGCCATCGTCGCCAGACCTTCTTCATAAATACGAATGGCTTCGCTATAATATGGCCGGGCAATGCGATTGACGATAAAACCCGGAGTGTCTTTCGCCAGGACCGGCTTTTTGCCCCACTGCCGTATTAGCTTGATGACTTTTTCAGGCAGCCCAGGATCGGTTTGCAAAGCCGGAATGATTTCCACCAATGGCATGATCGGCGCCGGATTGAAAAAATGAATCCCGATGAATCGCTCCGGTTTTTGGCAAGCTGCGGCCAGTGATGCTATGGATAATGAGGACGTATTTGAAGCCATGATGGTCTGTGGACCAACGATCGATTCCACTTCTACAAACACACTGCGCTTAATAGCCTCATCTTCCACAATGGCTTCAATAACCAGCCCGCAATCCTTCATGGACTCGAGCGAAGAAGCAAAATAAAATCGGCCAAAAATAGCAGTGGCTGTTGAGACATCCCATTTTCCTTTTTCCACCAGCCGATCCAGTGTTTTTCGGAGTTGGTCCCGGGCAGTCGTCAGCGCCTGCTCCCGCGCATCATAAAGGATCACATCATGACCGGCGGTGGCGGCTACTTGTGCAATTCCGGCTCCCATGGCACCACTTCCTATAATTCCAATTTGCATCATGTCGCAGTTTGTGTACAAAGGTAAACCAATATATATCCACTATTTCATGAGCATTTGTTGCAATGAGGATTGTACTTGAAGTATTGGAGCACACATCCACAACATGTTGTTGAATTTGGAATAGCTAACTTGGAAGTGGTCAAATGATTTGGTTATTCGTTTATGTGTGTATTCGTTTATTCGGAAAATGTCCTCGAACAGCTCGCCCCCAGTACGTAGCCGACCGGCCTGCAAGGCGAGCCTTTTTAGGTGGGACATCGGATCCATTGATTCCACTCATGCCAAATGCGTGCGAAACCAAAAATCCTTCCGCGCACACCCAGCTAAAACAAGCTCAGGTCGGCGAAGTGGCGGAATCTGAAATCCGAAGCTCCGCCTAAAGAGCACCATAACCTCTATTCAAAAAACAGCGAGCCTTTCGAGGACAGCGGTTTTTGGTTACTTTTTGCCAAGACAAAAAGTAACGAGCCCAGCCGGCGAATGAGGCGATGCCAGGCACAAGCAGAAACCATATTTTCAAATACCAACGGCCAGACACAGGGCCTAATCACTACGTTAGAGCGCATGATTAAATCCTATTTTCAGGCAAAACACTTCATTACTTTTCAGGAAAAATCTATAAAAACTCTAAAATTTCTTTTCATAACACATTGACAATCAATATGCAAAAAAGTAGTTAGATAGGAGTAAATACTGAAATGATCTGATTTAAGGTCCGATTGTCCCGATCTCACAAAAACATTTTCCATAACTTATTCCTGATTCCGCAACAATACCGATCCTTTTTGTTTGTTTTGTGGAATGTCTAATCGCAAACGTCTCGAAGAGGCCGGAGCTCAGGTAGCAGCATCCCTGAAATTTTCCCGGATTATTATCCCGGTACTTATAGGTATTGGGGTAGTAGGCTATTTGTTATGGCGACAGTTTGATCCCGTCGAGTTCGCCAAGATTCATTGGACTATGCATACTTTGGGCTGGGTTGGGCTGGCTCTATTTTTTCTGATCATCCGGCACCTGGCTTATGCCATGCGATTGTATATCCTGTCAGATCGTTTTTTTTCCTATCGCAAGTGCATCGAACTGATCTTTATTTGGGAGTTCAGCAGCGCGATTACCCCTACTGCGGTGGGGGGCTCGGCAGTTGCTTTATTTGTGCTCTCCAAAGAACAATTGCCCTTTGCAAGGACGGCAACGATTGTGGTACACACCGTTGTTCTGGACACATTGTTTTTTATCGGTTTCCTTCCGCTATTTTATATTTTGTTTGGATCTACTATGATTCGTCCGAATATGGGCAGTTTTTTTGATGTGGATGGATGGGGTATTACCTTCATCGTGACGTATCTCGTCATGGCGGCCTATGGGAGTTTCTTTTTTTACGGCCTCTTCAAAAACCCGAATCAATTCAAACGACTACTGGTTATATTTACCTACAATCGGTTTTTAAAACGGTTTCGCCACCAGGCTATTGATGCTGGTAATGACATTATCCTGGCTTCTAAAGAACTGGCTCATCACCCTTTTTCATTCCATCTACGTGCATTTTTAGCTACAGCTACTGCATGGAGTTGTAAATTTTTAGTACTTAGTTCTCTCATCAATGGGATTGTCCCTGGTATTTCATTGGCGTTTGAGGCCCAATTGCTGATGTTTAGTCGCCTAATGGCTATGTTTGTTATCATGGCATTCAGCCCCACACCCGGGGGGTCAGGTTTTGCCGAATATGTATTTGGTGGTTTCCTTTCAGATTTTGTACCCCCAGGTATTGCACTTGTCATCGCCTTGATATGGCGCATCATGGCTTATTATTCCTACCTGTTTGCCGGTGCTATTATTATACCTGCATGGCTCCAAAACCATATCAAATTGCAGCGTAAAACACAAAACGCTGAGGAGGAGAATCAATAAGCCTTTGAATGGTAAAAATAATTTTGAGTAGCTTAGTTACGCATTCGTATCAGGCACTACACTTTATTCCACCAAAACCCTCAGGAGAAAAAATCCGTCATCACCCTGTTGCTGATACCGAGGCATTAAAATGCGGCCATCCTCTTTTGCAACAACTGCTTCGCCACAATCATAAGCCAGCGTTTGACCTTTCTGCACAGGCTGGAAATTGAGAAAGCCAGGCAACAAAGCAAACTGCTCCTGATCTTTGATTTTGTAGACCTCAATAAGTTCAGCGATTTGTGGCAAGCCTTCCGAATAGGCAATCAGCAGGTTGTCGTGGACATTGGCAACATCCTCCGGCTGCACCATGCCCATTGCCCTCAGGCAGGCAATAATGGCTGCTATAGACCGATTCATCGAAACGGGATCTTCATGCCGACCCGCTTCAAAGGCAAAGGTCATTATGTCTCGATGCAATATGTCCCGATGAAAATAGTGCATTGTGGTGCCCTCCAATCCGGACAACATACCCAGGATAACTGGTGCATGCAGCGCTGTTGCCAGACGCACGCTCTCCGGATCTTCTGTTGCGATAGTAAAAATCCCGCCATCTGCTGTGGTGGTGTGCATGTCCATGACGACAATGGGTGCGTCTGGATGCTCCATAAAGACGTGTTCTATAATGCGCAACAACTCCTGGACTTCGCGCTCTTCGGAACCCAATAGTTCGATGGGTTGCGTTTTGATCCGGGCCACTTTGTCGGGCATCCAAAGCCGATTCATATCATGGTCAATAAACCGTACGCCTTTTTGAATGCCTTTCAAATTACCCGCCAAACCAATCAGATGCCCGGTAAATTGAAAACCCGGATTGGTAATCGGTTCCACCTCGAGCATCTTAAAAACATACTCCAGCGCTTTGACCCCGGCTGTTTCATTACCGTGTAGTCCGGCAGTGCATATGAGCACGGGCCCGGGTTGTGTTCCGCTGTATTGACCTATTATTCGACGCGCCACCATTAAGGCAAAGATAAAACGCCAATCGGTCCAACCAAGCGGCGTTTATTAAGCGTTATTTTCCGCTTTGACGAGGAGCTGGAATCCATTGCCATGGATGTTGACAATCTCAATGCGTTCATCCAGACTGAGATATTTCCGAAGTTTGGTGACAAACACGTCCATGCTGCGGGCGGTGAAATAATTGTCTTCGTCCCAGATTTTGGTAAGTGCTTCAGACCTAGTCAATACACCGTTAATACGCAGGCAAAAAAGGCGCATCAATGCGGCTTCCTTGGGGCTAAGTTTGAATTTCTCTTCAGCTCCGGGTTTTTTGTAATGCAATATGCGCAGTGGATAATTGAAGTGAAATTGTCCTATTTCAAATTCATCAATGTCATCCTCCGGATTTTCTTTGGGGATACTGCGTTTAAGTATGGCCTGAATTCGTAGTAGGAGTTCTTCGGAATTAAAGGGCTTGGTGATATAATCATCAGCTCCAATCTTGAAGCCTTGCAACAAATCATCCTTCAGTGTCTTTGCCGTCAGGAAAATCAGGGGTGTCTCCTGATCTTTTTCTCTGATTTCTTTGGCAAGTGTAAAACCATCCTTTTTGGGCATCATAACGTCCAAAATACAAAGGTCAAACTTTGATTTTCGGAATTTATCCATGCCTGCTACGCCATCAGTTGCCAAGGTGACGTTATAGTCATGCATCTCCAGATAGGACTTCAATACATCGCCAAAATTTTGGTCATCCTCTACGAGCAGGATCTTGGGGTTGTTTTCCATATTGTTCAGGCTTAAGCCATTTCAGGTTTAAACGGAAAAAAGAGAATAAAATTACTTCCTTTGCCTTGTTCACTTTCCACCTCTACCTGGCCATGGTGCGCATCCATCATCGCCTTGACGTAGCTCAATCCCAGGCCAAAACCTTTCACATCATGCAGATTGCCGGTATGTACCCGATAGAATTTTTCAAAAATGTGCTTTCTGGCTTCTTTGCTGATCCCGAGACCGTGGTCGCGGATGGCAATTTCGACCCCTTTAGGCCGCATTCGGGTGCTAATCAGGATTTCAGGCTTTTCCGGTGAATATTTGTTGGCATTGTCCAGCAGATTATGGATCATACTGGCTATATGCGTTTGATCGCCTTGTATTATTGGATTGGAAGCCACAAGGTCTGTAGTGATTTTGCCCTCACGTTGTTCAATCTGTAATGCAAAGTTATTTACAGCTGCCAGTATGACGTCATGGAGGTTGACCGGGCCCAGATTGAGCATATAGTCCTGTTTCTCAATCAGTGCCATTTGGAGCACCTTTTCTACCTGGTTGTTCATACGTCGATTCTCCTGCCGGATGATATCTGCAAACCGCTTCACTTTGGTAGAATCCCCGGATATCATTGGACTGGATATCGAATCCGCAGCCAGAGAAATAGTGGCTATCGGCGTTTTAAATTCGTGGGTCATGTTATTAATAAAATCATTTTTCATCTCCGAAACTTTCTTTTGACGGAAGATGATCATGATCGTATAGGCAAAACAAAACAGGATAATGCCGGTAAATAATACAGATCCAACCAGATTGCGAAGGACTGAACCCCATACGGCTGTAACCTTCCCTGGAAAATAAATCATTAAAAATCCGGGCACCTTTTTGCCCTCCGGAAATAAAGACACCCTGTATTTGGAGTTGAGCAGCTCATCAAATCCGCCTATCTGACTGACTTGTTCATTTAAATCCTGCACCACATAATGGCCGTCATTGATAATAAAACTGTTGCTTTCATTGGAAAAAATACCAAAATGGAAGGGCGTGGAAATGCCTGCATTTTCCAACTCTTCTTGCAACATCGTCTGTAACACGGTTAAATCTCCTATACGCTCTGGCAGACTGTATTCGGATCGTTGGAGTCGCTTTCGCATGATCTGGTAATACTTTACCTGCCGGTCCAGTCTACAGCTTGCGCAATCACAAGAGTTTTGATTGAGCAGAATGGCTGCAAGTCGGTCGTTCGGTAGCTCTTCATCCAAAAACTGATCTGCCGACAAATCGGGGAGGTTTGGGCTGCCCGTTTGAAGCACCTGCCTGATTTCTTGTTCCAGAAAATTTGATTCAAAGCCATTCATCGACTCCAACGCGGCCATGCTCTCCTGACTCTCCATCCGCTCAGCCAAATGAAAAATCGCGGCAAAGACATTTTTATCAAATCGTTCTTCATTCAGATGGATTGTACTAATGATCCAGTTGGCCTGGAGCGAAATGATGCCCGCCAGCGCTATAGTCATTAACCCAATAATAATCCAAATGGAACTTCGCTTCATGAATACATCTAACTCAGGGTTTGTCAAATTTGTTTCCAGGCGCCGCCGAAATTAGGTGTTTGCACCTTGCTTTAACGTGTTTTAACGGACTTTTAACGGATCATTAACCACCTTTAAGCTTCTGTAAAATTAGATTTGTCGTTGTGTTTAAAATTCCTTTATAAATTCCTAAATCCTCAACAAATGAAGGCGTTTCTACTGTTAAGTTTTTGCCTTTTTGCCTATGCCCGGCCAATAGCCGCTCAAGATGCTCCAAATTTGGATCCTGGCACCAAAAAAGTGACCACTATCAAAAAGTGGAAAGATGCAAATGGGCAAGAGCGCTCTGTCACCATTATCAAAGAAGCTGAAAATAACCCTGAAAACGCACAATGGTTAGAGACAGACGAAGTGTCTACACCTTCAGGACATGGTAACGAGCAAAACGTTGATATTCAGTCGACGGAAGAGATCGAAATAAAAGAAAAAGGTTCAAATTCAGGACGTTTTGAATGGCACATCGATGCCCTCGAGGATAAGATGGACCAAGTTTGGCCTGAGATCGAAAATAAATTCAAAGATGCCGAAGTACATATATTACGGTTGAATGAGGATCTCCAAAATCAGATCCACAATCGCGCATTTTTGGGTGTTGTAACCGAACCTTCTGAAAAAGGAGCCCGGATCATTGAAATTGTGGATGGCTCCGCAGCACAAGCTGCCGGCCTTCGCGATGGGGATATCCTTTGTAACATTGAAGATATCAAAGTAGCGAACCACCAGGATCTGGCTACTGCACTTCGTTCCTATAACCCTGGTGATGAAGTCCATATAAGCTTCATCCGGGATGGCAAGGACGAAACCATTCTTGTCCCATTAGGAGAAAACAAATCGGTTATTCGTCGTATCGAAAAGGTATTTCGCGACAAGCCTGAATGGGGCACTACGCCATTTGGGCCACCTTGCCAACCATCAGAGGTAAAAGGAGCCTATCTAGGTGTGATGATGGCAGAGGAAAACGACCAGGTACTCATCACAGAGGTACTTCCAAATAGTCCCGCCCAGGCTGTAGGTCTCAAAGCTGGTGACATCCTGTACCAGATAGACGATAAAAAGGTCAAAACTCCTGAGGATGTAGCCACAACGATTGGTGAACAGGAAGCGGGCAATCCCGTTACTTTGAGCATTCGCAGGGAGGGTAAAAAGGAAACGATTCGTGTCGTGCTGGCTTCTCGTTCAGCTTGCTGCCCTCCCATCGACTGCCCACCGGGCTGCTGCCAGCCAAAAACATCGTCCGAAAAAATACGGATTGAAAAAAGAAATGACCAACCCCTATTAGAAGATATGGATCGCTCAGATGTTCCATCGACATTGGATATCCCCTCACTTAAGATCTACCCCAATCCAACCGCTGACCATGTTAGGGTTACATTCGATGCTGAAAATACAGCGCCTTTAAAAATCCGTTTACTGGATAGCCAGGGAAGAGCAGTCATTGTTCAATCCATAACCGGCGTCGATCGCTACGACGAAAACTTTGATTTGCAGTCCTTCCCGGCGGGGAACTATACGCTCTTTATTGAGCAGGATGGAAAATTTTTGACAAAACCGATTATCCGAAACAATTAGGAATCAGACAAAAAGTAAAGCCCGGTCCTATTGATCGGGCTTTACTTTTTGACTTTTGTGTTTTAAGAGAACAAGTCTGTTAAATGTTGATAGCACGGTCGGCCGTAGCCGCCAGGCAGGCTTCTTTAAAGGCTTCAGCAAAGGTGGGATGTGCGTGACTCATCCGGGCGGCATCCTCTGCGGATGCTCTAAACTCCATGAGAGCAACTGCTTCCGCGATAAGGTCTGCGGCCCTGGCACCGACCATATGGACGCCCAAGATTTCATCGCTATCCTTGTGTGCCAGTACTTTGACCATGCCTTCCATGTCCATACTGGCCCGCGCTCTCCCCAGGGCTTTAAAGGGATACTTGCCTACTTTGTATGGTACACCCAGTTCCTTCAATTGCTCCTCGGTTTTGCCTACGCTGGAAACTTCCGGCCAGGTATAAACGACACCCGGTATTAGGTTGTAATCAATATGTGGTTTCTGACCTGCCAATACTTCCGCTACAAAAATGCCTTCTTCCTCCGCCTTATGTGCAAGCATAGGGCCAGCGACTACATCGCCTAGTGCATAGATGCCTGGCACGGTCGTTTCCAACGAATGATCGACAGGAATACGGCCTTTTTCATCGACTTGAATGCCAATTATTTCGAGACCCAAACCCTCCGTATAGGGCCGACGCCCTATCGATATCAAACAATAATCAGCCTCTGATTCCTTTTGTTTACCTTCTTTACGATCTTCAAAAACTACCTTCACTTGTTTAGCTCCGGGTTTTACGCTGGTTACCTTATGGCTGAGGTGGAAAACCATTCCCAACTTTTTCAACGATCGTTGGAGCTCACGACGGCAATCGGCATCCATGCCTGGCAGAATGCTGTCCATAAATTCGATTACCTCTACTTGCGTGCCAAGTCGGGCAAAAACAGAACCCAATTCTAATCCAATTACACCGCCACCAATAATAATCATTCGCTTGGGCAATTGGGCGATGTTCAGGGCTTCGGTGGACGTGATCACCCGCTTTTTATCATAGGTAAATGTTGCGGGCATGGTTGGCTTCGAACCTGTTGCAATAATTACCTTATTCCCTTCGAGGACAATGGGTTCACCTTTTTCTGGCAACACCTGGATATGGGTTTTGTCCATAAATGATCCATGACCATGGTAAACGTCAATTTTGTTTTTTTTCATCAAAAAGTCTATCCCTTTAACAGTAGCATCGACCACACCATTTTTGCGTTGGATCATCTGTTTCAGGTCAAGGCTTAGTTTTCCAACACCAATACCGTGTTCTGCAAATGTCGTTGCGGCCTGATGATAGTGCTCTGAAGAATCGAGCAAAGCTTTGGACGGGATACAACCTACATTGAGGCAGGTGCCTCCTAAGGTGGCATACCGCTCGATCACCGCTGTCTTCATCCCTAGTTGGGATGCTCGGATTGCCGCTACATAACCACCTGGTCCAGAACCAATTATTATTAGATCGTACGTCATATTTTGAATTATAAATACATTAATGGATCCATCCCCCATGAGCAGATGGAGATAAAAACGTTTAATCACGACATTAGTTCCTTGGTTGGTTCGGCCCCCTGTTAGGACCACGTTGACCACCTCCACCTTTGTTTTTGCGTTTTTTAGGGCGTTTTTTATCAGGAGGCAATTCAACGATACCTGTGACATCATCATCGAAATTGGGCTCCACTTCCGCTGGGCCCATGTAAACTTGTTCTGCGGCCAGACTGACAGGAAATTCGCCGCGTTTATTCATTTCCACAAAATCCTTTACCCGGTCTTTATCTAGTGCATATATTTTGCCGCGACCATGATCCCGTTCATAGGCATAATACATCAAACCTTTAAAAATGTCGGTCTTGATCAGTGTAGCCATGCCTTCGCCCGTTTTCAACCGCTCTGTATCCTGGGGAAATTCTCCTAGAGCCTCCAGATAGGTATCCAGTTCGTAGTTGAGGCAGCACTTCAGGCGACCACATTGGCCGGACAACTTAGACTGATTGATGGCCAGGTTTTGATATCGGGCAGCGGCTGTGTTGACCGATTTGAAATCAGTCAACCAGGTGGAGCAGCACAACTCCCTTCCGCAAGGCCCGATGCCGCCTATCAATCCTGATTCCTGACGGGCGCCAATTTGCCTCATTTCCACTTTGACACGAAACTCTCCCGCAAAATGCCGGATTAGTTCCCGAAAGTCGATACGGCCCTCCGCCGTATAGTAAAAGGTAGCTTTACGTTTATCACCTTGAAATTCAATGTCACCCAATTTCATATTCAATCCCAGGCTGGCAGAAATCGCTCTTGCCCTGACTAAAGTGGGTAGTTCCTGTTCCCTGGCTTCGGACAGTCGATCAAGGTCACGTTCATTTGCCAGCCTAATGACATTATATATGACCTGGTTTTCATTAATTTTTTTCTTTTTCATCTGGAGCCGTACCAGTTCGCCACTCAAAGAGATACGCCCGATATCGTACCCTGTATTCGACTCGACAATTGCCATGTCGCCGGTAACTGCCCTTAGATGAACCGGATTGCGGAAAAATCCTTTTCGCGATCCGTGTTTAAAGCTGATTTCGACCACATCATAGGATGAGGGGTCGGGAATATCTAACTGACTTAGCCAGTCATATGTATTCATTCGGTTACAGCCGCCACTGGAGCAACCGCCATTGCTGTTACATCCAGAAGGTTTGCCACCGGCTTTACTCGAACATGCTGCACAAGCCATTTTTTATCCGTTTAATAGAGATTTATAGCGCACTTTATCCTTAAACAAGGCATGAACCTGGATAGAAGCATTCAAAAATAAGATTTTTGGGTTGGCATTTCGCTCAATACTTCGAAGACCATTAGAAAAAAGAAGAGCCAGCTCCTCCAGACGGTCCGGATCAAATTGTTGAGCCATGCCTATTGCTGATGTCCTTTGTTGGTCAGGCAGACGAATTTTTTCCTTATTACCTGATATAGCAAGAATCATTTGACGTACAAAATGGAGGGCATAATGGAAAAAGGTCTTTTGATCCTCCCTGCCTAATGCAGCTAATTCTTCCGCTCGTTTGAGCGTATTTCGATCTGTTCCGGCGTAACAAGAACGCATCCAGAATAAAAACAAATCCGCCATCGGCTTGCTGGTATTTTCCACTAATCGATAGGCTTCGCCTAAGTTGCCATCGGCCTGAAATGCCAGGGTTTCGGCTTCATTGGTGCTGACCAGGCTCTTTGCGATAAGTGCTTCGCACACTTCTTCATCCGTAAAAGGACGGATTTTATATAGCTGGCAACGGGAAAGAACGGTGGGCAAAATACGAGATGCATCGGCACCTATAAATAAAAAAAGGGTCCGTGCTGGTGGCTCCTCAATAAGTTTTAACAATCGGTTCCCTTCTTTGCCCAGGAACTCCACGCCCCATAACAGTAAAATTTTATACCGACCTTCAACAACTGTATAACTCAGCTTTTGCACAATCTCATGACATTCCAGGACATTAATGTTGCCCTGCTTTATGGTTTTATCCTGGATCTCAAACCAATCTGCAGGATTAAAATAGGGGCTTTCGATCAGGCACTTACGCCAGGGCTCAAGAAAATCATTGCTCGTTTGTTTGCTACCAATAACGGGGAAAGAGAAATGTAAATCCGGATGCACCCAGCCCGATGATTTTATACATGCAGGGCACTGTTCACATGGTTCTTCTCCTTTGGGTGACGCGCAGAGGACTAGACGTGAAAACGCCAAAGCTAAGGCCAGGGAGGCAGAACCATAGTCGCCTAAAAAAAGCTGAGCGTGAGGAATCCGCTCTTGTTGAGCCAGTTTTCTCAGCTGCATTTTTTCCTCCTCCAAACCAGGGATTTGTGCAAAATTCCAATGTACCATAGTTGTGGTTCAGTTAATTGTCGGCCGTTTCAGCCTGGCAAAATCAGAAGACTCAAGTGCATGGAGATTTAAATATAGGATCTCCGCATGGGTACATTGAGTGTTTCCGGGCCAATTAAGGGTTTCGGGATATTTAAACTTTTCCTTCCCTATAGATTGAGTGCGCCAAATATACAAAGGAAACATTGGGTTTTTTACCATCCTCCTGGAAGCGTGCTGACCTCCGGGCTGAGTGCTTCTCTTGAGATCATCAACAATGAATACAACCTCCATATGGACAAAGGTAACGAATGACTTTCAGCATCTGTCCGCATAAAACCTTCATTCAATGCTATTGTTATCCTTGTAAAGTAAAAACATGCGTATTGCTGCTATTCGATGTGCTCATTTCAATGCCGCTCACAGGCTTTTTCGGCCTGATTGGACGGATGCTCAAAACAAGGAGGTATTTGGACTTTGCAGCAATCCCAATTATCATGGGCATAATTATGAACTTGAAGTCCGGGTTAGCGGTGAAATAGATACACAGACCGGTATGTTAATTGATCTTAAAGAGCTTAAGGAGCTCATTCGGGCAGAAGTTGAAGTCCACTTTGATCATAAAAATATTAATCTGGAAGTGCCCGAATTTTGTATTCCGAATGGATCGGGAGAATATCTCAATCCCACAGCTGAAAACATGTGTGTTATAATCCACAATCGATTGAGGGCCAAGCTTGACCTAAGGTATGATCTACATATTCGGCTTTATGAAACCCCACGCAACTTTGTTGAATACCCCGCCTGATCATCGAAAAAATAAACATGAGGTAAGTATAATCTTACTCTGCCATTTTTTGCATTAAAAAAGGCCTGCAACGAGGAGTTACAGGCCTTTCGTATCTTAATCAGCCAAGGATTAAGGTGTATTTTTGGACATGCGTTTAGTTGTAATCAATTTGCCATTATTGTCTAGAATTCTTACTAGATACATACCACCCGGAAGGGAGGAAATATCATAACGACCTGAAGACTGATATACAAATTGGGCAACCTGCTTGCCGATGATGTTAAAAAGTTCAACACGGCCCGCATTTGAAACATCCCCTACAGAAAACCACGTAATAGCCGGATTGGGATAAATCGTACCAGCTTTAATGCTTCCTACTGGATTATTTACGCTACTTACACCACATAAGAAGTTGAATGTGCCTGAAGCTACCTGTATATTTGTTACTGTATCGGTAAGTGTAATATCATAACTGCCATTCAGACATGTCCCATTGGGTAAAATATGCGCCTGGACAGGCATATTCTCATTAGGTTGGATGGTATGCAGACCAGTCATTTGACCCGGTATGTAGCAGTTTGCACCGAGGCAGGTATAAGGTACCCACTCTTTTGGCATATTAACATTCGTTATGTTCCACCTGAGCACAACGGGTGAGTTGCCGGAATATTCGAGAACTGCATCAGCGTGTGTATCAAAGTCGTCAGCCGTAAAGTTGGAAGACGAAGGTACCGGCTGCATATTATACTGGGATTGTGCTTGCACAAGTACAACACTAAACAGGGCAAAAGCTAAGAGTAAGATTTTTTTCATAGAAATATCCTTTACTGTATACAAACTTACAACTAATAATCGTTATTCCCAACCTTTCGTTCAACAGACGTTACGTCTATTTTAATACAACACTAAGGAAGTCCAATAATTTATCCACCGTTATGATGGATAAATCTGATATTGTCAAATTATAATATTGACAATATCAGATTTATCAAAATCAATGGGAAGCTTGTCACACTTTTACAAGTTAATATAATAGCGACAAATCACCCATGTTTAACGTCTTTTTAACGCTCCCCCACAACAAGTGAACGGGAAACAGTCGATGTTCCTACGTAGACTACGACATGATAGATTCCTGATGCCCATGTAGCTGTTTCGATCGGATATATCTGGTCACCAGATTGCATACCATAATCTCTCACGGCCACTGGACGACCCAAAATATCCACAATCTGCATACGTACCATTTGAGGACTTTCAAGATTCAAACGGAGATTTGTTGATCCATTTGCAGGATTTGGAAAGATATCCAATGAAGCCAAACCGGTAGGCAAATCTTCTGAAGAGGAAGAGAGCAAACTGGCTGAAACGGCTGTATTTATTGTTTTGTTCCCATCATTGTGCAACACGCCGATGACATGCATTTTACTGACATTCCATCCGGCAGGTACGGTATAATTGAATGTGTAGGTATATGACTCATTCTTTTTCGCCTGGAAAGGAATTGAACCATTTAACCCACCTGCTGTACCCAGCAATGCACGTGCTACATGATCATATACCATTTGACTGGCTGGAACGGGATTGGGAAGCGCCTCATATCCGCCCATTACACCTTGTCCGCCACCTGCATAATAGTTTGCTTGTGCCCAACCGGAGCCAACTCCTGTAACATTGTCCTCTGTAAGAATGACATTGAATCGGTGACCAAATGCATTCACCAAGTATGCCGCCGTCAAGGTTACATCCAAAATACGTGTTTGCTCATCAAATTGGAACTGCATACTTAAATCAGCAGATGGAGCGATTGCTTTGGCAATATTGTAAGCGTCTTCAAATCCCAGTGGATCAACTTTAGTTGTCCGACGTTGCACATGGCCACTGGGATAGCCGTCAACAGAACCTGCCATCCAGGCATTGTACTCTGTATCGACCATCGGATCACTATTGTGAACAGCAACTGGGATAAAGTCCGGAAACTCCTCTGCAAGTTGATCCATAATCACCGCACCGCGTGGACACCAGCCGCACCAGGTTCCTGTTGCTTCCTCGGCCAGAATATTGTGCGAAACTGAACCAACTTGTAAACCCAGTACTTCAATATCTAAAACATCAAAACCATGGACAAAGGATTGAGGATCATTTACCAGTTCATCCCTGGCAATAAATGACTTGCTTTTGTCTTTCAATCCGGATGCAGGTAAAGCTTGTACACCAATTTGGTACAAGTTGACCGCTTCATTATTCACCAACACAGGAACGGTAACCACTTGTGTTTCTGAAGGAAGTATGTTAATTTTCACCACATCTCCACTGTACGTGGCTTTGCCATCACTATAAATTACCGATGAAAATTCAGTCAAAGGTTCGTCACTCAGATTGGTGATTTCCAATTCAAGCGGAAATGGCTGGCCTTTCCAGGCAGTAATCTCCCCATTCATGAGCGACTTCACATGAATCGCATTCGCATTAAAAGGGGTTACTACAAGATTGTCAATTGCTGCGCCATTAGTCTGGCCACCGCCATCACTATATCGGATGGCAAGTATGATATCGTGCTTTGCGTTGGCCTTTTGTAAAGACACTTTTGCCTTTTGCCAATCTTTATTCTGGGTGGGTGTAAATGTTTCCAGTTCTGCCCAGGTTGTGCCTTTATCGACAGAATAAACCAATGATAACGATTCGGAGGGGGTTGAATTCGTTTGTACACCAGGCATGAAATAGTCAAATGCAATCATCCAAGGCGTCTCATTGCTGTAAACACCTGGAAATATCAACAGATCCTCACTTTTGTCACACTGGCATGATACGTCAGATGTATAGGCATAAGACCAGTCACCACCGGCAGCAAATCCAGCGTTGGTTGTCGTTGGCGTATTCATGTTGAATAATTGCCATCCTCCATCTTTGGCTGTGGATTGGTTACTCCAATGTCCGGGCCAGGTGTTGAAATCAAAACTGGTTTTGAAAGCATCTTGCGCTTGCAGTGCAATGCCAAAACACAAAAACAAGATTAGAAAGTAACTTTTCTTCATAGTTATGTATTTAAAGGGCTAAATTTAGATTAATTCTAATAAAAAACAAATTTTTGATCAAGAAACTTCCAAGAATGTCAGCTAGATGCTATTACTGTTGGAACAGGGATTAACAACACTACTGAACACCAGATTTTAGAAAAATTTGACAACAGACAGGCTTGTCGAAACTTGAGTTCTCATCAGCGTGCGAAGGAAGTCAATTTACAAGATGGCGGTGGGGAGAAAAAATCGAGCAAAATATATAACTTAGCTAAAATCAATTTCGGTATTGTCACCGATGTTCAGGCTTTGCCGTGGACCATTTAATGCTGAGTCATTGCCTATAATTGATTGGTGCAATACAACATCATGGAGACTGGCAAAATTGCCAACAATAGAGTCACAAACCATACAGGTATCAATGCGGGAATCATTTCCTATACTGACATTCGGTCCAATGATAGAATGGCTGATGGAACAGTTTTGGCCAATATAAACAGGAGGGATAACGATGGAATTTTCGAGCCCTTCATAAGCAATAGAAGCGGCCCCCTGTCGCTTTAGCATAATGGCATTTGTTTCAAGGAGGATTTCCTTCTTCCCACAATCAAACCAGTTGCGCACTTCAATCGTCTTAAATTGCACACCTACTTGAATCATTTCCATCAGGGCGTCCGTCAGTTGATACTCTCCATGCGTGCGCCTGTTTTGTTCAATTAGATCGGCAATGGCAGCTAATAAGACCTTCACCTGCCGAATTTTGTACATTCCTACCATGGCCAGATTTGACTTGGGGATGCCTGGTTTTTCAATCAGTTTAATCGCAAATCCCTGACTGTCGGTTTCCACGACGCCTACTTCCCGGGGGTCTTTGACCTTTTTTACGGCAAGACAGGAATGAGGTTCCTGAAGGAAAGCATCCATGTCTATATCAATAATGGTATCACCAAAAACCACAATGCACTCCTCCTCTTCCTGCAGCGTTTCTCTTGCCTTGAAAATGGCATGGGCAGATCCTAATCGGTCCGTCTGTGTGATATAGGTTTTAGTAACTTCAGGATAAGCCACTTCCAGATAGATTCGAATCTGCTCACCCAGGTAACCGATGATAAACACAAAATCCCTAATGCCTGCTTCGATGAGCTGATCAACGATGTATGCAAGGATAGGTTTCCCTGCTACTGGAATCAAAGGCTTGGGTTGGGTGTAGGTGTGTGGCCGTAGTCGGATCCCAGCACCAGCCACAGGAATTATCGCTTTCATTGCGCTCAAAAGTAGAACAATTTGGTATCAAAACAATATTGTAGCTATGGATAGGTCTTAAAGAATCCATTTAGATTCGTCATGTCGATCTTTAGGAGCTCTGGATTAGAAATTACAGGCACATTTCCAATATGCTTGACTTCCAGGGTGACCTTAGCTTTTAGCAAAAGGTTGAATCCCAGGAAAATTTGATTGTTTTAACCCATTGTGTTGCCCATATTGAAAATGATCATTAATAAATTATTCTAATCATGCTGTATCTCATTAACCGGCAGAACGCTTTGCGCCTTGTACTAAAAAATACTAACTTTGCAACCTAAATGCATGATTCCCCACTAAACTCATTTCAAGCAGCCTTTCGACGTCAGGTTGGCTACTGGGGTGTGTTATGTATTTTGGTCAGTCAGATAGCATCTTCTCCAGGTGTTTTGGAATGGGGGTTTCATGTTCGTGAATTGATGTCGCATTACAAGGAACATCAGCAATTGCAAGATGGACTAACTTTTTGCGATTTCCTTGCCGAGCATTATGGTGGAAACAAAGAAGCTCATGAAACGGAACACGATCACTCTGAGTTGCCGTTTAAAGGGGAGCATCAACATCACATCCTTTCCTTTTTGTTACAGTTAATTCCAAATGAGATCTTAAGTTTTGAACTGTCCAATCCCATAAAAGTACCAAGCGATTTAATCGCTGAAATACCTCATTTTCTTACTGCCGATCTGATAGTTGATCTCTGGCAGCCACCCAGACTTTCCTGATCCGCCAAGGCAGTCGCCTTAACCCTACTGAATACAGGCTCCACGCCTCTTTCCAGCTGATGATCAGAAGCAGTCTATTATGTTATCCAACATTATTCGTTTTTCGCTGAAAAACAAATTTCTGGTGCTTATCAGCACCTTTGGCATAGTCGTTTGGGGAATATATTCCTTTACAAACTTACCTATCGATGCCATCCCAGATATCACAAATAATCAGGTCCAAATATTGACCCTTTGTCCCACCTTGTCAACACAGGAAGTGGAACAATTCATCACCATGCCTATCGAACAGGAAGTTCGAAACAGTCCGGGCATGATTGAATTGCGATCAATTTCAAGATTTGGATTAAGTGTGATCACGGTTGTGTTTAAAGACAACATTCCTATTTATCAGGCACGAGCCGTAATTAATGAACGGCTTCAACGTGTTGCTGAGGTAATTCCTTCCCATTTTGGCAGACCGGAGATGGCACCCATCTCAACCGGACTGGGTGAGATCCTCCATTATCGCATTGAAGCATTACCTGGCTATGAAGAAAAGTATCCGCCTATGGAACTTCGAACCATTCAGGACTGGATTGTTAAAAAACAATTATCCGGAATTCCTGGAGTGGTAGAAATAAATAGTTTCGGGGGGTATCTGAAACAATATGAAATTTCTGTTGATCCAGACAAGCTCCGTGCACAGAACATTAGTCTTACTGAACTATACGATGCTGTATCAGATGCAAATGAAAATACCGGCGGTTCATATATTGAAAAATTAGCTGATGTTTATTTTATACGAACAGAAGGTTTAGCCAGAAATCTGAAAGATATTGAACAAATTGTTGTAGCTGTTCGTGAGGGTGTGCCTGTTTTAGTGGGCGATTTGGCAAGTGTGAATTTCGGACATGCCATCCGGTATGGCGCAGTATCTAGCCAGGCAGAAAAAGAGATTGTCCTGGGGATAGTGATGATGTTAAAAGATGCCAATGCGGCAGCAGTAATTGGCTTGGTTAAAGAGCGAATGGAGAAAATTAAAACCTCACTTCCAGAAGGGGTAACAATAACTACATTCCTGGACAGGGAAAAGCTGGTAAACCGAACGATAAACACGGTAAAAAAGAATTTATTAGAAGGTGCATTAATTGTAATTCTTATTCTGGTCTTATTAGTGGGTAATTTAAGAGCTGGTCTGATTATCGCGTCGGTTATACCTTTATCCATGTTATTTGCAGTAAGCCTAATGGTGCAAACAGGCGTGACAGCCAACTTAATGTCCATGGGCGCCATTGATTTTGGACTCGTAGTAGATGGTGCAGTTATCCTTGTTGAGGCCACCTTATTTTACCTGCTTTACCATTATCAACATCGAGGGAAAGGCGTCATTATTACACAGATAGAAATGGATGCAAGTATCAATCAAGCGGCTGGCAAAGTTGCAAGATCATCCGTGTTTGGCATTCTTATAATTATTATAGTATATCTACCCATTATGTCTTTGACGGGCATAGAAGGTAAAATGTTCCAGCCAATGGCGTTAACCGTCACTTATGCGCTGCTGGGAGCCCTGATTTTAAGTCTCACTTATGTACCTGTTATTTCATCAATATTTTTGAGCAAACGGATACAAGGTGAAAATAAAGTCACTGAAACAATTATGCACATTTTGCTTTCATCTTTCAAACCATTTTTTACCAGTGCGCTGCGTCGACCCCGGCTCACTGTCGGACTATCCGTAGGTGCATTAATCGGGGCAATCGCCTTATTCACTACATTAGGTGGTGAGTTCATTCCTGAATTAGATGAAGGTGATATCATGATGCATGGTTTTTGCAAGCCTGGCACATCCTTAACTCAAACACTGGAAAGTCATCGCCTGGCTCAAAAAATGCTTCTTGACCATTTTCCCAATGAAGTCGAACAAGTCATTTCCAAAATAGGAACTGCAGAAATTCCGACAGATCCGATGGCTATTGAAACAGCGGATAACATCATACTCTTAAAACCAAAATCAAACTGGACAAAGACCAAAAATAAAGAAGAATTGGTCGAGATGATGCACCGTCAGGTTCAACAAGTGCCTGGCATGGCATTCGAATTTACACAACCGATTAAAATGCGGTTTGATGAAATGATGACGGGCGTCAGAAGTGATATTGCTGTGAAGGTTTTTGGAGATGACTTAGATACACTATCAGCATACGGAACACAGCTTGCCCGTATCATAGGATTCGTTGAGGGCACCAGAGATATTAAAGTGGAACAAATTCTGGGGTTGCCCCAATTGCGAATTGCATATAAATATGATTTGTTGGCACGACATGGCATCAGTATTAAAGAAGCAAATCAAGCCGTGCGCATCGCACTTGCCGGCGAAAGTAGCGGCCAAATTTATGAAAACGAACGTCGGTTTGAACTGGTTGTACGACTACAAGCCAAACAACGGGAGGATATAGAAATGATCAAGGTCATTCCTGTACGCAGTAAATCCGGCACGCTGATACCACTCCATGAAATCGCATCTATTGACTTTATAAATGGTGCTGCTCAAATTTCCCGAGAGGATGGACAACGTCGGATTGTAATTAGTGCCAACGTCAGAGGTAGAGACGTCGAGAGTGTCATCAAAGACATTGAATCAATGATTAACACAAAATCCAAATTGCCACCGGGATATTATATAGCTTATGGTGGTCAATTCGAAAATCTTATTGAGGCAAGAAAGAGGTTATCCATTGCTGTGCCGGCAGCATTAATTCTAATTTCCATTTTATTATTTTTTGCTTTTAAAAGTGTATTGTCCATGGGTCTTATTTTATCTGCTATTCCTATGGCTTCAATAGGAGGTGTCTTAGCATTATGGGCAAGAGATATGCCTTTCTCTATTTCAGCCGGGATTGGATTTATCGCTTTATTTGGTGTCGCAGTACTAAATGGCATTGTGCTGATCAACTACCTCAATGAATTGGAAAAAGAAGGCCGGGAATCCATTTTGGAACGTGTAGAAAAAGCCACTATGCTACGATTCAGACCCGTCATTATGACTGCAGCAGTTGCTTCATTTGGTTTTATCCCCATGGCATTCTCTGGCGGCGCAGGCGCTGAGGTGCAACGACCTTTGGCTACTGTAGTTATTGGAGGGCTAATTACCTCTACTATGCTAACGTTATTGGTTTTGCCCGCCCTCTATTTATTAGTGAAATCCTGGCAAGTAAAACGCGCAGTAAAAGTATTACCTATTGTGTTTCTACTTTTGAGCACGTCCATGTTTGCGCAACAAGTTCCACTAAATGAAGCAGAAGCAATCCAAAAAATTACAATAAGTCATCCAGGCAATCGGGTAGCCCTGGCGGCACAGCAGGAACAGGAAGCGACTATGCGTTATCCGGTGCTTTGGCAACCCCTGAGTATTTATCACGGTATAAATGCTGACCCTGACCAAGGCATGTTTGGGACAACAATAGTTGGTGCGGAGATGACTTTTCCATCCCTTGCCAGATTGCAGTCCGCTCGTGATCTTCAGAAAGCACGTGTACATACAAGTACCTTAGAACTAAAACAAACTACCCAACGATATGCACATGAGATTCGCTCACTTTACCTTGGATTAAGTTACAATCAAGCACAACAAGCAATATTTGGGGAGTTGGATAGTCTGTATACAGATCTGGCTCGAATTGCAAATTCACGGTATAAAGCAGGTGAAACCAGCCCCGTAGAAAGCAAGTTAATCGAAGACAAAGCAACCAAGATTCGATTAGAAAAAAACAAGCTTCAAAAGGAATATGAAAATTATTGTCAACAATTGGCCTGGCTTACTGCTACCACAGAACCAATAATTCCATATGTGGAGCCCTTGTCTAGTCGCATCATTCCTTTTAGTCCATTGTCTACATTAGACTCAACACTGGTAGTTCAGATTATGACCAAAAGAATGTTGGAAGCCGCGTATGTTATTGATGTTAAAAAAGCGCAGCTAAAGCCTGAATTTAGTGCCAACCTTTTTGGACAATACACTGCTAACGGACGCCTTTTCCCGGGTTATACGCTTTCAATGCAGGTCCCCTTATTTCGAAAGGCCTATGCTGCAAGTATCCAGGAGGCAGATATTGGATTCCTCCGAGCTCAAGCCACCAAAGAAAAAGAAATACTAGCCCTCCAGCAACAGGTACTGGATATTGAACATAATATGACGACGTTACTAAGTCATTTATCCTTTTATAATGATCAGGGTTTACGCTCTGCGACGGAATTAATTCGAATAGCCCGGGCATCCTACTTAAATGGTGCAAGCCCCTACTCCGAATTAATTCTTGCCCTTGAACAGGCCAATCAAACACGGCTTTCTTATATTGAAATTATGTATCAATATAGCCAACTTTATTTAGCGCACCAACTTATCACTCAATAATAATCATCATGAAAAACATACCTTTTTTTGCTTTATCCTCGCTGTTAGTTTTATTCCTCTTTATTTCCTGTTCGGAATCTGAAATCGCACAGGATCCAAGCGTTGAGACCAACACAGCAGAAAATGAGTTTATACCTCAAGATGGCTTCTACTATCTTGAACGGAGTCAAGTTGAACTCACCGGAATTACCTGGGAAAAATATCAGCAAAATTCCAGCACCAAAAGCCAGGCTGTTTTTGGCGAATGGGTTCTGCATCCGGAAGATAGATCCCAGGTAAGTGTCATTGCTGCGGGTCGTGTAAAACGAATTTATTACAAATTAAATGATCAAGTTGCGAAAGGCGCCCCTCTTGCTGAATTGGAAAGTATTGACTTTATACATTTACAACGGCAATTTATAGAAACTCGAAGCCAAATGGCTCTTCACTATTTAGAATACAATCGGATGAAAACGTTGCTTGACGAAGACGCAACCTCTCTTCGTGCGTTTCAGGAAAGCGAATCCGCCTGGATTGAATCCAAATCGGCATTATCGAGTATTACGGCTCAACTTCGATTGTATGGAGTGGACACCACTCATCTTGCCACACGACCACCACTCGTTTCTTATACGATCACATCACCCATAACAGGGCGGATTGTTGCCAACCAGATATCAAGCGGCCAATGGCTTGAAACAGGAGCTGTAGTGTGCGGTATCGCCAATTTTAATGCGATGCATGCCGATTTATTCTTATTTCCAAATGATGCGGGCTCACTTAAAATTGGCGATCCTGTGACCCTTTACACGGCAGGTTCTGCCGAAGAAATCCAGGGAAAGATCCTCCACATTGACCAGGTCATTGACCCTGTCCGAAAAGCGATACGCATTCACTGTATGCCCCAATTTCCTGCAGGCATGGCACGCCCGGCAGAAGGAAGTTATGTTAGCGCTTCAAATAAACATACTCCGCTATCAGGATCGCTTTATCTACCCCAGGCTGCTGTACGAAAAGAAGATAATGGTGATTTCATCTTCATCTATCAACCGGCAAAAAGTACCAAGGATCATCTTGCATTTAGTAAAATGAGCGTAAATATCATACAGACTTTGCCTGATGGCTTTAACGTTGACCCGGCAGTTGCTCTCCTTGGCTCAGAAGAAATTGTGATGAAGGGAGCCTATTATATCGATGCCCAGAGTAAAGTTGTAGAATTTAGCGAGGAGTAATACTGATCTGACTGCTTAATTTACTAAAGACAAACTTGCATTATACTGTGTTTCGGGGGCTTCCAATTGCCTCCGAATCAACGTATAGAACGCTTTGTCGACGATGAGTTGAAGGTTCCTTCTTTGTCAATACATTTTTTGACGTCTTCTCTTAATATCTAGTTCTTCAAAGTGACAACACTCAGCCTAAGGCACAAGGTTTCGAAGCAATGGCTACCCAACATACACAAATTCAAGTATTTGCATTTTATAAACTATATGAATTGGTGTATTAGTACAATAATATACTAATAATCATTTTACACTCATGGTCTTGAAATATGTCTGGTATCTGGTGGCTTATAGGGATTGATGATGGCCCCTGCGATTACAACTGAGTACCTTTTTTACCCAACAAAAAAAGCCTCCGAATGCAACTGCACCGGAGGCCTTCCTAAGTAGGTTGAGGAAACGCCTTATTAAGGTTTGCCTTCTTTTGATTTTGCAGCTTCGAAATCACCTGCTTTAGCAATGGTGATTTGATCTGGTTTGATATGTTTTGTCATGGCTTTATTCACCTGAGTTATATCCATTTTTTGGATCTTCTCTTCCAGTGCCTTTTCCCATGCCATCGTACGATCGATAAACAAGTTGTTATTCAGACTGCCAGCAAGGCTGCGATCCTGTGCGCGACGAACGGTTTGGGATTGAAGCCAGCCTGTTTTAGCTGCTTCCAGTTCCTCAACCGTAAATCCTTCGGTGATCACTTTCTGAATTTCCTCTCTAAAGGCCACCTCAAGTTTTTCAGCATTTTCAGGAGCATAGATGGCATACGCTCCAAAGCTGCCACTATTGTCCAATGAACCTGCATTAAAAAATGATCCAACTCCGTAGCTGAGCCCTTCCTTCTGACGAATCCGGGTAGCTAGTCGGCTATTGAGGAATCCACCGCCAAGGATAAAGTTTCCAATGACCATCGCGGCATAGTCCGGATGGGCATCATTCATCTCTAAAGGCATACCGGCAATAAAGAATGCGTTTGCCTTATCAGGTGTTTCAAATGAAAGTACTCCTGGCTTAGGAGGCTGATAAGGGCGAGGTATACGCTGATATGGTTCTTTTGCTTTCCAATCACCAATAACGGCAGTAATCTTGTTTTTCACTTCCGCTTCATCAAAGTCACCAACTGCACTAAATGTTGCACTTGAAGCCCCGATGAAATCCTTGTAAAATGCTTTCGCATCCTCAAGCTTTACCATTCGATGGTCTTCTAACTCCTCATCAATAGTCGGTGTGTAAAAAGGATGTCCCTTTTTATAGATTTGTGCATGTCGCTGTAGTTCTCTTCCAGCTATCGCCTGAGGCTCAGAGCGGCTCTGTTCAATAGCTGTGAGATTTTGTTCCCTTAGTTTTTCAAATTCTTCTGCCGGGAAAACAGGATCCTTTAGGATCTGACCAACTAACTCAATCACTTCATTCAAATTGGGCTTAGAGGTTTCAATACTCACATTGACGCCGTTTGCTGAGCCACCGATTCGAACGGTTGCTTTGAGTTTGTCAAATTTTTCCTGAATCTGTTCTCTGGTCATG
This sequence comes from Saprospiraceae bacterium, assembly GCA_017985675.1. Classification (GTDB taxonomy): domain Bacteria; phylum Bacteroidota; class Bacteroidia; order Chitinophagales; family Saprospiraceae; genus JAGNXB01. Next base: position 23,769 of record JAGNXB010000015.1, on the reverse strand, counting down.
GTGCTGGTGCCCTTGTCGAGCATATCACTTGCATACTCAGCAATTAGACCTTTATTCTGTAGTGATTTTTCAGTACCATGACGAAGGTTAAGCTGGAGTACAACGGACTCACCCCTCGTTTTCTTAGGCAAAAAAGCCATCTCCATACCATTGGGTGCCTTTGCTATATTCGTCCTTGCGTCAATATTGTCGGGATGGGGTTCAAAGGCTTCCCCTTCGGCAATTTTCTGCGTCCCTTTGTAATCCTTCACAAGTGCAGCTACATCGGGCCTTGCAGGCATTTCGGCACGTTCTGGTTTATCAGTCGGATAAAACAGCCCTACAGTACGGTTATCAGGTTTTAAGTAATTTTTCGCGGCTGCCAGTACTTGCTCTGGCGTAATCGCCTTAATACGATCGCGATGAATGAACATCAGACGCCAGTCGCCCATACCTATCCATTCGCTGAGCTGGAGGCAAATACCCTGTGAATTGTTAAATGCCAACTCGATATCTTTTAGCAGCTCACTTTTAGAACGTTCGACTTCTTCCAGTGTGGGAGGATTGGCAATTACGTCATCCAATGTTTTAAGCATCGTATTTTTTGCATCCTGCAGATCTTTCTCTTTGGAAACTTCGGCAAAAAACAACATCAGCCCGGGATCATGTAACTGGAAAGCCCAGCCGAATGCCTGACTAGCTTTTTTCCCATCCACCATAGCTTTGTATAAACGGCCACTTGGACTGGAGGACAATACGTTTGTCAGTACATCAACTGCTGCAAAATCCGAGTGTGGACCAGGAGGGGCATGGTAAGCACATCCCAGAAACTGGACATCGCCAACCCGGCGCAAGGTGACCAAACGCTCGCCATCCTGGACAGGATCCAGGGTGTATATATTTGGTAGAACGCGATCTGGTTTGGGTATACTTCCAAACTTATCATTAATAAGCTTGAGGGTTTTGTCGGGATCAAATTTACCCGCTACAATCAGCACAGCATTGTCAGGCTGATAGTACTTTCTATAAAAAGCCTGCAGTCGATCTATGGGCACATTCTCAATATCTGCACGAGCGCCGATAGTCGTTTTTCCATAGTTGTGCCAGATATAAGCCGAAGAAACAATCCGCTCCATCAAAATCCGGAAAGGACTATTTTCACCTGATTCGAATTCATTTCGGACCACCGTCATTTCGCTGTCCAGATCCTTTTTAGCAATATAACTGTTGACCATACGGTCCGCTTCCAGGTCTAAGGCCCAGTCCAGATTATCGTCGGTGGCATTAAACGTTTCGTAATAGTTGGTGCGATCCAACCAGGTCGTTCCATTTGGTCTTGCCCCGCGTTCGGTCAATTCCTGCGGAATATTTGGATGTTTGGGTGTGCCCTTAAAAACCAGGTGTTCCAGCAAATGCGCCATCCCTGTCTCGCCATAATTTTCATGGCGTGAACCAACCAGATAAGTAATATTAACTGTGATGGTTTGCTTGGACTGATCAGGGAAAAGAAGAACTCTTAACCCATTATCCAATTTGTATTCGGTGATACCTTCTACGGAGGTGACTTTCACCGGGTTGTTGGTAGCTTGCAATGATTGCACCGCTAATGTAAGTGTGAGCATTAGCATCAAGTTTTTCATCATATTGTTACTGGTTAGTCAAATGAATGTAAATCCGGTCAAAAGATACGCCGTTAACTAGCGCCAAAAAAGGATTTAACATTTTCTTATAAGAACGGTTCAGGTTCTTCGACCAACAACGTAAAAACCCCGATAAAGGACTTTGTTTCTCAATGGCCCAATCCCTTTAATGCTCCGTCCTGCTGCGCTGTTTACTCTTAAAAAAAGTGGATACTGGCAGAATGAAAGGGGCTCTATTTAAGCACTTTCAAGAGCAGCGGCTCCGCCTACGATTTCAGAAAGTTCACGGGTAATAGCTTCCTGACGAGCTTTGTTATAGGAAATGCGCAAATCCTTAAGCATCTCCTCTGCATTTTCTGTAGCCTTGTCCATCGCTGTCATTCGTGCACCATGCTCGGATGCATGGGTATCCAGTGTGTATTTGAAAAAGGACGTGCGAAGAATACTCGGAATGAGCGTATTCAACAAACCTTGAGTATCCGGTTCAAAAATGTAATCAGCGCGGGCTTTCTTGACCGGTCCCACTTGAGGAATGACAGGTAAAAACATATCCACCTCCGGGACTTGGGTGGCTGCATTTTTAAACCGGCCATAGGCTACTTCGACAACATCATAGGATTGATTAGAAAATCCTTCCATCAGTTGATTGGCTACTTTTTCTACTTCTTCAAATCGCAACCGTGTGAAGAGGTCAACCTGGTCAGAAAGAACAGTCGCCCCCTTCATATGTTTACGAAAATAATCATTGCCTTTTTTTCCGATACACAGAACAGTCAAGTTGCCACTTCTGAGCACATCTTCATACTTATCATGAATTCTGGCCACAGCCGCTTTGATGATATTGGTATTAAATGCACCGCAAAGGCCTTTGCTGGAAGTAACCACAACCATACAGACTTTCTTCACGTCGCGCACCTTTCCAAAATCAGTTTCCAGATCGGAACCTGCATTTGCAAGGATATTGCCCAACATAGTATTGAGTCGATCGGCATAGGGCCGCATATCCACAATCGCAGTTTGGGCTTTGCGGAACTTGGCAGCGGAGACCATTTTCATGGCCTTAGTTATTTGTTGGGTCGAAATGACCGATTTAATCCGCTCGCGTACTTCTTTTAAATTTCCTGCCATGATGGGCTGTTACTGAGATGATTTATAAATCGACTAAGAACGGTATCCTGCACTCAGTTCTGCTGCAAGTGCTTCAACGGCTTTCAAATCCTGTTCATCCAATTTACCTACACGGAAATTTTCCAGAATAGCGGCATGTTTTTGTTCCAACGTATTGAGGAAATTCTCCTCAAATTCGCGCACTTTGTCCACAGGTACCTGACGAAGCAAGCCTTTCGTTCCCAGATGAATAATAGCGACCTGTTTTTCAACAGACATCGGGCTATACTGAGGTTGTTTCAGGATTTCTACGTTGCGTTTTCCCTTTTCAAGTATGGATTGTGTTGCAGCATCCAGGTCAGATCCAAACTTGGAGAAGGCTTCCAACTCCCGATACTGTGCCTGATCCAACTTAAGTGTACCCGCCACTTTTTTCATCGACTTGATTTGGGCCGCTCCACCTACACGCGATACGGAGATACCTACGTTAATAGCTGGGCGAATGCCCGCATTAAACAAGTTGGATTCCAGGAATATCTGTCCGTCCGTGATAGAAATTACGTTGGTTGGGATATACGCGGAAACGTCACCTGCCTGGGTTTCAATAATAGGCAGAGCTGTCAATGAACCGCCACCTTTAACAAGAGGATTGCCATCTTTATCCTTTGCATTTTTTAGAGAATCCGGCAAATCATTCATTTGGCGCGCAATCTCATCATTCTCAATGATCTTAGCCGCACGCTCCAATAGTCGGCTGTGCAGGTAAAATACGTCACCGGGATAAGCTTCACGTCCTGGTGGGCGGCGAAGCAACAAAGAAACTTCACGATAAGCAACAGCCTGTTTGGAAAGGTCATCATAAATAATCAATGCAGGACGACCTGTGTCGCGAAAGAACTCACCAATGGACGCACCAGCAAATGGCGCATAGAAAACAAGTGGTGCGGGATCTGCCGCGCTAGCCGCTACGATCACAGTGTACGCCATAGCGCCATTTTCTTCGAGCGTTTTGGCTACCTGCGCTACTGTTGATGCTTTTTGGCCGGATGCAACATAGATGCAATAAACCGGCTGGCCGCGATCATAAAATTCTTTCTGGTTGATGATTGTATCAATCGCAATGGCTGTCTTACCTGTCTGACGGTCACCGATGATCAACTCTCGCTGTCCACGACCAATAGGTATCATGGCGTCAATAGCTTTGATACCGGTTTGCAGCGGTTCGTGAACAGGGCGACGATAGATTACACCAGGTGCTTTGCGCTCCAAAGGCATCTCATACTTTGTGCCACCGATAGGACCTTTACCGTCAATAGGTAAACCAAGCGGATTGACCACACGGCCTATCATCTCCTCGCCCACCTGAATGGATGCAATGCGCTTGGTACGGCGAACAGTAGCACCCTCTTTGATCCCATCACTTGGACCCATGAGTACCACACCGACATTGTCTTCTTCCAGGTTAAGTACGATAGCTTGTACACCTGTTTCAAACTCCACGAGCTCTCCGGCCTGGACACTGGTGAGGCCATACACACGGGCGATACCGTCACCCACTTGAAGCACGGAGCCTACTTCTTCAAGTTCGGTAGCTGAAGCAAATCCTGAAAGCTGCTGCTTAAGGATTGCGGATATTTCATCGGGTTTTACATCAACCATGATTATCGATTTAAGTAGCGTAGTATATTAGAATGGTATAAATTAGATCGAGACTTTCTGACGAATTTCCTTACGGTATTGATCCAGCTTGTGCGATACACTGGCATCATATCGTTTATCATCCAATTCAAGCACAAATCCGCCAATAAGTGTGGGATCCACTTTTAGATCCCATTGGATTTCACCGGTAGCTAATCCAGTGGACTTCAACTGGCGGCCGATCTGGTCCTGCACTCCAGCTTCAAGTGGTGCTGCAGAAATGATTCGGACTGACAGTATATTTTTAAGAGAACGGTATTGCGCGGTAAAAGCATCAGCCATCTCAGGCAGAAATTCTTCCCTTCCCTTGCGAATACAAATCTTAAAAAACTCCAATGTCAAATCGGAGATTTTACCCGAAAAAATGGCCGTCAGAATGCTGACTTTTTTGTCGGCGTGTACTAACGGACTTTTGAGCAAGAGGTAAAAATCCCGGTTGGCCAAAGCGGAGCGAAATGTAGCCATATCTTCCTGTGCTACTTCCAACTGGCCCCTTTCCAGAGACAATTGTAGCAGGGATTTGGCATAGCGGGAAGCAATACGGTTGACTGACATGCGTATTAATTCAGTTTAAGTTCGTCGACCAGCGATTTGACAAAAGCCTGTTGTTCGGGCTGGCTTTTCAGTTCCTTGTGAAGCACTTTTTCGGCAATATCCAATGCCATCAGGCCCGCCTGGCTTTTTAGTTCCTGGATGGCTACATTTTTTTGCTTTTCAATTTCCTGGCTGGCTGCATTCATGATGCGCTGTGCTTCTTCCTTCGCCTTGTTTTTAGCCTCATTCAAAATGGACTCCCGGGCATCTTTTGCATCGCGAAGAATTTTGGAACGCTCCTCACGAGCCTCCTGAAGCAGAGACTCATTCCTTGACTGCAATTGAAGCATTTCATTACGGGCACTTTCAGCGGAAGCCAACGCTTCAGCGATAGTGGCTTCCCTTTTTTTCAATGCATCATTAATAGCCGGAAAGGCCTTTTTTCCCAGAATGAACCAAACCATCAAAAAGATAATGGCTGTCCAGAAAAGGAGACCGTAATCAGGCTTGATTACGCTAAACTCTAAAGTAATAAAAAGCGAAATCATATTGTGTCAGATTAAATGCTTAAAAAAGCGGGGTGCTGCATGCCAATCGCCGGCAGCAACCCGCGGTTCGATCTGATAGATTAGGCAAAGAATGCAAGGACGATGGTTGCCAAAGCAGCACCTTCTACAAGGGCTGCAGCAATCAACATTGTTGTCCGAATATCACCCACAGCCTCCGGCTGACGAGCAATAGCTTCCATAGCCTTTCCACCAATTTGTCCGATGCCAAAGCCTGCTCCAATTACGGCAAGACCTGCACCAACTGCTGCTAACGTTCCAGTCATGATAAGAAAAGTTATAATGATTAATGATGTGATTCTTCATGATGATGCTCTTCCACCGCAGCTCCAATATACAGCGATGACAACAAAGCAAAAATGAACGCTTGCAAAAAGGCCACTAATAATTCGAGCAGATTCATAAATGCAACAAATAAAGTTGCGACTACTGCTCCTATTGTCGCACCACCCACATTTTTACCCATATCTCCAAATATAAATATGAGGCAGACCAGCGAAAGTATGATCGTATGACCAGCCGTAATATTTGCAAAAAGACGAATAAGTAACGTAAATGGCTTAATAATCAGTCCGGCCAACTCGATGGGAATAAATAGTATCTTAATCGGAACAGGTACATTCGGCATCCAGAATATGTGCTGCCAATAGTGTTTGTTTCCGCTCAGATTAACGGCCAAAAAGGTAATAAGTGCTAAAACAATGGTCACTGAAATGTTGCCCATGACATTGCCCGATCCAGGGAAGAAGGGAATCAGCCCCAACAGGTTACAGATCAGGATGAAAAAAAACAAGCTCATGATAAGACCCATGTATTTTTCCCATTTAGGTCCGATACTGGGCTTGATAACCTCATCGCGCATAAATTCAAAAAATGGCTCCATGAAGTTGGTCAAACCACTTGGTGCTTTGCCTTCATTTTTAGCATAAAACCGTTTCATACCAAAGAAGAGGACAAACAACAAGATGGCAGCCAAAAACATCGTGAATACGTTTTTGGTAATACTGAAATCAATCCAGGATGATGAAGCCAATAGCTTACTGGAAGACTCAAGTTGATAAACCTGGCCCTGATAGCTGATAGTCTTATGTTCCGATACCTTTCCTGCGGCATCTTTTACCTCCTCCGTATGCACATAATGCCCATGACCCTCCTCATCTGTATGGATTACATCTAATGCGACACTTTCTTTAACAGGAAAATTTACGGCTTTGCGCATTACACCATGATCCATCACATAGCCATTGTATGCCTGTGTGCCATGATGGAAGACCGAAGATAAAAAGTAAGAAAGCCCCTGTCCGCTTTCATAAGTAATACATGGTAGGGGTAAAGAAAAATGACCCCAGATGTGAAACTCATGTGCATCACCGATATGGCCCATTACTAAAGGGGAAGGGTTAAATTTTTTCGGCTCTGTGGTTTCAGCCGAATGTGCACCAGTCGGGCCATCAGAACCTACCTGAACATGTGCTTCAGAACCCTGTGCATGGGAATGGCCACTATGGTCTTCCTGACCAAATAACATGGTTACAGAGAATGCTGTTACCAAAAGCAGAAAATAGCGCGCTAAGCCCTTCATTTGCAACGTGTTTCATGGTAAGGAGAAATCCCCCTTCAAAAACCGGTGCAAAGGTAGCCAAACGCGGTGGATGAATAAAGGATTTTTAAAGGAAAATAACACTTTTCTGAGGAAAGGCCCTTGAAAAATGCAAATCCCCCCTATTCAATTAGGTTTTGACCGAGATTTTAACTAACAAAGCCTCTATCAATGGTAACTATTACATTCCGTCAGTCATGCTGCGTTTGCTTTGCAGCTTCAATTTCAGAGATAGCTTTAAGATCAGCCTCTATACCTGTATTGTATAGATATCGTTGTAAAAACCCCGAGGCCTGACCTAATGCCAATGACAATATGATCATTAACCATGTTTCCGGGAACCAATCGTTTTCTACAATTTTGGCCCCCTGATAAAGAAGAAACAAGGCAATGCCTATGATAGCCCCATAAAACAGGCTGTGCCTCAAAGGCAGCCGATCATGGGTCAATTGCATTTTAGCCTGGCTAAACGAAAAGGATCCGCCTTCACCCGCCAGTTGCTTCCAGGATTTTACCCTTCTATCATTGCGGTTCAGATACCAGGACAAACTACCGGAAAACAATAACCAGGTAGCGGCTAAATAATAACCTATCGGCATCTCCATGCTATAGTATAGCAGATAGAGGACAAAGGCTAATAAAAAGAGTGCGCTGGATGAAAAGATCCAGTATTTCTGCTGTTTTGAACGCTCTTCCAGCAGTTGAAGCCATTTCGTTGCAAAAACTTGCTCGTTTGTCGGAATTTGAACTAGTCGGGGATCAACCATATTGCTTATTTCTAGACCAAGATACCACATATGGAAATTAAAACCAAACGGTACACGATACCTCAATTAAAAAAGGGCCGGCAAACGCTCTCTGAGCATTGCCGGCCCTTTGAAGAGCAATTGTGTAAAATGAACTACCGAGCGTAGTTTACCGCCCTCATTTCTCGAATTACCGTGACTTTTATCTGGCCGGGATACTGCATTTGTTCCTGAATTTTCTGAGAGATCATAAAAGACAGATCATCGGCATATTGATCGGAAACCTTCTCTGCTTCAACGATGACCCTTAGCTCACGTCCTGCCTGCAAGGCATAAGCTTTGGCAACCCCATCATACGACATGGCCAGTTCTTCCAGGTCATTAATCCGCTTGAGATAACTTTCCAGGATCTCACGGCGGGCACCAGGGCGGGCACCGGAGATGGAGTCACAGGCCTGGACAACCGGAGATATAATGTTATTCATTTCGATCTCATCGTGGTGGGCACCCACTGCATTCAATACGATCGCGCTTTCGCCATGTTTTTCGCAGATCTGCATACCTAAAACTGCGTGGGAAAGCTCTGACTCTTCTTCAGATACTTTGCCAATATCGTGCAGGAGTCCGGCTCGTTTGGCCAGTTTGATCTGCTTGGGGTTGAGTCCCAATTCGGCGGCCATGGTGGCGCAGAGATTGGCTACTTCCATGGAGTGCTTGAGCAGGTTTTGTCCGTAGGACGAACGGAAGCGCATCCGGCCCACCATCTTTATAAGATATGGATCCAGACCGTGTATATCCAAATCGATGACGGTGCGTTCCCCGATTTCAATAATCTGTTCTTCGAGCTGTTTTTTAGTTTTGGCCACAACTTCCTCGATCCGGGATGGGTGAATGCGTCCATCGGCTACGAGCTTTTTCAAAGCGAGTCGTGCTATTTCGCGGCGGATAGGGTCAAAACTGGAAATGATGATAGCCTCTGGTGTATCATCTACCACAATTTCAGCTCCGGTAGCTGCTTCAATGGCACGAATGTTACGGCCCTCCCTTCCGATGATCTGACCTTTTATATCGTCCGATTCGAGATTAAAGACAGAGACAGTATTTTCAATCGTGAACTCGGATGCCATCCGCTGGATAGTGGTAATGATGATTTTTTTCGCTTCCTTATTGGCATCAGCGTGTGCTTGCGAAATAGCGTCTTTCACCAATGCCATGGCATCATTTTCAGATTTGGCTTTTACCGCCTGAAGGATCTGATTTCGGGCTTCCTGTTCAGTTAAGCGGGCTATGCCTTCCAGGGCTTTGATATGTTGTTCATTGGCCGCTTCCAATTCTTCCTTCTTTTTGCTGACGATCTTCAATTGCACTTCCAGGTTGTCCCGCACCTGTTGCAATTCGTTTTCCCGTTGCTGGATATCATCTACTTTGGACTGGATATCTTTTTCGCGGTGTTCCATATCCTTTTCCAGATTTCGAACTTCAATTTCCCGCTCTTTCAACTGCACTTTGTGCTGGGCCTTTTCCTCTTCAAACTCTGACCTGAAGCGATTAAACTTATCCCGGGCTTCCTGAATCTTTTTGGTTTTTATGGCTTCATTGGTTGCCTCGGCTTTGGCTACAATTTTTTCAGCCTTGGTTTCTGCCTCATCTACAAGTCGCTTTGCTGTCAGTTTAGCTTCCTTTAGTGCAAGATCTGTTTGTTGATTAATTTGGCCAATTCGCTTTTTATTGAGTACGGACAGCCAGGACCAAACCCCGCTGCCGCCTGCCAATAATCCTATAATGCCTCCTATTATCCAATCCATAGTTACGGTGTTTAAATAAAATGAATACTTACCTATCCAAATGAAAAGGCACAAGGAAAATACCGTAATGGAACAAGATCAGGAAAGAAGCCCTTCTAATATATGATCTACTGTTGCGATTTTCGCAGCCATGCTGTCCTGCAAAGCAACTAGTTCGTCCGTATGTTGGATTTTATGCAACTCTGAAGCATAGGTCAAGACCGCCATAGCCAGGAAGTCCTGTTTATCCTGAGTGGGGTGGCGCTGTTGAAAGCTTTCCACCCGACGATTGACCTCGGCAACGATGGCCAACAGGGATTCTTCCTCTACAGGATCTATCTGTACAGGATAAGAACGCCCAGCTATGACCAGGTTGACCTGTTTTTTGCTCGTTGCAATCATCGTGTTTATGGTTGTTTGCTCAGCCATTCGATGCATTTATCCAACTCGTCTATATAGCGCTGAATCTCCTTCTTGATCTCCCGGGCATCTGCCACGAGATGGGTAGTTCCGACAACGGTGTTACCTGGTGTCGATTCCATATGTTTTATTCGTTCATTTGCTTTTTCGAGTTCTCGTTTAAGCTGGTGGTTTAATGCGTTTAGTTCTTCATTGAGACCTTGCATATGTTTCAATCGAATAGCCAACTGCCGCGCTTTCAGCTCAAGCGTGTCTAACTGGTCGTTCAATTGGTGTAGCTGCATAGTCCTTTAATCGGTAAAAATAAAAAAAACCACCCGACAATGATGCAGCGCCTCTATTTTTTCTTGAAATAGTTTACTTAATGGCTTAAACTACTGAATATTATGGTCAAATCAATTTCATTTTAAACCCCTTTTAGCTAGCCTCAATCCAGTTTCGGATCCTGCTTCAATGATTTTGAAGGGCAAAAGTCTAGAATGTAATTTCTTTTTGCAGCTCCTGATCCTTCCGCTTTACGGTAACTTTGGTTGTATCACCTTTGTTAAATTGGCCTAAGGCCCCCATATAATCCTGGATGGATCCGACCTTAATGTCACCTATCTGGAGGATGATATCGCCGTTCTCCAAACCTGCTGCTTTGGCAGGCCTGCCTTCAAGCACACCGTCGATCCGCATGCCCTGGCCCTGATAGGTATAATCCGGCATCACGCCCATAGTGACTTTGAAACTTCTCGAACGTTGTGTGTCTTCATCTTTTGTCTTGGAGAAAGGAATCCTGCCCTGCGGATCCAGACCCCGAATAATGCTCAGTAAAAATTCACCAACCGTTTGAATGCCCTCACAATTCACCAAATGGGCATCATCAGATGGCTTGTGATAGTCCCCATGTTGTCCTGTAAAAAAGTGGATTGCAGGGATGTTTTTTAAATAGAATGAGGTATGATCTGAAGGCCCGATGCCACTTTCATTCGTCACCAGGGAGAATCCCGGTTTGTTTGATACATTGAATACGTCCTTCCAGGAGGGCGAGGTTCCGGCGCCATTAATCACCAGGACCGTATCCAATCGGCCTACCATATCCATGTTGAGCATATAGTTTATCGAAGCCAGAGGAATAGTTGGATTTTCCACAAAATACTTGGATCCAAACAATCCAAGTTCCTCGCCGGAGAATCCAATAAACAGGTAATTATTATTTTTAGGCCCGTTTTTAGCCAGTGCTTCAGCCATGTAGATTAATGCCGCAACACCTGACGCATTATCATCCGCGCCGTTGTGAATAGCGGGTTCGCCAGTATGCCGTGATCCATGTCCGCCTTCACCCAAATGATCATAATGAGCACCAATCACTACCGTTGTGGCCGCATTATTATCCAACCACCCTATGACATTGGTAGCGGTGATAGGTGCTCCGGTGCCGACGGTATCATGCGGATGTGCAGGCAATTTTAATTCAAAAGCCTGGAAATACCCATTTGTTCCGCCCGGCTTCACGCCCGCTTCTGCAAATCGCTCCGCTATATATCGTGCAGCCAATCGTTCCCCATCTGATCCAGAAAACCGACCTGCCGTTAAATCAGAGGATAAAAAAGCCAAATCCTTCTGCACACTCCACAGTGAGCCCTGGCACCAAACAACCTGTAAAGAAAACAGGAACAGAAAAAGTGCAATTGAAAAGCGGTTAAACATAATGGTCAATTTGAAGTATTTGGCATAAAAACAGGGCAAATGTACAAGCAGCGCTAATAATATGCTTAACGAGAGGCTTACAACCTGCCCATTCTGACCTTTTATGACGATAAAATGACCAGATACCCCCTATCTTAGCCATTGATGCGACCATTCACTATACCTGACATCCGTTCTGGAAAAACAATGGCCCTAATCGCGGGTCCCCTTTTTTTTACATGTATTTTAGCTTGGGGTAACCTGGACCCCACACAACCACAAGCAACTGCTATGGCAGCGATTGTTGCATGGGTTGCTCTTTGGTGGTTTACGGAGCCGGTGGATCTGGCGGTGACGGCATTATTGCCCTTTGTGTTAATCCCTCTATTAGGTATCAGCAGTCCCGGTGAAACTTCCAGTCAATACATGGACCCTATCATCTTTTTGTTTCTGGGCGGATTTATGCTGGCATTTGCTATGGAGCGGTGGCAATTACATACGCGTCTGGCGCTGGGAATATTAAGCCGAACGGGAGCGGCACCTAATCGTATTCTGGCCGGGGTGATGGGCACTGCTTTTTTTGTCTCGATGTGGGTTTCCAATACAGCTACAGTTCTTATGTTGATACCTGCTGTGATGGCCGTAATCGATCATATCAGGGGGGAACAAAAGAGTACAGCACCCTCTCCATTGGCTACTGCGCTACTCCTTGGATTAGCTTATGCCGCTACGCTGGGCGGGATGAGCACCCTGGTAGGTACACCCCCGAATATGTACTTCTATAGCTATTATCAACGCACGTTCCCCGGCGATGCCTCCATGAATTTTGCCTCATTTTTTGCGAAGGCTGGATTGATAACGATTGTCCTTGCTCTATTCACGTACCTGCTACTCCGTTTCCGCTACTTGCGCACGCAAACGTGCCATTTGCCCGGGCATTATTTCAAACATTCATACCGTGCCCTGGGAAAACTTACCATAGATCAGCGCATTGTTGCCGGCATATTCCTTCTTACCGTCCTCGCATGGTTTAGCCGGCCGGATATGTCCTTTGGTGATACACTTTTCCGGGGATGGGCCAGCATGAGCGGATTAGGCGACCGGGTGAATGACGGTATTATTGTCATTGTTGCATGTCTTGTTTTGTTTGTTCTTCCGGCTTCTACAGAAAAAGGAAGGCTGCTGGAGTGGCGGGATATCCAGAAGTTGCCCTTTGGCATCGTATTGCTGTTTGGTAGTGGATTTGCACTGGCGATGGGATTTGAGCAATCCGGATTAAGCAAATGGCTCGCCGGTCATTTGGAGGGTCTTCAGTCAGTACATCCATTGATTCTCCTCCTCAGCGTCGGCGCAATTATTACGATCATCAGTGAATTTGCCAGCAATATCGCCTGCATCCAATTGGTTTTGCCTGTATTGGCCACGCTGGCTGATGATGGCCTGCTTCCGCTGAAAGGATTGATGGTTGCAACAGCATTGTTTGCAAGCCTGGGATTTATGATGCCTGTAGCTACACCGCCCAATACCATCGTATTTGGTAGCGGGCTTGTACGAACGAGGGATATGGTTCGGACAGGGTTTTGGGTCAATATTGCGGGAATAAGCGTTATTTCTCTGGTGATCTATGCGCTCTATACGTAGTTTTTTACCCTATTGGTACGTCATCCTATTTTGGAATACTACCTTGGACCGAACAAACTAATATGACGATAAGGTGACAAACCAAAGCTATTATACGGCACTTCAAACAGGTCAGTAGGAGTATATTTGCGGCCGTTTACCTAAATAACTTACATGACTTTGTTTTCATATTCTATTCAAGGGACTTTCATTTGCCTGGCAGCATCTTTACTTCTGACCTCAGCCTGCAAGGAATCCGGCACCACTCAGGAAAAGGAGCAGGTTGAAACTGTTGTGGACTCCCTCATTTTACCAGGCGAGAACCATTTCAAATCTATCCGCCAGGTCACGTTTGGCGGTGACAATGCCGAAGCGTATTGGTCCTTCAATGATGAAATGCTGGTTTTCCAGGCCCGCAACCCAAAGTGGGGTACCGAATGTGATCAAATCTATGTGACGGGCTGGCAGGACTCATGGCAGAATGAAGTGCCCCAGATTGTTAGTACAGGCAGGGGCCGCACTACCTGCTCCTATTTTATGCCTGGCGACACTTCAGTTTTATATGCCTCTACACATCATCACGATGAACAGTGCCCACAGGAAGTGGAACGCAAACCAGGGGGCAAATATGTATGGTCTATCTACCCTACGTTTGATATATTCATTTCGGATCTAAAAGGAAATATTACCAAACAACTTACCAACACGAAGGGATACGACGCTGAGGCAACGGTATCACCAAAAGGGGATAAAATCATCTTTACTTCCGATCGATCAGGCGACCTTGAGTTGTATACTATGAATATTGACGGATCGGGATTGAAACAAATCACCTCCGATCTAGGATATGACGGCGGTGCATTTTTCTCACCAGATGGAACAAAAATTGTTTGGCGCGCTTCCCGTCCTACAACTCCGGAAGACGTAAAAGAATATAAAGAATTATTGAAGCAGGGTCTTGTAGAGCCGACGGATATGGAGGTGTTTGTTGCCAATGCCGATGGAACTAACGTGGTGCAGGTCACGAAGCTGGGCAAAGCCAACTGGTGCCCCTTCTTCCATCCCAGTGGTGAAAAGATTGTTTTTGCATCCAATCATGCCAGTGAGCGAGGGTTTCCCTTTAATCTCTATCTGATCAATTTGGACGGTTCCGGACTGGAAAGGATTACGGCGGATGATGCCTTCTCCGCTTTTCCTGTTTTTTCCAACAATGGAAAGTATCTGGCCTTTTCCAGCAACCGGAATAATGGGGGCACACGGGATACCAATTTTTTCATTGCGGAGTGGAAGGACTAAGTTCGTCATTCCTTAATGAATTTGTGCCTATAAAAGCGTAAACCAGTTCGCTTTAACTGATCCGAATGGAATTGCATTAGCCTTCCATGCCCACGTACAATAAACAAAGGGAACTTTGATAAACATTCATTTGTTTATCTGAGTTTAGGGTATGTATCTTTACATATCTCTAATCGTTTTTAAAACCTGGACATTTCGCAGGTTTTTATTCTGAAGTTAAGAAGGAATAACAACCTTTTGTCTAAAATCAAATTAGCTATTCACAAAATGAATTCGCCAAAATCACTGATTGCACATCCTAAAAATGCCCAAGAATTTCGAGTCTTAAAAGCATTCATGGAAACATTAAAAATCAATTTTGAAGTCTCGAAAGACGTAAGTTATAATCCAGTTTTTGTTGAAAAGATAATCCAAAGCGAAAGGGATATAGCTGAAGGCAACGGCATAAAGCTATCCGTTGATGAGTTTAAGGCGCTATGCAAATAGTACTTTCCCCTGATGCACTGGCTCATCTAGACTATTGGCGTAAGTCTGGAAACATTGTCAATCTAAAAAAAATTGAAATTTTACTTGATGCTATTCTTTTATCCCCCTTTGAAGGAATTGGCAAACCAGAAGCTTTAAAATATGAACTTTCTGGCAAATGGTCACGTAGAATTTCAAATGAACATCGTTTTGTTTATAGTATCAAGGACGAGACATTATATATTTTCTCACTAAAGGGTCATTATAAATAAAGGCATAAGTCGCCAGACATACAATAATTCAAGAAGTTTGCAACACCATACTGAAATGTGAAATTGCCGATTTGGGGCAATCTGAATAATGAGCTAAACATGAAATAACTTTTTAGCACATTGTTTTTGCCTACTTTCGATCCGAATTTGGCAAATCAACCATGCACGCTACTTCCCGACCCGTAATTCTTCCCATTTTTCTTACGGTGTTTATTGATATGCTGGGAGTCGGGATTATCATACCTGTCCTGCCCGCCCTGTTTTTTGAGGAAGGGTCCATGATCTTTACGGCCGCTACGCCATACGCCGAAAGATCGTTTTTATACGGCCTCCTTTTGGCCAGTTTCCCATTTATGCAGTTTTTTGGTGCACCTATCCTCGGAACGCTTTCCGACCGATATGGACGCAAACCATTACTGCAAATTTCACTTGCCGGCACACTGATTGGCTACATCCTCTTCGGCACAGCGATTCTCACACACAATCTGTGGCTCCTGTTTTTTAGCCGGATGCTGCCCGGATTTATGGGTGGAAATATCGCCATTATTTATTCGGCCATCGCCGATGTCAGTGATCCCCAATCAAAGGCAAAAAATTTCGGGCTGGTCGGCATGGCATTCGGACTGGGATTTATATTGGGGCCAACCATTGGCGGCGTCCTGGCAGATCCTACCGTATTGACCTGGTTTACACCTTCCACGCCGTTTTGGTTTACGAGTGCCCTGACCCTCATAAATATACTTTTTGTTCAATTTATTTTCAAGGAGACACTTCATACACCGCGTCTGACCAAATTTCACCCGTTGAAGGGCGTTGCCAATATTGTGTCCTCTTTCAAATCGCCAAATCTCCGCGTTATCTTTTCGGTAGTCCTTCTCCAGGCATTGGGATTTACCTTTTTCACCCAATTTTTTTCCGTAGTCCTCATCAACAAAATAGGTGCACAACTTAGAGATATTGGGATGTTGTTTGGATGGATTGGCGTCTGGTTAGTATTTACCCAAGCAATCATCGTGCGCTACCTCAGTAAACGAACCCAAAGTGCAGCTATTCTACAGTTCAGTCTGCCTGCCCTTGCGTTGGCTATAGCAGCCGTTATGCTGCCTGACCAACTGTGGCTATTTTATATCATAAATCCGTTTGTCGCTATTTTTCAGGGGATAAGTGCGCCCAATTTAACCGCTGTTGTTTCAGCACAAGCCGGCAAGGAGCACCAGGGCGAGATATTGGGTATTAATCAGTCGATGATTTCTGTCGGGCAAATGCTACCCGCCGTAATTGGAGGCTGGTTGAATTCAATGAATGTGCATATGCCCATTGTGGCCTCTACAACATTTATTTTATGCGGCTGGCTGAAGTATGTTTTAATATTTATGCCCGGCCAACGGAAGTTAAAAGATAATGTAGCAGAAAACAACCAGATTGAACCAGCAGAGGTGACCGTTGAATGACAAGTCTGTTTTAAAGCTTTTTCAGCAATTCTTCTGTCATTTCGTAATCCTGCCCGCTTGCTTTCGCCAATTCAATGGCATGCAGGCCTACTTTACGTGCTTTTGACTTTTCACCCAATTTGGCATAGAGTGCCGCCAATGTATCGTTATTGTGATAATTATCATCCAGCTTAACGGCACGTTGTGCCCATTTTAGTGCTTCTTTCAGGGCTGCAGGATCGTCGACTTTTTCATAAAATGTCCAAGCGGCATCATTTAGGGCATCCGGATCATCTATCATATATTCCTTAAAATAGGCAAGTGCTGCATGGACATAATCCGACATTAAGGAGGCCTGTTGAAAATAATTCATTTTCATCAGCAATAGTTGCCTTTCCTCATCACCAGAAAAAACTGTTTTTAATAGGGACTTTGTAACCTGCCAATCCGGTGTTTGTAAAAAATTGGCCATTTCTAATACTTCCTCAATTTTCATCAACACCGCCTGACGGCCGTAGTGACCTTCAAATAATGATCGGTTATTGACCAAATACGTAAACATCGGCTCATCCACATACTCTGAAAAATCATAAATAAATTCCAAATTTTTGACCGTGGTCCAATCCTTTTGACTTTTTATATACTCCCTTGCTACAGGCGCATGCCGACCATCCTGCGCCTGAAAAAGACGCTGTGCGTATTCGTATAAAAAGGAATCGGATCGGTCCCCTTCCGTGTAGCGCACATCCCATGATTGCAATTTCCCATTGGGGTCCATTGCGGTCTGCCCCAAGGCCAGAAAATTGGCTGGATTATGAAACCCGGCGACCCTATGGACCACCTGACCCATGGCATCAACAAACAGCAACGTCGGATAGGCCTGGATACCAAACTGCTGACTAAGGGTCAATCCCTCACCCTTTTCCATATCCATTTTTACATTGACAAAATGCTGGTTATAATATTCGCCAACAGCAGCATCCGTAAACGTCTGTTTGTCCATCATTTTACAAGGGCCACACCAGGTGGTGTAAGCATCCACAAACACTAGTTTATTTTCCCTGGAAGCCCGGGACAATGCCGATGCCCAGTCACCCTGATGAAATTGAACACTTTGTGCATTAACGGTTGTCGCAAATAAAAACAGTAATCCAATCAGATTAAAAAAAGACGGCTTGGTCATCAGGTGATATTATAATTCTTGAAGAAATGAGTCGATATATTGTACGATGCGTTCGTCTGCAGCCGCTTTCTTTTTTGCCTTATTTGCAGCGTCAATAGCGTCCTTTTTTTTGCCCTGATGTTTATAGATCTGCGCCAGGGTAAAATCAGCTTCGTACGTTTTGGCATATTTAACCGCATCCCTTGCGATGGCTTCTGCGGCTTTGATAGCGGCGGGATCATTCCGGTTTTCCTGGAATAATTTTCCTGCCAAATTACTAATCCCCGTCGGATCGGTTTTTACACGCGAGGATGCATATGCGATTAATGCTTTATAGTACTTTTCAGGCTGGCCACTACTTTTATAAAAATCCATTTCGGCGGAGAGTATAAATTCCTTTGCACGATCGGGATTGTATTTTTTCATATTGGCGATAGCCTGTTCATGCAAATCCGTCGAATTAAAGGTAATGGCTTTGGCGTTGGTGGCCTTACAGGCATCCTCAATTTTATCACTTAATTCCTTCGTGCTATACAATGCTTCGATCTGGTTTTGATGCGCGATCAACTCATCAAATACCCTGGAATCAGACTCTGTGGTCCCTTCATACACAATGCGCAAAAACGTTTCCGACTTTTCATCCTTTTTGGACTGCAAATACGTATTGACCACTTTCAGACTCGGTTTTCCCGCCTTGTTCAGCGCCATCACATACTTCAGTATAAGCTCGGGATCACGGTCACCTTCCTCGTACTGTTTAGCAAAATCACCTGAGTCATCTACTTTTGTAAGCGCAAATTTGCCCAGTTTAATGAGTTGATCTGTCGCCTGGGCTCCGACCACTTTGTGCACAACTGCCCCATCCGGCTGAAGAAAAAAGAGTGTTGGAAATGCGCTCACTGGATAAGAGTCCCGAAAGATCAATCCATCACCCCGTTCCATGTCCATTTTGACATTAATAAAATACCGGTTAAAGTAGTCCCCGGCTTCCTTCGTTGTAAAAACGTCACGAGCCATTTTTTTACATGGACCGCACCAGGTCGCATAGGCATCGACAAACAACAGTTTGTCTTGCTTTTTAGCCGCTTCAACAGCCTCCTGCCAGGTTCCTGAAAAAAACTCAATTCCCTGAGCTGACAGGCTGGAGGAAAAGCATAATACCTGCCAAATACTCAATACACTGATTAAAATGAATTTCATGTTCGGAGACTATTTATAGTTGATTCGGGCATTCCAATGCTGTTAAACGCAAAAATCCGGGGTTTAGGTTTCCCGGTGTTGAAATAAATAATCAGGCTAAAGATACCCAATTACACAGGTAGCCTCGTAAAGCATCCTTAGCCCTTCGGATCCATGTCCAGTGCCAGCCATACCGGGCAATGATCCGAATGAACGGCATCGGGATAATGACCGGCGTCCAGAATGCGCTGACCCAGTGGCTCGGATACAGACTGATAATCGATACGCCATCCCTTGTTATTTGCCCGTGCATTGGCCCGGAAGCTCCACCAGGAGTACGCCACATCTTCAGGATGTTTGGCTCGAAACGTGTCCACAAATCCGGAGTCAAACCATTTACTCATCCAGGCCCTTTCCTCAGGGAGGAAGCCACTTGAGTTTTTATTACCTTTTGGATCATGGATATCCTTTTCCGTGTGGGCAATATTGTAATCACCCAAAATCACCAGATTGGGCCGGGTTTTTCGAAGCTCCTGAACCCAACTATAAAAATCATCCAAAAAGCGCATTTTAACCGCCTGGCGTACATCCCCCGTTGTACCGCTAGGAAAGTAACAATTTAAAACAGTCAGGTCGCCAAAATCACAGCGCAGGATCCGGCCCTCGCGATCATACTCCGGAATACCCATTCCTATGACGACATGATCCGGCTTTTGCCTGGACAAAGTCAGCACTCCGCTGTAGCCCTTTTTTTCGGCACTATGCCAATGGCCATGATAACCCAGGTCGTGAAGGAAGGATAAATCAACCTGATCCGGCTGAGCTTTGGTCTCCTGAAAACAAAGGATGTCAAGGTCTCGATTGTCAATCCACTCCAGGAGGCCTTTTGACATCGCCGACCGGATGCCATTGAGATTATAGGATAGTATACGCATTGCCATCGTACGAAGATAATGCCGGCTGGTCATTACCATTGCATTCCAATAAAGTCTTATTACACCTTTGTCAGGGTCTTTAACCTTTATTCGCTCCCTGGCGCATTTACAACATAACCCTTCCCCTGAGTTATCTTTTGGATAATGCGTAATACCGTTAAGGCGGTCCCCGGTATTCAAATCGTAAAAGGCATTGGACCGAGCGCCCCATCTTTGTCTGTCATTTCTCTAGTGCAATTAAAAACCTGCCCGGCTGCTTCGGCAACAAAGGAGGTCCAAATGCTTTGATGCGGATGGAATGCTGTAATTTTGCCCTATGGCAAAACCTATAATCATAGCGGGTGCGGGCCTCTGCGGCACACTGCTTGCGGTCCGATTGGCGCAACGTGGATTCTCTGTCGAACTCTTTGAGTCCAGGCCGGATATGCGCAGCACGTCTATTGCTGCCGGTCGCTCGATCAACCTGGCTTTATCCGACAGGGGCCTGAAGGCACTCCGTATGGTAGGTGTGGACAAACACATTGAAGCTGACCTTATCCCCATGACCGGGCGAATGGTGCATCATGCGGACGGCCGAACTACCTATCAGTCCTACTCCGGCCGCAAAGGCGAATGTATCAACTCGGTCAGCCGGAGCGGTTTGAATAGTGCCCTGCTTGATCTGGCCGATACGCTTCCCGGATTAAACATGCATTTTAATACAACATGTTCTACCGTTGACCTTGAAAACGCCACAGCCCACTTTCAGGATCAGGTCAGTAAAAAGGAATTTTCGGTTGAAGGTCAGTTGGTGATTGGCGCGGATGGGGCCAATTCGGCGGTGCGGCAAAGCATGTTTAGCCAGGCTGCACGATTGCGCTTCGATTTCCGTATTGACTGGCTGACTCATGGTTACAAGGAGCTCATTTTCCCGGCATTGCCCGATGGCGGTTTTGCATTGGAAAAAAATGCCTTACATATCTGGCCGAGAGGTGGATTTATGATGATTGCCCTACCCAATCCCGGCGGGAGTTTTACCGTTACCCTGTTTCTGCCTTTCAAGGGAGAAAATGGATTTGAAGCGATGGTTGACGGACCTTCCGTGAGGCAGTATTTCGAAAAATGGTTTCCGGAGGCACTGACGCTCCTTCCGGATCTGGAGACACACTATTTTCAGCATCCCGTCAGTTCACTCGGGACCGTAAAATGTTACCCCTGGGTAGCCTACGACAAAAACCTGTTATTGGGTGATGCAGCGCATGCCATAGTGCCTTTTTACGGCCAGGGGATGAATTGCTCCTTCGAAGATTGTGTGGTATTTGACGAATGCCTGGATGAGTTGGGTGCCAATTGGCCCCTGGTGCTGGATCGTGTGCAGACCCTTCGCAAGCCCAATGCAGATGCTATCGCTGATCTGGCAATTGAGAATTTTTATGAGATGCGCGACCATGTGGCCAACCCGGTTTTCATCCGGAAACGCCAACTGGAAACGCTATTGGAAAGCCAATTCCCGGACTATTATTCCAAGTATTCACTGGTCACTTTCCGGGAAGATGTGCCCTACAGCCAGGCCAAAGCATTGGGAAATGCACAGGATGCGCTGCTGATGGAATTGTGCGCAGGGAATGAACCAATCGATCAAATGGACCTTGAAACTATTCTTAAGCAAGTAAAATCCCAAACAGAAGCCCTTAGGGCCGGTATTTAACCCGCCTTTAACAAGCACACAACGCATTTCTGCGTTCTAAGTGAAATCCCTTTTTACTTTTGCACAAATATTCATCTATGCGTTATCTTCTCATTGCGTTCCTGACCTTCAGTGCCTGTACGTTTTCGATGGCCCAAAAATTTGGTCATCTCAATTCTATGGAGGTGCTCAAGCGGCTTCCGGGTATCGTTCAGGCTGATTCTGTCCTGGTTATTTTTCAACAAAATATTCAGAAAGAAGGGGAGGCACTGGTCAATGATTTCCGTGTAAAATATGAAGCCTACGTAAAGGATGCCCAGTCCGGCACCTTGTCCAAATTACAGGCTCAAACACGTGAAACACAGTTGCAGCAGGATCAGGATGCGATAAAGGCTTTTGAAAATGCAGCCCAGATGAGAATCGTCCAACGCAGACAGGAGCTCTATGAGCCTATTTTAAATCAGGTAGATGAAGCTATCAAAGCCTTGGGAGACGCCGAAGGATACACGATGATCTTTGATTCCAGCCAGCAGAGTATTGTCTTCCTGACCAAATCTATGGATGTTAGCGAGATGATTTTGGCTCGAATAGCCAAATAAGTAACAGGGAATGCCTGTATGCTCTGCTAAAACACCACGTTCCAGTCTAACTTTTTTGTCCCTTATTGTTGGGGTTCTCCTCACCGTATCCGGCTCTGTCCTGTATGCCCAGGAATCGGTAACCAACCAGGAGGACTATCAGCTCACGATTCGTCCGGTCAGCTCCAGGATCGAAATGGACGGTATTCCCAATGAAGCCTTTTGGGTTGAGGTAGATTCAGCAACGCAATTCTGGATGAAATCGCCGCTGGTCAAACCGGGGGCCACTCCGCTCACAATGGTCAAACTGGGTTATGATGATACCTATCTTTATCTCGCTGCCTGGTGCCGGGAGATCGCTCCGGTCAATGTGCAGACACTGCGCCGTGATGCCAACTATTGGCGGGGTGACGGAATAGGAATTGTGCTTGACCCGGTCAATCAGCACACCTTCGCCTACTTCTTCGCCGTCAATCCCTACGGATCCCAAACGGACGGACTGATTCTGGGACCCAATCAATCCGTCACAGATACCTGGGATGGCCGGTTTTTTGCCGAAACGCATATGGAAGATGGTCTGTGGACCGCAGAAATGGCTATTCCCTTGCGCAGCCTGCGTTTTTCACCGGAAAATAAGTCCTGGGGCGTCAACTTCGTGCGCAATGTCCTCAACCAAAACGAACTGCATACCTGGGCGCCGGTCCCCATCCAATTTGGCGCTACGGACATTAATTATACCGGCCGGCTAAACTGGCTGAGCGCACCTGCGCAGGAAACCAGCAATATCTCCCTCATACCCTACATCCTTGCCGGGTATCAAAAAGAACCACAAGCGGAGAAGCCGGTCCAGTCCCGCTTCGATGTCGGCCTGGATGCCAGGATCGGATTGGCTTCTTCCCTCAATCTCGACCTCACACTGAATCCCGATTTCAGTCAGGCGGAGATTGACGAACAACCGGTAAACCTGACCCGATTCAATGTCCTGCTGCCTGAAAGAAGGACCTTTTTCCTGGAAAACCGGGATGTATTCACTGTTTTTGGCACCTCCACCATCCAGCCCTTTTTTTCGCGACGTATTGGTCTGGATGAAAACGGCCGTTCCGTACCCATTCTCTTTGGTGCCCGACTCAGCGGCAATGTCGCTCCGGATACACGCGTCGGGGTTCTGAATATGCAGACGATTGCCAAAGACGATAATCCCGCTCAAAACTTCTCGGCCATAGCCGTTCATCAGCAGATCCTGAAACGATCGATGTTACGGGCGCTCATCACCAATCGGCAGGTATTTGCAGATGGCACTTTGCAAAAGGAGTCTTATGGTCGCAATACCGACCTGGAGGCGATATATCTGCGCGAAGACGTGAAGGTGGAAGCCTGGGCAAAATACCATCATTCCTTTCAGCCGGGTATCAGTTACAATA
>JAGNXB010000060.1 GCA_017985675.1 Saprospiraceae bacterium | reverse complement strand
TCTTCCGGATAGATCCGTTTGTCAACCAACTTCGGGGCATCGTCAATTTCTTGCCTCCGATGTCGCGGGTCAATACGTACCGCCTTACGGCCCGATATAATGCGGCGACCCAGGAAATCGGCGAAACTGCCGGACAAGCCAGTGTGCGATATTCCCTCAATGAAAAACTTTCGCTCGGCGTGGATTACAGCCAGATCATGAACCTCGATCTGGACGACCTGTTTTACCGGGAAATCTATCTGGAGGCTAACTGGAAACCCACCGACAAATGGAACATCCTCGGCGGGGTGCAACACCAGTGGTACAACCAGTTTATCTACGAGGGCAAGCCGGGTGATCTCAGCACCATCACCCCTTATGCCGATATTCAATATTCGATTGATGATACAAAAGCCATCCGTACCGAGCTTTCGGCGATGTTTACCGGCAGGGTAGGCACGGCCGAAAACAGGGACTACGGTGACTGGTTGTATGGATTAGTTGAATTCACTATAGCGCCCCACTGGACCTTTACCGTGGCGGATATGTGGAACTTCAATCCGGCGCGCATCAATGCTAACACCGGTAAAAAGGAACGGCCCATCCATTACCCGCGTGCAGATATCTTTTACGCAACAGGCCCCAGCCGATTTGCGTTTTCATATATCAAGCAGGTGGATGGTATCGTCTGCACAGGCGGTATTTGTCGGTACGAGCCGGCCTTTAGTGGGTTTAGAGTCAATATGCAAACCAATTTTTAAATCAGGTCACATGAAACAAATCGTTCCGATCCTTCTGATATTAGGTTTATCTCTCGCTGGTTGTAAAGAAATTGGACCCAATGTGCAATTTGGACCGCCTTCCGACCTGGGAGACCGTGTGGTGATTATTGAAGAATTTACCGGAGCCCAGTGTGTTTTTTGTCCACAGGGCACCGAGGAGTTGGAAAACCTCCTGGTGTTATATCCCGATAATCTTGCAGTGATCTCTATTCATACCGGTTTTTTTGCCACGCCCATTCCCAACAAAAGTAAGTATGATTTCCGCACTCCGGCAGGCGATGCATTAAACACGTATTTAGGTACGCCCGACAAAGGATACCCCAGCTCCATTATCAACCGCAAACAATTCCCCGGCGAAACAAGCCTGCATAATGTAGCCGCTACATGGGCCGGATACCTGGCGCAGGAAGTAGCGCTCTCGCCAAAAGTGGGATTGAATGTGGTCCCTGTTTTTGATCCGGCTACCCGCAAACTGAGTGTTACTGTCAACGGTATAGCGCGGGAAGCGATCAGCGCACCATTGCGTGTCACGGTATTATTAACGGAGAGTGGCATCATCGATTACCAAAAAGATATTCGTTTTGGTGATGTACCCGAATACATCCACAAACATGTGCTGCGCAACGTGTTAAATGCCAATTTTGAAGGGGATATTGTTGCCCCTTCCGGCGTCAATGCGGGTCAGACGATCCTGTATAATACAGAAACTACACTTCCCGAAGCCTGGAAAGCCGACAAAATGGAAGTGGTAGCCATCATAGCCAATGGCAATTCAAAATACGTGTACCAGGCGGCGAAGAAGAAGGTGGAGTAGTATAATTCAGTAAAGAGGATTTCCCCTTACTCTCCACCCACTTTCTTCAAATTAGTATATGGCAGGTCTTCTACCGTGCCATCCTCTTTACGCACATTGTAGCGGATCGAATATTCCAATGCATTACCGGTCACTGTGACGCCGTTGATCACACCGGCTACACTATCGGGCAGGATAAATACCTGATCGCCGGCTGTCAAAGGCAATTGTTTGTAAAGTGCTTCCCGAATGCGGGATGACTGGATCAGGGATTCGTAATCCTTGTACCCGCTGAGCTGGCTTTCGCGCTCCATGAGCAGTGCCTCCCTTTGTGCCAGGGCAGAGGTCAATGTTTGTACTTGTTGTTCCAACGATGTATTCAGGTCGCCGGATGTCTGGCGTTGTTTGTTATATTGGATGATCAGCAGGATCAAAAGGATCAATAAACCACCGCTTATTAAATACCAACGTATTGGCCGCCATACGGGAGAAGGAGTCGGAGCATGAGTTGTCATAAGGGATGATTTGAACAAATATACACCAATGGCCGATGATCGCAGGCTTTCCTTTTACACACGCAGTACGCCCATGCCCCCATCGACAGGGAATATTTGTCCACTAATCCAGTTGTTGGAAGGATCCAGTAAAAAACATGTCATTGCGGCTATATCTGATGCCTGGCCTACACGCCGAAGCGGGTTTCGTTGGGCAGCAGCGGCTTTTTTATCTTCTGTATTTAACAGGCGTTCCGCCAGCGGCGTATCCGTAAGAGAGGGAGCTATGGCATTTACCCTTATAGCAGGGGCAAGCTCGGCAGCTAACGAACGGGTCAATCCTTCCACGGCACCTTTGGAGGCTGCAATAGAAGCATGAAAGGGCATTCCCTGGCCCACAGCCACCGTACTGAATAAAACGACGGAGGCATTCTCACTTTTTTTCAAAGCAGGCAGAGCACTCTGGATACTCCGTGCTGCTCCGAGCACATTGATGGCAAAATCCTCACTGAACTGCGACATGCTTAGGCTCCGAAAAGGTTTCAACACCATCGTACCCGGTGTGTACACAAACCCGGCCAGCGGTTCTGCTACTGCTTCCACAGGCAAGTCATCGGTCAACGCATCATAAGCAAACCAAAACGCGCCCGTCGGTGTCTCGCCTTTATGCCTCGACCCTACCCATACGCTGTGCCCCCCTGCCAATAACTGCTCAGTAATGGCCAATCCAATTCCCTTTGAGCCACCAATAACCATGTAATTCATCTCCTGATATTTACACGCTTCAACAGTATCTGCTTGGAATGGTTTTGAATACATTCGTGCTAATTGGTGGTCCCCAATTCGTGAAATTCGTGGTTTCAATTCGTGGTCCCAAATAATATACCCCCTTATCGGAGCGTTTTAGTTTAAAGGCTATGTTCAAATTTAGCGATTTCTATTAGTCCGTTATTGGTCCAATATTAGTCCGTTATTAGTCCGTTATTAGTCCGGTACGACTATTCGTGCAAATTCATGGTCTCCAATTCGTGAAATTCGTGGTTTCACTTCTTCCCCCACCGCTCCAACACCTCAATCACCTTAAATACCCGGTTAACCTTGGCAGCATCCGACTTGGGTTCGTTGAGGAAGCTGACGACCCAGCGTTTGGATGACGGCGGTGCCTTGTCATATGCCGCCTGCGCGCGGGGATGCTGGGCCAGTTCATCGACAAAATAATCGGGCAGCGTCACCTCCTTGTAGGTGTCATCTCGTTCCATAGTGACCAGCACTTCATCGCCCGTCGTTTTGCCGAGCTGTTTGCGCATAGCAAGATTGGTGACGATAAAATGGGAGCCATTGCCATCCGAGATGAGACTGCGCTGATAAGGCAAGCCATCGATGGTGCCGCGGACATCTACGCCGCTCTTCGCGCCAAAGGTCGCCTCAACATCCATAGGCACATAGATGACCAGCCAGACGGTATTTACGGCTACTTCGGTTATGCGTGCAGTAAACGTGTGCATCCGGATGAAGATAAGACGAGTTATATATTTATCGGACCGACACCGTTATTTTCATTTCCGAGCTCTATTCGCACATACTTTATGGTCCGGGCATCCGCCAGGTGCTGCGTTTCGTAATAGGTCTTGAAATCCAGCTCCGGTGTATATAACTCGGCAGCATAGATGTCGGCACTGTGATAAATCAAATGGGCAAATGGGGTCGCTGCTGCGCTCTCGAGAGTGTAGGTGTAAAGATCAGTATCATCCGTCTTCAGATGGATCAATGCGGGTGCCTGAAGGATCTCGCGAAACAGACCTAAAAACCGCGGACACGTGAGCCGCCGGTTAATCTGACTTTCTCTGGGAAAAGGATCCGGAAAGGTGATCCATATTTCGGCGATTTCACCAGGTGCAAAAAATTCGCGAAGGATCTCAATACGGGTGCGCAGAAAAGCGACGTTGGTCAGTTGTTCGTCCAGCGCCGTGCGGGCACCCTGCCACAAACGGGCACCTTTGACATCAATGCCGATAAAATTTCTTTCGTGGTAATGGCGCCCAAGGGCCAGGCTGTATTCGCCCCGGCCACATGCCAGTTCGAGCGTAATGGGATGATCATTTTGGAAATGGGCTTCAGCCCACCGGCCCCGCAAGGCGACTTCTTTTCCGTTGGCTGCTGTCAGGGTTGGGATACGGACATCAAAATTCTGGTACACATTCGGAAACTGGTCGAGTTCTGCAAATTTGTGGAGCTTATTACGGCTGGGCACGGAGATACAATTTGATGAAAAGGAAAATCAAAGCAAGGAGAAAAAAGCTCATGAAAAAGCCCCGAAGGTAATCCTCCGGGGCTCGTCCTATTTGTATT
Organism: Saprospiraceae bacterium; assembly: GCA_017985675.1. GTDB lineage: Bacteria > Bacteroidota > Bacteroidia > Chitinophagales > Saprospiraceae > JAGNXB01. Next base: position 10,664 of record JAGNXB010000060.1, on the reverse strand, counting down.
TAGAAGTCTTTTACTTCATAAACTGAGACAGAGAGCTCATACGTGGTAGTACAACAAATTCTGTACGGCGGTTAGCATTGAGATCTTCACCCACCGGTGCAGCGTCGCCACGACCACCAGCAGTAAGTTGTGTTGGGTTAACACCATTTTTTACCAGTTCGCGAACAACGGAAGTAGCGCGGATAGCACTCAAATCCCAGTTGTCAGCAAAACGGCTGCTTGAAATGGAACGCTTGTCAGCATGACCTTCAACAAGCAGGATGATATCCGGATTGTCTACAAGTGTTTTAGCCAATGTGCCCAGGAAGTCACGACCTTCTTTGGAAAGGCGCACAGATCCTGATTTGAAAAGGATTGGCTGTGCATTGGTCAGATACAGACGGTTGTCTTTTTCCTGAACAGTCAAACCTGATTTTTCATAGTAGCGCAGTGCACTGCGAACAGCATCACGTACACCGGCAGATTCTGCAGCCGCTTTTTTAGCAGCATCCAGATCCGTTTTCATTTTAGCCATGTCTTTTTCAGACATGCTCACTTTTGCATTGGCAGCATCACGCTCTTCAGCGAGCTTCTGGCGCTCCTGCTCCAGCATTTTCAATTTGTTCTGCACATCGCTGAGGGATTGTGCCAGAGCATCTTTCTCAGCCTGAAGGGCATCGAACTTTTTGGAAGATACGCAGGATTGTGCAGCAAGGGCCAACACGACCAACGCGATGAGTAGTTTAATTTGTTTCATAATGATAATTTTTGCGTCTTGTTCTCTGAAGGGGCAAATATAGTGAGTCCCGTTCATAACTGGTGTTTTAGCACTATTTTTTTCTCTCTTTTCGTTATTTTGTTCATTTTGAGGATGGGAACGGGGTGCGACGTGTACTTTTGTAAAAATTTCAACTATGTATTCGTTTCTGGTACACTTTCATAGCGGCTGGCGCTGGATCTTCCTTGTTTTACTGGTGATCGCCCTGATTAATAATTTTGCGAAATGGAAACGCGCCGCCACCAATGGACCTGCTGATCAGAAGTGGAACCTATATGCGATGTCTGCTGCCCACCTGCAGCTTATTGTCGGGTTTATCCTTTATTTCATGAGCCCAAGTGTTCAGTTTGCTGCCAGCACCATGAAGGATCCTCTCCTCCGGTTTTATACCGTAGAGCACGTCCTCACTATGGTGGTAGCCGTGATTTTAATCACGATAGGTTATTCCCGCGGCAAGCGGGCCGGCAATGATATGGCCAAATTCCGTTTGGCTTTCTGGTTCTTTTTGGGCGCCCTTATTTTTATAATAGCCGGAATCCCCTGGCCCTGGAGAGACCTGGGTGGCAATTGGTTTTAGTACCGGCCTTTCCCTCTACCGGGCATGATGGCACCCCATCATATTCTTGAGATCAACGTATGAAGCGTATTGGTTTATTGGTGATTTGGATCGGATTGGTATGTGCAACGGCCTTCCCATCTTACGCCCAATCCCCACCCGACCAATGGCCGCTTTTGCCTTCTTGCCTCGATCACAGCCAGCCAAAAGCTTGCACGGATAGTACCCTCCAGGACCACTTTGCACGCTTTATCCAATGGCCCGAACAGGATTCGGTTTTGGCCAGCAACAGCAAGGTTTTAATCGAGTTCACCATAGATAGCCTGGGAATGCTGACGGATGCCCGGGTGCTCAGAGGAACAGTTGAAATGGGCGCAGAAGCCCTTCGGGTGCTCCACCTGTTACCAAAGTGGATACCGGCCGCCACTGCAGGTCATCCCACTTCCATTACCCTGCGATTGCCGGTGGCCTTCCGCGATCCAAATCCCCTGCGTGGTTATAGCATCCAATGGGGTCCCAATAACAGCACAACCCTTTCCAGCGAGGACTTATCATCTATGAAAAAGGAATTGGTACACATCGCCACGCCGGATGGCCATCGATTCACCCCCACCGGCATTCGGCTGATGTACCGTAAAGGACAAAAGGAACGTATGATGGAATCGCCACCCAAACTCCAAAAGGAGGCCTGGCGCTGGCTGGATCGCTGTGCCGTCGGCGGCACACTTGAGCTCACCGTTCGGTGGGCGCAAGGCACAGACTTTGAAGAAATCAGCAGGGTGTGGACCATCGTTTCGAATAAGAACAACAAATAGCGTCGTTTCTTTGTGCGGCCAATACGGCAGATGAAATGTACCCACAAAAAAACCTGCCGGGAGTGGGTTTTTAACATTCTGCTAAGAGCAAAGAACTCCGGCCAATGGTCAGTTAAAAAATACGACTTATGAAAACCACGCTACATCTCCTCTTTGTCATCACCTTGCTGGTGACAGCCTGCAGCTCTCCGCAAAAATTATATGAGCGTGGTCGATATTCTAAAGCTGTTACTAAAGCGCTCGAAAAAATTAGGAAAAACAAGGCCGATGACCGCGATGTCAATGCCCTCGCCAATGCATTCAATCAAATGAATGGACAGGATATTGTCCGCCTGGAACATCTCCTGGACGACAAGGATCCGGCCCGATGGGATAAAATTGTGGTATTGGCAGAGGCAATCCGCACCCGGCAGGAGTTGATTCAGCCTTATACGCCAATTCGACTGCCCGATAGTCGTATGGAAGTTACCCTCAAATTGTATGCTGTCAAGGATTTGTTGCCCAAAGCAAAGGTGCAGGCTGCGACCTGGCATTACGAAGAGGGTTTGCTGGCCATGGACCTGGCTCGCAAGGGAGACAAACGCGCGGCCCGGGAGGCCCATGCACGCTTTACTAAAGTCCAGAATTATCAGACAGGCAATTTTGCCGACCTCCGCACCTTGCTCGGCGATGCGGCCTACCTGAGCATCACCCAGCTCCAACTCAATGTGGTTAATCATACCCCTACACTGCTGCCGGGCTCCTTTCGCCTGCGATTGGAGGAGACTTTCCGTCGTGAGGTGGGGCAGGATTGGTTGCAAATCGTACTCGATGACAAAAACTGCCCTGATTGTGACTTCGAGGCGACGATTATAGTTAATAGTATCACGCTGAGCCCTGACGGAATTCAGGAAAACCACTTCCGGGAAAAAAGGAACATCGAAGATGGCTTTCAGTATGTGCTGGACCAGCGTGGCAATGTCATGAAGGATACCAACGGCAACGATATAAAGGTGCCGGTGTATCGTGAGGTGACAGCGGATGTCTTTGATACCCGCCAGTTTAAAGCCGGCCGTATAGAAGGCTTGCTCGAGATCCGGAAAAAAGCTGGCAGCCAGGTCCTCCGTCGAATCCCGGTGGCCGGTGAGACCCAGTTCCGGAGTGAAACCCTGTGGTTTAAAGGCGACGAACGCGCATTAAGCGACAAAACGAAAAAACAGCTCAAAGGACATCCGGTGAGCTACCCTTCTGCCGACCAGCTTTTGGGTGATGCCGCCGACTTATTTAGGGAAGAAGTAGGGCGAGCTATCCGCAAGGAAAAACAACTTTTCCAGCCTTAGCTGGTGGTGGGTGGTAGGCAGAAGGCGGTGGGCGGTTATGGTTGGCGGTTTGCAGTGGGCATAGTGTAATTTATCAGAATGGCTAATCGTCTTTAGAAAATAGCAGCAACTTCCATCTACTCAAACTTTTTAAAACCCACAACTCTTACAAGTCAGACAGTCTTCCTTATAGATCAGTCCACCCTTATCACCACAATGGCCACATTCTCGGTGTGAAGGAGCCATCCCATCCGGGATAAATTGTTTGAGGGCACGGGCTACACCATTCTTCCAGGTATTGATATAATCTTCCGGTACGTTGAGACTTTCCACCAGATCCAATACATAGGGGATAGGCATCCTAAGGATTTATTCCATCATCATCATTCGTTCCGTTGCCACCTGGCGGCCGTGGTAGAGGAGGCGAACATAATACATCCCGGTACTTAACAAGCCCGACTCGAGGATGTGTATATAGGCATAGTCTGGAAACCGGTGCCTGTGGACAACCTGACCAAGGGAGTTGACTACCTCAATATGTACATCCTGATTGGAATATTCAGGTAGAGTGATATCGAGATAGACAGGTCCCGACCCTGGATTGGGATATATGCGGATGTTGAAAGCTGACGATGTCTCTGGTATAGTAGTTGAAAGCGTATCACAGGGGCTGCCCACCTCAGCACCAAGGCGATAGTTGGGACTCCAAGGAGAGAACAGGTGATGCGGAACCTGGAGACATGATGGTGGATTTTCAAAGGCAAGGCAAAAATCGGAAGCTAAGCCCTTTTCATTGGGATCATGGACCACATGGTGAATGGCTCGCCACAACGCGTATAATTTCCCATCCGGACCGTGTACCATAGCGGGAATAAAGACCTGCCACAATATTGGCTCTTGGGTAATATCATCCATAACAATAGACGGACCAGATAATTGAACACCCGATGCCAAAATATCCTGTGCCTCCAGATCATATTGCCAGTATCCTGCGACACTGCCGGCATATAGGTATCTGTTATTCGGTGAAAAACAGAATTCTCTTAGACCTTCTTTAAGAAAATCATCCTTATGAGAACCTGTGTCCAGTGAATTAAAAATAGCTACTCCAAAGTCAAGAGTATCCCGCAAAAGTATTGTACCATCACAGCGGTCAAAATCAAATAAACGACAAAATCCCTTACGCCCCTCCCGATCAATTATTATTTTGCCATTTGGGGAGAGATAAGGTACATTTCCTGTGAAGGCGATGGAATCATTAAAATCAAATGGTTTCAGGGCTATGGAAGGTACAGGCTGAGTGATTGCTTGAATCAAGCTATCTTTATAGATCTGCAATACATGATAAACCGATACGTCGGGACTGGTCATCAGCACCCACCAGTCTCTCCCATTGCCATGCTGCACAACATTGAGTCTTGCGCCGGTAATAGCTTTGTACAGAGGCTTATTTTTATAGAGCACCTTACCTTTCCCGCCATTGGCACTCATATCTATTTTGGTTATCAGCAATCGGTCTGAATAAAATCTGAAACCATTATCTACACTATCGGTCAGATGTGCACTCAGGATATAGGTATGCAGCATATAATAATACTGATCCTGTTCCGGATCTGGTAATACCATATAAGCAAAATAATCATATCCCCAATCTCCAACCGAATCCCCAAACACATTATAATTACTAAAGAATGACCCTTCATTGAGTCGCAGCCCGTTTTCCATTACTGAATGATCATGAGAAGCTATGGTGTTCCCATTGGTGTAAAACTGTAGGTTCCCATCTTTGTCCGACATGGTTACAGTAGAGGTTTCCCGCATTTCGATATAATTTTTTACATATTGGTAATGAATCCCTGTATCCGCAAATGTCATTACCCTGGTACATTGTGGGCAGTCGTTCGGAAATTGATATTTAGAGATAATTCCCCCAATCCAGATTTGATCATGTTTCTGTCCCATTCCTGTAACAGAATGAACGAATAAAAGGAAAATGATTAGGAAGTTTTTCATATTCATGGAAATATAAAGAGACCCGGGGAGGCCCGGGTCTCTTTGATAATCAAATTAACGGTTAATGATTAGCTTTTTAGTTTCAACTTGGTTTCCTCCCTGCACGCGTAAATAATACGTGCCGGGAGCCCAGTTTTTGGACGGCACTAGAATACATTCGCCCGCAACAGGTTGCACACGATGCCGCCATACTTCCTGGCCCATTTGATTGGCAACAGTGATATCAGTTGCCTCAATCGGCCAACTTTCCTGAAGATATAAACAAGTTACATCCCCTGTTGGGTTGGGTTGAAGCATGATAAAGGAGGGCTGTTCTAATTCAGAACTCAGCGCTGATATGGACCGTTCTGGGGTGACACAATCTACCACTTCATACCAGATGAAATATTGGTAACGACATATAGCACGAGCCTGCCAAACAGCTCGCCCACCATCCGGGTAACAAGAGCCTGCTATATCGTGCAAATTGGCCAGGTCGGTACTATCCCAGGTGGTGCCCTGTAGCTGCTTAATTATCAAAGCGTTAATGATTTGTTCATAATCCTCATGGATCAATGATGTGTTTAGAGCGGTATTGTCCGTATTCAGATCAGATAGCGTGATGGCATTGAGCGAGTCAAACAGAGACTGCAGGGATAAAAGGGTATCTTCTATAACAGCTATTTGCGGTAATAAGTCAGTACCCAAAAGATTTAGACTGTCCTGCAACGCCGTATTTGCTGTATCAGCAGCGACCTCAAAATAACCCATCATCAATTGTTGCAAGGAATCCAAGGCATCATTCCAGGGGAGAAGATCTCCCTGCTGATCACTTACGGTCGGGCTATAGTTATAAAAGTCTAATTGAAGAGCCACACTTTGCCCTATAAAACCTGTGTCATGTTCCGATATGAAATCGGCGAAGGTCGTATTTGTACCCCAGGAGGTACTATCCTGCAGTAAGGCATAGATATGCTGTTTTAGTGCCGACCCTTGAGCAGATGTATATAAGGCCCAAAGGGTGTCAGTAAGGAGCAGGTTTTCATAAAAGGCAAATGCATTCATGGCAGCACCTAATGGGCCGGAAAGTTGCTGATCATTTGGATCATTTGGAGGCGCAGTTAATGCACAAAAAGAGCCTATTGTAGTAATGTTTGAATTGCCAGCCGCTTTCATAAAAGAAGTTGGTGTAAATACCGGTCTGTGTGCGCTGGGTGATGAAGCTCCCGAAGGGTAACGGTATTGAGAAAATAATGATAAACCCAGAAGAGATGGATCCAGATGTTGTAATTCAACTTCCGAAGTGTTGAGTGAGTTCCAGTCCCAAGTATTGTACATGTTATGATTTTGGTTCCAGGTCATGGCATCATCATCATAAAGGACATGAGGTGTTCCGGTGTGCTGTTCCAGGAATTGGTTCCAGCGTACAGTAGTGCCAAGTGCGTTGGCACTCATGCCGCCGAGATGGAAATTCCAGTCGCTACTCTGAAGGACATTGCCCGAATATTGTGCATCTGTGTTGCCCATTGCAAGTACACCATTCATATAGTTTTCCACAAAATTGCATCGCACTTCGCTATTATGTGAAGTGGTCAATCGGATACCCTGCACATTGTTGTTGTTTCCTTCCTCTATAATATTATGTGCGATAAGAGTATTAATAGCATTAGTAACAGAAACCGCATTGCCATTATATTGCGAGGAATTGGTGATCTCATTTTGCCGGATAAAATATTGTTGGACAAGGGGCTGGAAAATCCCGCCCAATTGGATACCGAAATTGTCTTGATTTTGGGCGTTCGTTTCAATTTGGTTGGCATCGATGGCCATAAAATTATTGGATGACGAATTTCGAGTTACCAAATTAATTCCACCCACCCCAGTTTGAATCAGGTTATTACGAACATTCCCATGAATTCTTGCATTCCTGGCTATATCGATATCATAACCTGTTCTAACATTGTCGATAGTAATACTGCTCAAAGGATCTGCAGCCATTGCAGTTAAAATGAGTCTCCCTCTGGTAATATCAGCATTAACAGCTATACTGGCTGCAGCTTGAGGATATAAATCATAAAAATGAATAGTATCGATTTCCAAAGTAGTGGTTCCATTCACACCCCAAAGAAAGTCAATACCAGTTGCTGCAACATCATCGGGATTATTCCAGGCCGTTAATATTCCTGAATCAGGATAATCTTCCAAATCAAATACATTGAACCTTTTTGCTTTTAATCCAAAATTTTCGAAGTGAAAGCCTTGTTCATAGAAGGAAATATTATTAAACTGACCATTTCCAATACTAATTATTGGTTGAATTGATCCAGATCTGAAGTCTATAGCGTTAATTGCTGTGCAATCGCATCCTTCACTTAACATATGTTCCTCATTGTGGCCAATAAGCTGATTCCCACTAAAGGATCTGAAAGTAACCGGGACATCAGATCGTATTCCAAATAGGTTTGTATGGTACAACCCTCCTTGACTCCATATAACTGGAGGAATACTTCCTCCCAGGTCAGATGGGTAATGTAACATCCGCCAGGCATCAGACACAACAGCATTATTCCACCATGTTCTGGTATTCTCCTCATTATCAACTCCTTTCCATCTACAACAACCATAACCTCTGTAATGACGGCCTGCACTTTGAATAGTGGTACCACTAAGACCAAATAATCGGGTTTCATTGTGGATTAATGCACTTTCACCCATATGCCACCAACCATTAATGAATATGTCATCGAGGTCTAATATCAGTTTTCCGTCAATTAATAAAGGAACATCCAGATCATCAGCATATAAATGTATAAATTCCGCAATATTAGTAGCCCAAGGCTCAATAGGGTCTGAGAGCCGTCTATCTTCTCCTGGCCAACCAATATAGGCACCTTCAAAGTGAGGTAGACATTTTGTTACAGGAGTGAGTGTATCTCCGCAACAGATAATAATATGAGTAACACATACTTCACCAGAAGTATTAACAAAATCTGTAAAATGGTATGGATTGGGAGGGTATGGACCATAAAAGGTCTTACCATCTGAAAATATCCAGATGTGCTCGTTATAAATGGAATCAACACAATCTGAAATAAGCGGAAATTCAGGATTAATGCAGGAAGGTGATAATTCATTTTGATAGAATGTGAAATCTGCTGTATCACAACATACAATATAGGACTCCAATTCATAACAACAAGTTATAATCTGTGGAGGACCAGCACCACCTTCGACACACATTGTTATACAGATGTCATAAGTTCCGACTGGGAAAGATTTAACAATTTGAGGATCAGATGTGAGTATTGGTTCATACCCGCTTTCTCCAAAAGTAATAACGAAAGGCGTACAATACAATTCTTCGACATCTATGTTAATGCTTACATCAAGAGGACCGCATCCGGGAACAAAGTCAAATGTAACCAATTCAGATGGACATTCGAAATTGGCTGGCATTGAAATTGATTTTGAGCAGGAAGTTGAATCTTCGATATATACCAACTGAAAAGTTGTACCTGAAGATACTGTAAAACAAGGACTTTCCGTTGCTGAAGCTGTTCCGACAGCAACAGCATCAACATACATTGTCCAGTTTTGTGGCCCTGTAGAAGAAGTAGCACAAATTCTGAAACCTCCTCCAGGAAGAGGAAGGACTGTTGTGATAGTCATACAACCATTATCTAAACAATCCTCACATTCTAATGTCGATTGAATAGCTGAAAAGCTTTCCTCATCACAAATTGGTTCATTTGAAAGATTTATTGATTTGAACAGTGTTTGGAAATGACTGTAAAAAGGGGTCATTCCTTTAAGTGATGTCATACCAAAAAACAAACAGCATAGACCAACACCCAGAAAACCTAAAACAAGAGGGCGAATCCGTCCGGGGAATACATTTACCTCTAGCCGAGTGTTATTCCAAATACTTAGCCACTTACGAAGATCAAGGTCTTTGATTCTTCTAAAATAACCTGTCTTAGATGGAACGGGCACCTTGGCGGGGGTAATAAATTGACTTTCAGCCAGATATGTATATTACTTTAGTCTAAAACCAAAACGGTCTTTGAGATTCATAGTAAGAATTATAGAGAAGTGAAAAAAAAATACACAATTCAAAGTGCAACTGGTGGCGGGTGCCTAGCTAGCTCAATTATCAAATACACGATTTTGATAATTATTCAATGTTTGCTACCTATTGCATAACTAATTAGTAAAGGTACAAATTATATTTGGCAGAGGCAAAATATAATTATAAAATGATGTTAACTAACAAAAATAAATTTGGATTTACCATTTAGCTATTGATAAAAGTTTTATTTTAAGGTCCCTTGGCAGACACCATTATATGCAAAAAAGCCTTATTTCATTGATATTTAGGATACTATTTTTCATAAAAGCTAGAAAGCTTAATTATTAATCATTCCTGGCCTAGATGACAATGTCTTTGATAGCCCAATGACAGCGATCCACGCTTCTCTATTATTCTGGAACCTGATGATTCGCGCCTCCAACTGAATGGGCCGGTGCGGTGGTAATGAATCCGAAATACCCTGGATGATGGTTTTGGGTGTGTTGCTGACCAGGACACCGGACCGGGAGCCTTCCCTGTAAATCGTGCAACCTTTGCAGCCACTCCTCCATGCGGTTTCGTAAATCTGGTGAATCATCTCCTCATAGGTGTCTTAAGGACATTGACTGTTACACTGATGGAATGTCAACCCATCGCTGTATGGCGCTCCTCGGAGTTATCCCACCCACTCCACACCAGGTAATATGTCGGCAATATGACAATACGATAAATTAATATTACTATCAATCTGTTAACAGTCACCCGTTTGGCTTAATAATCAATAAATTATACAAACATTTAACATAAATAAATCTTTTCCTTAAATAAACAGAAGTACATTTGTCGATCTTCTTCATAGGACTCTCGAGCTTTCCTCGAATTGAATCAAGATTTCTAACTATTAGGTCCTAAGATTTTAATTAAGTTTCATTCAGAGTTGCAAAAACTTTGCTGAGAATTTCTATTGCATTTGTTTATCAACTTAAATAATTCCCATTATGAATATGGAATTGTACTTCCGTTGGAATGCTCCATCACATTTCACTTTTTTAACCTTATGTAAGCTTTTGCCTTGTAATCGAAAAGCACTTAAATTTCTGATTACTATATGTCTTTATATTTCAATTACCGGATTGTATGCCCAAGTTGAATCTGGTTATTGCGGTACGTATGATCG
>JAGNXB010000002.1 GCA_017985675.1 Saprospiraceae bacterium | reverse complement strand
TGATCTGGTGCGATGCTTTTTTACCTGCAGCTAGTTTGAAAGGACCCAAATGGACCACAGCTGGCTTAAATCGGTTGGCCTTAGGATTCCCATCTGGTCTAGCTGCTGCTGCATCACCTCCAATAGAAACGATTCGTTTCAGTTCACCAGCAAATCCTCCTAGCACCTGATCATACATATCCCAGGATTTTACACCTAAGGCTTCTTTGCTAAAAAGTTTTTCATGGGGATTCGGTGTTTTGAAACGCGTTAGATCCAACAATCCTTCATCTACTAGCGCAATGGTATAGGCCATTGGTTGACTATTCTTTTCGCTGACTTGTAAGGTATATGCTTTGTCGGGACGCATTTCAACTGGTGCATTGACAATGAGGTCAAGCTTTGAGGTTGGATCAGAAATTTTGATGGGGTGGATGCCATAAAGGCGCAACGGCAGATCATTAGCCAACTGGCTGTGTGGTTGAAGGAGTGCAATATGGATGTAAATATTAGGTGTCATTTCAGGGGTGACCTGAAATTTGTGGAGACTTTTGTTTTTCCCAAGGGATATTAACTGTGCACTGAGAATGTTTGAGCCTGATTCAAGACTTATCAAAGCCTGACCATCTGCGGCACCTGGAAGTTCAACCGTTACGGTTTCTCCGGGTTTGTACTCCTCTTTGTCTGTAGTAAACGTGAAATATTTGACGTCTTTTGAACCTCCTGCAGCATTACTCCAAATATATATATCAGCACCGCTGCAATGCCCGGATTCGGCATCACAGACCTCTACGAAATAGCGACTGTATTTATCAAACTGAAGTGACCATTCAGCTATTCCCTTCGCATTGGTGGTTAAAACAGTTGACTTATCTTCCTCTTGGAATGCCGATTCGTTGTATCCTGTTCGATTGTCCCGGTACCTTTCCCACCACCAGCGCCACTCCTTCCGCACCAGTCGGACCTGTAGTGTTTTTCGGGCATTTGGTTTCCCATCTTCCGATACCGATGCGAATCGAATGGTAACTTTTTCGTTCGAATCAAAAACAGGTTCACCATCCTTGTTTGTGGGTATTGATATGCCGCAATAAGATGCATAGGGATCATAATCGATAGATCGAAAATCCTGGCTGAATCCCCCTCCGGGTTCATTGACACGGTATTTAAGATTGATTTTCAATTTGCCAGGAGGGTTGACTTTGCCGAGCAATGGTTTATTTCGGATCTGTAGGATGCCATCCTGATTTGTTTTTTCTTTTATCCATACAAATTCCTGGTTTTCAAAGTCGCGATCAGGGTGATCGAAGATAAAGGATTCATATCCTTTAAATAGGGTAGGGATGGGTAATGCCCTGGCTTCAATTTGGGCTTCCTGATATGGAGCAGGCGCACCATGTAGCCATGTAGCTTTTAAAGATGCCGAAAAGGGTTCATCTTTTGCTCGCAATCGATCTTTTCCAAAATCCAATAATAATTTATACCGATTAGGTTTTATAGTTTCGATCCGTAAATAGTGGCTGAACGTAGCCCCACCTGCTTTAAAGCGCGCATGCCATACTCCTGTTGGGGCATCCGAAGAAGTTACTATAGCAAAAGGATAAATAGGGCCAACCGGTTTTGTATTTACAAATTTGCTCACCTCCCGTCCTCTGGGATCTATGAATTCCATCGTTATTGGATAAGACACTGGAAGGCTTTTTTGAGGATCATAGAGGACCAAATTAAGAAAAATGGAATCCCCTGGTCGCCAAACGCCCCGCTCGGCATAAGTGAATCCACGTAGGCCTTTTTTAACCGCTGTTCCTTCTGTTTGAAAATCTGAAGTAGTGAGTGTATTGTAATCTTTTAGAACCAGGTAGCCCGTTTGTTGATCCAAACGGACAACTACGAATTCAGGTGATTTCCTGGTTTTAGCCAGGTAAATACCCTGATTATTGGTTTTGCCGGTTTGTATTACCTGGAGTTGATAATCATAAAAAGAAACATGGGCATTCGCAACAGGCTTTGCTGTACGCAAATCTGTTGCAACAATCAAAATATCACCGCTTTCTGATTGTTTGCACGTGATGCCCAGATTGGAGGATAATACATTTCGGCTAACAAACCGGTCGGAGTTATAATATTCAGTGGCGCATGGATCATCTCTCAATTCCCATCGAAAATTTGGGGTATACCCCTCGCGACCATAATAGGCTTGCATTATGCTGTATTCATCCGGATTAGATTCTTCCTCATAATAACCCTCACCTTCATCATCATCACTGTCATTTGGCAAGGGTGTATTCGTTTCATCACAAACAAAATCAGAATACTCCTTCCAAAACCCGATACGAACCTGGTAAATGGCCTCAGGATCGGGTTCAATGAGTGGTGCAAGATCTAATGCGTATCTGACATATTCCAGATTGTTTCTTTCTGGATTGAGCGATGACAGATCTACCTGACCACGCCAAATGATTTTACCTACCCGTTGTGTTTCGTAGTCGCCATCTAATTGATTGACTTGTAAAAATTGGAGGATGTTTGTTTTGTGAATTTTAAATATTTCAACATCAACGGTGTGCAGGTTCATTGCTTCAAAAGGAAAGTATAATTGATCAGCGTGGGGCATGATATTGCCTGAGCCTACTAACCGAACACCTGGTTGGGCCTGTGTGAAATTTATTTTCTGGGTAAACGGCTGATTAAGTGATTTTCCTACACGATTTTTTACACCCTTGCTGATTTGGAGGTCATGATTGCCTACGAGTTTGGAAGGGAAGTAACATGTAAGATTGTTGCCTTCAATGATAAATTGAGGAATTACTTCGGGAAGCGTACTCAAATATACCAAACCAGTTAGGTCCTGGTCTTTATCCAAAAGTTGAGAAAATGAAATGCGTAAACCTGATTGGTTGCCCTGTTGAACATTAGCCCGTAGTATCCTGAAATCCGTCGCTGATGGAATGTCGATTTTTTCGGACCCATCATTTTCAAGTCCAAGTGATGATCCGTTCCAATTGATTGTCAGTGATTCAGCAGTCGGCCCAGCTACGACAGGGTACAAGGTGAAATGATGAATCATTCCTCCTGGGTCGTGGTTCCAACTAATAGCCGGTGGGGTGCCTGGTAATTGGACAGTTATGGCTTTTTCGATTGCTTTTTCTTCAGCAAAATCACTGCACAAGACTTTGCCGGATACTTGGTAAGAGGATGGTTTTGATTCATCCGGTATTGTTAGATCATCCAGAGAGATACGCATAAATTGATCCCGCGTTTTAAAACCGAACACAAACTGTTGCAACGAGTCTGGCAATCCACTGACTATCTTGGATAATTGCAAGGTGGCTATGTAATCTTGACCGGATGGCAATGGACCTTCGGGGGTGAACTGGATTGAATAGGGGTCCCGCCATTCCAATTTGCCTTGTATGGCTGGTGCAAATTCCAATATGGCGGCAGGTGCTTTAATTGCATCTGCATCCTGACCATAAGGTGCAGTAAAGGTAACGACGATGGGACTGACACGTGAGATAATCGAGCCGGTATAAGAAGCTAAATAAGGATTAAAAGTAGTAGGATCGGATAAGGTAGTAGATTTTCGCGAACAGCTATTTCCAATGAATAGCAGGAATGTCACGAGGAAAAGGAAGCGGATGGTCATAATAAATCAGGTTGTAAATATGGATTGGAAGAAATATCAGGATATGATTGGCTATCAGGTTTGATCTCTGATAATCTAAAGGCATCTAATGCAAATCCAGAGACTAAAACTGCGTTAAAATTAGCAGATTAATCATTCATTTACCTGTTTTGCCCGGATAAATTGGAGAAGTTTTAAAAGATGCTAAATGATCATCGATGATACCAGTTTTGTATGTGATACATCAACCCTTCATCTTGCTTCAATCGGGTATACTGCCGTTTAATTTATCGAAAAGATTGGCGCAATTGATGGATTGAAACTAAGGCATTACCATGCAGGAAAGCAGTGTTGTGTTAATCCTATTGTGGCGGTTAAGTTGCCGCTATTTTTTCTTAGATCGAAAGAGAAATGCTGCGCATAGCCTTAGCTACGTAAAGGATTTATTTTGAAGATATAAGGAAAAAGAGCAAGACTTGGGCTGGCTAAAATAGGGTTAGCACAGCACTAAGTCTTAAAGATCATTACGGGTTCTTTCAGAAACCGGGTGTGTTCGGATTTATGCAATAGATAAGAGAGATCCCCTTTGCGGTGAATCCCAGCGTAAAATTGGAATTGATGAAAAGATGATCGTGGGAAACAATCTCCCTGAATGTATCTATGTTAACGCTTTATGAACTATGCCAGTAGGATGGATTTATTCAGTTATATTTTCCAATTCACTTATAGAAAGTCAGTATGAATTGCATAGCAAGGGAAAAAGTTACTCAAGCCACTGGTAGCGTTTTGGACCCGTAAAAAAAGGTTAGGGAGACGGTATTGCTTCGGTAATCCCCTTGTCCTATTGGAACACCACTTTGTGGCTGAGGCCCGCCCTGATCATTACTTTAAGTCCCATATTTAGGTCGTGTTGAGCCAAACTTCTGATCCAGATGCTCGAGTAACGTTTTACACAAATTTTATTTCAACATCCTTGCCAAAAATTCACGCATTCAGCCAATTCTAAGAAAAATTCGAAAGAAAAGTTATCGTTCTGTGGATTTTGCTTCCATAGGAAGACGAATACCTGTAAGTCTAATAGGTATGATTTCACATCTACCCTCGTGGCCTGCGATGGTATGTCTATATTTGCACTGCAAATACAACAAATATGGTCCATACTGAAACCATCCAGATGGTTGATCTCCAAACGCAGTACCAATCGATAAAAGCAGAGGTTGATGCCGCCATACAGGCCATCTTGACCGAAACTAATTTCATTAATGGCAAGCCAGTAAAAGATTTTTCAATGCATCTCGCCAAATACCTTGGTGTTAAAGATGTTATTCCGTGTGGTAATGGTACCGATGCGTTGCAGATTGCATTGATGGCTCTTGATTTAAAACCCGGCGATGAAGTCATAACATCGCCATTTACATTTATTGCCACAGCCGAAGTGATTGTTTTACTTGGTTTGATACCTGTATTTGTTGATGTAGATGAACAGTATTTTAATCTGGATGTCAATTTAGTTGAGGAAAAAATATCTGATCGAACGCGGGTCATTATGCCAGTCCACTTATACGGGCAATCGGCACATATGGAGCCTCTTCTTGCACTGGCTACAAAATATGACTTGGCGATTATTGAGGATAATGCGCAAGCCATCGGTGCAGATTACCGCTTTGCAAATGGCCAAAGTGCAAAAACCGGGACAATTGGTCGAATTGGATCAACATCTTTTTATCCTTCAAAAAATCTTGGAGCCTATGGTGATGGAGGTGCTATTTGTACGCAGGACAGTGAACTGGCAGAGAAAATGCGCATGATTTGTAACCATGGCTCCCGTGTGCGATATTATCACGACGAATTGGGTGTGAATAGCAGGTTAGATACTATTCAGGCAGCTGTGCTTGATATCAAATTAAAACGTTTGGATGCCTACATATCCAAACGGCAACAGGCTGCAAATTGGTATGATAATGGGTTGGCGGGTATTGATCAGGTAAAAGTGCCTGCAAGAGCCCCATGGTCTACCCATGTTTTCCATCAATATACGTTACGTGTGGCAGAGGGTAGAGATGCATTGAAGGAGGCCTTGCAACAAGCGGGTATCCCTTCCATGATCTATTATCCTGTTCCCCTCCATTTACAACCAGCGTATCAGCAATTTGGATACAAAGCAGGGGATTTTCCTGTTTCGGAACGATTGATGAATGAAGTAATTTCCTTACCGATGCATACAGAACTTACGGAAGGGCAATTAGAAATAATTTGTAGCCAAATCCGGCATTACTATTCAGCCTAATTTATCATTATGAAGCGTGTACTTGTAACTGGAGCAGCAGGGTTCCTTGGTTCTCATCTCTGCGACCGCTTTATCCAGGAAGGATGCCATGTCATCGGCATGGATAACCTGATTACCGGTAACCTTCTAAACATAGAGCACCTGTTCAAGCTGGAACGGTTTGAATTTTATCATCATGATGTATCCAAGTTTGTTCACGTGCCAGGTCATCTGGATTACATTCTGCATTTTGCTTCACCTGCCAGCCCAATAGATTACCTCCGAATGCCCATACAAACGTTAAAAGTGGGATCATTAGGGACACATAATTTGCTGGGCCTTGCTAAGGAAAAAAGTGCTCGAATTCTTATCGCATCTACTTCCGAAGTTTATGGTGATCCGTTGGAGCATCCACAAAAAGAATCGTATTGGGGGAATGTAAACCCTATAGGTCCTCGTGGTGTATATGATGAAGCCAAGCGATTTCAGGAAGCCATTACGATGGCCTACCATACCTACCATGGGTTAGAAACGCGCATAGTAAGGATATTTAACACCTATGGCCCACGTATGCGTGTTGATGACGGCCGTGCGCTTCCAGCTTTTTTTGCACAAGCGATTCGAGGTGAGGGATTGACTGTTTTTGGCAATGGGAGTCAGACAAGGAGCTTTTGTTATGTGGACGATCTGGTGGAAGGCATATACCGATTATTATTAAGCGATTATGCGATGCCAGTGAACATTGGTAATCCGGCAGAAATCAGTATCCTTGATTTTGCTGAAGAAATTTTGCGTTTGGTTGGCAATCCTAAGGCATTTATCGATTACCGCGTATTACCTAAGGATGATCCCAAACAACGGCGCCCCGACATATCAGTTGCCCTACGAGAGTTGGGTTGGGAACCACAAATTGATCGCATAGAGGGTCTCGCCATGACCTACAATTATTTTAAGGAAGTAGTAACTGCCATTTAAGTTATGGAGGGGAATAAAAGACTTTTAATCACGGGAGGTGCCGGTTTCATTGGCTCGCATTTAGTGCGACTGTTGGTAAATAAATACCCAACTTACCAAATCTGGAATCTGGATAAGTTGACTTATGCCGGAAATATGGAAAATCTGCGCGATGTGGACCACTCTCCCAACTATCATTTTGTACGTGGAGATATAACAGACAGAACCTGGTTGGACTCATTTTTTGCAAAGCATCTATTTGATGGCATCATCCATTTGGCGGCCGAATCTCATGTTGATCGTTCCATCACTGGACCGGCCGCTTTTGTAGAGACGAACGTCATTGGAACAGTCCATTTGCTGGAGGCTGCAAAAAATCAATGGGCTGGTCAGATGGATGGGAAACGTTTTTACCATGTGTCGACTGATGAAGTGTATGGGAGCTTGGGTGAAACGGGTTTATTTACGGAATCGACCGCATATGACCCCCGGTCTCCTTATTCAGCCTCCAAGGCGGCATCCGACCATTTTGTTCGTGCCTGGCACCATACTTATGGATTACCGATCGTCTTGAGCAATTGTTCCAATAATTATGGCCCATTCCAATTTCCGGAAAAGCTTATCCCCCTGATGATCCATAATATTGTCCAGCAGAAACCATTACCAGTTTACGGAGATGGGAAATACACTCGGGATTGGTTGTGGGTAATCGAACATGCACATGCCATTGATACCATTTACCACAAGGGACTAAATGGAGAAACCTATAACATTGGTGGTAATAATGAGTGGAAAAATATAGATCTGATATTGCTCCTTTGTGAAATAATGGATGAATTACTCCTGCGGCCACAAGGTGAGTCAGCCAAACTGATCACCTACGTCAGGGACCGTCCGGGTCATGATCGCCGCTATGCAATTGATGCCTCAAAATTAAAAAACACGCTTGGCTGGGAGCCGGCAATGGCGATGAAGGAGGGTCTTAAACAAACGGCTCGCTGGTACCTTCAAAATAATGAATGGCTGGATCATGTCACTTCGGGGGCATACCTCAGTTACTATGACCAACAGTATCAGGGAAGATAAAATACCCGATAGTAAAAAATATTAGTCTTCCTGCTCTGGAGCGAGCCGCACCACGAGCCCTTTAATCGCATTGGTTATTTTGATCTGGCATCCAAGTCGACTATTGCTTTTAACAAAAAATGCCTGGTCTAGCATATCCTCTTCGTCCTGAGTTGGTAATGGAAGTTCATGATCACTTTCAACATACATATGACAAGTGGAGCAAAGTGCCATACCTCCACATGTCCCTTTGACGGGCAGCTCGTAAATTTTACAGAGCTCCATCATATTTAATGACATATCCGTAGGTGCATCCAGCAGATGTGCGTCACCTTTGCGGTCAATTACCGTAATTGGAACAATATCCTCCATAATGATACAAAGTAACAGACTTCGCTGTATGATGTTTAGTGACCATCATCACTACACTATGATGTAATCCCCTCAATACCTGTAACGGTTGTGTATTTGAAACTTAACTTTTTATCCGGAAAAGCCAATTTAAAAGCAGATTGAACCATCAAAGTGGCCTCGTGGAATCCACAGAGAATCAATTTGAGTTTGCCCGGATAGGTGTTTATATCCCCGATGGCATAAATCCCCGGAATATTCGTGCTGTAATCAAAGGTGTTTACCTCAATGGCGGCTTTGTCTAATTGTAATCCCCATTCGCTAATTGGACCTAGCTTAGGGGAGAGACCAAACAGGGGCAAAAAGATATCTGTTGCAATGGCTTGTGTCGTGAGATCATCAAAAGAAACAGTTACAGATTCCAGTTTATTCTGACCTTCAAGACCAGTGACTTGAGCATTTGTCAAAAGGTTTATTTTGCCATCTGCATGTAATTCTTTCACTTTTTCAACTGAATCAGGAGCACCTCGGAATTCTGAGCGCCGGTGGATCATGACCAATTCGGCTGCACTTTCAGCAAGGAAAATTGCCCAGTCCAATGCAGAATCACCCCCCCCAGCAATGACTATGCGCTTACCAGCAAAATCTGCTGGATTTTTAACGATATAAAAGACGCCTTTGTCCTCATATTTGGCGATACTTTCAATGGGTGGTTTTCGTGGCTCAAAACACCCGAGCCCCCCTGCAATGGCAACAGCAGCAGCGGTATGGATAGTACCCCGATCTGTGATGACGCGGAATTTGCCATCCGGCAATTTTTCTAATGATTCAGCCCGCTCGCCTAAAGTAAATCCTGGATTAAATGGCGCTATTTGTTCCATTAAGTTGGTGACTAAATCTCCCGCTAAAATGGATGGAAGCCCTGGAATATCATAAATAGGCTTCTTGGGATAAATCTCGGAGAGCTGACCTCCAGGTTGAGGCAGATAGTCAATGAGATGGCATCGCATTTTGAGCAAACCAGCCTCAAAAACTGCAAATAATCCGGTTGGTCCTGCTCCGATGATGAGCAGATCGGTATCAATTGATGGATTAGGCATGTATAGGGTACAAATAAAAAGAACAGAATTAATGGCCCTTGAAACTGGGTTTCCTTTTCTCGACAAAGGCTTGTGCACCTTCTTTAAAATCTGCCGTGCTTGTCGTATATCCAAAGGACTCCACTTCGGATTTAAACCCGTCATCACTCGACGAAAAATAAGCATTGACGGATTCAATAACTTTTTGAATAGCAACAGGCCCTTTTGTCAATATTTTTTCAAGGAGTTCCCTGGCCTTTTCAATTTCCTGCCCTGAAGGGACTACCATATTGACAAGCCCGAGCGATAAGGCATCATGGGCCGTGATCATGTCGGCTGTCATAAGTAATTCCATGGCCTTTCCTTTTCCAATGTACTGGATAAGGCGTTGGGTGCCCCCATAGCCAGGTATCAAACCCAGGTTTACTTCAGGTTGGCCAAACTTAGCATGTTCTCCGGCTATGCGTAAATGACAAGCCATGGCAAGTTCACATCCACCTCCTAAAGCAAATCCATTTACCGCAGCAATAACAGGAACTGCTGATTGTTCGATAAACGAAAACGTCTGATGCCCAGATTCGGCAAGCTCCTTGCCTTGTAGTGGACTCAGGCCTAGAAATTCCTTTATATCAGCACCTGCTGCAAATGCCTTGGTGCCAGATCCGGTAAGGATTACACCACGGATTTGTTTGTTATTTGGGATATACGTTTGAAATAATGCCCTCAAAGAACCCATAGTTGATATGTTCAACGCGTTCAGGGCAGGTTCCCTGTCAAGGGTGATTAAGAGAATTGGACCATCTTCCTCTAATCGGAGATTTTCAAAACTGATCATAGGTTCAATTTATCCGCAAAGGTAAACATATTACGGCCCTCGAATCCTTAAAGTTGAAATAGGGTATAGGATAAATCTCTACTTTGTAAAAGGGTTAGCCGTCCGTAATCCCTTGCGGATAAGCTGGTTGATATCTTCAGATATGGGGAATAAATAGACCGCTGTCACAAAAATCAGAGAAACTAAACTGCTCCTCAGCAATAGGTTTATCCAGGATGAATCCGTCAAAATGAGGTAATGAAATGTTACCCATATTCCGCCAGCAATGAAAACTAATCCGAGGGTCCCCTTTGTAAAGGGATGCATTGCAAAGGCCCGATAAATGACAACGCATTTAAAGGTGTTGTAAGCTACAAAGGAGATTAAGGTTGCAATAGCGGCACCCGTAATTCCCATCCGCTGAATGAGGATATAATTGAGGATGATATTCATTCCAGCTAGTAGAAGTACAGCATAGAAGTGTAGTTTGAAAAGTCGGGAGTATATCATCACTTCTGAATTGACGCCTGTCAATAAATTAATCAGGTAGGCCAATCCAAGGTATATAAGCGCATCCCTGTTCTCTGAAATGACCGCGCTATTGGGCATAATGTTATAAATATCCCCAAGATTTAACCAAATAAGAAGGAATATCAATACACCTGGGACGAGTGCGTTTATGGATGACTTGCGATAGATGGCAGCGATGGGTGCCATGTCATTCTCCTTCCAGGCTTTCATGATTATGGGAGCAGCTATGAGGCCCAATGCAATCTGGGGCCGATTGATTAAATTAGCCATAATTGATGCAATGCCATAAATTCCGGTTGCCGTCGGACTAATCATAGAACCTATCATAAATACATCAAGGTTAACTGCCAGCGTTGAGCTAATGCTGCCCAGCACTCCATAAAAACCATATTCACGCATTTCCTTGATAATGGGTCCACGGAAAGCGGGCCAGTTTATACTTAAGGACCATTGACCCAGATACCGGAGGTAGAATATTAATCCCAGGAAAACAAACACAAAATTGAAGACAATGCCTATGACTAGTTGTTGGTAATCCCACCATCCTTTATATAGAAGGTAAATAAATACTGGAAGGCTAATCTTGAATAGTAGGTCATTAAGTAGACTTGGGATCACGATCCGATGGAAGTTGCTGATATACGATATCAACATTTGGATTAGGGCGCGCAGCAATAGGATGGGAATAAAAAAAATAAGGTATGCTCTGTACAATGGCGATATGCCCCCGTAATATTCCATAATTGGTTTCCATGCCAACCATGCAGCCACCACCGTCAATAAACTACCTACCAGAGATAGGACTAATAACCAGCCAAGGAAACCATTGTGTGCGTTTTTGTCGTCCTCAAATGTGGGAAAGAATCGCACCGGAAGTACATTGGCGCCCAATAGTGTAATAGGAATAAATAAAATAGCCGTGTCGGTTAGAAATCGTGCCAGGCCGTAGGCTTCGGCATCCAGCGGATAGATGAAGAGCATAGAAATCACCCCAACCCCAGCTCCTAGGTAGTTGACCAATGAATGTTTTATGCCCTGACGGATGATCACACCCATGTCTCTGATGGTTTTTTAAGAAAAGGAAGGCTTGTCCAAAGTGCCTGTCCCGGAAGGATTAACGCATCATCAACGATTAGGATTTTTTTCGTTTCAGTCCTAATTTAGGATCAGCCTTTATTATCTGTTCATCTTGTAGTAATACTGCTGATCCAAGACCTCCTTTCTGGAAATGCAAAAACAATCCACCCAAGAGAACAAGAATCCCAATTAACGATCCTGCAAAAGCCACAGTGCTTCCTGTATATACTGATTCAGGATGAAATACCATTTGTAGGGTTTGATTCTCACCGGCAGGAACCATTAATCCTCGGAGCAAATAATTGACTTTAGTAAAATCTTCGTAAGGCTGTCCATTGAGATACACCTTCCAGCCTTTAGATGCAGGATAATAAACTTCAGAAAATACAGCAAAATTCTCCACCTTGCTGCTATAGGTGTAGGTCATAGTATCCGGATGATACTTGTCTAGTCGGATAAATGCGGCCGTATCTACTTCATATGTAGCAGACCAACCATCAGGCATCATCGAAGCCTGAATGACACACTCATTTCGCAAGGTTGTCTTTTTAAGATTGGCAAGTTCGGTGTCGGCATCAGCTACAGCACGAACTTTTTGGACAAACCAGGCATTGCCCATAGCCTCACCCATTGGGATGGCAACTGATTTGCCTCCGGAATCCTGAATAATATATTTTGTATTGAGCATGCCGAGGATACTGGTATTTTCGCCCGGGTTAGACAAGTAGGTTTCAATCAAATCCTGGTAGCGGCTCAGCTTAGCGGCATGGTAACCTCCAATACTTTTATGATAAAAACTGGTCGTTGCATTGGTGAACGGATTGCCTCTTAGGTCTAAGACCCTGAAGTGAATCTGGGGGTCATCCATGATGAACTGATCGGCTTCTGTTGGTGCTGGAGGATTGTTGGCAGATTTTGCCAGCTCGTATTTCTCCGGAAATAAAATCCGCTGGTCTACAAGCCACACATCGCCGACCGTTAACATGGCCACAAGTAATAGCGCCAGCGGAAGTTTCATTTTATGTGTAACCCAGCTCCACAGTACACCAGCAGTTAACAAAATGATGATCAAACTCCTGAACGCATCTGCTCTAAGTGTTGAAACACGATCAGCACGTAGAAGCTGGGCTAATTCTTCTCCGACTTTTTCATCATTTGTACCTACCATGGACATCATCGATCCCGCAATAAGTGCAAGTACGCAAAGCCCAGCTGCAATACCAGTCGCCTTATATAGCGCTTTCAATTTTTGTGTCTGGTCGCCACCTTTAAAAAATGCCTGTAAACCAAGCATCGCCAATAAAACCACAGCAAGATGACTAAGACCCAATGCCATCGAAACGGCCCTGAACTTGTTGAAAAAAGGGAAATAATCAAACAGCAAATCATTCAGAAAAAAATGTTTACCCCAGGCCAGGGTCAATGCAAACAATGCAGCAATAAACATCCACCAGCGCAACGGCCCCGCAGCAACAAACGCGCCCAATACAAATAAAAAGAGTAGTGCTGCTCCAAAGTAAATAGCCACTCCGACGAAAGGCTGTCCACCATGATAAAACAACGCTGAAACTTGTTGCTCTGAAGCCCTTGCAGCCTCATCCCGTGGATAACCTTGCTGGGTGAAATTGCTCATCATATTGGGGTAGATCCGTTTGTAGGTTTCTGTACCTCTAAAGGTCTGGGACGCACCACCACCCATAAAATTGGGAACCAATAAGGTCATGGATTCACCAACACCATAACTCCAGTCAAAAGCATACGTTTTGTCAAGACCAGATCCTTTATCCGCTTTTGCTTTGAGTTCTGACTTTCCTCTGATTGTTTCTTTGGAATATTCATAGGACGGCCACAACATCGATATGGTACTCGCTACACTCAATGTAGTTGCTAGCGCTATTAAGCCTACAGCAATAAAAAATGGCTTGATTTGCTGTTGCTTAAAAGCCTGGATTCCAAATAGTAATAGACCAATCCCTAACAATAGAAAGGTATAATAGGTGATTTGGTAGTGATTGGAAAGGATTTGTAAGCTGAGTAAAACCGTAAATAGACCGGTGCCAAGAAGCCATTTTTGACGCAGGAGAAGTAAAGCAGCACCCCAAATGCCCGGAGTAAAGGCTATAGCCAACATTTTGGTGCTGTGCCCAGCCTCAGCTAAATCCACATAATAAGTAGAGATGCCATAGCTGATTCCACCGATCAATGCGATGCGCCAATCAATGCCCATAATTACAAGTGCCAGATAGGCCATGAACATTGCCAATAATATCACAAAGTGGGGGAAGGTGATGTCCTGCCACCATAAACAGGCTTGGAGCAATACAAAATCAAGACTACCTCTGGCAGTATGCCTTATCATATAAACGGGCATGCCGCTAAACATACTATTGGTCCATAATGGCGTCTTGCCATCAATGGCATCATAGGCCATCATTTCCGTTTGCATGGCTCTGGCACGTTGATTATCTGGTTGGGCCAGTACTTTCCCATCAAAAATGTAGGGCTTGAAAAGCATGAAAGCTGCTGCAATCATGATTACATAAGCCAGGAGATGTGGCGAGAGACGATTCCAGATAGGCATACAGGTGAATTTTATGTGGCCAAAAGTAGGCAAAAGCATTAAAAATAGGCACGATTCCTTTTGGCATCAGTGTAACTCATTTGAAAAGGTCTGTTTACATATCCTGCCATGCAAAACAACGGAAGATGTATTTTTGTGCCAATGCAAGATGTCAGTTCAGAAAGACCGCGCTTTTCCATCATTACTGTTTGCTTCAATTCACTTGGACCCTTGCAAAGGACTACTGAAAGTTTAGCTAGCCAAGTCGGAGCTAACTATGAACATGTAATTATTGACGGGGGGTCGACGGATGGCACACAGGAATGGCTTGCCCAACAAAACAGAGCCAACTTCAGATGGATCTCTCAAAAAGATGATGGACTTTATGATGCAATGAACAAGGGTCTTGAACGCGCAAATGGGGAGTATGTTTGGTTTGTGAATGCAGGCGATTTGGTTGAATCACCACATACCATTCAAAGGCTCGGCGAAGCTGCACTTAATAATCCGGATATACTGTACGGCGAGGTGCTGCTATTCACACCTGATGGCAGGATTATTGGCACCAGAAGTGATTCCACCACACGCAAATTGCCTGATGTGCTGAAATGGCAGGATATGAAATTTGGTATGGTTGTTTCGCATCAGGCATTTATACCTAAACGAAGGATTGCTCCTCACTATATGGATGGCAATTTGTGTGCGGATATCGATTGGGTCATAAATTGTCTAAAACGTGCCGATTCAGTTGTTCATACGCATCAGATTTTAGCACGATTTGAAACCGGAGGCCTTTCCACAACACGTCATCAGGCCTCCATTCGAGACCGGTATTTTGTACTCCAGCACCATTTTGGGATCCTTCCCAATTTTTGTAATCATATCTATATTATCTGGCGTGCATTGCTTGCAAAGTATACTCGTGCCGCGTTAACCTAGTTTTAGCTGGATCAAGGCTTGAACTTTTTCCATAGGGATTGAGGAAATCCTATGCACAAACATTCCTTAACGATTAATTTACTTTTTGATCTCGGTAAAAATGGCTACGATTTCAACATCTCAATGGCATTATTCACAACACTAGCCCAAAGTTTACTCGTCAGCATAAATAGCCACATGTCTCTTTCCAGGCAGCACATACCCACGATACATTCCTTCTGTATTAAAGGGCATGGTAAACCTTCCCATGGTGTCGAGTGCAATCAATCCACCTCTGCCTCCCTCCTTCAGCAATTCCTCATGAATGAGGTAGTGCCCGGCTTCTTCTGGTGATTGCCGGTTGTATCGGACTCTTGCTGCCAGGTCATGAGCTATTGCATATCGAATAAAATATTCGCCATGACCAGTACATGATACAGCGCAGGCCCGATTGTCGGCATAGGTGCCTGCCCCAATTACAGGAGCGTCGCCTATCCTATGCCAACGTTTATTGGTCATTCCACCTGTAGATGTGGCCGCAGCTAGGTTACCTGATTTGTCCAGTGCAACCGCACCTACGGTTCCATATTTGAAGGCCTGTTTTTCATCCTCCATCATTGAAAGGTTTTTTTCTTTATCCAAGATTTTTGCACGTTGTAAATTTTGCCATCGTCTCTCTGTGAAAAAATACGATGCATCAACAGTGTCCAATCCAATAGACAAAGCAAATTCCTCGGCGCCACTTCCAAAAAGAAATACATGCTCGGATTTTTCCATCACTGCCCGCGCGAGTGCAACCGGGTTTTTGATTCTGGTTACACCCGCTATAGCTCCAGCGGATAAGGTTCGTCCATCCATAAAAGATGCATCCAACTCATTAATACCTTCATAACTAAATACCGCTCCCTTGCCTGCATTAAACAAAGGGGAGTCTTCCAAAAAAATTATTGCTGTCTCAATGGCATCCATGGCGGACCCGCCTGACGCTAAAACTGACTCCCCGGCATCAAGTGCCAGATGCAATGCACCACGATAAGCACTATCCATCTCGGGTGTCATTTTATCTTTTTCAATTGCACCGGCTCCGCCGTGTAAAACTAAAACATATTCCGGCCGTGGGGTAGTCGTGTTAGTCGATTGTTTAGGTTCTGATTCGCAGCCAATTATGGCTATAAAAATGAATGGCAACATCATTATAGGATGGAGCGACATACTGATTGGATTTGTACACAAGGTACAGTAGGATTTTTTAAATGAGAAAAATATCAGCATTGGTTTTCGGGATTACGACTCCAAATGCATCTCTAATAAAGATGTATTGTAGTTGTGCCAATTTTACGGAACTTGTCCTGCCAATCCAAGGCAATGCAAAGTTTATGGTCAAAATATTAGTTATTAGCGATTACAGGAGTACACTCTCCAGTCGCCCTGAAGCGGAAATGTTTCTGGCCATTCATCGCATTCCAGGATACACGGTTGATATAATGACCTATCCAGAGGGAGAATATGTCCAGAAATTCCGTGATGCAGGTATGAACGTCATTCCGTTTCACCCAACATCTAAATGGAAAGCCGCTGAAACAAAAATCATAAGGAAAGCCCTACTTGACGGTGGCCATCACATGTTGCATCTCTATAACTCCAAAGCCATAATACATGGATTGCGTGCGGCGAGAGGACTGTCTGTTAAAACGATTTTGTACCGTGGTTTTGCTGGACACGTCCATTGGTATGACCCATTAGCTTATACCAAATATCTCCATCCCCGCGTTGATGCGATTATTTGCATCACCAAGCTGATTCAATCCGATCTGGAAAGGCAGTTGTTATTTGGGAAAGGGAAAACAGTTTATATTCCTAAGGGCCATCATCCTGGGTGGTACGATCATGTCGAAAAGGCTGATCTTATCCAATTTGAAATTCCTTTGCATGCTTTTAAAGTAATTTGTGTAGCAAATAACCGGTCATTTAAGGACATTCCAACTTTGTTGAAGTCAGCCCATCATATTTCATTGGATTCAAATGTACATTGGTTGTTAGTAGGGGAGGGGATGGATTCAATTGAACATAAAAGAATCAAGGAAAATGGCCCTGCTGCCTCAAGGATTCATCTTGTCGGATATCGTACGGATACCTTAAGCCTTATGAAAGCATGTGATCTGGTTGTATTGTCCTCAAAGGGTGGTGAAGGATTGAATAAAACGGTCATCGAAGGATTGTTTCTTGGTAAGCCAGCTGTTGTAACTAATATTCCAGGAAACATTGACCTAGTTGAAAATCAGGTCAATGGACTCGTCGTCCAACCCGGTAATCCACTTGCTTTTGCAACAGCGGTTCAATTCCTAGCTACTCATCCAGAAGCATATTCACTAATGGCTTCAAAAGCACGTACGTTCATATCTTCCACGTTGCACATTGACCAAACCGTACTAAAGACCCTGCAATTATATTCAAAGTTGAGCATGATGGGTTAAGTCAAAATTGCTGTTATTCCTGGCAATTTTTTTCCTTCCAGCAATTCCAATAAAGCACCGCCGCCAGTAGAAACAAAACTCACGCTGTCAGCTAAACCCATTTGATTTATAGCTGTTACGGAATCTCCTCCACCAACAAGACTAAAAGCACCATGCTCAGTAGCTTGTGCAATTGCATGGGCTATGGCTTTGGTGCCGGATGCAAACGGAGCCATTTCAAAAACGCCCATTGGGCCATTCCATAAAATTGTCTTTGCCTTGAGGATGAGGCTGGAAAAGGCATGGCTTGCTTTTGGCCCGATATCAAGACCCATCCAGCCGTCTGGAATTTGATGGCTGTTTATTGTTTGGATCCTTGCATTAGTATCAAACTTGTCGGCTATTACGGCGTCCTCTGGCAATAATAACTCAATATTTTTCTCTTTTGCTTTTTCGATTAATTGCAACGCAAGGTCCAACCGATCCTCTTCTACAATGGAGTTGCCTGTATTACCACCCTGAGCCCGGATGAAGGTAAAGGCCATCCCGCCTCCAATAATCAAAGCATCTACTTTATCGAGAAGGTTGTCCAGAAGAAGTATTTTATCGGATACTTTGGCACCCCCAACGATAGCCAGCAATGGCTTGGCAGGGTGATCCAAAACACGGGTAGCGTTATCTAATTCAGCCTGCATCAGCATTCCGAAGCCTCTTTTTGATGCCGGAAATAAACTAGCTATTACTGCTGTTGAGGCATGGGCACGATGAGCAGTCCCAAACGCATCATTGACATAAACACTGCCCAGACTGGCCAATTTGCGAGCCATATCCAGTTCGCCTTTTTCTTCACCTTTGTGAAATCGAGTATTTTCAAGAAGCAGGATTTCTCCTGACTTCAATGCTTTGGCAGCTTCTGCGGCATCATTACTCAAACAATCGGAAACAAATTGAACAGTAGTCTTAGTCAACTTTTCCAGCGGTTTGACCAAATGTTTTAATGAAAATTGTTCCGTATCTATATTCCCATCGGGGAGTAACTTTTTCAGAGGGCGGCCCAGGTGCGACATCAAAATAACGGCACCACCATGATCAAGGATATAATTGATCGTAGGCAAAGCTGCCACAATTCGGGTATCGTCCGTGATGTGGTGTTGTGCATCCATGGGTACATTGAAATCCACCCGCAACAGGACTTTTTCTCCTTCAAAATTCAGTTTTTGCATAACAATTCATTAGGGGTCAAAGTTAGGAAAGGGAAGATCTTTGTGGGATGGATTATTTATTCTGGACCATCCTTACGCTGAAATGTGCCATGATGCCACGATATATATTCTACCTAGCATCCACATACAGTCCACAAGAGTTTTAGATAGCATTGGAAATGAACCATGTAACTTGAAATAATTACATTTCGCTCACGCGAATAGCCATTTCGACCAGTCGCGTGGCATACCCGGCCTCGTTATCATACCACGCAATGACCTTTAATAGATTTCCCTGGATTTGGGTCAGACCGCCATCCACGATGCTTGAATGTGTATTCCCGATAATATCACTTGAAACAATGGGATCCTCAGTATACTGAACTATACCCTGCATTGCATCCATGGACGCTTCAAGAAATAACTTATTGACCTCCTCCTTAGTAGGTTTTTTATTGATTATGACGGTGAGGTCGACCAGGGAACCCGTTATTACTGGTACACGAAAGGCTACCGCATCAAGTTTTCCGGCTACAGCAGGATAAACCAAACTCACTGCTTTAGCCGCGCCCGTGGTAGTTGGAATGATATTTACAGCGGCTGCACGGGCACGGCGCAGATCAGAATGTGGTGCGTCTTGTAGTCGTTGATCTGCAGTGTAGGCATGGGTAGTTGATATGAATCCTTTATCAACTCCGTAAGCTTGGTCCAATAATTTGATCAGAGGAGCCAGGCAATTTGTTGTACAGGATGCGTTCGAAAGAATGTGAATATCTGCATTTAGAAGCGCATCGTTTACGCCGAGTACAAACGTTGGGACATCTTTGCTTTTCGCAGGGGCGGACAAAATAACTTTGCGGGCACCTGCCTGGTAGTGCATGGTTAGTCCTTCAAGTGTTGTAAAATGTCCGGTACATTCCAACACAGTATCAATTCCCAGAGATTTCCAGGGCAACAAAGCTGCATCCCTTTGTGCGAAAACTGGAATGCGTTGCCCATTGACGATAAGGATGTGGTCTTCTGCATGAATATCTGCGTTGAAGATACCGTGTGCAGAATCATATTTAAGTAAATGAGCTAGCGTATACGCATCTGCAAGATCATTTATCGCTGCGACGGTAACGCCTTCCTGAAGGATGAGTTGCCTAAATGCTAAGCGGCCAATGCGACCAAATCCGTTAAGTGCTATTTTTTTCATAATTGAGATGCTAAGATATTGGGTAACTATGTTTTCTTGAAATAACTATAATGTTGATGAATCCGAAATCGAAGATGGAACCAAACTTTTTCAGAAAAGTTGTTGAAGAGTATGGAATTTGTCAGAGCAAACATCTACCTTTGCCCAGCTTTTGTAAAAAAGACATGTTTAGGCCCGTTCGTCTATCGGTTAGGACGCATGGTTTTCATCCATGTAAGAGGGGTTCGATTCCCCTACGGGCTACTAAGGCCGCTCTTATTGAGCGGCCTTTTTAGTTTTTCAGATTTAGTTAAATAATTATGATAGGTTGCTGGCAGCGGTTGATCTAAGTTGTTCACTAGCATATTATTGGAGCAGAATGCGGCACTCTTTTTGATGACTTGGCTAATGTTAAATATGATAAGATTTGTTAAAAACGGCGTATCTTACGATGTCTAATTATAATCCCTGATGTTTCGACTCCTTTTCTTAGGCAGTCTATTCTGCGTATCCCTACTTAATGCCCAAACGAGCATTGATCCTATACCCGTATTCACTTGCGTGGTTCCTGATGTTTCAAAGGCACTTTTAGAAGATGAGCGATCGGGATTGGTACCGCGTTTTGCTATTCCTTTAGCAGAAGCCGTCCATTCCGAAACGGATGGCCAGTGGTTTACTAATCCTTCAGGGGGGTTTACCTGGCAGATTACCATTCACAGCCCTGGGGCACATGGACTCATTGCGACGTCGTCACATTTGCCGCTTCCTCAAGGGAGCTGGTTAGAAGTTAGAAATGACAGAGGCCAATTGGTCGAAGGATATCATCATCAAGCCAGAGAGCGATCAGCTGCTCGCACTGTTGGCCCCATTCGTGGCGATCGTTTAACGATCACCTATTTTACGCCGACACAACCAATAAATTTTTCTTTTGAACACCTGTATTACGCCTTCACTCCTGATGTAGATCCTTTTTCACCTGAGGAAGTGAATAATCTTGGTTTTGGCGCTTCCCAACCCTGTCAGGTAAATGTTGAATGTCTTCAACATCCACAAATCCAACGGTCAAAGGACAGTGCGGTAAGAATCTTAATGGTTTTTCAGGAGGGTGCAAGTTGGTGTTCGGGTGCGTTAATCAATAATGAACGTGGGGATAAAACGCCCTACATTCTAAGTGCCTTTCATTGTCAATATGGGTACACACCTCAAATGCACTTTTGGGGTTATTATTTCAATTACGCGTCCCCTACTTGTACACAACCCATTTCAGAACCTAAGATTCTTAAAACGACGGGGAGCGAACTGAAAGCGAAATGGCAGAATAGTGATTTTCTGCTACTTGAAATCACAGGCGCAATACCTACTTCTATTAATTTGACCTACGCGGGATGGAATCGTTCAGATAATTACCTGCCTTTCCCTACTGTATTTATCCATCACCCAAGTGCAGATATTAAAAAAGTCTCTATTGATTCGCAAGCCATTGCGGTTTGGATTACACAAGTCAACTGGAGTAATGGTATTGTGACACCTGGTAATCATCATTATAGGGTTTATCTGGATCTTGGATCTTCAGAACCTGGCAGTTCAGGCGGTCCCCTTTTTGATATTAATGGCCACATTATTGGCCAACTTCATGGCGGATCGGCAACATGTGAATCGAATGCACTGTGGTTTGGAAGGTTGAATAAATCATGGATTGGTGGGGGTACCCCGGAATCAAGGCTGAAAGACTGGCTGGACCCGGACGACACAGGTGTGACTTCTATCCCAGAAACGTTGGTTGAAGGAATCGGGTTTTATAACATTTCAGGTAAAATACTTACGCCTTCCGGAATTGCTGTACCAAACGTCAAGGTGAATCTTGGCGGTTCATTGAGTCAATCTGTTTATACAGATCAATCCGGAAACTATACCTTTCAGGATGTACCAGCGGGTGAAAATTATAATATTACAGCGTCACGCGATGGCGATTATTTGCTTGGTGTGAGCATTGCAGATATTGTTCTACTCAACAAGTACCTTGTAGGAAGTAGCATGTTGCCAACAGCTTATGCTTATATAGCTGCTGATGTAAATGGTTCGAATTCCATTTCTGTAGGCGATATCCTTATTCTTAAAAAGTTGCTCTTAGATATTATTAAAACATTCGATGGTGTTCCTTCCTGGACGTTTGTCAAGAGCACGGGATTCCCGTTCACAAGTGCCTGGCAGGTCGTGAATTTGAATGATAATATGCAAAGCCTGGACTTCATCGGCATCAAATACGGTGATGTCAATCATTCGGCTAATCCCTGATCAATCTTCGCGACCGGTCTTGCAAGGAGCACTTTCCGTTTCATTTGCAGTAAGTCATAGGAGATAATGGCTCAAAAATTTGAAGCAACGTTGGATATCTTACCATCACCCATTGTTGTTTAGTTAAAAAATATCGGCCATTGGTAGTTAAAAAGATCTTTACTACCCGGTTTCAACCTCGTGCAAAATGGAGGCGATTTGATTAGAAATAATGAATTCTGAATCCCACTGAAGGGTTGAATTTGCTGAAGATATAGATATGGACTTCAAGCAATAGGTTCCTTTAATGAAATCGAGGGTGTACTTTATTGCAGTTTTCCAGGACAATTGTTTTTCCACTGTATCCCTTTCCTAGCGATTTATTTCGGTGGGGTGAAACGCACATTTCAGTGGGTTGAAGCCAGGATTTAAGGTCTTGTTAATAGGAAAAGGTAGGACAAAAAAAATGGAAGTGAAATTTCTCTCACTTCCATTTTTTCTTTTCCAATTAGAAATTCAATTTACAACCTTGATGACTTTGTGTGTCTCACTGGTCGATCCATTTCTTAAAGTAATAAAATAAATGCCTGAAGTCCATGCTTGGCCCAAGCTCTGATGCGCATTTAACGTACCGGATTCTAAGGGTTTTCCATAGGTATCCACAACAGAGTAAATTGTTTCGTGTGCTGCTATCATCTCTTTGCATTGAACCTGAAAGGTGCTCGCAAAAGGATTTGGTGTTAGCAGGAATTTGGAGGTTTGTTGTATTTCAGCCACGGATGATGGACCTTTTACATCTTCTACCAAGAAGCCATCTATGCCACATTCAACAAGATGGCCGGACTCTTCTTTGTCCTCTGAGCTAAATCGCATACGAACCGTGGTAGGATCAGAAAAATAGTCTTTTACAATGATTGAGTCTGAAATCCAGGATGAATTGCTACCGGTGTAATAGTATATGAGCATTTCCTCTGTTCCATCCAATAAATAAACCTGCAGCGTGTCATTGGGTTGTCCGTTACCTCCGGCATTGACAAACCAATAATGATATCGGATGACAGGGTTTTCGTAATCAGAAAGGTTCATTTCTGGCGAAAGTAACACAGTATTGCCTCCATCGAGATCAAATTCTCCTACAGAATTGCCAGCCAATAATCCTGTAACATAACAGTCAGCGCCAAGATCATCAATAAGGTCTGATGCTGGATTGACAGCCAAATTGCCGGATAAAGTGCCTTCAGGTTTTCCAAGCTCCCACTGCCCTACAGGTGCAGTACCAGAAACACTCCATCCGTAATCGAAAATGAAATCGTCGCGATATCCTTTATCCAACTCAATTGTTGCTGTCCCGGGGCCACTAAGGAATGCCGCATCAATAATAGTATATGTATATCCCCAGGCGCCTGCAATGACCTGATATTCACCCAGAAAAATGCTGTCAAATAAATAGTTGCCAGCAAGGTCGGAGATAGCACGAAATTCAATGGAAGGATCAGCAGCTGCTAAATATCTCACTGTTGCATTACTCACAGGATCACCGGTTTCACTATCTATGACCAAGCCGGAATAAGTGGTTTTTTGAAGTGGAGTCAACTCAATTATAACATTCGTAACTTGCCCACTAGATAACACATAGGTTGTTTCTTTGGGGAAGTAGCCTGTCCGCTCAGCACGAACCGTTAAATTTCCTTCTTGGTTGCTGCCCGTTTTAAAATCACCAGCTGGTCCACTTATTTTTTCATTAGGCTGTCCTCCTTCAATAACCACTGATGCACCTTGGATGGGTGCTTTGGTAATGGCATCAATGACCGTCCCTTCAAGGTAGGCGGCACGTTTGTACTCAATATCAAAAACCCAAAGACATGTATTAATATCTGAGGCTAAAACCCTGCCGCTGGGAAGGAAGGGATAAGCACCCCAACAACCTTGAAAGCCAACCT
The DNA here is from genome assembly GCA_017985675.1 of Saprospiraceae bacterium. Classification (GTDB taxonomy): domain Bacteria; phylum Bacteroidota; class Bacteroidia; order Chitinophagales; family Saprospiraceae; genus JAGNXB01. The sequence continues at coordinate 142,080 of JAGNXB010000002.1, read as the reverse complement.
GTGAACCAAGATAGGTATCATAATTCGCTACTTCTACCAAATTGTCCGGTTTGTGTGAATCAATTACTTTGACACCATCTGTATACCAGGAAATAACATTATAGCCATTGAAATAGTGTGTGTTGTGCGGAATAACCCCAGTCCCTCTGGTATCAATTGGCTGGTAGCGATCCGTCATGAAAATATTATTGTGGTTGGAGATGTCATATGCATCCACAAAAGCATTTGCGCGTTCATCCGTTGTAAAAACATAATTGCCATCGTCAGACAGCCAAATGTTGTGTGTGAAATTTAAGGATGTTTTCTGTGTTGCAAGGGTAATGTGATTTTCTTTATCCACTACATCCGTAATGTAAAAACCTTGATTAAGATTTGCACTGTATACGGTATCACCACGAGTGAAATTATCATGAGAATAAACAGGTTCAACGTGCCCTACCAGCGTTGGTAACTCTGGATTGGAGTTAACATCAAAGATTAGGACACCACCGTTATTCAGTGGGTTACATCCAGAGAGATAGGCGAATCCATTTTCATCAATATACAAGTTATGGCAGCGTTCCAAGAGGGCAGTAGTACTGTTCACTGTAAGTTCAGGTTTCCAATAAGACCAAGTCACATTATTGGGTAAATCACCAAGGTTAATAATAAGGAGCCCGTCACTGCCCGCGTCGCAAGTGACATAGGCGTATTTTCCCCAGGTTTTCATATCCCTCCAAGTCGAATTGGAGCCGGGTATATAAGCTATCTCTACCGGGTTGGCCGGATCTTCAAGGCTAATAATCGCTGTGGCCGCACGTGTGCCAAGAATAGCATATTCAATGCCATTCGCATCTGTATAACCCCAGATATCGTTACAGCCTTCGGCATACTGTACATTGGACAGCATCGTCATGTTAAAATTTACTTGAGCATTGAGACTCGCACTGAATAATAGAAGGATTACAAGGACCCTTGAAATCATGTGTATCATAGACGTCATTCAATATTGGATTTAAGAAACAAAGTTAGTTAGTTTGGAGGCCAATTGCCTTAGCAATCTTTATGAATGTTAATTGTGCACAAAATGGAGGCTATATCTCCTTGTAGAAAGTTAGTTTTATACCATGAAATGGACTATTTATCATAATCCGAAATGTCAAAAAAGTCGCGAAGCACTTGAATTACTAAGAATGAATAACATTGATCCTGAAGTTGTTCGCTATCTGGATTTACCCCCAGACGCGGCAACACTAAAAAAACTGCTCGCCTTCCTGGGCATAAATGCCATAGATTTGGTTCGAAAGGAAGAAGCATTGTACAAAGAAGAATTTAAGGGCAAAGTATTAAGTGAATTAGAATGGGTTGCTGTATTGGACAGGTTTCCTCTTCTTATCCAAAGACCAATTATCGTTCACGGGACTAGGGCGATAATTGGTAGACCCCCTGAACTTGTACTGTCACTCATGGACCAGAACGAATAATCTCTAGTGTTCTTTCCACTAGTGTGTCAGTTGGTTCGGGTAATAATGAATGCCACCAGGTCTCCTTTCGTGCCCAGGTCATTTGCCTCTTCGCATACCTGCGCGAATTTTGCTGGATTAGATGAACTGCCTCAGTGAGTGAAATAGTGCCATCCATGCAGCTAAAAATCTCCTGGTAGCCTACAGTTTGTAAGGCAGGGAGATGCCGGAGAGCAAAAAATGGTCTTGCTTCTTCGAATAATCCTTGCGCCATCATCTCCAATACGCGCTGGTTTATCCGCTCATATAGCCAATTTCGATCAGGTACCAATTGAATTGGCAACATAGTAAATGCTCTTTTTGCATTACGGCCGGAAAGGTAATCGCTATAAGGGATGGGTCCGGATTCACTGACAGCAATTGCCCGAATGAGACGTTGCGGGTTAGATCGATCAACCGTTTCGAAGTACACCGGGTCAACGGTTTTTAACCTTTCCTGAAGCCCTTGAAGTCCGTCCTGAAAATAAAATGCCGCTATTTCATCTTGTTTTAATTGGGGGACCTCCGGAAATTGGTCCAATCCATGGCGTAAAGCACGAATGTATAACCCTGTTCCGCCGACGATGAAAATGGGTTTTTTGTCCGGCAATAACTGGGTTATGAGTCCCATAGCATCCTTTTCAAATTGACCTGCATTGTAAGAATTGGTTGGCTCACAGATGTCAATAAGGTAATGCGGCACCTCTCTTTGTTCTATTTGTGAAGGCTTGGCCGTGCATATGTCCATGCCCTTATATACTTGTCGGCTGTCTGCAGAAATAATCGCCGAACCGAAATGCCGTGCAAGTTCTAATGCTAAGGCACTCTTGCCACTTGCAGTCGGGCCACCTATGATTATTACATCCCACATAAGGCGAAATTACCCTCATTAGCGAGAAATGGAAACTATAATGCATTTTTACAGCAAGGAAGCTCCAGCATGATCTATTATTTATTGCGTCCGTTAGTTCGGATTTCATTTTTTACGTTTTATCAAAAAATCCACTGCACAGGTCGAGACGCTGTAATCAAAAAGGGACCAATTCTTTTTACGGCAAATCATCCTACCGCATTTATCGAACCCTGTTTTCTGGCTTGTTTTTCAGGGCGCACATTACATTTTATGACCAGAGGGGATATTTTTTCATCCCAATTCTTGCGTTGGATATTGGCACAAGTTCACCTCATACCCATCTACAGGTTTGTAGACGGCTATAAAGGACTGCGAAAGAATGAGCGTTCTCTGGATCAGGCAAAATCCATTTTATCCAAATGCGGCGCAGTTCTTATCATGGCAGAGGGGCGAATGGCTCATGAAAAACGGCTTCGACCTATCCAAAAAGGAGCCGCCCGCATTGGCCTGGAAGCAATGGTCATCCATAATCTTCCTGAAGTCTATATTCAACCTGTCGCTATAAATTATACTTATGCAGATCTTGCACAAACTGAGATTATGGTAGATTTTGCTCCGCCATTCCCGTTATCCCCTTTTGTTGATTTGTATAGGGTCAATCCTAAGGTAGCATTGGAATTGGTCACATCTCAAATCGAAATGGAACTTGCCCAAAGGGTGATCCATATTGCTAAACACGTGGATGAGTTGGTCGCTGAGCGAGTTTTACAAATTGTTAGGAATACCGAGCCCAAGCGATTTTGGCCCATATTTTCCCGGGATAAAAAGCCTTTATTGGCTGAGTTGAAAGCGATTCAAGCACTAAACCAACTGGATCAGTCCGAAATGGATAAGCTGAAGAGCAAAATAGATCCCTATTTTGAACGCTTAGAGTTGTTGAGGATAGATGATCTTACTGTGGCATTGGCGCCTATATTTCGTTCTGGTTCAAATTTGAAATATTACCTGATGCTATTTTTGAGAAACTTGTTATTGGTTCCCCATGTCTTGCCACTCATTTTTGCCAGGTGGGTGACAAAGCGAACCGTCAAAATAATTGAATTTAGAAGTTCTGTTTTGATGGGTAGTAGCTTATTCAGCTGGATCATATATGCCACAGCGATAATATTGATCACCTCAATGACCTTTTCATTATTAATGGGATTATTGGCATTCACTTTTCTCATTGCAACAGGTGCCATAATCACTTGGTTTGACAGCAAGGTTGCCTATTTTGGTTGTTCTGCCAACTGGAAACGTATTGCTCTCGAATACAAACCAACTTTGCGCACAAATCGGTTGGATTTGATTGCCATCTTCAAACAACTTCGGCTTCTTTAAAAAGCTTAGAATCAGTTAGCCCACCTTATTCAATGGATTCATGTTAACCGACAATACATAAAAAAACGATCCTAAGAAATGAACCTTAGGATCGTTTTTTATTACATCAAGTCAGACCTTCATGAACGAAGGCTTAACTTCAATTGGAACTAGTAATAGTCACCCATCACGATTAAAGCATGGATCAGACCTGGTAACCAGAAGAGCAAGGTTAGGAGCAAGTTGATCCACCAATTGTTGCCAGTCCAGTTATCCATAATACCCATAGCCAACCAAGCCAGGCCAAATATGGCTAACACAACATAAAGAACTTGTGGAATTGAAGCACTACTCAGGCTTTCATGTTTCATGTGACGTTGAGCCGCTTTAAGTGCAATACGCTGGGTGAAATTCAACTTTTCACCAGTTATTTGTTCGTATTGTTTTGGTGTGAGCTGGAGAAAATGGTTTAAATCCATATTCTTGACCTCTGGTGGCAATGCTTGAATATCTAATTGATCAGCATGGTTGGATGACCATCCACCTCCAACGACTGCAAAACTGGCACTTGTAATACAAGTGAAGGCTAACAACAGGAAAAGTTGTTTCATAAATGTCATATTTTAAGAATTAGTAAAGCTCAAATATATAGGATTGCAGGGACTTAAAATATAAACTTTACGCTAAATAGTGGACTCATAACCCAACTTCAACAGCAGGTTGGTTAAAATCGGATCAGGTTAGCTCCCCAGGTAAAGCCGCTACCGAAAGCCGCAAGGCAAACCAGGTCTCCAGATCGTATAGCCCCTGCCTCCCACGCTTCACATAGTGCTATGGGAACTGAGGCGGCTGTGGTGTTGCCATACCTTTGAATATTATTCCAAACCTGGTCATCCCTGAGTCGGAGCGTACGCTGTACAAACTGACTAATCCGCAGATTTGCCTGGTGTGGAATGAGCATCTTTAGGTCGGCAGGTGTAAGACCTTGTTCAGAAAGTACTTCCAAAATAACGGCAGGAAATTTTTGTACCGCTGTTTTGAAAACAAATTGCCCTTCCATATTTGGGAAGATTTGACCTTCCGCCACCATTCGGTCAGTTAGGAAGATTCCACCATAAGTGTCGTCCTCCGGGTATCCAAAATCCTGAGGTTCATCCATATGTGGGGCATGATAGCCGCCGTGAGAGCCAGGATTAATGAATGCCAGCTTTTCAGCATAGGTCCCATCGGAATGCAGTTTATTGCACAAGATCCCTGTACCGGGCTCCTCAGTAGGCTGTAAAAGGACAGCACCCGCGCCATCGCCAAAAATCACGGTAACATTCCGGCCTCGGGTACTAAAGTCCAATCCCATACTATGCATTTCGGAACCTACAACTAATACGTTTTTATAAGTGCCCGAACGGATAAACTGATCGCCGATGGTCAATCCGTAAACAAATCCGGTACATTGGTTTCGAATATCAACTGCACCCACTTCTTTGTGAGTAATACCGAGTTCGCGTTGAATCAACACGCCACATCCAGGGAAATAATAATCCGGACTCAATGTGGCAAAAATGATAAAATCTATATCATCAGGTGTTATTCCGGCACGCTCTATGGCTTTACGTGCTGCGGCAGCCCCCATGGTAGTAGTGGTCTCCTCATGTTTTTTACCATATCGGCGCTCCTGAATACCAGTGCGCTCCTGGATCCATTCATCCGTTGTATCCATTACTTTTGACAGGTCGTCATTTGTAACAATCTTCTCAGGAAGGTATTTGCCTATCCCGGCTATTTTTGACCTTATCATGATTATATTTTTGCGAAAGATAATTAACCCTGGTTAAACAGTTCATCATAACGTGCCATAATGTAGGGATTGAAAACCTCTTTCAATCCTCCGCTAAAACAAATCATAACGACAAAATTCCGTCTCCAGTGGACCATTAAATAAGGGATAGCGTTTGGCTGACTTCAGACCAATCTGTTTTAAAGCCATTTTGTTTGAGGACAACACCCAAGCCGTTGAGCCCGTAAAATCCTTTTTGAGTTTGTCTCCTATTTTACTGTAGTATACTTCTGCCTCGTCTAGTGGGATTCGTTCATCATAAGGTGGATTAAGCATCACAATTCCGGGGTTCTTAGGTGGCGGCATGGTAAAGAAGTCTTGTAATTTGGTTTCTATGACCTCGCCCATACCTGCAACGCGGATGTTGCTACGCCCCCCTTCCAGGATCTCCATGTCCATATCGGCACCATGCAGATCAAGACCGGCTGGAAAAGGAAGGTCTGTTATTCCTTGTTTTACCCTGCGCCACAAGCCCGGGTCAAAATCAAGCCAGCCCTGAAAACCAAAACGTCCGCGTCGTACCTGTGATGGTCTTTTGATGGCCCATTCTCCAGCCTCAATGAGAAGGGTGGCAGATCCGCACATCGGATCCAGGAGTGGTTTGGCTGGTGTCCAATCCGCAAGACGTAACATACCTGCGGCCAGGACTTCATTCAAAGGCGCAAGGCCATTAAATCTGCGGTAACCTCTTTGGTGCATACTTGAACCAACCGCATCTAACGAAATATCTACTTCGCGTTCGTGAATATGAAGATTTAACCGAATATCCGGGTAGTCCTTGTCAATAGAAGGTCGCCTGCCGGTTTCTTTGCGGATACGATCACAGAGCGCATCTTTCACCACAAGTGAAGGGTAATTGGTGTGCGGGAAAAGGGTGGAAAACACAACAGGAGTTATAGCAAATGTCTGATCTGGACCCAGGATTTTTCGCCAAGGCAGATCGATCACCCTGTCATAGAGATCTTTCTCCGTTCGAATAACGAAACTGGTTAGCGGTTCCAAAACTCTTAGTGCCGTTCGCAAGGTATAACATGAACGATATAAAATATCGTATCCGCCCCGAAAACGGACCATCCTGGTTCCGATCTCAGTCCAACCTGCACCAATCGATCGCAATTCCTCTTCAAGAACCTGCTCCAATCCGCCAAGGGTCGTGGCGATATATTCCCGCTCGTTTGCCATGCCGGCAAGATAGATAATCGGCAGGTGTTGTGCCTATGTCTTGCGTTTTTTCTTTCGGGCAGCAGGGAATAATATGTTGTTTAATATAAGCCGATATCCGGGTGAATTGGGATGGAGCAGTAAGTCCGTCTCCGGGTCACCAACAAAGTGCCTGTAATCTTCAGGGTCGTGGCCTCCAAAAAAAGTCCAGAAACCTTCACCAAAACCGCCGTGAATATAACGCACTTCATTTTGAGCTTTGTTTTCTCCTAAAATTAGGACCTCAGGCTTGAGGATTTTTTTGTTGAATGCAGTAGTTTGCCCCATGAAACCTTTAACCGTCTGAGTATGGTTTTGTGTTAACATGGTTGGAACTGGATCCCATTTTGCTGAAAATTCAAACAGTGAAAAGTAATCCGTTTGCGGAGTGCGTTGTTGGCTATTATTATCGATATTGGAATACTCGTACTCCAGCGGATTCATCACCAAACGATAATTCGTAAATGCAAACGTTTTAGAAAAATCCAGCTTGCTTTGGGCTTGTTTGTCGAATCCGTCGCCATCATATATGGCATCGCAGATGTCAACACCTTCTGCCGAAAGTGCGATATCATATGTGTCTGTGGCGGAACACATGGCAAACATAAAGCCACCTCCTCCAACATAATTTTTAATTTTTTTGACCACTTCCAACTTCAGCTGGGAAACTTTTGAGAAGCCCAGACTTTCAGCAAGTGCCTCCATCCGACGTTGATTCTCTTTATACCACGGTTGAGTAGAGTAGGACCGGTAAAATTTACCATACTGGCCAGTGAAATCTTCATGATGAAGATGTAACCAGTCATATTGTGCCAGTTGATCATTGATCACCTCCCTGTCATAAAGTGTTTCGTAAGGTATTTCCGCATACGTCAGCACTAAAGTAACTGCATCATCCCATGGTTGAATCCGAACGCCTTTTGAATCAATTTCTGGCGTGTATACCGCGATCTTTGGCGCCTTTTCCAATTTCATTGCCTCCTGATTCAATTCTGGATTGCTAATGTCCTGAAGAATTTTATTAAACTGGGCATCTGGTATTACTTCAAAGATAACACCACGAGCACGGCATTCTTTTTCAAATGCAATACTATGTGCAAATGAAAAACTTCCACCGCGGTAGTTGAGAAGCCAATATGCCTCAACGCCCTGGGCGAGTACCCAGTATGTAATACCGTAAGCTTTAAGATGTTGTTTTTGACTTTCGTCCATTGGGACCAACATTTGGGCCGCTTTCATGCTTCCCATGAAGCAAAACAAGACCAATATTGTCAAGGCCAAGCCTCGTATGTTCATTCCTTTCATATTGCAGGGATCGACTTTACTTTTGGATTAAACGGTCAAATTTGATATAAGTTATCCATCAGGTGAAGCGCTTTAACAAGAAACTTTTATCACCAAGCGTATAACTTTGTGGCTGACCACACGTTTCAACCCTTAAACCCTTACTTTGGGAAGTATTTACATTTCACAACCCTGGTGGTTCGTAGTTGCATGTCTGCTCGTTGGTTCGATTGCAGCATTCATATTGTATTACAAAGCCGCGCCATTTCAAGAAAAACCATTCATCGTAAGGGCAAGTCTCGCTGCCGTTCGCGGATTTGTTATTAGTCTGCTCTGTTTTCTCTTACTGGCCCCTTTGTTAAAGCGAATTGACACAGAGGTGAAAAAACCCATTATTTTAGTGCTGCAAGATGCTTCTGAATCAATTGCATTTGGAGCAAATAAAACTATGCTTGATCAGCTTGGTAATGCAATTGACGAATTGAAAGCTTCCTTGTCAGATGATTATGCAGTCGAAACATATGCTTTTGGTAAAACGGTCAGGGAGGAATCTCAATCGGAGTTTAAAGATAACGTGACCGATATTGAGCAAGCTTTAAGCTTTGCAAGAGAAGCATTTGATCAACAGCGCCTGGGAGCTGTCATCATGCTCTCTGATGGATTATTTAACAAAGGCTCCAATCCACTGTACAGTAACACAATCACGAAAGTGCCATTATTTAATGTAGCCTTAGGAGATCCAACACCCATTCGTGACTTAACGATTAAAAGACTCTTCCATAATAAGGTTGCCTATAAAGGAGATCGTTTTACAATCCAAATCGACCTGCTTGCCAGAAATGCAAAAGGCGAAAAAAGTGAATTGAAAGTCTATGATATTACTTCAGGCAAGCCAAGTCTGGTTACAACCCAAGCCATAGGTTTTGACCAGGATCCCTACTTTCAGACACGTGAAATCATATTGAATGCAACGGCAGCCGGGGTAAGAAGGTATCGATTTTCGTTGACCAGTATACCTGATGAGCGCAATCAAGCCAACAATACTCGGGATATGTATATAGAAATTTTGGATGCCCGACAAAAAATTCTACTCTTAGCTGATGCACCTCATCCTGACCTAGCCGCTATACGCCAAAGTCTCAGTACAACAAAAAATTACCAGGTTGATATTCGGTTTGCGAAGAACCAGGGGCTGGCGTTAAAAACATACGATTTGGTCATTCTTCATCAGATACCTTCTATCAGAAACCCTGCTTCAGTCATCCTCCAGGAAGCGAAACAAGCCAGGGTCCCCTTGTGGTTTATACTTGGCTCACAGTCTAGTATTCCTTCATTTAATAGTTTGCAGAATTTACTTACTATAAGAAGTGATGGCAAGAACATGAATGAGATTCAAGGACAAATCGATGGTGACTTTCAAGTATTCACCTTGTCAGAAGATGTTCGGTCACGCATCTCCCAGTTTCCTGCAATGTTGGCACCTTTTGGTGACTTTACAGTGATCAATCAGGGCTTTTCATTGCTGAACCAGCGTATTGGAGCCATTAATACGAACTATCCTCTTTGGTTAGTGGGCGAAGAAAATCAAATTAAGTTTGGGGTGCTTGCGGCTGAAGGATTGTGGAAGTGGCGGATGTTTGATTTTCTTCAGCATAAGAACTATGATATTGTTGATGAGCTGATTAGTAAAACAGTAAACTATTTAGCAGTTCAAGAGGATAAAAGGCGACTTCGAGTGCAACCCTCTCGTCAAATTTTTAATGAAAATGAGCCTTTGCGCTTTGATGGGGAGCTTTATAATGAAGGATATGAACTGATAACTGATCCTGATATTCAGATTATTATTAAAAATGAGGAAGGAAAGGAATTTGTCTTTTTGATGAATAAATCGGCCACCCTTTATTCATTGCAAGCAGGGCTTTTCCCTCCGGGTAATTACACATTTGTCGCCAAGGCAACGCATAATCAACAAAATTTGTCGTACGATGGTCGATTTAGTATCGAACCTGTCGATCAGGAATTAGCCGATTTGCAAGCAGACCATAATTTACTTCGATTGCTTTCTGATGAATCGGGTGGCTTAATGGTAGCTCCTGCTGACATAGCAAGTTTGGAGGCAATTATCAGGGAAAATCAACAAATAAAACCAGTATTGTATTCCTCCATCCAATCAAAGCCATTAATCCATTGGAAATGGCTGTTTGCGTTGCTGATAATCTTGTTAGGGGCGGAGTGGTTTATTCGACGATATCAAGGATCCTACTAATGAATGTGGATATTTTAGCTATCGGGGCTCACCCTGATGATGTTGAGCTTGCTTGTTCGGGTACTTTGCTTCGGCATATTGCCCATGGGTATTCGGTTGGCTTACTTGATTTGACATTAGGCGAACTCGGGACACGCGGTGATGCAACCACACGCTCGGCAGAAGCGTCCAACGCTGCAACCAAATTAGGTGCGGCATTTCGTCAACAACTCAATTTGGGGGATGGTTTTTTCCAACCTACGGAAGGCTCTTTAAAACAAGTCATTCAACAAATCCGAAATTGCCAGCCTAAAATTATTTTGGCAAATGCACCCAGTGATCGTCACCCGGATCATGGCCGGGCTTCGAGTCTCGTCAGACAAGCTGCATTTTTGAGTGGATTGAGACGAATTGAAACTGTTGATGCTCAAGGCGAACCCCAGCTACCATGGCGACCTGAAAGCACCTACTTTTATATTCAGGACAACTGGGTCAATCCTGATTTTGTTATTGATATTACGACCTACTTCCCGTCAAAAATTGAATTAATATTGTGCTTCAGGACGCAATTTTACGACCCAATGTCGGATGCTCCTGAAACGCCCATTTCAGGCAAGGACTTCCTGGCCTTCATCGAGGCCAGAGCACGAGACCTGGGCCGTCCGGCAGGATATACCTTTGCGGAAGGATTTGTCACTGATCGATTTCCAGGGATCCGAAATTTCTTCGACCTGGACTAAGCTTAGGCTACTGAAATAACGCGGGTTTTTGCCCATTGGTCACCAAGCCTTAGTCGGTCAGGATTGGTAAAAAATACGATAAGTTCGACCAAAGGAAAAAAAGGAATAAGCAACACGATATTTCGGACTAAACCAGCGTTCCAATTATTGGTAAGGGGTGCGCCCTCCATCGTTACGGCACGAAGTTTCATTGCTTTTTTGCCAATACTTTGACCTTCAAGAAATGGTAGTGCATCTCTGGTTGCAACATAAGCCAAAGCAAGCATCCAGCCGATTCTAGGTATAAAAGAAACACCTACTACAATCAGCATGTCGATAATGTACGCGAGGATTCGATTACCGTCAGATGCAGCAACTAATTCTGAGCTTAGGGGGTCATTGGTTTCCATCATGAGCTTAGGTTGTGTTTAGGCGACTTAGAAAAATCGAATATAAGAAGATGTTTGAAAAGTCCAAGAGGTAAATAAGAAAGCATAAAGCAGCGTTTCAATTATTATCCGTTTTTTGTCGCTTTCCTTCATATTGTTCTACCCAGTTCCACTCACCCAGTCGAAGACGTACTGGAAATCCGTTTTGTTTTTCCAAATCCCTTTCCTTGCGACAAAAGTATGGATCACAATTAAAACCTAATGTTAAATAAACAGACGAATGCATGTTACTGGTGGACTTATCCAGGATGCTTGATTTCAAAAACTGTTTTAGTGGTATCGGGTTAGGGATTTCTGGTTTTTGGGCAATAGTCAAGGGCAATGCTGCGCCAAGGATGCATAGGGTGTGCAGTAGAAATTGTCGAAGATTAATTCTGGATGCCATTATAGAAAACCATAAGTATTAAGTTTGAATAACACCCGGATTAAAACGTTCAATGGGAGCATGGTTTGCAGCCTCGATGCCCATTGAAATGATCCGTCGTGTATCCAGAGGATCTACAATACCATCCACCCACAATCGGGAGGCAGCGTAATATGGCGTGGTCTGTTCGTCATAGCGCATTTTAATTTGTTTATACAAGGCATCTTCCTCTTCAGGTTGAGGAGGATGACCTTTGGATTTCAAACCGGCCACCTGTATTTGTGTTAGCACTTTTGCGGCTTGGTCGCCGCCCATTACGGCTATTTTTGCAGTCGGCCATGCGTAGATCAGACGGGGATCATAGGCCTTGCCGCACATTGCATAGTTACCTGCTCCGTAGGAATTCCCCATGACGATAGTGAACTTCGGCACTGTAGAATTGGCAACCGCATTGACCATTTTAGCACCATCCTTGATGATACCACCATGTTCGGACCGGGAGCCAACCATGAATCCGGTGACATCATGCAGAAACACCAGCGGGATTTTTTTCTGGTTACAATTCATAATGAATCGCGTGGCTTTATCGGCACTATCCGAGTAAATTACGCCCCCAAACTGCATTTCACCCTTTCCGTTTTTAACGACAGACCGGTTATTGACTACTATCCCGACAGACCAACCATCAATCCTTGCATACGCGCAGGTTATTGTTTTGCCGTAATCCTTTTTATATTCCGTTAAATGGGAATCATCAACCAGCCGTTTTAAAATTTCAATGGTGTTATAAGGTTTAGCCGGGTCAACAGGAAATAAACCGTAAATTTCATCTTCCGAAAGTTTGGGAGGAAGAGACGATATTCGGTCAAAGCCTGCATTCTCCTGTCGCCCTAATCGGCTAACCAAATCTCTGATTGTGGCAAGGCAAGTCTTATCATCTGGCATTTTGTAATCAGTGACGCCAGAGATTTCGCAGTGTGTTGCGGCTCCACCCAAGGTTTCTTTGTCGGCATCTTCTCCGATTGCGGCTTTTACCAGGTAAGGACCGGCAAGAAAAATCGATCCAGTGCCTTCCACTATCAGCGCCTCGTCAGACATTATAGGCAAATAAGCGCCACCTGCTACACATGAACCCATTACCGCTGCAATTTGTGGGATGCCCATCGATGACATGCGTGCATTATTTCGAAAAATTCGCCCAAAATGTTCTTTATCCGGAAAGATTTCATCTTGCATGGGCAAATAAACCCCGGCACTATCTACCAGGTAAATTATCGGAATGCGGTTTTCCATGGCAATTTCCTGAGCCCGCAAATTCTTTTTACCAGTCATTGGAAACCATGCTCCTGCTTTTACAGTAGCATCATTTGCCACAATGACACAAATCCGACCAGAAACATATCCTAATCCTGCCACAACTCCGGCAGCAGGACATCCTCCATGCTCTTCATACATATCATAAGCCGCAAAGGCACCCATTTCAAGAAAGAATGAATTGGGATCGATAAGTAAGTCAATGCGCTCTCGCGCACTAAGTTTTCCTTCACTATGCAGTTTTTCTATGCGTTTTAAACCGCCGCCTTCTTTGATTTTGGCAAGCCGATGTAACATCTTTGCCACCGAAAGTTTTAATGTATCCTCATTTTTGTTGAAGGCTAAGTCGTATTCTTTTTTTTTAGTCATGGCAAAAGGGTCTTTTCGTGGCCCAATATGCTTACATTCGGAGAAATTAATGCACTCAAGGGCATTTATTGTTTAAAAATATACTTGTATTCGCCCGGGAAGTTTTTATACACCCCTTCCAAAACAAGCTTCCCAGGTTTTTGGAAATAGTCAAGCATTGTACTTAAATCCCGAACACGTTGACCGTTGATTTTTTTTATCAAGAAACCCGACTCAATATTCACCTGATCTGCAGGGCTATCGCGTTGCACAGACTGAACTATGCCCCCACATGCCCCATACGTATTGATCTCAACTCTGGTCAACTCACGGACTTCAAGCCCGGTACCTTGCAGAATGGAAGCGGCTCTAGGGTCCAAAACAGAAAGCTCTTGTTGAATTTCTTTCAGTATAACTTCGGCTTCTAAAGGTTTGCCATTACGGAAATAGAGTATCTTAAGTTTTTCACCTGGGCGGTACCTGGCAACATTTTCTTGCAGTTGAGGTACTGAACTCACTTTGTTTTTGTTGATCGAATAAAGAATGTCGCCTTTTTGAAGTCCTATTTCATAAGCTGCGCCACCTTGGTTAACTCCAGTAATTAGCACGCCATCACCGGGTTTCATTCCAACAGATTTAGCCGTCTCCTGATTCAGATTTTCTACATTTACCCCTAAAAATCCACGTTGCACCGTGCCAAACTCCTTTAAATCCCGCACCACTTTTAAGGCCAAATTGGAAGGAATTGCAAATGAGTAGCCCTCATAGTTTCCGCTTTTTGTAACTATTGCGGTATTGATCCCTACTAATCCGCCCCGATTATTTACCAGTGCACCACCACTATTTCCCGGATTAATTACAGCATCTGTCTGGATAAATGATTCAATGCGATAGGTGTCATTCAAGATATTAATGCTGCGTCCCTTCGCACTGACAATACCCGCGGTAACCGTGGATTCCAGATTAAACGGATTGCCGACAGCGACTACCCACTCACCTACCTGGAGACTATCGGAATTAGCAAAACGCACATATTCCAAATCCTCAGCTGCTATGCGCAGCAAAGCTATATCTGTGGATTTGTCCACCCCGATGAGGGTAGCTTTATATTCGCGTTTGTCATGTAGTGTAACCTCTATCGATTCACCGCCCTCAATAACGTGGTTATTAGTAACTATAAATCCATTGGATGAAATAATCACGCCGGATCCTGTGGAAGAAGGTGCGTCTAGTTGGAACAAGCTATAATCTCCACCCCTGGTCGACTTGATATTTACAACTGTCGGTGTGACAAGCGCCGCAGTATGGGTGAAATCAACCGGAGCAAGATATTTTCCTTCTTCCATTTGAAATGCTGGGTCAATTGGCAGTAGAGAACGGGTAAATTGACCATTGTGCTCATCCTGAATAATAATCGTGCTCGGAGGAGCAAATGCCCTATATAAGCCAATAGCAAATAAGGCACTGCTGACAGAAATGAGTATGAATAAACCAAGTTGCTTCATAACTGTAATCTTGAATGATCAAAAGAGGAAGTCGGGAATGGGTATATTTGCCATCGCAATATAATACTAACTTCTTTTTTAAACGATTAGTTTATGCATCCTGAAAATCCTAAATCTAAACATGATCAGGCAGCGCACAATTCATTTGGAGGAAATATTTGGGGATGGCGTTTTTCTTTCCTTGGTTTGGGATTGATTTTGTTGATGTTGAGCTTGATGTTTTTCCGATACATGACCATGCCAGAGGCGTCTCCATTAGACGGATCTACAATAGACACGCTCTCCAGTGGCTCAAACAATGTAAATCAATAAGCTATGCCTCAATTGTTATCGTTTTGGAAATATCAAGGTACGGGGAATGATTTTATTTTGGTAGAGGATGCACTCGGCGATTGGGAAAGGGAATTATCTGGCAACCAAATTGCATTGCTTTGCGACAGGCATTTCGGTATTGGAGCAGATGGTTTGATGTTACTTCAGAAAACAGGGGGATATGACTTTCGAATGGTCTATTACAATGCGGACGGGCGTGAGTCCACCTTTTGTGGCAATGGATCAAGATGTATCACGTCTTTTGCACATCAGTTAGGATGGATTGGCAGGGAGGCGTATTTTGTTGCTGCAGATGGTGATCATGAAGCCCGAATAGAGCCAAATGATTTGATTTCTGTGCATATGAAGTCCATTAGGAAAGTAGATCACAACAATGAAGATTTGATTATTGATTCAGGATCACCACATTACATCAAATTTGTTGAGGAGGTTGAACAGTCTAACCTTAATGAGGTAGCGCGTTTGATAAGATTCGGTGATGCATGGAAGGAGGAAGGCATTAATGTTAATCTGGTTCAAACCGGGACAAACGAATTAACAATTCGAACCTATGAGCGTGGTGTGGAAGATGAAACCTTGTCATGTGGTACAGGAGTCACAGCAGCAGCAATAGCTTGGTCTTCCAGATCAGGACTTGGGGGCAAACAAAATATTGATATAAAAACGCGAGGCGGAAAATTGAGCGTGCGTTGGGAAGCAGGAACTTTTGGTTTTAGGGATATTTGGTTGACAGGTCCGGCGAAAGCTGTCTTTTCAGGCACCTGGGAAATACGGCCACAATAAAGGACAGCTATTCCACTACTTCATCTAACAAGGACCGAAGTTCGCTGTATGCGTGCCGGTCGCCTTGTTCTTTCGTTTTATCAAGACCTTGTTTCAAAATAAAAATTGCCTTGTCCTGCTGATTTTCTTTCGCGAGGAGTTGACCATAATGATAATAAAAACCATTATAGTCGGGAGCATTTTCGGGAAACCAAGACCAGGCTGCCAAAGCCGCTGTCAGCAAACCGCAATTTTCCAGTTCCTTCGCGTGAGCAAAGCGAAGGAATGGGTCGTCTGGTGTTTGTTCAAGTAGTGCAAGAATTTGATCTATTCGGGCCATTCATTAAATTTAGCTAAAATAATGATTCAATATTGAAAAATCGTGGTAGCGTCCTATAAGTAAAACCATCCTCTTATACAAAAGTCTGTGCGTATGACATTTGTCGTGCGGGGTTTTATACCTCCTCAAGAACGTGTTTGACGATAGATATGTGTTCCATTGATTAGAAATTAACCATAATCGAATATGTATTAAATCCTAATCTAACAACTCAAGATAAAGATACGATCAGGTAGGATAGTAGTCATGACAATCCACCCAATATCTAAAAACACCTAGTCAAAACACAGAAAGGCAATCGCTGCAGTCAACAATTAATGAGGCTAATTTGTCTATATTTGCAACGCCAAAAGCAGGTCATAAGGACAATAAATTACTATGAAAATATTAGTTGCAGTAAGCAAAACACCAGATACCACGGCCAAAATAGGTTTCACGGATAACAATACCCGCTTTGATACAAATGGGGTTCAATTTATTATGAATCCATACGATGAGTGGTATGCATTGGTCCGTGCACTTGAAATCAAAGAAGCACAAGGCGGTACAGTAACAGTTATTTCTATAGGCGAAGCTGATTGTGACCAAGTCATTCGCAAGGCATTGGCAATAGGCGCTGATGATGCAATCCGGGTTGATAGCGCCCCCTTAGATGCCTTTTTTGTCGCACATGAAATTGCTCATCATTGCCAATCTGGTCAATATGACCTGGTTTTTCTTGGAAAAGAGAGTATTGATTATAATGGTTCAGAGGTGGGAGCAATGGTCGCTGAGATACTTGGCTGGCCCTTTATCTCCTACGCCAACAAACTTGATCTGGATGGCTCGAAAGCCATTGTGAATCGGGAGGTAGAAGGCGGTGTAGAAACAGTGGAGACTTCTATTCCCTTTGTTTTGAGTGCTGCGAAAGATTTGGCCGAACAACGAATCCCCAACATGCGGGGTATCATGATGGCAAAAACAAAGGCCTTGAACGTAGTGTTGCCAACGGGTGAAAAGCCACGTGTAGGCATTGCACAATATGCATTGCCTAAGGAAAAATCTACAGTTAAATTGGTTGATGCTGACAATATGGATGAACTTGTCCGCCTCCTGAAGGAGGATGCAAAGATTCTTTGATTAGGCTTCATTTTATCACATTGAAAGTTATTTTGTATGGTTTTGGTATTCGTAGAAACAGTAAACGGACTGATAAAAAAAGCTGGACAAGAGGCGCTTACTTACGGTAGAAAGTTGGCAGAGCAGACTGGGCTTTCGTGCAAAGCATTAGTACTAGGGCCGTCTTCTGATCCAGGATCTTGTGGTATATACGGTGCTTCGTCAGTATTACACTTAGCCGATACCGCTTTTGCACAATTTGATTCACAAACATATTCTACTGCAATCGCGGAGGTGGCCCTCAAAGAGGGTGCAACAATAGTTGTCCTATCACATACGGCTAATGGGAAATCGCTTGTTGGTAGGATAGCAGTCCGGTTAAAAGCCGGATCTGTAAGTGGAGTAGGAGAGTTGCCGTCAAATTTGTCGCCATTTACAGTTCGAAAAGGTGCTTTTTCAGGAAAAGCATTTGCCGATTATCAAATATTGACACCCATAAGTGTCTTGTCGGTAATGGGAAATGCACTTCAGCCTGAAGCCAATGGAGGCAACGCTCCGGTGGAAAGTATTGATTTGCCAGTAATGTCTTCCAGGTATAAGGTTATTAAAGTGGATAAGGTGGAAGGTATAGTGCCACTGCCGGAAGCAACGGTTGTCGTTTCAGGAGGTCGGGGTTTGAAAGGTCCTGAAAATTGGGGATTAATTGAAGACCTGGCCGAAGTATTAAGTGCAACGACAGCGTGCTCCAGGCCAGTTGCCGATTCAGGATGGAGGCCTCATCATGAGCATGTGGGACAAACAGGCATAGCGATTCGTCCCAATTTGTACATTGCAATAGGTATTTCTGGAGCTATCCAACATTTGGCAGGAGTCAACCGTTCCAAGGTCATTGTCGTCATAAACAAAGATCCTGAAGCACCATTTTTTAAGGCTGCCGACTATGGTGTCGTAGGAGATTTATTTGAAGTGGTGCCCCGGCTAACAGCGGCTATTAAGAAATCTCTGGCGGGTTAGAATAATGCCTTTTTACAATGGTCTTAACGATACCCACATGAGTAAGCATGGATCTGAAATGAAAAAAATAGAACTTGATATAGTAGCACTTTCCCATAGTGTAACGCAATCGCATAATTACGCCGTAGTACTCGGTGAAAAAGGAGGACGCCGCCGCTTGCCCATTGTAATTGGTGGCTTTGAAGCTCAGGCAATTGCTGTTGCAATGGAACGTATGACGCCGAATCGGCCTTTGACGCATGACCTTTTTAAAAAAACGATTGAGTCATTTGACATAACTTTGAAGGAAGTACTTATCAATAACCTTCTGGATGGAATCTTTTATGCCCGATTGGTATGTGAACGTCAAGGTGAGCAAATTGAAATTGATTCCCGTACATCCGATGCACTTGCACTCGCTGTCAGATTTAAATGCCCCATATTTACCTTTGAGTTTATAATGGAATCTGCAGGTGTAGTGCTTGATGAGGAAAATGAAGGTTCAACAGTAAAAACCTCCCAACCCTTAGCGTTAGAGGACGAGACCAAAACATTAGATCAGCATTCCATTGTAGCGCTGGAAAAATTGCTTCAGGATGCGTTGAATAATGAAGATTACGAACATGCCGCGGCTATTCGTGATGAACTCAACAGAAGGAAGGGTATTGAGTCCTGAGTGTTAATCTATTTTCAGGTTCTTAATAATCCGGCATGAAGTAAGCGCCATCTCAGGGGTAACATCGAGGTGCGTGACAAAACGAATAGTTTGAGGACCGAAACCAGCGGCTTTGATACCTGCTGACGCCAAAGCCTCAAGGGCTTGTTCCGCCGTCCAAGCGGGATTTACATCAAAGAGGATAATATTTGTGCTCACAGGTTTGATGTTAGTCACCCAATTCGCTTCTTCCAGTGCTTTTGATAACCACTGGGCATGGAGATGGTCTTCTTTCAGGCGATCAACATGATTTCCCAGGGCATATATACCTGCTGCCGCAAGATACCCAACCTGGCGCATGCCCCCGCCCATTGCCTTTCGTACCCGCCGGGATTCTTTTATAAAAGAATAGGACCCTATCAGCATGGAGCCAACAGGAGCACCAAGACCTTTCGAAAGGCAAAGGGAAATGGAATCAAAAGCAGCACCCCATTGTTCAGTTGTTTCTGAGGTTTCTACCAGTGCGTTGAATAGTCGTGCTCCATCCAAATGAAGTGCAAGATTATTTCGCTTACAGACCTCTCTTATGGGTAAGATTTGGTCAATGGTGTAATAGCTACCACCTCCTCTATTACAAGTGTTTTCAAGGACCACCAATCGGGAACTTGGTAGCCAGTCTTTTTCAGGTCGAATAGCAGCTTCAATTTGGGCAGCATGTAAACGTCCAAAGTCGCCTTCCAGCAATTGGATACCGATGCCGGAATGAAAGGCATACCCGCCTACCTCATATTGATAAACGTGTGAGTTGATATCGCAGATTACTTCATCCAATGGTCTGGTATGTACCTTCAATGCTATTTGGTTGGCCATCGTCCCGGAGGGACAAAACAAGGCTGACTGCATACCAAATCTTTCTGCCACATATCCTTCCAACTTATTCACTGTTGGGTCCTCGCCAAACACATCATCGCCTACATCCGCATTCATCATAGCTTGTAACATTCCCTGTGTGGGCCTTGTGAGTGTGTCGGAAGTTAAATTTATCATGTGAACAAATGTACAGAAATCAACATACTAGTGTTGTTTCTACCAATACTTTTAGTTATTTTTGAGCAAGTTACCACCTTACAATCAGCCTGAATGGCAAAATTTGATCAAGTCCTAAGGTCCGCAATTTCAGTTGACAATGTAATTTTCGGATTTAACCGGGATGAATTGAAGGTCATTTTGGTCCAAAGAAGTGCCGCACCTCATAAAGAAAAATGGAGTCTGCCGGGTGATATGGTATTGCCAGAAGAAAATTTGGATGTGGCGGCAGCCCGCGTTCTACAACACTTAGTTGGACTTAAGGATGTTTATTTGGAGCAGGTACACACTTTTGGTAGCGTCAATCGCCATCCTTCCGGCAGGGTCATTACAATTGCCTACTACTCATTAATTAAACTTGAAAACAACGAGCTTAGAGCATCGTCCTGGGCGGAACAAGCACAATGGCACAATATACAGGATGCCTTGCGCATGCCGCTTGCATTTGACCACAATGAAATACTTGAAGCCTGCTTTAATAAATTAAAAAAGCGCGTTAAAACCCAACCAGTTGGCTTCGAATTATTGCCCCAGCAATTTACCCTCACTGAACTTCAACAACTTTATGAAGCTATTCTGCAAGTGCCAATGGATAAACGCAACTTCAGGAAAAAGATGCTTTCAATGAACATCCTCGTTGATTTGCGTATCACTCAGGTTGGAGTTGCACATCGACCTGCTAAGCTGTATCGATTTGACAAGGAAAGGTATGAAATCGTTTTAGAAGAAGGATTTACGTTTGATATTTAAACTAGTGTTATGCGTAAATACCCGTTTGACCTGCCGATTGTCAAGAATACCCTAAACTGAAATGTCCCTAAGTTAATCTTTTAGTACTTGGTTGACTAAATCAGCTGCTTCCTGCAATAAAATGGCTGAGTATACTTTCAGGCCGGAATCTTTGATTATTTGTTGAGCTATATCGGCATTTGTACCCTGTAGACGAACAATGATTGGAACGTGAATATTGCCAAGATTTCGATAGGCATCAACAACGCCTTGTGCAACCCGGTCGCACCGTACTATCCCCCCAAAAATATTTATGAGGATGGCTTTAACATTAGGGTCTCGTAAAATAATCCGGAAAGCTTTTTCAACGCGATCAGCATCTGCTGTGCCCCCTACATCAAGAAAGTTTGCGGGCTCCCCGCCGGAAAGTTTGATGATATCCATTGTGGACATAGCTAAACCAGCGCCGTTGACCATACAACCTACATTGCCATCGAGCTTGACATAATTTAAGTTGTGGCTGCGTGCTTCGACCTCTGTAGGATCCTCTTCGTCAGTATCTCGCCATGCCGCCAAATCAGGATGCCGAAATAATGCGTTATCGTCCAATACTACTTTAGCATCTACAGCTATAACCTTGTTATCGCTTGTTTTAAGACAAGGGTTTATTTCAAAGAGGGAAGCATCAGCTCCGATAAATGCCTTGTAAACTGATTGGATGAAACCGCGCATTTCTTTAAAAGCCGGACCTTCCAGTCCTAGATTGAAGGCAATTTTGTTGATTTGGAAGGGCAGAAGGCCAAGTGTTGGATCAACATATTCCTTGTGTACTAAATGTGGGGTGTGCTCTGCAACTGTTTCAATATCCATTCCGCCTTCCGTCGAATAAATAATGACATTGCATTGGCGTGCACGGTCTGTCAGCACGGATACATAGTATTCTTTGGTCTCAGATTCACCTGGGTAATAAACGTCCTGCGCGATCAATACTTTCCGCACTAGCTTTCCTTCTTGGCTTGTCTGGGGAGTGACCAGCATCATCCCGAGAATATTGGAAGCGTGCTCTTTTACCTGCTCCTCATTTTTGGCGAGCTTTACGCCGCCGCCTTTTCCTCTGCCCCCCGCATGTACTTGTGCTTTCACTACACACCAGTCTGATTGGTAGTTGTCTTTTATCATTTGAGCAGATTGAACTGCTTCCTCGACAGTAGTGGCAAGATATCCTTCCTGGATCTTAACACCATATTGCTTCAACAATTCTTTCCCTTGGTATTCGTGTAGATTCATTTGTGTGTAGTTCTGCGGACAAAAGTAATGCTTTTACCAAATCAGGATGAGCGAAGTCTTAAAAAGACAAAAGCGCCGTCATGCTTTCATGACGGCGCTTTGCTACAAATTATAATCCCATGAACAATATTCGATTTTGTAACGACGCTCTATTTCAATTTGGTATGATTTTAAGAGCGTCTTAACGGCCGGTTAAAGTTGGGGTGCTGGACAGTAACTTTTTACTGTCCGGCACCGGCCTATTATAATCCCATGAACAATATTCGTTTTTGTTGGTGACCTACTTCCGATCACAGTACAAAGATGCGCCGGGGTGCCTCCCCTACAAAATACAAAAAAATCAAATTGTGAACGATGATTTTAATATAATATTATATATTAATGTATAAATAAAAGAAATAGAGCATAATATAAAATTAAACTATCGCATGTGTCTCATTTTGTGAAAAATAACAAGTCGATTTATCTGATTTGGGGGTGATTTTATTGAAAAATAACCGAAATTTGATCAACAATGAGACATATCGTAACGCCAACTTGTATTTAATCCAATTTTTAAAAAATGATTCAAGGTCAAATATGCTGGATTGGGGTCCGCCCTGGAAGACGAGAACCAATGCAAATCAAATCAGATGTGCTGGCCATTGCAGGAAATGGACTTGAAGGGGATCATTATGATAAAAGAGATGGTGATAGGCAAGCAACAATCATTTTAGCCGAAGATCTTGCAGCAGCAGCACAAGCGCTGGGTATCGAAGCTATCGATCCATCAATGACTCGTAGAAACATCGTTGTTTCCGGGGTCAATCTTCATTTGCCCGTTGGAACGCTTGTTCAGTTAGGAGAATGTATTGTCGAATTGACAGGACCATGCCATCCATGTGCACGGATGGAAGAAAATCTCGGCAAAGGTGGTACAAAAGCCTTGGCGCATAAAGGCGGATTCACTGCGATTATACGAACCGGGGGATTATTGCAATTGAATGATCCCGTCTTCGTTCTTACTGCTGAACCCAAATCATAGCGGCTTAAGTTGTCAGGCTTCTTTATTTGCTCCGAGCGATAAAATACGATAGTTTGATATTGTCGAACTTCCTAAGGATGTTTTTGTTCCGTTTGAAACTATAGTTTATGGCACATCCTGAATGGCGCGCGCTGAGCCCGGAAGAATCACATGTGATTGAGCACAAAGGAACTGAACGTCCGTTTTCAGGTGAGTATAATTCGACAAAATCAGAAGGTACCTACCATTGTCGCAGGTGCAATATTGCGCTTTATCGCTCTGCAGATAAATTTGATTCAGGCTGCGGATGGCCCAGTTTTGATGATGAACTAGCCGGAGCAGTGCAGCGCCATACAGATGCGGATGGGCGAAGGACTGAAATCTTATGCTCAAATTGTGGAGGGCATTTGGGTCATGTTTTTTCTGGCGAACGGCTTACCCCAAAAAATACACGTCATTGTGTTAATTCAATTTCCTTGATCTTCAAACCAGCATGAGAATGTACCAAATAATCAGTTTTTTTACTAGCAGTTGCATCTTGATTGCATGCAATTCAGGTATTCAAAGACCAGCAGGTTTGGCTGAGCCTATGTCTAAGTTGGTGCAGGTGTCTGCTGAAGATACAATAGTGGTACCTGCCAGATCAGTATGGAGAAACTTGACACCCGATGAAGCAAGGGTCATCGAATCCAAAGGCACCGAACGTCCGTTTACAGGTGCATATTTTGATACAAAGGAAGCCGGAACTTACCATTGTCGCAGATGTGATGCGCCACTATACCATTCTAAAAGTAAGTTTGATTCAGGCTGTGGGTGGCCTAGTTTTGATGATGAAATTTCGGGTGCAGTGTTGCGAATTCCAGATGCGGATGGAGACAGGACAGAGATAGTGTGTGTGCAATGCCAGGGACACCTGGGCCATGTATTTTTGGGCGAAGGGTTTACCTCGAAGGATACCAGGCACTGTGTTAATTCTATTTCGCTTTTGTTTAAACCTTCAAAATGATGAATCACCTTATAAGTTGGGTTACGTTGCTTTTTCTTTTATTGACATTTTCATCCTGTGCTCAGCAGAATGAACGTGGTCGGTATGCATTGCAAAATCAAAATCAATTCAAGGATATGGAAAAGGAAGGACTATCAACCGTTACACTAGGCGGGGGATGTTTTTGGTGTGTTGAAGCAGTATACCAGGAGTTGAAAGGTGTTTACAAAGTTGAATCAGGGTATACCGGAGGAACAGTTGTCAATCCTACTTATAAGGATATCTGTTCAGGTACAACAGGCCATGCTGAAGTCGTCCAGATAACTTTTGATTCTTCAGAAATAAGTTTTGAAGACATTCTCGATGTGTTTTGGAGTACACATGATCCCACCACCCTTAATCGTCAGGGCAATGATGTTGGTACACAGTATAGATCTGCCATCTTTTACCATGATGAGGATCAACGGGCAAAAGCGGAATACTCCAAATCAGAAATTGCCCCACAACTTTGGGAACGACCAATCGTAACTGAAATAGTTCCTGTAGGAACCTATTATCCGGCTGAGGGCTATCATCAGGATTATTATAGTCAAAACTCATCAAATGGCTATTGCAACGCAATCATTACACCCAAACTGATCAAATTCAGGAAACGTTTCAAGGACAAGCTGAAGTAGGCTGGAATTTAAATAAAATCTACATCTATATCATAGGGATACCGCATCAGAAATTGTATGGCTTTTTGCATGTCAAATCCCTCAAAAACGACTCTATACAGCATTGTATTTATAGGGACGTGCAGCTTGTAACTTTTTGTCAGTTGTTTGATGATTTGAAGGGTCCGTATGCCTTCAGCCAACTCAGGCATTGAATCACGCACGGATTGATATGTCTCGCCAGTAGCTAAACGTAATCCAAAACTAAAATTGCGACTTTTTTCACTGGTGGCAGTAGCAATAAGGTCGCCAATGCCTGCAGTGCCAATAAATGCATGACTATCAGAGCCCAGTGCTCGGCCAATATGTATCATTTCATGTAATCCTCGTGTAAGAAGCATAGATTGAATGTTTTTGCCCATCCCTAACCCGCTTAAAATACCTGATCCCAATGCAATCGTGTTTTTAAGTGCACCGGCTAGTTCTGCTCCAAGGCGGTCCTCCGAACCAAAAACATGAAAGGAGGAACTATTTAAAGCGGCTTTCCCAAGTCCAATGACCTCTTCAAAGTGAGAGGCTATTACGGTTGCCGTGGGCTGCCCTTCCATAATTTCTTTAGAAAGATTGGGTCCGGAAAGGCAACCTACCCGTAATACCGCACTTTCTTGTAAAATGACCTCACTCATTGTACTAATATGAGATCGGTCGAGTGGGATCGCGTCTAACTGGCTCTCCGGGATAAGGTTGGTATCAAATCCTTTGGTGCCATGGATCATGACATGAAAAGGCTTAAGATGTATAGAAAAAGTGCGCATCATAGCGCGAAAACTATTGGAAGGTACTATTGGGAAGAGCAAATAGCATTCCTTGCACATCATTTCCGGATCACTAGTTGCTTGTATCCGGGGATGGTAATGAAATCCATTATATTGATGGTTAGCATTAATTTCTTTGACGGTTTGCGGATTTCTGCTAAACAAGAGCACATCCATATTAAGGGCTAGCAGGTTCGCTACGGCTGTACCAAAGCTACCTGCCCCTATGACACCAGCTTTGCTGGTTTGAATCACATTTTGGATTTGTTTTTGATCCATCTAGCGCTAAAATTAAGTGTTGCTGGCGAACTTCAAGGCAAAACCAGCTGTTAGATCTGTTTAAATCGCAAATGTGAAATTTCTTGGTCCTGTTCTTTCGTTGAATTTTATTTTTCTGTTCTTTCCTTTGTCCTTTTTTGTGCCTCAGGAAGAATATGAATTAGATTTACATGACAACCATGTCAATACATTCGAAGGAGTCAAAGGTAAAAATGGATACGCCATTTTTTATCCAGGGAATAAATCCCTGCATTCCGAAGAAGTAATCATTTTTTTACATGGGTATGGTGGTTACAATCCCATGGTTTACGGTGCATGGATTGACCATTTAGTCCGAAATGGCAAGACTGTCATTTTCCCTTATTACCAGGATAACATGATACGTCCTGCTCCGGAAGCTTTTGCCGGTTGTGCATCAGGTGCGATAAAAAATGCTTTGAGTATCATGCGCGATTCTTTGAAAATGGATCTACCATCTCAACTTCATTACATAGGTCATTCTTTTGGAGGTGTCATTGCATCACATCTCGCAGCACGCTCCGATTCGTTTGGATTGATTGATCCTGGAGCCATTTTATTGTGTATGGCTGGAACAGGTCCATTTCAAGATGGAATCTTGTCCAACTATGAGGCCATTCCCAGTGATTGTGTATTAGGTGTTATTGTTGGAGAGGATGATCATGTCGTTGGAGATGAATTTAGTCGATTGGTATATACCACCTCTATATCAGTGGATCGAAAATTCTGGATGTTACTAGACAAACGCTCTGGTAATCCTAAATTAACAGGGGGGCATAATGAAGCTTGTGCACGTCTTGCAGCTTTTGACAATGGTATTCGCAATTACAATTATGCACGTACGATATTAACAGGTCGTGTTGATGCACATGATTCATTGGCTTGCTGGCGAACATTTGATTGGTTAATGGACAACTCAAAGACACCTGAATCTAAATGGCTCCATCATTCGGATAGGGCCTATCTTTCGGATTTGGGCAAAGATTCAAAAGGTCGTCCATATGGGGATTTGTTGATCCACAAAGGCATCATTCTTCCACAGGAGTAACTTCATCAAAGGGTTTTGCCCAAATGGAAAGCTGCTCAATGCTCATAGCATCCAAAAGCTTGTAATCACCAATGGCATCGCGTTGCAAGGCGCCTAAATAACCACCGCAGCCCAGGGACTGACCAAGGTCATGTGCTATACTCCGGATGTATGTTCCTTTGGAACACGCAACGGAAAAGGCGATGTCAGGCAATGAAGATGTATCAATCTCAAAAGAACTTATCGTAATGGTCCGCGAGGGAATGACAACTTCATGACCTTTTCGTGCCTGAATATAAGCTCGTTGTCCATCAATCTTGATTGCAGAAAAACCGGGTGGAACTTGTTGGATTTCGCCTACAAATTCCTTTGCGTGCAAATTGATGATTTCTGTCGTCAAGTGTTGCCAGGGACGGACACACTCAACGGGTGTTTCCTTGTCATATGATGCGGTTATACCTCCAAGAATAATTGTACCTGAATAGACTTTGCCTAGATCCTGGAAGTTTTGCAAATGGGTAGTGTATTTGCCCGTGCAAATAATCAATAATCCAGAGGCCATTGGATCTAATGTGCCGGCGTGACCTACTTTTAGTTTTTTGAGGTGGAGTCGCTTGCGGAGCAGGTAGCGGGTTTTATTTACTACGTCGAAAGAAGTCCAGCCTATGGGTTTATCCAATAGCAGAACTAAGCCTTCTTTTGCAACTTCGGGGTCGACATTCAGCAACGAATGGATGTTGAGCGTAGTTAAGGTCACCAGATTATAGAGCTAAGAATAGCGAGAGTGCCAACGATAAAACAATAATATCCGAAATATTTCAATTTGGCATGCTGGACGATGGTGATCATCCATTTACAGGCGATCCAGCCTGTTATCAGCGCGGCGAAAAAACCCGCAAGTAAGGGTAAACCCTGATTTGTAATGGATAACATTGCTGACCCATCCATCAAGTCTTTCGCTATTTTGCCAAGGATGAGTGGCACCACCATTAGAAATGAAAAGCGTGCCGCATGTGCACGGTCAATTTTAAGGAGCAAGGCAGTGCTTATGGTAGCCCCGGATCGGGAAATGCCTGGTAGAATGGCAATCGCCTGGGCAATACCTATCCAAAGTGCACTTTTATTCGAAAGGGGGTTGTTATGAATATAGGGTCGGTCGGCCCATAATAACAAAAGGCCAGTGATCAATAAGCATATGCCGACTAGTAACAGTTGACCAGTAAAAAGAGCGTCGATTTCATTTTCCAGCGTGAGCCCTATGATAACTGCTGGAATCATCGAAATGATGATTTTCAGCGCGAAATTTCTACCTTCGACATCGTTTTTTGTGAATATTTTTTTTAATAGTAAAACGATATCCTTCCGGAAGACGATAATTGTCGAAATGGCCGTTGCAACATGTAAGACTACAGTCATTAGAAGGCTCTCCTCACCAGATAAGTTATTCCCGAGCAACCACTTGCCAATTTCCAAATGACCACTACTGCTGACTGGTAAGAACTCAGTTAAACCCTGAATTATCCCCAGCATAATAGCCTCTAAAACGTCTCTCATTATCGTTTAAAAATAGCATAAATCTCTAATCCGAGCCCTGCCAGCATGACTATTGGAGCCAATATCGTGCGTCTGGTGGAGTAAATAATTGATTCATCCCAGACATCAGGACTTGGCATAGCGCCACCTGACATTAATATCAGTCCTAATGCAATAAGTAGCACACCGCCACCCATTAAAAGGTAATGCTGTCGCCCATACAATAAAGTCTGCCCGCCCTCATCCTTAACTGTTTTGCGTAAAGTGCTTTGTGGTTTATCTGCGGGTCTGGGAGCCGTTTGGATGATTTTTTTGCCTGGTTTGTTTGATGCACTCATATCAAAATAACATTGCTATGTCCGCGAAGATATACTTATTCACCATGCGGAAGGTAACCACCGTTGAAAGAATAACTCCACTACTTATAATGCCAAGGGTGAGCAGACTAAAAAAATGGATCAATTCGGGCCCAGGCATTGAAAAACCTAGCATACTGAAATGCCCGACAAACAACACTGTGCTTGCACCCAATCCAGCAGCCAGAGACAGTCCCACATACCTTTTGATGTATGGCCTTCGGATATATGAAGCTTTGGCGCCAACAAGTTGCATCGTTTTTATTTCAGTTCGGTCGGCATACAATGACAGTTTGATGATACTGGTCAACAAAAAACTGCATAGTGCAATGATGAATACTGCAATGAGACCCAGGGCGGAACCAATTGTTTTAAGATTTTTGCGCAGTTGATCAACAAGTTCAGGTTGGGCATAAATCCCCTGGATAATCTGGTGGGATCTTATGAGTTCCAATTTCTGATCCAAACGGTTATCGTCATAGACTACAGCCTTGAAACGAATGCCCAAAAGATTTGGTAGTGCTTCTGCAAGATCTGTTTGGCCGACTGTTGTAAGCTCATCTTCAACCAACAAGGCGGCTGCGCGTTCGGAAGATATAAATTCAACCTGCCGAATGTCAGCATCTTTTTCCAGTATAGCTTTATATTCTAATACAGCTTGGGGGGATATGCTATCCTTGCATTCAGCAAGAAAGAGTAGGTTTTCTCTCGTTTCCCGATCAAATTGACCTGCCCAGAAATAACAGTATCCTGCTGCACCGGTAATCAAAAGTGTTACAAAAAGGACCAGGAACGTATATACATTCCTTGACCATGCGCCACGTCGGGTTTTCATGCAGTAAATATAAGCGAATCCATGTTTAGCAGATTAGCTTGTGGGGCTGTGCGTGTTAAGCCGTACATTTGTTCATGTGTTATAGGTTTGTTTCCTGGCATCTATTGTTTATCTTGATCATGTGTGGATCCACAATGACGTTTGCTCAGTCAGCTGGCACAATACCCCTCAGGAATGGGGGGCTGGAAGCCAATTGGCAAGTCGGTTTTCAAATGGAAGCCTGGGGAGCATGGGGCACAGGTGCGACTCCTGATATATTACCGGGCCAATGGTCCATTTCCAAATTACCCAAAGAAGGAAAAAGTTATGTTGGCCTTATAATCAGGGAGGATGGGACAAAAGAGGGCATTGTTCAAAAATTAGACCATCAATTAGAAGCGGGTCAATGTTATTATCTCTCGTTGGCTTTGGCCCACTTGCCGGACTATGCAGGTTTTAAACTGCCTGGCAGCATCCGGTTAAAAGGGCGATTGGGAAATAATGGGAAAGTCTTTGATCTGGCAATGTCGCCATTAATTACCCATGAACAATGGGTTTATTATACACTGGAGTTTACGCCATCCTCAACCGTTGACCAGGTAATAATACAAGCGTCCTATGCGCCCGGGGTTACAAAACCATACAGGGGTAATATTTTGATTGACCATTTGTCCTCTTTTTCCAGGTGTCTTCGCGCTAGTTTATAGCCTTCTGCTTGGGGTTTTTCAAGAATTGTGAACAGGGCTGTGGCATTCGTTATCTTTGCGGTTTCAAATCAACGAATCGCCTTGTATGGATTACCATCATCAGGATATTGAGCTCAAATGGCAACAATGGTGGGATGCAAACGCCACATACCGCGTCTCAGACGATACATCTCGTCCCAAATTCTATGTTTTGGATATGTTTCCATATCCTTCTGGTGCAGGTCTCCATGTTGGTCATCCATTAGGATATATAGCATCAGATATTATCTCAAGGACCAAACGGATGGAAGGATATAATGTCCTGCATCCTATGGGATTTGACGCATTTGGTTTGCCAGCTGAACAATATGCCATTCAAACCGGTGTGCACCCGGCAGATTCAACGAAAGAGAACATCCAGCGATACCGGCAACAATTGCGAAACCTTGGTTTTAATTACGATTGGTCCAGAGAAGTCGTAACCTGCGATCCTTCCTATTACAGATGGACGCAATGGATTTTCCTCAAACTTTTCAATGCCTGGTATGACGAAAATAGTAATAAAGCACGCCATATTAATACCCTGATTGACCATTTTAATTCATTTGGTACATATGACATTCAGGCAAGTGCAAGCGAAGCTATTTCGTTTACTGCTGAGGAATGGTGTTTGATGACTGAGGTGGCAAAGGAGGAGTTATTGATGAACTTCAGGTTGGCCTATCGCAAAGTGAGTTATGTAAATTGGTGTGAGGCGTTAGGTACAGTACTAGCAAACGATGAGGTAAAAGACGGTGTCTCTGAACGCGGAGGATATCCTGTTGAAAGGAAACCCATGCTGCAATGGTCTCTGCGTATTACCGCCTATGCCCATCGATTATTACATGATTTGGAGTCGCTTCAATGGTCTGATGCATTGAAAGCCATGCAAAGAAACTGGATCGGCAGGTCAGAAGGTGCAAAAATTTTCTTTGAGATTGAGGACAGTAGCGAGCGTTTAGAAGTTTTTACTACCCGGCCTGATACTATTTTTGGGGTTTCCTTTATGGTTATTGCACCCGAACATGAGTTGGTTCCCGTCATTACTGTTCCACAAGAGCATGAAGAAGTTGAAAACTATCTGGAATATGTAAAATCCAGAAGCGAAAGGGAGAGGATGTCGGAGGTAAAACAGGTGACCGGTGTTTTTACCGGTGCCTATGCAAAACATCCATTTACTGGTGCACGATTGCCAATTTGGACATCTGAATACGTGTTAAAGGATTATGGTTCAGGGGCAATTATGGCCGTTCCAAGTGATGATGAAAGAGACCTCGCATTTGCCCAAAAATTTAATCTCGCGATCCCAAATATTATTGATCGAAGTGAGTATCCCGACGCAAAAAGGGAGGAGAAAAAAGGCAAGCTCATCAATTCATCCTTTTTAGATGGCCTTTCTATTGCTGAAGCAATGGCAACGGCAACACAGGCACTTGTAATAAAAGGTATTGGGGAGCGAAAAATAAATTACAGATTGAGGGACGCGCTCTTCTCTCGTCAGCGATACTGGGGCGAACCTTTCCCAATCTGTTATGATGAAAATGGGATTATCGCTGAAGTGTCGGAGGATGAATTACCTGTTACATTGCCTTTTTTGGATAATTTCAAACCAACGAGTGACGGACATTCGCCATTAGCACGAGTCCGGGATTGGGTAGAACAACCGGGGGGCAAGATTCGGGAAACGGATACGATGCCTGGTTATGCCGGATCCAGTTGGTACTTTCTAAGGTACATGGACGCAGCCAATCCAAATGCTTTTGCATCAAAGGACGCCCTTGAATACTGGCGGGATGTGGATTTATACATAGGCGGGACGGAACATGCCGTGGGGCATCTCATGTATGCCCGGTTCTGGCATAAATTTCTGTTTGATATGGGCTTGGTCCCAACGGTGGAGCCATTCCGAAAGTTGATTAATCAGGGCATGATTCAAGGTGTTATCGAATCTATTTACGTTTCAAAAGATCGGACGGATGGCCAGGCACACTTTATATGTGCCAGTCTGCTA
This sequence comes from Saprospiraceae bacterium, assembly GCA_017985675.1. Classification (GTDB taxonomy): domain Bacteria; phylum Bacteroidota; class Bacteroidia; order Chitinophagales; family Saprospiraceae; genus JAGNXB01. The sequence goes on along the minus strand of JAGNXB010000002.1, from coordinate 109,620 downwards.
AAACCAGAAATGTTAACTGAATATACCCAGATTTCTGTATTGATTGATTTTGTAAAAGATTATGGTTCAGAGGGATCGTATTTGGACAAAGAAGCAATTAAACAATTCATCCAATGGCGACCGGAATATAAAGATGCCACTTTTGAATGCCCGAATGGTCGTTTGGCACAAGGGAAGTTTACACCTTTGATAGAGGGTGCTACGGATATTCACCTGCTTACACATTCAGAGGTAGGGAAGATGAGCAAATCCAAGTACAATGTGATTAATCCGGATGATGTAGTGGCGGTTTATGGTGCGGATTGCTTCAGGATGTATGAAATGTTTTTAGGACCCATTGAGCAATCCAAGCCATGGGATACGAAAGGGATTGATGGGGTATCCAAGTTTTTAAAGAAATTTTGGTCCTTGTATGTTGGTCAGGATGGTATTCGGGTGTCTTACGATATGCCAGTAAATAAGGAGATGCTTCGCACTTTGCATCATTGCATCCAAAAAGTGTATGATGATATTGAGCGATTTTCATTGAATACTTGTGTGAGCCATTTTATGATTTGCGTGAATGAATTGCGGCGACTCGACTGTAGAAGCATGGAAGTGCTCCAACCCTTGTTACGCTTGATAGCACCATTTGCACCTCATATTTCGGAGGAACTTTGGCATCGTACTGGTGGGGCTGGATCAGTTCATCACGCCGGATTTCCCAAAGCAGATCCTCAACTGCTTGTGGCCGATGAGATCGTTTATCCTGTAAGTATCAATGGAAAAAAACGAGCGGAATTAACGGTACCTGCGGGAACATCAAACGATTTTTTGGAAAATGGAGCTATGGAACTTCCGGAAATCAAAAAGTGGCTGGAAGGTATGGTTATTAAAAAATGGATAATCGTACCAGGTCGAATGATTAATATCGTAGCGAGCTAGATGATTTAACCTTTCGGAAAAAATCCTTATTTTTAGGGTTCATTTCCGAACCATCCCATGCCAGCATATCCCTGCTGTTCCTATCTGTATTCAGGTCGGCTGTACCTACGCCGCTGCTTGAAAGCTGCAAGCATGCTCTTGCTGTGTGCTTTTATTGGATTTGTAAATCAGTCTTTTGCTCAATGTTATGTACCAGGACAAATAGTTGCCAGTTCAATACAAACCAATAAAGTGCTTTTAGCCTGGCAAGATGTGAATAGTGCACAAATTTGGGAAATAGAGTTGCGGGTCGGCAATCAGCCATTCACCGGGGCGGTTACCCATTTGGCTGCGAACAACCCATACCAATTGACTGGACTATTGGCTTCGACACTTTACCGCCTTAGAATCCGAGCTGTATGCCCAAATGGTCAGAAAAGTAGTTGGAATTTTTTCCCTTTTGAATTCACCACGGCTTCTTTTAATCCAAGTGCGTGTGGATTGTTTTTCAAAATTGCGGATGATAACTGTCCGGACGGCAATAAATTTCATCTCGATGTAACCAATGCTGGGGGTAATGTCCTGGGCGGAGATGTGACACTTGCCGCAGTTAAAATGATTGTACGGCATACCTTTTTGGCAGATTTACACTTGGAGTTAGTATCACCCGCCGGAAAGGTTGTTAAGCTTTTTGAAGAGCATGGCCAGTCGCGTGATCATTTGGGCAATCCAGCTGATCCCACTTGCATACAAGTGTGTCGTTTTTCCTCTGCGGATTGTGAAGCAATTAATCCAATAGAACATGGAGGGGGATATACCAATGTGTTTTTACCTGATGAAAATCTTCATCTATTTGATGATGGCAGTGATCCCAACGGTATATGGCAGTTAAAGATATGCGATGATGCTAAGGCGGATACTGGCTCACTGCGGTTTTTAGAATTAGAGTTTGCGCCCATTGTTTGTCCCCAAGTTTATGATATCCGAGTGCACGCGGTAGGCGTAGATAGTGCCTACTTAGGTTGGACCTTTTCGGGAGATTGTAACGATGTTATTGTGGAATATGGTCCGCCGGGCTTTATTCCAGGAACGGGGTATGCAGCAGGACCCAATGGCACAATCCTGCAGATTGCGTGTAGTCTGGATTCGGTTGTCTTACTTGATAACTTACCGTCTGGATCATCATTTGACGTCTATGTCAGAACGGTTTGTTCAGGAAATCAATTTGCGCCCAATAGTTGTCCTGTTTCGTTTGAAACTGCATGTCCTGTGCCTTCATTCCAGGTGTATGAAGAGGATTTCGACGGACTATCTCCTTGTGGTAATGGGTGTAATTGCAACAATGTATATCCATTGAATAGCTTTTGGAAAAACAGCACTTTACATGATGATTTTGACTGGTTAGTTCGGTCTGGTCCGGCTTCTGTAGCTATACAAACGGGTCCCTTAGCAGATATCTCCGGTACAGGAAATTATTTATACCTGGAAACATTGCAACCTGCGTGCCAGAACGGAGCTTTTGCCTCATTGCGGTCTGGTTGTTTTAAAGTAGAAGATCCGCTTGGTGCTGAATGCCAGTTGTCATTTCATTATAATATGTGGGGAGCAGCTATGGGCACTTTGGTCCTTGATGCTTCACGAAATGGTGGGGCTACATGGGAGCCATTATGGACACTCTCGGGCAACCAGGGAAGTGGTTGGCATGAATTATTTGTTACTCTTTCTGCATTTATAGGGGATACGATCCAATTGCGGTTTACTGGATATACAGGTCCAGCAAGAACTAGTCAGATGGCCATTGATGAACTCAAATTATATGGTGTTACCATATTGGGGGAGCCAGACCAGGTGTATTACAGGGATCAGGATGGCGATGGATATGGCGATTTACTAAATTTAACGGTAAGCTGCGCGTCTACTCCGCCTGCAGGATATGTTGCCAATGCAACTGATTGTGATGATACTAATAATGTTACTTACCCAGGTGGAGAAGAATTACCGTGTAATGGTGTGGATGAAAACTGTAATGGGTTGGCTGATGACGGGATAGCACCAATGCCTACGATCGCTGATGTAACCATTTGTAGAGGGGAAGAAGCTGATTTATTGGTAACAAGTATTCCCTTTGGAAATATATATTGGTATACACAATCGTCGGGTGGAGAAGCGTTTCATATCGGTTTCAATTATACCTCCGGTCCTGTGGACCAACAAGTAACTTATTATATTTCTGATAGTAGTTCGATATTTTCATGCGCAAGTGCGCGAAGGCCTGTCACCATTCTTGTTAAAAATAGTCCACAACTGGTGAATCCGCCACCCCACAATATTTGTTTGGGAGATGAAATAGATTTGAGCAGCATCGCAATAATTGACCTACATTTTAGTGGTGCCACCTTGAGCTATCATGAATCTTCCCCGGCCTTAGCTTCCAATAAAATGACCAACTACCTTGTTGCACCTGTGTATGGGGATGTTTTTTATGTGTTGGCAACTACTACCGAGGGGTGCAAGGATGAGGTTCCAATTTCATTTAATATTCGTGATATACCTTTTGTGCAGATCGATTTGCCAAGTCCGCTAAGCTTGTGCGCAGGTAAATCCGTATTATTAACAACGACTATTTCTGGTGGTGGAAAGGGACCATTTAGTTATGGATGGTCTCATGGTTATAGCCAAAGTTATGCTCCTGTTTTGGCCGGGATAAATCCTGGAACTATAAAATATAGTATTACTGCGACCGATGCAAATGGTTGTAAAGGACGGGATGATATTGATGTGATCACGCTCGCCTCATTAGCAGCGGTCAATATAAATTCTACCGATGTCACTACATGTAATGGCAGCAATGGTAGTATTACCTTTAGTCCAGTGGGAGGAGGTATGTATGATTATAGCTGGTCCGGCCCGGTATCTGGAAATGATTGGAATAAACAAGGAGCTTTTGTTTTAACTGGGTTAAAACAAGGTAGCTATTCGGTTAGTATTACGAATAGTTCAACTGGTTGTACGTTTGTTAACCCGGTCATTGTTGTAAATGGGCCCGGCCCCGTTGTCCAAAATATAGTCATCCAGCCTGAATCTTGTCCTGGTCTTGCGGACGGGGCGATCCAAATATCCCTTGGGGGGCCTCCAGCTTCCTATAATTGGTCACATGGTCCTGCCTCAAAAGATGTTTTTGGTCTTGCTGCTGGAGACTATTCAGTTACCATTAGCGGGGGCGCATGCGCTTATACATTGGCTGGTTTGACAATTCTGCCTGCTAATCCCATTGTTACTGGTGGTATTGTAACTAACCCTGTATGTGCAGGAAGCCCAACGGGAAGCGTTAATCTGACATTAACAGGAGGCAGTGGGGGGTATTCCTATTTATGGAGTAATGGCTCTATCACACAGGATATTCAAACACTAGCTCCGGGCAATTATTGGGCTATTATTACAGATAGTAAGGGTTGTAAGGTATTCACTGACACGTTTGTAGTCGTTGGGCCCAATCCGTTAGATTTCGCAGTCACGGTTCAGGATTTAAGATGTCATGGCCAGAATGATGGTGCAATTCAGCTATCAGCAGTTGGCGGAACTCCACCTTTTTCATGGTTCTGGGCGGATGGACCATCCACAAAAGATCGCAATAGTCTACCTGCTGGAAACTATAGAGTGACCATGACAGATGTGGCAGGATGTAAAAAATCATCTGATACTATACTTGTTTCACAGCCTGCACCGTTGATTGGCACATGGGATGTGGTCAAAAACGAAACCTGTGAAGGGTCAAAGGATGGACTTTTAGCCGTTGATATTTCTGGGGGTAGTGCACCATGGATATATTTTTGGTCTTTTGGTGTAGGTGACAATTTAGCAACCAATCTTAAGGCAGGTCTTTATGGCCTAACGGTCACAGATGCGAAGTCCTGTAGTGTTGTTTTGCCTGAATTGACATTGGGCTATTCAGCGCCATTGCAAACAGAAATCATCCAGGAAGTGGATCCTACTTGTGATTTTTTGGCTAATGGCAAAATAATAACTAATGTTCAAGGTGGCTTCGGTGTCTACCAATATTTTTGGTCAAATGGAATGACATCGTCGTCGCCTGACCATTTAATTTCAGGCACTTATAGCCTGACCGTTAACGATATTTCCGGCTGCACATCCTACCTTTCTGGTATAATATTGCAGGAAAAGAGCCCTTTAACTATTGGCCTTCTTGGTGTTTCATTTCCCGGTTGTGATTCGTCATCCAACGGAGATATTGATATTACAGTCTCAGGTCAAGCGCCGTTTACTTATTTTTGGTCAAATGGTTACAATGGTCAAGACCCTAAAATGGTCGTTCCAGGTTACTATAGTGTCACCGTCCAGGATGGGCATGGTTGCCAGCAAGATCTCAATAGTATTCCTGTATTAAATACGGCCACAAATTACCAGGCTGTTCCTATAGTTGTGTCACAACTGCAATGCTCAGGAGATGAAAATGGCGAAATTTTCATCCAGGTTAATGGAGGAGAGGGGCCATATCAGTTCAATTGGAGTACTGGCCAGGAAAAAGATATTGAAATCGGCCTGGATGGTATCTCTGGATTAGCTTCTGGTTCCTATACAGTGACGATTACAGATAATCGGGGATGTGTCATTAATTATGGTCCGCTAACGATTGTGGAACCACCGCCGTTGACATTAACACTGCCGGTGGATCAAATTCAAAATGAATCTTGTAAAGACGCAAAAGATGGTGGAATTACCCTGGAGATAAATGGTGGCGTACAACCTTATACTGTTTTTTGGTTTAAGGATTCCTTGTTTTATTCCGCAGAAGCTAGTCCCCAAAACCTTGGACCGGGAAAATACACTGCACTTGTTCTAGATAAAAATGGATGCGCGCGAAGTCTCAATCAGGCAATTGAAATCATTGGGCCACCTTCGCTCCTTGTATGGAATGAAGTAAATGTGGAGCATGCCTCATGTGTGTTACTGTCTACGGGTGGAATAGAACTCAAACTGGAGGGTGGTGTCCCGGAATATGCGTATTCCTGGAGTGATGGGAATACAAGCAGGATTAGGCCATTAGTCCAGCCAGGTAATTATTGTGTATCCGTAACCGATCGATTTAATTGTCTCATTGATACTTGTTTTAATGTATTGGGAGGTACTGATCCTCAAATTTTGCCCACCATATATAATGAATGCGATCCATTCTCAGTTGTTTACCTGAATGTCGCGAATGGTGCCGCTCCATATTCCTTTATTTGGAGTCATGGCGAAACAACACCGCATCTTCAAAATATACCAACGGGCACCTATAGTGTTACCGTCACGGATGGCCAGGGTTGTACGGCCAGTCTGGATTCAATTGATGTGGGCCATCCCATTTTAACGATTGAAAACATAGCCAGTTTGTCCGCTTCCTTAGGGACGATGAATGGCATTGCGATTGTCGAACCTGCAGGAGGGACACCGCCTTATTCCATCCAGTGGGATGTAAATGCTAAAAGTCAAACAACCGACACAGCCTTCCAGCTTTCTCCAGGATGGTATTGTGTCTTGGTGACAGATGTATTCAACTGTTTTGACACAGCATGTATCGAGGTATTATTGAGTACAGCAGTTGAGGAGCCTTATCAACATCCCGGATTTAGGTTGTATCCCAATCCAGCCTCTGATGTATTGACCATTTGTACGGAGGAACCGAATAACAATCCCGATGGGCCACTTACCGTTTCTATTACTGCCATTTCAGGCCATAAAATGACTATCGGGTATTTGGACCAACAAAAAGGTCTAACGTCATTTTCACTAGCTAACTATCCACCGGGTTTTTATTTGTTAGAATTGATGGACACGAATGGTGCGATACTGTTTTTTACAAAATTTGTAAAAATCCAAGGGGAATTCTAGAAATGTGAAAACAGATTAATTCTCCAAAATTCTGAAGGTTGTTCGCCGGTTTTGTTGATGTTCGGCTTCTGAGCAACGGTTGCAAGGACAATCAGTTGATGGTCGGCTTTCTCCATAACCCATAGCTCTCAGCCGATTAGGTTCTACACCAATTGATATGAGAAAATCTACAGCTGATTGAGCTCGACGTTGAGAAAGCTCCTGATTGTAATTGGCAGATCCTCTGCAATCTGTATGAGATGCCAGTTCTATTGTTATCCCTGGATTAGCAAACAGGATTTGAGCTAGATTGACAAGGGTTGGCTTTGCATCCGGTCTAATTTCCCAACGATCAAAATCGTAGTAGATGTTTTCAAGAACAATTTCCTGATCAATAAAAAGTTTGTCCAGAAGGATTTCAATATCAAACTGTTGTTCAGCTACCATGGAGTCAACGGATATCTCACTTGCATCAAAGCTTATCTCGGTATTGAGGTACCCTTCTGCAGATGCAGAAATGGTATATCTGTTCCCCGGGAATATTTCAAGCGTAGCGGGGCTTGTTTCGGAACTTAAAAATACAGTATCTAAGTGCCCTCTGATGGTCAGCTTTGCACCGGATAAGATTTTTCGGCCAAGGATTGTGCTGTTTGGATCCGAAGGCATTTGATATATGGGTGTCAACGCATAGATGTTGAGCACAAACCGAAAGTTTGAAAAAGTTGGTTTGGTTGTGTCCGGTGTAGGTGGGATTTGTTCCCTGATTTTATAGATATCGTCATCTCCTTTGCCTCCAGGTCTCGTAGAACTAATATAACCCGTGCGAAGTGCCGTCGGTTGCTTCTCAGCGGAAGCAGCCCAGATCAATCCAAAATCATCTGCTCCTGAATTGAAAGGTGGTTTTAAGTTTTCAGGTACAGACCACGTACGTACTCCGGTTCGATAGGTTTTGAATACGTCTAATCCACCCATTCCAGGGTGAAAATCTGAAGCAAAATACAAGGTGTCACCAACGATATATGGGAACATTTCATCCCCTGTGGTATTGATTGTTGGTGGTAGTATTGCAGGATCTGTCCATGAATCACCACTGCGGTCTACTTTATAAAGATCATAACCACCAAATCCTAATGGATCATCGGATGCAAAAAACAATGACTTGCCATCATTTGAAGGAAAGGCATGGCCATAATTAAAATTGCCTGTGCAAAAGGATAAAATAAGAGGGTCAGACCAACCTTCGACCGTTTGTTGCATGGAAAATATCCGGCAGTATTGATCTGCATTTTTTGATTCCTCACCACAGCGGGTGAAATAGATCGTCGTCAAATCAGCACTTTGAACAAAGTTGCCTTCATTTGCTGCTGTATTAATTTTTGCAAGAAAGCTTGGAGCCGTTAATATGGATGACTCATTCGGATTAGTCACTAGAACATCCGAATAGGGTTTTCCCGTCCAGGAATAAAAGTCTTTACTTTGTGCAGAAGGCCTGTCTGAAGTAAATGCTACGCTACCATCTGAAAGAAAAAATGGGCTATAATCGGCGTATTTAGAATTTAATGCGATTTCATCCAGTACAAAATGGTTTGGACTTTGTTCCGTTATCCATGCCTGAGCTAAGCTGCAAGCCTGGATTTCCTTTCTGAATTCATAAGTACTGCCTATTTCTTCACCCAATTGATTAAATGCTTCAATGGCCTCCTCATATCGCTCCAACATTTTCAAACTATTTGCTTTTCCTTTTAGAGCCGCAATCCCAGCCTGGTTCGTCCAGGCCATTTGATAGTAGGGTAGCGCAGCAGCTGGTTGATTTAATTTCTGAAAGGATTCGGCCAACTTCAATGCGATACGACCCTGATCAACTCTGCTTTTTGAACGTTCCAGATCCTTTTTATAAAAGGTAATGGCCTTGGCATATTGATAACGATCAAAAGCGGTATCTCCATCTTTTACCTTAATGGTGTAAGAACAACCAGAAATGAAAAACAATATTGAAAGAAGACCAGTCCATTTCATAAGAGCCGCATAAGTGCTAAAAGGCCAATATAAAACATTTTACTGTTCTGGAAGTTTTGCGATTGATTGCAGATAGCAGACGGCTATGGATTTGTTATATCAGGAAAAGGGATTAAAAAGAAAAGGAGTTACTTTCCAGTAACTCCTTCTTAAAAATCTTTAACCAAAACCACCTACACAGCGACAAAAGCTATGCCAAAGGTTTTTCGGTTGTTTATTTTACAGATGCTGCGTGTTTGGTAAACCCTCCTTTTTTCTCAGTTCCTTTGATTTCACGATCCTTCGTGAGATCTACAACAAGTGCAGAAGCGATAAACACAGATGAATACGTACCGAAAAGGATACCAAACATCAATGCGAAAGCAAATCCTTTAATACTGGCTCCTCCAAAGATAAAGAGCGTCACAACAACCAAAAGGGTTGTAGCGGACGTTATCATTGTTCTGCTAAGCGTATTATTTATTGCCAGATTAAATACCTCTTCTTTCGCTTTTCCACTATAGGTGTTGAGGAACTCCCGGATCCTGTCGAAGACGATCACAGTATCGTTAACCGAATAACCTATAACCGTTAAGATTGCAGCTACGAAGGCCTGGTCTACCTCCATTGAAAATGGTACTATACCATGCAACAATGTGAATATACTCAATGTTGCCAATACATCGTGTAACAAGGCAAGGACTGCGCCAAGGCTAAATTGCCATTTGTTGAAGCGAATAAACAAGTAAAGAAAGATCAATAGGAGTGCAAAAAGTGCAGAATAAAATGAACTGTCTTTTATGTCCTCCGCGATGGTTGAGCCAACTTTATTCGATGATACCACATGTGTGCCCTGGGCATCCGTTGCCTTGAATTCTTCTATATTCAGGTTGCCACCGGAGATACTGTTTACGCCTTCAAATAACTTATCCATCACTTTGCCCGCGGCTTCTTCCCCATCGTCATCTATGCCGTAGCTCGTAGTGACATTGAAGGTATTACGGGTGTCAACGGCTTTGACGAGTGGAGCAGTACCAAATGCGCTTCCCAGTTCCTTTCTGAGCTGATCAATGTTAACAGCTTGACCTTCTGCAAACTGGATATTGTAGGAATAGCCTCCTTTCATATCTACACCCAGCTCAAATCCTCTCGTAAAAAAGGAAATTGCGCCTGCTAGGATGAGCAGTGAAGAGAAGATATAACCGTATTTACGCAGGCCAAGCCAATTGATATTGACATTTGAAAGAATATTTTTTGACCAGGAACTTGCGAAGCTCATGCTATTTCCTTTGCCAACCCAATACTCAATAATAAGTCTGGACAAAAGGACAGCCGTGAACAACGTAAATATGATACCAATGATCAGGACTACAGCAAATCCTTTGATGGGGCCTAAGCCAAAATAAGCTAAAACGAGAGCCGTAAGCAACGTAGTGACGTTGGCATCGATAATAGCACTATAGGACTGTTGAAAGCCTTCTTTTATAGAAAGAGCAAGTGTTTTACCATGGCGCAATTCTTCACGGATACGCTCATAGATAATTACGTTGGCATCTACCGCCATACCCATTGTCAATACCATACCTGCAATACCAGGCAAAGTTAGAACAGTTCCATATGAGGCCAATCCACCAACAATGAAGAAAAGGTTAGCAAATAATGCAATGATCGATACAATACCGCCGCCAGCATAGTAGAGTACCATGAACAGAAGGAGTAGCACAAAAGCTATAGATACAGAAGTCAAGCTTCGATCAATGTTGTCCTGGCCTAAAGATGGACCAACCAGTGATTCTTGTATGATTTTGGTTTTAGCTGGAAGTTTACCAATTTGTAAAATGTTGGAAAGGTCTGTTGCTTCCTGCAGGCTAAAATCGCCCGAAATCTGACTGCTTCCACCGCTAATGGGTTGGCGTACACTCGGTGCAGAAACAACTTCATCATCAAGCAAGATTGCAATTTCGCGGTTGTTATCCTGTGCTGCTTTTGTTGTCATATCGGCCCAAATACGGGAACCTTTACTATCCATGTTCAAGCTTACCACCACTTCACCAGTATTAGGATCCGTGCTGGCCCGTGCATCCGATACTCTGTCACCTTCTAAAGGTGCTATATCAGATCCCTTTTTCTTACGGATAGCATATAGATTAAACTGATCGGTTTGTTCGCCCGTGGTGAAGTCTTTGGACGCCTTATAAGCCCAGCGGAATTCCAGGTCCCTGGGGAACATAGCTCTAATATCAGGTCTGGCCAGATACTCCGTAATCAGATTCATCTTGTTTCTTGCGGCAGTACCCATTACTGCTGGTGGATTGCTCAATCCTTCAGCAGAAGACATGTTTAGGGTTAAATTGCTGAGTAAGGGACCATTGCCGGAGGAAAGGCCGCCCAATGAATCAGGAGTCGCCGCCTGGAGGGTGCTGTCTATGACCTGACCCAGTGAATCATACGTATAAGCATAGGAAGAGTCTACAGCTACATCAATGGATGAAGTATCAACACCTTCAGATAAACGCTGCAGTTTTTTGTCCGCCTCAAGAAAAGATGTAGATAAACCAGCATCAGAGATCCGATAAACATCATAAAATTCCAACTTTGCTGTAGCCTGAAGCAGCTTGCGCGCACGTTCAGGGTTGTCAAAACCTGGTAATTCGACAATGATCAAATCTCGATTTTCATCCAAGGATACGTTAGGTTGAACAACACCCGTTTTGTCGATACGATCCTTAAGGCGCTTGTAGGTCAGCTTGACGGTTTCGTTTGACATTTCACGAATGATCCGCACGATTTCGCCATCAGGAGTCTCAAAATTGATTTTGTCACGGAACGACTCATTCAAGATAAAAATATTGGCCAGTTTTTTACCAGCAGCGACTTTTTGATATTCTTCACCAAAAAGCGTAACATAGTCGCTTTGTGCCGTTTTGAATCGCTGAGATGCATTGGCTAGCGCCTTATTAAACTCAGGGTCCTCGCTGTTATTAGCCAGACTTCTAATGACATCCTGCAGGTCAACCTGGAGAATCACACTCATTCCGCCTTTTAGGTCGAGTCCAAGTGCTAGTTGTTTACTTTTCAGCTCTTCGTAGGAAAAGTCTTTAATCAGTGGAATGCTAAAAATCTTTTCTCCGGACATGGAGTCCAGATAGGCGATTCTTGCAGTTTTAAGCGCTGTGGCTTTGTCTTTTTCCACACTGGATGAGGCTATACGTTCCGCATAGGCATCCGCATCGGCCTCCACGCGCATCGTTGGCACCATGTATAAAAATTGGATGGCTACGATAATCGTGAAGAGTATCAGGAAAAATTTAATGATTCCTTTGCTTTGCATGTCAGATGAAGATTTGTCTAATATGTTTGAAAAAACTGCGCAAATATAGGTCAAATACATGTACCATGCTGAACTTTATCAAAATGCGCAGTAAGTTGAGTTTACGGAGAAGTTAATTTAGTGTTTCATCCATCTCCAAAGCCGTGCCATTATGTGTATCTTCGCACGATTTCTAATTTATCATTTTAAAGTTTAATGACCATGGGATTATTCTCTTTCCTTAAAAATGCAGGCCCGAAACTATTTGGCGGCAAAAAAGCAGAAGAAGCAACTGCTACACCAACAGTATCTACGGCAGATCGACTAGAGCAGGCGAATAAGCTTAAGGCTGTTGCTTTGCGTGGTATTGTGTCATCGCTCGGCCTTTCCATTGACAATTTGGATATTCAGGTAAATGATGACGCAGTGGTGGTTTCAGGTCAAACAGAAACACAGTCTGATCGTGAAAAAGTAATTTTAGCGATTGGAAACGTGGACGGTATTGCTACTGTTACGGACCACATCAAGGTAGTTACTCCGGAGCCTGAGGCAAAATTCTACGAAGTACAAAAAGGAGATTCACTTTCAAAGATTGCCAAGGAATATTATGGCGATGCTATGAAGTATCCAGTGATATTTGAGGCAAACAAACCAATGTTGACTGATCCTAATCTAATTTACCCAGGACAGGTTCTTCGGATTCCAGCCCTTGAGGCCTAAATTGTTCCATATTAGATCTATACTATCCAGTATTTGATTTGAAAAAAGGGCTCGCAACGAAAGTTGTGAGCCCTTTTGGTTAAATAATCGTGTCTTTTGATGCGGATTAAGTTTATTGTGTGGCGGGCATTTCTTTGCCAATAGGTTCAAGATAACCGAGTATAGATAACATACTCTCTGCAGTTTGTTCCTCATAGGCCAGCCAATCTACCAGATTGCCCATGTCATCCCGGTCGATCAATACATGTTTCGGCGCAGGAATAAGGCAGTGTTTGATACCACCAAACCCACTTATCGAATCCTGATACGCCCCTGTATGAAAAAATCCGATATATAAGGGTTCAGGGTCACCAGGTTCAATCTTTGGAAGGTAAACCTGATTTTCGTGGACCTCCGCATTGTAATAATCAGAGTTATCGCAACTCAAACCACCTATATTAATTCGATGGTATTCATTGTCCCACTTATTGATCGGTAGCAAGATAAAACGTTCAGATATGCCCCAACTATCAGGTAGGGTATTCATGAGTGAGTTGTCGATCATGTACCAGGTCTCCGCATCATTTTGCTGTTTCTGGCTCAAGACTGAAAAAATCGTCGCACCACTCTCCCCAACAGTGTACTTGCCGAATTCAGTAAAGATATCTGGTTCGGGAATGCCATCTTCCTCACAAGCTTCCTGAATTAGGCTCACGATTTCTTTGACCATGTACTTGTAGTCATATTCAAAGCTCAGTGTGTTGCGAATAGGCATACCGCCACCAATGTTAATCGCTTTAAGATCAGGACAGATTTTGCGCAATTCACCATATAGCTTGACAGCTTTTTTCAATTCACCCCAATAGTAAATGGTATCCTTAATGCCTGTATCTACAAAAAAATGTAACATTTTTAACTTCAGTCGGGGGTTATTAGCAATCCGTTCCTGGTAATAAGGAATAATCTGGGAGTGCCTGAACCCAAGCCGGGATGTATAAAATTCAAAATTGGGTTCTTCATCTGTTGCCACACGGATGCCAAGTTTCACTTCACCTTGGATCATTTCCTCGTAATACTGTAGTTCTTCGGGGTTGTCAAGAATTGGAATCACATTGTGAAACCCATCATTAACAAGGCCGGCAATTTTTTCAGCATATGGCCGCGGTTTAAATCCATTGTTTACTATGATGGAGTCCTTTCGCAGCTTACCACTTTTCTGGAGATTCCTGATCAAATCAATATCAAAGGATGAGGACGTCTCCAGATGTACATCATGCTGAAGCACTTCATTAAGGATATAACTGAAATGGTTACTCTTGGTGCAATAACAGTAATAGTAGTCGCCACTATAATTTAAGGCTTTGATAGCCCTGTTGAAAAAGTTTCGCGCTTTTTTAATCTGGGCCCCGATTTGGGGCAAATAAGTAAGTTTGAGTGGTGTGCCGTACTTCTGTATCAGATGCCTAAGTGAAATATTGTGAAATGTCAAGTAGCCATTTTCTATATCAAAACCTTCTTGGGGAAAGTAAAAGGTCTGATCAATCAGATCAAAATATCTGTTGTCCATTCAAAAGCAAATTAATTGTTGAAAAGTAAAGTTCTGTAGGCATAAAAAAATCCTGCCTTTCCTAATGGAAGGGCAGGATTTGAATATAATGAAGGGATTGAAATGGAAAGGGAGAGAGGTTGTTCACAATCCATGCCTTACCGATACACATTCCTCTCATTAGTCCTCAGTATGACTTGGTGAATCAGTAGATGGCAGTTCAAGGCTAGAGTATGCACCACCAAAAGGCTCTTGAGACATCGTCTTTTTTTCTTCTTCCTTGCCCAGAACACTTTTAGTGGCGTGCGGAACGAGCTGAAGGCGCTTTTTGTCTATCAATTGGCCAGTAACAGCACAAATGCCGTACGTTTTGTTCCGAACACGCACTAATGCAGCATCCAGGTTTCTTACAAACTGTTGCTGCCGTACAATCATTCGACTCATCATTTCAATTTCAGTGTGCAGGCTGCTATCGTCAAAGAGGTCGGCACTATTTTTATTATTGGTGCTTTCACTAAGTTCGGTCAATTGGGTCTGCATGAAGTCAAGTTCCTGATTGGCTTTCTCCAGTTTGTTGATAATTAACTCTCTGAACTCCTCCAATTCAGTGTCCGAATAACGGACTGGGTTAGCTACATTCTCCATGGTGTTTTGATTTTGATGAGGCGCAGCGTTCGAAGCGCATAGGTTTGTTAAAAGGTTTGTCAATAACGGATAAGGTATGTAAAAAGGTTCCCTTATAAGCGAAACTGTTGTTTTTACAAGTGCGATTATAAAAATTTTACACTTGGCGACGCAAAAGTAAAGCCAATCATGTAAATAGAATATTTTTTTTTGGATCACAATGAAGTGTAGAAGACCAGATATGAAACATGATATCCTGAACGGAAGGGCTGAGAGAAGGAAAGTTATTTGATCTTTGCATCATCACGATGTTTATCTCTCCAACAGGATCCTATGCATATTGATATTATTTCGGTACTTCCCGAGCTGCTCGAAAGTCCCCTCGCCCATTCCATCCTTGGCCGGGCCAGAGCTAAGGGATTGTTGAACCTCCGGTTGGTGGATTTACGAGGGTATGGTATAGGCAAACATCGGCAAGTAGATGACTATGCTTTTGGAGGAGGGGCAGGCATGGTAATGATGCCTGAACCCCTTATGGCTTGCATTGAAGCACTGCAGTTGGAACGAACTTATGATGAAATCATTTATATGGCACCAGATGGTCAACTCCTGGATCAACCCATAGCAAATCAATTGTCCTTGCTGAAAAATATACTTATCATATGCGGACATTACAAGGGCATTGACGAACGAATTAGACAGCACATCGTAACCCGGGAAATTAGTATTGGCGATTACGTGCTTAGTGGAGGAGAGTTAGCAGCAGCGGTAGTGGTAGATGCGGTGGGTCGGCTCCTACCCGGGGTGCTAAATGATGAATCGTCTGCATTATTTGATTCCTTCCAGGATAATTTGATTGCTCCACCTGTGTACACTCGCCCAGCAGTATTTAGATCATGGGAAGTGCCTCCGATATTATTGTCTGGCAATGAAGCAGCTATTGAATCCTGGAGATATGAACAAGCCTACCAACGTACCAAAGAGCGCAGACCCAACCTCCTTTCTGATGAGATATAAGCTTTGGATAGCAACATTGCTTGGCTTTTGGGGACTCTTGGCCACAAACTCAAATGCGCAATCACCGCAGTGGTGGGCGGATAATGTGAATTGGGATGGAAAAAGTCCATACCAAACATATATCCGACTTTCTTCTGCGGGGATGGGCCCCAATGCATTGCCGGTACCTTCCCTTCACAGCCCGCTGAGAGATACCTCATCCTGGTTTTCAGGGTCATTAGCTGCCTTTCACCATCAAGAGGAATACACGATAAGCAGTTTCCTTGGATTAAGTTGGCGGCCAGCTGATTGGCTTAGGCTGAACATTAATGTGATACCGCTGGAATATTTTCAAACAAGTCACCAGCTCAAAGAGGAGCGGAAGGTGTTTTGGGAGGGATATGACAATCACATTGCAGGTGGAGACTTTTATGTAGAATCGCTCATTCGTATACCACCTCGTTGGCTGGCCGGACTGAAAACGGAACTGAGAATTGGGTTAAAAACAGCATCAGGTACCCATTTGGGGGCAGCTCGTTTTACAGACACACCAGGGTATTATGTAGATTTAAGCTCAATATGGCTGCTTTCCAGGCATCATGCGCTGGAGATTATGCTGGGTTTTCTGGCTTATCAAACATACGAAATCAGGTCTCGACAGAATGATTGCGTGTTATGGGGTATAGGCCACAGCTTCTCTCTGAAATCCTGGCAACTTTACCATTCGTTGCGTGGATATAATGGATATATTCGAAATGGAGACGCTCCTGTCGTTTATGAAGCAGAGATTTCCAGGTATGCAAACAAACGGTGGGAATGGTTCCTAAAGGCAGGATTGGGATTGCAGGATTACCCGTTCCAATTTACTGGAATTGGCACAAGATGGCATTTTCTTTTGCCTGTTCACTCATCCGATTTTCAATAAAATCCAGTAGAACATGAATGGCGCGATCATCAAGCCATCAATGCCAAAAGCATAATAGCGAGCGTTTCGTGCAGGATTTACAAATCCTATCAAGGCAATGGCCAGCAAATATGTCATACAAAAAGCTATGGTGAGATTGGATATGTACCCCTTTGAAAGAAAAGACATTAATTCAAAACCGTGGCAAAGTCCAAGAAGTACAAAGGCGATTATTCTTGATTTGTGCCAGCCCAACCAGCCAGGTATCGTCAAGGTGCCTTCCGATAGATCAATTGCTCGATCTCGGTAATCAAATGGCAATGTGATAGCAAAAATAAAGGCAAAGCGGCTTAGGAGCAGCATCCATGGAAGGGTAGAGATGTTGTCAAAATGTAACGATACCCATGGAAGTAGGCCCGTCACCAATGTCCATGTCGTACTTATGAGGAAAATTTTAAGCAATGGCACATTTCGTATCCTCAAGTTGAAATAGGGGAGTCGTAAAGAGTATGTACCTGTAATAATGGCTCCAAATAAAATATACAATTGTAAGGTTGCAGGTAACTTGAATGCGAAAAATAAAGCGACAAAAAAACCAAGTATTGTTGTGATCTTCCAAAGAAGATTTTGTGAAAAATAGGGTATTGTAATCGTCCCAAAAAAAGGTTTCCTTAACCGAAGGAAGGAATAACCACTCAGTGTACCAAAAAAAACGACACCAGCTAGCGCATCAAAAGTGGGTGCAATTCCCCAATATATCCCAGTTGCCCAATAGAGAGATAGCGCTGCAGAAGCAATCCATAAATGACTTGATGTCAGAAAGTCAATCAGGTTGTAGATCTGTTTTTGAAAAAAAGCCGATTTAGAAGTATTTGAAATTGTGTTGGTTTTCTATCCGCTGTACAGCATACAAAAGGAGCTTAACCAGGTTGGTGACATCATCTCTATGAGCCATTTCAACAGTGGTGTGCATATAACGTAAAGGCAAAGAAACGAGTGCAGCAGGTACACCGCCATTTGAATAGGCAAATGCGTCTGTATCTGTTCCAGTCGACCGCGAAGAGGCCTCTCTTTGGAAAGGTATTTTTTCCTGCTCAGCCGTTTCGATAATGAGATCTCGCAATTTATTGTGCACTGCAGGTGCATAGGCGATACTTGGGCCATCACCACATTTTATTTCACCATTCACACTTTTGTTAATGAGTGGTGTAAAGGTGTCATGAGTAACATCAGTGACTATAGCTACATCAGGTTGGATTGTACGTGCGATCATTTCAGCACCGCGAAGGCCCACTTCTTCCTGGACCGCATTGACAAAATATAGCGAATACGGCAGTTTGATTTTTTGTTCCTTCAACAAACGCGCCACTTGCGCAATGCAAAAACCGCCGATTCGGTTATCTAGCGCGCGACCAACAATAAAACGGTCATTCAGTGAGGTCAGGTTGTCTTCAAATGTAATGACACATCCCACGTGGATGTTTTTTTTGAGTACTTCTTCTTTGTTTTTGGCACCAATGTCTACAAAGATATTTTCAAGAGACGGTGCGAGATTGGTATCTTTTCCTTTACGAAGGTGGATAGCAGGCCAACCAAATACGCCGTTAACAATGCCGTCTTTAGTGTGAATAAGCACACGTTTGGAAGGAGCTATTTGATGATCTGAGCCACCATTGCGAACTACATTTATGAAGCCATCCTCCGTAATGTAATTTACATACCAGGAGATTTCATCTGCATGTGCTTCAATAACAACACGATAAGAAGCGCCTGGGTTAATTATGCCATATGCCGTGCCGTAATTATCTAAAGACCAATCGTCAACGTAATTTTTTATGTAATCCAACCAAATTTTTTGGCCTGAGGATTCATAACCCGTAGGCGAATGATTATTCAGGTATTGGTTCAGAAATTTCTCAGAATCTTTGTAAAGTACTTTCATATCGGGTGCTCATTCAAAAAAGGGTTTACGAAATAAAAACGGATATGTTCCCCAATAGGATCTATGAATTAAGGGATTGCGCTTTTTGTCGTTCAGACCAAGCCTGAGGGTCCTTGTACCAGGTCTGCATGAGTTCAAACTCGATCTGGCTAATGGAACCGTTATGCTGGGCAACTTGTAAAACGGAGGCGTAATCTGTAATTGTACGCAAAGGTACATTCGCAGCGGAAAATTGTTGCGCTGATTGTGGCAAGCCATAAGTAAACAGCGCTAATACAGCTATCGGCACCATTCCGGCATCTTGCAAAGCTTTTACCGCCAGTAAGGAGCTTCCACCAGTGCTTATTAGGTCTTCCACAACGATCATGCGACAACCGGGGCGTATCTCGCCCTCAATTTGGTTGCCTTTGCCGTGGCCTTTTGGCTGACTGCGGACATAAACAAATGGCAAGTCCATTTGGTCGGCAAGCAGCGCACCGTGAGGTATACCAGCCGTCGCGACGCCAGCTACCCCCTGGATGTCGGTAAACTCTTCAGAAAGCGCCAGCAAGCCAGAAATAGCTTGTTTTCGAAGATCCGGATAAGACAAAAGCAAACGATTGTCACAATACACAGGTGATAATAGTCCAGAAGCCCAAGTGAATGGGTTTTGTGGACTAAGGCGAATTGCTTTAATTTGCAGCAATGATGCCGCTAGCTGTTTGGAATAGTCTGGTTCGGTCATTTTATTAAAAAAAACGCTAAATGTACAAAATTTACTATAATGAGCATCTCCTGGTTTTTGCAGATCATTTGCCTGATTCGACAGAGACATGGTCACTCATAAGCCGATACAGAGGTAAAGTAAAAGCGCTTTTCACATATATTGACCTGCTTGAAAAGCGTATAGAAAAACAGAATATCTGGATTGTAGCCGAACATTTGGATCAATTATGGTCTGATTTCAAGTCCCTGCTTACTCCGATAGAAGCTGCCGGCGGACTAGTGATACACCCTGACGGGGCATGGTTGTTTATAGACCGAAGAGCATACCTAGATTTACCCAAAGGGAAAGTGGATCCGGGCGAAAACCTGGAGGAAGCGGCGCAACGGGAAGTCTTGGAGGAAACTGGCATCCAAGCTGTAATAAACGGGCCAAGTGTATGGACTACATGGCATATTTATCGTGAAAAGAAGACAAGGTTCCTGAAAAAAACTACTTGGTACTACATGAAAACGGATGATACATCCACAGGTGTACCACAGGCAGAAGAAGGCATTACGGCACTTCTATGGCTGAATCCAAAAGAATATCTGGCTTCTAAATCACTAAAATACAGGAGCCTGACGGAAATGATCCGGGAATTGAACGGAATAGATCCATTTCAGTAAGTCTCTGCAGGACTATTTTTGGGCTAATGGCTGACCAGATCCGCTCCACGCCATTATGCCACCATTGAGATTATACACTTCTTTAAATCCCATTGCACTCATTTGCCGCATGGCCTGTCCACTGCGGTTTCCAGACCTGCAATAAACTAAGACAGGCTTACTTTTATCCAAACCATCGAGGCTTGAAGCAAAATTCGCCGCACTGATATCCATTTCAATTGCACCGGGTATAATGCCGGAAGCTGTTTCACCTGGGGTCCGCACATCAAGAATCTGCCGCCCCTGTTTCTCTTCTATAAATTTTTTAAAAGTGACTACATCGATATTTTGAGCAACAGGGCCCGATACTTCCTTTTTTTCGGAAACAGACGACACATTGCCAGAGGGTTGAGATTCACAAGCAAATGCAGATAATAGGGTTGTGATAATGAGAAAAGACTTCACGTAAATAGCCATTTGATTTATTTTCATGCAAAGGTAGATGCATCAGGAGATAAGGCTTGTAACAGAAGTCACAATTGATTTTAAAGGAAGAATTTGCAATGATCCGGCATGCATTTCCTGGTTAAAACAAGGGTGATGCAACGGAAACATCCTCAACGGATCAAGGAGCTACTCACCAATACATCGCCTTTGTAGAGACGGGATGAGCCGTCAACAAATTCAATTTCAGCGGAATATACATAAACTTCCTGACCTACAAATCGTCCTCTGAATGTACCATCCCATGCTACCGTATGGTCGTTTGGCAAAATGTCGTCCTTTCGGTAAATCGCATTTCCCCAACGGTCAAAAACCTGGATAGACTTAACACGAAGTACCTCAGGACCGCCGTGGACATAAAAAAGATCATTCAATCCATCGCCATTCGGTGAAAAAGCCGTAGGAATGTAAACACGCTTTGGTAAGGTCACCCGGATGGTTACTTCATCACTTGCCTGACAACCATTTACATCCGTCGCAATAAGGGAATACGTTACATCCTGGGCTGCGGTAATTGCAAATCCAGTACATGTAGTACAGCCATCAGGATGGATCGGGTTCCAAATGAGACTGGTGAGAGTTGTGGTGCCAGGGTATAATGTAGCCTGGATCGCGACCGGTGTGCCGGCGATGACATTCCAGTCAGGACCTAGATCCAGTGTGAATCCGGATCCGGCTTGTAAGGTTATCGTGGTGTCCCTGGAACATCCTATAGCATCCGTTACCTGCAATGTGTACTGCCCGGAAGTCAGCGCGTCAAAGAGTGGTGTTGGTTGCGGCAAGCTTCCATTGAGGCTATAGATGAAGGGCGGTGTGCCACCTGTTACCAGTATGGCTTCGATAAACCCGTCAGTAATCCCGGGACAAGACGCCCCTTTTTCATCAACTTGCAATCCAGTGATCAAGTCATTGCTACCGCTTACTACAACGGTATCAGCGGATGAACAGCCTGTTTGAATTTCCAGAACAGTTAATATAAACACTCCCGGCGTATTAATTACCGGATTGGCAAGGTTGCTGGCCGGTAGCCCTGGTCCTATCCATGAAAGCGTATACGTTGAAGGAGGTGTTTGGCCCTGACCTAAGGTAACAGTTGGGTTAAGGCAGGAAATCGACTGGTCAGCGCCTGCGTTGGCTATTGGGTTAGGATGGATGATGACACTGACATCAGTGGTAACATTTGTACATGGAGCCTGTGCAGAAATACCATATTGAAAGCCATAGGCCCCAGGCACTAAAGTCTGGATAGCTAATGTGCCGGCATTCGGGTCAAATGAGCTGCCCGGGGCTGAAGGGCCCGTCAGGAAGGTCCAGGATCCGCCTGCGTCTGCTCCATTTAGGAGATTGCCAAGGCCTTGTAGTTGTACTGTACCCTCACAGAAAGCGGTTGGAGCCAGGGCCAATCCTGTAGCGGGTTGATCATATAGATTGATCATACTTGTCGCTGCATCCGGACAACCGGCGGGTGGAGGTGTCAACAAGGTATATGTCAACGTGT
The DNA here is from genome assembly GCA_017985675.1 of Saprospiraceae bacterium. Taxonomy (GTDB): domain Bacteria; phylum Bacteroidota; class Bacteroidia; order Chitinophagales; family Saprospiraceae; genus JAGNXB01. The sequence continues at coordinate 87,478 of JAGNXB010000002.1, read as the reverse complement.
ACGCTCCGGCATCCTTCTGCAAAGTATTGATCATGTTGCCATTAAGTAATACAGGATTCGTACCGGGAGGCATACTTGTGAGCGACCAGCTACCGGGTGCAGCCTGAAGAATCAATGATGTTAAATCTAGTGTGGACATACTGTTGCAATAATCGCTAGTCGAAAGGATGTCGAGATCAGGACAAAGACAGTTTTTAACAAGGACATTAACCTGGTATGTCTTTTCAGTACATGGTAGTGAAGCTGAGTTTGTGGAGTAGCTGAAGGCATATAATCCGGGCAAAACTCCAGTAAAATCAAGCAGTGGGAAGGTCCCGGTAGCTCCGGAACTGGTCACGTCCACCCATGTGCCACCAGCATCACCACTGGTAATAAAGTCGCCAAAATCCAGTGTAGTCGGATCCTGCCCACTGGTATTGCTATTGCAAACGGACAACTGACTTTGTAGCACAGCAAAAGGGGCCGGCAGAAGATTAAGTGTTGCCTCTGCAAACAAAGGGCAACCCACGGGAGGAGCCATGGATAAAGTGAACCGAATGATATAAGTGCCCGCATCTCGATTAAGTGGCTGGAATAGAGTACCAGCAAGGGTAGCCGGATTGCTTCCGGGGGGGGCGCTGGTCAGCGACCATGAGCCGGATTCCGCTGTGACGAGCAGGGAATTTAAATCGAAAGGACTCCCGTCGTTGCACAAGGAAGGGGGTGGATTAAATGCCAGACTAGGACAACTGCAATCCTCCACCACAATCTGAAGGGAATAGGTCGATTCCTGACAAGGAGCTGTAGCGGAATTAGTCGTGTACTGGAAATTATATGATCCCGGTGCAACACCAACGAAGTTTAAAGCGGTGAATGGTCCACCCGCATTGACACCATTAACGTTGACCCATTGACCTCCGGCATCACCACCGGTTATTAGAGCGTAAAGGTCAAGAATATGGGGAAAGTTACCAGTACCTGATTGATTGCAGACTTGCACAGAAACAGGAAGTAAAGCAATAGGTGTTGAATAAAGATCAACAACCAGGGTGTTTGTAGAAGGACAACCGGGAGGCGGGGGTGTGGATAAGGTAAACTGGATGGTATATAAACCTGAATCCTTGCCGCTACTTATGAACGTTGATGCGTTAATCGTTGCTGGATTGGTGCCGGGGGGGCTGGAAAGGATTTGCCAGGTTCCTAATTCCGATGTTATCTTTAACGTATTTAGATCTAATGAACTACCGTCGTTGCACCAATCTGTGGAAGGATCAAGGGCAATGCTTGGACATTGGCAATCCTCTACAATAATCTGGACAAACCCTTGATATTCCTGACAGGCCCCTTGAGCAGATAAGGTAGTGTATTGAAACGTGTAGACACCAGGAGGAATGCCATTGAAGTCTAATACGGGAAAGCTACCTGTAGCACCGCTGTTATCATAATCTAACCAAATGCCGCCGGCATCTCCGCCCAGGATTAATCCATTAAAATCGAACAAGGTCGATTGGCCTCCTGCATCACTATTGCAGACCGTACCTGCAGGTTCAAGATCCGCATACGGTGGTTCTATGATCTCGAGTTGTATACTGTCTTTGCCCGTGCAGCCGTTGGCATCGGAGTATGTATAGGTTACCTGATGTGTGCCCAGACCTAACACACTGGGAAATACAGCGCCAAGGGAATTGGCGACACCCCCCCATAGACCATTTGTCGGGTCTGCCTCAAGTTGTACTGTATTTTGATCCAGGCAGAGTAGTCCAGGATCGAGGATCAACGGCTCAGGATCTTCGAATATGTCAAAAATCACTAGTTCAGAGCTTTCGCAACCATAAATGCTGGTGTATTGATAGGTCGCAATAAAGGTACCCGAACCGAGGAGGTCAGGATAGATCGTCCCGGAAGGATCGACATCGCCCGTCCAGGTTCCACCAGGTGGGTTTACCTGTATGACAAAGGGAGGGGATGATTCGCACAGTGGGTCAACAGGTGTAATTGTAATAGGTTCCGGGTCAAAAAATTCCACTGGGATCGAATCGATTCCCGGACATCCTTCAGCGGTTACTGTGCTGAGCGTAAGGTAGTGGATGCCTTGCGAAAAATTGGCAGGGACTATTTCACCTATTGTATTGGCAATGCCTCCCCAGGTTCCATTTTGTGGGATACCCATAGCCAGAAAAGTATTCACATCATTGGTGCAAAGTGGGCCGATAGGGAAAATAGTAATATCGGGCCCGGGTAGTATAAGTACGTCCAGGCTGTCGATTGCTTCACATATTCCGTCGCTTACGGTAACATAATAGGTGATAGTGCCATCGACACCTGACGGTAATGTCACTATGGGTGATTGAACAGTGGGGTCACTTAGGTAATCGGTGCCGTCTCCGGTACCTTCCCAAAGGTAAGAATATGGAGGCAGGCCACCATCAGGAAATACTTCAATGGCAAACGGTGGACCTCCTTCACAGATGGTTACATCGTTGGAAGCAACCGCAATGACCGAGCAGGGAGGATCTGCCGTGCAATCAAGCCAGGGTGCCGCGCTACCAGTAAATTCCAGACTGAACCCATTGCCGGTACCATACCAGTTGTTGATGGCGATATAAAAACCCTGTCCGCCCGCAACATCCAGTGTGGCGACAAACCCATCGCCAAATCCAGGACCTTCTGAATAATCGGATGTACCCATTCCCATACCGGTCTCCGGACAGAAACCACAGGCGCTTGAAGCAGAGGAGCACCGGATCGGTGAGCCCAAATCTCCACAATCGACATCGGGACCAAATAAGGCCCAGTCATAATCCTCCCCATAGCCGCCATCAGGAATAATGGTGAAGCCCAACTCCAGTCCCGATGGAGCTCCCGGGTCAATTTCAAAATAATACCAGGCTGTATTCCCTTCGGATGAAAGGCAGCCAGGATCGTTGTCTGGATCGCTGAAATCATCATATCCTCCATTTCCGGAAGGATTTCCCATGGCTGGGGGGTTGGAACATATCGTGGTTGCCGTGGCACAATCATTTGCCTGGCCGAGGGAAATGTTAACCATTGAGCATGTCAAACAGAAAATACAAAAGGTTGCACGGAAAAGCATTCGTGGTGTAGTGTAGGGCGATATTGGAGAATTAACCTCTAAAAGTAGAAAAAATCCTTCAGATTAGGTTGCCTGAGATTTGGCCTACTGTATTTTTCAGACCCGAACAATATGTATTTCGCTGCTTTTGGGCAATATTATGTCGCTTTGGTTTGGACAAATGGTATAATTCGTAGCCCTCATTTTTGCTCGATATTCACGAAAGAATCAAACTTCAGCACGATGCCCATTTGTTAAAGTTGTTGCATTTGAAACAAATTGTTTTAAATTTGCAATCCATCAGGGATGAATATTCAGGTCAGTAAGGACAGGGGTAAGAGGTATGTGAGCGTTGGCAACCGACAACGATGATAACCGCAACAACTATGACAACCATTTTAGGGATGAGGAATGGGTGAGAGGTAATGCACTTATTTTACAGCTTTATTAAAGTGCTATTACAGTAATGATAAAGTAATGATAAAGTAATGATAAAGTAATGATAAAGTAATGATAAAGTAATGATAAAGTAATGATAAAGCAATGATAAAGTAATGATACAGTAATGATACAGTAATGATAAAGTAATGAATGAGGATAGAAACGCTACCTGATTTCGATGGGAAGCTCGAGCTCATAAACCTTCCGGAATATTTGGTGCACAACGTAAAGGGTAGAAAAATGTCAAACCTAAAGGACTCAAATAGTAATAAATATGCTTCGATTTGATCAGTGAATAAGCGCTCAAACCAATGAACAATTAACAACCTCCGAACGCCAACCTGCTATGTACCTTAATTGCCATACCTGTTACAGTCTGCGTTATGGTACGCTGACACCGAGACAGCTGGTGGCTGCTGCCGTGGAGCGGGGGATAAAAGCAATGGCACTTACAGATATCAACAATACATCATGTGCCTATGAGTTTGTTGTCCTTTGCCGTGAGGCGGGTATCCACCCGGTGTTGGGGATCGAATTTCGCAGGGATGGCCGACTGCTCTATATCGGGCTGGCACGCAGCCAGGAAGGTTTTGCTGAACTATGCCGCCTGCTCAGCGATTGCTCGATGGAAGGGCGCCCCCTGCCGGATACACCCCCCGAATTGCCGGATACCTTTATCATCTATCCCAACGCCGTGCGATCAGCAGGAAAACTGCGTCCCAACGAATATATCGGCATCCGCCCGGCAGATGTCAACCAGCTTTTCCGGTCGCCGCTCCGTCAATATGCCCACAAACTGGTGGCCTGGGCACCGGTCACTTTCCTCGACAGGGATGGCCATCGTACCCACAAGCTCCTTCGCTGCATCGACACCAATGCCATCATCGGCAAGCTCGCTCCCGACGCACATGCTCCCCTGGCGGACGGGTGGTATCATCCTGATGAACTCACACTGGCTTATGCCAGGTACCCCATGCTGCTCGCCCAGGCATCAGACCTGCTTGCAGGTTGCGAGACACCCATGCAGAGCGATTTTAAACACAATCGCCAGACATTTACCGGCAGTACCCGCGACGACCTTCAATTGCTGCACAAGCTGACACAAAGCGGACTGCTCCGCCGCTACGGAGCCGGACATAAGGCCGCCGCTGACAGGGTACACCGCGAACTGCAAGTGATCGAAAAACAACATTTTGCACCCTATTTTCTGATCACCTGGGATATTATCCGCTATGCCCGGTCGGCAGGCTTCTTCCATGTGGGGCGGGGGAGTGGTGCCAACTCTATCGTGGCCTATTGCCTTGGCATCACCGATGTGGACCCGCTGGAGCTGGACCTTTACTTTGAACGGTTTATCAATCCCTACCGAAGTTCGCCACCCGATTTTGACATCGACTTCTCCTGGGATGAGCGCGATGACGTCACCGATTATATTTTTAAACGCTATGGTAAGGGATATACCGCTCTATTGGCGACCTACAATACGTTTAAGGGACGCTCGATTATCCGCGAACTGGGGAAGGTATTTGGTCTGCCCAAGGACGATATTGACCGCATCGTTGATGAGCCGCTGGCTACGGCAAAACATCATCCCTATGCGAAGCACATCTTCCATTTTGGTAAGCAGCTTGATGGCCTGCCCAATTACCTGTCTATCCATGCAGGTGGTGTGCTGATCAGTGAACGTCCGCTCTATGCGCATACGGCGTTACAGATGATGCCCAAGGGTTTTCCGGTCACCCATTTTGATATGCACCATGCCGAAGATCTGGGATTTCACAAATACGACGTGCTCAGCCAGCGGGGGCTGGGTCATATCAAGGAGGCGGTGGATCTGGTGAAGGAAAACCAGGGCCGCTCCGTGGACGTCCACGATGTAGCCCGGATCAAGCTCGATGAGCGGGTGCGTTCCCAGTTGCGATCGGGGCGATGTATCGGTTGTTTTTACATCGAATCACCGGCTATGCGAGGGCTGCTGAGTAAGCTCCATTGTGATAATTATGTCCATCTGGTAGCGGCTAGTTCGATTATCCGCCCGGGCGTGGCCAAGTCAGGTATGATGCGGGAGTATATCCAGCGTTTTCACAAACCGAATGATTTTCGCTACATCCACCCGGTTTTTGCCGAACATCTGGGCGAGACTTTTGGGGTGATGGTCTATCAGGAGGATGTGATGAAGATCGTACATCACTTTGCCGGGTTGGATCTCGATGAAAGCGATGTGTTGCGCAGGATCATGACGGGCAAAAAGAAGTCATCCGACACCTTCGAGCGGCTGCGGCGAAAGTACGTGGAGAATTGCCGGGCACGGGGCTACTCCGATGAACTGGCGCAGGAAGTGTGGCGACAAGTGGAGAGTTTCAGCGGATACTCCTTCTGTAAGGCGCATTCGGCCAGTTATGCGGTGGAGTCCTTCCAGAGTCTGTACCTCAAGGCGTACTATCCACTGGAGTTTATGGTGGCCGTGATCAATAATTTTGGTGGCTTCTATTCGACCGAGGTGTATGTGCATGAGGCGCGGATGCAGGGGGCAACGATCCATCCGCCTTGTGTGAACCGGAGCCGCTGGCTCACGTCGATCCGGGGCACGGATGTTTTTCTCGGGTTTGTGCATTTGCAGGGACTGGAGCGACAGTTTGCGCTGGATCTGCTTGCCGAGAGGGAACGGCATGGGTCTTATCACAGTCTGGCCGAATTTTGCACCCGGGTACACCACAGTCCCGAGCAACTGGACCTGCTGATTCGTATCGGGGCCTTCCGCTTTAGCGGCATGAGCAAGTACGAGCTGATGTGGGAAAGGGCAAGGGTGGGGTGAGGTTAGGATAACATGTTCATAAGTTAGACATCGTATTCGAACTAGATTTTCTATACTGAGCGAAAATATTAGTAGGAAGAACCCGAATGGACTGAAAGTAATTGCATAATGTCATGTAAAGAAAATCGCGCTTTTATTTACATATGCATAATGTCATGTAAATAAAGTCACGTTTTTCTTTACATATGCAGCAGGTCATGTAACGAAAGGGGGCTTTCAATTCCACATAAAGACGCAAAAGGCTCCACTACACGTCGGACTATTTAGGTACATTCAGATTTCCTGTTGCCAGTAGTTGAAAAAGTGCTTTATTGATGTAGTAATTGTCTTTACCGAACTTCTCCTTTTCAAGAACTCCAAGATCAGTAAGTGCCTGGAGGTATCGGGTAGCCGTAGGTCTACTCACTGCCATATCAGCTTTGACAAAGTCGATTTTAGTATAAGGATGACGAAAGATATTGTTCAGCAGATCCTGACTGTAGATTTTAGGAAGTTCGGTCCTGATTTGGCGTTTGTGTTGTTCCATCAGTATTTTGACAGATGAGATGGTAGCTGTCGTCTGGCGGGAAGTTTGCTCTACAGCTTCCAGTATATAGAGAACCCAGGCTTCCCAGCCATTGTCAGTGCGTACCCGTTGAAGAAGTCGGTAATATTGGTTTTTATGCAGATTAATATACCGACTTAAGTAAAGAATGGGGATGTCAAGTAAACCCTGCATGACCAGGTAGAGGATATTGATGATTCTACCCGTGCGACCATTGCCATCATAAAAAGGGTGGATACTTTCGAATTGATGATGGATAACGGCCATTTTAACTAAAGGATCCCAATCGCATAGGTTAGGATCATTTATAAATTGCTCCAGTATACCCATCTGGGTCAACACCTCTTCACCCGATTGGGGAGGTGTATATACTGTCTCACCGGTCTGTTCATTTTTTAGTTTTGTGCCGGGCAATTTGCGGAATCCCGCGCTGTTTTCTTCGATAATAGCCTGGATTTTTAGGAGATGATTATTGGAGAGAAAACCCTGCTGTTTAACAATATCAAAGCCGGTTCGAAGGGCAAGCGCGTAATTGTGCACCTCCTTAGAAGCAATAGTTCGGAAATCGCCGGCTTGGTAATCAGATCGGTATAGTTCATCATGTGTTGTGAAAATGTTCTCTATAGCCGAACTGTCTTTAGCCTCTTGTAATGAGAGGGTGCTGATAAGGATATGTACATCGGGAATACTGACAGCGGCGCCTTTCATTTCTGCCAAGGCTGAGCGGGCTTCTACTGTTTTTTTAATTACAGCTTTGGTTTCTATATCCAGTGCCAAAGGAAGTACAGGGAGGATGTAAGTCATGGTCAATACTTAACACTTAGCAATTGCTGCAATTTAGTTCTTAGTTGGAGTCAAAGGTCTAACAGCGCATGAAGTCTTTCAATTTTTGTTATACTCAAAAGTATACAAATAGGATGATTAAATGCTTTTAGAACGAGTTTTGCAAAGAGGAGGCGTGGAAAAATAACCAGTTATGGCTGCTGCCAAAACCGTTTTTAAGCCAGATAACTCCGCCTTCCGCTTTAGCGGTATGAGCAAGTACGAGCTGATGTGGGAAAGAGCAAGGGTGGGGTGAAGAATGGTTGGCACCACAATAATTGCTTTCTCCAGAAAGCAATTATGCCCATAAATTGCTCGCTTCATAAAGCAAAAGCGGTAGGAGGGCCCGTTACCAATCGACTTCATTCGGATGCCTATCTCATTTCCAAATGACTTCCCAACACGCTACCCGGCTGATGCGAAACATTTCCCGTAGCTTTGAGCATTAATTGTTTTGTAGAATCCTTACATGAAGTTTACGGAATTTGGTCTTGATGATCAATTGATTGAAGCGCTCTCCTACATGGGCTTTGAAGAAGCCACCCCTATCCAGGAGCAAGCAATACCCAAAGTACTGGCTGGTCGCGATCTTATCGCCTGTGCGCAGACGGGAACCGGTAAAACAGCCGCATTTCTACTTCCCGTGCTGCATCAACTCGCCAAGGAACGGGAAGAATTTGTCAAGTGCCTCATCCTCGTGCCCACACGCGAACTGGCCATCCAGATCGACCAGCAAGTCCAGGGACTCGGCTATTTTTCAGGTATCAGTACCCTATTGCTTTACGGTGGAAGCGACGGAGCAGACTGGGCTACACAAAAAAGAGCGCTGCAGGGTGGAGCGGATATCGTCGTGGCTACGCCCGGCAAACTGATTTCACACCTGAACATGGGGTATGTGAAATTTGACCGGCTCCAATACCTTATTCTGGATGAAGCGGACCGGATGCTCGATATCGGTTTTCATGAGGACATCCTCAAGATTATCTCCTTCATTCCCAAAAAGCGCCAATCCCTCTTATTTAGTGCAACGATGCCGCCCAAGATTCGGGAACTGGCCAGCCTGATTCTCCATGAACCCGATCAGATTAGTCTTGCCATATCCAAGCCGGCAGAAGGGGTTCTTCAGGTCGCCTATCTGGCGTATGAAGAACAGAAAATCCGATTGGTGACCAACTTGCTGGCAGATAAGCCCAACTACAAGAGCATTCTCGTGTTCAGTTCGACCAAACGCAAAGTAGGCGATATCGTCAATGCCCTTCGTCGAAAAGGCATTCCTTCGGAAGGCATCTCGTCTGATCTGGAGCAGAAGGAGCGTGAAGAGGTGCTCATGCGATTCAAATCCAAGCAAACCCGTATCCTGGTAGCCACCGATGTGCTTAGCCGGGGTATCGACATTAAAGATATCAATCTGGTCATCAACTTTGATGTGCCGGGTGATGCCGAAGATTACGTACACCGTATCGGTCGCACAGCCCGCGCGGATACGACAGGAGTGGCGATCACGCTGATCAACCCGGATGATATGCGGAAGTTCTCCCGTATCGAAAAGCTGATTGAACGCGATATCCTCAAAACACCCCTTCCTGCGGAGTTGGGGGAAGGGCCTGTATGGGATCCCAAATCAGCCGGCACGGGCCGTGGCGGCGGTGGTGGGCGCTCCGGTGGAGGTGGCGGTCGTCCTGGTGGCGGTCGTCCCGGCGGAGGTCCCGGCCGCTCTGGTGGCCCTGGTCGCACAGGAGGAGGATCCAGCGGTGGTGGCCGTCCCGGTGGCGGATCCGGCCGTTCAGGTGGCAGTGGTCGGCCACGGTAGATGACTTTTAGTTGTGAGGTCCTTATGGTTTAAAGGTTTAATGTTTAACGGTTTAGGCCGTCACGGTCAACACTTTCCATCTAAACGACATCCATCTGTCCGTCCCATCCCGGATTCCCAATTCATCTGTCCCCAAACCCTCCCACTGGGAGCTCTTGTCGCAACAACCTGCCTCATCGGCGGCAGGCCCAACAACCCAACAACTCAATAACCCAACAACTCAATAACCCCCACATTTTTAAAACAAAATGTTTTAACTTTGTACCGGACGGAGAGAGCGCCTGACCCCAATCGCTTTTTTATGCGTGAACGAAACGGTACTGCGTCCCTCTTTGAGGAGGAGGCGTCTGAATACATTGTCCCGGAGTTGAAGGAGGGACCCTATGACCAGTCTTTCGATGAGATCGAGTTGCTGGGTTTTCCACTCTGCTCGCCCTTTGACCTCTTGCAAGCCAGCCCATTGGGCACTATTGCCGTGCGGGAGATGGTCATGCATGCCGGACGCGTCGTGCGCATGCTGGGCTACTATGTGGCCCGCAAGCATGTAACGACCGTGCGAAAGGAACACATGAACTTCGGTACCTGGCTGGATCAGGAGGGGTTGTTTTTCGACAGCACCCACTTTCCGCCATCACTGGCCAAATACCCCTTCCGTGGCAAAGGCATCTACCTCATGAGCGGCCGGATCGTCCTCGACTTCGGCTTTCCCATGATCGAAGTGGATGTCCTGGAAAAATTGCCGATGGTGAAGGATGAACGGTACTGAGGCAGGGCTTCCTCCCAAGCCCATGAATAGTTGTGTCTACACTTTCACGTGCCCAATGGCGGAGGATTGCTCCAGCGCTATCGCTTTTGGAAAGAGGATATTGTTTTCCAGATGTACATGGCGGTGCAGATCACCTTCAAATTCCTCCAGCAGCTTATAAAGGACCTGATACGTATTGCATGCGCCTTCTGGTGGCGTGTAGTTATGGCTCAATGCGCGAATCTGCTTCATGGCATCACCGGCAGATTCATGCTCGGATTCCATCATGGCAATGGGGTTCGCCACGCTGCCAAATGGTGGGGAAGCGGCTTTCCCGCCCTGGGCTGTCACCTCTGCCAGATGTTTGATGTAGGGAAACAACACCCCTTCCTCTTTTGCCATATGCTCTGTCATCTCGTGGAGCAGCAATGTGCAATGGTCGGCGATGGCAATGTTTTCAGGCCAGGCGTGACCGTGTACCTTTGCCACCTTGCGGGCGTACTCCAGCATCATGGGAAGTTTTTCCTTTGTGTAAGTATGGTGCACCTGCACGATATAATCACAAAGGAAGGGCAGCGGCCAGGAATCAGCAGGCAATGAGGCCGCGACTGCTGGTGTTTCGTGGATTTCGGTCAACGCTTTTACAAGCAGAGCTGGTTCGATACCTTTTTGGAGGCATACATCACTGAGCGTTTTTTTGCCACCACAGCAAAAATCAATGCCATTGCGTTTGAAGACTTCCGCCATGCGGTAATCCTCAGCGACCAGTTCGCCGATGGTTTTATTCTGGATGTCAGCTGTTATCATGATAAGGTTTTATGTGTATTAAAAATCTTTTCGATTGGCTACGCGACCTACTGCCAGCGCAGGGATGAAGACCCAGAGCAATAGGACGGTAAAGGACAAGAGCATTCCTGTGGTGTTCCCCAGGAAATGTTGAAATACAGCTCCGGTGTATCCCATAAGTGCCGAAATGTCCAGTTGGAGTAGAATCAGTATACGCGATAAGTCAATGGGATTAAACATAGACGCCCCGATGGCCACATTTTCAAGTGGATAGTCGTTGTACATGGCTAGTACCAGCAGAAATAAACCATCGTAAATCACTGCAAAAAATAGCCAGGCCAGTATGGCTAAACCGAAACCTTTAATCCGATTTTCATGGCATAAGGCAACGAAAAAGGCCATCGCTGAAAAGATGAAGGACAAAAAAACGCCTACTACCAACAACATGGTAAAATTCTGTATGTCAGAGGATCCCCAAAGGCCATAGACTACAAAGGGTAATCCTACACCAATCAAAAGACTCAGGGACAGGGACAGAGCGACACCGAGGTACTGACCAAAAAAAATTGAAGTCCGTCTGAGTGGTTGGGAGAGTAAGAGTTCAGTAAACTCCCGGGAGTTGTAATAGTACATTACCCCAAACATGGTCGCAATGAGGGGCACAAGCACCAGAATCACATTCATCAGACTGATAATGACTTTTGACATTCCGCCGCTTAATGCGAGGAGACTGATCGTCAGAACGGCATAAAACAACGTATAGATCAGTGCCCAGCGGCTCCGGATCAGGTCATAAAAACTGTATTTGAGGATCTTGAACATACGATCTTTTTAATTAATGGAGTGTTGTCTTTACCTTGATTACTTCATTGTGCGCCGAATGTCCATTTGAGCTGAAAGCTGATTTTCCAAGCAAGATGCCAGCGATCGCTTTTTCGAGATCCTGCTCCCCGAATTGGATTTTCAAGGCATCTACGGAACCCCGGTAATGCACATTCCCATCGAGGAGAAAAACAACATCATCAGCCATTTCATTGACGAAACTCATGATGTGGGTCGTAATTAGTATGAGTTTACCTTTTTGTTTTTCCTCCTGCAGTAAGGTCTTTAGGCGAATAAGCGCTACAGGATCGAGACCATTAGTGGGCTCGTCCAGGATAATTACAGGACTATCGTACATAAAGGCCTGTATGAGGTTCGCTTTTTGTTTTGTGCCTCCCGAAAGGTTTCCAAAGCGTTTATTCATGTAGTCAGCCATGTCAAATAGAGCGATTAGCCGATCCAGTGATGCGGGTGCTACGCTGCGAATGTCCTGGATCATACGCAGTAATTCATCGACCCGAAGATTGTCGGGAAAGCGCGCTATTTGTGGTAGATAATCTATCCGGCTTCGGTAGTCCCACTGTCCTTTTATATCCTTTTCTTCGAAGTGGATATGTCCTGCAGTAGGCAAAACCATACCCAGAATAGACTTGATCAGCGTCGTTTTGCCGGACCCATTCGGACCCAAAATGGCGGTGATGCCGGGTTTGTTGAAATTAAGCGAAATGCCTTGAAGCACTTTTTGCTTGCCAAATGATTTGTGTAAAGATGAAATGTGAATCATCGCTTTGTTATTTCGTAGGAATGATTCAAGGCAATTCGTCGCATGAGTGGTTTGTTATCGGCTACGTTGTCCGGAGTGAATACAGGACTCACCTTTTCTGAAAAATTAATGAGGTCGACAAAGAGGCTTCGCAACAGGATCATTGCCTCTGGGGTCTGATTTACGATATAGTTGAAGAGTTTTACCGGCCGGTAGGGGATGTCGCCCATGCCATCCCTGTTGAGATCGTAGCCATCGTAAGCGCTCCAAAAATTGCCATCAAACGAATTGTTGACGCCGCTATGCACGGCCAGGTCAAAGGTGTTGGATAAAAAATTGTTGCCTGCAATCTTATTGTCGAGGCATCCTCCGGATATTTTGATCGCCCAGCCATTGCGAATAAAGGCGTTCCGGGAATAATTTATGCGGTTGCTTCCCTCCACGAAAATGCCCATCGTATTCTCACGAAAGGTATTGTCCTTTATCTCTGCATCATAAATCTCCTTCAATAATAATCCATAGGCAGCCTGTCCCCAGTTGAAGGCAAATGTATTTTCCCACATATTGATCCGACGGGAAAACATAACTGCGACGCCGGCCCCATTGCGCTGAAAGATATTTTGAAAATAATCGTCATCATTGGAAAACATAAAATGTAAACCATACCGGATGTTTTTCTCGGCCAGGTTGGCGGCTATGCGGCAACTATCGGCAAATTCCAGATAGATGCCGTCTCTATGCCCACGCACTGTATTATTTTCTACCTGTATATTCTTACAATACCAAAGGTGAATACCATTTCCGGAGGATGTTTCATTTTTTGCCTGGCCCAATAATTGGTTTCCTTCTATAGTCCCGGATGAACTGTGTTCGAGGTAAATGCCAAAATAGGTGTTATCCAGTTTGTTGTTTCGAATGACAAAATATTTTACCCGCCTCAGTCTGATTCCGGCGCGATCTTTTACATGACTTATACCGGTGTTTTGGAGGTGCAATCCTTCAATGGAGACGCGATCCGATTCAATGATTATGAGTTCGCCAATGCCCTTTCCATCGATCACCGGGAACTGTTCTCCCAGTATGTAAAGGGGTTTGTCTACGCAAATAGAATGTTCAGAATAACTACCCTTCCTGATGTAGATGGTATCGCCCTCATTAGCCTGGTCAATTGCCTGTTGTATGCGAATGAACGGGCATGTCGGACATACCTCAATTGTCTTCGCAGTCGCAATGGCGCTGGAAAGGAGGAGGATTAACCCGATTGCTGATGTTAGCCGCATAGTTCGAATGATTGGAAAATACAAAGTATAATGGGTTTAGGAATGCAGGTTGGCTGGCTAGAATAGCCCCCAGTCGTTTGTCTTCCGGGGGATAAACTTATAAGCCAGCCAACTTCCTGCAATCGCTCATTCTTCGGGTGGCAACATGACGGCATCAATGACATGTACAATACCGTTTGATGCTTTTACAGTTCCTAAAATTTTGGCTCCGTTGATTGTCACCTGGTCACCTTGCTTGGCCACTTTGATATAATGTCCGGTTGCCTGGTAAAGCTGTTGCCCATCTCGCATCGATTCAATGGTATAAGACCCCGGGGAAGCGTGAAATTTAATGATGCGCGCCAGCGTGGCCTTGTTTTCAGGTTTCAGGAGATTATCCAATGTGCCGGCTGGCAGTTTGGCAAATGCGTCATTGTTTGGGGCAAAGACGGTTAATGGACCTGCATTGGAAAGCACATCCTCCAATGCAGCCGCTTGTACGCCGGCAACTAAGGTAGAGTGGTCCTTGGATCCAATGGCTACCTGAAGGATATTAGGTTCGGAGAGGGGGTCTTGAACGGAAGATTGTCCTTTGGCAGGCATAGCGTCTTCTGCCGTTGAGGTAGTCGAACTGCTTGATTCCTGACAGGAAGAAAGCACGATACTGAGCCATAATATTGCAAAGAGGATTAGGTTGGTTTTCATATTCTTTAAGTTTTGCGGTTGAAATTCAAAATTCGATGCGTCAGTTTTTGAGACGTTCTTGCACTTGGTTCCAATCAAAGAGTTCTCCTCCGTGTGTCGTCTGGGCTGCAATGGCTTTGTCTTTGGTTGCAAAGGCAGATAGGAAAGCTCCCATTGGACTGGGGATGGATCTGGTGATCAGATAAAAACTTGTTTCTGCCGGAATCATCGATCCAGCCATTTCGTAGTCGTTTACTTCCAATAACTTGAAGCTTGTTTCGGGTTGGGCCTGGAGATAAGGTATCAGGCATTCGATTGCGTCAAATTTGAAGACTTTGCCTTTGTCCGTTACTGCGATTGCTGCGTGTTGGTCATCTACAATAACCATTTTGCAGTAGGCGCACATATCCTCACCGTAAACGATGGGCTTTACGGAAGGACTACATCCGACCAAATAAATGAAGGTTGATAGGATCAGATACTTCATGAGAATCGAAATTTTGCCTTTAACCAAAATGCTATTAATGCGAATAAACCAGCAATTCCTGCAAAGTATCCTCCGGTATGTGGATAGGATTGGGCTACGAAATTCAGAATATCCTTTGTCCCGAAAACGGGTGGCTGGAAGGAGGCACCGGGTATTTTTATAGGTGCTGTATCACTTAAATTGTGACCATAATCATATTCCCAGAGGTAAAAATCATAGATACCGATCACGGACATGGCAACAAACAAAACGAACCATAGCAGGTAACCCAATTTATTGTTGACCACTGCCGCAACCAAGCCGAGGAAAGACATTGCCCATATGATGTAAGGAAAATAAGTTAGTTCGGGAATGGCATCCGGTTCGATATATTTCATGCCAACATAGTGATTCAGAATATTTATATTCTGGATGGTCCCGGGTGTTTCTCCAGCTATCTTATTAATCCAGATATACATTGTTACACCATCCGGATATTGAGGTGCAAAAAGAGTAATGCGCCACATTGGAAAGACGAATAACATCAGGAGGGCGGCTATGCCAACGACCATGAGTATTCTTGGTAGATGTTTCATTTGTTTGGTTTGTCGGACCGGGAGCCTGATCGACTCCCGGTTCGGTCATTTTATTGGCTTAAGATGCCTTAATTATTGAGGAAAGACGTCCTCGCCTAATCCCCATTTCAGGGGTACGTTGGCACCACGAGGTGACACGCGTACATAACCCTGCATCTCCTGGTGCAGTGCGGAGCAGAAGTCGGTGCAATAGAATGGGAACACCCCTGTTTTTTTAGGCTCCCAATAGAGTGTCCTGGTTTGACCTGGCATGACCAACAACTCCGAATTTTGTGCTCCCATCATCGAGAAACCATGAGGTACATCCCAATCCTGTTCCAGGTTGGTGATGTGCCAATACACTTTATCGCCCAGCTTAATGCCTTCTATCCAGTCAGGTGCAAAGTGGCTGCGAATGGTTGTCATATAAATCCGGACTACATCGCCTTCCCGGACCACTTTGGTTTGTTTCTCACCCAATGCTTTGTATGGGTGTGTGTTTTTTTCAATTGGATAGAATTTTTTAGACTTTGGTGCGATCCGATCTGCAGGAATTCCCTGGGCATAGTGAGGTTCTCCTATGGTTGGAAAATCCAATAACAACTTGATCTTATCGCCTGATATGTCATACAATTGCGCAGAATGATTCATCTCCGGTCCAGTTGGAAGGTAGCGGTCTTTTGTAATTTTATTGAGGGCTACCATATATTTACCAGTGGGTTTGCGTGAACCTCCACCGGGAATCATTAAGTGACCAACAGAATAATAACAAGGCGCACGATCGAGGACTTCCCATGTGCCTACTTTCCATTTTACAATTTCTGAGGAAATGAAGAATGTTGTATAGGCATTCCCAAAGTCATCAAATTCAGTGTGTAATGGCCCCAGACCGGGTTCTTTAACTATGCCTGCCACGATATCATCGTATTTTAATACGGGGATGCCATCAATTTCTGTTTCGAAGGCCTTGTTCTCTATCGCTTTTAGCATTTTATCAAACGAGTGTACCGTCAGGTTTGCTGATAGCTTTCCCGATCCCACAATGTATTCACCCGTTGGGTTTACATCAACACCATGTGGTGATTTTGGTGTAGGAAGAAAATAGACCAGTCCAGGGCATTCTGCAGGGTTTAGAATGCGTACACTCTTTTTCATGGTAGTTGTAGCCATGTGCGTTTCTTCACTCATTCGGTTGCTGGCATAATCGGCAGGTATTTCTTCAAATTTTCCCTGAGCGATGTATTCTTCTGCTTTTTTCCAATTTACTGCGGCTATAAAGTCTTTGTCATTCTGGGAAGCATTCACTTCTTTGAGGGTATAGGCTTGTTCGGTGTTATATGTGGTAAAGAATGTCCAACCATGGGATGGGCCTTTACCGCTTGAAGCAAGGTCATAGTCAAATCCGGGCATCATAATCTGGAAAGAGACATCCATGTGTCCATGTTCCTTGTCGACACTAATAAAGGATAATATGCCTTTGAAATTTTCTTTGAAGGTGTTAATCGGAACATCTTTTTGTGGGTAGGGTACACTGAACCGGGTACCGGCTACCACATATTCCGTGTTTTCAGTGAGATAGGGCGAACTGTGGTTGCCACCGCTATTCGGTATTTCAATAGTCTCCACAGTTTCAAAAGTCGATAAGTCTATTCGTGCTATTCGCGGCGTGTTGTTACCATTAATAAACAGCCAACGCCCATCCTCTTCACCATTAGTCTGGGAAAGTTTGGGATGGTGTGCATCGTCCCACGGAATGAATCCAAAGGAGGTGTTTAGCATTGGCTTTGTCTCTTCAGAGAAGCCATATCCTTTTTCACCATCCAGTGAAAAAACCGGGATGACTTTCAAAAGGCGTCCGGATGGCAGGCCATATGCACTTACCTGACCACTAAAGCCACCGGACATAAAGGCGTAAAATTCATCGAATTCGCCGGGTGCGACATAGACAGCGGATGCCGCATCACTGGCGAGGGCGCTGGACCCGGATTTGCCAGATCCTTTTTTACCGCAACCGAATACCAGTATACCCAGTCCTGTTAATACAGTGAACATGAGGATGATCCATTGATTTTTCATTTTGCAGGGTTTTTCAGTTATAAAGAGTTTTAGTACGCACAGATTAGATTGCTTAAAGAATAAAAAGACATTATTATCTTTTAACAAAGGTAAAAGTACTCAGTTGTAATTGATGATGATCTACATCATTGTCTGCTATGACTATTGTCAAAACGTACTTATATGATTGAATAACAGTTGTAATATGTAGGTCAGTGTTACTAAATATTATATTGTGTCAATAGATTTTAAAGGTGAAATCCACATTGCGCTATAAACTAATAAAAGATATAAATGACTTTAATTTTTTTATTACTATCTTTGCAGATAAATACAAGTGAATATGTTTTCAAAAGCTTGTCAATATGCCATTAGAGCTGCATTATATCTGGCTATCCATTCTTCAGAAACCCAAAAAGTTGGTGTAAAGGAAATGGCTAGCTCATTGGAAATACCCCAACATTTCCTTGGAAAGACACTGCAGCAACTAGCCAGGTACCATCTCATTTCTTCTGTAAAAGGTCCTAATGGAGGGTTTTATTTAAGCGAGCAGAATCGCGAGATTACATTGCGTCAGGTGGTAATTTGTATTGATGGGCCGGACTTGTTTACCGCTTGTATACTTGGACTGCCTGTGTGTTCTGGAGAAAACCCTTGTCCCTTGCATGTCCAGGCTATGGCCTACCGAGAGGGTTTGAATTATCAGCTGAAACATCAGGCAATTGGTGATTTCGCCCAACGCATACTCAAGGACCAATTATCACTTTAGCACTTTTTAACTTTAGTAATGTATAAATCTATTTTTATGAAAAATCTGCTCTTACTTCTCATGGGTGTGCTCCTTATGAGCGCATGTGGTGGTTCTGATGAATCCACTGCTGACACTTCAGGTCCACCACCACAAAGCATGATAGCTGACGCTCCTGCTGATGATGGAAAAGGTGTTGGTGAAATTAAGGATGTCTCGTTGAATAGCCCTTTAGATGCGGCAATGGTAGACAAGGGATCGGCCATATTTGACATGAAATGTGCGGCCTGCCACAAACTGACAGATCAGCGTGTCGTGGGTCCTGGCTGGAAAGGACTAACGGATCGGAGAAAGCCGGAATGGATCATGAATATGATCATGAATGTGGACGTGATGCTTGACAAAGATCCCGCAGCTCAGGCCTTGCTGAAAGAGTGTCTTGTGCGTATGCCCAACCAGAATTTAACCATGGAGGACGCAAGAAGTGTACTCGAATTTGCTTATGCCAACGATGGGCAAGCGGTGGGCAAATAAGTTTGATTGAAAAAGCTGCAGATAGCATGACTGGGAGACATTATGTCTTCCATCATGCTATTGATGAAAAACAAATGGGAAACGATCGTATGTCAAAGATCTGGTTTCAAGTTGCATTGATCAATTTTTTGGTTGCTGCAACCATGGGTGTTCTGATGCGGTTGGCCTTTGCCATAGAAATACCATGGCTTGATTTTCGTTTTTGGGTACACGCACATTCCCATGTTGCCATGCTCGGCTGGTTGTACATTGCATTAGCAATCCTACTTTACAAGACGTTTTTGTCCGAGACTGCTCAGGCTAAGACATTTTATCGTACAAACCTTTTATTGACACAAATTGCAGTAATAGGTATGGCTGTCAGTTTTCCGTTACAGGGATATGGGCCAGTTGCTATTTTTTTCACCTCAGCACATGCTATCTTATCATACTTCTTTTTTTATCGTTTTTTGAAGGATTTGGATGCACCCGGTATAGCCGGTGTGTTTTTACGTATTGCCATATTTTTTTTATTTTTTTCGACACTTTCGCTTTGGGCGATGCCGATTATAATCCTTGCCGGCCTTCAGGGCAAAGCCCTGTATTATCAGGCTGTCCAGTTTTACCTTCATTTTCAGTTTAACGGTTGGTTTATTTTTAGTATCATCGCCTTATTCCTGCACCAAATCCATTCCAGGGGCATTATCATTACCAATCTCTTGGCTACATGGTTTTTGCGCTTGCTTGTCATTTCAACTTTTCTGACGTACGCTATGGCTGTAACCTGGTCTAACCCGTCTGCCTTGCTTTTTTCAATAAATGGAATGGGCGTAATCATCCAACTGTCAGCCCTTTTTGTTTTTTTAGCTTTACTAAAACAACATATCCCGACCTTGAAACAAAGGATATTTGGATGGGAAAGGTGGCTTTTGTCTATATCCTTCGTCTGTTTAGTTTTAAAAATTGTGGTTCAGTCTGCGGTTGTCCTTCCTTTTATTGCGACCATATCCTATACCATCCGTAATTATGTAATTGGCTTTATTCACCTCATTTTATTGGGAGCGATTACGTTTTACATTTTTTCAGAAACAGTTCGCAGGGGTATGCTTTCTGCTGCAAAGCCATCGGTCCATTGGGGCCTTATTTTGATTATTGTAGGTTTTACAGGAAGCGAATTTTTGCTATTTTTTCAAGGGACTTTACTTTGGGCAGAGCTGGGGTTTTTGTCATGGTACTATATAGGTCTTGTATTGATTTCGGCATTTATTCCGGCAGGGTTGCTCCTTCTTCTTGTCTCAACCTGGCAAAAAAAGCTTAAACCGATTTAATAAGGAAGGCAGTATCTTTATAAAATGCCAACCCTGACTCGTTATGCACCTACCCCTAGCGGATACCTGCACCCAGGGAATGCGGTTTCTTTTATTATCACCTGGGCACTTGCCCGGGCAAAGGGAGCTCGCATTTTATTAAGGATCGATGATTTGGATAGGGAACGGTGCAGGATTGAATATTTGGAGAATATTTTTTCCACGATCGATTGGTTAGGTCTGGATTACGATGAAGGGCCGCAAAGTGTATCCGACTTCCTCCAACACTGGTCCCAACATCACAGGCTACCACACTATACGACGTTGATTGAAAAACTGCGTACATCAGGCCTGGTTTATGCCTGTACCTGTAGCAGAGCCTATCGGCGGGAAATGATTGCGGGAACCCGGGCAGTCTGTACCTGTTGTAAAAAAGATTATTCATTTGATGCTACAAATACCGCATGGCGAATCCGGGTTCCAACCGATGCATCGGTCCTGAGTAACGAAAAGGGTATTCCTATGCCATTAGCTGTTGCTGAGTTAATGGGCGACTTTGTAATCCGGCAGAAGGATGGTTTGCCGGCCTATCAGATCGCATCACTTGCAGACGATATGTATTTTAGTGTTGATTTTATCGTTCGGGGGCATGACTTATTGCCTTCATCGGCAGCTCAACTCTATTTAAGTCAACTGTTAGGGTTTGATACTTTTTTACGCACGTCGTTTTACCATCACCCCTTAGTGGTCGATGAAATGGGATTGAAATTGTCCAAATCCAAGGGAGCTGGATCTTTACTCGATTGGCAAAGAGAGGGAAAAGAAAAGTCCAGTTTATTTGAAAAAGCGTCAGAGATGCTGGGCTTGCCAGAAGTTGTACATCGGCCGGACGAGCTATTGCGTTTACTCCTTGCCAATGGGCTTAACTAATACACGCCAATCTGGAGGGAGGAAAGGTTTTGACGACCTCATCAGTGTTTAATCTTATGTTTGTTTGCCTGAACTTATTTAACGTGAAACTTTTAAGTGATCATCTTTTTATGGAAAGTCCGCTCGGATGGCTCAATATCACGGGGGATAAGGATGCGATATGGTCAATTTCGTTTAAAGAACTTGAGGAAGAATCATCCCGGCGCATTCCACCGGTATTGATGGATTGTAGCGATCAGCTGAGAGCTTATTTTGAAGGTACGCTTAGGGATTTTGATGTCCCAGTCCGCTTGAATGGGACATTGTTTCAACGACAAGTTTGGGGACTGCTTGCCAAAATCCCATTTGGTCGCACGGTGTCTTACAGTGATTTAGCTAGGTTATTAAGCAACGAAGGCGCGGTGCGGGCTGTCGGAATGGCGAACAGTAAAAACCCTTTGGCTATTATTTTACCCTGTCATCGGGTGATCGGTACTGACGGTCAGTTGACAGGATATGCAGGTGGTATTTGGCGAAAGAAATGGCTTTTGGCTCATGAAATGAAGAGTGCTCAAGGCTCCTTGTTTTAATAGAAACAGCGCACAATGGTTCTCCATTGTGCGCTGTAGAAATTATAAGATCAGCAATTATTTTTTTGTGGAGGCTAACTGGAATTTGATGGGCAAACTATATTGAATCCGTATCTTCTTTCCCTTTTCTTGGCCAGGTATCCAACGAATGCCATCTTTAACCATTTTCTCAAAAAGACGCAATACTTCCGCTCCAGTGCCGCTACCTATCTCCTTGGCTATTTCCACATTGCTGATGGAGCCATCCTTTTCGACGATGAATTGCACAATGCAAGTGCCCTCAATTCCTTTCAATTTTGCTTCTGCCGGATAGGTAAGGTTTGCCCCAAGGTAAGCCATCAACTTTTGTTGCGCACATTGGTCACGCTCCTTTTTATTGGTCACGTCTTCACAACCCGGGAATCTTGGCATTTCTTCTGCAATGAAAAATCTTTCTTCACCAGGAGGCTTAGGCGCCTTTGGAGCTTCAGGTGGTGCGGGAGGCACAGGAGGTTTAACGTTTGACGCATTCGCAGGGGGAGCAGGTGGTGCTTTTGATGCGGGTATCGTATCCGATAATATTAAGGATGCCGATTGCAAATAAGGCAGATTGTCCGTGGCTTTTTTATTCATTGCCGTCAAGCTGATAAGCAGCAAACCAGCAAGGGTGATTCCGGCCCAATGTTTTATCCGGAGTGGTCGACGAGATTGGTACATGTTCATAATTCGTTTTTTTAAAGGTCCTTGTTGAATGGTATGAATAGGTAATGAAATGGGTTGAAGATTCCGAAATGTGCCAATGAAACGGACATAACGTTCGCGAGGATAAACGTGAACAACAGCTTCATCTGCCTGGTATTCATGAACCATACGCAATGCCTTGAGCAGCATGTTTACAAGAGGATGTGGCCAAAAGATGATCTGAATGAGGCTTCCGAGACCAAGATCTATGGAATGTCGGTATTGTCGATGTGCGCGTTCGTGTTGAAAGGCAAGTTGGAAGCCATCTTTATCTTTTTCCAATGCGGCAGGCAAATACAAGGTTCCTGCAAATTGAAAGGGGGAGGGTAGCTCCGGTACGATGTATACTCTTTCTCCCTCTAAATTCCGTCGTTGACTTTGCCCTTGTATGCGATGGATTTGATACAGGCCTGTGCAGCGTTTTATGCACAAATAGGCTACACCCAGCCAATAGCCTAGCGTGATGAGCTCAAACCAGGAGAAACCATTTTCCACTGAGGCAGATGTCAAACTGATGCTTTCGGTTAGAGTGAATTCGGGCAACGGCATTGAAATTAACGCTGATGCAGGTATAGGCCAGGGTATAAAGGGTAGTAAAACACCACCAAATAGGGTGAGGTTAAGGAAAACGCGACTTTCATGGGCAGTTCCCTTTTTAGAAACGATGAGTACGTAAAACAGATAAAATACTATCCACCAAAGGGTTACTTGAATGAGGTAGGGAGAGAGGGTGGGATTCATTGTTCCTTTGCTTTAATTTCTTCAATAAATGCTTCCAGTTCTTTTGGATCCAGACTCTCCTCCTCCACTAAAAAACTCACCATTTCCTTAAAGGATCCTGAAAAATAGGATTTAGCCAGGACCTGTAATCTTGACTTACTATACTGATCCTTTGTGATCAAAGCGAAATACTCATAAGTCCGTCCATATGCTTTGTGACCTACAAATCCTTTTTTTTCTAATATTCGGACTATCGTTGATACGGAGCTATGCGGTTGTCGGGGTTCACCTAAATCGTCGAGTATATCACTGACTGTGCATCGGACGCGATGCCAGATGCGTTGCATTATTTCTTCCTCTCCATTCGTAAGTGATCGAATTTTACTCATATTCTAAATCTTTTATGTGATAATAAGTAATAAAGGTTACCCCGTAAGCCCCGATTAATTATTCCGACACGTCATAATTAGACCTCTTTTGAGAAAGAGTACCCTGATGACTATGCAGAGGTCAGCTTAATCTGTAACGCATACCCAAAGGTATAACGTAAAATTAAGTTATGCAACTAAAAAGAGAGAAATAGTAAATTATTTTTTCTGCAAGGCGTAGCTTACATGGCGGCTGGCTTCATTGGTAAGGACGATCAGGTCCCACCCATGGTTGTTACAAAATGAATTGACGGCACCCACAACGCCATAACGAACGCCATAATCCCAGGCGCCACTCGTATAATCATGGCCGGCAATGATGCCACCTGGTTTTACTTTTCGTGCACATACCGCAAGCTCGCGCTGTGTTTTGTCCAACAGATGGGTCGTGTCCAGATAAACCCAGTCGAAATATTTGTCTGGAAATTGTTCCAGCAATGCCTCAGAATCTCCCCGATGCAATTCAACAAGCCCCTCAGCAGTAGCCTTGCGAAATCGTTCCACTACTTGTGTGTAGCGATCCTTTTTAACCACCGAGGGCGGCCAAAGGTCGAGAAGGTGTAATTTTTTGGGCTGGCTAATCTGTAATATGCTTTCAGAGAAGTCCCCCATATCTACGCCAATTTCAGCGACGATGGCATGTTTGGGCAGAAAGGCTAACAAATCCTCTCTGTGAAAAAGGAGTTTCGTTTCCCGCATGCGCTCCGGTAAAATTTCCGCCTCCGGCATAGAGGGGAAAACTTTTGTACGCATGAAATAAGTAAGCGATGTCCAGAATGCCATATATCGGTTATTAAAGAAACGGTCTTGGAGCCAATATGCGTTGTCTGCAGCAGAATTTTTTGTAGCCACTGCGATCCAGTACAAAGGATCTTTCAACATGGGCAAAAGTAACGTGATTTGGTAAAAATGGATGCGCCTATTTTTAATTCATTGAAATGCATATATTTGTAATATCCAATTCATCAATCCATGAAACATTCCTTAATCCTTTTGTTGTCCTTTTGTTTTATCAGCCAATTGGCGGCGCAAGAAAGAAAGTCTGATTTACAGGCTCCTATGGATCTGAAGGGCAGGGGAGTGAATGATCTGATCATTGACACAAACTATACCGTTGAAGAACTGATCATGGATTTTTTTGCGAACACTTGTGTTACCCCATTTAATATTACCCTCAATGGGAACAAGGATGGAATGGCCTTTTTTCAAGGAGCCAATACAGATTTGGACATGCCGGCAGGCATAGTCATCGCGAGTGGCAATGTGTCAAATATCCATGGTCCTAATAATATGGGCAATGCTGGAAATGGTTTTGAGCTTCCAGGAGATGCTGATTTGGATGAGTTATCTCAGGAATTCACCTTAGATGCAATACTTATTGAGTTTGATTTTATCTCAAATGAACCTGAGTTATTCTTTAAATATGTATTTGGGTCAGAAGAATATCCTGAATTTGTTTGTGCCTCATTCAATGATGTATTTGGATTTTTTATCAGCGGCCCTGGAATAAATGGTCCATTTACTGGGAATGCAATCAATATTGCAACCCTTCCCAATTCAACTTTACCAGTAGGAATAAATACTATTAATCAAGGAATAAATTTTCCTAAATGCGATTTTGGTTTCAGTCAATTCTATATCGACAATTTGGGTGGTTTGGATTTGCAATATGATGGATTTACAACGCCTTTGGAAGCAGATTTTATAGTCATACCGGGAGAGACGTATCATGCTAAAATCGCTGTGTCAGACGCCGGCGACAGTCATTTTGACAGTGGTGTTTTTATTAGTGTAGCGAGTTTGTGTGGCGATAGTTTATTCACACCCATCGCATCCTTGGCCGCTTCGCATCCTCAAAAAAATCAAGCAACATTCGAGGGTCGGGTTAAATATGCGTACAATGATTGGACGCTGGATTTTGGTGATGGTCAGCAAAGCGTTATGGACGGACCAGTGACACACACCTATGCGAACCCTGGAATCTATACAGCCACCATTTCAGGGACAAATTATTGTTGCACCGGCTCTACTACGCATACGGTCTATATCCAACAACCTCCTTTTATTGAGAAGGCAAACATCTTCGCTCCTTCCTGTTTTGATAGCTCGGATGGCGTTATTGAGCTCAATGTCGAATCAAGCATTGGCAACCTGACGTATTCCTGGAGTGATGGTGGTCAGGGGCCTCATCGCACAAGTCTCCCGGCAGGGCTTTATACCGTAACGATAACAGATGCGGATGGAAACAGTACGGTTTCATCTGCCTTTGATCTTCAGGTAGATCCGTTAGTCGCTGAGGTTAAATTGCCTGTGGTCAAATCAAAAAAAGTTGACTTACTATTAGCAGGAGGCCATGCCCCTTACAGCATTTTGTGGGAAGACGGTAGGACCGAAGCCATACGATATGATTTGATCCCGGGCAAGACGTATATTGTCCAGGTTGTCGATGCCAGAGGTTGCAGCAAGTTGTTGACTTTCGATTATGGTAAAAACAACAGTGTTCATCATAGTGACATTTTTATTTCACCTAATCCGGCCAATGCCAGTTTGAGGGTTGCGATTGGATCGAATGAAGGTAAATCTGGACGTATTCAGATTTTTGATTTGCTCGGTCATCAAATGTATGATCAAGAAGTATCTGGTGCCGGAGCATGGGACCTCCCTGTCCATTTTTGGCCGAATGGCATCTATATGTTGCATTATCAGTATGATGGAGGGGTAGAATCCCGATTGATTTTTATAAAGCATTGATGCGGCTGTAACAGCGATTTTCGTATTATTTGTTTGAAATGTCCGCATGTGTGTTGGCAATACATATGATAGGAATCCAAAAGGGTGAATCGCTCTAGTCCTAATGGGTGATGGTGGACTTGTGTTAAAAATGTTTTAAAATATTTGCAAATAAAACAAATTGTTTATATTTGCAGATGCTTACATTACAAACGTCCATCAAAGGCCGTGGTGCCCAGATCAATCCGACTGGCAGGTACGAACAAGTAGATCGCGGCAGCATTGTCTCTGATCCGGAGGCTTCAACGACTTACTTGCCTGTTCACAGTAAGACCTTGGTTAATGCCGTGGATAGTCCGGATATTCCCTTTGGCTTTTCGATGAATCCCTACCAGGGCTGCGAACACGGTTGTATATATTGTTATGCGCGTAACACACATCCCTATTGGGGGTATGGTGCAGGCCTGGATTTTGAACGGAAGATCATGGTGAAAGTAGACTCACCCCGGTTGTTGGAGGAGATGTTCCGAAAACCTGGCTGGAAAGCATCACCAATAGTGTTATCAGGAAATACGGACTGTTACCAACCTGCCGAACAAAAGTACAGGCTTACAAGACAGATACTGGAATTGTGCTTGCGGTACCGCCATCCGGTTAGTATAATTACAAAAAATGCCCTCATCGAACGTGATGTGGACATTCTCGCTGCATTAGCCAAATATAACTTAGTGCATGTTGCTTTTTCAGTTACAACGCTTGATCCCAAGCTTCAACAATTGATCGAACCACGCACATCCTCTCCGGCCAAAAAATTGAATGCCATTTCTAGCTTAACGAGAGCAGGAGTGCCCGTCATTGTTATGATTGCGCCGATCATTCCTTCAATTAATGACAATGAAATCATACCTATTGCCCGGGCAGTTGCCCAAGCTGGTGCACTAACGATGCAACACATGGTCATTCGCTTGAATGGTGATATTCCGGAGTTATTTACCAATTGGTTAGAACATCATTTTCCCGACCGTAAGGAAAGAGTGCTCAATGGAATTCGTTCCTTGCATGGAGGCAAATTAGGGGAGGCACGGTTTCGTCATAGAATGCGGGGTGCGGGAAGCCTGGCGGGGATAATTGCACAGCAAGCAAAAATGGCACGCAAAAAATTTGGATTGGAACATATCCTGCCACCACTTAATACCTCTATTCATGCATATTATAAAGATGCCCAACTAGATCTTTTTGCTCATAGTGCCTGATAAAAACAGTTGCATCCGGGTTATCTATAGATCGATACTTCGCCTTAAATACAAATACCTGTTTGACTTTGGAAGTGCTCCCTCATCAGTAGATCACATCTAGCTTACGCGGGCTTAGGCTAAGGCATATAAAGGCAACAAGTAATAGCTAACTGTTGAATAGGTCAATGGTTTCCCCGTGGCGAAGCGCAGGACCAATGGGTACAATTAAGCCTGGATCATTTTCGCTGGCCTTGTTTACACGATTGGACACAGGTGTGGCTACCATCAACTCTGATGGATAGGGTGTTAAAAGCGCCATTAAATCTTTCGGATTGATCTCTGGATCAAGCCATAGATGTTCTGACTCAGCATGCAGGATAGCAGGCATCCGGTCATGAATTTTGGCCATGTAATCATTAGGAGGAATCGTAAGCACTGTAAAAGAATGGATGATTTCATCGGATGGTGACCGCCATTCTTCCCAAAGTCCCGCAATAGTGAAGATATCGTTGTCTTGTAAGGTGATCCGGTAAGGTTGTTTTTTGCCTCCGGGTAATTGCATCCACTCATAAAACCCATCAAAGGGGACCAAGCAGCGTCGGTGCATTAAGGCTTGTCGGAATGCAGGCTTCTCACTAACCGTTTCAGCCCGGGCATTGATCATTTTGGACCCGATCTTTTCATCTTTTGCCCAGAACGGTATTAAGCCCCATCGGAACAACTGCAATTGAGCAGGAGCGTTATCCGCGATGATGGGATGTAGTTGTGTGGGAGCAACATTATAACTTGGGAGTGGGTTGTAGCGGGCGATATCCTCCTGGTAAAAGGTAGCTTTGAATCGCTCCTCCAACTCTTTTTCCTGCTTAGTTAATGATGCTCTGCCACACATGAACTGGTTGGTTAATGATTGAGTAGGCGCAACACGCGCTCAGGATAATCTGATATGATGCCATCAACCTGCCATTTTATCATTTTATGGATATCGCGTTCCTTGTTAACTGTCCATGGTATAACGCGCATGCCAATCTGTTTGGCATATTGTATTTGAGTCGGACTAATTATAGCATAAGCCGGACTGTAGATTGATGGTTGGAAAGATAGTTTGGTTAGATTTTGCCGAATGCCTCCTTTTTCAACCAGGTAAGCAAGGGGAATATCAGGCGCAACGTTGTGGATATATTCCAGAACATCCACGTCGAAACTTTGGATCACTGTACGATCTTTGACATCCTCTGTATCAATTACTTTTAACACGATATCACAAAATTGCCTGTAAGGCGGGCAGTATTCATTGTCCCATTCAGGTCTTCGTTTAATTTCGATATTAAAGCTAAAGGGTTTATCCGGATGATTTTCAGTCCAATATGAAAGGCTGTCCAGTACCTCTTGCAGTTTCGGTTTGTAGCTGAATACTTTTTGTTGTGCAGGGAACCGGTTTATGACTTTGGAGCCACAATCGAATTGCCTGATTTGGTCCAAGGTCAGGTGGTAAATATTGATCCTGTTTTTACCAAAAACGGAAGCATCAGACCATTGGCATATTTCCGGATTAATCCAGGGCTCATGAGAGACAATAACTTCTCCGTCGCCGGAAATAACCACATCCATTTCAAGTACATCGACGCCTAATTCCAAGGCCTGGATAAACCCCAAAACCGTATTTTCCGGATAAGCGCCTCGCCAACCTCGATGACCCTGGACTTCGATTTGAGTTATTGCGCGCATGGGTTGGATCCCAACAGAAAGGACGATGAGTACTTTTGTAAAAGTACTTGATGTCCATTTCATGATGTTGCTATTTCTTTGATTCCCTTCAGGAGTAAATCGAGGTCCTTGATGGAGGTATAGACGTGAGGTGTTATTCGCACACCTATGATGTTTTCCCATTCAATTGCCACTGTGTGTATTCTGTATTTTGTAAACAGCGCCGAGCTAATTTCAGCAGGTGTTTTGCCTGCAATCTGAAGTAAGCCAATTGCCCCTGACCATTCTGCAGCTACAGGTGTACCTATCGAAACACCTTTGAACTCCCGGGCACGGGTTGTCCAATAATTTTTTAAGTACCAAAGCCTTAATTGTTTACGCTTGTTGCCAATCATTTCCTGAAAATCAATGGCCTCTCCGATAGCGTGTTCAATAGGGAAATTACGTGTTCCCAGCGCTTCAAACTTTCGAATGTCTGGGCTTTCAGGATCAGGAGCAGCCAACATTGGCCACAGGTTGGCGATTTTTTCCTTTTTAACCCAAAGCAGACCACTCCCAAAAGGTGCGGACAACCATTTGTGTAAACTTGTACCAAAATAATCACCGCCTAAGTCAGGTATCTTATACTCCAGATGAGCAAACGAATGGGCGCCGTCGATAAGGACCTCAATCCCATTTTTGTGCGCAGCGTCTGCAATCATTTTCGATGGTAACACTTGACCATTCCAATTGATGACATGAGTAATCTGTACCAATTTGGTCCGGGGTGTAAACTCACGTGTGTAGGATTCGGTCAACAGATTTGCATCCTCGCTGGGGAGGTTGTGATTTACCCATTTCAGGACAATCCCGTCACGTTTTTCCCTTTGTTTCCAGGCATTTATCATATTGGGGTAATCCTGTTTGCTGAGTACCACTTCGTCGCCAGGTTTAAGTCGCAGACCAAAGATCACCGTTTCCAGTGCCTCTGATGCGTTTCGATTGATAGCTAATTCTTCAGCGTCACACCCTGCCAGGTCAGCTAATCGCCGACGCAACGGTTCTCTTCCCTGATCGAGTATTTGCCACATGTAATACGAAGGTCCCTCATTGCATAATTCATAAAACCGAATCATTGCACGCTGAACGGACTCTGGTTGTGGGCTAACCCCACCATTATTCAAATTGATAATTTGAGGCGATACCGTATAGGCTTGCCTGATTAGTGCCCAGAATGTTTCATCATTGGGTTCGATGTCCCTATGTTGATTTAAATAATTGCTGATTTCTTCATTTAACATGCGGTTACCTGCCAGCGCTAATTGCGGTAACAATGAAGCAGTGCCAATAGCGGTAGCTGCCTGACGAATAAACTGACGACGGTGTGTCATAATGCGGGCTTTTAGCTTGATGTGTTCGTATTCAAATGTACAGTTTCCATTTCTATTTCCAACTATGTTACGCAACGAATCCATTGAGTTGATGATACTATTTTCATAGCTTTACACAACTTTCCATTTCAATGAAACGAACACTTATTCTATTTTTTCTCCTGTTCCTGGTTTTGGCGAGTCATACGCAGCCCCCTTATCAGAAGCTTTATGACAATGGAGCAGAATTCGCTCAAGCCTTAGGTGTGACACCAACCCCAGATGGCGGTAATGCTTTTGTGGGCATAGTGAACATTCCCGGACAACCATCTCAGGTGAATCTTACCAAGTTGACATGTAGTGGGACTGTCCAGTGGACCAGGCTATTAGGCATTTCATCCACTGTGGATAATATCTTTCCGGAAGTAAAAGCCGATAGCCAAGGACGAATCTGGTTTACGTCCAACATCGGCAGTTGGAACAACTATGATGGTATTGTAGGCGTATTTTCACCTGATGGTGTCCTGATTAAAGCAGTCCGGATTGGACTGGCCGGAAGAAATGATCAGGTTTATGGTCTGGCAATAGGAGCCGACAAGTCCATTTATGTGGCGGGAACAACAAACTCATATGGTTCCGATAAAAGTGGTAATACAGCATATGGCGATGTCTTTGTGGCCCGGTTAGATAGCAACCTCAATATGATCTGGTCTCGTACAATCGGCAATAAGGAGGCTATAGACACAGGTTATGATTTAGTGCTCGATGCGGGTGGTAACCCCCTCGTAACAGGAAGGTATATTGTGAACGGGACGTTTTTTGCCTTCCTGCTTAAATTAGATCAACAAGGTAATGTGTCCGTGTTTAAAGGATATGGCGAGTCAGGGACCCCGCACCGTACTTATGGCTATGGTATTGGTGTTACTACAGATGGCCACATTTTGCTTACGGGAAGTACGACGCTCAACAAAGTAGATCATACGAGTATCCCCGATGTTTTTTTGCTAAAAACCGATGACAAAGGCATGCTGGTTTTTGATGACATTTTTATACCAACGGCAGGCTCCGATAATTCAGAAAGCGGTTCTTCTGTTATTGAAATGGCTGATGGGAGATATGCTATTGGAGTGCCTACAATGTCGTTTACCCAATATACTCTAGGGTTTGTGCCTAACAAAAATGCCGTTTTTGTGACTGATCCAACAGGCAATCTTTCTGAAGCCCGCATCTACAATAAAGGAGCATCTCACTATACCCGACTGGAAGAAAGGGATATATCATTTGTTTTGTCCAATTTTTCAAATTTCTACAGTCAGCCTAATCCGGGTGCAGGTCCGTTCAGGCCCTTAATGATTGTAACAGATGAATTTATTGAAAGTGGATGTGAAGAGGTAGACGTGACATCATCTCTTGGTATTGTACATGAAACCTGGGAGGTAGCGGATATTGCCTACAGCCTGGATACAAATTATACGATGTTTACTTACGACGTGTCCAATCTGTTTAGTTTTATGTCAATCGAGACCCTTTGTGAGACGCCAGATGAACTTTCTGCAAATTTCATGGTGCCAGAAAGCATTTGTGTTGGACAGATTGTACCACTGTTGCCTAATACCACAGGAGAAGTGGTAGCCCTGGAATGGGATATGGGTAATGGATTTATTATCAACAGTTTATTGGACACCTCCTATGCTTATGCCCAACCGGGGACTTATTTGGTGCAGTTAGTCGCCCGATCCGCATGCAATGAAGTGCTTGTTGGGCAATCCATTATTGTTTCAGAAGCCCCTACAAGAAGTGAAGAGGTGATATTATGTCCAGGCGATTCAATATTTCTAGGTGAAAATTGGGTGACAGCAGGTGGCCAATATGTTGATCTTATCCCTGGAAATGGTTGTGATACACTGCTGCAAACAACGGTTTTAGAAATGGACTACAATCTCTTGGAGCGAGACACATCTATTTGTGCAGGCGATTCAATATTCCTCAAAGGTGTTTACCAAAAATTGGAGGGTACGTTTACTGATACGATCTCCGGGCCACAATGTGATACTATCATCCAGACTAACCTTATGATAAAACCATGTGATTGCAGTTTGGAATTTCCGAATGTATTCACACCAAATGCCGATCAAAACAACGACGATTTTGGTCCCTATATCGCTTGTGATCTAAAGGTGCAACAATACAGCATGCTTATATATAATAGGTATGGCACGTTGGTTTACGAATCGGATGACCTAACCAAACGATGGGATGGCAAATACAAAGGTGCAGATCAACCGGCAGATGTTTATGGGTGGGTTGTCAAGGCAACGTACCTATTTGAGGATAAAGAGGTTGCTCTCATTCGCAGAGGAGATATTACACTTGTCCGTTAACGGTAGTGCTTAATACAACACAAATATGGCTACTTGCAATCCTTTCGGATAGACACATTGCATGTAATAAGTGCCTGGACTCAGACCGTTTAGTGGAATCACTTTTTCGGTACCCTTGTAGGTCAGGACTACCTTTCCTGTTAGATCAATAATTTGAATTTTCTCTGGGGTCGGACCTTCGAAATGGAGATATCCTTGCGTTGGATTAGGAAAAACGTTAACTCCCGGATCGAATGGTTGCAGGGAAATGGAAGAACTTTTACCGCCCTCAAATGCGCCGATGGATGGTGGGTCGAGGAATGGTTTGCTCTCATAATCTACCTGATACATAATCGACACTGTCCTCCCATTACCTATAGCAGGAGAAGTTGGCTGTAAATGGAAATTGCCCGCGTTTTCAAACAGTGGGTCCACTTGAATGATCGCATTTGATTCGGGAACAGGTAGGGTAGGGCCGCTCCAATTGATTTGATTTTGATGGAACCACAAATTGTTGGCAAAAGTAAATGAGGTTGGATTGGTGTTCGGACCTACATTGACAATCGTGCTGACGGATGAGGTAATCACAATAATATTGTTAATAAACTCCCCATAACTTGCTGGCTCGTAAAAGGAAGTATCCGGAGACTCCTGTAAGATTCGTATCACCCAGTTTTGGGGCTGATAAATCGTATTATTCCATACTTTGACCCGCTGACTTCCAACAAATGCTATGGGGGCCCATGAACCCTCAATGATATTACTGTACACATCGATATCAGCCGCTTCATAATTGGCCCCTAAAGGCCGAAAAAAAGCTGCTCCTGTGCTACCGCCGAGGTTGAGCGTACGCTGCCCACCATTTACAAAATGATTCGAGCGGATGGTGATATAACGGGTCCCTCCCTTCGCCTGGATGCTATTACTACCGAGGTTATTGAATTGATTTTGCTGGATTATGCCCCAATGACAGCCAACCATATCAATACCACTTCCACCTGCCGCCCCGTTTATAAAGGTGCAATCTTCAATGAGGAAAGAGTCTAGCCCGGATAGCTTCAGAAAGTCATTATTGCCGGTAGCAGCAATATCTTCAAAAAGGCAGTTTCGAATATGAACATGTTTGGCTGGGGTGATATAACTTCCGCCGTCGTCAATATTTAATCCATTTCCTGTTTGCTGGGTGAATCGGAAATGTTCAATCACCACAAAATTCGGATCTGTAAACTGGATGGCATTGGTGCCCCCGGAAATAGTGATCGGTTCAATTCCAATTCCCCTAATGGTAATCCAACTTGTAGCGGTGCCCTGCAATTGGTTTATAAATATGCCCCCCGCGTATGTGCCCGGGTATACAAATATGGAATCCCCCGGTTGCGCATCCTGAGCTGCCCCTGCGATGGATGAATAGGTCTTGCCAGGCCCTACTTCCAGTATCTGTGCAGATAAATAGAATTGACTTCCAAGGAGAATTAAAAACAGTAGGATAGATTTCATGGCCTAAGGGTACAGTTTAATAAGAAATTACCACTGCAATCTATGGAAAATAGGTAATAATCTTGCACCTACAGGTCGCAATTAACGTATATTTGCACCCCATGAAGCGAATCCGGAATTTTTGTGTCATTGCCCATATCGATCACGGTAAGAGTACCCTCTCGGATCGTCTGCTCCAAAGCACGAATACAGTCTCTGCAAGAGACCTTGTCGAGCAAACACTCGATAATATGGACCTCGAACGGGAACGCGGTATTACCATAAAAAGTCACGCAATCCAGATGGATTATGTGCATTCAGATGGTGAGAAATATACCTTGAACTTAATCGACACACCGGGCCACGTCGACTTTTCATATGAAGTATCCCGATCCATTGCTGCTTGCGAAGGAGCATTATTGCTCGTTGATGCTACTCAAGGGATACAGGCTCAGACCATTTCTAATTTGTATCTGGCATTAGAACATGACCTCGAGATCATCCCGGTGATCAACAAGGTAGATATGGATAATGCCATGATTGAGGATGTCATGGATCAAATTGTCGATCTCATAGGTTGTGACCTGGAAGATATAGTCCTGGCAAGCGGGAAAACGGGTCTGGGCATTCAGGACATATTAAATGCCATTGTTGACAGGGTGCCATCGCCTAAAGGTGATCCCAATGCACCTCTTCAAGCGCTAATTTTCGATTCCATTTTCAATTCCTTTCGTGGTATTGTGGCCAACGTTCGGGTTATCAATGGCACACTCAAACAAGGTGACCGTGTCCGGTTTATGAATACCGGTAATGATTATGATGCCAATGAGGTTGGTGTCCTTAAAATGGATTTACTTCCTACTAAAGAATTGGCAGCAGGTAATGTAGGATACGTCATTACCGGATTAAAAACTTCCCGAGAAGTCAAGGTGGGTGACACCATTACCTTGGTCAATAACCCCGCAGCAGAGGCATTAAAAGGATTTCAAAACGTCAAGCCAATGGTTTTCGCTGGGGTATTCCCCATCGAAAATGAGGATTTTGAAAACCTCAGGGAAGCGTTGGAAAAACTACAGCTCAACGATGCCTCCTTAGTGTTTGAGCCTGAATCCTCCACAGCACTTGGTTTTGGATTTCGTTGTGGCTTTTTGGGTATGTTACATTTGGAAATTGTTCAGGAACGATTGTCCAGAGAGTTCAACCAAGAGGTGATTACGACGGTGCCCAACGTGTCTTATTTTGCCACCAAGACAAAAAACAAAGAACGAATCGTCGTAAATACTCCGAGCGAATTGCCAGAGCCCAACTATTTGGAGTCTGTGGAAGAGCCCTGGATTCATGCGCAAATCATTTCCAAGCCGGAATTTATTGGTGCCATCATGACGCTTTGTCTGGATAAACGGGGACTATTAAAAAAACAAACCTATCTCACACCCCTCCGCGTCGAGTTGACCTTTGAACTCCCACTTGCAGAAATTGTTTTTGACTTTTATGACCGTCTAAAATCGATTTCTAAAGGATACGCTTCCTTTGATTATACACCTATCGATTATCGGGTAGCAGATCTGGTAAAGTTAGATATCAAGTTGAACGCTGAAGATGTGGATGCTTTGTCGGCGCTTGTCCATAGGGATAAAGCAGAATATATTGGGCGGAAAATCTGTAAAAAGCTAAAAGACTTGCTGCCCAAGCAGCAATTTGTGATAGCCATACAGGCTGCCATTGGGGCAAAAATTATTGCCAGGGAAACCATATCTGCGATGCGAAAAGACGTGACGGCCAAGTGTTATGGCGGTGACATCACCCGTAAACGCAAACTCCTTGAAAAGCAGAAAGAGGGTAAGAAAAAGATGCGGCAAATCGGCACGGTCGAGGTGCCTCAAAAGACTTTCCTTCAGGTGCTCAAGTTGGATGAATAACACCCATCAAACGGATTCCTTTTGGAATTGATAGTGTTAGACACAAAAAAGGCCTGAGTAACTCAGGCCTTTTTTAGTAATTCACTTTAGTAAAACCAAGGTCAATGAATGATCTGGAAATAAGCCGATCGTCCATTATTGTCCTGGAGATGGATCAAATATATTCCTGACGATAAATCCTGAAGTGAAAGGGTGTAGTTTTCAGCAACACCTATTTGTCGTTGGATCAACTGGCCACGGGAATCCAGTAACTCCATTCGGAATGGAATGCCAGAGGGCAAACTTAGATTCAGGAAATCACCTGCGGGGTTAGGAAATATGTTTACCATCGATATCCAGGGTGCATCAAGGGATGAATTTCCTGTGCTGTAGGAGGATGTTAACATACACCCATTGCTGTCCATAATCACTAAAGTATAAATCCCAGGAAATACATCTATTAAATCTTCAAGGGTACTGACAAGATTGCCCCAAGTGTCCCACCATTTATATATATAAGGTGGTGAGCCACCAAAAGTGCTAACATAAATAGCTGCATCCTTTGTGCCAGGTCCGGATTGACCCTTAATAGAATCAAGAACCACCAAAATGCTATCCGGTTGTAGGATGGTAAAAGTGTCAATTATGGCACAGCCGACTGAATCGGTTATCAGGACACTATAATCGCCAGCTGGCACATCGGCCAGGATTAAGGTACTATCGCCATTGGACCATAGTATGCTTATCGGACCGTTTCCGTTCTGAATGTCGAGCGTTATGCTACCACTATCACCAAAACAAGGTGCATCGACGATGATTGCCTCTGATGTTAAAGCGCAGCCAAAAGGCTGGATAACTGTGCTTTGTACGATCTCACATTCCAAACTATCCGTAATCGTTACGGAATAGGTGCCAGGTTCGAGGTCAATAATAGAAAGCGTTGTGTCGCCTGTGCTCCAGAGGACGGTATAACCTGGAGTTCCGCCAGATGGTGCAACACTTGCCGTGCCATCATCCAAACCAGGTCCACTTTCATCCGTTTTCACTATGTTGGACACAATCAATTCTGGTTGGGTAAGCGTTAGTGTATCGACCGCCTGACAGCCATTTTGGTCGGTAAGCGTAATTACATATAAACCAGCAGAAAGGTCTGACCGCACCAAAGCAACACTGCTGTCAGGCCACAAAAATGCATATGGCATCATCCCATTATTGCCTGATAGACTTGCAAATCCATTGTTGTCACCGAAACACACCGGATGAGCAATACTGTCTATAGAAATTGAAGGATCAATTATTTCTGATACAATCGCTGATCCCGAATTAGTACAACCATTCACAGGATTGGTGATGGTAAGGAAATATGATCCGCCTTTACTTACCCCAACCACAATAGAATCGGTCCCATATTCTATCATACCGGTCACTGTAGACCAGGAATAGAGATAATTAGGTCCAGGAGCGCCGATAATTTCAATAATTGGGGCGTTGCAATCAATTGTATCGGAGATGGTAATTGAAAAAGATGGGGAATTAATATCTTCTGTAACTGTTGTGTTTCCCGATGCATTACACCCATTACAAGTGTTTGTTATGACTAATGTGTACAATCCAGGATCGTTGATCAGCGGGTTTTCATCGGATGAACTAAACCCGTTTGGTCCTGTCCATGAATAAGTGAAACAAGGACCTGAGCTGGAGCCAATTGTTCCTAGTGTTAAATTGGGATTCAGACAAGTTAACATTCCGCCTTGAATCGCAACAGTAGGGGATACAGTGTCTACTGGTACGGAGTTTATTTGGAGCTCCTGGGTGCAATTATTATTGTCGGTAATCGTAACGGTTGCAGGCAGATCGTTTAGAAATAAGGCCTCAGTGTCACCCGCGCCGCCTGTGCTCCATGAAAAAGTATAACCTGGCGTGCCTCCCGATCCAGCAACTGAAACGAGAGCCGGAGAATTGCAGGTAAGCGCTTCACTGTTGGCAATTGAAAGACTAAGAACAGCCGGTTGGTTGACAATCGCATTTGTACTCGCTGTTAGCCCTGCGAAATCTGTGACTGTGACCATATACGTACCGGCGGTCAATCCTGAAATGGTTGGACCCGAATCGCCGTTTGACCACTCAAAAGTATAGGGTGGAGTACCACTACTAGCAGATGCAGTTATGGAACCATCATTGCCGCCATTACAACTGACATGATCAATATTGGCTATACTGATCGTAGGTGGAACGGGTGCTTCGAGTGTTGTGGAAAAATTGCTATTTACTACATTGTCTCCCGAACTATTCATATTGTTATTGGCAAGAACGGATGAGAAGTAAAACGTAATCGTAGTATTATTTGGACCTGGAGGTGCTTTCCATTCAAATTCCCAGGAGACCATATTACCAGAATATCCTTTGTCACCCCGATGTTCCATGTATTCGCGTCCACCCTGGAAATCGGTTCCTGTTTCACCACCATTAACAACGATTAAATCACCCGCATTTTGATTACTGGAATTGAGTGCCATGAGCTGAAAACCACCTGTAACGGGACTACCTGCAGTTGCTGTTGTTGTTACGGTTATCGTATAAGTGTCACCTGCCTGAACCGTAGAAGGAATTCCGGTTATCGCTACATTGCCGCTAAATCCACCACCACTGTGGCATTGGGTGCATAATCCTTCACCGGGTCCACCGGTTAATCCATTATTAGGATTACCGGAATTACTTAAAAATAATGTCGCAATGAGGATAACAGCGAAGAGGGTCAGCGTTGTGTTTCTAATCATAAAGGTAGGTTTGATAAAGAGTTAAAGATACTCTTCTACCTTCAAACGCTGCCTAATTTGAGTTTACCTGCTGAAAAGAGATTCCACAAAAAAGCGTTTATTAAACACTTGCAATTTTTCCATGCTTTCGCCCAAGCCGATATATTTTATTGGAATCTTAAACTGATCACTGATCCCCAGAGCAACACCCCCTTTAGCAGTACCATCCAGCTTAGTAAGCGCAAGAGATTTAACTTCAGTCGCCGCTATAAATTGTTTGCATTGTTCTATTGCATTTTGTCCAGTAGTGGCATCTAACACCAGCACCACATCATGTGGTGCTCCCGGGAGCGCCTTATCGATAGATCGGCGGATTTTTCCGAGTTCATTCATAAGGTTCACTTTAGTATGTAAACGACCTGCAGTGTCAATGATGATGACATCATATCCTTCTTTCATGCCATGTGCTACACTTTCATAGGCTACTGCAGCAGGGTCAGTGTTCATTCCTTTGCTAAAAAATCCAGATCCGCTTCGTTCTGACCATATTTGTAATTGATCTACTGCGGCAGCTCTGAAGGTGTCGGCCGCACCAAGTAACACTTTGTAACCTCGCTGGCCAAATTGGTAGGCCAGTTTACCAATTGTTGTAGTTTTTCCAACGCCGTTCACACCTACTACCATAATTACATAAGGAGGCCGGATACCAGTAGGGATGCTAAAATCTTCAAGATCAGCCGTTTTATTTTCAGTTAGGAGGGCTACTATTTCCTGCTGAAGCAAGGTGTACACCTCGCCCTCATTGGTATATTTTTCTTTAGCAACTCTTGCCTCAAGGCGATCAATTATTTTAATCGCTGTTTCTAATCCAATGTCCGAAGTAATAAGTGCGGCCTCGATTTCGTCAAGTACGGCGGTATCTACTTGAGATTTGCCGGCGATAGCCTTGGTTATCTTTTCAAAAAAACTAGTTTTGGTTTTTTCCAGACCTTGATTCAGGTCTTCTTTTTTTTCTTCCTTCGAAAATAGTTTTTTAAAGAAATTCATGCTATAAGATTGAGGAAAAGGGTAAAAACAGGAAAGGCTTTCCTAATAGAAAAGCCTTTCCTTTAAAAAACAAGAAATAGATTTGTACTTACTTTTTGTCTGCAAAAAAGTCAGTCACTTTGTCTTTGTGAATCATCATTTCCTTGTAGGTATATTTACCAGTTACAGGGTCTTTAATACTTTTGACCACCTTCACGAAGTCCTTTCCGGAGCCAGCATTAGCTGCCCGTTGAGCTACCCGTGCGTTTTTGGATACTTTTGCCATGGGTGAAAACCTTTAAAGGGTGTACAATTATTTGATTTCCCTGTGAACGGTAACCCGTTTCAGGATGGGGTTAAATTTTTTCAATTCCATCCGATCCGGGGTGTTCTTCCGGTTCTTCTGGGTGATATACCTGCTGGTACCTGGCATGCCACTTGTTTTGTGCTCAGTGCATTCCATGATTACCTGAATCCGGTTGCCTTTACTCTTCTTGGCCATAATGCGTTGGGATTAAAGCGTGATGCCCGGATCTAGACCCTTGGCATTTAGTTTCTTGATATAGGTGTAAAGGCCAAGTTTGTTGATTGTCCGCAACGCCTTAGTACTGATCTTAAGGGTTACGAAATCATCCAACTCAGGCACAAACACCCGTTTCTTTTGAATGTTCGGAAGAAAACGCCTTTTCGTCTTCCGGTTGGAGTGGGAAACATAATTTCCCGACACCGGGCGCTTTCCGGTCAATTGACAAATTCTGGACATCGCTAATCTTGTTTGTAAAACCTAATACCTCGTGACTTCGGAAGGACTCGAACCTTCAACCTCCTGATCCGTAGTCAGGTGCTCTATCCATTAAGCTACGAAGCCTTCCGGCCAATACCACTGACCACCCATGAGAAGTTCATGAAATAGCCTGCGGATTTGCGCGTGCAAAGATAGATAAGTTTTCATGAACTGCCAAATACCTGTTGAAAATTAATGATGAATTACCATCAAACTACTTTTTCTGCTATGGTCAGCACCTACAGAAACAACGTATACACCTGCAGGCCAAAAGGAAGTATTCACTTCGATATACTTTGGTTCAAACGTCTCTGGTTCATAAATTTCTTCCCAGATGATCTGCCCTAGTATATTATATATGCGCACAGGAAGAACAGTCGTGCCCGGGCTTCTAAAATCTATTCGTACTATTTCATTTGCAGGGTTTGGCGTGATTTTCAAAACAGCAACTGGCCCCTCGGCACTTCCACATCGGTTCGATAGCGACTGTACAGCTCCAATACCGTCCTCACACCAAAGGCAAAGTCTCCCACCGGTGATTGTTATACCTTTTAAATCATTTACTTTGGTTACTCCGCTAATAATTGCATCCTTCAAAAAAAGCGCCGACAAGGAAGGATTACTAAATAACTGGTTTTGCATGCTATCACAAGGCATGGCGGCTAACAATCCAATAGCACCAGTAACCATTGGGGCAGCAGCGGACGTTCCAGAGAAAGTACCATATAGTCCGCTTGATACCAACTTTGTAGTGTATGATTGGAAACCAGGGGCACTCAAATGCACATAGTTTTTGCTGAATCCGGCATTTGAAACCAGATCATCCTCCCGGGTTGTGTTTGTTACACAAATTACATTGGAGGAATTACATAAACACGGCAGGTCCCCTTCAATTTCAATATCAATTCCGGCATTTGGGGCGGCGGCTACCACAAGTACCCCTTCCTGGCCTAACATTTCAACCAATGGGCACATCCATGGCAACTCTTCCGGTTTAACATCGGCAAAACCAAGAGAGAGATTCATTGCAGGGATATAGGCTCCTTCTGCACCATTCGTTTCATTAAATTTCTTTCGCCATTGGTAAACATATTCAAATGCTTTAATCATATCGGCTTCCTGAATAATCTTAGTCCCACCTATTAACATCATCGAAGCATCCCAGCTTAATCCTGTAATGCCCAAATTGTTGTTACCCTTTCCTGCAATGTAGCCAATAACGGAGTGACCATGACTTTCGATAGGAATATCACCATTGTCCATTTTGGTAAAAATGCCATTGTAGTCATCTATATGCCCATTGAAGTCATTATCAATGCCATCTCCTGGTATTTCCCCGGGATTGACCCATAGATTAGGTGCAATGTCTTCGTGG
Source organism: Saprospiraceae bacterium (assembly GCA_017985675.1). GTDB lineage: Bacteria > Bacteroidota > Bacteroidia > Chitinophagales > Saprospiraceae > JAGNXB01. The sequence continues at coordinate 45,211 of JAGNXB010000002.1, read as the reverse complement.
TCGCGTTCAAACCCTGAATCCAATATCGCAATGACAATTTTATGCCCGCCAGCAGTAGTACCGCCCGTTGTGATATCCCAAGCACGTTCGGACCCCAACAAGCTGTGATGCCACTGTTTGAAATACTCCGGATCATTGGGTTGGGTATTGCGCAAGACGGCAGAACGGTTGGGTCCCACATATCGGATTTCAGGCTGCTGCTCCAAGTATACTTTTACGTTGTTTTGATGCTTTTCACCGATGTTTAATAAATACAAATCAAATCCCAGATGTTCCCATTGCAGTAAATCCTGTGCAAATTGCAACTGTAAAGATTTAAATAAAGCAGTTGGATCAATGCCTGGATTAGCCCAAATAATTAAGCCTGTAGGTTCGATTTTAGCCGAACTGCTGCTGGATTGCCCGTTGATTTTTGGTGATGTCATGAACAGCGTGAGCAGCAATAAGAGGTGTAGTTTCGATTTTACCATAGCGTTGATCAGATCTATTTGAGCTTAATTCCTCTAAACGTTCGAGTAGGTTGTTATTGTTTGTTATTCAATACAAATTGTTCTACAATAGTATGCCGTAAAACAGCATAATAGGAAGGCGCTTCGAGTAGACGACTTCCAAACCACGAAAAATATTCTCCGTTAGCCAAAAATACCTTTGTTTTTGGTAACAAAGTACTAATCAAGGAACAATGTTTTTCTCGAAAAGGAAAGGGTTCAGAAGATAACAAAACAACATCTGGTTTGATCTGCTGAAGCTCTTCACTTGTTAGCACAGGGTAACGGTCAAGATGTTCAAAGGCATTGCAAAAGCCGGCTTGCTCCAACATATCATGGATAAATGTTTTGTTTCCTACGCCCATCCATGGTTTTTTCCAAATAATGTAGGCTACACGGATTGGCATTCCTTTATGTTTGGGAAGAAAGTGGGCAAATGCGGATTGAATTGCTGTGATCAATGAAGCAGCAGTTCTTTGAGTCTGGGTAATGGTGCCTAAAATCTTTATCATCTCATAGGCATCATCCAATGTATAAATTTCACTCAACCAAATTGGAAATTCCGATTCCAGTTGGCGGATTAATTCCTGATCATTTTCTTCTTTATTGCCTATGATCAGGTCAGGTTTCAAGCGCCTTATTTTGTCTGAACGGATTGTTTTGGTTCCTCCGATGATTGTGGCTGACATACGGGCTCTGGAAGGATGGATACAATATTTTGTCACACCGACTATACGGCTTTCTAATCCTAGGTCAAATAATAATTCTGTTTGAGAAGGGACAAGAGAAACGATTCGTTCCGGAAATGGTGGAACGACTACACTGCGACCCATCATATCCGTAACCTTATACATTCTTTAATCCCGCTGTTTATAAGGACCTGTATACATTTTTTCACCTGCTTGAATTTCAAATGGAAGATGGTTTTCTACAGGAGGAACTGGGCAGTTATACCCGGAACTATATGCACACCATGGATTATAGGCTCGATTAAAATCTAGCTTGAATGAACCGTCTTCTAATGTTGACTTTTGAATATCAAGATATCGACCGCCACCATAGGTTTGATTACCGTTTGTGTAATCTTTAAAGGGTAAAAACAGGTGATCGTCCATTGCCATCATTGCTGGAGTGCTGATAGTCTGAAATATGGTGAGGGAGTGAAGCTTATCCAGATGATAAAACCACAATTTACCGTAGGGACGAAAGTTCTTTTGTTTCCCGCTATAGGTGGGTATTTGTTGCTCAGGTGTATTGATCAGCTTTTCAAACCGATAGGAAATGACAAATGCAGAGTCTGGCTCAAACCAAACAACATAGTGAAAATCAGTGCTGTCTAAAGGTGATCGTGGATCCTGGAGCATGCTTTTTTTCCATTCTTCGCGATAACTCCTTGTATTAGCATTGTGCCCCTGAGCATTCAATGTTATACACACGAATACAAGAAATGAGCAGATTAGAAGAGACTTCATGGCATTTGATTTACGACAATCAATTGGTTGTCACCATACTGAACGATCCTGTTTATCGCTTGTAGTCCGTAAACACTTAGATCTGCGAATGGTTGCCAATCGATATCCATTTCAGGCCGAAATCGAAATATTTGCGAACCGCTTGCCATTAAAAATGATCCATCTGAAAGTAGGCAAAAATCTTCCGAATTAGCGAGTGTTTTTGAGATAATACCCCCATGTCCACTCTCTGCGTGATAATATTTAATATACCAGCTGTCTTCTGTGACCTTCTGGACATAGAGCAGCCTTCCCTTTGGGTCAAAGAGGAAACATCGACCGGCCCTCAAAGCTACCAGATGTGTATTGCCCGACAAATTGGCATGGAGCATTAGTTGGTGGGGTTCGCCGACTATAAACAAAGCAAGTGTATCCAAATTTTTCCAGGCATAATAACCAACGCCTTTTTGAGTACGAGGATAAGCTGTCCCATAATTAGGCTTATCCCTATCAAATATCCATAGACGTTGGGTTTTAGCCGTGTCCGTTTCGATGCGAACGGCACTAATATGATCGGTTTCCGGTTGGATGCCTGGGCTAAATTCATCAGAGGCACTATTGGATAATCGTGTAAGTAAATGGTTCGATAAATTAAGTTTCCAAAGGTCAGTATGACCGTTACCCTTGTAATCGGAAGTTATCCAGATTTCATCCTTTGTTTTGAAGAAAGGCTGATTGTTATAGCCACCTAAATTAAAGCCGGTGAGGAATTGAGGTTTGCTCAGAACGGGGGAAAATCCGACCATATTTAACTGAAAATGGTAGATGTGGGTATTGGGTAGCTGGCCATATCCAGGTAGGATTTGGAAAGATAGGAACAGGTATAAACACCAGGCCCAAGGAAATTTCTTCTTAATTTCTAGTGTGTTCATAACCACGAATTTATAAAATATTTTCGCCAGTGGGTTGAATGGAACATGAAATAATTCATACCTTAAGCCAAAATATTGAGCTATGATGAACGAACCCCTCTCTTCGATCATGACCAAGGATCTGATTACAATTGGACCAAAGGATACTTTGGAACAGGCCGATATGCTGCTTCGGACTAAGCGGATCCATCACCTTCCGGTCGTTGATGGCAACAAGTTGGTAGGATTAGTGACCACCTACGATCTTTACAAAAATAAACATTCCAAATCTGATTATCCGAATGTTATTGTCGAGACAATAATGACAACGAAACTAGCAACATTGGAACCTATCGATAAGGTGGGAACTGCTGCAGAGATATTCCTTGCTCATTTATTCCATGCTATTCCTATTGTTGCCGACGGCGAATTGGCGGGGATAGTCACTACCCACGATGTGCTAAAGTACTGCTTTAGAAAGGAATATAAAGGAGATCCCTGGACATCTTAGGTTAACGTCAAGTTATTTGACATATCCATTTTTACTTACCTGACCCACAGGAAGACAGCTGCTGTTTTGTTTTGAGGAATGGATAATTTTGGTTTGCTTATGTTTCTTTCAATATAGGCCGGGTTGTTGGCATTCTTTAGCAACTTGTTTTTGAGTGGTTTTATTTCTTGTGGCTTTAATGAAATAGGCCTATCTTGGGCCGTTTTTTACGATGAATGATTATGGTTGTAGGATTACTTAAAGAAACGGAATCCCGTGTTGCGCTTGTGCCAGATGATCTGGCTACACTTCAAAAGCTTAAAGTTGCCACAGTCCTTGTTGAGAAGGGGGCAGGTGATACGGCTTTTTATTCCGATGAAGCGTACGAATTGAAGGGGGCAAAAATTGTTGATCGGGTTGAGGTACTTAGACAAGCTGACTTATTGCTTGTAATCCATGCGCCTTCCAGTGAAGAACTGGCTCAGCTAAAATCTGGTTGTGTCCTAGCTGGTCAATTTAACCCATTGCAACAGCCGGAGATTACCGCACTGTTCAAAACAACCCGCAGTACTGCATTTAGTCTGGAACTCATTCCCAGAACTACGCGTGCCCAAGCTATGGATGTATTATCCTCCATGGCCATGGTATCAGGATACAAAGCGGTGCTTCTTTCGGCCGTCGAGCAGACTCATATGTTTCCGATGTCTATGACGGCTGCCGGTTCTATTCGTCCAGCCAAAATGCTTGTACTTGGAGCTGGAGTTGCTGGCCTCCAAGCTATCGCCACAGGTCGCAGGCTTGGAGCGGTAGTTGAAGCCTTTGACGTAAGAGCAGCTGCACGTGAGGAAGTAGAAAGCCTTGGCGGCAAATTTGTCGAGGTGGAAGGTGCAAAAGACGATCGTGCCGCAGGTGGTTACGCTGTAGAGCAAACAGAAGAATTCAAACAAAGGCAAGCTTCACTTATTGCTGATCATGCCAGTAAATCGGATGTAATCATATGTACGGCGCAAATACCGGGTCGGAAGGCACCCCTTTTAATAACAAGTGAAACAATTGACCGTATGAAACCAGGCAGTGTCATTGTTGATCTTGCGGCTTCTACCGGTGGAAATTGTGCATACACTGTATCCGGAAAAAAAATAATTGTCAATGGCGTATCCATACTTGGGTATAGTGATCTGCCAACGACAATGAGTGCTGATGCAAGTAAAATGCTCAGTAAAAATATGGTCAACTTCCTTGCTTTAATCATCAAGGAGGGTGAGTTGGTGCTCAACTTTGAAGATGATATTGTGACAGGCACCTGTCTGAGCAAAGATGGTGAAGTCCACCATCCTCGAGTCCAACAATTACTTCAACCCCAATAATTTAAAGCCTGGTTATGTGGCAACAAATCTTTGAATTTTTCCTTGAATATAGGGATTTCATATATGTCATCGTTCTATCGGTTCTTCTTGGCATAGAAGTTATCTCAAATGTGCCGGCTGTTTTACACACGCCGCTTATGTCTGGTGCCAATGCCATTCACGGTGTTGTTATCGTGGGTGCTATTATTGTAATGGGGCATGCTGCACCTGACGATTATTTATCCCTTTCATTAGGATTTCTCGCGGTCATTTTGGGTACTTTGAATGTCGTAGGCGGTTTCGTCGTGACAAACAGGATGCTCTCAATGTTTAAACGCAAAAAGTAATTATCTCCTCACCATTGAGATTCTGTTTATATGTTCGCTTCTGAATTCTGGCTGGAAATTTCCTACCTGATTGGTTCTCTTTCTTTTATCATTGGTCTTAAGATGCTAAGTCATCCGGATACGGCTAAAAGAGGGAATCTTTATGCGGCAGCTGGTATGTCGCTCGCCATCCTTGCTACGATCGTTTTTCATCAAAATGACGGTGAACGAATACATAATATCCCTTTGATATTGATAGCAATCGGTATAGGTACCATCATTGGCTATATGATGGCCATGAAGGTGAAAATGACAGCTATGCCTCAAATGGTTTCATTTTTCAATGGTATGGGTGGCGCTTGTGCTGCGATCATCTCGCTCGTTGAATATAATAGTCACCACAGTCAGGATTTTTGGTTGATTGTTATAATTTATCTCGGGCTGGTGATTGGCAGTGTTTCTTTTGCCGGTAGTATGGTTGCTTTTGGCAAATTGGATGATAAAATCAAGGATATTCGAGGTAGTTGGTTACGCGTCATGAATCTTATTCTGCTCGTAATTATCATTATTTTGGTAGCTGTTGGCATTATGCATCCAGATTCGTCTGGTCTCATTTGGCTGACACTCATTTTGTCGCTCATCTATGGGATCTTTTTTGTGATGCCCATTGGTGGTGCGGACATGCCGGTTGTTATTTCGCTTCTGAATTCATTTACAGGAATGGCAGCTGCACTAGGTGGTTTCCTTTATGGCAATCAGGTCATGCTCACTGGAGGTATCCTGGTTGGATCAGCTGGTATGATACTTACACTGCTAATGTGTAAAGCAATGAACAGGTCATTGCTCAATGTCCTAATTGGTGCATTTGGAGGAAGCAGTGGTGGATCAAGCAGAGAACTTGGTGATGCGACTATCAGGGAAATTAGTGTAACCGATGCAGCTATGCTCTGTGCTTATGCACGCAAAGTTTCGATTATACCAGGATATGGCCTAGCAGTTGCCCAAGCACAGCATATATGCCACGAATTTGAAAAACTATTGGAAGAAAAAGGGGTAGAAGTATACTATGCCATACATCCTGTTGCCGGAAGGATGCCGGGCCATATGAATGTGCTGCTAGCAGAGGCAGACGTACCCTATCCCAAACTATTAGAGATGGAAGAATCCAATGATGCAATGCCAAGTACAGATGTCTCCATCATTATTGGAGCCAATGATGTTGTAAACCCGGCGGCTGAACACGACCCATCCAGCCCCATTTATGGCATGCCAATTATCCAGGTAACGAAAAGCGAAACGGTTATCGTCATGAAGCGTTCTATGGGGAAAGGCTATGCAGGCATAGAAAACGAATTATTTTTCGCTCCTAAAACCCGTATGCTTTTCGGAGATGCTAAGGCTTCGCTTACCGCCTTGGTCAGTGAGTTAAAGCAGATTTAATGCAGAGCTGCGGTTAGTCCTTTTCGGTGAATGGGGTACAGATCTACTTGAATCAATAAATTACATTGATTTTCTTAGATCGATTTCAGATCTAAGTTTAGCATCAAATTTTGGGCAATTGCACGAATTGCTTAAAGATGTACGCCGTGTGCCATTCAACATGGGTTGAACTGCGTTGTTGTCGTGTTCAAGTGACTTATTTAGGATTTTTTCTACATCTTTTGAAAGTAGGACCATGCAGTGACTCTACCTCCATCGGTAAGACATTATTGACCTACTAAGCTTTCCTACTTTTATTGGGTCTTCAAAAAACAGTAGCCGCTCTGTTTAAAATGATGGGGAACACTATACTATTAGTCAAAGACATTGAATCCGTTTTGATAACACTGGTTGAATTGTGATCCACATTTATGCAATCCTGCAAAAAAGTTTGGGATATGCCATGTTAAGCGCAAAAGGTCTTAACCTTCAAATTTATTTGCATTTGAAAAGATCCGGTTCCAGCGAATGCCGTTGGCAGGACTACCTCCCTTGGCACTAAGCCAGATAAACAGCGGTTTGCCCACTATGTGATCTTCTGGTACGAAGCCCCACACCCTGGAATCCTCGGAATAGTGGCGATTATCTCCCATCATCCAATAATAATCCATTTTGAAGGTATACGTCGTGGACTCGGTATCATTAATATAAATTTTGCCGCCAGTCACTTGGAGTTTATTCTTTTCATAAACACCAATCACGCGGCGATAATAAGGTAAGTTACTGGTATTTATATCGATCGTAACGCCCTTTTTGGGGATGAAAATAGGCCCATAATCATCAACTGTCCAGTTTTTGACTATTTCTAATTCATTAGGAAATAGATAATTAGAGGTAGTATCAGGTCCTCTTTGTACAATGTCTACCCTTATGTCAGGACCCATAGCTTTTACTTTTTCAACCATTCGTTCATCCAGGTTAAAAAAGCCTGACTGTTCATCCATATCCCCTAAGTTAATGCCTAGTTCATCTAGTTTTCGCAGATTTAACGGACTACTGCTGGAGACATGGTATCTGTATTGAATGTATTTAGGATTTTGAATGGGTTTGCCATTAATATGAACTTGCCGATTAAGGATTTGAAGGGTATCACCAGGCAAACCTATACAGCGCTTGATATAATGGTCTTTTTTATCCATTGGACGGGTGGTTAACATACGTGGTGAAAAATTTGGCGGAAGTTTACCCGTACGTTCAAGATCAATATAACTGTAGGTTCGATTTGGTGTAATGACGACACTATCTCCTTCAGGGTAGTTAAAAACCACTGGGTCGTAACGCTTGACTTTTTCCCAACCGGGTAATCTGAAATAGGGTAGTGAAGGTGATTTTAAATATGATTCGCTATCTCCAAACGGCAGTCTATTGTGTAATAGCGGTACCATGGCAATAGTCTGAGGTGTTCGTATTCCATAGTTTGCTTTGCTCACAAAGAGGAAGTCACCTGTAAGTAAGGAACCTTCCATTGAACTGGTGGGAATAACGTATGCTTCGATTAAGAACATCCGTATAAAGGCAGCTGCAAATACAGCGAAGATGATGGCCTCTGTCCATTCACGCAAAACGCCTTTTTTATACGGATTTTTTTGTTCCAGTTTTTTTAGTTGGTACTGGTCATTTTTCTCACGGTATTCCTCTAATTTGGATAAAAAATCCCTCTCTTGATCAAGGACCGGACCATTATATGTGAATCGACTCAAGTAAAAAAAGTAGATTGGACCAAGTACGACAGATAAAAAGGCATCTCCAAAACTGAAACGCCCGAAAGAACGGGCTAGGTCAACGCACATGCCAGCATAAATGAAAAAGTTTACAATAGGAAAAAGCATCCAAGCAGCATAAGCAGGCTTCCTGCCGATGATTTTAGCCCATGTGACAAAATTTAAACCGGGAACTAATCCATGTATTCCGGGTTGTCCTGCTTTTGGGAAAATAAGGTAAAGGGCAATACTCAAAAGAATGTAGCCAACCAGTAAAAAAAGCAAAATGCTCATTGATGTGAATGTTTAAGACAAACAAAGATAGGTCAATTTCCTACCCAAAACGATGGATTGGGACCAAGTAACTCCTGTCAGCGACATAATCCATAATACAATCGACTAGGAATCCGCGCTGGCGATTTAATATACCTCAGCTTCAATTTTTAAACTGTGTGGTTTGCGTAGATCCTTGAACCAAACTTTAATATGTTTTTCTGTGATTCCTTTGCGATTAGGTCGGAATTCTATTCGAATTACGCCAGATTCACCTGGAAGTACCGGAGTGTTGTCCCACTCAGGTGCTGTGCACCCACAGGTTGTACGCACATTATCAATAACAAGTGGCTTGGTACCTGAATTGAGGAATGTGAATATAGTCACACGTTCTTCTCCTAAATGTACTTTTTCAAAGTTGTAGCTTGTACCTGATTGCCAGGTTACTTGAGCCTTTAATGGAATGGCATACCCAATTAGCATCAAGAACAGGAACATCATGAAATACCTGGATTCAGATTTTCGGATCATTGGCTATTCTGTAAAAGCTTAAAATGGTAGACTTGTTTTGCAATTGGCCTTGTATGACTAGGGTGTCCATTTGCATTTTGATTATCTGCATAATTTCCTTCTTTTTGCCATCAGGCCGAATAAATAAGGAAGGGTAATCTATGGTCCACTGGCCAATTTCTTCTACTCCACCGTACCATTCTAATTTATAGTCACTATTGGCATCAAAAGCTAAGGAAATAGGAGTTGTTTCAACTTGCCACACTGAATCCTCCACCGACAAGGAATATGCTTGCCATTTCCCTGGGATGGGATATGGCGCCTTGTCTCTGCTACAGTGAGCCAAGAACAGAGTCAGGAAAATTATCGAAATAATTCGTATCACGTTCAAAAGAAACTGGACTGAATGATAAACACTATAGCACCACTAAAAAATCCCAACGCTGCTATCCAGGTGATATTGCGGAGATACCAGATGAAATTAATACGTTCCATGCCCATTGCAGCGACACCCGCTGCAGAGCCAATGATGAGCATACTGCCTCCTGTTCCGGCGGAATAAGCTATGAAATGCCATATTTTATCATCAATGGGCAACGTATACATGCCCATGGTTGCAGCTACTAAAGGAACATTATCAATGATTGCCGAAAAGACACCTAATATTAAAACAACCATATTAGTGGATGGAATTGCGACATTCAGTTTCTCTGCGGCTAAACTCAACAGTCCAACCTGGTGACCTGCTGCATTCATGACTGCTGCAGATTCCAATGCTGTGACCGCAGAAAGGATGCCAAGGAAAAAGATAATGCTTGTCATTTCAATGCGACTCAATGCGTAGTTTACAGTGAGGTGGAATTTGGTTTCATCATCCTGATCTGTTTTACTCAGGAGGTATTCAGATAACAGCCATACTACGCCAAGACTGAGCATGATACCCATATAGGGAGGTAGATGAGTTATTGCCTTAAAGACAGGCACAAAAAGCAATCCACCTAAGCCGGCAAACAATATGATTTTGCTTGTTTTGAGCTGGCGATCCTGAACGTCACCTGCCTTAACGACACGTGGGGTTATTTTGCCTCGAAATGCGGGTAAAAAACTACATATAATGCCAGGGATGACAACACAAACTAAAGAAGGAATAATCAGGTGGACAATCAAGCCGACTGTAGAAACTTTTTTACCTATCCATAACATGGTCGTTGTTACATCTCCTATTGGGGACCATGCACCGCCAGCATTAGCACCGATTACGGCCAGTGATACGAACCACAATCGCTCCTCCCTGTCCGGAACCAATTTGCGCAACAACGAAACCAGAACAATAGTACACGCAAGATTATCAAGGGCGGCAGACATGAAAAACGAAAGCGCCAGGATAATCCATAACATGGTCCGCTTTTCTGTTGTTTTGATTCGGTCGGTGATTACTTTGAATCCCTTATGTATGTCAACAAATTCCACAATGGTCATAGCACCCATCAGGAAGAGGAGAATTTCAGCAATTTTTCCAACATGATGAAGGAGTACCGGTTCCATTTCTCCAATCGTATGATCATGGGAAACAACATCTAAATCTCCAAGAGAAATAATCGCCCAACTCAACGAACCCATTAGCAAGGCGGGTACGGATTTGTCCAACCTTAACGGATGTTCAAATACGATCAGCGTATACCCAATTATAAAGCATAAGATTAAAGCCAGTATCATGATTTCCGTTTACAGCTCGCCAAAGATAAGCCTGTCTGCTGCATCAGCTTAGCAAAACCTCAACTTTATAAGGTCACTTTTCAGCATTGTTTGTCTAGGGCGCTGGTTCCGTGTACTTTTGCATTGAATTTTAGTACATGGTAAAAATTGGTTCTATAGAACTTGGGGCATTTCCACTATTACTGGCGCCTATGGAGGATGTAAGCGATCCCCCATTTCGGGCACTGTGTAAGGCACAAGGATGTGATTTAATGTTTACAGAGTTTATTTCAGTAGAAGGACTGATACGTGATGCAAGCAAGTCCTTGCAAAAACTTGATATCTATGATGAAGAGCGTCCTATAGGCATACAAATCTTCGGGGCAGAATTAGATTCAATGGAACGTGCAGCACGAATTGTAGAGGAGGCGCGTCCTGAAATTCTGGATATCAATTTTGGCTGTCCAGTCCAAAAGGTGGTTTGCAAATTGGCAGGAGCAGGCATTCTCAAGGATATTCCCAAAATGATCGCTTTAACGGAAGCTATCGTTAAGTCTACAAACTTGCCAGTAACAGTAAAAACCAGGCTGGGTTGGGATGATGACACAATTTTTATCGAAGAAGTTGCGGAACGATTGCAAGATGTAGGTATTAAAGCCATATCCATACATGGTCGTACTCGAAAACAAATGTATAAGGGGGAAGCCGATTGGTCAAGAATCGCCAACGTGCGCAATAACCCTAGAATGCATATTCCTGTTTTTGGGAACGGCGACATAGATTCTCCGGCGAAAGCGTTGGAATACAAAAACAGGTATGGGATTGATGGAATAATGATTGGAAGAGCATCTATTGGGTATCCATGGATTTTCAGGGAAATTCGCCATTACCTTGAAACAGGAATTTTACTTGATCCACCGACGATAGCAGAACGAGTGAATGCAGCTCGTCAACACCTGAAACATTCGATAGAATGGAAGGGGCAGAAGCTGGGCGTTTTGGAAATGCGGCGTCATTACACGAATTACTTCAAGGGACTCGAAGGAGTGAAAATATTTCGTGCGAAACTTGTCACGGAAGATGACCCCGCATTGCTTTTTGAAATATTGGATGAGATCGAAACTAATTATTCACTCTCAGGAGCAATTGCTTAAGCCTGAATCTAAGCCAAAACATTGATTTTTCACCTCAATCAAAACGACCGGGAATTCCTTGAACGCATAGGACAAAAAGCGGAGGAATTGGGTATGCCTGCTTATTTGGTAGGCGGATTTGTCAGAGACAAATTATTAGGACGTGAAACAAAGGATCTCGATATCGTTTGTGTGGGCAGTGGTATTGCATTGGCCGAAAGCGTAGCACACAGTCTGATCCCTACGCCCAATGTTACTGTGTTTAAGCGTTTTGGAACAGCGATGTTTCATTATAAAGGCAGGGATATTGAATTTGTAGGTGCCAGGCGGGAGTCATACATGGAAAACTCGAGGAAGCCTGCAGTAGAAGAGGGGACGCTCGAAGACGACCAGTTTAGACGCGACTTCACCATTAATGCATTAGCAATCAGCTTGAATATGCCAAATTTTGGCGAATTACTTGATCCTTTTGAAGGCATTAAACATCTCACCGAAAAACGAATAAAAACGCCGCTGGAGCCCGGTAAAACCTTCTCGGATGATCCTTTACGTATGTTGCGGTGCATTCGGTTTGCAACTCAATTAGGATTTACAATAGACGACGAAACGCTTCATGCCATCTCACGCTACAAGGACAGAATCCGGATCGTTTCCCAGGAACGGATTACCACAGAATGGAATAAAATTTTGGCAGAACCCAAACCTTCGGTTGGCTTGAAATTAATTTTTGAGACGGGATTAATGGCGTTGATTTTCCCCGAAATGACTGCTTTGCATGGGGTAGTGTATCAAGACGGCGTCGGGCACAAGGATAATTTTTTCCACACGCTGGAGGTGATTGATAATTTGTCACGCAAAACAGATGATCTATGGGTGCGATGGGCGGCTGTATTACACGATATTGCTAAGCCGGCAACCAAGCGATTTGAAGATGGGATAGGTTGGACATTCCATGGTCATGAGGCATTGGGGGCGGCCATGGTACCTAAGATTTTTAGACGGTTGCGCCTGCCGCTAGATCATAAAATGAAATTAGTGCAAAAATTGGTGCGGCTACATCTTCGCCCGATTAGCCTGACCAAAGAAGACATTACGGACTCTGCTGTACGCAGGTTGCTCTTTGATGCGGGAGAAGATCTGGAGGCATTAATGATGCTGTGTGAAGCGGACATAACCTCCAAAAATCCTAAAAAGGTAACCCGATACCTTGAAAATTATGTGCACCTGCGGGATAAGCTCCAGGAAGTGGAAGAGCACGACCGGATTCGCAATTGGCAGCCTCCGGTTACTGGTGAAATGATCATGGCGACTTTCGGTATAGGTCCTTCCAGAGAGGTGGGGTTAATTAAAAACAGAATCAGAGAGGCTGTTCTTGAAGGCGAAATCCTCAACTCTGCCGAAGAAGCTACTGCATTGATGCTTGATGAAGGTAAAAAATTGGGCCTTTCCCCAGTTGCGGTAATAAATAAAATATCATGAGCCTTTACCGGACGATTGCAGGCAAAGTTTGGGCTATTTATGGCCTGGTTGTATTTTTCTCCCTTGTGATGCTTTTTTTTCCTTTTTACCTGATTTTTTTGGGAATGCTGCCCAGGAGATACGCACGAATTGTAATCTGGTTTAACCACCATATTTATCCATATATCTTTTTCCCTTTAGTTGGCATCTGGATTAAAGTTCATGGGCGTGAACTCATTCAAAAAAATAAAGCCTACATACTTGTTAGCAACCATAGGACGGCCATTGATTTTGTGGCAAATCCTGTGGCTTTCCCAGGTGTTTACAAGTTTCTGGCAAAGAAGGAGTTGACAAAGATTCCCTTACTGGGATTTTTAGTTAAACGCTTATGTGTGTTAGTAGACCGAAAAAATCCTTCTTCCGCAGCAAGGAGTATGGAATGGTTAAAATCGACATTTAGTGAAGGTTATTCGGTATTTATCTATCCAGAAGGCACCCGCAACAGGAGTTCGAATCCTTTAGGTGAATTTTATAGTGGTGCTTTTCGATTAGCCTACGATTTGCAAACACCTATTGCGGTCATGACGCTACAAAATGTCCATAAACGAAGTGCAACTGCAACATCTCTCGACCTTTGGCCAGGAGTACTCCACATTCGTTGGAGTGCAATATTAGAACCTTCCGACTTCCCAAACTATCAAGCAATGTTGGCACACACCAAAACAGTTTTGATGGCGGACATTCTAACGGCTTAAATTAGCTTGTCCAATAACACATTATCCTCATCCATAATTTGGAGGACCTGGTTACAGGTATCATGGTACACTTTTTCGGCAATAGCCAACTCACTACTTGCTGATTCAATTGCTAAACGGGCACTCGCAATTTGCTCTTCACTCGCAGCAATAGCCGCTTGGATCCGGATTAATTCATCTTCAAGAGCAAGACGTTTTTTTTCTATTTCGAGGATATCCTTCTTTCGCGTTTCTACCTTGCGATTCATCGCGTCTTCCAAGGCTTTATCAAAATCTTTTCTTTCCTTGATCAGGATCTCCTTGTATACAGAAATGGAGTCCATCAACTTCTTTTTGTCAATGCCCATTGCGGAAGCAGCGGCAAATGCCGAGCGTACAGCCATGTCACCGGTGATATCCATGCGGGACATTTTATCTAAAGCCAACTTCAGCTCCAGATAATCATAACCCTGCTGGTTGTTACGAGCCAAGGCGTTGCAGATATATGTCAAACTTTTGTCATCGGTAATGCCTTCGCGAAGGAAAACAGTCTTTAAATCCTCAATCATCTTTGATGCCTTTGCTGCAAAAGTACAACTCTTCTGCGGGTGAAAATCAGACTAGGTATTCGTAGTTATCTGACTGCCCCTGATAGGGTCCAAATGAACCGTCAAATAAGCCCCCACCTCCTGTTTCAGTTCTTCCACATGAGAAATAATACCTACACACCGATTCTCTGTTCGTAATGCTTTTAAGGTTTCCAATACAATGCGCAAACTCTCTTTGTCCTGGCTGCCAAAGCCTTCGTCGAGGAAAAAAAAGTCGCGTTGGCCCTCTTTATATGTTCGTATTTGATCAGCCAGAGAAAGAGCCAAAGCCAATGAAGCTTGGAAGATCTGCCCACCTGATAGTGTCTTTACCAGGCGCATTGCCCCTCCATGATAATAATCTCTGACCATGATTCGGTTGCCCTCGCCCAGTTCCATGCGCAGTTTATGACGCGTCATTTTGTAAAACCGTCCGTTAGCGCGCTCTATTATTTGACTTAAGTATCGGGATGCAGCAAATTCGACCATTCCTTTGCCCCTGAATAACCCCTCTAATGTGCGCAAATTGTCCAATTTTAATTGGACCTTTCGATGTTCACCTGCTAACTCAGCCAAGCGAGTTTTTTGCAATTCCTGTCTACTTTTTGCTTCCTGCAACAATCGCAACTCACTCATATACGCAGTATATGACGTCAAGGAAGCTTTCCGTTCTTCAGACCATATTGTTAATTGTTTTTTGACTTCAATCGTGTTAGGATCTTTTGGCCATTCAGGAATAGAATTTGATATATCTGCCAAAACTGTTTCCATTTTTGAATTCAGTAATGTTATTTGTGTGTTGAATCGTGCGACTAAAGCGAGTTTTTCCTGCACTAGCTGCATTTGAGATTCCCTTTCGGCTGAAGATTTTTGATATTGGTGGGATAATTCAACCAAACGCAGTGATTCGGCTTTTATAAAGGTGCGAAGGTGGGCTTCCTCCGATTCAAACAATTTCGGATGAAGATGAGCGGGAATTTGCTCCAAAAGAGTTTGTTTTTGAACACTCGAAGTAACCAAAAGGTGTGACGCTTCCTGGATCTGAAGCTGAAGAAGTTCGTATTTTTTTTGAATCTGCTCCAATTTTTCACTCTTTGTTTGATTTTCTTTTTGAAGGTTCTGGATGCTGAGATCCAAAGTACCTTGATCATTTAGCCAGGCCTCAAGGCTCTCCAAATCCATACCCCAGGATTGGATTAATTCAATATCTTTTTTGTTTTTTTCTTCAGCGTTTCGGTAATCGGATCGAAGCCGGTTTAGTTCTTTATCAAATCCGGCAACAACACTTGGCTCTTGCTCAATTTGTTGGGTGCATTGAATTAAAATCCGCTCTTGTTCCCTCTGTTTGTTTAGTAAGAGTTTGACTTCGGTAAGTTGATGTATGATTGCTTTCGGGTGATGAACAAGTGGATGGCTTAAAGATCCACAAAGTGGACAAGGTTGGCCTGGTTGAAGTGCTTCAGCTAATCGGTCCAATCCACCCTTTTGTTGCAAATCTTCCATAACCTTTTCCATACTCGCAATTTCTAACTTAAGCTCGGTATGTTTTGAGACCAGGACTGAATACAGTTCTTTAACAGATGGTATGCTAATGCCAGCCTTAGCAGCTGCTGTTAACATTTGTTCCCGTAATTGTTTGATTTGGTTATCTTTATCCAAAGCAATAGCTTGGCCTCTTTGTTTTCTTTGCGCTTGATCCACGGAAAAGCGGATAAGTTGATCCAATAATTGTTGGCGGGCTCGTATTAGTTCTGGTGAAGCTTTTAGCTCGAAAAGTTGTTCATTTTGATCTGCTATGCGGCCCAATTCGGATTTAATTAGGTCGCGCTCTAAACGGATGGGTTTTAGGAGTGCTTCATTATGAGTCGAAGTATCAGTAAGTGTTTTAATGGAAGTGGTGATCGATTTGATTTGCAGTGCTTTTTCTGCAAAGGCGATTTGGTCTTTATTTTGAGGGACCAACAACCACTGCTCATTCAGTTCCTGATAGGTTGTTTCTAATGCAACAAGACGTTCCTGGTTGGCAGTTAACATGGCGGAAGTAGAAACTAGTTGGTTTTTTTCTGTAACAAGTTGTTCATCAATGTGCAACCACTGGGATACCAGTGCTGATTTTTGCTCCAACGTTAAGGCATGTTCTTGGGCCAATTTAGCCTCCTTTTGAAAATGAAGGAGGGCACTTGTAAGTTCATCATCCGGTATTATGGGTGTGGTTTTTAATGACTCGATCTGGCCACTTAGAAATTGTTCCTCTCCGAGACATTTCCCTTTGATACGACCCAATTTTGGACCCAGATCAAAGCGATTTAGATGGAATAGGTCTTGTAACATATCGGTTCGGTCCTTATCTGAGAGCATTAAAAAGGCCTGGAATCGTCCTTGTGGCACAATGACCGTACGAATAAAGTGATCGTAGGATAATCCCACGGCTTCTAGGATTGCAGCCTCTTCAATGGGGATAATTACATCTTCCTGGATCCGGAAGAATTCTCTTTTCCAATCAGCAGCCTTCGGTGTACGTTTACCTATAACTCTTACCAAATATAGGTTTCTATCCACCTGAGACTCAAAGGTAAATTCAATCCTTGCCCGGGTTGCATCCAAATTGATCATATTCGCAGCCATGTTCTCCCGTAAGTTGAGCCTTTCCACTTTACCAAATAGGGCATAGGTGATCGCTTCAAGGATGGATGATTTGCCACTGCCGACTGCACCAAAGATTCCAAATAAATGGGCATCAAGCAGGGGTGCAAAGTCGATAGTCACCGATTCCCGATATGCATAAAGTCCCTCGATAGTGAGCAAATGTGGTATCATTCTGCTTGTTCATTGAGGATTTCACGAAACAATTCTACAAGTTCTTTATTGGGTTCCTGGCCTGTTCGCTCCTTGAAATAAATATTAAATACGTCTTCGACATTGTCCAGACGAGTGGTTTGGCTTGCAGAAACGGGAGAGGGTATGTTTGCTGAAACATCAGGGATTATGAATACACCCGGATGGGCAGCTTCGAGTCGGTTTTTAATGTCAGCGGGCAAAAACATTGCACATTCAAACGTCAGTTCAACAAACGCGTGTTGGTTTGAAGCTAGCATTTGAATTGCTTCATCGGCATCATTTGTCCTAATCCGTATTAGAGGCTTTCCGCTTTGGATTGGGATATATTGCCATTGAGCCATTTGCCCGGGCTGAATATCAATTTTTACTACTTGTTTTTTCTGCTCTGCTTCGGCAAACGAATAGGATAGGGGACTTCCACTATATACGATAGGGATTCCTTCAGGGTGTGGTATTAGGTGTGGACGGTGTAAATGGCCCAGCGCCACATATTGCACTTTGTGAGGAATTATTTTGGAGGATAAAGCTGGAATGCCGCCGACATATAAAATGGATCGTTCATCATCTGATTCAGGTTCGGGGTTAGTGGGATCCTGAGCCATAAATAAATGTGCCATCAAGACATTGCAACCATTACTGTCCATAAATGAGTTAGCAAGCTCATGCCAGTGTGATTGGAGAAGTTCCGATAAACTGGACTCCGGATGTTCTGGGTCGAGCGCTGTCCGAAGCCGAAGAGCATTAGCATAGGGTGTCGTAATAATGCGCAAAGGTGGTTGATCAGGAAGGGTCACTTCTACAAGTCCCGGGGCTGGAAATGTAATGGTATAACCAGTTGAAGAGGTGTAAGGCAATCCAAGTTGGCGGGGATATCCTACTAGGATTATTCCCAGTTGGCGGGCCAGGGCATCCGGTGCTTGCAGATGATCCGGTGAATCATGGTTGCCAGCAATGACAATGATGGGTATTGTACCTGCACATGAAAGTTTGCTTATTATTTGGTAAAATAGTTCTGCTGCTTCATTTGAAGGCTGAAAGTGATCATAAATATCACCGGAAATTAAGATAACATCCGGCTTTTCGCGTTCAGCAATGGCACAAAATTCAATGAGAAATTCTTGCTGTTCGGGTAATCGGGAATGATTTTCCAATCGTTTTCCTAAATGCCAGTCAGCACTGTGTAAAAGGATCATGTGTATAAATTGAAACGATACATGGTGCATGGTCACCATATGATGAAGATAAGCATCACTTACAAACTGTTTGTTGTGATTCGGCGATATAGCCGAAAACAGGAAGAAAGTGTTGGCAAAATATAGGTTTGGCTGAGGAAGGCTTTATATAATTTTTTAAAGTGTTTCAACCTGTGTTGGCATACCTTTTGCCTTGGTATATTTTTAGAATATGCGGCTTGTTTTAAACGTAAAAAAGGTTTTTCTTTGCAGCCCTGATTTATAATTGCGCCTTTTATATATATACATTATACTGGTAGTTAATGTATATAGTTTATAAATGGAGCATGGGCATAAAAAGATAAATGCGTTATTACAATGCAAATGCCACCCTAGCTCAGTTGGTAGAGCAACGCATTCGTAATGCGTAGGTCGGCGGTTCGAGTCCGCTGGGTGGCTCAAAAGGTTTGCTTCAGCAAGCCTTTTTTTTATGATTCACAATGCGCATGTGGTTGAGCGAATTTTTATGCAGTTTGGTTACTGGGTGCTAATTGAAGGCCACAAGGGTGTTGGATATCGACCAGCTTCTACCATGTTCAAAAAAGCCGTTTGTACCATCGGTTTGTCCTCTTTATAGGTTACGCCGTACCATTTGTCTTGACAAGGCAACACGGAGACCTTTACAGTATGGGTGTCGATCAACTCCTGAATCATGAGGGGGATAAAAAATTCTGCTTTGGGATTTTCTTTGGTTTCATCGATAAATTGGTGGAACCTTGGTTCGAGTGCTGCAAAAATGTCTGGGTGAAGGCCCCAGAAATTCATTGACACTGCACTATAAGCATCTACTGGGTGCATTGTTTCATCTTGTACATATACAATGGTTTTGCCTTGCCATTGGACCTGGGTGCGTTCATCAATTCGGCCCAAAAATCCCATGCTGTCCAGCGCACACACACCACGTGAAACAGATCCATATTCAGAAAGTGTGTTCGATAAAGAATAGCCGATCATCGAAAAATGCCTTGGGGTACAGGCTGTTTTAAGCCATTCTGCCATGATGTTAAAGGCGTCAATACCATAATAATCATCGGCATTTATTACAGCGAAGGGCTCGTTTACTACATTTTTGGCAGCTAGTACAGCATGTGCTGTACCCCAGGGCTTTGTGCGTTCTGAAATTATTTTTTCTTCGGTAAAGGAATCCAACTCCTGGAAAACATAGTGAAATGAAGCATCCTTTGGCCGAATTAATTCAAATCGATCTTTAAAAGCGGCTTCAATATCTTTTCGGATCACAAATATAATTTTGCCAAACCCTGCCTTCAATGCATCGTATATAGAGTAATCGATGATAGTCTCATCGTGCGGTCCGACGCCGTCAATTTGTTTTAAACCACCATAACGACTGCCCATGCCAGCTGCAAGGATTACCAAACTTGGTTTCATAAATTAAGATTAGATGATATGGATGAGATATTTGTTCTTTTTGCCATTTTCCACCAAAAGGTACTTACCATGAAGTAAATCCGAACCAGTAATGCGTTGGTCTGGTGAAGTGGTTTTGTGTTTATTGATACTGATCGCATTATTTGCGATAGCTCGCCTCACTTCACCTTTGGATGCAAACATTGATGTCGACGAAGAAAGTAATTCGGTTATCTCTGTTCCCTCTCCTTGCAATACGTTTATAGTAAGGTCATATCCAGGCAATTCTTCCCGAACCATTAGGAGTTCATTTTCAGTCAATGAGTTTAAAAAATCTGCATCTGCCTTTGGATGAAATAATAATTGGGAAACATTTTGGGCACTCTTTAGAGCCTCTTTGGAATGCACACGTTCAGTTATTTCCTCTGCCAAAAGTTGTTTGAGCATTTGAGGATTTTGAGCATGTGTCAGTTCTCTGGCTTCAATTTCTTCTTGAGAGCACATGGAGAAGTAACGCGTGAAGGTTAAGATGTCCCTATCATCGGCATTTATCCAAAACTGATAAAAGGCATAAGGGGAAGTCATTTTTGGGTCGAGCCAGATATTACCTGATTCAGATTTACCAAACTTTGACCCATCCGTTTTAGTGAGCAGGGGTGTGGTAAGGGCATATGCTTTCCCGCCCAGATTACGTCTGATAAATTCTGTGCCAGATGTAATGTTCCCCCACTGATCTGAGCCACCCATTTGGAGCCGGCAGTGATGATTCTTATACAAGCACTGGAAATCATAAGCTTGTATGAGTTGATAACTGAATTCAGTAAATGAAATGCCCGTTTCTATCCTCTTTTTAACTGATTCCTTGGCCATCATGTAATTGACAGTTACCGTCTTGCCGATGTCCCTGAGAAAATCAAGGACATTCATCTGACGATAAAAGTCATGGTTGTTCACGATTTTCACAGGGGTTTCACCAAAGGATAATAGGCGCTCGAGCTGTTTTTGTTGGAAAGCCAGATTTTGATCTAACTCTTCACTGGATTTTAGTTCACGCTCTTTGTCTTTCCCGGAAGGGTCCCCGATTCTTCCAGTTGCTCCCCCCATGAGGACGATTGGGTTGTGCCCGCATCGTTTAAAATGGGTTAACAACATAATCTGCACGTAATTGCCCAAACCTAAAGACGGTGCAGTTGGATCAAAGCCAATATATCCTGTACATTGAGGGTCTGCAAGGTACTCTTCTACGCCAGGGGTGAAATCATGCAACATTCCCCGCCATTTAAGTTCATCTATAAATTTCATCCCACCCTTTTTGATGCGGCAAAAATACTATAAAACACGTTGGTAAGCTCCTTCTCCTTTCAAGGATTATCTTCGCAGCGCTTTTACTTATGTCGTTAACAGGATTTATAGTCAGTCATCTGCAAGCCGGGAATGCAGATTCATTCACAAAAACCATAATCCGGTTTGCCACCATTACCATTGGTTTGTGTGTGGCGGTCATTCTTTTGGCCCATGCACTGATTTTAGGATTCAAGGAGGAGATAAAAGCGAAAGTTTTTGGTTTCTGGGGGCATATTCAGATAACCGCTTTCAATCTGAATAATACGTTTGAAAGTCCACCTATCTCCCAAAATCAAGTTTTTTATCCATCCATTGATACATTAGGTTCATTTGTCTATGAGTCTGAAAATGAATCAGGTGGGATCTCATTAAAGTCTAGTTTTGGTGGAATAAGACATATCCAGGTTTATGCACTAAAACCTGGCATTTTAACTCGAAAGGACCAACTGGAAGGTATTTTACTCAAAGGTGTAGGCACAGATTTTAACTGGGAATTTTTATTAGCATACCTCGAAGAAGGAAAGCCTCTGGGTGTTGTGGATAGCCATGCACTTCGGGAGATGTGGATATCCAGAACGACAGCGGATAGACTTCGTCTAAAATTACATGATGACCTCATTGTCTATTTTATCCAAAGTGACCGACAGATTGAACGACGGTTCAAAGTCACGGGGATATATAAAACAGGCCTTGATGAATACGACAAAAAATTCGCCTTGGTAGATATCCGCCATCTACGTGAATTAGGAGGCTGGTCTGGAGATGAAGTGACTGGTTTTGAACTTTTTGTTGATGACCTAAGAGATATTGATGCACTAACAGAGTATATCTATTATGAACACTTACCTGCTGAATTATATGTAGAAAGTATACGGCAAAAGTTCCCTGCCATTTTTGATTGGGTGGATTTACAGGATATCAACGAACGCGTGTTGCTTATCCTAATGCTATTGGTGGCCATGATCAATCTTATCACTGTGTTGCTTATTCTTATTTTGGAAAGATACAATATGGTAGGTATCTTAAAAGCCCTGGGAGCAACAGATTGGTCCATTCGTCGCGTCTTTATTCAGCTTACGATAAGGATTTTACTTCGCGGTTTGATGTTAGGGAATGTGATTGCTATTGGCATCGGCGTTTTCCAGGAACAAACAGGATTTTTCAAACTTGACGAGGCAGAATATTATCTTTCCGAAGTGCCAATAAGATGGGACCCATTATTTTTTCTATTTATTAATGGGTTTATACTTGTCATCGCTGCGATAACGCTAGTATTGCCATCGTTGTATATTGCTAAAATTCAACCTGTTAAAGCCATACGGTTCAAGTAAGCAATTGGGCCCTTTTGTGTCACATGCAATGAAAATTAACAGGTCTTTGGTACTTTTGTCACGACACAAATCTTGGTTAAGGCGGGTGAAAAGCCGCTTTTGTAGTGCATCTAACTAACCCCTATTCGAATTGTTGACCGTTTTGAAAACCCAATTGCGTAGTCAAAGACACCAAAAACTAATGAGCAAGGTCAAACTACTTCTTTAGATTGTTTTGGGGTCATAGAAAGCAAGGATACCCTATTTTGAATCAGGCTTTTTTGTCGGATTCGATTTTGAGTTATACAGCTCAGAGAAGGATTTATACATAAAGTTCTTGCCATATCCTTACACTAAGTAGCACGCCATAGATCTGTCACCGTCAATTAATTGTTTACCATTTCATGAATAAATTGCTCCGAACACATTAGGATAAAATGTCAAGTTTAGTCAAGATACATACGACTATAAGTGAATCTTTAGGAAGATTGATAACCACTAATTTGTGATTTCAAATACAATATAATAATATATAAACAATATGTTATATAAGTAGTTATTAACAATTGAAAATAGAAAAAGTAAAATTTAATAAGCTGGTATTCAAACATTTGTATGTCTTATGCACATATTGTGAATATTTATTATTTCAAGAATTTGGTGGGGGAAATGTATAGTGCAACCTTTGCATCACACTTGGGAAAGTGCGGTGCCAATCCTCGAAGAGCTGCTGCATAGAACGGCTCATGATTCAAAGGTTCCGGAAAAAAATTCAGACGAATGGAAACAAGTGGTCAATGGCCGCCTGATAATTTATTGTCTGTAAAGATAATACTGTAATGCGAACAAATATTGATATGACAAATACACTACCGGAACCCATCTTAGAAGATAATCCTAATCGATTTGTCATCTTTCCTATAAAACACCATGACATTTGGGAGTGGTACAAACGTTCTCAGGCTTGTTTTTGGACTGCAGAAGAAATTGATCTTAGTGCGGATACTAAAGACTGGGAAGACAAACTCAATGATGACGAGAGGCATTTTGTTAAACATGTCCTCGCATTTTTTGCTGCCAGCGATGGTATTGTAAATGAAAACCTCGCTGAAAATTTTGTCAATGAGGTGCAATATCCTGAGGCAAAATTTTTCTACGGTTTCCAAATCATGATGGAAAACATCCATTCGGAGACCTATTCACTACTCATTGACACTTATATTAAGGATGTCAAGGAAAAAGATTTCTTATTCCATGCAATCGATAATCTACCACCTGTTCGGAAAAAGGCAGATTGGGCGCTTCGTTGGATTAGCAATGGCACTTTTCAGGAGCGTCTTGTAGCTTTTGCGGCGGTCGAGGGCATATTTTTTTCAGGGTCTTTTTGTTCCATATTTTGGTTAAAAAAGCGTGGATTAATGCCCGGACTAAGTTTTTCGAATGAACTCATCTCCCGAGATGAAGGCATGCACTGCGATTTTGCCTGCTTGCTTTACAACAACCACGTATCGAACAAACTTGAGCAAGAAACCCTCCAAGCTATCATCACTAATGCAGTTGAAATTGAAAAAGAGTTTGTCAGTGAGGCAATACCGGTAGACCTCATTGGAATGAATGCTGTGCTGATGTGTCAATACATTGAATTTGTTGCCGATAGGTTGCTCCAATCCTTAGGAAGCCCCAAAGTATATCATGCCGAAAATCCGTTTCAATGGATGGATTTGATATCGATACAGGGGAAAACGAACTTTTTTGAGAAGAGGGTAGGTGATTATCAAAAATCGGGTGTGTTATCTCAAAGAGACAAACAAGTTTTTTCCCTTGAAGAAGAATTTTAATAACATTAGTTAAGACATCTACAAAACGTACACAAAAAATAGTAACCCATGTCCATGCAGGTAGTAAAACGCAGCGGTAAGTCGGAGGTTGTCAGCTTCGATAAAATTACGGCAAGAATAAAGAAGTTGTGTTATGGATTATCTCAAAAATATGTTGAACCTATTGAGATAGCAAAAAAAGTAATTCAGGGGCTGTATGATGGTGTTCCCACGACAGAACTTGACAATTTAGCAGCAGAGACCGCAGCGTCTATGGCCTCCCTGCATCCGGATTATGCGCTGTTAGCTGCCCGAATCGCTGTATCTAATCTCCATAAAAGTACAGATAAATCCTTTTCGAAAACGATTAAAGATCTGTATAATTACATCGACCCTAAGACGGGCCAAAAGGCAGGCTTGATCGGAGAGGATACTTATGAGATCGTTCAACGGCATAAAGATCTGCTTGATTCAGCAGTGATATATGACCGTGATTACGACTTTGATTATTTTGGTTTCAAAACACTGGAGCGTTCCTACTTGCTTAGAATGGAGGGTCGGGTAGTAGAACGTCCACAGCATCTGCTCATGAGAGCTGCAGTAGGCATCCATGGCGAACAGATAGATGAAGCGATTAAAACCTATCATTTAATGTCCGAAAAGTGGTTTATCCATGCCACGCCTACTTTATTTAACGCTGGTACGCCTAAGCCACAATTGAGTTCTTGTTTCCTTTTGTCGATGACAGATGACAGTATCAGTGGCATTTTTGAAACGCTAAGTCGCTGTGCCAAAATCAGTCAATCTGCTGGAGGAATAGGACTTAGCCTGCACAATGTACGTGCAACCGGTAGCTATATCCGGGGCACTGGAGGCAGTTCAAATGGCATTATCCCGATGCTGCGGGTGTTTAATGACACAGCCAGATATGTAGATCAGGGCGGAGGCAAACGCAAAGGAGCCTTCGCTGTTTATCTGGAGCCATGGCATGCCGATGTATTTGATTTTCTGGATCTCAAAAAGAACCATGGCAAGGAAGAAATGCGCGCAAGGGACCTATTTTATGCCATGTGGATCCCGGATTTATTCATGGAGCGGGTGAAAGAAGATGGTCAATGGTCGTTGTTCTGTCCCAATGAAGCGCCAGGTCTCTATGACTGCCATGGAGGTGAGTTTGAAGCACTCTATCATAGGTACGAAGCTGAAGGAAGGGCTCGAAAAGTAGTAAAAGCTCAAGAGCTTTGGTTTGCAATCCTGGAATCGCAAATTGAAACGGGTACACCTTACATTCTGTATAAGGATGCAGCCAATAAAAAATCTAATCAACAAAATCTCGGTACGATCAGGAGCAGCAATTTGTGCACCGAGATCATGGAATACACATCACCTGATGAAGTCGCTGTTTGTAACCTTGGTTCTATCAGCCTGCCCAAATTTGTTGATGAAGAACGCAATTATGATTTCGCAAAACTTGAGGAAATCACGCGTGTTCTTACCCGGAATCTGAATCGCATTATTGATATTAACTATTACCCAATCGTGGAGGCGCGCAACTCCAATATGAGGCATCGCCCCATTGGTATTGGCGTCCAGGGACTAGCAGATGCCTTTTTATTAATGCGCTTTCCTTTTGACAGTGCTGAAGCAAAGGCTTTAAACAAACAAATTTTTGAAACAATCTATTTTGCTGCAGTATCTGAGTCATGTATCATGGCTCAGGAACAAGGCGCTTATCAATCCTTCCAGGGATCACCTGCGAGTAAAGGTATTCTTCAATTTGATATGTGGGGCGTACAGCCCTCCAATCGCTATGATTGGAACGCATTGAAGGAAGAAGTTAAGCAACATGGTCTCAGGAATAGTCTCTTGCTGGCACCTATGCCTACTGCTTCTACCTCCCAGATATTGGGTAATAACGAATGTTTCGAACCATATACATCCAACATCTTTACACGCAGAACCCTCTCTGGAGAATACATTGTAGTCAATCGGCACTTGCTTAAGGACTTAATCGGATTGGGCATGTGGAATGAAGATATGCGTCAACGCTTAATGGCTTCTAATGGCTCTGTGAAGGACATACCTGAGATTCCAGACACCATAAAAGACCTCTATAAAACGACGTGGGAAATAAGTATGAAAGCAATTATTGATATGGCTGCCGACAGAGGTGCTTTCATTTGTCAAAGCCAAAGTCTTAATCTCTTTGTTGAAAACCCCAATTTTGGTAAACTATCATCTATGCATTTTTACGCCTGGCAAAAAGGCCTGAAAACAGGGATGTACTACCTCCGCACGAAAGCAGCCGTCGATCCTATCAAGTTTACTCTTGATGAAAAACACCAAAGACGGTTCAGTGCTGATGATTCATCAGCAAGTGTGTCTGGCCCATCGCAGCAACTTTTGGCCAGTGAGGAGTTACAAACTGAAGGCAAGGCCTGCAGTCTGGACGATCCAGGTTGTATCATGTGCCAGGGTTAGTAAATGCTTTTCTTTTCCTCTGTTTTCCGGGTGGTATCAGTCAACACTGATGCCACCTGTTCTTTTTAATAGGACCTCCACTAATTCAGGAACACCCCTACACGCCGTGTCAGCGTTTATTTGTAGTTTCGGAAAATGCCTTTCTAGTTCGTTATCCGGTTTGGGGTCGATATAATATATCTCTGCATCACCAGTGGTAAAATGAATAAGACTGGCGGCAGGATAAACTTGCAGGGATGTCCCAATGATTAGGAGTGTATCTGCCTGCTGGACAGCCTTGATAGCATAAGGCATGGCAGGCACATCCTCGCCAAACCAAACGATGTGCGGTCTTAATTGAAAGCCTTTTTCACAACAATCACCAGCTACGAGTGGGCCATCCCATAGATAAATACATGATGGATCACCGGTACTCCTTACTTTTCGCAATTCGCCATGAAGATGTATGATATTAGAACTACCCGCCCGTTCATGTAAATCATCTACATTCTGCGTAATGATCGTCACATCAAAATTTGATTCTAGGGTCACAAGTGCAAGATGTGCCGCATTAGGTTTGACTTCCAGTAATTGCTTGCGACGCTTGTTGTAAAAATCCAAAACCAGATTTTTATTTCTATCCCATCCCTGAGGTGATGCCACATCAAGTATGGCATGTCCCTCCCACAAACCACCAGCATCTCTAAAGGTGCTGATCCCGCTTTCTGCACTAATCCCGGCTCCAGTTAAAACAACAACTTTTTTTTTATTCATTGATATTTGCCTTGACTGTATCAAATGCTTTGCCCAGATTACGAATGATATCTCCGGCGATTAGTGATTCATAGGCACCGACATCAGTTAAAGCTAGATCGCCAGCAAGCCCATGTATAAATACACCAATCATTGCCGCATCCATAGGAATATAACCTTGAGCTAATAAACCGGTTATGATCCCTGTCAACACATCACCACTCCCTGCAGTTGCCATACCAGGGTTGCCGGTGGGGTTGATGTAAATTTGACCACTTGGAATACAAATTTTGGTGTAAGCACCTTTAAGGATCATAATGACGTCATGCTTTTTGCAGAATGCTCGCATTTGTGCCATTTCTTCAAATCCATTATTGGAAACACCAACAATTCGGGCAAATTCACCTGGATGTGGTGTAAGAATAGTTCCACTGGGTACTTTATTCCAGTTTTTAGGGTATTGTACTAAAAGGTTTAATGCATCTGCATCTAATACCAGGGGTATTTGGCATTGGCTGATAAGCTCAAATAGAGCGTTAGCAGTGAGTCGGTTTGTACCAATGCCACAACCGATTCCCACAGCCTGATATTCGGTAAGTGGAGGAGCTTCTGTCCAACAGGATACATGTGGATCCAGTGATACCATGCCCTCCCTTAAGCCTGATTGAATAATAGTGTTTCCATTTTGAGGAATATGAATGGTCAATTTACCGGCACCAGCGCGTAAGCACGCTTCACCTGCCAATAAAGCTGCCCCCATTTTTCCTTGCGAACCAGCTATGACCAATGCATGGCCAAAGGTTCCTTTATGGGAGAATGTGCTGCGAATTTTAAATTTGGACCGGATATCTGATGTCTCAAGGAGATGTGTCGCAATCGATGTTTGTAGTAAATATTCAGGTTGCAATCCGATGTCGAGCAATTCCCATTTCCCTAAAGGCTCGGATTCTTTGGCCAAAAAAAAGCTTGATTTTGGGCATTGAAGGGCCAGTGTATGATGGGCAAGAAATGTGATCCCTGCTGATGCTGAATCAACGTTCATGCCAGTAGGAATGTCAATAGCCACCTTAGTGCTTTTTATCCGATTTAGGACTTTCAGCACCTCTGGATAGGGATTTTTTAACACTCCGGTAAACCCGGTTCCTAAAAGTGCATCAACGATTACGTGTGCACTTTCCAACTCTTCGGGAATAGCTGGCCAATATGCTACCCTTATCCCCGGGTGTTGTTGAATTAATTGATAATTCCTCTTGTTGTCTGGTGATTTGCCCTCATTTATTATCCAAACACAAACCTGGTAAAATGATTGAGCCAGGTGCCGGGCTAATCCCAGGCCATCACCACCATTATTCCCGGGGCCAATAACAATACATGCCGAAGGGTATGAAAATACCGGATAAGCTGCTGTGAATGCAAGGGTTAATTTCGTGACGGCGCGCTCCATAAGTGCGTAAGTCGAAATGGGTTCATGCTGAATCGTAAAATGGTCCCATTGACGGACCTGGTCAGCAGAGAGGACTGGAATCATCTTGCTAGGTGTAAGCACACAAGGTACAATCTATTTTAGATGGGTCTTTCCTATGGGCCATTAGTGAACGGATTCAATTTTCTAAAATGTTATCCATAAAATCTGGATGATCAAATATTTAGCATCAAGTGGGTTGCATTATTTTTTCCAAGATTCGAGAACCGCACTCGTCACATATGTAATATATTTAACATAAAAATGTATAAAACACAACAAGAGTGTAACTTAATCTACCAGTTATATAACAAATACTGGAAATTAAGTCTTCAACTTTGTGTTGTAAAAACGTCCAAGTTTAAAACTAGATTGTAATATGGAGAATGTATCAAAATGAATCATTCTTCAAGGGGCAAGAAGGATGTCCAATATTTTTAATTTCATGATTGTCCTTGGCAAGGAAATTGACTGCAAGGATCGAGGGAAATGGCTAGCAATGATTGAATATACGTTGATTTGTGACATTCATAGAATGATACCAAAGCGCCATACAAAGTCGATGATTGATACAGTCGTAGATAGCAGGCAGCCAATGTTTGTCTCAAATCGTTCTATAAACCAGAACGTTACTATCCGGATTTCAAAAAAAATATTACCTTCAAATCTTAAACATATTAAGGAAAGGGGTTATTTTTGCCCCAGGTTTAGATTGAATGTGTGAACCATTTATAAATTAGACCCTATGAACAAAATTTTTACGCTGATAATTTGTCTTTTTTTGGGTGTTGGGTCAAGTCTTTCCGCTCAGGATTTAGACATCCACTGGTCTCAATACTACAATGCGCCATTTTATGTGAACCCCGGATTGACCGCCGTTTTTAGTGGAGACAAGCGGATAAGTGGTAATTATAGAAACCAGTGGTTCAACGTTCCTGTTCGTTATGAGACGGTAGCCTTAGCATACGACCAAAAGTTCTACAATCCCCGTATGAAAAATGGGCTTTTTGGGGCAGGAATACATCTGTTTTCCGACCAGGCGGGAGCATCAAAATTACGGACCTTCCAAGTTGCGTTGAGTGGGTCCTACACACATAAACTAGCTACAAACTATTTCCTTACCGGTGGCGTCCAGGGTGCATTTAATAACAGACGATACGATTCCTCCGGATTGACCTTTGATTCGCAGTATGATGGCGAAATATTTGATAACACGTTAGATCCAGGAGAGCAGTTTTTAAACACAAACTTTAGTTTTCCTACGCTTTCTGCCGGATTAAACCTGCACAACCAGACGTCTGCCCGGACCTGGTTTGATATTGGTGGTGGATGGTTCAACATCAATCAGCCCAATCAGAAATTTAATGAAAACAGGGAATATGGGATGAAGCCACGCTTCACAGGTTACTTCAATGGCGGTTTCAAATTGAATGGCCCGTTTGACCTGATGGCAAGAGGTCTTGCAATGTTTCAGGGCCCCAACTATGAGAGTTTAGCCGGTCTGGGTATAAAATACCATGTGAATGATGCAAAGACCCGTGAATTAGCGGTTCACATGGGAGTAGATTATCGTTTTAATGACAATGATGCCTGGGCACCTGTAATTGGTGTGGATTTCAGACAGTGGAAGGTGGCCTTTAGCTATGATCTCAACGTCTCTGATTTCCGAGAGGCTACTAACTTAAATGGAGGACCTGAGTTGAGCATTCAATATATCATTGCTTCTGTCAAGCCTCTTCCGGTGATCAAATCTTGTCCGGTTTATTAATCTATCAAACAGCAACTTATGCGTTTTTCGCCTATAGTCATAATCGGTATACTCGTTCAATTTAGTTTTTGTTTGTCTGGCTTTGCCCAAACAAAAAAGCAGTACCTGGAAGCTGCGGAAAATGCCGTAGCAGAAAAAAATTACCACGGGGCTCTTGTGTACTTTAAAACAGTAGCAGATGCCTGGCCTGAAGATGTTGATGTCCATTATCAAACAGCAGAGGCCGCTCGGAATTATCACAGTTATCTACTGGCAGAACAGTATTATCAATTAGTGATTGATAAAGATCTGGAGAATAAATATCCGGAATCTACCTTTCATTTGGCAGGTATCAAGCGTAATTTGGGTAAATACGGTGATGCAATTACCTTGTATCAACGGTACGATCAAATTCGGGTGGATAAAACTAAAAATTGCTTGCGAGAAGTAGAGCAATGCCGTTTTGCAATTCAGGCCAACCGATTTGTATTACCTATGGACTTAGTACCAATAGGGGTCAACACCGAATTTTCTGATTTTGCACCAGTGCGGATTGGAGATACCCTTTTTTACACTAGTTTGAATTTTCCTCTGGATGAAAAGACCGCCGATTCCGAAGTGCTGGTTTCACGGATTTATGAAAGTTCAAACGATGTTTTAGGAAAGCTTTTGCGTTCCCAGATGCAGGAAGGAAACCGCCATATAGCCCATACAGCTTTTAATGCTGATCAGACAAAAATGTACTTTTCGATTTGCAAAAATATTAATGTCACCGATTATCACTGTGAATTATTTGTTGCGGAAAAGGTTGGTGCAGAATGGGCTTCAGCACGGAAATTGCCAGAATCTATTAACAAACCGGGTTATTCAGCCTCCCAACCCACCATTGGCCTTTTGGCTGATGGATCAGAATGGTTGTTTTATAGTTCTGATGCACCTGGTGGCAAAGGGAAGATGGATATTTGGTACACTACCATTGCTGAAAGTGGCCAATTTGCCGATCCGGTCAATTTGGTCTCAATCAATACAATTGAAAGTGATATAACACCTTATTTTCATGGACCGTCACAACGATTATTTTTTAGTTCGGAAGGGTACCTAAATATAGGTGGCTACGATATTTATGAAACAACGCTTTCCCAAGGTAGATGGGCGGAACCAGCTATATTACCTATTCCGTTCAATTCGAGTTACAATGATTTGTACTTTGCAATGACGGATGATGGTGGCTATATTTATCTGGCATCGAACAGGGAATCACCTGGCACAAAATATATCGAACCTGAATTGCAAGCTTGTTGCAATGACATCTTTAGAGCGAAGTACAAAAAAGACATGTTGCTTGTCGCCAACACTTTTAGCGATGCCGACAAACTTCCATTGGTCAGTACGGTAATTACGTTATGGAGAAAAGACAATGGGGCGTGGATTGAGATTGATCGTAAGTCGAGTCCTGCTACCCATACACAGGAATTTCCTATAGCTCCGGGTCAAGAATACAGGTTGGTAGGTGAAAAAGCCGGTTACCTTTCTGATACACTTGACTTCAATACGTTTGCATGGGACCAGCCCGAACCCTTAGTTAAGGACCTGTTTTTAAAACAAAAAGATATCATTCTTGAAATTTACACATTTGATGATATATCCAGACTTCCACTAAAAGGAAGCACAGTCAGGCTTTATGATGTTACTGATCCGGGCAATCCACGATTAATTGACGAAGCTATCAACCCAATTGGGAATGATTTCACGTTCAACATAAAGCCAAATCGTAAATATGAAATTCGCGGATTTAATGAAGGATATGAAGAGGCTATGGATAAAATAGATACTTACACACTTCCTCTAGACGGCAAAATTATACGGGACTTGTATTTGCGATACAAATCATTGGCTGGGTACTTACCACTGGCGGTATATTTTGATAATGATGTACCTGGCAGGCGCCAGCGCACTAAATCAACCACTATACCATACGACCAAACGTTGACACCTTATCTTTTGAGAGAACAGGAATATGAAGAAATATTCTTAAGTGATTTAACTGACGGTGAATCCTCCTTCCTTCGTAAAACTATTCGGGAGTTCTTTACAGATAAAGTCAAAAAAGGGCAAAGTGAACTAGATAATTTTTGTGAAGCTCTAAGCCGTGAGTTAGCACAGGGCAGTACGGTTATTGTAACAGTAGAAGGCTTTACCAGTCCGCGTGCAGAAGAGCGGTACAATTTAAATTTGGGTTTCAGAAGAGCATCAAGTGTGGTCAATTATATCTCATCCTATGATAATGAAAAGTTTATAACATACCTTAAATCAGGTAAGTTAAAAGTTCAGGAGGTTTCATATGGTGAGTCAAGAGTGCCTGAAGGTGTGAATGATGATTTAAAAAACGAGCGATTGTCTATCTATGCTGTTGGTGCTGCTCAGGAAAGAAGAGCAGAAATCAATAAGGTAGAAATTATTCCAAACAAATAGGGAAGTAACTAAATGAATAACATAATTCAATCAATTGGGAAAATAGGATTTGTAATCCTTTTTCTATTAGCCGGGTGGATACCTTCCTTTGCTACCCACATTGTTGGGGGGTCCTTGACTTATAAGTGTTTGGGTGATTCAACCTATGAAATTACACTGACAGTCTATACCGATTGCCTTTTTGGACAGGCTGACTATGACAAACCGGCCTGGGTTGGCATTTTTAATGAAGCGGGCAATTTGGTTGACACTATTTTTATGAAGTTCAATAACAAAATTGACACCTTAGAGCAGACGGATCCATGTTTTATAGCCATTCCCGACTTATGCGTTCGCGTTACCCAATACAAAGAAATAATAACCCTGCCAGCACCTTTAGAAGGGGATGGCGGATTTTTTATTGTGTATCAACGTTGTTGCAGAAATGGAACTATACAGAATATCGTTGAGCCAATAGAAACAGGGGCCACGTATTTCAGTTTTATACCTGAAAGCACACTGCAATTATGTAACACAGCACCTGTTTTTAAAAATGATCCCCCAATTTTTATTTGCGCTAATGAACCTTTAAATTTTGACCACAGTGCTTTTGATGCAGATGGTGATTCGCTGGCTTATGAGCTTATTCAGCCTTATGAAGGCGGGATTTTTGCTTTGAATCCCCAACCTCGTCCACCTTATCCACCGCCATATGCAAACGTTGTTTGGAGCGTTGGTTATGATCTTTCCAATGTCATGGGTGGAACGAAATTGCCGCTTACACTCGATCCAGTCACAGGGCACATGTCTGCTATTCCTGAGATAATCGGGCAATTTGTGGTAGGTGTAAAAGTTAAGGAATATCGCAATGGCGAACTGATAGGAGAAACTTTCCGGGATTTTCAATACAATGTTGTTCCATGTTTAATAACGAATGCTGAAATTGATTTGCAGGATACCACTTTGTGTGATGAATTTTTTGTCCAGTTTAATAATAGCAGTTCATCTGCGATGGCATATTTCTGGGACTTTGGAGATTTAACCACCGACAGTGATACCTCCTCTGCTTTCCAACCATCGTACGTTTATCCGGACACTGGAACATACACAATAATGTTAATCGCTAATCCAGGTGACTTCTGTGCGGATACAACATATGCAACGATATTCATCCAAACGAATTCTATTGATATCTGTGCAGACATTTCCATTCCTTCTTGTGAAGATTCAATCATTTTAGAATTCAAAGATTGTTCAGTTGACCCGGTAAGTCCAATCATTAGTTGGGATTGGTCATTCAAGACAAGTACGGGCAATTACCAGTTTTCAACACCTGAGGCAAAATTAGTTTTCACAGAAGCAGAAGAATTATATATTACGTACACTGTTGAATCCTATAATGGTTGTGTTGCTACATTCAAGGATACACTATCAGTTGACTTTATTAATCCTCCTGATTTAGTCCCGGATACAATAAATCTTTGTAATTTGGAGGAGGTGTACCTAAATCCAAATTTTGACAGCACCCTCATACATCTTTGGTCCCCAATCACTGGATTATTGGAATCACCCCAATTGCCAAACCCCAAAATTCTATCAACAGAATCAACCACATATCTGGTCACCTATACAGACAGTTTGGGCCTATGTACAGTTGAAAGAGAAGTAGAGTTAACGGTTCTTGATGATTTGCCAGAAGTAGACTTAATTATTACTATTCCCTCTTGTGTAGATACTGCTATTCTATCTGCTACCCTCGATATGATCCCACCCGGGTTTACGATTGAATGGGAAGTTATAACTAATGAAGGGGTCTTTATAGGTGGGGGCAACGGCATTGAGGTACAAGTATCAAGCAGTCAGCTCGTTTACGTTTGTGCTAAATTAAGTGCTGATAGTTGTTTCCTTGAGCTTTGTGATACTATTCAGGTCAATATTTTTCCTGATCTAGACCTTTCCGACACACTTGTAATCTGCGAAGGGGAGTCGGTCGCTTTGAATCCAGGTGGGCCGACTGAATTAATTTATCTCTGGAGTCCACCTGATTATTTGGACAATCCAATGAAAGCAAATCCGATTTCAACTCCTCCTGTATCCATTTTATATAGCTTAGTGTTAACTGACACCGTAGGATTGTGTATTGTTAATGAGGAGGTATTTGTTCAGGTAAATGATTCTACAAAATTACTTGATTTCGATTGGGATATTGTGTGTGATGGACAAACCGTTGAATTCAATAATCTGAGTGTAAATGTCTCTGATTTTTTTTGGGATTTTGGTAATACCAATTCGACATCAGATACCTCTGTAGTCATTAATCCAACATATATCTATCCAGGGCCAGGAACTTACCAAGTTACTTTGACGACAATTGATGAATCTGTTTGTCCACAAAACGATTCTCTCGTCAAGGAGCTTATATTGGAGGAACCAATTAACGCAGCTGATTTTACTTTTGATTTTATATCATGCGGATTTCCTGCTGAAATACAGTTTTTTGGTGAAGAAGAATCGACATACGGCAATGTAACTTCTTGGTTATGGCAATTTGGCAGCCTTGGGACTTCAACTGAAAAGAATCCTAGTTTGGAGGTTTTCAGTCCAATCTCTCTTGAAGTAACCTTGGTGGTTACTTGGGACTCGCTTTGTACAGACACAATCACAAAGATTATAGATATAGACATTTTTGATCTAAACTTGCCTGAGCGAGACACTTTATGCATTGATAGCTGTATTCAATATGGCATCCAAGCGCTACCCAATCTCGATTTTACATGGTCTCCGGCTTCATGGGTCAATGACATTAAGGCTGCCAATCCACTGATTTGTCCTGATTCTGATGGATTGTTAACACTCGTACTTCAGATCACATTGCCCAATGGGGATGTCTGTGAAGTAAAGGACACGATCAACTTTACATTAGTGCCTTGTTCTGATATCTTCAAATGTGATTCGCTTCCTGATGACCTTACCTCCTGTTTGGAATTAATTGTTCTCGAAGTCGATAGTTGTCATCCTGATGTAGTCCTCATATGGTGCTCACCAGATGGCGATACATTAGCTCAGGGGCCAGTATTCGAAGTACCCATCTCAGAATATGACTTTATAATCCTCAAGACAATTGGTCTTTATGGGTATATGAAAATGGATACGATATATCTGGACTTTTTGGAATATACAGTACCTGTCACAGCTACTTCTGAACCGTACACGATTTTTAAAGGGCAAAGTTCCCAGTTGGTAGCAGATGCACCAACAGCGACAAGCTTTACTTGGGCGCCACCGGAAACACTCTCAGACCCTTTTATTTTTAATCCTTTGGCATCACCTGACATTACTACAATATATGTCGTATTTGTTGTTGACCAGTTTGGTTGTACAGGATCGGATACGACATTGGTCACTGTGAGAGATACCATTTGTGATGAACCCTATATTTTCGTTCCAAATACCTTCACGCCAAATGGTGATAACCTCAACGATGTACTTTTTGTACGTGGAAATTACATTGACATCATGGAGTTTTACCTCTACAACAGATGGGGAGAACTCGTATTTGAATCAAGGGATAAAAATGTTGGATGGGACGGTCGATACAAAGGCGAACTACTAAGGACAGATGTCTTTGGATACTACCTAAAATGTAAGTGTTTGGGTGGAGAGGAATTTTTTAAACGCGGTAATGTGACCCTATTAAGAAATTAAAGCAGCGCAAACACAGCCAATTAGTTCTATAAAAGCGGAATGATGTGTAATCATTCCGCTTTTTGTATCTTGACCAGACTTATGAAGCACCTGCGACATTTATTCATTGCCTTTATTATATTGACATTCAGTTCTCCAGTTTTTTCAACACATATTGTTGGTGGGGAGATGAATTATCGGTGTCTTGGAAACCAACAGTATGAGGTCATACTGACCGTCTATAGAGACTGTTATTATGGAGTGCCTTTTTTTGATAATCCCGCTTCAGTTGGTGTTTTTGATGCGGGAGGCGGATTGGTAGCAAATTTGCTCATTCCATTTGTCGAAGATGATACACTTAAGCCAATCCTAAGTGGTGATTGTTTTATTGTTCCCCCAAATGCTTGTGTTCATACCACGACCTATCGATCAGTAGTAACTCTTCCTGTTTCACCGGGTGGCTACACTTTGGCTTACCAACGTTGTTGTCGAAACCAGACAATACTTAACATAGAGCAACCAGATAGTACTGGTGCTACATTCAGTATTTTCATATCTGAAGAAGCAATCCTTGAGTGCAATTCCAGTCCGACATTCAAGGAATGGCCACCGATTTATATTTGTGTGAATGAACCAATTCTCTTTGACCATTCAGCAATTGATGAGGAAGAAGATTCTATTGTATATCGACTGTGTACACCCTTCAATGGCGGACTACTGGGAAATCCACAACCTGTGCCCCCTGCTAAGCCACCTTACAACGAAATTATTTGGCGCGACCCTCCATACAATTTAAATAATGTGATGGGTGGTATACCTTTGACTATAGATCCTGTTACAGGCCAACTAACGGGAACGCCAAATACGGTTGGCCAGTTTGTAGTAGGTGTTTGTGCTGATGAATATCGTGATGGCATGTTAATTTCTTCTACCAGAAGAGATTTTCAATACAATGTGGGTATTTGTGGGATGACGGTTTCTGCTTTCACTGTGCCAGAAATTAATTGTGGCATGACGGTGAATTTTACCAATTTCAGTGCTAATGCAGATACGTTCCAATGGTATTTTGATTTAGATAATGATCCAACTGCCACTTCTAATGAGTATAGCCCCAGCTACACATATCCAGATAGTGGCTTCTATACGGTTATGCTTATTGCGCAGCCTTCGGATAAATGTGTTGATACATTTATTCAAGTTATTCGAGTTGAACGACTATCTATAGTAGCTGATTTTGATTTTAACTTTCCGTTTTGTGCGGATTCTTTAACTTTAAATGCAATTGACAAATCAACAGACACACTCTCAACAATTATTAGTTGGGAATGGCGACTGACAAGTGGCACAACTAAAGCTTATACTTCTACCGAACAATTCCCCACTTTCCAAATAGATACGGCGGGTATCTGGATTTTGAATCTGGTAGTTACAGCTGAGAATGGGTGTAAGGATACGCTCCGTGAAATTTTCCCGGTTCGTTTAGCTACATTGCCTTGGGCAGATACAACCTTTAAAATTTGTTTAGGCGATAGCATTTTCATAAATCCAAACCCGGGTACCGGCTCAGGTGTTTCATATTCATGGACGCCCCAAAGTTTTTTAATAAATCCCAATACGGTTAATCCTTTAGCTTTTCCCGATACATCGATAGTGTATACGGTAAAGACTTCCTCCATGAATGGTATTTGTAAGGATCAACGAATGGTAACGGTTGAAGTTAGTCCGCCTCTTGTTATTTCACCTCCTTCAGATACCACAATTTGTGAAAATCCCTTCTGGGTCGAAGGGATTGCAGATCGACCTGCTACTTGGACTTGGGCCTTAGATCCAGCGTTCCAAAATATTATTAGTGTCGGAAACCCTGTGCTCCTGGATATACCTTTTTCTAGCATGGTTTACATCCATGTCGTTGATGATGCCGGCTGTGAAGCATTGGACAGCTTTTATGTAACGAATTTTAAGCTTGAATTTGATCTTATCGATACATTTGTATTGTGCCCAGGAGAGGGTTTTGCATTAGAAGTTTTTCTGACAGATCCACTCGATACCTTGGTCAATGTGTCATGGAATCCATCCGTTTTATTTCCTGGTGGTAACACAATGAATCCAGCAACAATTTATATTCCTGATCCGGGAGAATATACAATTACTGTAGAGGCAGAGAATCAATTAGGCTGTTCCCGATTAGATTCCATTTTTGTTTCAATTATTGATACATTGGCGACATCCGCTATAATTGACGTTTCTAATTGTTCAGGTTTTAAGGTATTTTTTCAACTAAATACACCTGGGTCTTTTGACTATCATTGGTCATTTGGCGATGCCTCCAATCCCGGTTACATGGCGAATGGATCAGCGGTCACTTATGAATATCCTGGTCCTGGAAGCTATCCAGTAACTGCTTATGTGCAAAGTGATGGAGCATGCCAGGATACCATTCACTTATTGGTTACATTGATAGAACCGGCAATTATTCCTGATTTCATGTGGAATTATGAAACTTGTAGTGACACCGCCATAATTAATCTAACAGATATTTCAACAAATACCCAAGCCTCAATCCTCGATAGAAAATGGTTTGTAAATGGTTCATTTGCTGGAATAGACTCAACCATCTTATGGACAATAAACCAGACAGGCCTTCAAAATATTACACTTATCTTAGTATCGGATAATGGTTGTATTGATACATTGGTTCGTGAGGTCAATATCCCCTTCATTACAATTGTTTTGCCTGACACGGTATCTATTTGCCCCGGTGATTCTGTTCAACTCAATTTAAATGGAGATCCTAACTATTCTTATGTCTGGAATCCAGGCTCAAGTTTAAACGATACTACGGCTGTGTCGCCTTGGGCTAGCCCGGCAATATCCACTCTTTATAGCGTTTCTATAAGTTTTACAACACCAGACACATGCCGATTGGATGAATCCATCCTGGTATTAGTTCAACAAGAGCCTTCAATCTATGTCCCTTCTGACACATTAGTTTGTGATGATGTTGTATTGCTTGTAGCAAATGCCGATCCGGGCACCACCATTCATTGGTTTGGTGACCCTGACTTCACCCAATTACTTGCCGAAGGTCCAACCTTTTTAAGCCCAGTTGTTGAAGAGCTAAATGTGTATCTTGAATTTATTGACAATATGGGATGCCGGTATTTTGATTCGGTAATTGTCCAATCGGCATTTCTGGATTTGGTTTTACCGGATTCTGCCTTTCGATGTTTTGGTGATACACTCATTATTACATCCATGATTGTTGGCGATACTTCCGGTCTCAACATCACGTGGGACGGAAACGGTATGTGGGAAGTTCTGTCGGATGGTTATACAGTTGTAATTCCTCCCAATGGAGCCGCTTTTACACTTTCTGGAATTGTAGAGAATAGTAAAGGCTGTTCAGCCAGCGATGCGGTAAACATCATCGTGTTTTCAAACCCACCAGTTATTCAAATTTCAGCGGATCCGTCCATCGTTCTTCCTGGTGGGAGTACACAATTATTTGCTCCTTTCAACCCAGGTTGGAATTATTCCTGGTCTCCAGAGGCCACACTTTCCGATCCGGCAATCTGGAACCCTGTCGCTACCCCTACAGAAAATATAGTTTATAGTGTTCTCATAACAGATGAATTTGGCTGTCAAGGTGTTGATGACATTCTTGTTCGACTTGCAAGTACTATTTGTGATGAACCTTATATTTTTGTTCCGAACACATTTACTCCTAATTCAGATAACCTCAATGACAAATTGTTTGTTAGAGGCAATTTCATTGATGAACTTTATTTTATCATCTATGATCGCTGGGGCAACCAAGTGTTTGCTACTAGGGATAAAAACACCGGTTGGGATGGCACATACCGAGGTACACTCTCAGGAACGGATGTCTTTGGGTACTATTTGGAAGCAAGATGTTTTAACGGTGAAACATTTGTCAAGAAAGGAAATGTAACGGTTTTGAGAAATTAATTGTCAGCTTAATCCTTTGGTTTCTTATTGTCCCCCAATTCATTAAGCCATGATTTTATCACTATAATCTCATACCTTAAACAAGAATCTACCTAGTAGAAGTAATGTCATTTGATTGTCAACGAAATATCGTTCCCCAAATCTAAGCGCCATCAGTCTTGTGTAACTTATAATATTAAGTCATGAGGACGCTGGATAAGGTTAGTTGAGTGGCATCCACAGCGCAGATCCATTGCATTAAGAAAATCTTTGGGGCACAATTATCAGAACTCAAAAATTTGAAAATGACCCAATACACAAGATTGCGTCAGAAAAGCTGCAAGGTTGGTTAAGGGCGATGTCCTTTATTTAACACTTGTCCGTTGTTTGATAGCCATAAAGAACTTCGCTCCAGGTCCAACCTTTCAGGGTTATGCGTGCTGTCTTTTTTGCTCTGGGTTGCCTTCCGGAACTTTTCTTGTTGATGCCCTTTAGGCTTCAGTTACGCAATCACCGAGGAGGGTTGAATTCGCCGAGATATGTTAAAGCCAACAAGGATCATTTTCATTATCTAAACGACAACTGGGTTATGGGTCGAGTGCCCTATGCTGTATAGCGAATTGAATGAGATCTATTTGGGTTGTCCTGGTTTCAACTACATAAAGGTTGCCTTGATTCTTTGTTTGTTGATTCGGTTTGTTTCTGGGTTGAAGAATTTTCAACACTCCCGAGCTTGATTAACCTTTCACTTAGTTATGGTCAATCCATTTACCACACGTAGCTAAAGAGCCTAAATTATTCAGAAATATATCCCGAACTGGATTCAATCAACCATAGTGCCGCCACGGATAATCTCTATGCTGTATTTGTGGACGGCCCAAGACGCCTTCGATAAATGAAATGGCTTAACCTTATTGACTTAGAGTTGGTTTCGTGTATATTCGATCTAAATCAAATAAATATTAGGCTTTATAAAACAATTATTTTTTACATATATACTAATTGAGAACTTAGTATTGGACTCATTAAGTTGGAGCGCACGTCTTAAAATAAAAAACCTTCCGGAGAATGCCGTCAAATCAATTTGACATACAAGATCCGGAAGGTTTGGAGATCGCAGAAAATTGTGCTTATCTCAACAAAGTGACATCACCTTTGTAAAGAATGGTAATGCCATCATTAAAACGAATCTTGGCATAATAGACAAAAACCTCAGGGTTAGCGGGGCGGTTACGAATGTTACCATCCCATCCAAGCGAAGGATCGTTGGGCTGGAAGTTTTCCCTTTTGAAAACCTGTTCACCCCAGCGATTAAATACTTCGAACACTTCAATTTCTTCGATGCCTTCACCACTTTGGATGTAGAAACGGGTGTTTTGTTCGCCTTGAGGGGCAAAAGCAGTAGGAATGTAAACTGGTCTGCGTTTTTCGACAAGGACAAGAACCTTATCAACAGCCTGACAACCCGCCTGATCGACAACGGTGATGCCATATAGCGTCTGATTGAATGGCTTGATGAGAATTTCGTTGGTATTACCTGTTGTGTCAATACCTGTTGGCGTCCAGGTGATGGATTGGATCAATGCAGCAGGAGGGGAGATGAGTGCATAAAGGAATGTATCCCTTCCCCATTGCAGGATGAAATCTTCACCGAGATCAACCGTCAATTCCAAAGGTTCGGTAAGGGTAAACTCAGGTGCTGTATAAATACAACC
This sequence comes from Saprospiraceae bacterium, assembly GCA_017985675.1. GTDB lineage: Bacteria > Bacteroidota > Bacteroidia > Chitinophagales > Saprospiraceae > JAGNXB01. The sequence goes on along the minus strand of JAGNXB010000002.1, from coordinate 2,501 downwards.
CGCCGCATCCTGGACAGTAAGGGTATAATCGCCATCACCCAGTCCACTGAACTGCGGATTAGGAGTGAAAGGACCACCATTGAGACTATATAGAAAATCAGGAGTACCACCCGTTACGGCGGTGACGATGAGACTTCCATCCTGGCGGCCAAAACACCTTGGATCATTACTTTGAACATCAATTCCCGTTGGTAGGTTCTGATTTTCATCGACTACCACCGTTGTAGTAGCTGAACAACCATTCAGCGTATTGGTAACAATAAGGGTATATGTTCCCGTTGTTGAAATAGCCGGAACGGAGGCAGTATTTGCCACAAAATTATTTGGACCGGACCAGGCATATGCTATGCCGGCACCTGTGCTAGACCCAGTAGATGCGAGTGTAGTTGTCAGATTGGTACAGTCGATAATGTTAGAGGAACTCGCAACAGCGGTAGGGAAAGCTTTGTCTTCAGTAACAAGTGAAGTAGCCTGACTTGTGCAGCCATTGGGCGCCGTAAGGGTAAGGATATAATTACCTGGCACAGTCACCTGTGGTGCAGGCGTTTGGCTGGTAAAGACACCCGGGCCTGTCCAGGAATAAAGTACTCCTGGGGTGGTGGAAGAACCCGAGATAACCAGCGTAGGAGCGAGGCAAGTAAGTTCACCAGCAGTAACCGCGATATCGGGCTGACCAAAATCGGGTGTTACCGTAGCTTGAGCCTGGCCAGTACAGCCGTTAATTGTATTCGTAACAATGATGGTGTAAACACCCGATTGAGCAGCATTGAGTGTTGTGGTAGAGCCGGCAATAGGATTGTTATCCAAAAACCATTGGACTGAAATATTGGTATTTGGATTGGAAATACCCGCCAGCGACAATGACGGTTGGTTGCAGTCAATCGTACCTCCTGAAAGTTGAACCACAGGGTCCACTTTGTCTTCAGTTACATTGATAGAAGCTGTGTTAGTACATCCATTGACTGGATCCGTAATGGTAACGGCATAAGTACCAGGTAACGCTACCGCAGGATCTTCAATGTTTTGGTTGCCAGCATTGATATCGGGACCCGTCCAGGCATAAGTAACTGTTGTGCCCGGACTAGCTTGAATAGTCGTTCCTGGTGAAGTACAAGTCAATGCGGTAGCTGTAAGCGGCGGAAGCGCTGGTTGTGTAGTGTTTTGGCCAACGGGAACAATTGCAGAAGTAGCACAGCCATTAGTTGTATTGGTAACCAAAACGGTCCAGTTGCCGGATTGGTTAACATTGATCGACGGAGTTGCACCGGATGGCACACTTGAAGGCGAAGTCCATTGATAAGTAACACCTGTAGCTGGAGCGGAAAGAACGGAAATGTCCACATTGGGATCATAACAATTGATCAGGTTGCCTGTGGGCGTGAGAACAGGATGAATAGTATCAATGGTGACTGTTGTGAATTCGGTGACCGTACATCCATTGGCCGGATTGGTAATGGTGACCGTATAAGTTCCATTGACAGTGATGGTGTTAGAGGCTGAGCTGCTGGTAAACCCAGGTCCGCTCCAGTTGTAGGTTACACCTGATGTTGTACTTGATGCAATGATTTGTACATCAGTATTTGTGCAGGTCAAAGGACCATCGTTGATTGCACTAGTGCCCTGAGGCAAATCAGGTGATGCCAGGACGGTAGCCTGGTCAGAAGCGGTGCAACCATTATAACCTGTAAGCACTAAGGTATAAACGCCTGCTGCTGCGACGGCAGGTGAAGGACCAGCGGGTAAAGGACTTCCACCCGGAGTAAACCATTGGTAAATCACACCAGGTGTTGAGGAACTGGCACTAAGGTTGACCGTGGAAGCACTGCAATCAATTGTGCCACCGGCAACAGCAGTAATCACTGGAGGCACAAGGTCTTCGCCGATCGAAATGTCAGTTGTATTCGAACAACCATTAAGCGGATTAGTGACAACCAAACTGTAAGTGCCCGATGAAGTGACCGCTACAGTGGCCATATTTCCAAGGACCTGTCCTGTGCTGTTGGTCCATACATAGGAAACAGGAACGCTCGAACTACCTGTAAGAACGATACTTGTGACTGTGCAATTAATGGTGTCGTCAGAACTGGAGATGGCGATAGAAGGAATATCCGCATCGAGAATAGCCTCAGCAGTAGTTGTTCGCGTGCAACCATTTAAACCAGTGACTAAAAGGGTATAAATGCCTGGAACTGAAACATTGATTACAGGTGTGTTGCCGGCATTATTACCGCCAAACGTCCACTGGAATGTAGCGCCCGGAGTAGCCGAACTACCGGTAAGTGTAGCCGTAGTTTTGATACAATCCATAGAGTCACCCAAAGCCTGAGCATCCGGCTGAACAGTGTTCTCAGGCACAAAGATGGTTGTGTCATTTGAGCATCCGTTGCTTGGATTGAAGACCGTAAGTGTATAATTGCCTGAAGCAGAGGCGACAGTATCCTTTTGAGCGCTATATGGATTGCCACCGAAAGACCATGAATAAACAGGATTTGGAATATTGG
>JAGNXB010000059.1 GCA_017985675.1 Saprospiraceae bacterium | reverse complement strand
AGAAGGTAGAAAGTTGAAGGACGTAGAAAGTTGAATTGTAGAAAGCCATCCCTCATCCCTGATAACAGGCCTCCCGAGGAGCGCTCGGTTCGCTCACCGAATGTCAGCATTTTGTTGATTTGCTATGGGGCATTTCGTAAGCCTCGCGCAGGGGCGCTCGGTTCGCTCACCGAATGTCAGCATTTTGTTGATATGCTATGGGCATTTCGTAAGCCTCGCGCAGGGGCGCTCGGTTCGCTCACCGAATGTCCACTGGACATTCGCCCCCTTCGGGGTACGTGAGCTCATCCTCGACTCCTCCCCTCCTAACTCCTCGACTCAACAAATTTTCCCCGCCAGCCAAAGATAATCTTCCAAAAAGCCCCTGATCGCCGACTCAAAACTGTCATCCAACAAGGCGCCATCCTCCGCAAATTTTTTATCCGCAAATGGGGTAACCAGCATCTTCGGGCTGCCGATAGCCATCAAACCATATCCCAGCAACTGCACTTGCAGCGCTGCCCGCATACCACCCATGGCACCTGTCGACGAACTCACCACGCCCCAGGGCTTGCGCTGATAGACCTGCTTGGGGAAATGGTCCAGGAAGTTTTTTAAGGCCGGCGAATACCCGCCGTTATACTCCGGAGTGACCACAATAAATCCATCTGTGGCATCCATTTTTTCATACAGCTCCTGCTTGTCCTTTGGCGCTTTTTGGGCATTGGTCCATACCTCCTGGATCGGAGGCAGGTGCTCGTCCTGCATATTGATCAGGGCCACTTCCATGCCCTCCACCTTTTTTAATTGCTCTTGCAGATGAAGCGCCACCCGCAGACTGATACTGCCCTTCCTGGGGCTTCCGGCTAATAAAGTAATGTGCATAATACGAATCTGTTGAAGGAGTATAACACCAAACTACCCCCAAAAGATTATTCCCCCTGCGCTGCCTTCAGCAGATGTTTAACGGCTTTCCCGCCATCCGCATCCCATATCGTCAACACATAATTTCCCGCAGGCAAGCTATTTCCCTCAACCCGTACCTCTTTGCCCTGCAATACCACCTGCCCCAGACTATTGGACAATGCCCAGCGGGCTATCGGATGTGTGCCACCCAGATTCCAGGCAGTGGTGGCCGGATTAGGCGCTATCGTCCAGGTGTTTTCTGGTAGCTGATCTTCCACTGCAGAGGTACATTCCAGTGCCATGATCTGCGCCCATACCTCACTGTCAAATCCCGACAACGCCGGAACTACACCTCCTGCCGTTTCACCCATGCGGATGACCACCAGCCCCTCGCTGGGGACGATATAGATCTTCTGATCATTTTTACCCAGTGCCGCAAATAAATCATCCGGCGCCGTGGGTACGAGATCATCATTAAATTTGAACTGGAAACCGGGCAACATATGCTCCCCTTTGCCATTCAACCACCACAAATAACCGTAGGATAAATTGTGCGGCTGGGAGGTCTGGATCATGGCATTATAATAAGCGGTATCGCTCAGCACCGGCGTGCCATTCCAGCTGCCTTTGCCCTGTATCAGCAACCCGAAGCGCGCCATATCTCGCGCCCTGCTAAAAAAGACCCGGTTGTAATCAATAGGAATGTATAATCCCGTAGCTCCAATTTTGGACCCAATACGGGAATTGAAATACTGGTTTATCGTCATGCCGGATGCTTCGGCGATCACCGATTCCAACAGGGTGTAGGGCGCATTGTGGTAGGCCCAACGCGTGCCAGGACTGGCCAGACACACCAGGCAAGCCGGGTCTGTGCAGTCTGCATTTCCGGCTTTATCATCCAGACCCGTGGTCATGGTCAATTGATTCCACACCGTAATTGGCGCCTCCTCTGCTTCCGTACAGGCCGTCCAGGCTTTACCAAGGTAGGTCGTCGTCGGTTCCTGGATATCCAGCAATCCTTCCTGCTGTGCGATGCCGATCAGTGTACCTGTCAGGGACTTGCCTGCCGAGGCCCAATACCACAGGCTATCGGCGGTGAAATTGCCATAATACCACTCCACAGCGATACGCCCATCTTTGAGAATGATAAACGCTTTGGTGTCTTTTTCCCCCAGAAACGCTTCCAGGCTGTCCATCTTTTCCGGACACCATTTCAGTTCCACCTGCGGATCGATGGTTTGCCATGTCCCATTATTAGGCGGAAAGTAAAGGCCTTGAGCGGAAACACCCACAAAACCAAAACAGAACAATACGATCAAAAACAGGATATGCATAAACTACCAACCTTTAAACATGATGTATAAAAGACTAATCAAAGATACCTGGTACGCGTCAATTTGACCAAATACAAGGATATACCAACCGGCACTTAAAGTATATGGTGCATGATCAAGTCAAATCGTTGCCTGGTAAAGTGTCTAAACTTGTAGAAGGTAGAATGTAGAAAGAGGTTGAAGGTAGAACTGTAGAAAGTAGAACTGTAGAAAGCCATCCCTCATCCCTCATCTCCTCATACCTAACATGATTCTCTTCATCCCCTTCGCGTCTTTGCGCCTTTGCGGTTAAACCACGTCTCGTTCCAGATTCCTTATTATTTTAGTTGGTACACTAAAGGCATTTCGTAAGCCTCGCGCAGGGGCGCTCGGTTCGCTCACCGAATGTCCACTAGACATTCGCCCCTTCGGGGTTCGTGAGCTCACCCCTTCGGGGTATGTGAGCTCATCTCAAACCCTCCATACTCAAACCCTCCATACTCCATTTGCGTCTTTGCGGTGACCCACTTTTGTAGAAGGTAGAATGGAGAAGGTAGAAGGATGTAGAAAGTTGAACTTTAGAAAGCCATCCCTCATCTCCTCATCCCTACCATGATTCCATGATTCTCTCCATCCCCTTCGCGTCTTTGTGCCTTTGCGGTTAAACCAAGTCTCGTTCCAGATTCCAGATTATTCCGCGATTCCCTGAAACACTCCCCAAACCCCTCCTCTACTCCTCGACTCCAAACTACTTTAAACTGTAAGTTGAAAATCTCCAATCAATGCAGTATATTTGGAAGTCTGAAAATCTGGCCATCAGTGTTTTATCCCTTAGCTTAGGTTCTTATACTTTTCTTAATTCCACTGTCTCATGAATATTTTTACCAAAATCGTCACCTTAATTTTTGGCTGCTCCTTATTTATGACCCATTGGTTGACGGCCCAGATCATCAATATTCCCGATCCCAATTTCAAGAATGCTTTGATTAATACGCTATGTGTCGAAAAAACCGGTGACACCAAAGGGGATGCGGATGCGGACACCAATGACGATGGCGAGATTGATGTGGCAGAAGCGCTGGCAGTCACTCGCTTGTATGTGAGAAGTCAAAACATTAACAGTCTGACTGGAATCGAGTATTTCACCAACCTAACGTTGCTAAGCGCCAACCTCAATTCCATCACGGCGCTGAATGTAACGCCGTTGACCAAACTACATACCCTCGAGGTTAGCGATAACCAGCTCGCTGAGCTTCATGTCACCAACCTTCCCTTATTGAAAATCCTAAACGTGACGAACAACCAGATAGCTGTGATGGACCTTAACGGCACATATTCTTTAGACGTGTTGGGAGTTGCTTACAACAATCTTACCGAACTGGATGTCGCTCCCCAAACTGTATTGCGGTTGTTAAACTTTGACCATAATGAAATAACCAATATCGATGTTGCTGGAAAATCCAAACTCCAGGTCATAGGGGCTTCCCATAATCCGCTTGGCTCTCTGGAACTCACCGGATGTCCGGCACTTTATGCCGTCACTTGTGACAATTGCCAACTTGTCGAACTGGACGTTTCCGGTCAACCTAATCTGCTCACCTTAACATGCAGTTTCAATACGCTGAGTTCACTTGATTTGACAGCCCAGTCCAAACTGACCACATTGGAATGCTACGTCAATGTACTCTACGAATTAGATGTATCGGGGCAAGCAAATCTTATTACCCTAATTTGCAATGATAACCTTTTGAATACTCTGAATCTGAATAACCTGACCAAACTTGAAATCGTTGATTGTGGGGAAAACAAACTTGATTCACTCCTCCTGGAAGGTTGTATTTCCCTCTCCGAACTCCGATGCCGAAACAATCAACTCACTTCGCTCAATCTTGATTATTGTTTAGCCTTGGAACAGCTATTATGTGACAATAATCAACTCACTATTCTTGACCTTACATCATTCAACTTAACCTCCGCCTCTATTGACAAGAACCAACTGACCCATCTTTTCCTCAAGAATGGCTTTTATGACGCTCCGCTATCTTTCCAGTCTAATCCTGACCTTGCTTATGTATGTGCTGATGAAGCAGAATTAATTTTAATCAAATCCAAGCTTCTTTTTTATGGTAATAGCAACACTGAATTGAACGGATATTGTTCCTTTTTCCCCGGAGGTGAAGTATTGACTGTCAAGGGCAAATTGAGATTGGATAGCGGCCTGGATGGGTGCAATGATGATGATCCGATTTGGAGGAATTTGAAAATCCTCGTGGATAGTGGAATGGAATCCGGCTTTTTTCTTTTCCCGGGCGACAGCATTTATGAACTTAAACTTCCTACAGGACAACATTTAATCACGCCGAAAGTCTCAACAAGTTATCCCGTCACTATCTCACCAGCATCGATAAATCTTACTTATCCTGGTTCCATAGGAGACGAAGTTATTCAGGACTTCTGCATCACACCCACACTTAATATCCCGGATGTAGGAATCACCCTGACCCCCACCAGCAATGCTATACCCGGTTTCCCCTGTAAGTATAAGTTGATCTATACTAACCAGGGTACAAGCATTCAAAACGGAACGATTACCCTTACTTATGACGACAAGGTCCTGACGCTGGTGTCGAGCGAACCAAACGTAGATATTATTGCTCCCTCGATCCTAACTTGGAATTTCAGCAATTTGAAACTTTTGGAATCCCGTGAGATTTTCCTGGAATTCCTAGCCAATAAACCGACCGACAATCCTGCCTTGAACAGTGGTGACATCCTGCCCTTTGTCGCCACCATTATCGGAGATCCGGACGATATATATCTTGCAGATAATACCATCTCCGTACGGCAAGAAGTACTTAATTCCTTTGATCCCAATGATAAATCATGTCTGAACGGAGAAATGCTCCATCCGGACAACATTGGCGACTACTTGTTCTATCTGATCCGATTCGAGAATACCGGCACCTTTCCTGCCACCAACATCGTCGTTAAGGATGTCATCGATATCACTAAACTGGATCCGACCTCATTGGAAGTGACGGCTTCAAGTCACGATGTTGAAGTACGTATTTCGAACAGTGGAGAAGTGGAATTTATTTTCGAAAACATACAGCTCCCTTTTGAAGATGAGTTGAATGACGGATATGTCACTTTCAGGATATCAACTCTACCAAATTTAAAGATCGGGGACATCATCAAAAACCAGGCTTCCATCTATTTTGACTTCAATCACCCTATTCTAACCAATATTGCCCAAACCAAGGTAGATGTGATGAATGCAATTTCATACAAGCAAGGCACAGGCCCATCGATCATCTATCCGAACCCCTCCCTGGACGGATTCTTTTTTTCGAACCCCGAACAGATTCAATCGGTGCGGATTCTGGATGTCTTAGGAAATCCAGTGCTATCCTTATCTAATCCCAGTACCGGGGTCAATACGCAGTCCTGGACTGGCGGAATATATACTGTCCACGTGGATCTAATTACTAACCAAAGGTTGACCGTGCGCTATGTGAAATCCGGCGGATAATTAATAACGATCTCGGCAAGTAATGCACCTTATCAGTCTTTAAAACAAAACGTACCGGCAGGCTTCAATTTTTTAAAATTACTAACCAACAATAGAGCAATACTGGGTGTGGTGAAGGAATAAAACGATGTAATTATAACCATGAATAAAAAACCAATTTTACAACCTGTCAAATCTGCATTCTTCACTCTAACTGCAATTATAGGTTTTACATTGAACGGATACAGCCAAATCCAGATAGGCCAGGATATTGATGGCGATGCATTTGGTGACGAAACAGGCCATGCCGTTAGCATGCCGGATGCAAACACCATAGCCGTAGGCAGTTTTGTAGGTGCAGCAGGTAACAATTCCTCGGGCTATGTGCGGGTATATTCCTTGAAGAACAATACATGGGTTCAAAAGGGTCTGGACATTATTGGGGAAGATTTTGATGACGACTCAGGTTATTCTGTAAGTATGCCGGATGCCAACACCGTGGCCATTGGAGCTATTTCTAATGATGGAAATGGTTCGGATGCCGGCCATGTGCGGGTATATACCTGGGATAGCGGTGCGTGGATTCAAAAGGGTCTGGATATCGATGGGGAAATGGCAGGAGATGCATTTGGTTGGTCTGTAAGTATGCCGGATGCCAACACCGTGGCCATTGGGTCTAAATACAATGATGGAAACGGAAAGGATTCCGGTCATGTGCGGGTATATACCTGGGATGGCAATGCGTGGACCCAAAAAGGTCTGGACATTGATGGGGAAGCTGCGAATAGACACTCTGGCCATTCTGTAAGTATGCCGGATGCCAATACGGTGGCCATCGGTGCTTATTTAAATGCTGGAAATGGAGCCGGCCATGTACGGGTTTTTTCCTGGGATGGAAATGCCTGGGCCCAAAAAGGATCAGACATCAATGGAAAGACGAATGGTGAATACTCGGGTTGGTCTGTAAGTATGCCGGATACCTACACAGTAGCTATTGGGGCTAATCGAAGTGATGTAAATGGCTCAAATGCCGGGCTTGCGCGCGTCTATAACTGGGATGGTAGTTCCTGGACCCAAAAGGGCCTGGACATATATGGTGAAGCGACTGGTGACTGGTCAGGTTATAGTGTAAGTATGCCAGATGCCAATACCGTCGGCATTGGGGCTATGGGGAATGCAGCGAAGGGACCACAAACCGGGCATGTGCGGGTATATATGTGGAATGGATTTGGTTGGACCCAAAAGGGTCTGGACATCGATGGTGAATCCGAAGGTGATCGATCGGGCTGGTCAGTGAGTATGGGCGATGCTCATACGGTAACGATTGGAGCTCCAAAAAGTAATCATGGCAATGTCCAGTCAGCAGGTCATGCACGGGTGTATAAATTGAGAGGGGTCCAAGGGTTAGTTTACAATGATGTAGACCTCAATTGCATCCTGGATGATTTTGGAAATGTTCCAGGTATCAGAGGCATTGTCCAACCTGGAGAAATTGTCGTTGAAACTACTCCCAATGGCGTATGGAATATAGACTCCTTGCCGAACGGCAACTACACAATTACCTATGATACCACAGGCCTTTGGAAAGCACCCTGTACCAATGTAACGAGCTTCACAGTTATCAATCCCGACGATCTTTCTCAAGCCCCAAGCCTTGGCATGACAAATATTAATCCATGTTCTGAGCCGAATGTCAGTATCCACATGCCGATTATGCGACGTGGCTTTAGCCAGCAAAAAATGTATGTGCAAGCTTGTAATGCCGTCACAGCAACAGGAGCACTTAAAAATGCTTTTATAAATATTACTCTGGATGATCTCTTAAAGGTCGACAGTGCAACGCAGAGTTATTCTACCCTGAGCGAAAATAAATTCAGGTTTAATATTGGTACATTAGAACCAGGAGAGTGTGTCAATTTTGAGCTATCCACCACTGTAAGTACCTCTGCTTTTCACTTTCAAACTTTGTGCATGGAAGCTCTTTTGTTTCCAATGGAACCTTGTTTGTTGGACACCATCACACATCCAGCACCATCTGACTATACCTCATGCGATTTGCCCTGGGATGAATCGTCCCTCAACATAGATGTGGAATGTGTCAACGATAGTCTTGTTTTTACCATTACTAACACAAGTGATCCCGGAATTGGGGATATGGATTGTTTCTCTCCTGTCCGATTATACATTGATGGACAATATATCTGGTTAGACTCTGTGCAACTGAAAGGAGGTGAGTCTTTTATTTACTCCTTTGCTGGTGATGGGCGCACGTGGCGCATGGAGGTGGATCAACATCCATTGCACCCGCGTCCGTTTTACCCCAGTGCCACCATAGAGCTATGCGGAGACTCTACAAACTGGACACCTGGCTTGGTCGACCAGTTACCCCATGATGATGATGTATCGGTCAAAGACATTTTCTGTGGACTAGTCATTGCCAGCTATGACCCGAATGATAAAACCGGCAGTCCATTAGGAGTGGGTCCGAATCACCACATCAGTCCAAACACCAAATTGGATTATGTTATCCGTTTTCAGAACACTGGTAACGATACGGCATTTACTGTGGTGATCCGAGACACATTGGATTTGGATTTGGATATTTTTTCGGTCACCGCAGGCGTCTCAAGCCACGATTACCAATTCAGAATGCATGGTCCACGCGTGTTGGAGTGGACATTCTACAACATCTTATTGCCCGACAGCACTACCAACGAATCCAACAGTCATGGTTTTGTAACATTTACAGTCCATCAAATAAAAGACCTTCTTGATGGTACTGAAATTAATAACAGCGTAGGTATTTATTTTGACTTCAACGAGCCGGTAATAACCAATACGACAAGCCATATAGTTGACCGACAACTCAAATGGGCGAGTTGGACAGAAAAGAAAGTGATATCGGGTGAAACGTGTAATAAATACGAATACAATGGATTCACGTATACCCAATCGGGAAGCTATTATCAGATCAAAGAAGGAATGCCATCAGATACGTTGATCACCCTGAACCTCATCATCAACAAGGTATCAGATCTTACAACAGCAGTAGACGGAAAATCCATTACAGCCAATAATTCTATGGCAACCTATCAATGGTTGGATTGTGATCAGAATTACGCGGTTATACCGGGAGAAACTGACCAATCCTTTACAGCGCCTGCCGATGGGAACTATGCAGTCCAGCTTGTCGAAAACAATTGTGTGGACACATCAGCCTGTGTGGCTATTACCACCGTTGGCATCCTCGAAAATTCCTTTATTGATAAATTCACTATCTACCCTAATCCCACCGCAGGTCAATTATTCATCCATTTTGATATTGTCCAAGAAGATTTAGAAGTCTCGCTGTACACCCTGGATGGAAAGCTATTGGAAAATAGCACCAATAAAAATGCTTCTCATTTTTCCTATGAAATAAAAGCACCGGCAGGCATCTATCTTTTAAAGATTTCTAACAACAAGCATGAAGCAACGATGAGAGTGGTGAAGAATTAGAAGTTAAAGGATCATCCGCATAAATGAATTGTAGAAAGGTAGAATCGTAGAATTGGACAACTGTAGAATTGAAAACTTTAGAACATGTAACAAAGAACTTAGTACAAACTGTAGAATTTACAAACTAGAACAAAGAAAATGCTTACCCTCCTTTTGGTAAAACGTCAAACCGTCCAGGGTGCCTTGCACTTTGAGAACACTTTGTTGTCTGGGAATAATGAAGAGTACTTAAGGTGAAACGAAGTGGAGTTGATTTGTAGCCGGCCTAAGGTAACCCCTGTCCATAATATAACGATCGCGTTCACCTGCCAAGTTGCTGAATGTGCTCCAGGCATGCGCGTTTTGCCTAAAATTGCATAAAAACGACACATTTTGCGCATTTCTGTGTGTTTTAGCGCTTTTTGCATAAAATTGTACTTGCTTTTTTAGAAAAACCCGTTTATATTTAGATCAGGAAGCAGTTAACCGGATTAATAGGCTTCTTTCTGTGTTACTACTGTAATGATAAAGTAATATTAAAGTAATGATAAAGTAATACAACAGTTATAAAACGGATTGAGAGCATTGTTAACAGAAAGGGGTAAGTTCTCTTTTAAAAAGAAAGGAATGTTGTTTTGCATGTTTTGTTAGACGACCAGCCATTCAACAATAATTTCTAATTTTTCTGAAGTGACAATTTTGTATCTTTGATTAAATGTTTTTGTTAAAACTTAATCTTGTTTACACCATTTCTGTAATCTAAAACAAACTAACATGTCATTAGATATTTCAAATTGTCCGAACTGTGGCACAACACTCAAAGGTGGGATCTTTTCAAGTATTGCATTACTTAGTGAGAATAAAACAGATATTATAAATGCCTACCATTCAAACAAATCAGAGCATTATTGTTCTTCTTGCGGAAATAGCTTATATTCAAAATACAAAGCAGAAGTTGAGAATGAAAGAATCATACTTGGAAATAAAATTCAAAAAATAATTGAGGCTATCCCTATCGTATCTACCCACTCCCCATTAAATTGGGATTATAAAATTTTATCAATGGTAACAGGACAATCCGTAACAGGTACTGGGGTTATTTCTGAATTCGTATCAACATTCACTGACTTTTTTGGAGCTCAATCTGGGCGATTCAACAACAAATTGAAGGCTGGAGAAGAATTTTGTTTCACCCAACTTCGTAAACAAACACTGGATCTTGGAGGTAATGCTGTAATTGCTACGAATGTAGGATACTCAGAAGTTGGTGGCGCTAAAGGTATGTTAATGGTCTGTATGTCAGGTACAGCAATTAAATTGAAGAATACGGAAATTTTGAGTGAATTACGTGCCTCAGAAATAGATGAGGTTACACAATTAAATGCACGAATGAGATTATTAAATGACTTGGACACATCAGAATTATGAAGTTCCCCCCACTTCAAATCTTCATCGTACTTTGGTCTCCTCAAATGTTCCTGTTATGAAGAGATGTTTTCCCTTAGTGATCATCCTAATGATGATCGGTACACCTTTATGTTTTGCGCAGGTTAGTGCCGGTATATTGGCCTACCCCCACCTGTCCAAAGACCAGATCGTATTTACCTATGCCGACGATCTGTGGCTGGTGTCGCGCAAAGGCGGGACGGCACAGAAACTGAGCACCCCGCCGGGTACGGAGCTGTTTGCACGGTTTTCACCGGATGGACGGGATATTGTGTTTAGTGGCAATTACAATGGCGCCGTCAATCTCTATCGCATCCCCGCCTCTGGTGGCGTGCCCTTCCCGCTCACCAATCACGGTATGGCCGACATCATGCTCAACTGGTATCCCGATGGCAACCATATCCTCTTTGCCTCCGACCGCGAAAGCGGCAATAACCGGTTTAGCCAATTGTATAAAATCCATAAGGATGGCGGGCTCGCCCAAAAACTATCCATCCCCTATGGCGAGTTTGGTTGCATCTCGCCTGATGGCAAACGCATCGCCTTCACCACCAAATCCACCATCGGCAGCACGTGGAAACGCTATCGCGGCGGCCTCGCTGCAGATATCTATGTCTATAATCCCGAGACCCTTGAGTCGGTCAATATCAGCGATCATGAGGCTACCGACGAACTCCCCATGTGGCATGGCACTACCATCTACTTCCTCTCCGACCGGGGCCCCGAAAACCGACTTAACCTCTGGTCCTATGATATGAATATGCGGCTGTTCCGGCAGGTCACCACCTTCACCGACAAGGATGTCCGATTCCCATCGCTCGGTGGCGATGCCATCGTCTTCACCGCCGGCACCCAAATGTATATCTACGACGTCCTCAATGGCAGCCTCACCGATATCAAGGTGCAGGTCATCAGCGACATGACAGCCAAAATGCCGCGCCAGGAAAATGTGGCCTCCTACCTGCAGCGGGTAAGCCTGGCCCCCGATGGCAACCGCATCCTCGTAGAAGCCCGTGGTGAGGTGTTCTCCGTCCCTGTGGAGCATGGATATGTCAAAAATCTGACACAGACGAGCGGCATCGCCGAGCGCTACCCTGAGTGGAGTCCCAATGGCCAACACGTGGCCTGGTTTACCGATCGCCGGGGCGAGTACGAACTGGCCCTGCATGATGTGGCCAAAGGAAAAGAAACGGTATTGACTACCCTGGGGCCGGGTTACCGCTACCAGCCCTGGTGGTCGCCCGATAGTAAAAAGGTGGTTTTTATAGACCAGACCATGACCATCCAGCTATTTGATATTCCTACCGGAAAAACGCAAAAAATAGATCAGCAGCGATTTGCCTTTCATGGCCCCCTGGAGGGATTTACAGTATCCTGGTCGCCCGATAGCCGCTGGGTAGCGTATGCCAAAGATATCTCCGGTCGGGGACAGGCCATCGCCGTGTATGATACCAAAAACGATACGCTCCATCAGGTCACATCCGGCTATTATAATGATCAGTCGCCCTGTTTTGATCCCAAGGGCAAATACCTTTATTTTAGCTCCAATCGCGCCTTTAATCCGGTGTACAGCGATTTTGACAATAGCTGGACCTATCCCAATGCGACCCAGCTTGCCGTGCTGACCTTGCAGCAGGATAGTCTGTCGCCCCTGGCCGCCCGCAATGATACCGTGGCCATAAAAACAGAAAAAAAACCGGACGAAAAAGAGACCAAAAAATCTAAAAAAGAAAAAGCACAAAAAGAGGAAGCAAAGGAGGAATCCGATGCCATCCTTGCGGTGAAAATTGATTTTGAAGATATCGAACGACGCGTGGTGTTATTGCCCATAAAAGCCGGCAATTTTGGTGCGCTGTTTGCGCTGGAAAATAAATTGATATTTATGCAGCGGCCGCATGCCGGTAGCGATAGCCAACTGGGAGATCTTAAAATATGGGATAACACGACCAGAGAAGAAAAGACAATTATTAGCGGAATAAATGGCTATCAGGTTGCGGCAAATGGTGAAAAAGTAATTGTCCATACCGAAGCCGGTTTTTTTGTGCTGAAACCAGAGCCCGATCAAAAAGCCGAAAAACCTATTAATGTTGGTGAATTATATATGCAGCTTTATCCGGCGGATGAATGGCAACAAATATTCCTGGATGTATGGCGGTTCCAGCGGGATTATTTTTACGATAAAGAAATGCACGGTGTCGACTGGCGCAAAATGAAATCCGTTTATTGGGATCTTGTCCTTGCGTGTGCCACCCGCTCCGATTTGAATTTTGTGATCGGCGAATTAATTGGTGAATTAAATGCGTCCCATACCTACCGGGCAGGCGGCGATATTCCCGCTGCACCCACCCGCCCAATTGGTTATCTCGGTATCAACTGGGGCGTAAAGGATGGAAAATTCATTGCCACCCGCATCCTTCGCGGTGGCCCATGGGATGCAGAAGTGCGCAGTCCGCTGGACCAGCCCGGCATCAACTTTAAAGAGGGCGACTATATCCTGGCAGTCAATGGATCACCTCTTGGCACCGAAAAAGAACCCTATGCAGCATTTAGTGGCCTGGCCGGCAAAACTGTCGAACTGACCGTTGCCCCCGCCGCTAATCCCACCCTGACCAAAAAGATTGTGGTGGAATTACTGGACAATGAATACCGACTGCGACATCTGGACTGGATCGAACAAAACCGGCAATACGTCGATAAGGGTTCGAATGGCAAAGTGGGCTATGTGTATGTCACCAATACCGGCGTGGATGGGCAGAGTGAATTGATGCGGCAGTTTATGGGTCAACGGCACAAGGATGCGCTCTTGATCGATGAGCGCTGGAATAGTGGTGGTCAAATACCCGATCGGTTTGTTGAGTTGCTCAACCGCAAGCCGCTGGCCTACTGGGCTGTCCGCGATGGCGAGACCTGGCAGTGGCCGCCGGTGGCCCACTTTGGCCCTAAGGCCATGTTGATCAACGGCTGGAGTGGCTCCGGAGGGGATGCTTTCCCCGATTATTTTCGCAAAGCCGGACTGGGTCCCTTGATTGGCACCCGCACCTGGGGTGGATTGATTGGAATCTCCGGTTCGCCCAATCTGGTTGATAACGGCTTTGTCTCCGTTCCCACCTTCCGCATGTACAATCCGGATGGCACCTGGTTTTTGGAAGGTCATGGCGTCGATCCCGATTACGAAGTACCTGAGCAGCCCGGCCCTATCGCACGTGGCGCGGATCCCCAGATCGACAAAGCCCTCCTTTACCTGATGGAACAATTGCAAAACAAACCCCTCGTCGTACCCCCACGCCCTCCCGCCGAAAAACGATAACCCACCGACCTTCCATCAATAGATACCAAACACCATGAGTACCTTATACCGCAACATGTTGCTTTTTACCGTAGGCCTCTTCCTGCTCACCCTCAGCATCGAAGTCTACAAAAAAGGCAAACTGGAAATAGATCAACCCCTGGCCTTTGGTGTTGCCATCCTCGTCCTCGGCATCATCGGTGGCTACGTCATCACCTGGGTCGCAGAAGCGAAGAATAAATAAGAATAATCTGGAATCGGGGAATCTGGAATCTGGAATGTAATAATCTGGAATCGGGGAATCTGGAATGGTACGTGATGGCGGACGTGATGTGGGACGTGATGTGGGGCGTCATGTAGGACGTGATGTAGGACATGATGGGGGACGTGATGGGGGACGTGATGGGGGACATGATGGGGAATAATTTTAAATCAATATAAATTTAAATCGGAATATTTTGGAGCTGAAATAATTCAAATAATATGAGGGATAATGTGATTGCAACTAAGTCGTATGCTTTTGCTTTGAAGGCTATTAGATTGTATCAGCATTTGACCGAAGAAAAGCGGGAGTTTGTTTTATCCAGGCAATTCCTGAGAGCGGCAACTTCAATTGGTGCAAACGTGGAAGAATCGGTAGGAGGCCAATCAGAAAAAGATTTTTTTATGAAACTAAATATCGCCTACAAAGAAGCCAGAGAAAGTCACTATTGGCTCAGACTACTAAAAGACAGTGAAATTATTCCACCCGAAATGGCTACTCCTTTAATCTTTGATATTGAAGAAATTCAACGCATCCTCGGCTCTTCAATAAAAACCCTTCGTCCCAAAATTTTCAAATAGCCATTTTCCCGATTTATTCTATAGTTCTAGATTCCAGTGCCTTTTAATCAAGTAATAATTGTAACGGCAGCAAGTAAGCCTCTCGCAGGGGCGCTCGGTTCGCTCACCGAATGTCCACTTTCTGTTGATTTACTAAAGGCATTACGTAAGCCTCGCGCAGGGGCGCTCGGTTCGCTCACCGAATGTCCACTTTCTGTTGATTTACTAAAGGCATTACGTAAGCCTCGCGCAGGGGCGCTCGGTTCGCTCACCGAATGTCCACCGGACATTCGCCCCTGCGGGGTCTGTGAGCTCACCCTTCGGGGTCTGTGAGCTCATCCACGCCTCGTCCCAGATTCCAGATTCTCAGATTATTCCTCAATTCCAATCACGCCTCGATCCACACCTCGCTCCAGATTCCAGATTCCAGATTCTCAGATTATTTCATTCCAGATTCCCAGATTATTCCTCAATTCCATCCACGCCTCGATCCACGCCTCGTCCCAGATTCCAGATTCCAGATTCCAGATTATTACGAAATTTTAACCAGCTCATCATCCCCCATCCCTCATCCCTATTCATAGGCCTCCCCCCAGATTCCAGATTCTCAGATTCCAGATTATTACGAAATTTCTCATCATACCTCTAGCCCTTTACCACTTACCACACCCTACTTTCTACAATGCTTTGCGCATCGGCCAATCTTGTTAACTTTGTCGGCTAT
>JAGNXB010000058.1 GCA_017985675.1 Saprospiraceae bacterium | reverse complement strand
ATCAATAAGGGGGGCCACCCATATAGTCGCCTGGATACCCAGTAAGGGATGGGGATCAATATTAATGATGAAATGAACTGCGTGATCGGCCATATCTCGTAAAAAGTGGCCAAAGGTAAGCGATGAATGCAGAAAGTTAAATCCGGAGAACTAAACCGGTTCACAAAATGCAGTTGTTAGTTCTTTGCAAAAAAATAAGGGTGAAAAAATCACTCCAATTAATTTATCCTCAGATCTTCCACAGCAACGCCGGGATGTGCCGATGGCTGAAAGACAAACAGGGAAGGCTGAACCTTGACATTAGATAAAGATTGGATTACATCAAGGGTATATCGCGAGCCATCTTTGCTAAACGCTTCAAATTTTACGATCTCCGGTTTTTTAGCGTCAATGCTGAGGCGTAGTTTGAAAAATTCATCATCCCTGTTCCGGGGTTTGAAGTCGATGTAGCGAACCGCTTTTTTATTTTCGGTGCCTGTGCCAAGCAGGGCATACAGATAATCGCCATTGTCATAACGCTTGAGCAGGTCACGGGGTGTGAGGAAATTGCTGCTACCGCTATCGTCCTGCGCATTGTGTATTTGTACTTCTTTTTGGTCCTTGAGATGGATCCAAACGGTCTTGCCATCACAATACCACACTTGTTGACCCAGTTCCAGTTTGTATTTATCCCCCTGGTGGATGAGTTTACCCTTCTGCACCTCTGCCTTTGACTCCGGTGGAGAGATGGTCAGTTGAAGGTCCATTTGGCCTGTCGTCTTTTTTTCATAGTTGGCTTTCACCTCGTTGAGCACCTTGCGTGCTGCCGGATCGGAGGTTTCCTGTGCAAACAGCACAAAGCGGCTGGCTATGATTAGCGCCCCTACAAACAGAAATTGCCACGTTAGTTTCATCATGCAAAGATAACGATCGGACAGAGAAGAAGTTACAAGGAGCCGGTTATGATGATGTTAAAAATTAGGGTTACGGCTATCACTGCCCACTTTACTTGAAAATAAAAGGTTGATTTGGCACTCCGTAAAGGTTTTTTTGAAAATCTAAGGAATGAGTGCGAGACCAGGGCAGGCTAAAATTGGGTTCGCACAACAATAGTACTATATTTGCGAATGCGATTTTGGTTACATTGTAAATTTTCCAGCATTTGAACATCAAGCAATTCGGGATAAATGTGTGTATAATGTAAGGAATAAAATTATTTAAGTAAGCTTAACGGAAGGGAAAGGCTGCAATTTGTAGCGCGAAATGTCGACTTTCTTTGAATCCAATATTTAAACAAATGAGTTCAAGTCAACTGCTTTAAATTTATTTATATGCGAACCGCTATAATCTTATACATACTATTTTTTTCAATCAGCGAGGCATATACTCAAAAAAATGATTACTCATGGCTTTTGGGGTATGAACCTGGAGGTGGTTTTGATCCGGATAGTAATATTGGATTTTCCAATATTGTATTTGACCAGGGAATTAATAATTCCTATTACATAAATGGGAAAGGTAGTATGTTATTTACGAATGCAAGTATTTCCCATCCTGCAACAGGAGAATTACTGGCTTATACGGATGGATGCCGGATATTCAACCGAAATTTTGAAATAATGGAAAATGGCAACCATATCAATTTCGGTATTAGGTGGACACTTCGATGCGAGACAAATGAATTTACTTATTATCCTGTTACAAATAGTAGTCTGATTATTCCACGACCGGCTATTCCCAATGAATATTATATTATTCATGCTAAAGATAGCATCACTCCTCAGGTAGATTTTTTTATTGAAAAATTGTTGTATTCTACTATTGTTTTCGGAAATAACATGGATGGCGAGGTAATTAATAAAAACAAAACCATCTATAAAGGCAAAATGTATAATTGCGATCTGCATGCTGTCAAGCATGCGAATGGATCGGATTGGTGGGTGATGATGATGGGTTATCAAAACAATACCTACATGCGCTTTTTGATCCAGAAGGATTCTCTTTACTTACACAGCACACAGGATATTGGTCCAGTAGATGATCCGGGAGGTGGCAGTAATTTACAATTGAGTCCTGACGGCACGCAGTTAGCGCGATTTAGTCGCGGCGAGGGCATAGTTTTGTTTAATTTTAATCGCGCTTCTGGGGAGTTATCAAATCTTCGTCAATGGGTATTACCTGACACTACTTTCACTTACTATGCTACCGGAGCCTTCTCGCCCAGCTCAAGGTATGTTTATATCAACAACACACATCGATTGTGGCAATTGGATACCTGGGCGCCTGATTTTGCGGCGAGTGCGGTGCAGATTGCCGAATACGATGGCTTTGTATGGAAAAGTTTTTTTACTACGGCATTCCAATATATGGCAATCGGACCAGATTGCAAGATGTATATGAATACCGATGGCACCACCCCCTTCCTTCATGTGGTGCATCAGCCTGATCTGCCCGGGCAGGCCTGTGGCTTCGAGCAGCGGGCAGTCATGCTTCCGGCCACCAATGGTAAATGTTTGCCCAATTTGGTTAATTATCGCCTTGATACTGGTCCGGTGTGTGACAGTACGCTCAGTACATCTACCTTCCTGCCTGTACGGGCGGAAACCCTTCTATTAGACATAACACCTACCCCTGCAACAGATCAGGTCATTGTGAGCCTCCCTGAGAGCTTGCCTGGAGGCAACCTGGCTGTTTATGATGTACAAGGCAGGCAGGTGTACTCAGCAGCGTGGCCAGGCCAACAGATTGAGATAAACATTAATGGCTGGTCCGCGGGTCATTATTTCATCAATCTTTATGATGTGGATGGTAGGTATGCCAGCGGGAGGATGGTGGTGGAGTGATGAAAAGACTCTCTTGGATGCAGCGGGCCCATTTGTTTACTCAAGCAGCCAGCTAACAGTACGTAGCTGACCGGCTCTCCTCTGCCTTCGCTTCAGGGATCTAAAGATCTCCTTCGCCAAGGCAATTGCCTATTGTTTGGATGAATTAAATTTATTTTCATTAAATGTTTGAGATTGGCCCTTCGGAATCGATAGGGAGGTCCATTTGTCTGCTGAGATTAGTTTGCCTATAAAAACAATTTGTCCAATGTGGTAGGGGTAATGGGCCAATTGCCGGTTTATCGCCTCTATCACAGTATGGCCTTCGTGGCGAATGTAAACCACATGTGCAAGATCATCTTCGGTTAACTCATTTAGGGCACTAAACAAACAATCCCATCCTTCATTCCAGTGTGCCATCAATTCACTTCGGGAGCTGATCCGGTTTTCAAATTCAGCATCTCTGTCCCGCCATTCTTTTTCGCCATCCGTAGTTAAAAAATCGGTCCAACGCGACATCATATTTCCCCAAAGGTGGTGGACCACCATCGCGATGCTATTGCTTTCCGGATTGATTTGCCAGAATAGCGCATCATCAGGGATTTGGGCGAATGTTTTTTCGCCCAGGGATTTATAATACGCAAATTGTTTTTTGGCACTTTCGAGGTAAGCCGTTTTCATGTTAATCATTTTTACCGAAAATAATTAAGGATTTTAATTTGGCCGTAAGTCGTTGATGTATTCCTGTTTATTCATATGACCTTTCGTCTTCCTTAATATCGATCATGCCATCACCGCCACCAGATGCAATACCTGTGTACCCAATGATTTGTTGCCTGTTATAAGCACATATTTTGATGCATCATCTGGAGTGACGCCTTTTGAAAAAACCTTCCAGGCGAGATCTGAAGGAATATGGATTTTGGACGCCGGTTCCATTTCGGGTTTAGCCGTTAAAATCCAGGAATTTTCATTTTTTTGGAGATACCAGTGCCAGGGAACGTCTTCACCAATTGTTATTTGAACACAAGTGTTCATCGGAGCGGCCACGTCACGAAAACAATGAGGCAATCCCAACATAAACGTATTTAAAAACGGGTAGTATAAGGTGGGATTGAGCAGCCCTTCCTGTCCTACAGCATGTCTAATTTGTTGCTGGTGCAGAAATTTTTCCGTGTATTCACGGGCAATATGAAACCAGTTGGGTGAGACAGTCTGTCCGGCCCACGCAACAGAAAATAGGGCATCCGCATGAGGATTTAACGTTTTTAAGTAGTTGGTATACGCTCGTCCTGTTTGATCCAGCAATGTGATGATTACTGCCGGACTCATTCGTTTAGCAGCAGAGACCCATTCATGGTTGAGTTGATTCAGATAAGCCACCAGATCGCCATAGGTTTGTATGTTGATTGGCGCAGGAGCAATATGCCCATCCCGGGCTTGTGAAAGGCCTCGTATGTTGCCATCGAGGAGGTGTGCGGCAATATCCTTTACGGACCATTTCCGGGCTATAGTCGGTAAGTGCCATTGTTCATCGGTCAATGAGCCCAGGAGATCCAGGAGCAAATTGTCCAGGATGGACATCAGATCTACGACATGCAGGGTGTCCTTTTCCATCAATGCAAGTTTGATCATGTGAAATATATAGGATGCATGGGATCAGGTTTTGACCCTTGAATGGATTTGAGCATGGTATTCGTTCTGTTGGATAAGTGAAACCATATCACCACTAAGGTAATCGGCTATGGTTAAATGATTCGCAATGTGGTAAAAATATTTCCTCCATCTAAAGCGGGTTTCTATAGGAAATGAGATCTTTCAAGTATCTTTATCGAAATGAGAACTAAATATGGGGCTAGCGCCGGGTGCATTGTCTATCCGCATACCATTGTTAATACAACACAAAGATACTTTCAGGATTAATCATTATTTGATATAATTGATTAGGGATGCTAGACAGAATTAAAACTACTTCGGAAATTTATTTTCCCAGGGATGATAAGGAAAAATTTTTGTTTTCCTGTATTTGGCGTGTATCTGATCCTAATGTTCATACCAGGAAAGAAACCATATTGCCTAAAGGTAATGCGGAGATTATATTTAACCTAAGTAACCTCATTTCTTATATAGACCCGACCACAAGAACCGAGCAGGTAGTGCCATTTTGTTTTATAAACGGCTTAAATGAAATTCCTTTTCAATTGGTAAAAAGGGGCGTGCAAACATTTATTGGGTTGCAGGTCAGCATTCCAAGTCTGAAGGTAATCTTTAATACACCACCGGCTGTATTTAATAATGCTGTGATGGAGAGTGTCGATGTCCACCAATCCTTATATAATGTAGGAACCAGATTGATGGATACAGCAGTATTTAGTGAGCAGGTTGATCTTATTTTGGCGTGGCTGAAGGATCGAATAGCTTCTTCCCGGTATCAAAGTGACTTGAAACGTTTTTACCAACTTTGGCATGAGGCCAATGTCCCAAAGTGTTCTGTCAAAACATTGAGTGAAAATAGCTTTTATTCAGACCGTCATTTCAGAAGACTAGTTTCTAATTGGTTTGGGCTTAACACGGAACAGTTTATTCTTTATAAAAAGTATTTAACCGCATTGCATCTTATTCATGACTCAGAAAAGACACTGACAGACATTGGTCTCTGCGCCGGATATTTCGATCAATCCCATTTTATTCGTGAATTTAAGGCTTATACCCATTTGCGACCAGGCGAATACCTTAAGGTCCGAAGTGACTTAAAGGGCCATATTTTTTCGGACTAGTAAAATGTCCGAATTATACAATTTTACATGGGCACCTCACCGTACATTTGGGATGTTAAAGTCGTGAGAAATGACCATTAATCCCCGATTCAAATGATATCAAACACGTACACAAGAGTTACAGGCTGGATTACAATCCTTTCAGGAGGAGTAGCCTTTTTGAGTTATTATTTAGTCGCTGCGTCTGTAGATTTTCATTTTGAATTTTTTGCTGATCCGGTGTTGGTGTTTAGCCTGCCTCAAGTAGACCTTTCGATCCTACGTTGGAGTATGATTACGGATGTATTTGGATACTACTTGTTTTTATTGCCGGCCTTGTTTTTAATTCATGAAAGATTGAATAATCAAACACCCTGGGCTAATCTGTTGACGTTCTGCGGCGCATCCTATATTCTTATCGGAAGTCTGGGCGCAGCGATTCTCTCTGTTATTTGGCCAACACTTATTGAGCAATACGGGGTAGCAGAGCTTGGACAACAAGCAACGATTAAAACCCTGTTTTCAACATTTTCGAGTATGGTATATGGTGGCATGTGGAATTTGCTAAATTGTTTTTTGGGAGGGCTTTGGTGGTTGGGGACAGGGTTTGTATTAAAACGAATCTTGCCCAGATTTGGCTGGCTTGGTATCTTCGTTGGACTGATTTCAATAATAGATGGCATGGCCAATATGCTGCAAATTCACTGGTTAGCTGAGCTTGCATTAAATATTTTTCTTGTGTTAGCACCTATTTGGGCACTTGTTTTTGGTATTACACTGATTAAACGTCCATTACAATGATCCAACCTATTTTGATATGACACCTGAAAAAGAAATTCGTCGGCTTATCCAACTCATGACGGTAGGGTATTTATGTAATTTTATTTTTGGATTGCTTGGTTCCTTTTTTCCTTCAGAGAGTTTTTGGCAAATGACATGCTGGCAGATTGGTGATAGCATGGCAATCATGGCCAGTATACTTGCAAGTCGTCAAACAGGAACCCGTGGACAGGTACTTGCTGCATCTGGCTTTACTCTTTTGGCTATTGCTTATGGTGTGTCATTTGCATCCAGTTCTATCGATGCTATTAATCAGGAAAAGATGGCAACTATTTTATTGCCCTTAGTACCAGCCATTTATTTAGTCAGTTTTTGTCGCCTTTTTCCATCCTGGTTGCGTTATGGCTCGTTGTTAGTTATTATTCCATTTATTTTCATGTATGCCAATGTGATAAACAATACCTACAATAACGATAATCTATCGAATGCACTAGCCTATTCAGGAATCCAATTATTGGGTGTATTCTGGTCCTACTTTATATGGAAGGACGCCAAAAAATGATTTGATATTAATCTTGGTTCACAAATATTCCTGTTATTTAGCAATGTCTTATGCCATCGTATGCTCTCTTTTCGTGTACTTCAGTTTATAAGCTACAGGTGTTAGTCCGGTTACTTTTTTAAAGGTGAGCCTGAATGCTTTGGTATCGGAGTAACCGACCTGGTACATGACTTCGTTGATGGATTGTTTACCCTGTTCCAGGCTTCTTTTTACCGCTTCCATTTTTACACGTTGAATATATTCCACGACGGTATTATTTGTGGCGTTTTTAAACCGGCGTTCAAACGTCCTTCTTCCTAAATGCACCAGGCTGGCCAGTTCGTCAATGGACATTTTTTCGCTGTAATGGCATTCGATATATTCCTGGGCTAGCATGACGGCTTCATCACCGTGTTCTTTTTGCCCTTTAAATAACATAAATGCTGCCTGGTTTATCCGATCCATGTCGATAGCAAAATATTTTGCGGCCTGTATGGCAGTACTTCGGTCAGTATATTTTTCGACCAGATAGAGCAAAAGGCTCCAGTAAGAATTAGCGCCGCCACTGGTGTAAATTCTGTTTTCATCGGTGATGATGCCATCGTCCACCAGATTTACATCAGGAAACATGGTTCTAAACTGGTTTGCTGCATTCCAATGTGTGGAACATTTTTTTTCATGTAAAAGACCAGTGGACGCCAACAAAAAGGCGCCTATGCATAATGAAGCGACTTCAGCACCACCTTGGTGTTGTTCGACTATCCAGGGCACAAGTTCTTTATTGCGTTCCAGAGCAGATTTAATATCACCGCTGATGGCCGGAATGAATATCAGGTCAGTGTGTCTTACGTCAGCTATCAATCGATTGGGGTGCACGGAATATAGACGGTCATTAAGGGTTATTTCCTTCCTCGCTGCGACCAGATCTACCTGAAACATGGGTTGTTTTCCCGATTCGATCATAAACTGATTAACCGCGTTAAACAGATAATGTGGGTCAGCAACGGCCTCAATAATGGCTGTCTCGGGAACTAAAATACTTATGTGTTTCATCGCTGATGAAGTTTTGTCGCTTTAATTGGGAATAGGCCTTATCAAATTTGTCAACTTATAACATTCAAATCTAATCCCTCCACGAGGCAAGTCGAAAGGGAAAGTACTGCAAAAATAGTTAAAATGCTTGTCATAATCACCCCCCTTCTATGTCGTATTGCGAATGTAGTTGATTGAGTTGATCTGGCTACTTTTGTGGAATAATCTAGAAATAATGGAAGATCAGAAAAAAACATTCCTTACCGTAACGGTAACTATCGATGCGCCCATTGAAAAAGTGTGGACCATGTGGAATACCCCGGCGCATATTATTCATTGGAATGCCGCTTCCGATGACTGGCATACGCCACATGCAGAGAATGACTTTCAGGTAGGGGGGAAGAGTCTGACGCGGATGGAAGCCAAAGACGGTAGTTTTGGGTTTGACTTTGAGTGGACCTACACAAGGATCGATGAAAATGAGGCGCTGCATTATACCCTGGCAGATGACAGGAGGGTGGAGGTTGATTTTCAAACGTCCGGGAACGGGGTGCTATTGACGGAGCGGTTTGAACCGGAATCAACGAATTCCCTGGAATTGCAGCAATCTGGCTGGCAGGCTATATTGAATAATTTCAAGAAGTATGTTGAATCGCATTAACCGTTTATTATGGCTCTTCAAAAAATTACCCCTTTTTTATGGTTTGATACCCAAGCCGCAGATGCAGCCGCTTTTTATGTGACCATTTTTCCTAATTCTGAGGTCAGTTCATCCAACCCGTTAATTACGACCTTTGTATTGGATGGTTTACAAATAATTGCCATGAATGGTGGTCCTCAATTCAAATTGGATGAAGCTTTTTCATTTGTTACTTATTGTGATACGCAAGAAGAAATTGATTTTTACTGGGACAAACTAACGGAAGGCGGCACGCCATCTATGTGTGGCTGGTTGAAGGATAAGTTCGGTTTGTCCTGGCAGGTGGTCCCATCTATTTTGCCGGAGCTCATGGGTGATCCTGAACGATCCCAAAGGGTGATGGATGCGTTTTTTAAAATGACAAAATTTGATGTGAAGACGTTGTTGGAAGCCTGATTTATTTTTTTCAAACGTGTGGTTTATTTTTAATTGACCTTTTTATAGAGCATGAAAGCAGTATCAACCATCGACGAATATATAGCAGGGTTTCCCAAGGAAACACAAGTGTTGCTTCAGCAAATGCGGATGCTTATCCAGCAGTCAGCACCTGACGCGCACGAGGTCATTACGTATGCCATGCCTACTTTTCGGCAGGAAGGAAATTTGGTCCATTTTGCCGGATACAATAAACATATTGGTTTTTATCCGGCACCTAGTGCCATTATAGCTTTTAGTGATGAATTGTCAAATTATGTAAATTCCAAAGGGGCCGTTCAGTTTCCATTGGACAAACCTTTACCGGTCGATTTGATCCAGCGGATGGTGCAATTCAGAGTGGCAGAAAATGTGGCCAAAGCCGCTTTGAAAAAATCTCAACGCACCTGCCCACAAGGGCATAAATACAGTAAAACCAGCGATTGTCCTACCTGTCCGGTGTGTGAACAGCTACGGAAACCATCAGCAGGTTTTTTAGCAGGAATCGGCGTTCCCGCAAGGCGTGCCCTTGAACGTGAAGGAATCCATTCACTCGAGCAACTTGCGAAATATTCGGAAGTGCAATTATTAGCACTGCATGGTCTGGGCAAATCATCCCTACCCAAGCTGCAGGCAGCCCTAACAGCGGTAGGTAAAACCCTTAAAAAATAGCCATGTCAAAAGACCTGCCAGATCCGGAATCAGTATCTGCCTTTATCGCCAAACTCGAGCCCGAATTTGCATCCCTGATTGAGTCGATTCGTCAAATCATTCTAGAAACGGATAAGGAAATAGCGGAGCGAATCAAATGGAATTCGCCTTGTTTTTATTATACCGGACCAATGTTACCCTTTAATCCCAAAGAATATAAAAGAGACCTCATTGTATTGAATGTGCGCAAAAATATGGCCTTGCTCGTATTTCCAACCGGAGCTGTTATTCCGGATACAACCGGGGTGTTAGAAGGGAATTATACAGATGGTCGCAGGCTAATTCCGTTTAAAACAAAGGAGGAAGTCGCCGCCAGGAAAAATGATCTCCAAAGGGTGATTAGACAATGGCTGGAATTAGTTGAAAGGTAAATGGGAATAATGTTCATGACTTCTGGTTCATTCGAAATATTTAAAACCAATGTGGACGATCCTGAGCTGGCTGAACAGCTTGTGCTGCGGTTGCTGTGTATTTATCCCTATTGTCGCATAAATTTTGACTTGGAAGATATGGATCGTATCCTGCGTGTAGAAGGTGAAACTTTTTCGTCAGAACGCATCATTCGGATGATCACTGAGGATGGATATTCGTGTTCATTGTTGTAAAATGTAAATGAGGTTATTCGTTTATTCGGTTCGCACACCGAATGTCCAGTGGACATTCGGTGTGCGAACCGAGCGCCCACGCGCGAGGCTTACGAAATGTCCTTTAGCCTATCAACAAAAAGCGGACATTCGGAAATCTGGAATCAAGTTGAAAGACCGAGGACGAAGGACCGAGGACCAGTCTAAGATTGACACCCTCGACACCCACGAAAACCATGACCTTAGACTTTAAGGATTTTGACTCTTCTATGTTTTGAGGGGGAGGATTTTATGGGAAGGTTTTGAGGGAGAGCCTTCCTGCAGGCGAGGCAGGGTTTTGAGTCTGCATGGAGCAGCCACAGGTTTGTCTTGGAGTTCGTGAAGAAGGATCGGAGAAAAATCTAGGACCAAGGCTGGGATGAAAGATCAGGGACGATAAATTGATAGAGGTAATGTGGAATGTGTAAATATTTCAACGGCAAAAACATACCATATATTACCATTGATCGGTTAATAGTGTTAAATTTTTGAATCACTATTGCATTTTGCCCATACTATTATTATATTGCAGCGTCAATTTTATTATTCATTCCAAAAACTAATTATTATGAAAAATTTAAAGCAGTTCAAGCATTTAGCATCTGAATCCATCTTGGGGATGGCAAGCACCATTAATATATACCCCCCCCCCAATTCCTAATTAAACAATTGCTAATCAATTGTTTATGTATCTTTTGTTATCTAAAGAATAAAAGTTCTACTCCGGTCAGAGGTATTGTAATTGTTAGTTTGTTATTTTTTGTCCACATGAACCTCTTGTTTTCGCAAACCAGTCCATTTTGCACCTATCCAGGGACATACACAGATACGGAATCAAGCGGAGTCAATCCTTGCGCACAAACCTTTTCCAACGAGCCCATTGTCATTTCAGGATCCCAACCTGTATATACTTCTTCATTGGGATATGCAATTTGGGACAATGAATCGGTTGTATTAGAAGCAGATTTAATTGTCAATACCAATTTCGATATTGTTGATACTAAGGTAAAAATTAAACCAGGTATAAAAATAATTGTAGAAGCCAGTTCAACTTTAACTATTGAACATTCCAAGTTATTTGCTTGTGAAGCTATGTGGCGAGGCATTGAAGTGAAGGGTAGCGCAAAATTATTAACAACAGAGGCAATTATTAATGATGCCCAATATGCTATTTTAGCCCAGCGTAAGGCCATACTATCCATTAAGGACTCTAAATTTGACCGAAATTACATTGCTATAAAGAACGTGTTGCCTTCGAGCCCATTTAGCTATTTAGGAAGTTTTCAGTTGAATGATTTTTATGGAAACCTAATCAATTGCTCTGCCCAGTTGCTGAGTGGTTACTCTGGTCAGACTCCATCTCCAGGTAGTTGGAGTTATGCCGGTATGGATCTTGAGTGGGCAACACTATCTAATATAGGGAACAATAATGAAGCTGTCAACCAATTTAAAGGCAGGATAAATAACGGCATTGTAGCTAAAGCTTGTAATTTGACGATACGGAATACAAGATTCTATAATATTCAGCCAGCCGTAACAAATGATCTACAAAATGGTAATGGTATAATTTCGTCTGCTAGTAAACTTAATATTACCGGATTAGGTGGAATTAGTGCGACAACTACAACTTTTGAAGGAAATAGAGGGTGTGGAATACGTGCAAATACGACAACATTGACGGTCAAACAGTGCCATTTCAAAAATAACTACAGAAATGATATTCGATGCCCCAATAATGTCGGTGCCTCGGCTCAAGTAATAGGAAATTATTTTCAAAATTGTCAAAATTCATCGGGATTTGCACATGTATACCTGCATGAGAACGGCGGTAAAGGTAAAGTCGAGATCAAGGAAAATGATTTCAGCACTGCCTATGGTTATGATAAAAAGGGCATCTGGTTTAAAGGCTACAACACCTCTGCTTATTCCGTACTATCTTCATTGAACAATTTTGATATACAGGGCTATCATACCGGAACATTTATTGCTCTTACAGCAGCTGAAAAATTTAATATTCTCGAAGATGAGTATCGTTGTCATTCAGGTTGTCAATTTGGTATTGGTGTTTATAACACAGGATCATATTTCCAAGGAAAAAATATTTTTCATAATAAGGTCAGTCCGATTGATTCGGAAACCGGAGTGTGGGAGTGCGGATTACATGCGGTGTTTGCACCAGATTTATGGTTCTGTAATAATAAGTTGGATAATGCGGCCAAGTTGATGCATATCTGGGGCAACAATGCTCAAGATTTAATTCAGGTAAATGAATTTAAAAACGCAGAAATTGCCACTTTGGGAAAAGGTCTTTATTTGCAGAATTATTCCTCGACTAGTCTGGATGCTGTATGTGGTGAACAGCATTGCCATCAAAATACCTGGCTGGTACCCGCTGCAGATTATTACCCCGATAAGGCAGCAAGAAATGAGGGAGATCCTAAGCTGTCAAAGTTTTTTGTTAATAATATTGCAACTGAATTCCCTCCTTCTTCGAAACTTTCTCCTTCGTCTGGTTGGTTTTTTTCAGATGAATGTCTTCCTGTTGTCGAGGAACTGGCTGGTTGTACTATAAAACCAATAACAGGTGTTTTATCGCCATACGATAGTTTGGTTATCTCAGGCGATACCAGCATTTTTTCAAATGTAGTGCTTGATCATGCAAGAAAACTTTTAATCAATCGCATCCAGTCCGATTCCTTGTATGCAACGAGTACTATGGCTCAGGATTTTTTGAACGATATGGATAGCACCAATATTTGGGCATTTATTAACATGGAGAATGAATTAAAGTCCGGTTCAGCTCCAGATGAGTCGACGCGAACATTAATAGAAGCTCAATTGACCATTTTGGACCAAATGAATGGTGATTTGGCCGAGCTTGATAGTTTACTGGAGTCCTATTCGCCAGGAAGTTGGCCTGATAGTCTGATTGACCAAAAGCATGCGTTGAACGAAAATGCCGACTCTATCCGAAATATCATAAATGATCTACAAACGACTTGGGATAGCTTGGCACTTGATCAATTGCAAAATGCCCATACGGACTTGCTCTCTATGACCGTCTCATCTGCGCATGAGCAAGCGATGGTTGATGTCTATGATATGTTATTTCGGATACAAGCCGGGAGGTCAAATCCATCTGCAGGTGTAGTCGATACTTTATTGAACATTGCAGGATTGTGTTATGATGAATATGGTGAAGCAGTACTTATTGCCAGATCATGGCTGCCCGATACGCTGGCTTCGCCTTATTTAGGCGATCTGGATACAACATGCACAAGCAGTAGACAGCTTTCAGGGCTGGATAATCCGGCAATTGGAACTGAATCCATCCAAATCCAAATATGGCCTCAACCTGCTTCCAGGATGCTTGAATTGAGAACTTCAGACAATCGTGCAATAAGCGAGTTGGAATTGATGGATTTGATTGGACGTCGACTGACCATACAACGTGGTAACAGGAATCAATTGGAAATACCACATGGATTATCTGGAGCATATATTTTAAGGGTATTATTTGAAGATGGGAACTCAGTGGTTCAAAAAGTGATTATCCATGATTAATGGTAGGATATTAATCCAACGAGCAGGCCTGACAGGCCTGCTCGTTTTTTTCCTTTTCTCGATAAGTTATACACAACCATCACATGATAATCATTGGATTTTTGGGTATGGCAATTCTACTACAAATGAACGTTATGGATTAACCCATATTGATTTCTCCAATGGACACCCCGAAGTGACATCCTTGCTTAGAAAATTTCCCATGCAACCATCCGGGCAGGTTATTTCTGATGCAACTGGAAAACTTTTATTGCTTAGCAATGGATGCAGAATTATCAACAGTGAATTCAATCTCCTGCCGCATCCTAATCCGGCCATACCCGGTATTTTAGGTTTAGAATTTTGCGATCCCTATTTTTCGTATCCTACTGCTGAAGGAAATTTTTTCCTGCCCTTAAATGACACCCTTTATTATTTTGTCTATAAAGAATTATCTCAAACTGAATACTATACAGAAAGTTATGGCTATTACAAAATAACAATAAATCCTGAAATCAATTTCTCTGAATTAAGAGAGATTACTTCCAATCAGGTCTATAGAGAAGGAATGACTACCGTCAAACATGGAAATGGACGGGATTATTGGATCCTAACACCAGGAATTGCGTCCAATCAATACCATCGGGCGTTAGCAACTCCTGACGGCATATTTGATATGGGGTGGATAAAATCCGGTATACCATTTTTATTAAAAGCTTATAATGGTAATATGACTTTTTCACGTGATGGATCAATGATGGCCCGGTCAGACCCATTTAATGGTGTCCACCTTTATGGATTTGATCGTTGTCAGGGCACCTTTACTTCTTACAAAAGAATAACACCCTTTAAACCCTTTGAATGTGAAATTGCATTTTGTGAATTTTCGCCCAATGGGAAATTTCTATATGTGGCATTTACCGGATATATACAAAATGAAATTCGCTCCATTTTATATCAACTCAATCTTTCTGAACTTGAACCTTGGGCAACACGATTAGCAGTAGGTGAAGTGACGGGTGGAATTTGCAGCTTTGGCTCACCTGTTTATGGTCCTTTTGTACATGGTCCGGATGGAAAATTATATAATTTTGTTTACGATAATTGTGATGCACTTCATATCATACACCATCCCAATGAAAAAGGGATAGCTTGTGATGTGGAGAATGGTGGTCTGCGTACGCCATCACTCTATCGCCTGAATATGCCCATTTTTCCTAATTCAAGATTGGGCCGCGACTATGGCAGTCCATGTGATACGATTGGAAGAAATAACAACCATCATGAATTAACGGCCACGCCCAACCCAGCCACCGGGTCGTTTACGGCATCTGTTCGTATTCCGCTTCAGACCAGTTCATATGTCCATTTTGCATTATATGATTTTATAGGACGACTAGTCGATCAGGTCATCTTACCAATT
The DNA here is from genome assembly GCA_017985675.1 of Saprospiraceae bacterium. Lineage (GTDB taxonomy): Bacteria > Bacteroidota > Bacteroidia > Chitinophagales > Saprospiraceae > JAGNXB01. The sequence continues at coordinate 328 of JAGNXB010000058.1, read as the reverse complement.
GACCGGAATATGGACCTGCAATCACATATATTTCAAACGACACATCTATCCACAGGCACCTATCTTCTTCGTGCAGAGGTGCCCGGCTTGTGGTCTGATGCAATCAAGGTGCAGGTGTATTAAATATGACCAGCTACTAGGGGCGAATGTCAGCATTAGGTTGATGTGCTATAGTGCATTTCGCAAGCCTCGCGCAGGGGCGTGGAATAATCTGGAATCTGAGAATCTGGAATCTGAAGGCCGAAAATTCGTTTCGGGTTGCGAAGTTGCGGGTTGCGCAAATCTACCTTCTCCATTCTACCTTCTACAAACGAGTGAGTTAACCGCA
>JAGNXB010000118.1 GCA_017985675.1 Saprospiraceae bacterium | reverse complement strand
GCAATCGTTAGGTAAGCCGCAAGCAATAGGGCTACAAGCCCACTTACTTTAACCCGACGCTCGTCCCGACCGGGTTTGAGGTCCAAAGCCAATTGTTTGGCTGATTGCTTTTTTGTCCTGGCCATGTCCAAAAGGGATTATCCTTGCGTATTCCACCTCATTTGTCCCTGATTCAGGGCAAATTATGCATAAGGTGCAATTATAATGGCAAATGTAAGGAATTCTGGTTTTTTCACGGGCATGAGAAAGTGGAAAGCATGGTGGAGCGTTAAAAATGCTGGATTTGTCCATCGAATATGATTTGGGGCACTATAGCTTTAAATTACTATTTTTGTCTTGAATTAAGATCGTTTTATGGACTTGAAACCTGTAGATCGCCAAACTGGCCTGACGAGGGAATCATTTGCCAGAGACTATCTGGCGCCCCTGAAACCAGTTGTATTGACTGACCTGATGAAGGATTGGCCTGCCCGCACGAAATGGAACATTGAATATCTCAAAACCCATTACGGCCATATCAATGTGCCGGTTTTTTCTGAGAATTATTCCAAACCGGGCAAAGGGTATATGTCTCCCGACAAGGAACTCCCACTAGGCGCATACCTTGAAATGCTTGAAAAGGGACCATGTAATTACCGTCTTTTCTTATTTAATATATTTCTTCATGTGCCGGAGATGTGTCATGATTTTAGCATGCCGGAGATAATGGACGGATTTTATAAGGAATTTCCCTTTATGTTTTTCGGCGGTGCAGGGAGTAAAGTAGCTTTGCACTATGACATTGATTTGTCGCATGTTTTTCTCAACCAGTTTCATGGTCGCAAGCGGGTCGTCCTTTTTGGCCCCGAACATTCGGCACATTTGTACAAACACCCGTTTACCGTAGCCAGCTATGTCGATGTCAACAATCCGGATTATGACAAATTTCCGGCTTTGCATAAGGTGGAAGGTTATGAAGCAATCCTTAATCCGGGTGAGACCCTATTCATGCCGAGTGGATATTGGCACTATATTGAATACACGGATGGGGGTTATTCCATGGCGCTTCGTGCAAATGAGTCCTATGCCCGCCGTGCAAAAGGTTTGGTCAACATTGCCCGGCATTTTGTAGTTGATAAAAGCATGAACAAATTATTAGGTTCCCAATGGCGTCAAATAAAAGCTGAAATTGCACGCCGGCGAGCGGAATCAGATTTGGTCCATTAACTCAGGCAGAATATCATTAAGGACGCCTGGACCCGAGCCTTGGTTCGCTTAGTCACATTGGGATTTGTTTTTTCCTGTTTCGTCACCTTTAGCCAGGCCTAACCGGCGGAACACATGTAGATTGCGCACACTTATAATTACACCATATCATTTTTCCGATCGTCTGTTGGAAAACTGAACACAACAAAACACATTTTACGGGCGCTTTATTCCCGTCTTTGAGCACATTTTGCCTGCATTGATCTCAAGAAATCCTCCTTTCATGTTCCTGAAGATTTTAAAAACCTTGTCTAACAAACTGTTCTCTACCTCGGCAGCCGGATTATATATGATCCTTTTTGCCGCAGCTATTGCGATAGCCACTTTTGTTGAAAATGACTTTGGCACGAGCTCGGCTCAAAAGATCATATTCAAAGCGCGCTGGTTTGAGTTATTGCTGGTATTGTTTGGGATCACGCTGATTGTGAATATTTTTCGTTTTCGAATGATTCAGCAGCGCAAGTGGGCGATTCTCATGTTTCATGCAGCCATCATCATTATCCTCATTGGTGCCGGCGTCACCCGGTACTTTGGCAGCGAAGGCATGATGAATATCCGGGAAGGCAGTGCATCCAATACATATCTATCGGCAGAAACCTACTTGCAATTTGATGCGGATATTGAAGGCAAGCGATTTCAATTTCACGAACCCGTTCTTTTTGCCACACGTGGTAACAACCACTTTCAGGAGACCTATCAACTTGGCTCCAGGACGATTGATGTAGAGGTATTAGATTTCATGCCTAATCCGACAGAAGTAATGGTCGAAGACCCGGTTACAGGCATTCCGGTTTTGAAAGTTGTCATCGGAGGCATGAATGGCCGCGAAGAATACTTTCTTCGTTATGGCAATAATACCAATATCCGGGGCACCCGATTTACGTTTGGCACTGCTGCAGAACCAGGCGCTTTTAATATCCAATACGCCAACAATCAATTGACATTTACTACGGATAAGCCATATACGCAAATGCAAATGGCTACCCAACAGCGTGACTCCATCGTACCTGGCATGGAATATCCTGTCATGCTGCGCAGCTTGTATGCTTTTGGAGAGGAGAACTTTGTATTTGGCGATTTTAATGCGCAGGCCAGGGTTGAAATCACCTCCAAAGAACCCAAAATGGCCAGTAATAGCATGGGGGGCGTGCTGCTCCGCATGGCGAGTGGTGGAGAGGAAATCAGCCAATATGTTTATGGCACACCAGGCGTAGAAGGCCGCCCGCGCATCTATGCCTTGCCAGGTGCTAACGTCGCCGTCACCTACGGTGCAAAACGCTTTAGCCTACCCTTTTCGCTGCATTTAAATGATTTTATCCTCGAGCGGTATCCGGGTACAGAAAACCCATCTTCCTATGCCAGCGAAGTGACGCTCAAAGACCCGCGGAATAATTTGGTTCGGGATCAGCGCATTTATATGAATAATATTTTGACCTATGGTGGTTATCGCTTTTTTCAGTCATCTTTTGATCAGGATGAGCTGGGCACCTATCTAAGTGTCAACCATGATGCGCCGGGGACCTGGATTTCATACATCGGCTATATCCTCCTGACGCTTGGGATGATACTCACGTTGTTTTCTCCCAAAAGTCGGTTCCAAAAAGTGGGTGAACAGATTAGTCGGCTTCGGCAAAGCGACAAAGTTGCCCAAATCCTTCTCCTGGGGCTATTCATGGGATCATCAGCTATTCTACAGGCGGCAACTCCCCCAAAAGCAATACCCGCAGCGCATGCATCCCAGTTTGGCCGCATCATTGTACAGGATCACAATGGCCGGTTTAAACCGATGAATTCCTTGTCCAATGAAGTTCTGCGCAAATTATCCCGGAAGGAAACATACGAGGGCCTCTCATCTGACCAGGTAATTCTAAGTATGGCCATTCAGCCTGGAGATTGGTACGATGCCCCCTTGATTAAAATCGGTAAACATGAAAAAATCAGGGAAATCCTGGGTGTCCAAACTGCCCTCGTTTCCTACAGTGATTTTTTTCATACCGATGGATCGTATAAGTTCAAGGATGAAATCCGAAGTGCTTATAACAAGGAACCAAGGGATCGGGGTGTATATGACAAAGAATTGCTGAAGCTTGATGAGAAGGTGAATATATGCAGCATGGTTTTTTCGGGCCAGTTTTTTAAAGTATTTCCAGTGCCCGGAGACACCACGCATCACTGGCAATCACCCGCCGATTTGCATCAGCATCAACAGGGTGGAGGATCTTCTTTCATGCACCGCTTTTATCCGGCATATGTGCCCACTGTTCAATCTGCTATGGCCAATGCCGATTGGAATCTGGCCAACCGGCTAATCGATGAACTGGATGCCTATCAACAAAAATTTGGTCAGGATGTATTGCCGTCGTCTACAAAAATAAAGGCTGAATTATTTTTAAATAAATTAAATGTATTTAGCCGTCTTGGCACCTTATACACCTTATTGGCACTGGCTTTTCTGACCTTGTTATTTACTTCTGTATTTAATCAAAAAATAAATTTAAAATGGCCTTTGCGCATCGCATTCGGGTTATTGGCATTTGGTTTTTTTATGCATACGGTGGGCCTTGGATTAAGGTGGTATATTTCTGGTCGGGCGCCCTGGAGCAATGGGTATGAATCCATGATATATATCGGCTGGACGACGGTGCTTGCGGGATTAATTTTTTCCCGAAAATCCACCGGCGGTCTGACGGCGACATCGGCACTTGCCGCCACGATCATGATGGTCGCGGGGCTAAGCTATCTCGACCCAGAAATCACGCCGCTTGTGCCGGTATTAAAATCCTATTGGTTGACCATACATGTGTCGCTTGAGGCAGGTAGTTACGGCTTCCTCATGCTGGGTGCGATTATTGGTGTGCTCAATTTGTTGTTTATGATTTTCACTACAGCCCACAACCAGCCGCGGATCTACCGGATGATCAAGGAGATGACGCTCATTAGCGAAATGACACTGATTGGTGGATTATTTATGATCAGTATTG
>JAGNXB010000117.1 GCA_017985675.1 Saprospiraceae bacterium | reverse complement strand
CAGAGCCTGCCTCTGCTTCGTTCTGGCAAACGAAAGGTAAATCCCCCATTTATTAATTAACTCGAAAGTTGTCCACAGTTTTTAGGCTTTAGGGGGTCAAGCTGTCAACCTATTTCATGAGGTCTCAGAGATGCTCTTACCCCTTACCATTTACCCTTTACCCTTTACCAATGACGAGAATGTTGGTTTGCCTACACGGATACATCTTTTTTTCTTCACCATTCTCCTATCTGACTACTTTTTTGCATATTGATTGTCAATGTGTTATGAGATCGTAATTTTAGAGTTTTTCTTATGTATTCACGGAAAAGTACCTAAGTATCTTATTACCCGAACATGGAATTTGCGGATGCGCTCTAACGGAGGGATTAGGCCTTGTGTTTGGCATTGCGCCCTGTAGTAGTTGCTTTCTGCTTGTGTCCGGCATCGCCTCATTCGCCGGCTGGGCTCGTTACTTTTTGTCTTGGCAAAAAGTAACCAAAAACCGCTGTCCTCGAAAGGCTCGCAGTTCTTCGATTGAAGGTTGTGGTGTATTTTAGGCGGTGCTTCGGATTTTACATTCCGCTACTTCGCTGACCTGAGCTTGTTTTATGCGGGTGGGCGTGGAAGATATCTAATGATTTCGCACGCATTTGGCGGAGCTGGAATCGGTGGAACCGATGTCCCACCTAAAAAGGCTCCCCCTGCGGGTCGGTCAGCTACGTACTGGGGGCGAGCTGTTCGAGGACGTTTTCCCAATAAACGAATACACGCCTAAACGAATAACCATTTAATATCACTATTTCTCATGTTAGCTATTCCAAATTCAACAACTAGTTGTGGATGGTTACTACTTTCTACAAACAGGAATTTAATGCTAAGGCAATAGGTGGTGGCTAGGAGTTATTGTGTTATTGCTAAGGGGAAAGGGCACTTTACCACCAAATACGCTATTTTAATTACATTTACACGTCTCTAGCTATCCTTCGAAGTGGCGAAGAGCCCTCTCATACATATACTAATCGAATATTATGATGATCCAACTACGTTCTTTTCCAATTCTAGCCCTACTCTTGTTGCCCTTTCTGACTATGGGGCAGGAGAAATCTTCCGATGCCACGAGCAAGACCCAGTCGTATGAAAGCGGGGGACTTGACTTAACCTATCGCGAATGCACCAGCCACGAACTGGCCACCATAAAAACCAAAGGACTGACTGTCGTCTCCAAAACTTCAACAGGAGGAGATCAACGTTTCCATTGGTCTGATGGACTTGCCGGCGAATTGAAATGCTCCGGCGCCACGACGAAGATCGTCTATAGCCAGCCTGGACTGGTAGGTCATGGTTCGTTATGTATCGCATGTTTCCAGGATAATAAGGTGGTCCGCACAGATGCCTGCCGGGAACTACCGGCCGGATTTTGGAAATAATTAACCAGGTTACGCCAAACCAACTGCTAGCCTGAAAAATTCATTTTGGATCAGTCCTTAAATAGGTATCCGGCAGCATTGCCAGAGACGATCCAGTCGTTTTTGGCCCGTCGCCCTTATGCCGCTTTATATCGGGCACCCGGCCGGATCAACATTATTGGAGAACACACCGATTACAATGAAGGGTGGGTTTTGCCGGCGGCTTCCCATCTCCAGCTTTGGTTTGCAGTAGAGCCGGCCGATGTGCCTGAATGGCGTATAAAAGCCGGGCGATTTGGCGACACCGCCGCATTGCCATTGGCAGATTGTCTCATCCATCTCGACCACTGGAGTCGCTTTCCGGCAGCGGTCATTCACACGGCAGCCGCCCATCAATTGCCGGTTTCAGGCCTGGATATAGTCTTTGATGGTGACCTTCCCATTGGAGCCGGATTATCTTCCTCCTCCGCTTTGACTTGTGGTTTACTTTTTATCCTCAATGATCAGATGGGGTGGGGACTGGATCTTTTAAAGCTGGCCCATCTTGCAAGAGAGAGCGAGCAACGCACTGGCGTCCGTGGTGGGATCATGGATCAATATTGTATTTTTCATGCCCGGGAAAACCATGCTTTGTTACTGGATTGCCGTAGTGTGGAATCTCGATTGATCCAATTGTCCGCCAGCGACTGGGCGTGGACCATTTTTGATTCAGGCATCACCCACGATTTGGTTTCCTCTCCTTACAATGCGCGTCGGGCATCCTGTGAGCGGGTCGTGCAACAAGCGAAACAGCAAGGATTGCCTGTCACTGCACTTCGGGACCTCTCCCCAGATGATCTTGACCGGATCAGCCCACAGCTTGATCCATTGGATACGCGACGTGCGGCATTTGTCCTGGCTGAGAATAGTCGGGTACATCAGATGGTACATGCGTTGGACAAGGATGATTTCCTGGCTGCGGGCCGTTTGCTTACCCAAAGTCACGAGGGTTTAAGCCACCAATACGAGGTGTCCTGCCCTGAAGTTGATTTTATCGTCACCAGACTGATTGGAACAGAAGGCGTGGCTGGGGCACGAATAATGGGAGCCGGGTTTGGAGGTAGTGTTTTAGCCCTGATAAAAAAGGATGCTTTCAGCTCTACGTACACGGCAGTGAAAAAGGATTATTTGGCTGCTTTTGGCATTGAACTGACTGGAATGGCCGTGGCATTCGGGCATGGAGCATCCAGGGAAATCCAAAGGCTACCCCAGTAAAAGATGAGATGCCCTTGTGACTAAATCTGTTTTTAATAATTGTCTTAGTTTTACCAGACTAACCCAACCTTTTATGATTCGTTCTATTACCACCTTCGTATTCCTGCTGGCATCTCTAATAGCTCTCATCGCCCAACAACCTGATTACTGTATTCAGGGCCGGTTTTCTCAGATCCCCTACTTCGCCGAAACCGAGATAGTTACCATGAAAAACGTTACTTATGGTTGGGCGCCCCGCTGGCCTTCTACGGTGGTGGATACGTTGAAGATGGATATTTATATGCCCGATCCGGCGATTGATCCTTTAGCAGTGCGACCCTTCATTTTATTGATTCATGGCGGCTCGTTTATCAATGGCCAGAAGGAAGATATGGAAGCATCCTGCAGGGATTATGCGCGGCGCGGCTATGTCGCCGCAACGATGAGCTATCGGTTGGGCTGGGATTGCAATCCGATCAATTTATTATTCGTTTGTGCGACATGTGGCCCCGAGGTGGACAAATTACGCGTTGCGGCTTATCGTTCAGTGCAGGATGCTCGTGCTGCGCTGCGCTTCAGTGCTTCCCAGGCTGGTAACTGGGGCATCGATACGTCCTCCTTTTTTATCGGGGGTACAAGTGCAGGGAGTGTGGCAGCCGTACATGCCATCTATCTGGACCAGGAAACGGCGAATACGTTTTGTCCGGGTTGCATCAATGCAGTGGGCCACCTGGATAGCGCGGTAAATACAATACAAGCCGATTATACCATTCGCGCCTTATTAAACAATTGTGGAGCGGTCTTATTACCGGAAGCGCTGGATAATGCACCGGAACTTCCCGTCATCAGTTTCCATGATGATGGGGATTGTGTGGTGCCCTCTGACCTGGGATGGGCCTTGGGTTGTTTGAATTGCACGTCCTTTTTTCAGGGATATGGATCACAGCAGATCCACGCTTATGCCGGCAGCAAGGGAACCTGTTCCGAGTTAAATCTGCGTCTGGGCAGTTTGAGCCACTGTTCATTTCCCAACGCCACAGTCGTGAACAGGAGTAGTTGTTTTATGAAAAAGATATTCTGTGGAAGCTGCACCAGCGGACTCAATAATAATATCAATGCCATCGAAAGTTGCGACCAATTAGGTGGCCCTGTCTCTACTGATGACGACGCAGCGGCAGGACGGCATATGCGCGTTTACCCCAACCCCTCCAACGGTTTGTTTTTCCTGGACTTTATCGGATCCTTCACGATGGGTGAGACGTTGATCCAAATCTATGACATGACCGGACGGGAGCTGGGACAAATGAATCGATGGACCACCCCTTCGCAGGAGCTTGATCTTAGCCACCTGCAAACAGGTTTTTACATGATCAGAGCAACAGGCTCAGATCATCAATTTGTTCAAAAAATACAACTGACGAACTAAGGCCAAAGCCTACTACATCCGGGTATAAAAGAAATAAACAATCACGATCAGCACAAGGACGATGATGCCTACCGTTGTAAGAAAGCGTTTGAAATCGTGTTGATCCTTGAGGGCTATACGTTGTTTGCGTTTTGACATGATATCATTATTTTCGGTCCGGTAAATATACCACTATTCACACGGGCATTGCAACACCTCGATGAGGAA
>JAGNXB010000014.1 GCA_017985675.1 Saprospiraceae bacterium | reverse complement strand
CCCCCCTCGCGAGGCCTATAACTAGGAATGAGGAATGAGGAGTCAGGAATGATGAGCTTACGTCTCGGTCCAGATTCCAGATTCTCAGATTCCAGATTATTCCACGCCCCTGCGCGAGGCCTTAACTTGGAATGAGGGCTGAGGACTCAGGAAGGATGAGCTCACGTCTCGGCTCAGATTCCAGATTCTCAGATTCCAGATTATTCCACCCCCCTCGCGAGGCCTATAACAAGGAATGAGGAATGAGGAGTCAGGAATGATGAGCTCACGTCTCGGTCCAGATTCCAGATTCCCAGATTCCAGATTATTTCACCCCCCGCGCGAGACCTGTTGATATGGATCAGGGATGAGGAAAGAGCTCACGCAAGCGTCATCTTAATTAAAGCCTCTGCAACCAAAGAAAGCGACGAATATGCGGTGGACATCCCGCGAGAGTATTACGTACTGCGTTTCGATTTTTTACTTAACTTAAAGTCACTGGAATCTGCAATTTCGGAGTAATCTTGAATCTTGCAATCTGGAATAATAGTTCGGCTTATCTCGGATAGTTAAGGGTATAAAATTCCGCAAATTTTGTAATCAAAAGTGCGAATACATTTACGTAAACATTGTTTATCTTTGATGGTATCATGATCCAATACACGCTACTTTTTTTAATGTCTCTAATCCCAATTTTAGAATTAGAGGCTTCATCCTTTTATGTTTCGACATCTGCTTCTGTATCTGGGGATGGCTCCAAAAATAACCCCTGGCAATTGCAAACTGCTTTAAATCACCCGTCCACATTATTGCCTGGTGATACCGTATGGATTTTTGGTGGTTTATATGCGGAAATGTATAATGCCCAAACTTCCTACAATTGTTTCACTAAGGGTACCTCTGACAAGCCAATTATTTTTAGAAACTACAATAACGAACGAGTCACACTCGATGGCCAATTAACCTACACCCTCTTTCTGGGCCTCGGAAATTGCAGCTACACCTGGTTTTGGGGTATAGAAGTTACTAACTCTGCATCAACGGATCGCAATCATGATATCCCGGGCGGTGTCTCCTGTTCCGCAGAACATATCAAATTTATCAATATGATTGTACATGATACTGGAGGTGGCTTGGATACCTGGAAGACAGCGAAAAATACCGAAGTCTATGGATGTATTATTTACCATATTGGCAATAACTTGAATAATGGCGGAAACCTGGAAGGCCATGGTCATGGCATGTACGTCCAAAATGACACCTTCGGGACACGAGCTCTTCACAATAACATCATATTTAGTACCTATGGATATGCCATGAAGGTATGGCAAACCACCACCACTTCAGCCATCGGCAACCTGGATATCCAAAACAATATTCTTTTCAATGGCGGAGCTGCGTCGGAAAACTTGGGTGGTGTGGGCAATAACTATCGTACGCACAATTTTTTTGTTGTTTCTAATGGCGTCAATAATCCGGTTACAAATACAGTCATTAAACATAATTATACCTACGCAGGATTGAATACGCCACGTCCTCCCGTAAATGCCTTTGGACTCAATTATGGTGTGAAAGGTATGACGTTGGATAGTAACTATCTTACCTGCCAAACTCGTTTAGGATATAATAACACCCCTATTTTTGAAGCTTCGATAAAAGGCAATCGAATAATTGGCGGTATACCGGCTGTTTATGGTGTTTACTTATGGGGATTTGCACAAACTGATTTTCCCGAAAATACATTTGTCCCAAATATGCCTAATACAGGTTTGGATTATTTTTTAATTCCAAATAGTTATGAGAAGGGACGTGGACATCTGGCAATTTATAATTGGGATAGTCTGGCCTCTGTCCAGGTCGATATTTCAGCACTTGGGTTCTCACCAGGCGATCAATATGAACTCGTAAATGTAATGGATTATTTCAATGACATTATAGAAGGTACATATACGGCCAGCGGAATAATTGAAGTCCCCATGATAGACCACACTTTCCAACAGGCAATCGGATCAAATAAATTACCTGTGTCACAGTTTCCGGCTTTCGGGGCGTTCCTCATTCGTAAAAAGGAAATGCAAAATACAACGATCATACTGCCTCATGAAATCCAATATCCGGATCTAATTATACCGAATCCTTCAAATGGAACATTCACGTTAAAAATGAACGGCAAGGGTGGTCGTATTAAGCTGTTTAATCTTTTCGGCGACGAGCTCTATTCCAGAGAACTCATTCGTACAGATCTAACCATTGAGATTGACCTTACCGCTTTTGGAAAGGGTATTTATATTTTGCACAAAGAGAGTACAAGTGGTTTGGAAATGTATAAGTTGATAGTCCAATAGCATTAACTAATCAAAGGCTCCCTTGTGTCGTGAGGTTTTGCCCCCGCAACTCGATTTCAGATTTTTTGATTCCAGACTCCCTCGTCAAAACACTATAACACAACAACCCAACTACACCCCCTGTCTCTAAACAAGCGTTTTTTTCCAATGGCCTAAACGGAAGAAATAAATACAACCGATGGCAACCAGGCTCTCTGAAAGGGCAATGGCAATAAAGACGCCGGTAATGCCCATACCCATGGGTTTGGCTAATACCCATGCCAATGGAATCTCGATTAACCAAAATCCAACAAGGTTGATTAACATGGGTGTTTTAGTATCCCCGGCTCCATTAAATGCCTGACTTAGTACCATCCCATAGGCGTAAAAGATGTAACCCAGGCTGATGATTTTTAAGGATTGGACACCTGCATCAATGACAGCTGGCACGTCTGTAAATATGCTGATAATTGGTGTCGCAAAGGCATAATAACAGATGGCCACTACCAACATAAAGTACATAGCATACTTACTGGCCAACCATGCCGATAACGCTGCCTGGCCGGGTTGTCGTGCGCCTAGATGCTGACCCACCAGGGTCGATGCGGCATTGGCAACACCCCAGGCCGGCAATATCGTAAATACAAGTACACGAATAGAGATGGTATAACCCGCAAGGGCATCCGGACCAAAATCGGCAATGATGCGCATCAGGAAAATCCAGGAGGCGGAAGCAATTAAAAATTGGCCGGCGCCATTCGCACCGATTGCAAAAAGTTTGCGGACAATATCCCAAACCCACGTTAAATGCCTCGCGGACAAACGGATGATGTCTTTACCGGTAAAGAGGTGAACCAATTGGTAAATGACACCAGTGCCTCGGCCAATGACGGTAGCCAGGGCAGCGCCTTCAATACCCAACTCGGGAAATGGACCCCACCCGAAAATCAGGCATGGATCAAGTACTATGTTGATCCCATTGGCTAACAATAGTGTACGCATGGCCAAACTGGCATCCCCAGCTCCTCTGAATACCGCGTTGAGCAAAAAAAGCAACATGATCGTCAAATTGCCGCCAAACATGATCCGGGTATATCCCTGGCCTTGTTCAATAAGCTCAGGTTCGCCCCCCATCAATGCCAACACATGCGGAGCAGCAAAATAACCTCCGATGCCAAGGATGACAGACATGCCAATGCCGAGCCACAGCGTCTGGGCTGCCGCTACAGCAGCAGCTTCACGGTCGCCTTCCCCAATACGGCGGGCGACCATAGCCGTTGCAGCCATGCTTAAGCCAATCGCCAGGGAATATACCAGCATCATGATGGATTCTGTCAGACCAACCGTAGCCACCGCATGGGTGCCCAACCGGGCAACAAAAAAAACATCAACCACGGCAAACAGGCTTTCCATCGTCATTTCCAGTACCATGGGAATGGAGAGCAAAATAATAGCCCGCCGAATGCTCATGCCGGTATAATCCTGTTCGACGCCCTTAATGGCATCCCGAATTAGTTTAATGGTTTGATTTTGCACAGTGGGCAAAGATAGGTCGCCAGGAAGTTTAGCCAATGGTTAAAACACAGTTCAAACCCAATTCATAGGCGCTTAGCTGGAATCTGCTTACTTTTACCGCACAAAACAAAACGGCCATTCTACCGTTAATCCCTGCAAATAAAACTCGTATATATGTCCACTCTTGTTGAAAAGCTCCCTTTCAAGGTAAAAGATATTACACTTGCTGATTGGGGACGTAAGGAAATCGAACTTGCGGAAGCCGAAATGCCAGGACTTATGGCTTTGCGCGCCCAATATGGTCAGACAAAGCCTCTAAAAGGAGCCCGCATTGCCGGGTGCCTGCACATGACGATCCAGACCGCGGTGCTGATCGAGACCCTCATCGAGCTGGGCGCAGAAGTGACCTGGTCATCCTGCAATATTTTCTCTACGCAAGATCATGCCGCTGCTGCTATCGCCAAAGTGGGAATCCCTGTATACGCCTGGAAAGGAATGAATGAAGAGGAGTTTGACTGGTGTATTGAACAAACACTATTTGCTTTTTCTGAAGGACAGCCTTTAAATATGATCCTCGATGATGGCGGTGACCTGACCAATATGGTGCTGGACCGTTTTCCTGAATTAGTGGATGGTATTCGGGGTCTGAGTGAAGAAACTACAACGGGTGTGCATCGCTTGTACGAACGGATGAAAAATGGCACATTGGCTATGCCTGCCATCAATGTGAATGATTCCGTGACCAAGTCAAAGTTTGATAACAAATATGGCTGTAAAGAATCCTGTGTGGATGCCATACGCCGGGCTACCGATGTGATGATGGCCGGCAAAGTTGCCGTTGTAGCTGGATATGGCGATGTAGGCAAAGGCAGTGCCGCCTCATTGAAAGGCGCTGGTTGTAGGGTAATTATTACTGAAATCGATCCGATTTGTGCCCTTCAGGCAGCCATGGACGGTTTTGAAGTGCAAAAAATGGTCAATGCCATACCAAGGGCGGATATCATTATCACCGCTACCGGCAATAAAAATGTCGTAACCGGACCGCATTTCAAAATCATGAGAGATAAGGCTATTGTAGCCAACATCGGGCATTTCGACAATGAAATAGATATGGCCTGGCTGAACAACAACTACGGAAAGTCCAAAGTGGAGGTAAAACCCCAAGTGGATAAATACACCATCGATGGCAAGGATGTAATCATTCTCGCTGAGGGCCGGTTGGTCAATTTGGGCTGTGCGACAGGACACCCGTCTTTTGTGATGTCCAACTCTTTCACCAACCAGACCCTTGCCCAGCTGGAACTGTGGTTGAACCGCGACAAATACGAAAATAAAGTATATACCCTGCCAAAACACCTCGATGAAATGGTAGCCAGACTGCACCTTTCAAAAATCGGTGTGGAACTTGATGTCCTCACAGATGATCAGGCAGCATACATCGGCGTCGCGCAGGATGGCCCGTATAAGCCGGATTATTACCGCTACTAAGCCAATCCCTGTACATAGCGCTTATTTCGCCTTTACAGCATTTGCGTAGAAAAAACCCGGTGTGTGTCAAAGCATTCCGGGTTTTATTTTGCAGTTAACCTAAAATTAATATTGAAAAACAGTACAGTTGTGTATGGGTAAAATATCTTTGCAACCCTTTACTGCGATTAACCCCGAGCGATCATGAGTCTGGACAGCATTATACAGTTTATGGTTCCAAAGGACCGCAAGTTTTTCCATCTGTTTAACAAGGCAGCGGACAATCTTAATGCAGCAGGATTATTGCTCCTCAAGTTATCGGAAACGCCCCCGGGTGATCAAAGGAAAGAACTCATCCTTGCCATCGATGAGCTTGAGCATGTCGGTGATGATATCACGCATGACATCTTTGTAGAGCTCAATACCAATTTCATTACGCCTTTAGATCGGGGCGATATCCACGCGCTGGCCAAATCGCTGGATGATGTGTTAGATCATATCAACCTGTCCGCTTATTGCCTGGACATGTACAATCTGGTTGTGCCACCACCTGAATTCAAACCATTGGTTGAAAATATTGCAGAATCTGCAAATCTGATCATGCAGGCGGTCAAACTTCTTAGTAATCGCAAAAAAATCAAGGTCATTCAGGAACTTTGCGTGGAGATCAATCGACTGGAAAATGTGGCTGATGGCATTTTTGTTAATGGAATGTCCCGTTTATTTAGGGAAGAAAAAGATCCAATAAATCTCATACGTCAGAAAGAGACGCTCATTGCGCTTGAGTTGGCCACGGATATGGCCGAAGATGTAGCTAATGTGCTGGATACTATCACGATAAAAATCGCTTGATATGACCCTGCTTGTCATAGGGATCATCGTCATTGCACTTGCGTATGACTTTCTCAACGGTATGAATGATGCGGCAAACTCCATTGCCACCATCGTATCTACAAAAGTATTATCACCATACGCAGCAGTAGCCTGGGCCGCATTTTTCAACTTCACGGCCATGTTCATTTTTGGCACCCACGTTGCCGATACAATAGGCAAAACCCTCCGCCCAGAGCTGGCCACAGAATACCTTGTTTTAGCCAGTTTGTCCGGCGCTATGATCTGGGTATGGGTCTGCACCGCTTACGGCCTGCCGATCAGCGTTTCGCATGCATTAATTGGAGGAATATTAGGCCCTGGTCTGGTAAAATACGGACTCTACGACGGCGGTGAAATGATTTTTAATGCCGATAAGCTAATTAAGATTTTCATCTTTATCTTTTTAGCCCCACTGATAGGGATGATTGTTGGCTATCTGCTTATGGTGGCCGTGAAATGGATTTTCAGAAAATCCAACCCGTTTCGAATCGATCAGTTTTTCCGGGTGATGCAGTTGGTTTCTTCTGCAGCCTTTAGTTTGGGCCATGGGGGCAATGATGCTCAAAAAGTCATGGGTATTATTACAGTGCTGCTTTTCTCAACGGGTTATATCAGTGCAATGGATGTTCCAAATTGGGTTGTGATTGCCTGTTATTTGTCTATTTCACTAGGCACCTTATTAGGCGGTTGGAAAGTGATTAAAACCCTCGGCGTAGATCTCACCGACCTGAAACCACCAAGTGGTTTCAGTGCCGAAACTGCAGGAGCAATCACCCTCTTTGGAACGGCTTTCGCAGGTATTCCCGCCAGTACAACACATACCGTTACTGGTGCCATTATGGGTGTCGGCGTCACCAATGGGATCAATTCGGTCAAGTGGGGAATGGCCAAGAAGATCATTTGGGCATGGGTACTCACCATACCAGCCTCTGCCGCAATGGGCGCGTTGATCTATTTTGTGATCTCCCTCTTTCTCTAAAACACAGGTTATTCCATTGTATCGAATAGGAGAATTTGCCAGTTAACTTGCACCTGGGGCTATCCTGTTCAGTTTCCTAACTAACAAATCAGTACAACCCAATATCTTGGGAATGCATAGTCTGGTACAAAAGGGATCTTTTGATCAACAAAACAAGCACCCTCTTTTACAGCGCTCACATTGTGTCTATTCTTGCTAATTGTCCTCATCCAAGGCTGCTTTAGTCCATCATTTGGATAGTCAAAACAGGATCCACCATGCTTGATATCAGCCTTTTACGTAGCGCTAATGGGGTGTTGCGACGGGAGTGTCAAAAGATGTTTTTATCACTTTGTTCTATCTTTGGGGTGAACAATCTGCTCATACCCGCTTTTAGTCTGACAAGGATTTATTTTAAACGAACCTATTCCACTATGATCTTTCGCAAGACATATCTCCTTTTTCTTTCAACCCTATTTTTCACCACAGCTCATGCACATGAAGGGATGTGGTTGCCTCATCTCCTCAAGCAGATTGAAGGTCCCATGCAAGAAATGGGCATGAAAATGACTGCCGAGGACATATTCTCTGTTAATAAAAGTAGTCTGAAAGATGCCGTCTTACTTTTTGGAGGTTGTACCGCCAGTATTATCAGTAAAGATGCTTTAGTGCTGACTAATTACCACTGTGCTTATGGTCAGATCCAATCGCATAGTACCCTAACTCAAAATTACCTGGCTAACGGTTTTTGGGCCGCAGATAAAACAAAGGAACTACCCAGCAATGGGTTGACGGTCACCCTTATTCGTCGGATCGAAGATGTCACGACAATGGCCTTGGCGGGTGTCACTGCCGAAATGACTGAAGAAGAACGGCAGTCACAAATTGATAAAAATATAAAGGCATACGAACCTCAAATCAAAAAAGAGGCCGATGAAAAACATTTCATCCGTCCGATTTATTACGGCAATCAATACCTGCTCTATATAACCCTGACATATCGGGATATCCGCCTGGTAGGCACACCTCCCGAATCGATTGGCAAGTTTGGATCAGATACGGACAATTGGGTTTGGCCACGACACACAGGCGATTTTGCCCTCTTCCGCATCTATGCCGGGCCGGATAACCGGCCCGCCAATTACAGTACAGACAATGTACCCTATAAGCCAGATCATTTCCTGCCCGTATCCATGGACGGGGTCAGTGAGGGAGATTTCACTTTGGTCTTTGGGTTTCCTGGCCGTACACAGCAATACCTTTCGGCTTCAGGACTGGAAATGGTGCAGCGGTCAATTAATCCGCCTCGTATCGCTATTCGTGATACTGCGCTGCAGATATTAGATGTAGCCATGCGTGCGGATGCCGGCATCAAACTTCAATATGCCGCCAAATATTCCAGTGTGGCTAATTACTGGAAAAAATGGATCGGTGAAAACCAGGGCCTCGAACAAACAAATGCGGTAGAGCAAAAACGCAATGAAGAATTGGATTTGATCGAACAGCTGGAATATTATCCGGCTTATAAAAATGTGCTTCGTGATCTTGATCAGTTAAATACCGAAATAACGCCTTTCGAAGTTGCAGCGCAGTATCATAATGAAATTGTATTGCGGCACATCGAAATATTCACGCCAGCTCGCATATTATCTACTCTTGCGCAACGGTACGCAGAAAACGGTACGGCAGGGTATCAGGATTATTTGCAAAAAGTGTTGCCGGGGCTGGAAGGTTTTTACAAGGGATATAGGGCCGACCTTGATCAACTGGTATTCACCGCTCTCATGCGGATGTATGCTGCTAAAGGTGATCGATCCCG
This sequence comes from Saprospiraceae bacterium, assembly GCA_017985675.1. Taxonomy (GTDB): domain Bacteria; phylum Bacteroidota; class Bacteroidia; order Chitinophagales; family Saprospiraceae; genus JAGNXB01. The sequence goes on along the minus strand of JAGNXB010000014.1, from coordinate 51,326 downwards.
TGCCCATGAACGCATCTTTAACGACTTCTCAGGCGATCGGGCATCGTCAAATACAGCTTTGCTTTTCGGCCAAAGTATGCTTCCGCAAGGTGAATCGGTGACGAATCTGCTCCGGGATTCTGTTGCCGTCGTCATTGCTACACTTGCTAAAGATCCAATGATCCGATTGTATAACATACTTCAGGAAGATTATATAACGCGTGTAGCCAAACCAATGGCTGTCTTACAGCGTCGAATTGACACACAAATGCGTTTATTCATGGCGGCAAAAATGGAGATTATGCCCCAGGAAAGTGCCTATCCTGATGCAAATGGCACTTTGCGTGTAACCTATGGCAAAATAGAAGGATATCAGCCCGCAGGGGTGCCGCAGTATGAAGCCCAAACATGGCTTTCTGGTGTCGTGCAAAAGTATATTCCGGGTGATTATGAATTTGATGTGCCCGCCCGATTACTTGAACTGGAGAAAAACAAAGACTATGGTCCGTATGGTGAAGGCGATAAAATGCCTGTATGTTTTATAGGGTCAAACCATACTACCAACGGCAATTCCGGTAGCCCCGTTATTGATGCACATGGCAATCTCATCGGTCTCAATTTTGATCGGGTATGGGAAGGCACAATGAGTGACCTCAACTTTGATCCTTCTATTTGCAGGAATATCATGTTAGATGCCCGCTATATTTTGTTTATAATTGACAAATTTGCTGGTGCGCGACATATTGTCGATGAAATGACGCTGGTACACCCTAAGAATGGCTAAATTTGGTGTGGTTTTTGATCCGTAGCTCACATTATTCCTTTCCCTCATATCAGCATTGTCTATGAAATTTTTATTCTCCTTTTTTGGAATAGCATTATTCCTTCCCATTGCCTTTTCACAAAACTGTGAAGAAAAAGTGGTCACTTACGGCATGAGTTTGGATGACGTCCTCATCCATCGCATCATACGTACCTCAGATAATAATTTCCTGCTCGCTGGTCAAAAAAACACCGATGCACTCGTCATGAAAGTAGACGAATGCGGAAATATTCTGTGGGAAAAAACGCATGCTTTTGGGTCAGAGCAAGCCTTTAGGGATGTCATCGAACTAAACGGGAAATACCTGGCTGTAGGGTATTGTGTGACTTGTCGTTTGGGCGATGATGCGCGCAAAATTGCGGTGCAGGAGCTCACTGCGACGGGCGAACTCTCAGGCGTGTTGAAGACCCTGGGCCCTACTAATAACGACGCCGATGCCCATCGCATTCGTAAAATCAGCGGCAACCGATATGCCGTGGTGGGCACACGGACAATTACACAGGGTAATGTAACAGGTAATTCAATGGTGGCCTACATCCTTGATGCCAACTACACAACATCTGTATTCCAGTTTTTTACCCAAAAGAAACTAAACGAAATTGCCTACGACATCGCAGAATTGCCCGGTGGTGGATTTGTCCTTGCCGGCACTTCCTATCAAATTAGCGTTCCGGTTTCTTCCGGAGTAAGGTTAATTGGCACAAATAGCGCATTAACGTCATTATGGTCCAATGAGCATTTTGATGCACAAACATTATTGGAACAATCCGCACGATCAATAGGTCGGCTTCCTGATGGGGATTTGATTATAGCCGGGACCAAAGTAGTCGGTAACGGTCAGCAACTTATGGTTGCGAAAATTAATCCATTAAATGGCGCGATCAAGATTGAGGCAAACTATGGCGGTACGGGTGATGATTTTGCCAGAGACTTACAAGTGATTGACCAAAACAAAATCCTGATTTCTGGTATGCAAGCGACAGATGGGTTTTCGGAGAATCCATGGGGATTAGTCGTGAACAACAATCTGTCGATTCGGGATGAGTTTCAAATACCTAATCAGGGATTATTTAATAGCGGTGTCTTTTTTGAGGAGAACAACGAGCCTCAATTTGCCTTTAGCGGCACCTTATTGTCCTTCCCGTTTCAGGGTGTTTTTGCACGAACAGCCTCCCTGTCTACAGCAACGTCCAACCCTGTGGAGGGTGAAACGCTGCGCGTTTTTCCTAACCCAAATCGAGGCAGGGTCCATTTGCAAGGTTGGGATTTACCAGCAGGTGCGCAGTTCCAGTTGTTTGACCTGGAAGGCAAGCTGGTATATGAGACCGTTGCACAACAATTAATTGACTTGCCGTCGTTGCCCGGGGGTACATATATGACTTGCATCCGCTGGGCTGATGGCCTTGTGCAACGCCCCCTTGTCATTATAAAAGACTAATCGTCTGCTTCAAATAAAAAACGACAGCTTATTCAAAAGATAAGCTGTCGTTTTTATTATGGGCAAACCGAAAAACTTATTCCTACTAGGCCAGGGTGCGCAGGAGTTCTACCAAATCGGTGCGAGTCCTTACCCTGGCAGCTATGTCCGCTATGGCAATGCGATCCTGGACCAGGGTGTCCCGATCCCTGATAGTTACCGTATTGTCCTCAAGTGTCTGGAAGTCTATTGTCACACAGTATGGGGTACCAATAGCATCTTGCCTACGGTACCGGCGGCCAATAGCGTCCTTTTCGTCATATTGGCAGGGGAAATGTAGTCGTAATTCATTAAAAACGGCTTCCGCTTTATCCGTTAATTCTTCCTTGTTTTTTACCAGAGGCAGGATGGCACACTTCACAGGTGCCAGAGCTGGATGGAGCTTTAATACAATACGTGTGGAGTCTTTGCCATCCGCATCAGGAACGGTCTCCTCTTCATAAGCCTCGCTGATCATGGCGAGGAACATCCGGTCACAACCAATGGATGTTTCAACGACGTAAGGAATATAATTTTCATTGAGCTCCGGATCGAAATATTGCAGTTTTTTACCCGATAAGTTGGCATGGCTCGTCAGGTCAAAATCCGTCCTGCTGTGAATACCTTCCAGTTCTCTGAAGCCAAATGGGAATTCGAACTGGATATCGACTGCGGCATTGGCATAATGCGCCAGGTTGTCATGTTCCTTAAATTTCAGATGTGTACTCGGTGTGCCCAGGGCCAAGTGCCACTTCATGCGAGCTTCTTTCCAAAATTCATAAAAAGTCATCTCTGTACCTGGGCGAACAAAAAATTGCATCTCCATTTGTTCGAATTCCCGCATACGGAATATAAATTGTCTTGCAACAATCTCATTTCGAAATGCTTTGCCTATCTGTGCAATTCCAAAGGGTATCTTTTGGCGTGTCGTTTTTTGGACGTTAAGGAAATTGACAAATATGCCTTGTGCTGTTTCAGGGCGGAGGTATAGCTTTCCTTCTTCTCCGGCGATATTGCCCAATTGGGTATTAAACATGAGATTGAACTGCCGCACCTCTGTCCAGTTGCGGGAACCCGTCTCCGGATCTGCAATCTCCAGTTCATCGATCAGGGCCTTTAATCCCTCCATATCACCAGCTGACATGCACGTGGCCAGGCGTTGGCTGATCGCATTTATTTCAGCAAGGTATCCTGCTACACGGGGATTGGTTTCACGATAGACGGTTTCATTAAATTGTTCCCCAAATCGTTCTGCAGCCTTTCGTATTTCTTTGTCTGCTTTGGCTTCTATTTTTTCGATGTGGTTTTCGATCAGCACATCTGCACGGTAGCGTTTTTTGGAGTCTTTATTGTCGACGAGTGGATCGTTAAATGCATCGACGTGGCCCGATGCTTTCCAGGTTTTGGGGTGCATAAAGATCGCCGCATCCAGTCCGGTGATATTATCATGCATTTGCACCATAGCCTGCCACCAGTATTGTTTGATATTGTTTTTCAGTTCAACGCCAAAAGGTCCGTAATCATAAACAGCACTAAGGCCATCGTAGATCTCACTAGAAGGATAAACAAACCCATATTCTTTGCAATGGGAAACAATCTTTTTGAACCGGTCTTCCTGGTTTTGTGACATGGTAATAATCTAAAATGGATATGAATCAGGCGCAAATATACAAGGGCTCCGGCAGAGCAGGATATCCCTGGGCATTATACGCCTTGCACTGTTGTAGGTTTCAAGTAATTGATACAACGATCAATCCTAAAACAGGTGTTTTAAAATAGTTTGATCTAGTCCGGTAGAAAGCGATGAAATGCTGAACGTGGCTAAAGGGATCCGATGATTTAACATCGAAGTAGCTTAAAACTCAGATTAATCTTCAATTAAGTTGTTACATTAGTTCCTCGCAAAATAGCGGATATGAAACAATTACTTATTAAAGATCAAGCACAGTATCAGGCAGCCTATCGACAGAGTGTTGAAGACCCGGAAGGGTTTTGGGCTGAGATCGCCGGTGAATTTGAATGGCATAAACCATGGGATAAAGTACTGGAATGGAACTTCTCAGAGCCAAAGATTCAGTGGTTTAAAGGTGCCCAATTGAACATTACGGTCAATTGTCTGGATCGGCATTTAGAAAAAAGAGGTGATAAGGTGGCTATCCTCTGGGAACCGAATGATCCAACAGAGACGGTCAGGCGCATTACCTATCGTGCGCTATACCACGAGGTATGCCGGATGGCAAATGCCTTGAAAGCCATGGGTATAGGCAAGGGAGACCGGATTTGTTTTTATATGCCTATGGTGCCCGAGCTGGCAATAGGGCTATTGGCGTGTGCGCGTATTGGCGCTGTTCATTCGGTTGTATTTGCGGGGTTCTCTGCCAATGCGCTGGCTGATCGCGTCCATGATTCGGCATGTAAAATGGTCATCTGTGCAGATTACAATAAACGCGGTCCCAAGCAAATTCCCGTGAAGTCTGTAGTCGATGAGGCTTTGGCGATGGGTTGTCCCACCGTTTCGCATGTGTTGGTATATAAAAATACGGGCTCACCGGTGAATTGGGTGGAGGGTCGTGATGTTTGGATGCATGATGTTATTGAGGACCAACCGGATACTTGCCCTGCTGAGATGATGGATAGCGAAGATATGTTGTTCATTTTATATACATCCGGTTCTACAGGTAAACCGAAGGGCGTCGTACACACCATTGGGGGTTACATGGTTTTTGCGTGGTATACGTTTATGCAGGTCTTCCAGTATGATGAGCCGGACATCTATTGTTGTACTGCGGATATCGGCTGGATTACTGGTCATACCTACATTCTTTACGGGCCATTACTTGCTGGTGCTACGACGATGCTCTTTGAAGGTGTACCCACATACCCTGATCCATCCCGTTTCTGGCAAATCATTGAAAAACACAAGGTCAACCAGTTTTATACGGCACCTACCGCCATACGTGCTTTGATGGCACAGGGAGACCAATGGGTACAGGGTCATGATTTTTCCAGCTTAAAAGTATTGGGTTCGGTAGGTGAACCCATCAACGAGGAAGCATGGCATTGGTATCACAACCTTATTGGACGGGGTAAGATACCTATTGTGGATACCTGGTGGCAAACGGAGACCGGGGGAATAATGATCAGTCCCATTCCGAATGTGTCGCCCCAGAAACCGGGTTATGCTATGACACCGCTGCCAGGCGTGCAGCTCTGCCTGGTAGATCCTTCGGGTAATTTGCTTGAGGGCAATGATGTTGAAGGTTTGTTATGCATTTCCTTCCCCTGGCCGGGCATGTTGCGTACCACATTTGGGAATCATGAACGTTGTCGGACCACTTATTTCTCAGTGTATCCTGATCTTTATTTTTCAGGGGATGGGGCGCATCGAGATGCCGATGGGACATACCGGATTATAGGCAGGGTAGATGATGTGTTAAAAATATCCGGTCACCGGATCGGAACAGCCGAAGTTGAAAATGTCATTAATGCACACCCTTTAGTTGTAGAGTCGGCGGTCGTTGGTTATCCTCATCCTATCAAAGGGCAGGGTATATACGCCTATGTCATAACGAGGGAGGTTGTGCATAATCAGGATACGTTCCGCCAGGAAGTCAATGAAATTGTAACGCGAAAGCTGGGCCCGATTGCCAGGCCAGACATCATTCAGGTCGTCAGCGGACTGCCAAAAACACGTTCAGGTAAAATCATGCGGCGCATCCTGCGAAAAATTGCTGCCGCAGACATTTCCGATCTGGGCGATACATCAACACTGTTGAATCCAGAAATTGTAGAAGAAATCAGAAGAGGCGCTTCGAAATCCTGACTTGTCAGTACCGGAAAAATAGGCACAGATCAATTTTTTCCAGGTGGTGGTCCACATCTTGATGCAATACGTGGGAGCGAAAATTGATTTGCGGTTGTGCCTTTAGTTCGGCAGTGTGCGCAATTTATCGTGGTTGAGAATGATGATGGAATTGTCCTCAATTTTTATCAATCCTTCTTCTCTGAAATCAGAAAGTGTTCGGATCAGGGTTTCTTTTGCTGTACCAATGATCTGTGCCAGATCCTGTCGCATCATGGCAATTGGTACATCCTGAGCATTATCCTTTTTATACTTCTGATGCAAATCCAACAAGGCATCAGCTACCCTTTTACGAACAGAGTGGTAGGCAATCCGAATGAGATTTTCTTCCTGATCAGAAAGATTGCGCGCCAGCATTTTAATCAGGCGTGCGGACACATCGTGATTTTGATGGAGCAGTCTAAGGAAATCTTCGCGCGGTATGTAATAAACCTCAGTATCCTCCAGCGCCATAGCGGATGTCATATAGGGCGTGTCATTCAGCAATTCCATATAGCCGATGAATTCGCCGGGCACTGCTACCTGAACGATGAGTTCCCGACCATCCTCACTGGCTTTGAATACCTTGATTCGCCCTTTTTCCACCAAATATACCTGGCGGGGATAAGAGCCTTCATGAAACAGCGGCTCCTTGGCTTTTAAGATCCGCAATCCCTGTTCATGCGACAAATCGAGGAGATTGGCATGCCCCCGGGCCTCATCAATGAATGCCTGGATCCCATTCGCATCCCGCGTATAATCCCGTTGAATTTTTTCACTTTTTCGCAACCGGGTTTCAATTGCCTCCAGCAATTCGACATCATCAAACGGCTTGGAAATATAATCATCTGCTCCGAGATTCATTCCTTTTCGGATATCGCTCCGTTCCGTTTTAGCCGTCAGAAAAATAAATGGAATCGCGGAGGTTTCAGCACTTTTGGATAAAATGTGTAATACGCCGAAGCCATCCAATTCAGGCATCATGACATCACATAAGATCAGGTCGGGTTTATTTTTTTGTGCTAAATCCACGCCAATTTTGCCATTTTCAGCCGTCACCGCTTCAAAACCGGAGAGGGTGAGGATTTCAGCGAGATTTTCCCGGACATCAGGATTGTCCTCAATAATCAGAATCTTTTTCATCATCATAGCCAATTAAGGCCGAAAATACGACCTTCATCGGAATAACCTCAGGAAAGGCTAATCATTATTCACCTGCTGTTCTGCCGGAATCCGAACATTGAAGACAGAGCCTTTGCCTTCGGATGATGTAAAATCAATTTCACCACCCATCAACGTCACATAATGTCTGACAATATTCAAGCCCAATCCGGTCCCCTGGATATTCATGGCATTTTTTGCCCGGAAAAAACGTGTAAAAAGCCGATGTTGGTCCTGTATGGGAATACCAATGCCTTGGTCTTCAACATCCAAAAGAATAAATGGTCCATCTGTCTGGCAGCGCAGGGTGATTGGTTTTTGTTCAGGTGAGTACTTTATGGCATTTGACAATAAATTATAAAGCATGTGTTTAAGCAGGTTCCTGTCTTGGATTAACTGATCGGAGGTTAATTTATCATCAAATTGGATGGATTGGCCTGGTTTCAAGTTAGGTTTCAATTCTTCCACTACCTCATCCGCCAGGTCACGCAAGGAAAATGCCTCGCTATTAAAAGAAATACGTCCTTCTTCAAGTTTGGCCAGGGAAAGAAAATCATCCAGTATGCCAGTCAGCAAACTGACAGCAGATTTAATGCGGTCTACATGGCGGATACGTTGGGATTGTTGCAGCTCTTCAGGGTAACGTGTGATCAGACCGGCGGAAGAAAGGATGGTACTAAGCGGTGTACGAAACTCATGGGATGCCATAGATACAAACCGGCTTTTAAGCTCATTCAGCTCCTTTTCCTTTTCTAATGCGGCCTGCAATTCTTTTTGGTTGTCCCTGAGGATAAGCTCCATTTGTTCCCGCTCATTGATCTCACGGTTCAATGCGTGGTTAATTTCAATGAGTTGGGCGTGTTTTTCCTCAAGTTCAAGGGTGCGTTGGACGACTTTGCGCTCCAGTTCGCGGTTCATACGCTCAATCTCAGCCTCAGCAGCTCTTAGGTCCGTTCGGTCATGAATAATACCTGTAAAGAGTAAAACGCCATTGATCTCCATCCGGGTAACGGATAATCGCATGGGAAAAAGACTGCCATCCTTGCGTTTGCCCCATTCCTCCCTGCCTTTACCAATGATCTTTGCCTGGCCCGTTTCCTTATAATTTTTTAAGTAGTGATCATGTTGTGAGTGATGGGGCTCAGGCATTAACATGTTGATCTTGTGGCCTACCAGTTCCTCTTTTTCATATCCAAAAAGACTGACGGCTGCCCCATTGACCATCATGATCTTGCCAAATGAATCTATGACGATCATACAGTCAATAGCCGTGGCAAAGATGCTGTCAAGAATTTTTCCACTAGGCAAGTGCTGAAATCCAATTGCTTCGTCCATTTTTAGTTTATTTCACCTACTTCTGTAGAAGTTATTTTTGCACAAAGTCATAATTTGAGATGATCTTTGTCATGTTTGATTAAAAAAGGAATCCGTTTTTTTGCTCTTCTAAACACAAAATACACATATGAACTTCCAAGCTCCGGTCAGCGAATATATGACCAAACAAGTAATCTCCGTAAGTGCGGAGGATAGTCTGGCCACTGTTAAAGAAATCTTTGACACATATAATATCCATCACGTTCCGGTAGTGCACATTCGCAACATTGAAGGAATTATTTCCAAATCGGATCTTAATCACTTTCTCAGAGGCTTTACGAATGTAGAAGAGGATAATTTACTAGACGAAGCCCGGCTCCGCAATTACAAAGCCAAAGACATCATGACAACTAGAATGGCCAAAGTGGAATCTACGGATAAAATGAATGTTGTCCTTGAGGTGCTAAAAATCAATCGTTTCCACGCGTTGCCCGTCGTGGACAATAATGAACTGGTTGGAATTATCACTACACATGATATTATTTCCGCCCTTGTTGACGATGATCCCGTCAAAGCTGCTTTTTAAGTACTGTTAATACAATTCCTATGAAGTGGTATCTCGTTCCAACAGACTTTTCAACTGCAGCTCAAAATGCAGGCCGTTTTGCTATTGATCTGGCACGGCAAAGCGGTCATGGCGTCCATTTTTTTTATGCTTTTCAGCCCGATCTGGACGTCCAGTCGCCGTTTTTATATGACTCAATGGCCAAATTGCAGGAGACATGGATGCAAAAGCTGGAGATATGGACGGAAGAACTGCGACAATCAGAGGGGCATTTTTCGCGGGATTTTGTGCGCAACGAAGTCAGCATTGGATTTGCAGCTGAAGAAATTATTAAGCTGAGTAATGAGGAGGAGTATTGTTTGGTCATTATGGGGACGAAAGGAGAAGGAGGAATGGCTGGTTCCTGGTTGGGAACGGTTTCTGCCAAAGTAGCCCTGGAAGCCTTTGTACCGGTTTGGCTGATTCCGGTAAACGCACAGATCAACAAATTCACAAACATTTTATATAGCAGTGGCGGCGATGCAATCGAAGAAGAAATGATTCATCAGGTCGTACGATTTACCCGCAAATTGGAAAGCACGCTGCACTTTGTACATATTCATAATGCGCAGGGCTTACCGGAGGATAATGTCATTGAAAAGATTTTTGACTCATTGGGTGCCGGAGCATTTGGTGATCTTTCCTATATAGTCGAAATGATCAATGGTCAAAAGGTAGTCGACGAATTGAATGACTACATTGTGCAAAACGAAATTGACCTGCTGATCGCGGTTACCCATCACAAATCATTTTGGGAAAAGTTGGTGCAACATTCCATTACCAAAGATTTGGTTTTGCATGCCAGTGTACCCACCATTGTACTACATAAAGACGATACGCGTACATTGAACAATTATGTCGATTCAGTAAATTGGCCATTGGTCTTTTCCTGATGATTACATTTGTATTTCGTTCATTGTTTTTCTCTGATGATTCTAATTGCTACTGATTTTTCGCAAGGAGCCATGCATGCCATGTTGGTCGGCATGGAGTTGGCTCTGCAATCTGATTCGCGCGTCCTTCTGGTACATGCATACAAATTGCATTCACGTGCGGGCATGTTCCTTTCTTTGGAAGAACATATCAAAAAGTCCGCAGAACAGGATATGCAGGAATTCGTAGGCAAAATCCCGGACCGGTATTTAACCTGCCTGGAGGATAGCCGGGTCATCCAGGGATATCCGGAGGATGTTATCCGGCGATTAGAATCGCAGGAACAGATTGGTTTGGTGGTTATCGGCACACAAGGTGACAGTGCGCTTCGCGAGATTTTTATGGGACAAACGGCTTCTGCCCTTTTAAATAAAATGAAATGCCCGGTGCTTGCCGTACCTAAAGATGCCCTTATCGAGCCACCGGCTGGATTGATTATGGCTTGGGATGGCGCTCATCTTGATCGGCAACAGTCGGAATTGCTCATCGAATGGGCTGAGAAAATGAAGACAACCTTGCAGGTTGTGCATGTGCGCACGGACAAAAACAGCGTCCCTGATGCAGATTCAGCGGATTATTTTCATCAACATCATATTCCCGTGAATTACATTCCCGGGGAAGGTGATATTAAAGATGAACTGGATGAATATCTCCAGGCTCGACCATTTACCTGGCTGACACTAATAAAGCGGGATCGGGGTTTTTTTGAACCCTTATTTCATGATTCGATTGTGCGACGTGAAATATTTACTACGACCTGCCCAATCCTGATTATCTGAATTCATAAGCGCATAGGCAACTTTAGGAACAGAAAAAATGTGTTATTCCTTTTTGCTTTTCTCATCAACATAGGATGCTGACATGTTTTTCTAGTTCATTGCGGTATAATTGAGGGGGCAAAACAAAAATCTGACCTAACTTTCCCCTGCATATGGAATTATACAATCAATGGATAGAACAGGCAAAGCACTTGGCTATCCAGACTATCCGGGAAACCATGCCCGCTATATACCACTTTCATAATGTGGAACATGTCGAACAGGTTGTATCCGCCATTGGCGATTTATCCGGAGCCGCCGGCTTGGAAGAACGCGAACGGACGATTTTGATCCTTGCCGGATGGTTTCATGACCTGGGTTATAATCAGGGGCCGGCTGGCCATGAAGAGAGAGGCGCCAACCTTGCCAAAATGTCACTGTTAGAATGGCAAGTACCCCAAGATATCGTGGATGAGGTAGCTGCGTGTATCATGGCCACCCAAATGCCACAGCAACCAAAGAACAAGTTGCAATCCCTCATTGCCGATGCCGATTTGAGTCATCTGGGCACTGGAGAATACTGGTCATTTATCAGCAAATTGCGCCAGGAACTCAAGGAAGCGCAACACAGGGAAATGACAGAGACCGAATGGCTGCAGTTTGAAATCAATTTTCTGCAGAATCAGTCTTATCATACCCCGGAAGCGCAGGCATTGTATGGCAAAACCAAAAAGAAGCATCTAAAAAAGCTTCAGGCTATGCTCGCCATTTATGATCCCAATGCAAAGTCGGTGGATGGTGAAACAGAAATTGTAGAAGGGCAGAAACTTGGCCGGGGTGTGGAGACCATGTTTCGATCAGCTTATCGGACACATATCAATCTGAGTTCAATTGCCGATAATAAGGCGAATATTATGCTTAGCATCAATGCCATAATCGTGTCCATTACTGTAAGTACGCTGGTGCCACGTTTTTCAGAAAATCCCAATTTGGTATGGCCAACGATCATGTTATTGATTGTGTGTCTGGTGGCCATCATTTTTGCCACGCTTTCCACTATGCCCAAAGTGACAAAAGGAACAGTTACACGTCAGTCTATTGAAAAGAAGGAGGCAAACCTCATCTTCTTCGGAAACTATTTCAATATGAGTCTGACGGATTACCAATGGGGAATGAATGAACTTATAGGAGATAAAAAGTTCATCTACAATACAATGACAAGAGATTTATATTTTTTAGGGATTGTACTGGCCAAAAAGTATACTTATTTGCGCTGGTGTTATCTCGTCTTCATGTGGGGATTGATCGCCACCGTGTTGGCATTTGGTATTTCCATCCTTTGTGTCGAACAAGGATAGTGTTATCTTTGTTAATTGCTTAAATCTTAAGGGAAATGATATCCAAACGAATGGAGGAGGCGCTTAATGCGCAAATAGAACTTGAAGCATCAGCTTCTTTTTTATATCTATCCATGGCAGCATGGTGTGAACGCAAAGGAATGGGAGGTTCTGCCAATTTTATGTACAGGCAAAGTGCGGAGGAGCGCAGCCATATGCTGCGGATCTTTCATTATATCTCTGATGTTGATGGCATGGCTGTGACTCCTGGCATAAAACAACCCCCTGTAGACTTTCCTTCTATTAGAGAACTTTTTGAAGAAGTTTATGTCCACGAACAGAAAGTCACCGCATCTATCCACAAGCTCCTGGACCTTTGTAACGAGGAAGATGATTACACCACACACAATTTTTTACAGTGGTATATCACCGAACAAAGGGAGGAAGAAGCCCTGATGCGCAATATTCTGGACAAGATCAAGCTCATCGGCGACGGCCCTCAAAGCCTTTATTTCATTGATAAGGAAGTTGAAGCCATCAATACGGCTGCTGCTGCAGCAGAAAACAAGGAAGAAGAAATTTAATCCTTGCAATAACGTTGAATATTAAAGGCCGCACCACAAGACACCATAAAATTGGTGGGTGTATCATATTACATAAAGGACATTTTAAACAAACCATCAAATGCATAAAAGCTATTTTTTCATTTTAGGACTGATGTTGACCGTCTTAACAATGGGATGGAGCCAAAAAAATAGAAATAGTACGGTTGATCTGGTTTTTGAAAAACCAGAAGTACCTGCGGCTTTTCCAGGTTGTACGGAGCATTTGGATGATCAGCGGGCTTCTTGCAATACGATCAATTTGCGTAATTTCTTGGCGGAGAAACTAATATATCCTACTGCTGCTGCTGAAAAAAGGATTGAAGGCGAAGTGAAAATCAATGTGGTCATTGATACATTGGGACAGATGGGTGCTATCAGGATTGTCAAAAAAGTAGATCCTGAATTAGATAAAGAAGCACTCCGGGTGGTTCAATTATTGAAAGAGGAGGGACGGATCTGGGCACCTGCCAAAATGCAAGGCAGAAAGGTCGCCTCGGAATGGACTATTCCAGTCAAATTCCTGCTTAATAAACCACAGGTACAATTTCAGCGCGCCCGGAATCGAGGCACTGAAGATAACTAGTGTTGTGTAAACACCAGTAAGGACAATAAAAGTGATGCTGCAAGACGCGATCTGATTGCAGTAAATCAGGGTTGCAATTTCCTCATTTTTCTGGGTCCATACCAAAGCCAAAAGCCCGTAACTACAAATACCAACAACGCCAGACTCATCAGTGTGGTATACATTCGTTTGATCTGACCATCTGAAGTGTGCAACAATGCGTCCAACATGGAAGCATCATGGAGTTGTTCTATGATATCGGCGTTTCTTCGTTCAATATGTAACAATTTGCCGCTCACGCCATCCAATTGGAGACCCCAGTAGTGGTCTTTAAATGTAATTTTCAGCATGCCTTTGTCCTGTCTGACCTCCATTCGATCAATTGCAGTTGATAATTCAGGGGAGATACTGTCTTTTAGAAATGTTATCGCATTGCGTTGTAAACTGTCCAGGGGTAACCATTCTGCGAGGTTGGTCGATGTACCGGTATGACTCCTGGCAAGGAGCAGACCGGCAGAATGTTTTTTCCACCCCAGCAAACCACCTGTAATAGCGACAATGGCAAAAAATACAAACAAAAAGACACCTGTAGTCCGGTGGATTTTACGCAGTCCCCTTAACAGTTTTGCTTGTTTTTGCCGACTATTCAATTCCTCCATGGTTCCAAGATCTATCAAACTACACCATTCCTAAATAGGTCATGCTTTGAAACGCAATAAGACTGGCGAGGTAGGCTAATCCCGTCATAAATACGAGTTGGATTAAAGGCCACTTCCAGGAACCTGTTTCTTTTTTTACAACAGCCAGGGTGCTCATACATTGCATTGCGAAGACATAAAAAAGTAATAAGGACAAACTGACTGCCAGATTATACCTTTTTTTACCCGTGTCCGGATTCACTTCTTCCATCATTCGTTTGCGGATGGATTGTTCGTTGTCCGTACCGCCGATCGAATAGATAGTGGCCATTGTACCCACAAAAACCTCTCTTGCTGCAAACGAAGTCACCAGCGCAATGCCTATTTTCCAATCAAATCCCAAAGGACGTATTAATGGCTCAAGTCCTTTTCCCAGATGGCCGGCCCATGATGCTTCCAGTTGATGGGAGGCAATCTTATTAGCCGTTGCAGTTTGGTCTAGTTGCAGTTCACTCGCCTCTATTTTAGCAGACGCCCTGGCAGTTTCCATTTTGCCTGGTGGGCCAAAGCTGGCCAAAAACCAGAGGACAATAGAAATGATAATGATAATTTGCCCTGCTTCACGAATGAAAGAAGTCACCTTGCTCCAAACGGTTTGAATCACATTGCGCCAATGGGGCATTTGATAGTCTGGCAACTCAATGAGCAGATATCCCGGTTCGGCACCAGCGAGCACCTTTTTGAATATCAAAGCCGCTATGAAAGCGGCCCCTGCCCCAAGGATGTATAAGCCCATAAAGGCTAAGGCCTGATAACTGATAAAACCTGCCCAAAATCCGGAAGGAACCATCATGCCGACCAGGACAGCGTAGACAGGCAATCTTGCAGAACAACTGATAAATGGCGTTACCAAAATCGTAATCAAGCGCTCCTTACGATTCGTAATGGTCCGGGCACTCATGATCGCAGGTATAGCGCATGCCGTACTGGAAACAAGGGCGACAAGACTTCGCCCGTTCAGTCCAAATTTTTGCATCATCCGATCAAAAAGAAATACAGCTCGGGCCATATATCCAGATTCTTCCAGTAGGGCAATAAGGAAAAATAACAGGGCAATTTGGGGAATAAACACCAGGACGCCGCCTAAACCCGCCAAGACCCCATCTGCCAATAAACTGGCAAGCCACCCCTGACCCAATGCATACCTGACAGCACCACCCATATGGTTAAACAGTGCTTCAATCCATTCCATAGGAAGCGTGGACCAGGTAAATACGGCTTGAAAAACAAAAAAGAGAAAAATAAAAAAGAGGATGGGACCAAACAAAACATGTGTAACTACCTTATCCAACCGACGGGTCAACGAAGCTTTTGTATTGCTGTCTGATTGTGACTTACATGATCGGATGATCTGGTCAATGACCTGATATCGGTCCATGATTTCCGCATACTGGGCTTGTAGGCTGTTAAAACCGGCCTTAGCACAACTATTCGTAATCTGGACAACCTGTTCGGGGTGTAGAAAGGAGAGTCGCTTGGCATGATGGGCCACTATAAGTGCCTGAAAATCAAGTTTTAACTCAGGCAATAGGGATTTAATCTCCCTTACTGTTTGGGCCATTATCGGCTGATAGGTGAACGTCACCGGTTGGGCTTGGACGGGTTCGGGATGATTAAAAAATTGTAGAATTTGATATTGCAGGTCATCCATTCCAGCACCAGTACGGCCATTCACAGGTATCACGGGTACATTCAATGCCCGTTGCAGTTTGTCCGTATCGTAGCTCATACCGGCTTTTGATGCTGCATCTACAAGATTTATGGCCAAAAGTGCCGGGATACCCATATCCCGTACCTGGGATAAAAGAAGCAAGTGTTGTTCAAGGCGAATTGCATCAGCTACAAAAAGTATGAGATCCGGGTAGTACGGATTATGAGCGTTGGAGAGCACATCAAAAACGACATATTCATCAAAAGAGGTCGGATATAAACTGTATGTTCCCGGAAAGTCGGTTAATTGGATATCTCTGCCATCAGCCAGGCGAAGCAGTCCACTGAGTTTCTCTACGGTGACACCTGGAAAATTTCCGGTCCTTTGGCGCAGACCAGTCAGGTGGTTGAAGATGGAACTCTTCCCACAGTTGGGATTGCCGATGACCGCTATACGTCCTGTTACTTCTCGCATTCCACCCATATGTTAGCTGCTTCGGTCCGTCTGATTCCAAATTGCTGCGCTCCCGATTCAAGATATAAGGTTTGTCCAAAAGAGGCAAACCGTGTAATACGAATCCATGCCCCGGGCCTTATGCCCATAGCGAGTAACCGGGTTGCCGCAGGGTGCTCTTCCAACGATAAGATCCGAACTACTTTTCCCGGGTCCATTTCCGAGAGCCTTTTTTTTTGAATCATTTCAATTTGCTCCTCTAAAGATTGGTGAACCTGGCCTGGTTTTCAGGTTTTGTTTATACCGCACGGCCTGCAGGGCTATTCCCAACTGATCAATTCGGCTTATTCTGGATGTATCCAGCCATAAGCTGTCAGGCGCAGGTTGCAAAGGACTGTCCGTCCGACTACTGTCAAGCTTATCTCTATCCAAAAGATTTTGCCTTACTAAATCCATGTCTGGCTTTTGGCCTTGTTGGATTAAGTCTGCCATCCGACGTTGTGTGCGAATATCAATGTCTGCAGTAACAAATAGCTTGAGTTCCGCATTTGGAAAAACAACCGTTGAAATATCGCGACCATCCAGTACCACACCACCCGCTTGTCCCAGGTGTTGTTGTTGCCGCACCAGCCATGTCCGAATAGCAGGTATAGCAGCGATGGTGCTCACATATTGTGCGATTTCCAGGGATCGGATTTCCACATCAAGCCATTTCTCTTTAAAAAAAATCTTAAAGGAACCATTACTGCATTCATACCTAAACGGTAGTGCCTCCAGGTGCTGCGCCCATTTTATGGGTTGTGTAATATCTACATCATGATGTAAGACATACCAGGTAACTGCCCGATACATAGCGCCCGTATCAATAAAGGTATAGCCAAGCATGACACTCAGGTCTTTTGCAAGTGTACTTTTGCCACAACCGGCAAATCCATCAATGGCAATTGTTATATCAGATGGAGAGCATTGGGCCAACAGAGGAGCGCTTCAACCTTTTGTGGATGAGGCCCCACAAGGTAGGGAATGGGATGATTTCTAACTGATCAATATTACCGTTGTACTTCAGTGGGAGGCTGAGTAACCGGAGATAATATTTATTATCTACCTTTATTTTACTCCCATCAAAACCAGATTTGGACAAATAGCCAAGACAACGAATAAATTCGATGATCCGTTCATGGCGGACCGGATGTAATTGTTTGCGGGTGTATTGTTTTAAACGATCCATTATTTCATCGATCGCCTGGTCTTCATTTTGCTCTAACAAAAAGAGCACCTGTAGAATCAGTGTCCAGACAGTGTAGATTCGCCGCTCCTTAGGAAAGAGGGCTACATCTTCTAAAAAATGGGTTATTTGAAAGTTTGAATAAAGTTTCGACTGAAGTAGTCGACTCGAATCGGGTGTTATAAATAACAAATAGTAGAGGGCAACTTTGTATAGTTGCCACTTTTCTTTAGTGGGGGCATCCAGTTTATTAAATTGTTTTAGGCTTAGTAAGCGCTGAAGGATAGCATAGGCGTGGGTATAATTTTCACTTTTTACAGCTACCAGATAATAGATATCTAAATAATTCAACCACTCTTGAGAGCCAGGCTCTAGTTCAGGAATGATCTTTTCAGCATGTTCTCGGGCGGCGGAGAAGTCTCCGGTCTGCAGGAATACCTGTATGAGCAAATACCGGATACTAAAAAAACTATCCTGAGGGAAATAATCCGGATTGGCGTTTAACATGCGTTCTGCCTGCTGACAGATGCTAAGGACCAGGTCAAAACGACCCTCAGCCATATATTGCCATGAGCCTACCAGATAGGCTAAGTATTGGGTTCTTGGTGTAGGATGGTGTTCGGAGAGTTGGATAAATCTTTCCCGCCATGCATTCCACAGTGAGGTGGATAATCCTTCAGGTTCGAGATCCTTTTTCAGGCAAATGTTTTGAAAAAGTGTTTCCGCTTCAATTTCCGCTTGCTCCATAGGCAGATAAATTTCCAGGAGTTGCTGTAGCCGTTCATGTTCCTTTATATCTTGGGTGGATGTGGCTATTTGCATTAAAAGCCTTACAGATTGCACCATTATACTGGTGAAATGATATTTGCTGGCCGCACTGAGTAATTGACGCGTGAGATATGGTACACTTTGTTCGGCGTCATACAAGGTTAAGATATTGACCAAGGCCCAATCTCTCTGACAATCCGCATAGGCTTGTTCGTAGCGGGGCTTAATTGGGGAGGTGACATTTAGAAAAAAGACCGTATTAAGCAGTCGTCGGCGAAACCTGGACTTCAGTTGCCGGTAACGGTCATCAGCCGGAGATGTGTTATAAAGCATTTTCGCTGCGTCTCTGTCAGTGCGCAGTTTATCGGATGATAACGCATCATAAAACGCATTAAACTTGCTGGTTTTATTCTTAGTGGACTGGGCATCAAAGATCTCAATCTTTGAGACTCGCTTTAAGTTCGCTATACGCGTCAGTTCGATCAGTAATTTCACTAGAGGCTATCACAGGGTGAAGAATGCCTGTCACATATGACAAAAACCAGACCATTTTATTTTTTAACACCCTGAAAATGGTGGTATTTGCTGTACAAACGTGATGAAATAAAAAAACCCCCGGGTTAAAATCCGGGGGTTTTTTTACTGATTAGGTGCTTTCCGATCAGCTATAGTGCTAATATTCATCTTCATTGAATAAAAAGTCATCCTTTCTGGGATAGTCAGGCCAGATATCCTCAATGCTTTCAAAAAGCTCACCTTCATCCTCCATTTGCTGGAGGTTTTCGATGACCTCCAAAGGTGCACCCGAACGAATGGCGAAGTCGATAAGCTCATCACGGGTAGCAGGCCAAGGTGCTTCTTCCAGGTGACTAGCAAGTTCAAGAGTCCAATACATGCGTTTTATTTTTTTGTTTTAAAGCACTTGATTCCGGTAAATTCGCGCAAATGTAACCAAAGTTTAGATGTTTGTCAAGATCTGGCAACGCGCAAATGTCCGTATTTAAATCTATTGATTATCAAAATATTAGAAAACCTTAAGAAGAACCATTGGTCATGCCGTTTCTTCCAACCCAACGATAACCGCGGCACACTTCAGGAAGTTCAATTTATATGATCAGCATGGCATCACCATAGGAATAGAAGCGGTATTTTTCTTTGATGGCCTGATGATAAGCGTCCATGATCAATTCATATCCTCCAAATGCACAAACCATAATTAAGACACTCGACTTTGGAATGTGGAAATTGGTAATCATCGCATTGGCGATATGGAAATCGTAAGGAGGAAAGATAAACTTATTGGTCCAGCCTTCGACCGCTTTCAGATTTGCTTCTGCAGATACAGCAGATTCCAATGCTCGCATGGAAGTTGTTCCAATTGCACACACTTTGCCACCTCCGGTTTTGGATTTGTTGACTTTGTCTACAGCATCTTTTCCGATACGAAAGTATTCAGCATCCATTTTGTGTTTGGAAAGATCTTCCACTTCGATATTGCGAAAAGTGCCCAAGCCAACATGCAAAGTAACCTCCGCCAATTCGACGCCTTTTAACTCCAGGCGCTTCAGCAACTCGTTGCTAAAGTGGAGGCCTGCTGTTGGTGCAGCGACAGCGCCAACTTCAGAGGCAAATACGGTCTGGTAACGTTCCTTATCTACCGCTTCTGCCGGGCGACCAATGTAGCGTGGCAGCGGCGTATTGCCAAGTTTGTTCAGATTTTGTTGAAATTCTTCGTTCGTGCCATCAAACGTAAAGCGGATCGTCCGTCCCCGACTGGTCGTATTGTCTACCACTTCGGCAGTCAGTACTTCGTTGTCATGTTCGTCATTAAAATAGAGCTTATTGCCTACACGAATTTTACGGGCAGGATCGACCAGCACATCCCATAAACGAGCAGTTGAATTTAATTCGCGAAGCAGAAACACTTCGATTTTAGCACCTGTTTTTTCCTTGCAGCCATAAAGTCTTGCAGGAAATACTTTGGTGTTATTATACACCATCACGTCATCATCCGAAAAATATTCTAGTACGTCTTTGAATATCTTATGTTCAATCTTGCCTGTTTCCCGGTTGACCACCATAAGGCGAGACTCGTCCCTTTCCTTGGATGGGTACTGGGCTATCAGGTTATCAGGAAGGTCATAACTGAATTGCGATAGTTTTGTCCTCATGGTATCTGGTTTTTTTAAAATAGGCGCAAAATTACGCATTTTTTTACCTATTATGGCAGAATATTTTATTGGCCAGCTATTTTCCACCTTCCTCCATCCGAATAAAGGAGCGTTCGCCCCGAATCATAGCGGTTGAAAGTTAATCGATATCCACCTTCGTTAAAATCTACTTTGAATGCCTCCGTCTCATAATCAGACGCCCCAAGTCCCTTTCGAACAAACCAATTTCCCCACTGGTTGAAACTTACGGTATAATTCAAACTGTCTTCTTGATGGACTCGTACTGCGTCTAAAGGTGAACGCATGACAAATGCTGCTACCTCCGTGAGGTGGGCCGAGGGTGGCTTCCCACTGACCCACTGCAATGCGTCATGAATACCTTCGCCAGGAATGAATCCACGGAACAAATTAATGCCGTCATAATTGTCTGGCATACCCAATATATACACATCCGACGTTCCTTCCCATCGGTAATCAGTTAACAAAGAGGCATACACCCTTTGCCCTTGTCGCCACCGATCGATATTTGCGTTTAAGAGCATCGTTTGAACCACTAGCAACAAGCCAATGATAGCCAGAAAGTAAGGTCTGGGTAGACGCCACAACAATAAAACAAGGCCTAAAATAAAAAAAGAAGAAGCCAGGTAACCATATCGGTCGTTTTCACTGTAGCCCGCCCAAGCGAAATACAAGGTCAATACCGGCCCTAGTGCCAACAAAAAAACAATGATGGCCCATGTGGCTGTGCGTACCAATTGATCCCGGTGGGCACTATACCAACCCATGCCCACCATAAGTAACAAAGCAATCCCCCCAGCCAAATATAGCGTTGAGGTATCTCTTTCCGGCCAGTCTCCGAGATATGCCTTCCATTCATGGCCCCAGTCTCGTGTAAACAGCAGGTATTTTAAGAAGTAGTTGAGGGTATGACTGATCAACTCATCCAGACTCAACCTTAAATGTACTTCTTCACCATAATGGCCAATCCATGTGCCTAACCGGATCCGATTCCATATAAAATAGAGTGCCATAAAGGCTACTTGTGGGAGAATCCTGAACCCGGCCAATCGACGAAAGGTTTTCCGGTCCCAATTTTCCTCCCAGGCAATCCAGGCCAGAGTGACCAATACAATCAAAGGGAAGATGAATGCCAATTCAAGGGAGAAAAGTGCAAGGGCAAATAAGGTGTGAAAAGTAATCCAATAGGGAATTGATTGGCTCTTTGGGCTGCGGAATAACATCAAAAGCATGCCAAGAATACTACCCGTGCTCAATAGGTAATGAATACAAACTTTCCAGGTGACCACTTCCACCTGGTATGGTTGGGTAAGAAAAAGTAAAGCAACGGAAAGGGCGGGAATTAGGGTTTGATGTGAACCACGCAATAGAAGATGCCGGGTCAACTGAAAAAGCAACAAGGCATTGAAGGCATGAAAGGCTGTAAATAGAAAAAACCATGGTAAAGGTGATAGGCTAAACAGCTTGTACCAAAAGAACATAAATCCAAAAAGCACGGGTTGATTTGAACGCCAGCCGAAGGAATTCCACCATCCAATCGTTGCCTTTTGTTCGAACATTTCAAGATGCCCCGTAAAATCAGATGTGAATCCAGCTTCCCTTACCGGCCAGTAGAAAGCAACAGTGATCATAAAAAAGACCAGACCTATGGAGATAAGATCAATCCAGGACTTCCGCAGCATGTGTTGTTATTTTCCAGTCCTCGCTCAAGAGCACTTGTCCTTTTTTAAATCCTTTTTTTACAATATGTATACCCTGCCAGGGAAGCCCACAATCATTATGCAACATGCCACCATCAAGAATTAATGTTCCTCCCGGGTGAATGGTCAGGCGACTACCCTCCGGGAAGGAAGCACGACAACGAATAGTAAGCTGTCCACCAGGCAAAATATCGACGTTCCCCCGAAGATCCACTTCACCATCCCAGGAAACATCATTGGAGATTTGGATGTCATTGCCCGATACAGGTATGCACCAGTCTCTGAGAAGAAAGTTCCTGGAGCTGCCTTTTTCGCGTGAAAAACCGCGATGCACCATGCCTAGCTGGCAGGGTGTCCAGGCTTGTTGCCAGGTATTGTAATCCATGACATTATTGGACAAATTGGTGTCACAAGGCGGCGGACCTACGTTGAAGCAATTGGAATGGAAAGGTGTGTCATCACAGCCATCATTGAATCGCCAGGTGTGCGACAGGCCGAGCACATGACCAATTTCATGCAGTGTCAAACCTGCAAAATCAACTGGAGGCAAATCGTTTTCAAATAGACCACTAATTTTTAGTGCTTTACCCAATGCGATGCCCACTCCTCCATGTGAATAAGTTGGGCTCGCTACACTATCCGGATGATGGGGCATGATAAAAATGTTCAACACGGAATCGGGTTGAATGGCATACTTATCAATTACCCGGCGATCACTGTTGTTCCGATTTTTCCCTTTATGAACATAAGCATAGAGTTCGTCGTCATAATGGTAATAGACACCATCGTCCCAAAAAGCCCCCGGGAGCGGTGTCAGTATCAATGCCATCTGCGTAGGAAGCACAGGTACATCCTTCGCTGTAGGCAGCGACATTTGCAGGTTATTGGCCAGTTTGTGATTAATATCCCTTGTTAATTGTTGGACGTAAGGCGTACCTACCTCAGCCTGAAAGTTGTGGGTGCTATCACGGGAGTTGACGATGTGGTAGTTCACTCGAATATACCGAACAGGGATACGCGAGCCGTTGTCTGAATGATCTGGTATATATGGTGTAACATCCCGACATAGCCTTTGGCGGGATGATGTATCCTTTTGTTTGGTTTGGTTAAGTATTTTCCCATGTTTCAAAGGGTCGAATACCAAGGTCGTTGTAGAACACCCGGCCAAAGTCAGGACTACCAACAGGATAAGTGTAAGTTGGATGAAATGGCCCATCAGGTGTTCAGTCCGCCACAAACGCTAAGCGTTTGACCAGTAATATATGTAGATCTGTCGGAACCTAAAAAGACACAAGCCTGGGCGACATCGTCCGCTTGGCCAAGACGACGAAGGGGGATACCTGCCAGGAACTGGTCCTTATTTTTTTCATCTAATACATGTGTCATATCTGTTTCTATAAAACCTGGCGCAATGGCATTGCAGCGGATATTTCTTGAGCCAATTTCTTTGGCTACAGATTTAGTAAATCCCAGTATGCCTGCCTTAGCTGCTGCATAATTGGCTTGTCCGGCATTCCCAAAGACACCGACAACTGAACTGATATTGATAACGGAACCAGCCCGTTTCTTCAACATTGGTTTGAGCCCATGTTTCGTGAGGTTGAATACAGATTTGAGATCTACGCGGATTACTTCATCCCACTGATCTTCACTCATGCGAAGCATGAGATTGTCACGGGTGATGCCTGCATTGTTCACCAGGATATCCAGGTTTCCAAAATCCTTTAAAACAGCTTCAATTAACAACTCGGATTCGGTATAATCAGCGGCATCAGACTTATAGGCAATGACCTTGATACTGTCTCTATTCAGTTCTGCGGCTATCGCTTCAGCTTTTTCCGGGCTGGATAGATAGGTAAAAGCCACCTGTGCGCCTTCAGCGACAAACCGACGAACAATGGCAGCGCCAATACCCCGGCTACCACCAGTAATGAGCGCCACCTTTCCTGCTAATAATCCCATAGTTTTAATGCATTTGATGGGCTAAGATAGGGATTCATCCTCTCACGGTTATACCCGTGCTTATAAAAACCTTCTGGTCTAAATATTTTTTTGTTTAAAACATTTTGTTTTATAAAACAATTTGTTGTATCTTAGCGTCCTCAAATGAACTCAAATTCAAAACTCAAATAGAGCACTTATGAAGACTACAGCACCTGTGCGCATGCGCATCTCCGACAAACAATGGGTCCTTCTTCTGGTTGGGGGTTTATTCTTTATGTTGGGAGGCAGTTGGTTTAGCCAATTCGAACCTGATCGTCGCCACAGGGCCCAGATGCGCCAATCGCAGGAGTTGCCCTTCCAAATTGATCCATCCGGCAAACAAATCGCCCCTTCTGCTTATGCGGATGCCAAACCAAAGGATCGAAATCGATTTAGTGATAATAACTGATCCAAGCCGGACTTGTCCAATTATACTAAAGCTGGAACCCGGAAGGGCGAAGGTGTATAATATCCTGGGACATAGCGCAGATTTGTAAAAGAGACTAAGGAAATCCATTGCCCATATGTAGTTCAGATGTTCAATATCCTGGGATTTGGCGCAGATTAGTGCTGTAGGTAAGGAAAGATTAGTCCAACTGTCTCGTATAAAGCAGTATAGATATGCAGTTTGGAACAATATGGAACAAAAAGAAAATCCAATGACAAGTGCGGATTGAGCCATCTGGCTGATCCCATCAACTACTTAGACAACCTTTGATGAATAATATCAGCCTTGACAAGCCAAGGTCAAGATCTGAATTTTGCTCTCTTTCCTGTGCCAGGCTGCCCGCTAAAGTGCGGGCAGCCTTTATTTGAGGCTGCTCATTTTTCATTGTAGACACGTTCCATCCAACCAGTCATGTGTACCCAAGCCAGATAGGTACAATCCAATTAACTATTATCAGTGCTGATTGTATCTTTTTTAAGTGTTTAGGCAACAATCAGTACTTAATGTCCGGAATACACGACCCCGGAGGTCGGTGTTTCATGGAGCTCAATCTTGCAGAGGGAGGGGAGGAGTGGTTTGATATAGTTCCAAATCCATACAGCAACCATTTCACAGGTTGGATTTTCAAGACCGGGAATGTCATTCAGTAATTGGTGGTCCAATAGTTTGACCATTGGTACAACACTCTGTTTCATATCCGCAAAATCAAGAACCCAGCCTAGTTTTGGATCAAGCGCCCCTTCCAGATATACTACAAGTCTGTAGGTATGGCCGTGCATATTCCGGCATTTGTGCCCTTCATGTACATTTGGAAGATAGTGGGCTGAGTCAAACGTAAACGATTTGAATATTTGCATCTTTCAGATTCTAAGGATTACACAACACAGTTCCATACCCATCGGTTCTCTTCCAGAGGATTCATGTTGCCCAGTGCCACAAAGATATGCATCCTTGCCTACCCGAAGTGATTCATATGTTTTTCTAAGGCAAGGTGGTTCCTGTTAAATCCAATATTCACTCCAATCCAACACCAGATGATAATAATCAATTAGAAGAGTAATAGACATCACAAAAGTTGCCTCTTCAATCCCAATGTCAGACCTTTTTCTCATTTGAAATCATGTGTTTTGGTGATTCTAATTACAATAACCCCACACCAATTGGGAGGACCTTTGTGACAGATACAGAAATAATCTCTTCCGAATAAAGTTTGATCGAAATGAAAAAAATTATCATATTAGGTGCAGGTTCGGCAGGAACCATGATGGCCAATCATCTCCATAAGGCGCTCGATCACAAAGAATTTGAGGTCACCGTCGTTGATGAATCCCGCTATCACTATTATCAACCAGGATTTCTTTTTTACCCATTTGGAAAATATACGGAGGCTGATATTCGTAGGGACATTCGGACTCAGTTACCTTCTTCAAGTCAATTTATAGCTTCCGGAATAGACCGGATTGACCCAAAGACAAAAAGCGTCTTTCTTTCTGATGGTAAATCTTTGGATTACGATTTGCTCGTAATTGCCACTGGAACACAACCTGCTCCGGAAGAGGTTGAGGGCATGATGGATAATTGGTATGTAGATGTTTTTGATTTTTACACTTTTGAAGGTGCAAAGGCATTAAGGGAAAAATTGACGCATTGGGAAGGAGGCCGATTAGTCGTACATATTTGTGAAACGCCAATCAAATGTCCGGTGGCACCTCTGGAATTCGCCTTTTTAGCAGATGATTTTTTTTACAAAAAGGGAATGCGTGATAGGGTAGAAATTGTATACGTTACACCTATGAGTGGCGCATTTACCAAACCTGTGGCCTCAGAAAAATTGGGTCATTTGCTCAAGGAAAAAGATATTGAGGTAGTTGCTGATTTTTCTATCGAACATGTAGATAATCTCGAGAAAAAAATTGTGGACTATGAGGGTCGTGAGGTGCGCTATGATCTGCTTGTCACGGTACCTCCAAACCTCGGTAATAAGTGTATAGCACGATCTGGCATGGGAGACGATGCGAGATTTGTTCCAACAGACAAACATACGCTACAATCTAAAGTCTATCCCGATATCTTTATCCTGGGTGATGCTACAAATGTGCCCACATCCAAAGCAGGATCAGTAGCCCATTTTGAGGCCGATTTATTAACGGAGAATATATTGAGGTATATAGGTGGTAAAGCCTTAAAACCTGATTTCGATGGTCATGCAAATTGTTTCATTGAAACAGGCAAAGGCAAGGCACTGCTTATTGACTTTAATTATGATCAGGAGCCCGTCACCGGTACTTTTCCAATTGCTGGTATCGGTCCCTTAAGACTATTAAAGGAGAGCCGGATCAATCACTGGGGTAAAATGGCTTTTAAGTGGGTATATTGGAATATGTTGTTACCTGCTAGAAAGTTGCCATTAATCAGTCCGAAAATGAACATTGCCGGGAAAGACATTAAACCTAAAATCGAACGCAAGCCTGTACTGCAGGATTAATTCATCCAATTTAATTTATCATGATTAAGGAACTGTTTTCAAAACAAATTGATGTAAACGAAGAAGGCTACCTCGAGCATTTTGACCAATGGGATCGTCAAATAGGGATTGCCATTGCTGAGGAAGAAGGTATTGCTATGACAGACAGACACTGGGAGATCATTTCGTATTTGCAAAATGAATTCCAAAAGGGCGAGGCGCTATCCATACGGAAAATTAAAAATAGCGATGTTGTCTCAATTAAAGAATTCTATGATCTCTTTCCTGGTGGACCGTTAAAAAAGGCAACTAAAATTGCCGGAATTCCCAAACCAGCGAGTTGTGTGTAATCTAAAATAATAACTTATCATGAATACGGAACAAATGATTGATGCCATGCCGGCAAAAACAGCGAACAAAAAGCATCTCAAAAAGATGTGTTTCATTTTAAGCAAAGCTTCACTGGACAGTGTTTATGCCGTCATGGTGATGGCAAATGGTGCCCGGGCAGAAGGTTTGGACGCGTCCATATTTTTTACTTTCTTTGGACTAGAGGCCATCAACAAAAAAAGTATGGATCACCTCCACATTGCCACAGTAGGTAATCCAGCTATGCATATTCCTACATTGCTTGGCGGATTACCCGGTATGGAAGCTATGGCCACTAAAATGATGCAGAAGGAGCTTGACCGCCTGGATATTCCACCGGTTGGTGAATTTATGGAAATTCTTTCTGACTCCGGTGTTGATCTGTATGCCTGCAAACTAGCGATGGACATGTTCCATTTAACAAAAGCAGATCTGTTTGAAGGGGTTGAGGATGTGCTTACCATAGGAGATTTTTACGAACGCGCATCCGCAGAAGGATCACAGATCGTATTTATCTAATGCATTCAATTTTGATCAGCATTGTTGAATAACGGACGATTTTCCGGATCGCAAAGATACCCATTAGTTTAAAATGGTTTTCATGCGGTCCGGATTTATTCGTGTTATAAATCGCGTATCCAGCGCCTTTCCCTATTCGCTCATCCATGTTTTAAAGTCGTTTACCCGCATGCGACTCACAAAGATCTCTGCGGTTGGTGCCGGATGTAATTCCAATTTTAAGCGGCCCGAGAAATAGGGACTTATTTTTTTTACCGCCAAAAGATTCACCATATAACCGCGACTGATTCGGAAAAATTGGCGTGGGTCCAGCAGTCGTTCCAACTCTTCCAGCGTGTGCTCAATCGTATGTTTACGTCCTTCCCTGGTATAGGCCAGGGTGATGCCTTCTTCTGCACAAAACCAGGCAATATCCACAGACGAAACAGGGATTAGATTGGATCCAATGGATATTAAAAATCGGCTTTTATAGGTTTTGGAAGTATTCGTTAAAACATTCAATAGCTCCTTGTCCAATGGATAAAAAGACTTGTTATTTTCAAGGCGGGCTATAGCTGCCTTGAAATGATCCGGATCAATGGGTTTAAGTAGATAATCTATTGCATTTACCCGGAAAGCTTGAATGGCATATTGGTCAAAAGCAGTCGTAAATATTACAGGACAGGTAATATTTACCTGATTGAAAATTTCAAAACTTAAACCATCCGCAATCTGAATATCCATAATAATCAGATCAGGTGTTGGATGCTGATTGAGCCATCTTACAGAAGCCTCAACACTATCCAGCACATCGAGCACGTCAATTTTGATTGTCTCCTGTCCAAGTAACTTTTGGATTTGTTTTGCAGCAGGAATTTCATCTTCAATGATCAAAACGTTCATAGCTTTCGATGTTATATTTAGGAATCAACGGTAGATGTACAGCATAATGTGTATCGCTCATCTGGATCTCAACTTCAAGATTGTTTATCATTTTATATCGCTGGCGTATGTTGGCTAGCCCAACACCAGTGGATTCCTGGACCTGTAATTTTTTCTGTAAATTATTTCGTACGATCAGAAACGTGCCCTCCTCAAATAGTTCCAAATGTAAAGGATGTTCACTGGATACAATATTGTGTTTGATGGCATTCTCTACCAGCAGTTGCAAAGATAAGGGCACAATTTGCCACGCCGTTAAAACAGGAAATCGATCAAGATTAATTCGGAGATTTTCACCAAATCGCTCTTTTAATAAGTATAGGTAAGCATCAAGAAAAGTCCTTTCTTCCTCCAGTGAGACAAGGGTTGACTCCCGACTTTCCAAAACATACCGATATACTTTGCTTAATTTTTGTACAAAATGAATGGCCTTGTCCTGGTTTTCACTTATCAGCCAGGTTAGTGTGTTTAAACTGTTGAATAAAAAGTGGGGATTGACCTGATTGCGTAATCCTTCGAGTTGACTTGCAAGATGCACTTGTTCCAAATGTTCCTTCGCCTCAAGTGCTGTTTTCCATAAGGTAAAGTAGCGAATACTTTCATACACAGCACCAAATGCAAGCAATAGCAGGTAGGATGCGCCATAGCTTGCTGCAAAATTAGGTTCTATCACTGTGAGGCCTAAAGCAGGAAATAGTGCATAAATCAATATTCCTGCCAGCGTACAGGATACCGCTGTATAACTAAAACAAAATAGGAACACCAACCGCAACCGTTTTTTCCATAATCTCAGGTCAGGATATTTGCGGGATGCATAAATGAATATGAATCGATTCCCCTCCCAGACGAAAAGGGTATAAATTAAGCTCTGGAGAAAAGATGAAAGTCCAAATTCCGGTTGACCAAAAAAAACAGGAGGAATAATTAGCGCTACCGCAGGGATGCCTACCAACCGAAACAAACGGTCGTCAAAACATAGATAATCCTCCGTTGTACACTTCATCCTAATTTAAAATTTAACATATGTGGTTGTATATGTTCTTCATTCATGTTCAAATGCGCACAATTCTGTCGGCCTGGCCAATCGTAAAAGTAAATGGTATTTTTATATGGCATCGTTCAGACCTTCAATCATTGGTCTTTTCAATCAAATGATTAAAATTCTAACCGATACAGCACATCAGGAAAAAAACCAATTTGATTAATGCGACCGACATCATTCCTTACTGGATTATAACGCATGGCAAATATATTTTCATTATTCGTAACATTCTGCAGATCAAGGAAAAAAGTTTGCGACATTTTACGACGGGCACTATTCATCCGGAATCCAAATTTCACATCCCATCGCAGATAATCATCCAGTCGTTCACTGAACGCAGCGCTCTCAATTAAAACTTCCTTTCCTTCTGTCTGACTGGCCACTAGATCTACCGGAGTAAACGGCCGACCACCAGCTGTAGTGAATTTAGTATCCAGCGTCAGGAAATTCCGGCCACTTTTTCCAATTGCAAATTCGCGTCCTGCTAACACATTCACTACATAGCGACCATCGAATGCTGTACTCCTTTTTATACCATCACTCCCTTTGTAGGTTGATTCAAATACACTTGCGGTTAATAATCCGTAATAGTTTTTAGAAAAGAATTTTTCTACAGTGACTTCTACACCCCTATTAAACCCGGTTCCTTCATTGACCAAACTTCCCCTGGAAGGAAATACAAAATCAGCTCCTGCATTTAATATGGAAAACGATGATGAATAATTATCGACGGGCGCTTTGTCCAGCCATTGCGCGTACAATTCAGTTCTGAATCGCCAATCTGCACCAGGAGTATATTCATAGGCAAGAATGAGGTGCTGATTGCGTGTCATTTTGAGCTTTTCATTCGAAGGTATTGTGGTGCCATCAGGAAGTTCATCCCTGTAAAAAAAGACAGGTAGTGGTTGGGTCTGATGATGGATGCCATAACCCAGATTTATTTTTTGATTCAACGCAAATTCCCAATTTAGAGCAAGGCGAGGCTCAATGACCAATTCTTCCGTCTTGCCAAAAAATAATGCATTTATTCCGGTATTTAAGGTCCACTTATTATTCATTCGATACTGACTTTGGACCCAGACTTCTGCTTGTTGAAATCCTCCGTCAAAATCACGCACCACCACCCAATCAGGCCGTCCATCATTGTTATAATCAGGTGTGTTATCTCTCGAATCTACGAAGGTTTTTAATGCCAGATGCTGAACCAGTATTCCCGTTCTATAAGTCAGTTTGCTATTGACTTTTTGGTTATAAAACGAACTGAGGCGGTATGCCGTCAAATTATCGGAAACATCGACAATAGGATAATGATTGCCTGGTTCAATTTCCAAATCATCTTCTGTATACTTCACACCGGTGTGTGATACACTAAACACTGAGCGCAAATAAGCTTTTTCGCTTAATAACAATTGATGTTTAATACCTGCAACACCAAATTGTGATGTGTTATAAGCATTACGGTCCGGGCGGGCAAAGAGATCATTTGTATCAATTTCTGACGCAAGAAAATCTATCGCGCTATTGCCTCCTATGGCAAAGACAGAAAATCGACCAGCTTTAGTTTTACCAAAATCCAAATTTAATGTAAGATCCTTATAACGTGGCACGGCATTGGTCCCAAATTCCAAATTGGCTGCTTTAGCCAATTCGACAAAACTATGCCGATACGCAGCGACAAAGGAACCACCTGCTTTTGGATTTAGTGGCCCCTCTATTAGCGCCTCCAAACCTGAAAAAGCACCAAGTTGGAACATCGCCTCATACCGCTCACGGTTTCCCTTGCGCAATTGGATATCAAATACACCAGCCAATGCATTGCCATATTCCGCAGGAAATGCACCTGTAAGGAAATCAGACTCGGCTATTAAATTTGGGTTTAAGGCACTTACAGGACCACCCGTTGTGCCTAGTGTGCTGAAGTGGTTGGGGTTGGGCATAGGAATGCCCTCTACCCGCCACAAAACCCCGGTAGGAGAATTTCCGCGAATGATTATATCATTGCGTGCATCATTATTTGCCGCGACGCCCGCAAAATTGGCCACTAGTTTGGCAATATCATTCCGACCTCCTGAATATCGCAATACTTCTTCTGTATTAAATTGCCGGGCTGATATGGTGGCTAGTTCATTTACGGTTTTTTGTTTTTCAAGTGCACCACTCACCACGACTTGCTCTAGTGCAATAACGGATTCAGAAAGCGCAATATTCAGTACAACTTCCTTGCCTGCGGTAACCAATATGTTTGGCACCTGACTGGATTCATAGCCAAGGTAGGAGATAGACAAAGCATGACGGCCAACCGGCACATCCTTCAACTCAAATCGGCCCTCGACATCTGTCACGGTACCCAAGGGTGTACTTGTCGTCACTAATTGGATGGTCGCGCCTATGAGCGGCATCTCCGAATGTCGATCAAGGACTGTACCTCGAATGGTTTGGGTTTGTGCTTGTAAGAATGCAACCTGAAGAACCAGGAAGAGTACAATGAAAAAGGTGTATCGAAACATAGCTGTTGATTATGTGACACAAACATCGATTTATTTATTTGCTCCATAAACCCAAATAGGATGAATGGTTCAACAGAGCGGTTGAGCGGTAAATAAAATCAGACGAAATGATTTGTAATTCTTAGGTCATTGCTTAGCGTGGATGGAGATATCCTCGAGAGAAACCAAGTGTAATCAGCGCTCATGTCCACCTCCCGTGTAGCTTTTTTTACCTTTGTACCAAAGTAAAGAATTATGGCAAAGCTTTTAGGTAATTACGCTTGCGGTGCATGGATTGAAAGTGGAGTGGATGGTGAATTGTTGCTGGACGCGTCCACAGGCGCACCTGTTGCTGTGGCCAGTTCGAAGGGATTGGACTTTGCCGCTATGATGGATTATTCCCGTGCCAAAGCCGGACCCGTGTTGCGTAAAATGACCTTTCATGAGCGTGGTCGAATGTTGAAAGCACTCGCATTATACCTGCTGGATCGCAAGGAACACTATTACACTATAAGCTACCAGACAGGAGCAACCAAAGCCGATTCATGGGTAGATATCGAAGGGGGTATCGGTAACCTCTTTGCTTATTCCAGCTTGAGACGCCAGTTTCCAAACCAGTCCTATTATGTGGATGGCGACCTGGCACCTTTATCCAAGGGTGGTACCTTTATTGGTCACCATATCATGGTACCCAAACAAGGTGTCGCAATTCATATTAATGCCTTCAACTTTCCGATCTGGGGTATGCTGGAAAAAATTGCGGTTAATTTATTGGCAGGAATGCCAGCTATTGTCAAGCCCGCGACGGTGACCTCTTACCTGACGGAAGCAATGGTTCGCGATATCATCTCTTCAGGAATCCTGCCCGAAGGCAGTTTGCAATTGATCTGTGGCTCTGCTCGGGGCATTCTCGATTTTGTGGAAAATCAGGATGTGGTCACCTTTACTGGTTCGGCGGCGACCGGACGAATGCTCAAAGCAACACCCCGATTGCTGGAGGAATCTGTTCCGTTTAATATGGAGGCCGACTCATTAAATGCCATTATTCTTGGGCAGGATGCTGCCCCGGGCACGGAGGAATTTGATCTGTTTGTAAAAGAGGTGCGCAAAGAAATGACCACCAAATGTGGACAGAAATGCACCGCCATACGCAGGATAATCGTACCGGAGGCTTACGTTAGCGAAGTGCAAAAGGAATTATCCAGTGCCCTGGCCAAAACGACAATAGGTGATCCCCGTGTTGAAGGCGTCCGTATGGGGGCTTTGGCGGGTAGAACTCAGTTGGCAGAGGTTCAGGAAAAAATTGCACTGCTTACTAAAACAGCAAAAATTGTCTACGGCGACCCCGACAAGGTTTCCATCCTCGGGGGTGACCTCCATAAAGGGGCATTCATGGCTCCGGTATTATTGCTGGAAGAAAAACCATTTGAACATATCGGCGTGCATGAGATCGAAGCCTTTGGTCCAGTCAGTACCATTATACCATATAAAAACCTGGACGAAGCTATTACTTTGGCTCGGATGGGCAAAGGTTCGCTGGTTAGTAGTATGGTAACCGGAGACGATCAACTGGCACGTGAATATGTACTCGGAGCTGCCGCTTATCATGGCCGTATTCTGATTTTAAATAAAGAAAATGCCAAAGAAAGTACAGGCCATGGCTCGCCTATGCCTATGCTGGTTCATGGTGGTCCCGGTCGGGCAGGTGGTGGTGAGGAGATGGGCGGCAAACGCGGCGTAATGCATTATCTGCAACGTTGTGCTATTCAAGGTTCGCCTACAACAATCACTGCAGTAACTCAACAGTTTCAAGCTGGTGCGTTATACAAGGATCCGGGCCAGCATTTATTTAGGAAATATTTTGAAGATCTGCATGTTGGCGAAACGGTGATTACGCATAAACGTACCGTGACCGAATCCGACATTGTCAACTTTGCTAATGTGAGCTGGGATCACTTTTATGCACATACCGATGCTACCTCCCTGGAGGGAACTATTTTTACAGAAAGGGTGGCCCATGGCTATTTTGTGTTGAGTGCTGCAGCCGGACTGTTTGTTGATCCGGGCAAGGGCCCCGTACTCTTAAATTATGGTTTGGAAGAATGCCGGTTTACAAAACCGGTTTATGCTGGTATGACCATCGGCGTGCGGCTCACCGTAAAGGAAAAAGTGGATCAGGAACAGCGCAATGAAGAAGACATCCCTAAGGGTATCGTCAAGTTTTTAGTGGATGTGTATGACGAAACAGGTGAAACGGTGGCTATGGCAACCATATTGACCATGGTGGCAAAAAAAGCCGTTTAGTGTATTAAAACCGCAGGTGCTTTACCGTCTCCCCATTATTGATCAGTTGTTCCAGTGAGCGGATACCTATATGAAGGTGTGTTTTTACATACTGTTCGGTAACCGTCTTGTCAGAGGCATCTGTTTTCACACCTTCGGGCATCATAGGCAGGTCACTGACTAATAACAATGCTCCGGCAGGCATCTGATTTTTAAACGCAGCTATAAATATGGTCGCGGTTTCCATATCAATGGCCAGGCACCGCAACTCGCGGAGGTATTCTTTGAAGTCCTCCCGGTGTTCCCATACTCTTTTGTTCGTAGTATATACTGTCCCAGTCCAATAGTCCTTTTCAAATTCCCGGATGGTGGTGGAAATAGCTTTTTGAAGTGCGAAGGCAGGAAGTGCCGGCACCTCTGGGGGTAAATAGTCATTTGACGTTCCTTCCCCCCGAATGGCGGCAATGGGCAGAATGAGGTCGCCCACTTTGTTTTTATCCGTGCGGAGGCCACCACATTTGCCAAGGAAAAGTACCGCCTTGGGCATCACCGCAGTCAACAAATCAATAATTGTTCCTGCATTGGGGCTGCCCATTCCGAAGTTGATGATGGTTATTTTGCCATGGGTAGCACACATCATGGAGCGATCCCGGCCTATCACAGGCACCTTATTCCATTCCGCAAAAAGCTCTACATAATGGGTAAAATTGCAAAGAAGAATATATGATCCAAACTGGTCCAAGGTCATGCCCGTATAACGAGGCAGCCAATTGTTGACTATTTCTTCCTTGGTTTTCATGGCATTAGGTTTTATGGTCACCCACAACAAGCGATCACTTATCCTGGATTTAAACATCAAACGTAATAAAAGTAGATGAGTTGCAGGTCAAACTATTGCTTTGTAAATAGGAACGGGCTAATTTTGAATATCTTAACTTTCCTAATCCCGGAAACCATGACTTTACGTTCTCTCCTGCGGAGTGCGCTCACATTGCTCGCAATAACCAGTACCCTCATTGGTACATTCGCCACTACAATCATTCCATTTCCCAACCTTGGCGAAATGGCCAAAGCCGCAGATGCTGTTGTGATGGCGAAAGTGGAGGACATTGGGTTTAGTAAAGAGCAAGGGATTATAAGACGCCAAATTCACTTTACCATCAAAGTAGATCTCAAAAATCAATTTGTTCAAGGAGAACAATTTTACCTTAATTCCTGGTGGCATAAAAATGGTGATCAAGAAATAATGATTTGGGGTGATCCTGAATTTGTGAGGGATAGAACTTATCTCATATTTTTAACAAAAATTGAAAACTCTTCCTTTTGGCAAACCAGCCTCATGGCATATGGCGTTTTTGACGAGCAGATTCTGAACGGCACGTCTTATTTGGTGCCAAATAAAGAGTCTGAGGGTATACAACCTCTTGAACGGCCTGATGGCGTTCCTGTAGAGCCACTAATTACCTATGAAACCGACAAATTATTAAGTCATTTAACTTATGTTATACAAGGTAAAACCCAATGGAATTCGAAAATAATTGAGGGTCAAAACCTCATTGAAGAACTAACAGCAACATTTAGAACAGCTCCGGTGCATTGCCGATACTTCATGGACGGCAGCAATAATAGAGTAAGGTATCAAGGATTCCCTGGTGATGACATAGTACTTCGAAGTGAAGATAATGGAGATAATTATGAAGCAAATGTTCACTTGTTAGTCCAAAATGCAATTACTACTATGATAGGATCTTATCCTGGCATAAGCCTTACCTACGGTGGCATGCAAAATTATGACCCTAATTGTTTGGGAGGCTACGGCGCTTACGGCGGTAATTTCACGGCCAATGTTGGTCCTAGAGAAGCCTTAGTAATCTATAATGATCCATGTAATCAAGTATTAAGTTTGGGAAATTGCACCATGGTTTTGGCAATTGGCGGTTTGTACTTCGGAGGCAGTCATTCATTTGACGGTGATACCTGGTCTACAGGCGATCGATCATTTGTTATTGTAAATGATAGCGCAGGTGCTTGTTTATCAGCAGCAGATTATACAACTATGTTGATTCATGAATTAACTCATGGCTTAGGTTTTGATCATATTCCCGATGTATATGGTAATAATAATATGAAGGCTATTTGTTGTAACAACATCACTAATCTTGACATAGAGTGTTTAAATTATACGTACCCCCCACTTCCCCTCCCAATAGAATGGCAAAGTTTTTCTGCAGTCCCAGGTCCTAAAGGCGTGCAACTGGAATGGACAACGGCCAGCGAATGGAACAGCGCCTGGTTTTATGTCGAGCGCAGTCAGGATGGAAAGCAGTTCCAGCTCATCGACCGACTACCTGCCGCAGGGAATAGCACTGCACTTCAAACCTACGTAGCTACCGACCCGCTTCCCGTGGAGGGATCCAATTATTATCGCATAAAACAGGAGGATTATGATGGTTCGTATTCCTACAGTCCGGTACAGGAAGTGACGATTGCGACACAAGCTATTTCCTTCCAACAAATAGCAGCTTCTGCCGCCGAGGGCATCTTGTTTCAGGTCGGCAGCCCTGCGCATCAATGGGTCACTTTTCGGTGTTATAACAGTGCCGGTATCTTCATTTATACGGAGAAAAGGGAATTGCAAAAAGGGGTACAACAATTTACTTTTTCACAGCCGTTGCCGACCGATGGAATTTATGTTGTCCAGGCTATTTTTAACGATCAAACCCTGGTACTGACTGTGCCGTCTTTTTAATAATTCTGTCCAAAATTAAAGGGCGAAAAAAGTAAAAAATTAACGACACAATCCCTCTAAAAAAAGCGTGCACATATCCTCCGCCAGACGTTCATCCTGATCTTTTTTTGAGGTGATTTTGCCATTGTGCAACCAGCGCATGCCCGACAAAATGGTCAACAATATGGTTTTTGTCGGAATATCTTTTAATTGCCCTTTCCGTTTGGCCGCATCTATAATACGCAGAAAATCTTCTTCATAATTGCGACGCAAGGTGTGAAATGTGGCCAACCTTTCAGGAGGCAAATGCCGCCATTCGTCATTAAAAACGGTTTGGCTGCTGGGATCCTTCAAAGCAATGTGAACATGCAGCCGGATTAATGCCCTTATTTGATCCAGCGGACTCTCTCCTGATTGTTCAACACTTTTGATGCCCCTGGTGAATGCATCCGCTGCTGAAAAACAAATGTGATCAAGCAGATCTGCCTTGGAAGAAATATGGCTGTAGAGGCTGGACGCCTCTAAGTCTACCGCGGCTGCCAGTTCACGCATGCTTGTTGCGCTATAACCCTTTTCTCGAAACAGGCGAGCCGCTGCCGCATAAATCGCTTCTTTTTTTACACTATGGACAGGTGCACTCATTGTTGATCAAAATCGACAAAAAGGTCTGTGGTGCGCGGATGAGACTGACAGGTCAGAATAAACCCCTGTTCCACTTCCCATGGCTCAAGTGCATAATTGGCATCCATGCTCACCTGACCCGTCACCAATTTGGCACGACAAGTACAACACACCCCTCCTTTGCAGGAGAAAGGCAAATCAGCGCCGGTTACCATGCTGGCATCCAGGATATTTTGCCCATTGTAATCCAATTCAAAGGCAAAAACGCGTCCATCCAATTTCACCTGTACCCGAGCACGCTCGCCTACATGCGATGCCGTATCTTTTACCAGCTCATTGGATGTCCCTAAGGGGCCCACGGGTGATGTAAAGAGCTCAAAATGGACTTGATCTTCCGGAATGCCACCTTCTTTCAAGGTATGGATGATGTCGCGGATCATTTCTTCCGGTCCACAGATATAATATTGCTCACGGCCCGTTGCGTGGACAAAATGGGATAATAGCTCCTTGCAACGATCGCCATTAATGCGCCCCTCAAAAAGCGGACTGGACTGATGTTCTTTGCTAAAAATGAAATGCAAACTAAGCCTTCCCAGAAAGCGGTTTTTTAAGTTTTCCAACTCTTCCAAAAAGATAACAGACCGCATACTTCGGTTTCCGTAAAAAAGGGTAACCTGGCTTTCCGGTTCGCTGGCCAATACTTCTTTTGCAATTGCTATAACAGGAGTGATCCCGCTACCTGCGGCGAAGAGCACATAATGACGTGCTTGTGCCCGATCGGGATGAATGACAAAGCGACCCTGCGGTGCCATGACATCAAGCGTTTCGCCTGCCTGCAGCGTGCGGTTTGCCCAGGTCGAAAATCGACCTTCGGGAACTTCCTTCACGGCTACACGCCACTGCCCTTCACTTGGCGCACTGCACAGAGAATACGAGCGACGCACATCCTCTCCGTCGAGGAAAGTGCGCAAGGTCAAATATTGCCCGGCATCATAAGAAAAGGCAGACCGAAGTGGTTCTGGAATATCAAAGGCAATCGATACAGTGTCTTCGGTTTCCCGGCGTACCTCTGCCACACGGAGTGGATGGAAATGAATCATACGAATGAACGTTCGTTCGCAAAGATAAGCAGACTCATTGACATGAGAAACTGTTGGTTGTTGTTGCGTCTAAACAAAATTATTCACAAAAGGTATACAATTCAAAAGCACCAGTTGTAAAAAGCTTGGCTACTCCTTCATCTTGCACAAAATCCAGTTGTCGTCCCCATTTTCAGTAGAATAACGTGCATAAATAGTACAGATCGTGGTGTCCACTTCAGACCGGGTTGCCAGATAATAAATGCCTGGTTGCATCACCGTATCTGAAACCATAATTTTCTGGCGCTCTCTTGCAATATAAAAAGGGATCTGATAGGGTAGCCAGGTCGGTTCCAGAATGGTATCTCTAAAAACATAAGAACCAATCGAAATATCTATGGCCAGTGTATCTGTTTCACCCAGGGCGTGCAGAGGCTCTGCCCCGGCAAGGCTAAGCGCTTCTTTCGCCATGCGATCAAATAAATTAATATTGTAAATATGCTTTTTCTGGATGGGTATAACCACCAGGTTGTAGCCTATACGCGCCGAACTTAAAATAAGGATGAATACCACCACCCATCGACCAGGGATTTTGCTAAATCGGGTATATCCATATGCCAGGAGTAATGTGATGAAAGGACCAAAAGCATAGAGATACCGATCCCGAGAATCCGGCGAAAGCCAATATGGAGCAAGGTTGGTACACACAAACAATACAGCAAACAAGATGAAGGGGTGTTCTCGAATCACCGAATTCCAATCTTTTCGAAACCAGTAGGCAATCAACAATGACCAGGGCAAAAACAGAGCGAGCACCTTCAGCGGAAAAAGGATTACATGGAGTGGTAATTCCCATAGTGGCGAAGTCGTCAATGATTTGCGGGAGGCTTCTTCTAATAAATTAAAACCTAATAAACTAATATTCCCCCCTGAAAAATGATAGGGGATTAAATATGTCGCAAGAATAAAACATGCCATGCCAATGCCAAGTAGATGTTGCCATGAAAATAGCAGTCGCCAATGGCCTCTGAGCGGCAACCAGGCGATTAATGTTATAGCCTGAAAGGCCAGCGAGGGTGTCCCTTTGGTTAATAGTCCTATTGCCATTAATGCATAGGAAACTAACATCATTTTTAGCACCTGGCCTTTTTCCAGAAAATGAAAAATTGCAATGGCTTGTAAATACACAATTAAACTATAAAACAAATCCATTTCACCACTGATAACCGTGGCAAAAAATAAAAAATGTACAGAAGTCATTAAAAATAATGCCGACCAGCGCGCAACGATTTCACCAAGATAAACCCGTGTCACTTTATAATGGATCCAACCCATGACAACAAATCCTACCAGAGAGGGCACACGCACCAACCAATCATAAGGGTACCCAAAAACACGGAATAATCCCGAAATAATCCAATTAAAAAGGGGGGGTTTATTATAATACAACCAACCGTGAATGGTTGGTTGTAAAAAATCACCGGAGAGCAGCATTTCCAAAGCAAGTAATGATCTACGGGGCTCTTCACCACGAAGAGGCATTTCCGCAATACCAGCAAAAATGCCTAATCCCAAAAGGGAAAGGATGATTATATTGGTCTGGCGTTCATTAAACCATGTTTTCTTCATCTGCTTCGAAAAAATTAATACGTCAATTCAACAACACGCGCTTCAAATGCATCCAGCGTCCAGTCCCTGTCTAAATCATACTGTCGCCCGGAAACGACATTTTTTGCCTTGCGTTTACCCGATATAAATTCGCTATAAGGTGTCAGAGATAATGTGGTGGCTTTAGCATTGCCATTTACGGCGACCATGACAACGTTTGTACCATACCTTCTGAAGTAGGTGTATATCCCATTTTCGGGCACAAATTGGGTCAGTGTACCCTGCATAATTGCCGGATTTGTAACACGCCAGGTAAATAGTGTTTTTATATAATCATGTGCCTCTCGCTCTTGCCGACTACGACCATCTTTCAGGAATTTATTTTTTTTATCGCTGGCCCAGCCACCTGGAAAATCCTGACGGACAACATCATTATTTGCCGTTTCTTTCATCAGTATTTCCGTGCCATAATACAGACATGGAATTCCCCTTGTCGTAGCTAATATGGCCAATCCGGCTTTATATTTTCTAAAGTCTTTTTTGACCTGTCCAAAATAACGGGACACATTTTGATTGTCCACAAAAGTGACGAGTAAGTCGGCATGGGGTTGCATAAAATCAGCAGCCAATACATCATAAATATGGTTGACACCTGAGTTGGTATGATTTGTTTCAATAAATGCTTTTTCCAATGCGGCCTGGAGTGAATAATCAGATACACTTTTAAGTTTGTGTTTTACTTCAGTGCCTGGACTACTGGAACCGACGAACCAGTTTTGAATGGCGGGCGAATTAGCATGGATATCTGCAAACATAAAAAATCGAGGATATGCCAATTCAACCTCCTGGGCCAATCGTCCCATAAATTCCTGATCAGTGTAGGCATATCCATCCAACCGAAAGGCATCCAGTTGATATTGTGCTATCCACCATAAACTATGTTGAATCAGGTACCAACTCAGTAAGGGGTCACGCTGATTCAGATCAGGCATCTGCTCATCTACCCATCCTTCGGCAAAACGTTTTTTATCGTAGTTGCTCGCGTACGGATCTGCGAGGGTAGCGTTCTCCAAATGATGATTGCCACCATCGATAGGGTTTACCCATTCCTTGAAGGGTAGGTCGCGCATCAAATGATGGTTGTCGCCGGCCTGATTAAAATTAATTTCCTTGACCACCTTCATACCTTTATTGTGGGCAGTAGATACCAAGTCCCGATAAGTTGTAGAATCACCCAGGCGTGGATCGATACCATAATGATCCGTTATCGCATATCCATTGTAGCTGGATTGCGCCTGATCGCTGGTGTAAACAGGATTGAGTGCCAGGGTCGTTACCCCCAGGTTGTGTATATAATTGATGTGGTCCGTAATGCCTTTTAAGTCGCCACCATGCCGTGCCGATGGGGATTTGCGGTTTGTACCGGATTGTTTCATACCGGGTATTTGATCATTGCGAAGGTCACCATTGGCAAATCGATCCGGCGTAATCAGGTACATGACATCTGCATGAGTTATCCCGGCAGGCTTGAATTCGCGGTCTCTTGCTTTAAAAGTGTAAGGTATTTCCCTTGCTCTGCCCTCTTTCGTGAGTTTAAGGACAATAGTTGAGGGGCGGAAAACAGCATCCCAGGTGAGCTGAATGAAGAGGTAATTGGGATTGGGACAGGGATATACCACATCAATTTTAATGCTGCGCTCCTTCAGTTCTGGCTTCCAGTGACCTATGCCTTCTTCGTGCAACACCAGCAGCAAATCATTGCGGTGCATGCCCGTATACCAGTGCGGGGGCTCTACAATCAATTTATCCTGAGCAGATAGTGGCACAGTAGTGACCAAGCACAAACCAGTCAGCAACATTAAAATAATTCTCTTCCTGAACATAATCGAAGTATAAAGTGTAAAAATAGGGGAGTTATTGGATAAAAGGGATTTAGTGGGAGGAGTCGAGAAGGGGAGGAGGGGAGTAGGAACGCCGATAAGACGCTAAGGGTTCCGCAGTTCTAGGTTCTGGAGTTCTGGATGCTGGGTTATTTAAGCACTAAACATTTAAACGCTTCAACGTTTAAACCCTATCCGAATAACCGCCCGCCGCCGCCAAGGCTTTGTCGGGTAAAAATAAGCGAATACACGAATAACCGAATAAACATTCAAGCCGACTCATTCATTCCCAAGCAACCTTGTCCAAGGCTTCATCTCCGGGAAATGCGAAGCCACCAAACGGAAAACAGCTAAAAATGGAATAAATAAAATCATTCCTGCAACGCCCCAAATCAAGGCCCCTAAAAAAATAGCTACTATTGAGGCAAAAATATTCAGGTTCACAAACCTGCCTACAACATAAGGGAAAATAAGATTTGCCTCCAGATATTGGACCACAGCAAAAACCGAAATAATGCCCAGGGGCATCCAAAGTGACCCTGTTTCGATCCATGTCAACGTAATGGGTAATAGGGCACTTATGATTATCCCGAAATAGGGGATGATGGTCATTACTGCGGAGAGCATTCCATAAACAAAGGCATTTTCAACGCCGATTATCCACAGTCCCAGGGTATTTAATAAACCTACAGTTAAATAAACCAGTACCATTCCACGTATAAAACGCGCAAAAACAACCACCGTTTCCTGTATGATCAGCCCTATTTTTGTTTGGTATTTTTCTGGTGTGAAATCCATAATAAAGGCGACAAATCTGCCCCTGAATAATAAAAAAATAACAATATAAATAGGCACAATGATCAATTGAAAAAGTCCGTGAATGATGGCATTTAGTGTTTCATTGAGATAGGTCCCTGCATTGCGGCTCAATGCATTCAGATTGTCCTTAAGCCATGTTATCTGATCAGCGACAGTCCATCCAAATTCTGACTGGAGCTGTAATTGCAATCGGTTAAAATAGGGATCAATTTGTGTATGAATCATCGGCCACTTCCGGCTGAGCAAGACCAGCTCATAGCCTAAAAGCGTAATTAATCCGGCAAATAACATCCCCGGTATGATTAAGGACACTGCTATGGAAATTCCTTTTCCGAAGCCCCTGGATTCCAGATAACGACATAAAGGATACAATACAATTGCAATGATCAGGGCATAGGCAATGGGCACTAAAAAAGGCTTTCCCAACCACAACAATAATGTTGTAAATAATATAAAACCACTGATTTTATAGGCATCTTTCATGGTCTAAAACTTGTTCATATCAAATCCTGGAGAAGGGCCTTCATATTCCCTTGTAAAGCTACCCTTTTCAATGTTTCTAATTAAAAATTTATCGAATTTCAATTGCACGATAGTCATCACAATGGGAACTTTTTCAAAAATGTACAACCCAGGTTCTTAAAATCTACTTAGATTCTCACCTCTTTGCCCCATTGGAATGGTTCTTGCCCTACTATTGTATAAAGAATAGATAACATATGAGCGATTGGTCAAAATGGTGTTTTTGTATGATAATGGTCCTATCAGGATTGACTGTTTCAGGGCAAATTTCACATGAGGTGTATGCAGATTCCCTAAAAACGATCCAGCTTAAAGCCATCCAGATAGCCACCTACAAGCCCTCTTCGCCTGGTATAGAATACCTTCCTGCGGTACATAAAAACTTTATCGTATCAGGCAAAAAAAATGATGTCATCGTGCTTGGCAGTCAACCGGCCAATCTCGCAGAAAAATCAGCGCGCCAGGTCTTTGGTAAGATTCCCGGTGTTTTTGTTTACGATATGGATGGATCGGGCAATCAGGTCAATATCGCTACCCGCGGCTTGGACCCCCATAGGAGTTGGGAGTTCAATGTGCGACAAAATGGCGTCATGACCAATTCGGATATCTATGGGTATCCTGCCAGTCATTATAGCCCTCCGATGGAGGCGATGGAACGCATCGAACTTATCCGTGGCACAGCCTCTCTTCAATATGGTGCTGCTTTTGGAGGCATGGTTAATTATGTTATGAAAGCACCGGATACCTCGAGCCAGTTTAATTATGAGACAATCAATTCGGTAGGTTCTTTCCAGACCTTAAGCAGTTTTCATGCCATCAGTGGCACCATCAAGCGGCTTTCTTATTATGCTTATTCCCAATTCCGACAAGCCGATACCTATCGGGATGCCGGCCGGTCAGAAGCCCAATCACAGCACATTGGACTAATCTGGCAAATGAATACGCGGCTTAAGCTCAAAGCAGAAATGAG
This sequence comes from Saprospiraceae bacterium, assembly GCA_017985675.1. Lineage (GTDB taxonomy): Bacteria > Bacteroidota > Bacteroidia > Chitinophagales > Saprospiraceae > JAGNXB01. The sequence goes on along the minus strand of JAGNXB010000014.1, from coordinate 6,527 downwards.
CCGCAGCCAATATGTCTTCCAGATGCCTGGCCAACTCACAGACAGTCTTTTTCGCGACAATCCCCGACAAGCTACCCGAACTCGCAATTTTTACGAACCCGATATCTACATTCCGGCCATTCATCTGGATTGGAAAGTCGGACCAAAAACATCACTGAGTTGGGTCAACTCCTGGTTGTTTGGCGTTCGGAATAGTGTCATGTTCATGGCTTTTGCCAATGTACCAGATGCCTTCAATACACAAACGGGTAGCTATGCTCCCAGGCAGGTCGACATCGATAATTTTGACAGTAAAACATCCGAACTCCGGGTTAAACACGAATATACCCTGGGAAAAATATCCAACACCCTTGTTGCCGGTATCCAATACCTGCACAATGATATGCATCGCCGTCAACAAGGCGTAGGCAGTACAGGTATCGATTATGATTTGAAGATTGACGCGACGGGCTTTGGCCGGGATCTAAATTATCGCTCAAGAAATATGGCTGTTTATGCTGAAAATCTGATCGCCATTTCACCTCGCTTCCAGGTATCCCCGGGTATTCGTTATGAATCCGGCAACACCCGTCGCTCAGGTTTCATGCGTAATTTTGATCCATTAAATGTGCCACTGACGATTGACCGAAACTTTGCCCTCCTCGGGGTGAATGGACAATGGACGATCAATTCATCCAACAATGTATATGGCGGATGGTCGCAGGCTTACAGGCCTGTCATTCTGGCGATTACTATACCCGCCAATAACCTGGAACGCATTGATCCCAACCTGAAAGATGCCTTTGGCCATAATGCCGAACTCGGTATACGTGGCCAACTGGCTCGAAATAGACTCCGGTACGATGTTACCTTATTTGAAATGCTGTACAAAAACCGGATTGGTGCTATCCTGGAGACCAATGATCAGGGCGAAACCTACCTATTTAAATCAAATATCGGGGACACTCGAACGCTTGGATTGGAAACCTTCGTGGAGTACCGGTTCCTTCGAACAGAAAAATGGGACATGGCCGTCTTTAGCGCAACCTCCTTCATGCAGGCCCGCTATATCAAGGGGAAATTGCACAAGGCAGGTGAAAACATAGACATCGAAGGCAACAATCTCGAAGCCGTGCCGAAATGGATCAGTCGCAATGGTTTGCAGATACGATACAAGCGTATTTATGCCTCCTTACAACACAGTTACGTAGGTAGTAGTTACTCCGATGCCTTTAACACCATAACACCTTCTGCTACAGGAGCAGTTGGGCCGGTGCCGGCTTACAAGTTGACAGACTTCAACTTTTCCTGGCATTTCCGTAGCCATTTTACGGTGCAGGCCAGTGTCAATAACCTGTTTGATGAGTCCTATTTCACCAAACGTCCGGATGGCTATCCCGGTGCGGGGATCTGGTCTTCTGATGGCCGCAGCTTTATGATCACCCTTTCGGTGCGGATTTGACCAAACTCAGTTAAAATAAAAAAGCCGGCTCCGCAAAGAGCCGGCTTTTTTAATGCTATAATATATGATAATAGGCTTACATTTTTGCTGCTTTTTTAATACCCGCCATGGCTTCATTTGCACCACGGATACCGGAAGCTACAGTATTTGGATCGAGTTGACCTTTGACCTTCCATTTGTCAAAATAGGGTATCAACTTGTTTTTGGAAAAATCATTGAGCTGATCAGCCACTTTTTTAAACTTCTTGTTGCTGCCAGCCATTTTTGCAGTATCATCAACCAGGGCAAGTAGGTTTTTAGCTTGTTCTCCAAACTGAGCATTATATGGATTGGAAGCCTGACCCAACAAACGTGGGATATCCGTTGAAATCCTGTTGATTGATTCTGTAACCTGGGATGGCAACTTGGCCGTTGCACAAGATTGCATTGTCAGCGTCAAACTGGCAAAAAGCAATGCGGCGGCAAATAGGCCAAACCGTGTGAAAGTGGATGTTGTCTTGCTCATATATCGTCAATTTATAAAGATGGCAAAAGTACCCAAAATCACCTGATCACTGGCCTTCCTCTTGAAAATCTTCCGAACCTGGCTGTTTGCTACATCACTTCGTTTCGGGAGATTTTGCTTCATAACGTTTGGCCCATATCCAAAGCGTCAAGTGAAGCAGGTTGCACTGGGATCTTGACCAAGATTTGGATGAGACAATGCTCATAATATGGCGTTCGAGGGGTCTGGATCCACGCCTGCAGCCCACGTACAAAGACTTCCGTTGTAGGGTTAAGGATGCGCCAAGTGGGGGGGTAGAACGGATCGCGATCAAATAGAAAAAGTCACCTATCTTGGCCACTTGTATCGATAGGTTTTAGCTAAGAAATTGGAAGCACCTAATCTGAAATGAATGTACACGATGAATATTCAACACGATGACGATCAAAAAAAAGGTCGATTTTACATTGCGGAAGGAAATGAACTGCTTGCCGAAATGACGTACGTCTGGGCAGGATCAACCCGAATTATTATTGACCATACCGACGTAAATGAAAAATTAAAAGGCCAAAATGCCGGTAGACAACTTGTCGCACGTGCAGTTGCTTTTGCACGCGAAAGAGGTATTACCATTTTGCCCCTTTGTCCTTTTGCCAAAAGTGTTTTTGATAAAATGCCGGAATACAGTGACGTATTGTAAAATGGTCTCTTCACTACATAAATTTGTAAAACGGTTTAATTATATCACCATCACGTACTAACAAAAACCAATGGACGACACCACCAAAAAAGAATATTCGAATGGCGAAGTAACTATTGTTTGGAAACCATCCGTTTGCATTCATTCAACCCTTTGCTGGAAAGGGGAAGACGGTTTAAAGTCCGTTTTTAATCCGTCCGAAAGACCCTGGATTAAACCCGAAGGGGCAACCACGGACAAGATTATAAATCAGGTAAAAAAGTGTCCGAGTGGCGCCTTGAGTTATTACATGAATAATGAACCCCTCCCAACGGAAAAGCTGGATGACGAACGACTAGTTGAAACCAGACTAAACGGACCTTTGATGGTCCATGGAAGCATACTCGTCAAAGATCATCAGGGTAACGAAATACAAAAAAGCAATGTCACCGCATTCTGCCGATGTGGTGCTTCAAAGAATAAACCTTTTTGCGACGGCACCCATAGAACTTCAGGTTTTGAAGGGTAGTATTAATCACCTTTAATCATATTTAATAGGTACACGGATTTCATTCCAATCCGTTATATTGACTTCGCCTAAACGACGCTATTGCCCATTCTTTTTATTTTTTGAATAACCCAACTATCTAATCGCCGCCTAATGGCACAATTCATTCGCATTTTCCTCTTCTGCATGGGTACATTGCCATTAGCTGGCCAGTCTGATTTACACATGACGCCATTCGAATTGGACACGTCCTATTCGGCGAGCGCTGAGGAGGCGCATGCCTGGTATTCGGCCCTGGCAAGGAATTATCCCGAGGTGATGGTAGGAACTTTTGGAATATCCGACGGACAGCTCCCTCTTTATGAGGTGGTGATAGGCCGGCCCGAGAGCCTGGACCCGGAGTCAGCACGCAGCCAGGGCAAATCCATCGTCCTCATCAATAATGCCATCCACCCCGGCGAACCCTGTGGCGTTGATGCCTCCATGATCCTTGCCCGCCAACTGGTGAGTGATCCCACCTGGCAGCCCATACTTGACCAGGTGACCATCGTCATAATTCCTTATTACAATGTGGATGGCGGTCGCAATCGAAGTGCTACCTACCGGGCCAACCAGAATGGCCCCAGGCTCCAGGGATTTCGGGGCAATGGTAAAAACCTGGACCTCAATCGGGATTTTCTAAAAACAGACAGCTACAATACCCGCAGTTTTGTGCGTCTTTTTCACCGATGGGATCCCGATCTGTTTATTGACACCCATACATCCAATGGCGCGGATTATAGTTATACCATGACACTCATTCCCACGCAGCCGGATAAGCTACCGCCTGCATTGGCTGCTTTCCAGCAGGAGAAATTATTGCCGTATTTGTATGAGGGGATGCAACATATTGGCCAGCCAATGTCGCCATATGTTCACGGCGATCATGCACCCGACAAAGGTCTGAAGGGATTTCTCGATCTGCCCCGTTATTCCACCGGTTATGCTGCGCTGTTCCAATGCCTGGGATTTATGACAGAAGCCCATATGCTCAAGCCCTTTTCTGCACGGGTAGATGTGACCCATTTATTTTTGCAACAAATCCTCACTTTTGCGGCCACCGAGGGTCCGGCATTACAAGCAGCACGGGCCACAGCGAGAGCACAAGTACAAGCTCAGTCGTTGTGGCCGGTGCAGTGGCAGGTAGACAGTGCCCGATCCACGGATTTTACCTTTGCCGGTTATGAGGAAGCATTTGCACCCAGCAAAGTGTCAGGCAGGCAACGAACGTATTATGATCAAACCAGGCCCTACACACGGGTCGTGCCTTATTATCCGCATTACGAATCGACAGTTCAGATTCAAAAACCGAAAGCTTATATCATCAAACAATCCTGGCGAGACATCATAGAGCGGCTGCAATTAAATCAGATTACCATATTACCATTGGAGCGGGATACCCTCATCGCGGTCACCTCCTATCGCCTGGGCCCAATGAAAACCGCCACGGCACCTTATGAGGGACATTATCCCCACAGCCAGGTCAACTATGACAGCACCACGACCGTAATGGCATTCCATGCCGGCGACATGATTGTGCCGACCGATCAGCCAGGAATTGCCTTCCTCATACAAGCTTTAGAGCCCAAGGCACCGGACAGTTGGTTTGCCTGGAATTTTTTCGATCCCATCCTCAATCAAAAGGAATATTATTCGGATTATCTGTGGGAAGACCTGGCTGCCTACCTGCTGGAATCCAACACTGCGCTCCGCCAACAATTTGAAGAGGCCAAACGGAATGATGCTGCCTTAGCCGCTGACCCTCAGGCCCAACTGGATTGGGTCTATCACCATTCCGATTATTATGAAGATACCCATCGGGTGTACCCAGTATATCGTATAGAATATTGAAGTAAGGGGAAGGGTCGGATTTAGCCCTCTTTATTTAATATCTCTACTCCATGTTAAAGGGATTCAATTTGTATTCTGCATGGGTTATGTTTATCTTTGTGTTGAAGCCGCCTCGGAGGGAAGGAAATTGGGGCTTTGAAGCAAAGCCCCAAAATCTGTATAAAACTACCATTTATTAAAGAAGTGAGATTCGCTTTTATTATGGAGCTTTTCTTGGAGCTGGGCTTTGAAGTGGACGTGATGATGGAGATTCCAGAAGACTATAACGAAAGAAATGGTTTCATGGAAGGTAGGTTGAAGGTAATTCACCCACTAAGGCCAATGTTGACAATTATTCCATCGTTATCGACCCTAGGGCTATCCAAGATATCCAAAAAGGAATTGAAAAGGACAATGTACAAAACCAATTAACTATGAAGGTCATTGTTGACATACCGGATAAAGAAGCTGCTTTCGCATTGAAAGTATTAAAAAGCCTTTCCTTTATAAAAAACGCAAAGCTAATGAGCGGGGCTGCAGTTGAATTGTGGGAAGATCTAAATGAATCTGCCGAACAAGTTCGATTGCACAAGCAGGGAAAGATAAAATTAAAAACAGCTCAAGAACTGCTCAATGAGCTATAATGTTATTCCTACCTATCGTTTTGAGAAGGAACTCAAACGACTGGCTAAAAAATTTCCTTCTCTTAAAAATGAATTTGCGGACCTGATCGCAAAAATTGCTAATCATCCAGAGACTGGTACCTTTATTGGCAACAACTGCTATAAAATCCGCTTGGCCATCGGTAGCAAAGGCAAGGGCAAAAGTGGTGGTGCAAGGGTCATCACTTCTCTTTACATTGAAACAGAAACGGTCTATCTTCTTACTATTTACGACAAGGGTGAAAAAACCGATCTAAAACAAAGTGAGCTCCAAGAAATAATAGAGAGTTTGGATCTGGGTTAATTAACCTCCGTGAGAAAAGTTTTTTTTTGTTGATCATCTGAATCAGGATTCACAGGATTTCAGGATTGACTAAATGGGTCTTTAAGAATCACCCTCAAGGTCTTCAACATCTTCAAATGCAGTCGTTAACCCTGAAAGGCGGCTGGCGATTAAAAACAGGCTTCTTTAGGTGCTACTACTGTTATGATAAAGTAATGATAAAGTAATGATAAAGTAATGATAAAGTAATGATAAAGTAATGATAAAGTAATGATAAAGTAATGATAAAGTAATGATAAAGTAATGATAAAGTAATGATAAAGTAATGATAAAGTAATGCAACAGTAATGCAACAGTAATGCAACAGTAATGCAACAGTAACAAACCTTTATTTGGAAAGCATCATCACACCTTATCATTAAACGCCCAGCGGGAGTGAATGATTTTAGAAATAATACCGCAGAAAAGATTAGGACCCTCTGCGGGAGACATATCACCCGCTACAACGTCCCACGAATCGCCTGCTCACGCTCTATCGCTTCAAATAGCGCTTTGAAGTTGCCCTTGCCAAATGACTTGGCACCCTTGCGTTGGATGATTT
>JAGNXB010000116.1 GCA_017985675.1 Saprospiraceae bacterium | reverse complement strand
AATTCAATGGATTTCAATTTTCTTCTTCCCCCTTTCAAATCAATCACCCTACTTTCGCCGCCTTGCGGAATCTCAAAGCGCGTTTCAATGTCTTCTGGCCGCCCGCCATCATCATATCGGACCAACATGCGCATCATTTGTAAAGGTGCATCGGTTACTTTGAACTTGAGCTTTCTGAAGTGATCATAGGGTCCTGCTACGACAATGATATCATGATCTGCTGCACGACCCGCTTGTGTACGCCCAAGGAATTTCCATTGACCGTGACTGCCATGTCCTGGATGGTGGAAGATTTGGGCATCCGCGGTAGTCATGATGGAAGACAGAAACAACAGAAAGAAAAATAGTGTAAAAGACTTGAATTCCATTGTGTGTGATTTTACTTATTTAGTTATAAAATGAATGTGAACTACTTGACAGGTGGAAACATAGTGTTCAACTGAAACTGAAGCGTAAATTCACCTTTACCCGGTCCAGAGACATTTACTTGCGGGGAGATAAATGCCGTGAGATTTTTGGCAAATGCTTTCCCAAAGGAAACTCCGATGGGTGCAGTTGACGTTCCATTGGCCCAGTCCAGAATGATGGAGGGGCTAAAGGATACAAAATACCCATCACTCAGGATTTTATTGAGGATCGGTTGCAGAATCATAAAGTTTCTTTCACTCCTGTCTTCGGCTCCGGCAAAACTGAAGAACTGCTGGGCAGAAAATCCATACATCAGTTTTCTGGTTTGTGTATTCAAAATAAATCCGGAAACGCCTGTGCACCATTTACCCCCGCTGATCGCAGCAGGATTGACAACAGGAATAACCAAACCAGAACCAACTCCTACTATTCCCCATGATTGTTTGAAGGCGACAATCGAAAGCAGGATCATGTCAGAAAGGCCTGTAGCACTGGCCTCGCTGGCATTTGGAAAAGTCTGCCCTATGAAAGGCACTTCGAGCCTGTACAAAGTGTACACTTTAGCAGGATCAGAACTTTTGATAAAAGGCAAGCCCAGACTTCGGGAAGGTTGGATAAGACGCGAAACCAAAACCAATTGCTTGGCATCATCCTTCTTCCAGGTAAAATTGGGTTGAACTTGTAATTTGGTGATAAAAGCTGCGGGGTTAACAGCGTTGATTGCTGCATCACCCAATGCATTCCCGGTTTGAGTATCCTGGGCAACCAGAAAAGAGACGTCCATGACAGCCCATAACATCACCAGGGTCTTCATCCAGGCTTTTAGACAATTGCGGGTTGATGTCATGTGATCTGTATAAAATGGAAGTCGTAATTATTGAATGGTATTCTTATATACGACCCCATTCTTCACGATCAGCAGATAATTTTTTTCGTAGTCCACCATGAGGTTGATGTCCTTTAATGGATTGCCATCTATCAATAAGAGGTCAGCATAGGCACCCACTTCAATTACACCTAATGCGCCCTCTCTGTATGGACTCCTTTTTCCTGAAAGCGCGAGCAATTGTGCATTGTCTGATGTAATCAGTTTAAGCACTTCATAGGGAGAGAACCAGTTACCCATTTTTGCGATATACGTATTCTGGTCTTTATTGATAGGGGGATTAAAAAATACATCCGTTCCCCATGCCATTTTAACGTTGTATTTTTTGGCTAACGTTATCACTGCATCAGCCCCATTGGCGACTTCTTTCTTTTGTTGTTTCTTCTCCTCTGTAAAATCTGCCCGACCAGCCGTATCCAATGCCTGAATGCTAAGCCATATACCTTTTTCACCCATAAGTTTTATCGTCGCTTCATCCAGTAATTGGCCATGTTCAATACATTGGACTCCTGCTGCAATAGCCTTATTGACAGCTCTTGGCGTAAAAGCATGTACGGTTACATACGTGCCCCAATCGGCGGCTGCTTCAACAGCGGCATGGATTTCTTCTTCTGTAAATTGACTTACATCCAGCGGATCGAAGCTGGATGAAATGCCACCACCTGCTGTAAGTTTAATTTGTGATGCCCCTCTTTTAAGTGTTTCCCTTACGGCCACAAGCATAGCATCCTTTCCATCTGCAATGATACAGGCATCAATAACCTCTGAATGATCCAAAGAACCGCCCAGTGAAACTGGCCTTTGATTAATGCCTCTAAAGTCCCCATGTCCGGATGTTTGAGAGATCATGGGTCCGCTTGGCCAAATTCTTGGGCCGGGTATATCTCCGGCATCAATGGTTTGCTTCATCCCAAAAATCGGACCTCCCAAATCTCTGACAGATGTAAATCCCCGATTTAACGTATTTCCGGCTTCCACACCTGCCCGGATGAAAGCTGCTCCAACCTCTCCATTCTGCATTTGGGACAGCGTAGAACCAGCTAAAATCATATGCATGTGGGCATCAATCAAGCCTGGCATCAGAAACTTACCTTTGCCATCAATTACTTTAGTTTCACCACTACGGTTAACCGGAATTGGGGATGACGATATTTTACTGATTAGATTATTGACGATGAGCACGTTGCCATTGATCGTTTTTTCGTCCTTCCCATTAAAAATCTGGACATTATTGATCAACAAGGTCTTGTTAGGATTAGACGCAGTTTGCCCCTGGGCATTTAACCATACCGTGTTACTCAAAAGTAAAAAGAGAAATAGCTTATTCATTTGAATGATTTTTATTTCGTTCTTAAACAGACCTGAATATATAAGGGAGGTAAAATCTCCTACACTTCCATAGCCCAAATAAGCCTACAAGGTCAATTCTTTATGAGGAGAATCACAATTTTGACTTACATACGATGTGTCAAATTGTCGTTTTGATGTTTCAAAATGTCAGCCTCAGGAAACAAGGCGTTTTTGGTACGACATGGGATGAAGAATTATTCCCTTTTAAAAAATCAGTTGGGGTCTGGCCTGTGATTTGCTTAAAATTTCTGATGAAAGAACTTCGGCTGCCAAATCCGCAAAGTGTAGCCATGCCTTCTAATGTTAAATGATTCCACTCCTGGAGACCTACATTATCCTTGAAATATTCCACCCTGTACCGGTTTAAGAATTCTTTGAATCCAAGGCCATATTCCCTGTTGATAAAGGCGGATACGAAATAACGGGGTAGGCGTGTATAGGTCACTAACTGGTCAAGTGAAAAGTTTGGGTCCAGGTAAGGCTTTGACTCCTGGAAATACGATTCAATCTTTTGCTTGTACAGCGAATGATCCTCGGTGGACAATGGAAAATGCGGTGGTATCGATTCCGTTTCCGAATGAGCAAAAAAACCACCTAGGTTGACCTGGACTCCGGCAACATCCAAATGATCTGTTTCGGCTGGTTTTTCAATCGAGGCAAAAGTAGTTGGGCTAAATACTCCATATAAAATATGAGGCCGAAAGAAAAGTTGCAGACAAATAAACAAGACTGTTACCGCCAGCAACATGTCTGAAATTGTCACGGGAGAGTTCTTAAGGGGCGAAATCAGTAGCTTAGCCATTACGGCAAGGAGGATGGCCGTTAACAGTATGTTGAAGCTAAAGAGCCAGTTAAGCAATGCTTTATTCTTGTCTATCAGGGCTGGCGCACTCCTTGCCTTAAACCTGATGAGTTGGAGATAGTTTAAAAAAATAAATAACCCAGACCAAAGCACCCTCATGCCATAGTAGATTGGGCTTGGAAGGAAACCCCGGCCTGAATCCGGGTTCCTGGTGTTGGCATAAAAACTATGTTGTATGATATCTACTTTCTGCTGATTGGTCAGAAAATAGTAAGGGATAAAATTAATTAGTGCCAGCCCGGCAGGGATGAGCAATAAAGCATCATACTTTCTGAACTTCCATTCATCATTCAATATAGATCGAATGTAGAGATAGGAAGCAGGTGCAATCAAAAACGTACTGGGGCCAAAGATCCTTAGTAACCAGGGTACCTGGAGAATGAGCTTTGAAAAAAGGAGTATCAGCATTATGTGCTGAAATGAAAAAGCGATTAATATGAATGCAAGAAGTCTGTTACTATGCTTCCTTTCCTGGTTAATGAATAATAATACCCAGGCGGCCAGCAAAGCAAATAGAAACGCAATTGAATGAAAAGCAAGATTGGCAAATTCCATATCACAAAATCAGACTAATTCACAAGAACCTGGCACTTGCCAGCCGGATATTCAGACACTTCACGTTTGTCATTTCCCCACAAAATTCTTCAACATCCCGACAAACTTTTCAGGTGATGACTCATAGCCTACTCTACCGATCGGTTTTACTTTGAACCTGCCATTTTCTGCTTCATGGGTTACGTTGAGAATCCATATTGTGGGATAGCTGGTGACCTTCAGGTACAGGGCCATGCCATCATTCTGTTCCTGATTTCCATCCTGTAGCTGATCGTGTTTGGAGAAATCAA
>JAGNXB010000115.1 GCA_017985675.1 Saprospiraceae bacterium | reverse complement strand
TGGCAAAGTCTTTATTGTTGGCGAGAATTCGTGTTGCCGGTTCCCGGATCATGCTGGGTGCAGCAATCAACAGGAAAAGCAGAATAGCCAGTGGCGGAAGCGCATACTTCAGATAGGTGCGATTGCGGGAAAGATCAATTGCATTTGGAAAGACAATGGGACGAATAGCTTCCGTCTTTTGTTCGATACCCGCCAACAAAAGGGACGCATTTGGATCCTGATAGAGCTGTTTGCGAAGTTGTAATATGTTGAGCAGCTTATCCTGTACATCCACAAAGTGAGTTCCTATTATGCTGGCAGCTTGTTCATGCGAAATGACACGCCCTAGTTGGAAATAATGTAACACAGGTGTAATCACCCATCGATATAATGAAAATCCAGTCAGGCCCAGAAATGAATAAAACAACACCTTTCGGCCGGTTTGCCCGAAGTAAAAAAAGTTCTCTCCCAGACTAAAAATGAGAAACACGATACCTACCAACCCTATGGTAAGTAACAAGCCCTTGATGAGTTTATTAACGTAGTATTTGCGGACAAATGCATCCAGCTTTTGAATAAGAAGGTCATAATGCTTGAGTTCCGTCATCGTACACTTGTCGTATTTGAACAAATTTAGACCAATTCCTAACAGGGTCCAACACCTTTAACGAAAGTTTGACACTATCGTTGCTCGTGAGGACTTAACCATTGTTGCAATGGAATGGTTCGAAACGGTAAGTCGGGCATTTTGACTGAATAGGCGAACCCAAGAAAAAATCCGCCACCTCCAGCCCCACATAGCTTTAGATCATAGTCCTGTCCCGACCAATGATCTTGCACTATCGCTGGAATCATTTCCTTGAAATGGGTTGCCTGAAATGAACTGATAGCTTGATAAGCCACCTTTAGGTCGCTTGTATCCCCGCCAATGATGGCTGTGATTGCCTGGCTCACTCTCGGCATCAGGTCTTGTTGGAGGACATTCCTGAAATCAGACTGTTCAATTTTGGCGCGAAACTGCTGGACCAGCGGTGACGTTTTTCGGGACAATCCGGTATCCACTAAAAAAAAACCTTCAGGTACTGTTATGTTGGGGCTCTCAACCACACTTCCATCGAGAAGTAGGTGAATCGCTTCTTTTTGAAGGCTGACTAAAGGGTCCAGTCCGGAACTGTTGCCATGAAAAAAGGATTCCAGCTGGGCTAATCCGTGCCGTCGTTTGTCTAAAGATGCCGGGATAGCTTTCGTCCACTTGTCAACAAAAGCAGCTACAAGGGCCCCACTGCTACCAAGTCCGTATCCGGGAGGTATTTCTGATTGGAAGCGCATGCCTGCATCCACAGATGACCGGAATCCGGCTAATTCAATTGGCCAGGGTAATTTATGATCCGTATTCTGATTTTCAAGCCAGCTCAGCCAGTTTTGTAACCGTTCATCCGGCGCTGCAGCGTCATGTACCCACTTACCAGACAGGCCATTGAGTGGTATCGCAAGCGCATCACCACCCAACAATACAGTGTATTCCCCAAATAAGAGCAGTTTGCCCGGCCAGGTCTCCATGCAAGAAGTGGGCTACCGATTGGTATTCTTCGAAACTAGGAATTGACTTTTGTTTCCTCGGCCTTCTTTTCTTCCAGCTTGCGGAGATCTACTTCCCGCATACCTTCGCGAATTTCACCTTCAATACTGTTGCGGGCGTTATTGAATTCGCGTATCCCTTTTCCCAGTCCACGCATCAGTTCGGGTATTTTTCGACCCCCAAAAAGTAACAATACAACGAACATGATGAGAATGATCTCACTGCCGCCGAAATTGAATATCCAGATAAATGCACTCATGTCAATTTGTATTTGATGATACGAAGTTACTTCTTCAATCCAATTTCCCGCAAACGCTCGTCCAGATATTCGCCTGCAGTAATGGATGTATAATGAATCGGATTGTCTTCAGTCACACAATCCGGCAGACAGGTCAAATCCATTTCACTCCGCGGATGCAGAAAAAATGGAATCGATAACCTCGCCTGATGCCACTCCTCACGAGGAGGATTGACAACCCGATGCGTCGTCGACCGGAGATAATCATTGGTTAAACGCTGAAGCATGTCCCCAACGTTCACTACGATCTCATCTTCTCCGGGAATAATGTCCAGCCACTCATTTTTTTTGGTCAACAGTTGCAATCCGCCTGCGGAGGCACCCACCAACAACGTTATAAGATTGATATCTTCATGTTGTTCGGCTCGAATAGCGCTGGCTGGTTCTTGTGTAATCGGTGGATAATGAATAGCCCTCAGGATGGAATTGCCCTTTTCGATTCGTTGGTCAAAATAATCCTCATCCAGGTCAAGATGGATCGCAATGGCACGCAATAAATGAGCACCCGCCGCCTCAAAAGCCCTGTATAGCGCTACACCGGTAGGCAAAAAGTCAGGCAATTGGGCAACATGCACATTGGGCGGGTAAGTTCCACTCAAGGTGCTCGTTTCGGAAACGGTTTGGCCAATCTGAAAAAATTCTTTTAAGTCGGCAACCTGCGATTGTTTGGCATGTTCCTTCCCAAAAGAAGTATAACCCCGCTGACCCGCCATGCCCAGGATTTCTGATTGCTGTTTCACTTCCGAAGGCAGCGCAAAAAAGGTTTTTGATTCCTGATAAAAATGCTCTACCAACTCTTTGGGTATGCCGTGGTTGACTACCCCGACAAATCCGGTAGAATGGAATGCTTCGCCCAATGCGTCGACAAATGCCTGACGTTGCTCCATGTCACCATGGATAAACTGGTGAAGATCAACAAGGGGTATAGCCCGTGCGCCCATGCTTACAAATTTTTGTCAAAGATACGCTTAACCTGACGAGTATCTTGTCAACAGTTGGAATGTTCAGGACCAACCCAAAACACGATGGTACATTTTCAGTGTATCAGGTTGGCTGGAAGTTTAAATTAAACAGGAATCAATGGTCAAAACGCTCATCCTCGCCTTTCCGGAACGTATCCCTTGTTTGGAGCGGATTGGCATGCCACTCTGCATATTGCCGGCGCTGATGAAAAACATCCAAAGCCATAAAAAGTGCTGCTCTAAAAGAAGAGGGATCGGCAAGGCCTTTACCCGCCAGATCAAATGCGACACCATGATCGGGACTCGTGCGTACTTTGGGTAATCCTGCTGTAAAATTGACCCCATGACCAAAACTTAAAGCTTTGAAAGGTATCAATCCCTGATCGTGGTACATCGCCAGTATCCCATCCGCCTTTTTAAAAGCGCCACTACCAAAAAAGCCATCAGCAGGATGAGGACCTGACACGAGGATGCCACTTTTTTTACATTCCACAATCGCCGGCAGGATGATCGATTCATCCTCATTACCTATGACGCCCCCATCACCGGCATGGGGATTCAACCCAAGCACGGCAATCACCGGACGTTCCAGTCCAAAATCAACCTTGAGCGCCTGGTTCATCTGCCGGATTTTTTCAATGATTCGTGTTTTACTGATGAGCCCGCTAACAGCGGATAGCGGCACATGACCAGTCACCACACCTACGCGAAGTGTATCACTGATCAGCAACATCAGGGGGTCATCGACTCCGAAGGCGATGCCCAGATATTCTGTATGCCCAATATTTTCAAAATGGGCTGATTCCATGGCTTTTTTATGAATCGGCGCAGTTACAAGCGCATCAATCTTGCCATCACGGAGTTCCTGTACTGCGCGCTCGAGAGAGAGATAGGCATACTTGCCGCCTTCCTCCGTGAGTTGTCCTAGTTCGATATTTACAGCGTCTTGCCAGCAATTCACAACAGATATTTTTCCTTCAGAGGCGGTGGCGCCATTATCTGCGGTTTGAAAATTAAACGGTCCTGTAATCGCGATATTTTTGTGATAGCTCACCACTTTTGCCGAACCATAAATAATCGGCGTGCAATATTTTAATAGCTTTTCATCCGCAAGTGTCTTGATGACCACTTCCAGTCCAATGCCATTTAAATCACCTGTTGTAATGCCAATTCTTGGTAATCTCATGTTCTATTTTTTGTTTTCTGCCCTGACAAGCCAGTTTTCTGTAATCTTGAAGCTTCAAAAGTAGCATTTTACATCATGCGTGCGAAAAAGTCCTACGGCCAACACTTCCTTCGGCATCCGGAAATTGCCCGGCGGATCGCCTACAGTCTTACGGCTGAAGACGTCCAGTCCAATGTATTGGAAGTCGGACCCGGCAAAGGTATACTTACCCAGTTTGTTGCCGAGCGCTACCCGGGTTTTAAAGCAATTGATGCTGACCCGGATATGATTGCCTTTTTACAAAAAGCACACCCGCAGTGGACCGACCATCTGGTGCTGGGTGATTTTCTTCAATTGGACCTGCCCGCCTTGTTTAATGGAA
>JAGNXB010000114.1 GCA_017985675.1 Saprospiraceae bacterium | reverse complement strand
TATGTATACTCTGATCCATCTAAAGAAAACTGGCCCTGACCATTAGCCTGGTGGCAGGACACACATTTGGCCTGGTAAACTATTTTACCTTTTTCGGGGTCAGCCTCGCGATCCATATAGGAAAGTTCCTTTAGTCCTGCTCCATTGGGTTTGTCACCTTTGGCAACATTCGACCCTACAAAAGTGATATATGCTTTGATTGCCTGCATCTCATTACTTGCGGTATCCAGCGCCTTACCATTCAGACTGCGCTCAAAACAATCATTGATCCGCTTGTTCAGATCCTCTGATGTGCCGCTTCTTGCCCTGAATTTTGGATATGTCGATGCGACCGCGGAATAATTATTTCCAAATGTTTTCGTACCCGCTTCCAGATGGCAATTCTGACAATTCATGCCATTGCTGATCTTCATGACCATACCCTCCGGGCCGAGATATTTAGCGGTGTGGGCTACCAGTTCTTTACCATAGGCAATCCGGGCCTTGAGTTGCATATCCTGTATCTCTGAGGGATCGGGAGCAGACCAAAATATTTCTTTTGGTAATTCTTCGCTGATGACCACAGGTTGCCGTTTCGTGTCCAGCTCTCTATTTATTGCTTCGTATATACCATCTCCATAAAACAAACCCACAGGAGTTAAAATCACAGCCGCCAGAATAAAAATGAGGAGCGATTTCAGCTGGATGATTGCCCTTGCAATCCCGTCTACCCGTTCCTGTTTCTGATCCATATGGCGTCTCCGTGTGATAGTGCTAGTGAGGTAATTTTTCCCTTATATACCCATACGTCCAAGTTCCGGCGATAGCACTCAATAAAGTAACCGCTATGACGGTGGCACCAGAGCCTATTAAAGCAAACAGCGGGCCTGGGCAAGCCCCGGTGATAGCCCAGCCAAAGCCAAACAGTAATCCTCCATAGACCTGTCCTTTATTGAACTGCTTCGGATGAAATTCGATGATTTCACCATAAATCGTCTTGATGTTCAACTTCTTAATAAGTAAAACTGAAATCACTCCGACCACCACTGCGCTCCCGATCACTCCAAACATGTGGAATGACTGGAACCGGAACATTTCCTGTATCCTGAACCAACTGATGATCTCGGCTTTGATAAAGACAATGCCGAAAGCAATGCCTACCACCATATATTTCAGATTATGATACCACTTGTGCGTCAGGTGGCTTTCATTGATACACATGGCATCAAGGGATCTTACTTCAAATTCTTCAGCGGTTTCTATCCCGTCATTCAGTCTATTCTCTGTTTTAATTTCTTGCATGTTGTGGTGATTTTAAAGGGAAAGAATTACAGGAAGAATCCAGTTTGCCATGATGATGCCACCGACCATAAAACAGCACGTAGCGATCAGGGAAGGCCATTGCAATGTTGAAAGTCCCATAATGGCATGACCGCTGGTACATCCTCCGGCATACCGGGTACCAAAACCAATCAGGAAGCCTCCAAATACCATAATGATAAATCCCTTAAGGGTCAATAATGTTGACCAATTGAATACGTCCACTGGCACCATGGATTCAAAATTGGTAATGCCGTACGTTGACAATTCGGAAGCCAGATTTGGATGAATCTCCACTGGGTTTGGATTCGCCAGCAAGCTCATTGCCAGAAAACCGCCTAAGAGAATACCTCCAACAAAAAACAGATTCCAGATTTCTTTCTTCCACTCGTATTTGAAAAATGGAATATTAGCCGGGATACAGGCGGCACAGATGTGACGCAATGAAGAGGAAATACCGAAGGCCTTATTCCCGATAATCAATAGCACAGGAACAGTGAGTCCGATCAGGGGCCCGGCCACATACCAGGGCCAAGGGTTCTTTAAAATATCCAACATACATTAATCTGTTTTACACTTTACTTTTCGCATAATAATCAGCAAGGTTACCTTACATGTAAAGGCAACCTTGCTGATTTAATACTTAATGATACAGGGAGAATCCTATTTCAACACTTTGCTCTGACAGATATAATCTGTCTTTGGCAGGTTTGTTTTTGAAATCGCATTGAATCCACCATCTACTTCTGTAAAATTCCTGTAGCCCCGGGCCTGGAGTATACTCGCCGCAATCATACTTCGATAACCTCCGGCACAATGCATATAGAAATGTTCATTTGGATTGACATCCTTGACCCATTCGTTGATATACGCCAGCGGCTTGCTATACGCATCTTCAAGATGCTCCGCTGCATATTCGCTTTCCTTTCTGACATCCACGACGACATCTTCGCCAATCTTCACCTTAGCAGCAAACTCTTCCGCAGAGATTCGCTTGATGGTATCCACTTCGAGTCCAGCCTTTGCCCAACTTTCAAAACCACCTTTGAGATGACCCAGAACATTATCAAAACCAACACGGCTCAAACGGGTTACCGTCTCTGCTTCTTTTCCTACTTCTGCAATCAATAGAATCGGCTGTTTTACATCCACAATCAGGGCACCTACCCATGGTGCGAATTCTCCGTTCAGCGCTATATTGATTGACTGCGGAATATACCCTTTAGCTACCTCGGCATTGTTACGCGTATCGAGCAATAAAGCACCTGATTCTTCGGCAGCCACTTCAAACTCTTTTGCTGTCAAAGCACGCATACCATTGTTCAGTACGTTGTCAAAACTTTCGTAACCCTGCTTATTCATGGCGACGTTCATACCGAAATATGCCGGAGGAGGCAGCAGCCCATCCGTCACTTCTTTAACAAATTCAGCTTCTGTCATATTGGCTCTCAACGCATAATTAAACTGTTTTTGATTACCAATAGTGGAGACTGTTTCTTTGCTCATATTCTTACCACAGGCACTTCCGGCGCCATGGGCAGGATAAACAATTACATCGTCTGCCAGTGTCATGATTTTATCACGAAGAGAATGGTACAGTGTGCCTGCGAGTTGCTCCATCGTCATACTGGCTGCTTTTTGGGCCAGGTCTGGCCTTCCCACATCTCCGATAAACAGTGTGTCGCCGCTAAATATGGCGTAATCCTTTCCTTTTTCGTCCTTCAATAAAAAAGTTGCGCTCTCCATTGTGTGTCCCGGGGTGTGTAGCACCTTGATAGTAACGTCTCCGACTTTAAACTCCTGGCCGTCTGACGCAAGGATAAAATCAAATGATGGCTTAGCCGTGGGTCCATAAACAATCGGAGCTCCGGTCTTTTTACTTAGATCAAGATGACCCGAAACAAAATCCGCATGGAAATGGGTTTCAAAGATATATTTGAGTTTGACGCCATCTCTTTCCAGGCGCTCCAGGTATGGTTGTACTTCACGTAATGGATCTACAATTGCAGCTTCCCCATTGGAAGTGATATAATAAGCTCCCTGTGCAAGGCAACCAGTATAAATTTGCTCTACATTCATTTTTTATGCTTTTTGTTTTTGATACGATACAAAGTTGGTAGCTTTTATTTGCTCCAAGTGTTACTTTGGTTACAAATCTCAATTGGTGTGGAGAATGGTTTCTCTTAATATGATAAAGATACCCATCACTGAAACAAACCAACCGAAGGCTGGTTTAAGTTTTTCGCCATCTATTCGCTTTGACAGGGACATCCCGATAAAAATACCAATAATCGCGAAGATGGAAACCGTAGCCAGGAACGGCCAGTTGATCACTGTTTCGCTGCCTTCCCCTAGAAAACCGATCAGTGATTTGGCAGCAATAATCACCAGGGAGGTGCCTACGGCTTCCTTCATCGGCAATTTGCTTAATATGACAAGTGCCGGGATGATGAGGAATCCGCCACCTGCGCCTACAAGGCCAGTGATCAATCCTACGATTGCACCCTCTAACACAATGAGGGGGTAATTAAATTTCTGCGGCCCTGCCGTTTCTGGGCTTTTTGCTTTCACCTTTCTGATCATTGAATAGGAGGCCGCGATCATGATCACTGCAAAGAGCAACATCAGCATATGACTTTTAGTGGCGACTACATTTCCCACCGTAAAAAGCTCAGAAGGAATGGCCGGAACAATGAAGGCCCTGGTCATAAAAACGGCAAAAATGGATGGAATACCAAAAATCACGGCGGTCTTTACATTGACCAGCCCTTTCTGGAAATAACTGACAGAGCCTACTGCACTGGTCAATCCAACTATGAAGAGTGAATATGCTGTTGCGGCTACAGCGTCTACCGCAAAAAGATACACTAAGACCGGCACGGTCAGTATACTACCACCCCCGCCAATTAGCCCAAGTGAAACCCCTATAATGATTGAAGAAAGATAACCTGCTATTTCCATAATGACCGTTTGAGGAGGCAAAGGTGCCGTCATCGGCTATCATGGTCGGCTACTTTTGTTACAATCGCGGCCGGGGCATGTCAACAGAAAAAAAACGATTCAATAATGCCGGGACATGAGGCTGATGGCCAGATTTTTCAGTGGCATAGTTCCTTCCATCTGT
>JAGNXB010000057.1 GCA_017985675.1 Saprospiraceae bacterium | reverse complement strand
TATTTCGCACCGGCGATTTTAAAGGCGCGCTGTAAGCCATATACGCCTTCGTTACCCTGGATATCTCCAAGGCCCGTTTCGCAGGCGGAGAGGACCACCAGTTCGGTGTTGGACAGGTTCATCTGGCTGATCTCGTAGGCGGTGAGAATGCCGTCTTCCCTATCGGGGCTCACGGGCTTTCCATTTTGCCAGGCGTAGTTGCCGCCGGCCAGGATGAGACCTGAGCGGATCATGGGGTTGTCGGATGATTTGAAGACGGGTTCATTATCCATGTCGACCGATGACCGATGACCAATGACCGACAAGGGGTCTGGGAAAAAAAAGCCGTGTGTGGCGATGTGCAACACCCGGGGGGAAGAAGCATCTTTGCCGATGGCTTTAATGGCTTCTTCAGTTGCTCCGGATCCGGTGGATTGGGCTGCTTTGAATCCTCCGGCATTTAAAGTGGAGGCAATGCGTTCTACTTCTTTTTCGGTCCATTTGAGGTAAGACCAGGAGCCTCCTCGGGTGCCGGATTCTGTCCAGGTATCCGCTGTGGAACGGCTGGCCATAAGTGGTTCCTCCCGTTGCGCAGCGATAACTGAATCCACTTCAAAGTTTACCCCACCCACTAAAAGGGCGTCATTGGCCTGGGTGATCACAGTGCCCGGCACAACTAATTGTCGGGTACTATTCAAAGCAACCAGGTTGTACCGATCGGCGAGGATGGTCTCATCATCGACCGCGATCGCGCCCAGATTGAGCCGGTGCAAAACACCCGAAGGGGAATAATAAATGGTATTAATTCCTTCCAGTCCGGTAGTCTCTATCTTTTGCCAAATTAATTCATACAAGGATTTTTTTTGGCTACCCAATGTGACCATACCCCGGTCGGCCCAGGCATACAGGTCGTTGACGTAATCGGCTTTGCGTTCGACGCCATCCTGCAGTAGACTGGAAAGTTCATCTTCATTAAATAAGGAAAGGAATTCAGGTGATTGGGATCCGGAGCGTACGATTAAAGCGACATATTTTACCATTGAATCAATCCAAACATCATCAAACTCTATGGCTATTTCATCAGCTTTTAACAAACCGGCGATCTCGGACCAATCCACGGATTGCAACTCTGCAAAGTCCAATGATAATTTTTGCAAAATTCCTTTCTCCAGATTATTATTTTTCTGTTTCAACAGGACAAGGTCTTCGGGGCTTAAATTTTGTTGTGTGTACTCGTCTGCTAACTGGCGGGTGATAAGCTTACGCTGGACAAATAGAGTGTCATTTTGGAACCTAGAAGCGATGGCGGAATTCACTTTTTGTGCGGACATTAACACAAATCCTTTTTTCAATAAAAGGTCATTGTAGCCGAGTTTGTAAAGCACCCTGGAATAAGCCATTTGAGATGGTCTGTTGAGTATGATGTATGAAGGTGAAATATATATATTCTTTTTACTATTAATATAATTTATTAATTCTGACTCTGATAAAAATGTTGCGGCATTTTTATAATTTTTTTGCCTTTGATCTAACATTTTAGCAGCGATTGAATCTATCACATTGTAGTGTTCATTATTGTCTAAAATGGCTACCATATTATTGAAAATACCCTGGTCTTCTGCATGTGGATCATTTTGAACTATTTTATACATTTCCCTTGCTTTAAGAATGTGTGTCTCTGCAAGTGGCTGATTATGCATCCTTTTGTAGAGGAGCGCCAAATTACTCTGTGTATTTGGCGTTTCTTCCAGATTATGCCCTATTAAGGATTTTTCGAGATCAATGGATTCCAGGTAAAGATCTGCGGCAGCCTGATAATTCCCCACATAACTATAAGCAACCGCAAGATTTTGAACAATAGAGGAATAAAATAAATGATCTTTGTTATAATATGTCTCTAAGATGTGCTTGGCGTTTATAAATTTTGGTATGGCCAGATCGTATTGCCTGGTGTCAACATAAAAGTGTCCAAACAAACTTTCACATTGCGCAAATTCATCACTTTCTTCACCTCTGGTTTTTACAATAAGAGCATGGTATTTTAAAAGTGTATTTTCACATTCCGTATAGTTTCCCATTTTCAAATAATATCGTGCCAGAGAATTCAGACCTGACGCATACCTTGGATGTTCGAGCCCAACGGTCTCTTTAAGAATAGCCATAGACTTTAGCAAATATCTTTCGGCATGCTGTATCTGCCCTAATCCTTCATAAGCTTCATATAATCTGTTCAGACAACTATAATAGTTTGGATGGGTGCGATCGGCATTCTCATGCTCAAACAGACGATTGGCGTCCAATAAATATCTTATAGCTTCTTCAAATTTAAACTGATCATTATAAAACCCTCCAATATTTACAATGCTCCCGATATAATAAGGGTGATAATCACCAAATTTAATCTTCATGAGTTGGTTAACTTTAAAAAGGAGAGGCTCTGCCTGCGCAATATTGCCTTTTTCCATATAGACAGTAGATAAATTATTAAGGCACATGAGATAGTTGGGATGGTCGGTATTATTGGCAACATTTTCGAAGATATCTTTTGCTTCTAATAATAATTTTTCAGCATTCCCTAATCTGCCTGTCTTTATATAGACTGCCGATAAGGAGACAAGCGCACCCGGATAAGCAGGATTTTCTACACCAATGGTTTGTTTTCGAATCGGTATCCCTTTCAGAAACCATTTTTCTGATTCATCATATTGCCCCATGTTCAGAAAAATCGAACCACGCATGACACAAACGCCACCATATGATGATGATTCGGTGCCAAGTTGCTTTATTGTGATCCTTTCTGCTTCATCCATCTGGACCAGAGCCTTCTCGTAATGACCAATTTTTACCATTGCCCTGGCCGCATCAATGAGGCTATCCACTACATGAATTGCAGTGGAATCAATCTCTTGAGCCATGAGCAATATTGGAAAAAAAAGAAGGATGAGCACCGCCAATGATTTCATTTGTTTCAATTTGTAAATTGTAGACCTAAAGTTATGATAAAAAAAATTCTATGAATGAACCATATCGCTTTAACTAGACTACCTATTTATTCTCTTATATGAATGCTATATGTAAACATAGTATTAACCCGATTGGATCATTCCTCAGGCTTGCGAAAACGTCCTGCCTCCGTTTTCAATGATTGGGTTATCTATCCAATTGGAGTAGTTCAAAACAGCACTGGAATTCGTACATGTAAAGGTTAGACACGCTTCATTACCTAAATCTATCCGGTCTTTCATCGCTGAAGTTTTTGATAGGAGCTACTCTGATAGAGCACAGGCATTTCTCAGAGGGCGAAGTCAAAAAAAGGCACTCCACCAAAACGAAGGCACTGCACAGCTACTGAAGTCTTAAAAAAGTCACTCCACCAACACAAAACCCGCCCACGAATAAGGATTAAAAAACCGATCCCTCATCTCCCGTTGCGTTTTTCGAAAGGCATCGGGTATGGTTAATTTTTCCTCTAACCAATTTTTATAAAAAGTCGTCATAAACTCCATCGTCTCCCTGTCGGGCACCTGCCAGAGGGACATAATTAAATATTTCGCTCCGGCGATTTTGAATGCGCGCTGAAGGCCGTACACCCCTTCATTCCCCTGGATATCTCCCAGGCCTGTTTCGCAAGCGGAGAGCACCACCAGTTCGGTATTGGACAAATTCATCTGGCTGATCTCGTAGGCAGTGAGGATACCATCCTCCTTCTCCGGACTTACCGGCTTTCCATTTTGCCAGGCGTAGTTTCCTCCGGCGAGGATAAGGCCGGAACGGATCATGGGGTTATCTGACCATTTGAATACAGAAACGTCCTCCGGGGATGTTGCTGTTTCCTGCGCGGGGTCTGGAAAAAAGAATCCGTGTGTAGCGATGTGCAACACGCGCGGTGAAGCAGTATTTGATTGGCCCAAGGCCTTAAAACTTTCTTCTGTTGCCCTTATTCCGGATCTATGTTCAGATTTTAATCCTCCTTTTGATAGTGTGTTGCTGATGACTTCTGCTTCTTTTTGAGTCCAGTGTAAATATTGCCAGGTACCGCCACGAAGTGTGCTATCCTCTACTACTGCGGCCAGTGAACGCGTAGCCATAAGCGGAAATTCAGATATCTCTTGTGGAATGATTCCTGTTGTATCAGCCTCAAATTGAATACCCCCAAAAACTATTGCATTTGTTCTTGCTGAATAAACACTATCAGGGACTCCGGTGACGATTTGACGTGTACTATTTACCGCTATGAGGTTGTATCGATCCGACAAACGTTGGTTTTCGTCAATTGCTATTGCACCCATATTAATACGATGAAGTATGCCCGATGGAGCATAATAAATCGTCTTCACATTTTCTAAACTACTCGGCTCAATCTTTTCCCAAATAAGCTCATAAAGCGATTTTTTTTGTCGACCCAATTTTACTAAAGAAGGACTCATTTCAAGTTGACTAGTGGTGTCACGATCGACCCAATTGTAAAGGCTATTGACGTATTCTGATTTTCGCTTTTGGTTGGCCTGCAGCAGGCTTACAAGTTCGCCTTCTTCAAATAAGGTAATAAATTGAGGCTGACTGTTACCATGACTGAGTAACAAAGCGGCGTAAACCATTTTGGTAGAAGAATCCGAATCGTAAGATTTATAACTTACAAATTCGATAGCCACTTCATTAGTTTTTAGTTTATTCTGAACATCTTGCCATTTAATTTGCTTCGTAGCTTCACCGTAACCTGATACAGTTCGTGTGAGTTCTTTTTCGAGGTCATTAACTTTGCTTTCCAGTTCGGCGATTTTCGTGCTATCCCTTTCTACAATAGGCAGCGTATAGAGGGTAGTAAGAAGTCGTTGATAGGATCTCAAGCTATTGAATTGTTCGCTGGATGCAGTTTCAGAAAGCGCCAATCGTTTTACCTGACTCACCGCATTGAGCAGAAAACCTTTGTAAAATAGATTATTATTGAGACACGAACTAATAAGATTTTGACTTCCATATTCTTGCGTCATAGCAAATAATAAGTGTTGACTTACCTCAAACTTAATAAGGTATTGGTTTAATTCTTCCTCAGACAAATGATGCAACCCTTTAGATATTAGGTCTTGATTTAAATCAGATAGTTCAAGAAAATAAAGTTCTCCCTTTTCGAAATTTTCTGTCTCCATATAAAGACTAGCAAGATTATGCAGGATTGCACGATATACAGGGTGCTCCCTGCCCAATACTTTGACCAACCTCTCTTTTGCTTCAACGTAAATAAATTCAGCCTTTTCATAGTTCTTCATTGTACAATAATGAGCTCCCAGGTTAATGAGATTCTGAGCATAGTCAGGGTGTTCCTTTCCCAATACCTTTTCTTTAATGGCCTTTGCCTCTAAATAGAGTAGCTCAACTTTGTCGTAACTACCCATTTCATCATATAGCGTTGCTAATTCTTCTAAAATAATAGCATAATCAGGATGCTCCCGTCCCAATACCTTTTCACGGATGGCTATAGACTCTAGAAATAGGGCTTCAGCCTTTTCAAATTTTCCCACACTTTTGTAAAAATTTGCTAATGCAAGGAGACTAGTGGCATAATCTGGGTGTAGCTTACCCAATACTTTTTCGCGGATGGCTTTGGCTTCGAGGAGCAATGGTTCGACCTTCTTAAAATTCCCCATAACCTTATAAAGAGCAGCAAGGTTGTAAAGGCTTTGGGCATATTGGGTATTTTCTCTCCCCAACGTTTTTTCCCTAATTTTTTTTGCTTCAAAGTGTAACGGCTCGGCCTTTTCATAATTTCCCATATAGGTATATAGTATTGCCAGACCATTCAAAGCATTTGCATAATCAGGGCTTTCTGGTCCGAAATTCATTTTCATTTTGTCTGCAAATTGAATGCATAAAGGTTCAGCTTTTTCGTAAAGCCCCATGGCGATATATAATATTGAAAGATTGTTTAGAAGATTGGTATAAAAAAGATGATCTAGATTTTTCAATCGGACTTCAAAAATTTCTTTCGCTTCCAGGTACAACGATTCGGACTTTTCGTAATTTCCCATTAAATTGAGTAGATATGCCAGATTGATAAGACTACCGGTATAATTAGTATTCTCCTTTCCAAATACTTTTTCCCAGATAGCTTTTGCCTTCATAAAATATATTTCTGCTTCCGGAAAGTTACCTGTGTAAAGCATAATACTTCCACGGTTATTGCATACGTTCCCATAAGGTTCGGACATATTTCCGAATTTTTCAAGTGTGATCTTTTCAGCGCTGTCAATTAATTCCAATGCCAAATAAAATTTCTGTTGTTTTGCGAGTGTTCGGGAAATTTGAATCAGACTGTCGATCTGTTTAAGTGCAAGGGAATCAACATTCTGTGCAGCAATGCCATCCATTATGAAAAACATGAATAAAATAATAAAATACTTCATAGTAATTTTTTATTGATTAAGCAAATTAGATCGTGCTGATAATACATAATACCTACTCCACCAACACAAACCCCGCCCAATTATATGGATCCAAACCATTGTCGCGCAACTGCTTTTGCGCCGCATGAAAAGCATCCGGAATACTCATTTTTAATTCCAACCATTTTTTATAAAAAGTGGTCATTAATAAAGACGTTTGTTTGTCCGGCACCTGCCACAGGCTCATGATCAGGTATTTTGCACCAGCGATTTTAAAGGCTCGCTGTAATCCATATACGCCTTCATTATCCTGGATATCGCCAAGCCCTGTTTCACAAGCGGATAAAACAACCAGTTCGGTATTTGCAAAGTTCATTTGACTTATCTCATAGGCGGTAAGAATACCATCGTCTCGTCCTTCCAGCGGTGGTTCTCCCTTCCAAACGGCATTACCTCCAGCCATGATAAGGCCCGATCGCAACATGGGATGATCAGATAGTTTGAATAACTGCTCACCTCCTTCGTTGACCTCAACTGATTTACTGTCTGGATCTGGAAAAAAATACCCATGCGTGGCCATATGCAACACCCTGGGGGAAGGCCTGCCTGATAACCCCAATCGCTTGAATGATTCTTCCGTAGCCTCAGATCCGCTAAACAGAACAGGTTCAATACTTGATGACTGCACTATTTTGCTGATGGCATTGACTTCGCGTTCAGTACCAGCCAGGTAATTCCAATTGCCTCCCCTTAATGTTAAATCAACTGAAGAAAATGTCAATTCACCTTTTGTGTGAAAAGCAGTATGTGGTTGACCATCCGACAAGCCAACAGGACGATCAAAATTAATACCGCCATATAACACTGCTGTTGAATCGGCAACCTTTACCTCAATAGGGGAAGCTATTTGACGCGTACTGATCAATTGGATGACCTGATACTTATCGGCAAATGTCTCGACATCGGAGATGGGAATGGCATCCAGATTGATCCTGTACAATAATCCGGAAGGGGAATAATAAATAGTTTTTATCCCGTCCAGCGTTTGCTCCAACGGTTTAATAATTAAATCATAAAGCGTAACTTGTGATCCTCCGATTGTCACTAAACCGCGCTCAGGATGGCTATAAAGACGATTGACATATTCTGTTCGTCGATCATCCTGTTTATTGATAATGCTGTCTAGCTGAGTCTGAGTACATAATTTGATTAAAACGGGGGATTTTGCATCTGAACGCAATACCAAGGCCGAATAGTAATGATTTTGATCCGCTTCTTTTCGTTCCAGAAAATCAACGTAATCAATAATTTCTATAGCAACGGATCCTGCAGGTAAATTTTTCTGGATGGATTCGTAATCGATTTCCTGATCATCAAACTCCAATACGTCCAATTTAAGAATCATCTCCTTCTGTAAATGGTAAATAGTATCTTCCAATTCTGCCTGGCCGGTTCGTTCTGACCTGGGTAAGGATAATTGCTCTGCCAGCAACTTGCTTTTTTCCTGATACACTGAAAACAACCGATTTGTTTTCTCGCTACTTTGTGCCAATTTCCTGGTTTTTATAACCGACCCCAATAAATAACCTTTTAAAAACAATACATAATTATAGGCTATTTTCGCAGCCAGGCCATTCGAAGAATAATTATGGGCTAAACGAAAGGGATCAAATAAATGACTTTTTATGTTTGATATATACTGACCCAATTCCTCTTCTGTAAGAAACGTTACTGAACGAGCCAGGTTACTGGTTGACGCCTTGCAGGACTTCTCCATCATCTGCACAGCTTCATTTTCATGTCCTAAATGGTATGAATTCCAGGCCAGGCTATTAGCAACGTCGGCATAATTTTCGTGATTCTGGCCAAAAATATTATCTGCAATCCGTGTTGCTTCTTCTAATCGCTTCTGAGCTCTTACATAGTCACCTAGATCAGAATAGGCTAATCCCAGATTAAAATTCAATGTATAGTTTTCTCGACTATTTGTGCCTGCAATTGGCTCAAGTATTGGTGCTGTCTCTTCAAAAAATTGAATAGCCAAAGCCGTTTCCTTCTTCGTGGCATAGATGGCACCTATGTTCTGAACACATGTCAGATAATAAACATTATTTTTTCCGGCCAATTTATCCCAAAGATCCTTAGCCTTCAAATAGAATTCAAGGGCTTTATCATGATCTCCCAGGTTCTGATGAACGATTCCCATGTTAATCAGCAATGCGGCGAACAAACCGGAATCTCCCATGCCCATTTCTATCATTTGCTTATAAAGGCTATTATAGATTTTGGCCGATTGCTCAAAACGACCAGTTTGCAGATAGACCGTGGCCAGTCCCCGGTCAATTGACATGCAGTTTATAGTTTCGGTGCAATTCGGTTTATTGCAAATTTCCCTTGCTTCAAGAAATACCCGTTCTGCTTTCTCTGTTTCAACTGAGGCTATATACACGAATCCGAGATATGAATCAATCATGATGATATCATTCCGATTCTGCTCGGAAGCACTGAGAATATTGTGTTTTGCAATTAATAAAACATCTTCCGCCTTTTTTGTTTGCCCCATATTGTTATAAGAAGATCCAATGCTACCTAATACCCGATTATACAAAGGATAATCTCCATGATAGAGCGTGTCCATCAATGCAACGGCTTCTTTCCATTTTTCAATGGCCTGATCAAACTGAAATTTTCCTTCATAGTAGTTTCCATAATTGACCAGCGCACGAATGCGCAGCCAGCTGGATTTGCCCAGGGTGGCTACAATTTCTCCTTCCATTTCCTGAGTCAATAACAGACCTTCCTCTGCTTCTCCCTTAGCGATCATGGCCTTGGCTAAATGAAGCAGACTATCTGCGCGCAGCTCAAAGGGAGTTTGGGCGACGGGTTGTGCCAAAAGTTGGCCCGTATATTTAATACTGCTGAGTATAAAGACGAAGCAGAAAAACGAAACGCTCCAAACGGTTCGAATGAAATGACCAGGCAAGAAAGGCATAGGGGTTGAGTTGAGTGATAAAGCGATAATTTTGACACAATGTATTAAATACCTCTTTAGAAATGAAATGGTGCCGGGAATAACAGAAGTTTGTTTGCTATTAAAATTTAAAAAGACCTTTATTTCCGGGGTTCTTTACAATTCGGTAGTAAATGTAGGACGAAGAGCTGAAGAAACAGAGTGAATAAGCGCGTTAGCAACAAATTGATCTAAGGCTCACGATGAGCTCTTTTTTCACGAAAACGCTATGTGACGTTGTGGTTTCAAAATAGCTTTGTGGCCTTCACATTACTTCAACCCATTCCCAAGCCCTCCAGTAGAAGTTGTAATTCACCCCCTTAAGCATTCTATCCAGCATTGATAAATCCCTTACTCCACTAGCACAAATCCTGCCCATTGATACGGATCCAATCCAATATCCCTTAACTCCTTTTGCGCTGCATGAAACGCATCTCGAATGGTCATCTTTTCCTCCAACCATTTTTTATAAAAAGTAGTCATTAACAAGGAGGTTTGTTTGTCGGGCACCTGCCACAGGCTCATGATCAGGTATTTTGCACCCGCAATTTTAAAGGCGCGTTGCAAGCCGTATACACCTTCGTTGCCTTGTATGTCTCCGAGACCTGTTTCGCAAGCGGACAAGACAACAAGTTCCGTATTGGACAAATTCATCTGACTGATTTCATAGGCTGTGAGGATTCCATCTTCCCTGCCCTCCAATGTTTGTTCTCCCTGCCAGGCGGCATTGCCACCGGCCATGATTAAACCTGAACGCAACATGGGATGATCTGAAATTTTGAATATAGTTTCCTGTTCACCATTTAATCCTGTGCTCTTTGTAGTGCTTTTGGGATCAGGGAAAAAATAACCGTGTGTAGCGATGTGCAAGATTCTGGGAGAAGGATTATTATTAGCTCCTATATTTTTAAAGGATTCTTCTGTCGCAGCGTATCCCTTTTTTACATCACTTTGAATTGCAGCCGACTGCATGATTTTTTCAATCGCATTTACTTCCCGTTCTGTACCAGCCAGGTAATTCCAGCTACCTCCTCTTAATGTAGTATCTATTGAAAGGAAAGATAATTCTCCTCTTGATCGGGATGTTAATAAAGGCTCAATATTTTGATTGGTACTATCTTGTTCAAATTGTATACCTCCGTATAGGACAGCATTATTATTCACATTTTTTATTTGGGTAGGTATGACTAATTGGCGTGTACTGTTTAAAGAGATCAGGTTATACCGATCAGCTAAGGCTTCTGTTTCCGAAATGGGAATCGCATCCAAATTAATTCGGTGCAGTAATCCACTTGGTGAGAAATAAATAGTTTTCACCCCCACCAATTCACTTTCCAATGGTTTCCAAAGTAATGCATAAAGGGATTTTTGTTCACTCCCCAATTGGACTAATCCCCGGTCTGACAAAGTATATAAATTATTTACGTAATCGGCTTTGCGGTCTGATTTGACGGTTAAAAGGGAGTCTATCGATTTTACTTCAAAAAGCGGGATGAATTTTGGCTGTTTTTCACCAGGTTTTAGGAGTAAAGCAGCATACATGATGCTGTCTGATATTTGAGGAAAAATCACTTTAAAAGAAACAAACTCTATTGCAGCTTCGTCCTTTTTTAAAGTGGACATAACCTCTTCCCATTTTACCAGACGCTTCGCTTCTGCGTAATCTTGCATGGAACGGGCAAGTTCTTTTTCAACGGTATTGGCTTTTTCTTCCAGTTCGGCTACATTTTTTCGCTCTGTAATTGGCTTAGCATATTCGGTAGAAAGGCGGCGTTGATGGCTTTTGAGGCGAAGCCTGATTTCTGTTAATTCCGGGGATGCCTCTGTTATGACATTTAGTTGAGCCGCCGCTGTAAGCAGGAAACCTTTATAAAAAAGGGCATTGTTATAGTGAAGGGCTGGCAAGATCCCAACTTTCTCCACCGCAGCTCCGATTGTTTCATGCTCTAGGCGAGCGAGGTTATATGCTCCCAAGTTATCTCCTTTGAACTGAAATGTAGCTGTGTAGCTGGCCAGTTCTCGTTCAGAAAGGAAGCTGATTGTGCTCAATATTCGAGCTTGATCCTGGACGTACATTTCTGCGAACAAAGGTGCAGATACATCATATCTACTTTGTCTTTCGTACAAATCTGCCAGGCTTCCCTGAATTATGGAATAATCGGGATGGACTTTTCCCAGCACTTTTTCCCAGATGGCTTGGGTTTCAAAATATAGCAGTTCCGCTTTTTCATAGTTGCCCAAATCCTTGTAAATGTTGGCGAGGCCAATCAGGCTTGCCGCATAATCGGGATGGTCCTTTCCCTGCGCTTTTTCCCGGATTGCTTTGGCTTCCAAGTAGAGCAGTTCCGCATTTTTGTAGTTGCCCATCTCT
Source organism: Saprospiraceae bacterium (assembly GCA_017985675.1). Classification (GTDB taxonomy): domain Bacteria; phylum Bacteroidota; class Bacteroidia; order Chitinophagales; family Saprospiraceae; genus JAGNXB01. The sequence continues at coordinate 5,130 of JAGNXB010000057.1, read as the reverse complement.
AAATAAATGTTTGCGAGGCCATTTAGACTCGATGCGTAATCGGGATGCTCCTTTCCCAACACTCTTTCCCGGATGGTTTTAGCTTCCAGGAATAGCGGTTCAGCTTTTTCGTAGTTGCCCATCTCCAAGTAAATAACTGCTAAGTTATTCAGGCTCAAAACAAACTCGGGATGGTCCTTTCCTACCGTTTTTCCCAAGATTGCGGTGGCTTCAAGGCATAGTGGTTCGGCTTTTTCGTAGTTACCCATTTCCATGTAAAGGAGGGAGATGTTATTTAGGCTAGCTGCATATCGGGGATGGTCTTTGCCAAACACTTTTTCACGGATAGCTTTGGCTTCAAGGAATAGCGGTTCGGCTTTTTCGTAGTTGCCCAAATTACTATAAACGTTTGCGAGGTTGTTAAGACTTGCTGCATATTGGGGATGGTCCTTTCCCACTATTTTTTCCCAGATGGTTTTGGCTTCAACGGATAACGGTTCAGCTTTTTCGTAGTTTCCAATATGCTTGTAAAGGACTGCCAGGTTTTGCAAACTTGACGCGTAATCGCTATTCTCCTTTCCAAGCGTTTTTTCCTGGATGGCTTTGGCTTCAAGGTATAGCAGTTCGGCTTTTTCATAATTGCGTCTTTGCCAGTAAAGCAATCCGAGATTGTAAAGGCTAGTTGCATAATTGGGATGGTCCTTTCCAAGCACTTTTTCCCTGATGGCTTTAACTTCAAGGTATAGCGTTTCGGCTTTTTCAAGGTTGCCCAAATTCCCGAGGTAGAGGTTGGCGAGATTGTTCAAGCTTGCCGCATAATCGAGATGCTCCTTTCCAAGCACTTTCTGCCTTATGTCCGCGGATTCGAGATACCATTTTTCAGCTTCAAGGTAATCTTGTTTGAAAACATGCACTATGGCATGGTTGAAACAGACACTGCCATAGGCTGCAGATTCTTTCCCAAATTTTTCCAATGCTAACTTTTCCGCGATAGCATTCAATTCCAGCGCTTTTTGAAAATCTTTTTTATTAGTCAGCTCACGGGAGATTTTGATGAGGCTATCCACCTGAATTATTGCAACGGAATCAATCGTTTGTGCCTTCAAGTTGTATGTACATACAACCACTAACAAAAGAATCAGGTACCTCATCTTAGTAATTTTTTAGCTAATCTACGTCGATAAATTTTATATTTATAGATGTCAACCCACCACTTAATATTACTCCACCAACACAAACCCCGCCCAGTTATAAGGATCCAATCCATTGTCGCGCAACTGCTTCTGCGCTGCATGAAAGGCATCCGGTATGGTCATCTTTTCTTCCAGCCATTTTTTATAAAAGGTAGTCATCAGCAATGAGGTTTGTTTGTCCGGCACTTGCCACAAGCTCATGATAAGATATTTAGCACCTGCGATTTTGAATGCGCGTTGCAATCCGTATACACCTTCATTGCCTTGTATCTCGCCGAGGCCGGTCTCGCAGGCAGAGAGGACGATAAGCTCCGTGTTGGACAAATTCATTTGAGAGATTTCGTAGGCCGTCAGGATACCATCTTCTCTTCCTTCCAGGGTTTGATTTCCCTGCCAAGCGGTATTGCCCCCAGCCAGAATCAAACCAGATCGCAACATGGGGTGATCTGAAATTTTAAAGACAGATTCCTGCTCACTGTTAAATCCTGTACTCTTTGTTATACTTTTAGGATCAGGAAAAAAATATCCATGCGTAGCGATGTGCAAAATTCTGGGTGAAGGAACATTATTTATACCGATATTTTTGAATGATTCTTCGGTAGCCTCGGATCCCTTTTTCAGCCTTGGATTTATCCCTGAAGTTAACATCATTTTTTCAATGGCATTTACTTCCCGTTCTGTGCCGGCGAGGTAATGCCATGTGCCGCCTCTCAGGGTAGAGTCCACCGATGTAAAAGATAGATCACCTCTGGATCGCGAAGCCAACAAGGATTCATCATTATAGAAGGTGCTGTCTTGTTCAAACTGTATGCCACCAAATAAAACAGCATCGTTATTGGCATTTTTTATTTGAGTTGGAATAACTAACTGACGCGTACTGTTTAAAGTGATCAATTGATATTTATCGGCTATCGTTTCCATTTCCGATACCGGAATGGCGTCCACATTAATGCGATGCAATAAACCGGAGGGCGAATAATAAATGGTTTTTATCCCGGACAAATAGGCCTCGAGTGGTTTCCATATGAGTTCATACAAGGAACTTTTTTCTGTCCCCAATTTGACCAATCCGCGGTCTGCCAAGGTGTATAATTCGTTTACATAATCTGCCTTGCGTTCGGTATTGGACGAGACCAAAAGTGCCAATGCTTTTTCTTCAAAAAGCGGGATAAATTTAGGCTGTTCCGCTCCGGGAAGGATCAAGAGGGCTGCATACAGTATACTGTCCGTTTTCCGGGTAAAATTGACTTTAAAATGCACAAATTCAATTGCGGCTTCTGACTGCTTTAAACCCGCTTTAACATCTTCCCACTTAACCTGCCGGATCGCATCGGAGTAACCAGCTACTGCGCGAGCCAATTCCTTTTCAGCCAGGTTGGCTTTCTCTTTCAATTCAGAGATGCCTTTACGCTCAGCAATAGACATTGAATATAAGGTGGCGAGGCGACGGTGATAGCCTTTCAGGCGGTTAAATTTTTCGGTAGTGGCTGTATCCGAGAGGGCTAATTGTCGGATACGTCCAGCGGACTGCAATAAAAATCCTTTGTAAAACAGGCTGTTGTCATAGCAGGTAGAGATTAATAATTCACTACCGGTTGTATAGGTAAACGAGAGGGTACTATTTTGACTTGCAGAAAATGTATTTAGATAATTGTGGAGTTCCCGTTCTGAAAGGTGGAGCGTGGCTTTTTCGAGCCGGCGTTTGTTGGATAAAGACAGTTCGAGGTAAAGCGGTTCAGCTTTTTCGTATTGGCCCATTTTAAAGTAAAGATTGGCCAGGGCATTCAAGCCCCTTGCATAATTGGGGTGCTCTTTGCCCAGGGATTTTGCCCAGATATCTTTGGATTCCAGGTAGAGCGGTTCCGCTTTTTCGTATTGGCCCATGTCCCTGTAAAGATCTGCCAGGCCATTCAAGCTCCAGGCATAATCGGGGTGTTCCTTGCCCAGGGCTTTTTCACGGATGTCTTTGGATTCCAGGTAAAGCGGCTCGGCTTTTTTGTATTGGCCCATGGCCTGGTAAAGCGTTGCCAGGTTGTTTAGGCTTGCAGCATATTCGGGGTGTTCCTTGCCCAGGGCTTTTTCCCTGATGTCTTTGGATTCCAGGCAAAGCGGCTCGGCTTTTTCGTATTGGCCCATAATATCGTAAAGCGTTGCCAGGTTGTTCAAGCTAGTAGCATAATCTGGGTGTTCCTTGCCCAGGGCTTTTTCCCAGATGTCTTTGGCTTCCAGATAGAGCAGTTCGGCTTTTTCGTATTGGCCCATAACATCGTAAAGAATGGCTAAGCTGTTCAGGCCATTACCATATTCGGGGTGATCCTTGCCCAGGACTTTTTCCCAAATGTCATTGGATTCCAGGTAAAGCGGTTCGGCTTTTTCGAATTGGCCCATGTCACTGTAAAGATTTGCAAGATTGTTCAGGCTACTAGCATAATCGGGGTGTTTCTTGCCAAGGGCTTTTTCCATGATATCATTGGATTCCAGGTAAAGTGGTTCAGATTTTTCGTATTGGCCCATGTTAATGTAAAGCATGGCCAGGTTGTTAAGGGTCTTGGCAATATCGGGGTGTTCCTTGCCAAGGGATTTTTCCCAGATGTCTTTGCATTCGCGGTGGAGCAATTCGGCTTTTTCGTATTGGCCCATGTCACTGTAAAGATTTGCAAGGTTATTCAGGCTACTGGCATATTTGGGGTGTTCCTTGCCCAGGGATTTTTCCCTGATGTCTTTGGCTTCCAGGTGAAGCAGTTCAGCTTTTTCGTACTGGCCCATGTACCAGTACAGATTTCCCATGTTGTTCAGGATCGAAGCATAATCGGGGTGTTCCTTGCCCAGCGCATGTTCCACGATGTCTTTGTATTCAATATAGAGCGGTTCGGCTTTTTCGAATTGGCCCATGACCCTGTAAAGAACGGCTAGGTTAAACAGGCAATTGGCATAATCAAGATTTTTCTTTCCCACCGTTTTTTCATAGATGCTTTTTGATTCAAGGTACCATTTTTCAGATTCCGGATAATCCGTTTTATAGTACTCTACCCTTCCATGATTAAAACAACAAAGCCCATACATCGCCGACTCCCGGCCGAAATGCCCCAATGCCAGCCGCTCCGCCACGGCATTCACCGCTAGCGCCTGCTCGAATTGCTGCAGCCCTGTAAGTTTGCTAGCAACCTGAATGAGGCTGTCTATCTGCTTAATGGCAATGGAATCGACCTGAGCTGAGGTAGTGGTCAACCATAATATCATTCCAAAAAAAAACAAATATTTCATAAATATTTACATTCAATTTTTAACAATTTATTATTCAATATAATTACTCCACCAAAACAAACCCCGCCTTCGGGTGCCGAAGTCTTTAAATATAGTCACTCTAATAAGACGAAGGCACCTTTTAGGAGCCGAAGTCCTAAAATAAAGTCACTCGACTAAGACGAAGGCTCCCCACGAATACGGATTAAAAAACCGATCCCGCATCTCCCGTTGGGTTTTCCGAAACGCATCCGGAATAGACAATTTTTGCTCGAGCCAGTTTTTATAAAAAGTGGTCATAAATTCCATCGTCTCCCGATCAGGGACCTGCCATAGGGACATGATTAAATATTTCGCTCCGGCTATCTTGAACGCCCGCTGCAAACCATAAACTCCTTCGTTTCCTTGTATGTCACCAAGGCCGGTTTCGCAAGCAGAGAGGACCACCAGTTCCGTGTTCGACAAATTCATCTGACTGATTTCATAGGCAGTAAGAATGCCGTCTTCTTTATCGGGACTCACTGCCTTTCCATTTTGCCAGGCGTAATTGCCGCCGGCCAGGATAAGGCCGGAGCGAATCATGGGATTGTCGGACCATTTAAAGACAGGTTCACCCTCTCTGGAAGTAAGTATTTTATCAACTGGATCGGGGAAAAAGAAACCATGAGTCGCAATATGCAGAACACGTGGTGAAGGATTATTTAATTGACCCATC
>JAGNXB010000056.1 GCA_017985675.1 Saprospiraceae bacterium | reverse complement strand
CCAAAGACGATAATCCCGCTCAAAACTTCTCGGCCATAGCCGTTCATCAGCAGATCCTGAAACGATCGATGTTACGGGCGCTCATCACCAATCGGCAGGTATTTGCCGATGGCACTTTGCAAAAGGAGTCTTATGGTCGCAATGCCGGCCTGGAGGCGATATATCTGCGCGAAGACGGGAAGGTGGAAGCCTGGGCAAAATACCATCATTCCTTTCAGCCGGGTATCAGTTACAATAATGGGATGTATGCGACCGGAGCGGCCTATCGAAGTCGCAACTTTTCGGGCTCACTGGAAGCCTCCGGCGCGGGATCCAAATATTACGCGGACATGGGCTTCATCCAGCGTATTGAAAATTACGATATATCGAGGGATACCATCCTCCGGATTGGGTTCAACCAGGTGTCCAGTGAATTGACCTATTCCTTTTACCCGGAAAATCATCCCCTGCTCAACCGGCATTGGGGTACGCTATCCAATACCGTTGTCTTCAACCCCGATGGTACAATGAATGAGCGGAACCATAACCTGAGTTATTCCTTTTTTGCAAAAGACAGGCGGTACCTCCAGTTTTTTACCAGTTACAATGAAGTCAATCTGCAATTCCCGACCCGGTTTGTGCGGGGCGGCGAACCCCTGGCACCCGGATCATACCGCTATGCCCAGGGCGGCTTCTTTTTTGATACCGACAGCCGACGCACCTGGTATTTCCTGAGCGGAGTGGATGGTGGCGGATTTTATAACGGCCATATCCTCAAGGCTCGCGGTGGCATCACCTACCGTATTCAACCCTATGGCAGCCTTGGGGTGAGCGCTAATTGGAACAGCATACGCCTGCCGGAGCCAAACGGTCATGCCGATATTCTCAACCTGACGACAAGGCTGGACATCACCTTTACCCGGGATTTTTTTTGGACCACCTTTTTTCAATACAATACCCAGGCGCGCATTTTCAACATCAACAGCCGCTTCCAGTGGCGATTTGCGCCGCTATCGGATCTCTATCTGGTGTATACCGATAATTATGATACGCCGGAAGGCATCCTCAGGGATCGATCACGCACGCTGGTGTTTAAGCTGAATTATTGGTGGACTATTTGAGCAGGAGTGATTTAGGGAAACATGTCAGATCTCGCATCGAATTTCCTGAAAGCATCCTTCATTCCTAGCATTTACGGATGCGCTCAAACGTGGGGATTAGGCCTTGTGTCTGGCGGATCGTTGAAAAAATGGTTATCGCCTGCGCCCGGCATCGCCTCATTCGCCGGCTGGGCTCGTTACTTTTTGTCTTGCCAAAAAGTAACCAAAAAGCGCTGTCCTCGAAAGGCTCGCTTTTCTCCGATTTGAGGTTGCCGTACATTTTAGGCGGTGCTTCGGATTTTACGTGCCGCCACTTCGCTGACCTGAGCTTGTTTTAGGCGGGTGGACGCGGATGAGATCTAATGATTTCGCACGCACTCGGCGGAGGTGGAATCAGTGGATCCGCAATCCCACCTAAAAAGGCTCCCCCTGCGGGTCGGTCCGCTTCGTATTGGGGGCGAGCTGTTCGAGGACATTTTCCGCATAAACAAATACACCCATAAACGAATAACCGTTTTAATATCACCACTTCCCAAGTTAGTTATTACAAACTCAACAAGGTGTTGTGGATGTATACGCTCTCCTTACCGTCTGATCACTGCACCTAATTTGCTTTCATAGCCTTGAATCAGCTTATCCATGACGGCATCAATCTCCCCATCCGTCAGTGTTTTTTCGGCATCTGCAAAACGGAAACTGATGGCACAGGATTTTTTGCCTTCGCCGAGGGCTTCCGCAGACTCAAACACATCAAACAGCTCCACACTTTGCAGCAATTTTTTCTCTGTCTTCCGGGCCAGGGCTTCAACGTCTTTGTAGGCTACCTGCTTGTCTAACACCAACGCAAGGTCGCGGCGGACGGTAGGGAATCGGTTTAACGGAGCTGTTTCCAGATCCTTTGCCGGGAGCGCTTTGAGGAGGAGATCCCAGTTGCAATCAGCGACCCAAACGGTTTGGTCAATATCCATGGCCTCCATGATCTCACCAGACGCGGCTCCCAGTTTGACCAGTTCCTGCGGACCTCTGCACCAACTGATGCCGGGCTCCAGTCCATCTTCAGCAGGTACGGACTGCTCCTGCCATCCCTGGATGCGCAACAGTCGCATGATGGCTGTCACTTCACTTTTCAAGGTGTAAAAATCGATCGTTGTTCGGGAAGTATTAAGCCAGCTCTCGGCTTCCCTCCTGCCGGTCATGACCAGCAGCAACCTGTTGGTTTCGATGATTTGGTCTCCTTCGCGGCGATAGGTCTTCCCAAACTCAAACATGCGCAAATCAGCCTGCTGGCGATTGTGATTGCGCAACACGCTTTCCAGCATATTGGGCAACATCGCAGGACGCAGACAATCCAGATGCATGTTGGATGTATTATGGATTTTCACGAGATCTGGAAAATGGCCGACGAGGAATTTCTGGTAGCGGCCGGATTGATCCAGGGATAAATTCATGGCTTCGCTGAAGCCCCGGCTACTTAGCAAGCCGGCTACTTTTTCCCTCAACCCCACCGGATCAGGCTTGGCCATCGTCTGCACGGATACGGACATGCGGCCTGGCTCGGGCACCTGGTCGTAACCGTAAATCCGAAGGATCTCTTCGATCACATCTACTTCACGTGTTACATCGCTTTTGTTGCCGGGCACCTGTACCGTAAAGTGGCCGATTTTTTCTTCCAGGACAGGCATGCCCATCGCTTCAAAGATCCGGTGTAAATCGGCAGTGGTGAAGGGCACACCCGTGAGTGCACACACCTTTTCCAGTCGCACGAGCACACGTGCCGGTGCCACCTTTTCGGGATAAACATCAAAAATCGAGGACGAAATATGTCCTCCGGTCAATTCAGATATCAGCAGTGCGGCGCGCTCCAGTGCATAGATCGTGACTTCTGGATCGGCTCCTTTTTCATAGATTTTCGCCGCTTCGGTGCGCAAACCATGACGTGTACTGCTGCGACGGATGGTGCCCGGATCAAAATAGGCCGATTCCAAAAAGATGGATGTCGTTTGTTCGCTGACACCGGAATGCAATCCACCAAAAATACCGGCCATACACATAGGTCGGCTATCCCCGTCACAAATCATCAGGTCGGTCTGATTCAGGACGCGTTCCTGACCATCCAGTGATACAAAGGGCAAGTATGTATCGAGCATTTTTACCCGGATGGTTTTTCCTTGTATTTTATCCAAATCAAAGGCATGCAGGGGTTGCCCCAATTCATGCAGCACATAATTGGTCGCATCCACCACATTGTTGATAGGACGCTCCCCTATGGCCGTAAGCGCCTGTCGCAACCACTCGGGCGAAGGCCCCACCTTAAGGCCTGAAAGGGTAATGCCGGAATATCTCGGGCACGCGCTATGATTTTCCACGATAACCGAGACGCCATTCGCATCCTTGCCGCCTTTAAAACCGCTTACATCGGGTGGCACCAACTTGCCGTCTACCTGGTGGCGGACTTTCAGTGCGGCATACAGGTCGCGGGCTACTCCCAGGTGATTGGTCGCATCGGACCGATTGGGTGTGAGTCCTATTTCGATGATCCAATCTTCCTTTAATCCCAGTTGGTCACCCGCACGAGTTCCCGGTGTAGCGGTCTGATCCAGCACCAGGATTCCGGCATGATCGGTGCCCAGACCCAGTTCGTCTTCAGCGCAAATCATGCCCTCTGAATCTGCACCGCGGATCCGGCCTTTTTTGATGGTGAATGGTTTGCCATCCTTACCCAGCACCTCAGCACCGGACGTAGCGACCAGGACCTTTTGGCCGGCAGCGACATTCGGCGCGCCACAAACAATATGCAAGGGGTTCTCCGCACCAATATTTACGGTACACAGGCTCAGCCGATCTGCTTCAGGATGTTTGACGCAGGTCAATACCTCGCCCACAAGAATGCCTTGCAAGCCGTTGTAGCCGGCTTCTGTTTTTTCTGACCCTTCCACCTCAAGACCGAGGCTGGTGAGCAGATCGAGGGTGTGTTCGGGTGATAAGGGATTATCAAAATACTGGTTGAGCCAGTTTAGGGAAATCTTCATAACGAGGCATTCTGTATAAAAGCGGGACAAAGGTAAGGAGATTGATTTTGCCATGGGCCTAAAATGGCATCCTTTCCCGCAGGCCGCTCCCTAAAAAAAAGTAGTTGAATGGGCTGATTACCGTCCGCTATGAATGAGCAGCACGGAGATATCGGAAGGGCTCACGCCGGAAATACGGCTCGCCTGTCCAATGGTGCGGGGCCGCAGCCGGGAAAGTTTTTCGCGGGCCTCATTGGACAGTCCGGTCAACTGGTGGTAGTCAAACCGTTCGCCCAGGTCCAGATCCTCCAATCGGTTCATTTTTTCCACCATTTCCTGTTCCCGCCGGATATACCCTTCGTATTTCATGGTGATCTCCGCAAAAGAACATACCTCATCGTCATACTGGTTGAGCATCAGATGCAGGTCGGGCAGGATAGTGCGCAGGTCGGCCATATCGATATGCGGTCGCATAAGGACCGTGTGCAGTTTCATTTTTTGGGAAATCTCAGCTGAGTCCCTACTGGTCAGAAAAGCATTAATCTGGCCCGGTTCAACACTGTAATCCCGGATAAATTTTTCAATACGGGCCGCACCTTCCATTTTTTGATTCACCCGGTCGAGACGTGCATCCATATGAGCCACCCCGATAGCGGCAGCGAGGGGGGTCAGGCGAACATCTGCATTATCCTGACGCAAAAGGATCCGGAATTCTGCACGGGAGGTAAACATCCGGTATGGCTCACTAGTGCCCTTATTGACCAGATCGTCGATGAGGACGCCAATGTACGCATCACTACGGCGCAGGATGAACGGGTCCAGCTCATTTACGGCCCGATGGGCATTCATCCCCGCTATCAGACCCTGGCATGCCGCTTCTTCATAACCTGTGGTGCCATTGATCTGACCCGCAAAAAAGAGGTTTTTTACCAGGCGGGTTTCGAGCGATAAATCCAGTTGATTGGGGGGAAAAAAATCATATTCAATCGCATAGCCCGGCCGGAACATTTTTACCTGTTCGAGACCTCTGACTTTGCGGATGGCTTCAAACTGGACGTCTTCGGGCAGAGAGGACGAAAAGCCATTGACATATACCTCGCAGGTATCCCAGCCTTCGGGTTCAATAAAAAGCTGATGCCGATCGCGATCCGAAAACCGATCTATTTTATCTTCGATGGAGGGGCAGTATCGGGGACCGAGGCCCTGGATGCGCCCATTAAACATGGGGCTACGATCAAAACCCGTGCGGAGGGTATCATGTACCTCCTGGGAGGTATAGGCGATATGACAGGAAAGTTGTCGGTCGGGTAGCGGCGTCTCCGTATAGGAGAATCGGCCGGGTATCTCATCGCCTTTTTGTTCTTCCAGCACGGAATAGTCAATGGTGCGGCCATCGAGGCGAGGAGGGGTGCCTGTTTTCATTCGGCCGGCTTCGAAGCCCAATTCTACGAGTTGTTCGGTGATACCGGTCGATGCCTTTTCACCGGCACGACCACCACCAAATTGTTTTTCGCCGATGTGGATTATCCCATTGAGGAAGGTGCCATTGGTCAACACGACCGAACGTGCGGCAATCTCCAGGCCCATGCCGGTGACAATGCCTTGTACCCTGCCCTCTTTGACGATGAGTCCGCGCACCATATCCTGCCAAAAGTCGATAAGGGGATGGGCCTCCAGCATCAGTCGCCAGGTCTCGGCAAATCGGGCCCGATCACTTTGCGCCCTGGGACTCCACATGGCGGGGCCTTTGGAGCGATTGAGCAGCCGAAACTGAACCATGGTTTTGTCGGTCACGATGCCGGAATAACCACCGAGTGCATCGATTTCGCGGACAATTTGACCTTTGGCTACGCCGCCCATGGCGGGATTGCAGGACATCTGGGCAATGGTCTGCATATTCATCGTAGCCAGCAATACGCGGGATCCGAGATTGGCAGCCGCAACGGCCGCTTCGCAACCGGCATGGCCGGCTCCGACAACGATGACATCGTAGATTGGAAACATAGGAGTGCAAAGGTAAGGTTATTCGGTTGGGAGTTGGGGAGGGTTTGAGGTTTTGAGGGGAGGAGTAGAGGAGTCGAGGATGAGCTCACGTACCCCGAAGGGGTGAGCTCACATACCCCGAAGGGGCGAATGTCCAGTGGACATTCGGTGAGCGAACCGAGCGCCCCTGCGCGAGGCTTACGAAATGCCCATAGCACATCAACAAAATGCAGACATTCGGTGAGCGAACCGAGCGCCCCTGCGCGAGGCTTACGAAATGCCTTTAGTAAATCAACACAATGTGGACATTCGGTGAGCGAACCGAGCGCCCCTGCGCGAGGCTTACGAAATGCTTTAAGTAAATCAACAAAATGTGGACATTCGGTGAACGAACCAAGCGCCCCCGCGCGAGCTTAAGAGATGCAGGTTGCGGGTCGTTGCGGGTTGCGAGGTGCGGTGATGCGGGAATAATGTCGTAATAATCTGGAATCTGGCGCTGACGGGAATAATAGGAATCAGAGCAGGGTCAAACTGTTAAAGCGGTAACTTTATAACTTTAAGACCTTCGACCTTCAGACTTTCTGACCTCCACTGTCCTGTCAAACCACCATTATTTGATAACACGATCAAAAGAAAGAAAGTTATGATCTGACGGCGGAGACGGATCACGTTAAGCTCACATTGTAAAACCACTTATCTTTCCTCCATGAAAGCACTCTTTCCCCTCCTTCTGCTGAGCCTCTGGTTATCCCCTCTTTTTGCTGCCGACCCGATTCTTGCCCCTTCAGGTATTGATGCTGTCAAGGTATATCGCAATGGTGCAGCAGTAACCCGGACAGCGAGTCTTTCGCTTCCTGCCGGACCCGTAGAACTTCATTTTCCTGCCCTCAGCCCTTTTTTGGAGGACAACAGTGTACAGGTACAGGTGAGCAAAGGATTTACTATTCTGAGCGTAACCAGTACCAGGGAATTCCTCACCGAATTGCCCATGCCGGCACCCTATGTGGCTTTGCAGGACCAAATGGAAAAATTGGAACAAACTATTAAAAAGGATAAAGCCACCCTTGAAGTGCTGATGGAAGAAGAATCTCTCCTCCTCGTCAACAAAGAAACCGGAGGCCAAAATAACGGTGTCACAGCTACTAACCTCGAGCAGGTAGCAACCTATTTCCGTACCCGGCTCGCGGCTATTAAACTGGAAAAGATTACTGTCAGCGACCGCTTGGCCGAGAACATTAAACAACTGGACAAGCTGAAAAAGCAACAAGCCGAAACGCGTCAGCGCCTGCGTCCCGACAATGCCCGCACAGTTGTCGTTCGACTTACCTCTCTCTCAGGGGGAAAAGCTGATCTCAAACTGACCTATCTCGCCCAGAATGCTGGCTGGCAAAGCACCTACGATCTGCGTGTCACTGAGATCAATCAGCCGTTGGGTATCGAATCGAAAGGCGAAGTGAACAACCAGACTAATGAGGATTGGGACAAGGTGAAACTTACCCTCTCTACGGGCGATCCATCCCGCAACAATACCGTTCCGGCACTTTCTCCCTGGTGGCTTAATTACCGCCAGCCCATCCTTGCCTATCAAAAAGCTAAGGAAATGGATGCAACCAATATCCGTGGCTCAAGAAGTGGCGCAACAAACTATTACCTTGATGGAATAAGGGTTTTTGGTGCTCTGCCTGGTGAATTTTCTGAAAACATTACCACTACCGAGTTTGCAATCAATGAACTCTTTACCATTCCATCAGATGGCAAACCCTACACCGTTTTGTTGGAACAGAAATCAAGTCCTGCGGAATACGTGTATATCACTACTCCGCGCAGAGATCAATTTGCCTATCTCACGGCTACTGTAGCTGACTTCGAATCATTAAATCTCAGTTCGGGAAAAGCGAATATCTATTACGGCCAAACCTTCATTGGCGAAACATGGCTCGATACCCGCCAATCAGGCGATAGCCTAGTACTTAGCCTGGGTGCTGATGTAGGCATTGCGGTGACGAGAGAAAAGATCAAGGATAAAAGTGAAAAGAATTTCTTCGGCAACAAGGTGGAAGAGACTCATAGCTGGGTGATCCGTTTACGAAATAACAAACCTGGCAATGTACGCATTCGAGTCCAGGACCAGATCCCTATAAGCCAAAATGAAGACATAGAAGTGAAACACGAAATCAGCAACGGTGGCTCGCTGAATAATGAAACCGGCATCATCACCTGGGAACAAGAATTGGTATCAGGAGCCCAACAGGAGCTGCGATTCCTTTATAAAGTGAAGTATCCGAAGGGGAAAGAACTGGCTTGGTAAATTTGGAGTTGGGGAGGGTTTGAGGTTTTGAGGTTTTGAGTAGGGAGCCTGCCGGCGAGGCAGGGTTTTGAGGGTGAGCTCACGTACCCCGAAGGGGGCGAATGTCCAGTGGACATTCGGTGAGCGAACCGAGCGCCCCTGCGCGAGCTTACGTAATGCCATTTGGCGCATCAACAAAATGTGGACATTCGCTGAGCGAACCGAGCGCCCCTGCGCAGGGATTTGGTACATTATCCAAACTGAAATTACCTTATATTTGTAATAGTTCATTCCTTTTAAATGCACATGTATGCCTGTATCTTTTTCCGTATCGCTGACGCTGCCCGTATCGGCTCAACGATTATATGATGCCTGGCTGGACGGCGAGACCCACGGCTTGATGACCGGCGGAGAAGCCGTTTCCAGGCCGGAAGAAGGAAGTGTTTTCACGGCATGGGATGAATATATATCCGGCAAACATCTGGAGCTAAGTCCGCATAGCCGGATCGTCCAATCCTGGCGATCACAGGACTTTTCTGAAGAGGATCCGGATTCCCATCTGGCGATTTTATTCCAACCTACACCTGGTGGTTGCCAACTCACTATCAACCATTCCAACATTCCGGACGGTCAACCCGACTACGCCGCCGGGTGGGAGGAACATTATTTTGAACCCATGCGCCAATTTTTCAGAACCATATAAATACAATCAGCAAAAAGAGGTTATCAGAGGAGCCGTCGAGGACATGAGGAGTGATTATATAAGGCTGGTACGAGTGTGTAATCACTCTTTACTCCACAATCAATTTCCCAGCACCTAACTCATCGCCACCCAAATGCACTTGCCACAAGTAAGCTCCTGGAGGGATAGCCTCTATAGATACACCCTGCAAGCCCGACGATAGGGCGGTGGACTGGATCTGCCGGCCCAGGAGGTCGTAGATAAGCAGGCGGGCACCGACCGGATAAAAACCAGCGATATTGACATTGAGTATATCCTGTGCCGGATTCGGGAATACAGTGATCTGCGCATCCTTGCGGATATCATCCGTTGCGGAAGTGCCCAGATGAACATATCGGCAGTACGTATCACTACCATTGACATTACTCACCGTGAGGCACACCTCATAAGTGCCCGAAGAAAGATACACATGTGTTGGATGTACCTCAGTGCTGCTGCCGCCATCACCAAATGTCCAATACCAATCCGAAGGCTCATAGGCCGACCGATCAATAAATTTTACGTTAAGTGTACTATCTGTACGGACACGAAATTCAGCTAATGGCATATTATCCATGCCCAGTGTATCGCAGGGACTACCATCCAGCGGGCCGAGGCGGTAATTGGGGTAGTTGGCTTGTGTGCTCGACATATATGCACCCATATAAAGTGCTTGTTTGACATTACATGCAAGCCCTTTTTCATGCGGGTCTTCTATGACATTTAAATATTTGGTGCCGCCTGATGTGGCCCAATATATTTTTCCATCAGGACCCATCATGGAACGGTAAAACGTAGTATTCCCAGGTGCTGCATCAGGGTCATATATTGCCACTACAGTTTCACTTCCAATTAAATCTGGTTCATTAAAGTCGTACTGGAATACTGTGTCATTAGCCGATACATATAAAAACCGTCCATCTGGTGAAAAAGCAGCTCCCAATACATTTCCACCACCATAGACTTTAAAAGTATCCAATGATAACAACCCGGTGCAACGATCAAAAAAATAAATATTGATTCGTGCTTCTAATGTCACTTCACTTATTCCAGACGACACTACATACTTATCACCACTAGGTGAAAACAAAGCCTGTCCAGTTGTATATTGATCATGTACAATTACTGTTTGTATATTATGAACATATACTGTATCCGGTTGTGTCAATATTTTATTCATGATACCAGATTGTTTGTGGCCCCCTTTTAATACCCACCAATCCCTACCATTCCCGTGTTTCACAGCAGTTATCTTTCCTGGTGTTAATGTGTCCTTGTGGAGGATACTTATTCGAATAGGATTTATCTCCCCTTGGCCATTATTTTTTGTCATATCTATTATAGAATACCACATCTTCAAAGCTCCCACCTTTGGAATGCCGTTATCAACATAAAAATCAGTACTGTCCTGGATAAAATAATATCGACTGGACTGGCCTCCAATAGGAACACTGATGGCTTGTTGAGGTGCATTAAATGATGAAGGAGCCAAATTAAATGGACCGCCATCTATTTCATGATGCAGGAAGTTTTTAAATCGGACACCAGTACCATAAAACTGATGATTGCCAAAACTATCGCATATGCTCACAGAAACATAGCCATGATACATAGTATATTGTGGATCTGCCCTCAAAACAGGATCAATAAATATAGCTGGAGGATCTAAACGGAAATCAAATTGAATTAATCCAAAATCAACTGGATTAATCGAATTTAATCCCTTGCCTCCGAATGTCCAAAGATAGTCATGCTTCTGCCCCCAAAGGAAAGCACCTGGCATAAAAAGTAAAATAGTCAGTAAGATCTTCATTGTCTACAAAAAAGGAGGGATGTCTTATTAAATATAAGACATCCCTTGTTTAAATTAAATCAGTTACGAATAATAGCCACTTTAGACACTAATTTTTTATTCATCTTATCTTTGAAGACAAAGGTGTATAAACCATCAGGCCAGGTATCCACAGGTATTGAAGTAGAGGTATGAGGATTTACGTTCCTACTATAGATTAAAGATCCAACAGCATTATACACGTTTAACTCAAGTGGCCCAAGATCACCTAAAGACTGGATATGAACCAGGTCCGATGCTGGATTGGGGAATACCTTAATGGACTCATTCATTGCTAATCCGTCTACCGATTTTATGTTCGTGCTCAGTGTTCGGCTGGTGTCTTCAAAACATATAAGTTCATCATCCCAATAATCATCAGGATTCTGATTCTGGATTAATTTGCGGCATAGTAACACAATGTTTCCTCCATATTGCGGACATTGGTCGGCTACCGTATAGAGCAAATCAAGTGAAATGGAGTCAAAGAAGTATTCAGGATCACCTAATACTTCCAGGTAATGTGAATACCCAATTCTGTAATTGGAATCGACCAGATTTTCGGGTATCCAGCCTTCCATTTGATTTATCAATTCATCAATTCCCGCTAACAATCTTACCTCATGAAGGCTATCGATTTCATTCAATTCATGCAGCCAATGATTAATAGACAACCAGTGGGTATATTTATCATCAAATATCTGGAGGGTATCTTCCAACGTTGTTGCATCCGCAATCAATGTATCAAGATCAGCTAGTACTGCATACAGAATAACCATACTATCTTGATATTCCGCCACCCTGGCCTGGTCACTTACAATGTATTGTCGGATAGAATCGAGATATCGTTCAAAATAGACCACACTGGAAACCATCATCGAATCGCTGGCAGTATAAAAGGAATCAATAATAGCATTTGTACCAAGCAGCGTGGAATCAGAAGCAACATTATGAAGTAAATTCCGCTGTACTTCCCAGTTTAGGGCCATTCTGCTCGTGATGGAGTCGATAAAATATCCACGGGCTGCGTGTTCATCGGCATCAGTAAGATACACCGGTGGACTAATACTTGAGCAAATACTTTCTTCTGAACCACAAAAAGCAGGATCTGATTCTTCCCACGGCTTGAACCAATCCCCTTCTGGATCACCTGGACCATATTGGTGATTGTTCAACGCAGTAGTAGTGGTAAAAGCAGGATTATAATAAATTAGAGATGCTTCTAGGTCCAATTCCTTATTAAAATTCTTTGCACCATCCCCTGAAGAGTAAGTTGCCAACCATTCATTACCTTGGACGATCGGATTAAATTGATTTTGGTCAAGAAATTGTTGGCCCATAATACTAGATGTACCGACTACTAATCCGGTTTCATGGTCATCAAATGTCGAATTACCATCCCACCTGGATGGAGAATGATACGAAAATGCAAACCCATTTAATGCATTTGAACTAGTATCGCAGCAAATCAACCCATTCGGGCTAGCCACGATGGAATAACCGACTGTGTATATAGGTACTCCAAATTCGTCATTTTGATAGTGGTTGCCAGATACAACCTGCTTATTGTTTTCTTCAAGCCAAAAACCAAAATTTTTACGTATTTGTTCTACCTTAGCTTTATTGCCAGAACAATTCAATCCCCCTACTCGCATCATCTCATATAAATAAACCCTTGCCCAACTTGATTCCGAATCCCATTTCACTCCATTATACACAACATTAGTGTGGTTCGTCGTATTTACGTATTGGCCCGGAATATCCCACAACGAAATACCAAAAATAGATTGAGATTTGTTGATGGGCGGATCAATAGTAATCGAATTGGATTGGATAACATTAGATATTGAATTGGATCCAAAACGTAAAGCAACACCATTTCGTTGTGCATTATAGATCATATTATTCTTAATGATATGTCCAACTCGAAAATGTTCCGAATTAATACCATCAAAAGCTATATTCTGTATTTCGTTTCTTTCCACACCCCAAGGACTGCCTGATAGTTGCATTTCTATTCCTTTGTAGGGCATGTCTTCAATCCGGTTGGCATACATTCTATTGTTCGACTTGTACGTATAAATACCAGTACCATAAGAATTGCTTTGATTTATTTTGATCATATCGTGAATGTACTGGCGGTGAATCAATACCATTGATTCATTTGCTCTGATCCCATTGAGCAGATTTAGATATTCATTTTGATCTGGAAATAATGAATCATCTGTTCCAATGACCGCAATGATTTTATTAATATTTATACCACAAAGTCCAACACCTAAATGACCTTTATGAATAGAATATGCAGGTAATAGATCATCCGTGCAATCAAAGGTATTATCGTAAAACACCTCCCGCGGGAATTGTGCTACATTGAATAACGACAATCCACTGGATTGCATCTGGATACCGATATGGTTTTTATCAAAATCGTTTTTTACAATAAATACCTTGCCTTTTGATTGAAATTTGATAGATTCGTATCCATCCTGAACAATGTTTCTAGACATATTCAGGTAGGCATTCGGGAGCATGGTAATACCCTGCCATAGCGAGTCACATCCATGTATCCCTCCATACTCATTAATAACCTGCAATGTTAACCCTGTTGTATCGGGAATAATTATTTCGGCACCGGGATGCATGCGCACTTCTCCACCTATTAAAGTGAATGCTTTATCAATAAAGAGTTTTCCCTTTACAGAGATACAAGAGCCTGAATTGTTATGCATATTTCCAGTTGCAAATGGTACCGTTGATAAATTTGTTGTTTGATTGAATTTACCAACGTTAAAGTTACTTACTCCATCCGGACAATTGCAAGTGCCATGGCAATAAATAGTCACATGGAGGGTATCGCAGACCCACCCACATATCGTATCATGTCTTACACAGTGGGTGACGACATAGGTGCCATCCGCAGTGTAGGTCATGGCTGGATTGACATCTGTGCTGGTTTGGCCATTGCCAAAATCCCAAGTATGCTCAAGATCTTGTATAGAAGATGTGAATTGGACAGAATCACAATCACCCACACTTTCAAAAGTGAAGGTAGGGTCAGGTCTGAACTCCCAAATGACAACTGAATCCGAAGTGATGGTATCACCACACAGATTAAACGTATGATGGGTGACAAGATAAGAACCGGTATCTGGAAATAAATGGCAAGGGAAAAAGCTCGTAGAGCTAGTCCCATCCCCGAAGTCCCAGATATTGGTTTGGCATTCATCACACATATTTGGTTCCCAACCAAAGCATCGAATTTGGCAACCTACATGCGTTATCCAGAAACCTGGATCAGGTACCGGGCCCGTACGAATATCATCAAATTCAGGAACACAATCATATATATCCCAACAACCGCTTTGAAGAACACGTGCACGTGCACAATTCTCCATATCCTCCCGACAAATGCATTTAGGAATTCCTGTCCAATACAATGAATCACATTGCCCCGGGTTCAAAGTTAAAATGGATGCCAATCCCCCTAATACTTCATAAAAATCTCCTTTGTCGTGAATCTTGATTAGGTTGGATACGCCATCCTCTACTTCAATATAATTGACAGCATATTCTGAATCATTACAAATGATTATCCTGAATAACATCTCACCCGTTTGTCCAATGGTATCCTGCCATACAAGATCCTTCTGGATGCTGATAGGGATAGAATCAACTGGAGTAAAAGACAAAGAAGCCGTATCAGCAATAGTGCATGTATCCGCATCTTCTATTGTAAAAGCAATGGTTTGTTGAACATCCAAAACGGACGTATCTGAACCAACATCTACTAATACCTCAAAATCCATGCATGTGTAAGGATGTAAACTATGCTCGGGAATAGTGAAATTTAAAGAAGGTACGGATCCGGAAGGAACATGAGCCATCAATGAAGGTAGAATAATATCAATATCAAAGGGACTATTGGGAGTACTACATGTGTTACATACCCTGAAAATTGTAGATACCTTCCCTTCCAGGCATGGCGTTAATGGTATTACATCAACTTCGGTCACAGTTATACAACTCTCAGTATAGAGGGCCACCAAATCATCCAGAACAACAAAACTTCTATACTCATTTGTAGCTGTATCTGTTATAATCAAATTGTGGTGGATGTAAAGGTAGCGGGCAGGCTGACTAGATGAATTGGTGATCGTAACATTATGTGGTGTCATTGAGGTGCCCGTAGAAATGGTTACCACTTCAGGCCCAGCTATCATTCCAGGAATATCATATACGTTTTCATCCCCTACTGGCGCACAGGATGACATCTCAAAGACTAAAGTTGGTGTTCCATCAAAACAATCCGGCGATGCCAAAGCCGAGAAATCAATATCCAAGCTATTTCCCGGATCCAAAGGCTGGCAAAGGGTAAACATGATACCATCTTTACGGGGAGAGTTAAAGGTCGAATGATTTAATTTGACAGCATTACCACTTCCAGATAAGGGAACATTTGCTAATAAAGTATTACTACAATCTCTGATTTCAAAGGTCCCGGATACTAAGGTAGGAAGGTTATCCCATGTACCAAAAGTAAATGTATTTGCACCCAATGTATCACCCCTCGCATGGACAATTCTAAGCTCGGTTGTACTATCTATTGCCTCAAAATCACCATCACAAATAATGTTGCAATCCACCAATTCATCACAACATACGGGTGTGTCCGGGTTTTCTACATAAATATATATAATAGCATCATCACAGAAAAAACCTGTACCACATCGTACTTCAATTGAATAACAAATAGAATAAAATCCAGGTTCTAGAGCCACAATTGAAAATGCATCAGTAGTTGAATTAAACGAAACTTCAATCCCATCAGCATCAGAACAACCCTCTAGTGAACCACAACTATCAATATGAGTAACTGTCAAAAATGCTGGATTATCATTTAATAAGGTGTAAACATCATTAGCAAGATATGTTGATGCAGGAATACTATGTGCTGTATTTAATGTCGATATCACAATAGGACCATCGTCATTTGCGATCACTGTACATTCATTTTCAGGACAATATCCACCTCCTGCTATCGAATAGCCCATGGTACACATTGCATGTTTTTCCACAGGTGTGATGGTTCGCTTATTTTCTCCCGATGAAATGGAAGGATGCATTACATAATAATCGACAAGAGTGTCCAGGCAGTCTTCATTAAAATGCGCTAAATGGTTTTGCATATTAGCCATAGGACTCCCAACAGAAACTTCTAAGAAGATAAAATCATTTTTAAATTTAATTTTGTTACAAATGGAAGGATTTGAATTTATAATATTAAGATTTGGGTTTAGTATCCATTTATTACAACAAACTCTATCCTCTGGTTCCACTAGTAGTGGATGGTAAACTCCCTGTTGATTCTGAAACAAATATTTATCAAAAATAGAGTAATGCCCATCAGAAATAGGATTTTGATCAATAGAATGAGTCAATGAATGCCATGAAAAAATATGCAAGGCTTCATGTATAGTGACAGAAAATAGATCGTAACCTGAAATATTAGGTTCAGGGTCCACTCCATCATTCTCTATTAAGTGCCAGTCTTCAATTAATTGGTTATATCGTATTATACCATGAACAAAATTGGCGTTATCTACTGTTGAATTTACTCCAAGATAAGCAAGACTGGGGCGTATACCACAATCATTTCTAAAAAATGCCTGGCCAGTGGCAAGTACACCATCTGTAATTGGACTTAAGTCATCTTGAAAGGCTTCTTTTGTAATATAAATATTTATTTGTGCACTTGTACTAGCGGGAATGATCACGGTTCCCAAATAATCAAATGCAGCACATACTGTCTCTATCTCCCCATCAGTAAATGGGCCTGAAAATATTAAATTGAAATAAGATGATGCACAAGATGTTGTTCGTTCTATCGGACCTGGAATATTAATTACGAGCAACTCTTCTTCCGAATAGTTATTACCAAATTGATCAAAATATTCCCCCGTGTAATTGTTATTTGTCGTATCCATATCGCGATCATACGTACCGCAATAACCAGATTCAACTTGGGCATACAATCCGGTAATTGAAATATAAAGACATATAGTAATCAGAAATTTAAGTGCTTTTCGATTACAAGGCAAAAGCTTACATAAGGTTA
>JAGNXB010000055.1 GCA_017985675.1 Saprospiraceae bacterium | reverse complement strand
GACCCATTCCTACCTCTTTTACTTTTGGAGCCGGTGCAAAGTTGATGTCGAAAAAGGAAGGTGGCAAAAAACATGAGGCGTTTGACCCTATTTTTGAAATGCACTTGGTTAAATTCAGTGAGAAAGTGACCTTTACTTCCAGGGTCAAGGTTCCTGCCGGTTCTACCAAACTACAAGGCAGCTATATCTTCATGACTTGTGATGATACGAAATGCCTGCCACCGATTGAGCAGAAATTTACCGTTGCCTTGAATTAAAGTTGTTCCAGATGAATCGTCTTTTCTTCTTAGTATCTACCTGGCTGTTTACAGGTATGTTTTTTGGATTGCATGCTCAGATTTTAGATCCGGTTAAATGGACCCAAAACCTGCGTCAGGTCGATGATACCCATTTTGAGCTAATCCTTAAAGCCAGGCTAGATAAAGATTGGAGCATTTATTCCCAATTTATAGAAGGTGACGGCCCGATACCTACTTCATTCCAATTCACTCCCGGTGACCATTATGAACTGGTCGGTAAAACCCGCGAAGAGGGTGACCGCCATGAAGGATATGACCCCATATTTGAAATGGAGGTTATCAAATTTACCCGGGAAGCTACATTTACTCAAAAGATCAAGGTCAAAAAATTTGGTGTTCCCATTGTGGGTTTTCTTGAATTCATGACCTGCGATAAGGAACGATGCCTGCCCCCCAAGGAAGTCGACTTTCGATTTGAACCGACAAAAGCAAGCGCCTCCGGTATTGCTGTCGAGCCAGTGGATATGCCTGTTGGTGAAGCGCCATCAGAGGTGGCTGCTGCTGAGGATGGTTTATTTGATCCGGTAAAATGGTCCGCCAAAGTTGAGCTTGTTTCCGGCAAAACATATCGTGCAACGTTCGATGCGGCCATTCAGGAAAACTGGG
This sequence comes from Saprospiraceae bacterium, assembly GCA_017985675.1. Taxonomy (GTDB): domain Bacteria; phylum Bacteroidota; class Bacteroidia; order Chitinophagales; family Saprospiraceae; genus JAGNXB01. The sequence continues at coordinate 16,336 of JAGNXB010000055.1, read as the reverse complement.
CGGTTTACAGCAAAGACAATAGCGCTGAGGAGGGTCCCATTCCCACCGCATTTACCTTCAACCCCGCATCAGGTGTGGTTGCAACCGGTCCACTGCTTGAAGAAGGTGGAAAAAAATTGGATGCATTTGATCCCATTTTTGAGATGCGGGTCATTAAATACAAGTCCACTCTTCGGTATATTCAAAATTTTGAAGTGGCAGATCCCACGACGCCATTGACCGGTTATTTTGAATATATGACCTGCGATGATAAACGTTGTTTATTTCCACCAGCTACCGATTTTACCATCCATTTTTCCGAAGGCACCATTACATTTGGTGGAGATAAAGTTGCACCTGTTATTGGCACAGATGCAGCTTCCATTTATCCTGTTACAAATGTGGACCTCGCTAATCCAGCGAGTGATTGTTCGTTTAGTACTTCCGTTGAGACAGGCGGCAAAGGCATGTGGTCCATATTTCTTCTGGGTTTTATAGGGGGCTTGCTGGCACTGCTTACGCCTTGTGTGTTCCCGATGATCCCGCTTACCGTAAGCTTTTTTACCAAGGGTAGCAAGGATAGAAAAAAAGGTCTTGTCAATGCGGCCTTGTACGGATTTTTTATTTTACTGGTGTATGTTTTACTCAGTATTCCCTTTCATGTAATGGATAGCCTTAATCCGGATATTCTAAATGATATATCTACGAATATTTGGTTGAACATCGCCTTTTTTGTCATCTTTTTATTTTTTGCTTTTTCTTTTTTCGGCTACTATGAAATCACGATGCCCTCATCGCTGACCAACAGGGTGAGCTCGGCTGAAGGGGTTGGTGGATTGGTGGGTATATTTTTTATGGCATTGACGCTTGCGCTGGTGTCCTTTTCCTGCACGGGACCCATTTTGGGTTCGCTACTTGCCGGGGCATTGACTTCGGATGGGGGTGCGATGCAGTTGACCGCAGGTATGACCGGATTTGGTTTTGCGCTGGCGTTGCCGTTTGCGCTATTTGCCGCCTTCCCGGGTTGGATGAATTCATTGCCCCGATCAGGGGGTTGGCTGAATACGGTCAAGGTGGTGTTAGGATTTTTAGAGCTGGCACTTGCGTTCAAATTTTTATCCAATGCGGATTTGGTCAAACATTGGGGCTTGCTCAAAATCGAACCATTCCTGCTGATATGGATACTCATTGCCATTGCCATGGCGCTGTATCTCTTTGGAATTATCCGGTTTCCTCATGATACACCAGGAGAAAAACCGTCTAAAGTTCGCCTGGTATTGGGTGCACTTTCCATGATAACAGCGATTTACCTGGCTTCCGGATTCAGGTATGATGAAGCGAAACAATCTTTTACGCCATTGACCCTGCTAAGTGGCTTGGCGCCACCTGTCGGTTATAGCTGGCTCTATCCCAAGGATTGTCCGAATAATCTGGAATGTTTTAAGGATTTGGCTCAGGGTCTGGCCTATGCGAAGGAAAAAAATAAACCGGTGATGATTGATTTCACCGGCCATGCCTGTGTTAATTGTCGCAAGATGGAAGAGCACGTTTGGCCCCGGCAAGAAGTAGATCGGTATCTGCGGGAAGAATTTGTCCTCATTTCGTTATATGTTGACGAAAAATTAGAGTTACCTCTTGACGAACAAATTACGGTCCAATCCAAAGTGACAGGTACACGCAAATTAAAACGGACCGGCGATAAATGGCAACATTTCCAGACAGAATACTTTAATAATAACAGCCAGCCATTTTATGTTTTGATGGCACCGGATGGCACACTGCTTAATAGCCCGGTAGGGTACACACCGGACGCTCCGGAGTATGCAGCCTTCCTGGAATGTGGCTTGAAGGCCTGGAAGGAAATGGGTAAATAAGCTTATTGCATATTAAAAAACGGCCCCCCTTGCAAAAATTGGTTTACCGCTTTTTTATTCAGGCAGTTACTTTGTTATTGCTGATAATGGAGGTAAAATTTAGCCCTATTTATTTGTGCATAAGTCTTCGACCAGGATGCCATCAATAAATACTTTGCAGACGTGCGTGAGGTGCTCCAGTGGGTCGCCATCATAGAGCACCAGATCAGCATCCTTGCCCTTTTCAATACTGCCCAATCTGTCCTGCAAACCCAGGATCTGTGCCGGATGGACAGTGATCGATTTTAAAGCATCCTCCCTGGATAATCCGTATGCTGCTGCCATGGCAGCTTCGTACCGCACGACACGGGTTTTGGGCACATACGATTCATAGCCACTTTGCAGACTAAAGGGTATGCCCTCGGCAGCCAGTAAAGCCGCTGTTCCCAGGTTGAGGTTTTTTTGGTCACCATGGGCACGAGCCATGGTAGGGTGCAAGATCAATGAGGCGCCGGAGGATTTAAGTTCATCAATAAATAAATAAATCTCTGCCGCGCCATCAAGGACCAGGGGGAATCCAAACTCCTTAGCTAGCCGAAATGCTGCCTGAATATCTACAGCATGATTGGCATGGATTAATCCCATGTATTTTCCGGATAATAATAGGGATAAGGCATCCAATTTCAGATTGGTCTCGGGCCATTTGGTCGAATCGGCATCTGATTTTTTTAACTGATATGCCTGTGCTTTGATTAATTCATCCCGCAGCATTGCCATGCCTTTTGAACGGGTGCCCGGTGAAGTAAAATTATGCGTCACATCATTACCCAGTGTCATGGCAAGCATTTTTGCCGGATTTAATATAACATCATTTAGAGATCCATTTTTTGTTTTGGCTACTAAAGTTTGGCCACTGATTAATGCACCTGGCGCATGACCGGTATGGATGGTGGTCACACCCTGGGTTCGCAAATACCCAATCAATTCTTCATTCGCATCGTAGGCATCCAGCGCGCGGAGCTCAGGCTGTATTGGCGAAGATTTTTCTAATTGTTGTTGATCTCCGGGCACATTGAGTTTGCCGGCAAGTCCAACGACAGATCTTCCATCGATGAGCCCGGGTGTCACGGCTTTGGCACGATGGACAATATATCCTTTGGGGATTTGAATCGTGTTCTCTTTTCCCACTGCTTTTATGATTCCCTTTTCAATGAGGATAACGCCCTTTGCAATAGGAGGGCCCGCCATAGTGTATACGGTATCCGCAACTATGGCGATTTGCGCATGGGCAAAAATGGGCAAGGAGAGGAGCGCGATTATAAATGATTTCATAGAAATAGAACTAAAGGGCAAATTGGTCATGATAGGAGTACGGGACAATTTATTCATGGTCATCATCATGATCAAAACAATGGACGTGGAGTGTGGTACGATAGACGTTATGGCCTCCCGTGGCAAATGCCCTGTCTTTTGGGTCGGCCAAATCAAAGCGTTTGACGCCTTCTACCCAGGTTTGTTCCACGCGGGTATATACGCTGAAGGGGTCACCAGACAGGATGGCAATATCGGCATCTTTCCCGACGGTCAGTGATCCGACCCTGTGGTCGATATCCAGCATGCGAGCCCCGGCAAGGGTGAGTGCTTCAAGTGCTTTATCCCTGGACATCCCTTCTGCAGTGGATAAAGCCGCAGATCTCAGGAAAAACCGGGAATCGGTAATGCCATCATCTGTATGGAAGGCGACATCTACGCCAGCTTTTTCGAGCTCTCTGCCGGTGGTCGGCGTGAGATAACGTGCCTCCAGTTTGCCCCCGGGTGAGTCAATGTGAATCACCGAGCAGGGAACATTGGCTTCTGCTATTTCTTTGGCCACTTTCCAGCCTTCGCTCACGTGGTGCAAGACTATGCGGAACCCAAATTCCTTCGAAAGACGAATTGCCGTCATGATATCATAGTGGGAGTGTGAATGAAAATGGACGATACGTTTGCCATCCAGGATTTCCAACAACGCTTCCATGCCCAGATCGCGGGGCGGTTTTTTCGTATCATCGTCACCAGCACCGGCCAGTTTGGATTTGTAGCTCTGGGCTTTAATAAATAATTCACGTGCCATGGCTGCCGACTTGGCCCGGGTGCCGGGGAATGGTCCATTTCCTCTGATAGAGTTGGTGCCATTGGCCATTTTCATGCCGCCAAAAATGCCGGGTATCCTTGTCTCCAGGAGGAGATCTTCAATGATTCGGCCTTTCCGCATTTTCAGGTATACGGTCTGGCCGCTCATGAGGTGGCCGGAGCCGGGCATTACGTTGATCGAGGTGATGCCGCCAGCGAGTGCCCGCATAAATCCGTCACTCATCGGATCAATCGCATCAAAAATTCGAACGTCAGGATTGAGTGGTGCCGACTGGTCACCGCCCGACCCTTCACCCAAGTGGGAGTGACTATCCACTAAGCCGGGCAGGATAACCTTGCCGTTCATAGGTATTATCGTCGCATCGAATGGAATAGCTGTTTTGTCAGACCCTATAGCTACAATGCGGCCTGACTGAATAATCAAGGTGCCATTGGTAATGGGCGGACTGCTAATCGGGTATACCGTCGCCCCTGTGAATGCGATGGGACGTTCTTGTCCGTGACTGACAAACGAGGTAATTAGACAAAGGAATAGGATGGTATTCCGCATAAATTGCTTGTGTTATTTCAGCAATATATGACAAGAATTGGAATATTGTTATTCGCATGGGTTGTGTTGGCTCAAGTAAAGATTTCTCCTATTGTTCCTTTTAGGAACCACTCCCATCCAACGTTGCAGTTAAAGAACAGGTCAACGCATTGGAAACCAATTTAAAGAGCCCTTGGCTGTGGGGCGCTTAACGACAAGATCAGGGAATACGTACCCTTTTGCGTTTGCGCAGAAAATCATCATTTACCAGATAGACACCTCCAAGAATCAAGAGCGCAGCAATGCCGACACGTTGATCCAGCCTTTCATCCAGGAAAGCCCATCCAGCCACAAGTGCAAGCAGTGGATTGATATAGGCATAAAGGGATACAATGGTGGCGGGAAGTTTGGACAGTGCATACAGGTAGGAACTATAAGCCACTATAGAGCCGAAGACAACCAGGTAAAGCGTGCTGTAAATCAGCGCACTGGAAAAATGAGTATCGCGTACATCTTCCAAGGGCAAGCTGATAAATAAGCTGAAAATCCCCCCACTGACCATCTGGATACCAGCGGTAAGAATGACAGGGTAGGGCCATTGTTTTGATTTGGAGGTGACGGAACCAAAAGCCCATCCCAGCAGCGCAATCATGAGAAAAAACAATCCCCAGGCATAACCTGAAGTCGTATCTGCAGTGAGCCCATCTATACTTAGGTAAACCAGGCCGCAGAGACCTAATAAAATCCCAGCCCAGCCACGCCATTGCAATCGATCGTCGGAGCGCAAAAGCAGATTGAAGAGCACGATAAGTATAGGTGTAGAAGCTGAAAGAAGGGAAGCAATACCGGATTCCAAAAATTTGAGCGCTACAAGTCCTAGTCCGTTGCCTATAGTGAGCATAAAAAAGCCGAGCCAGGCCTGGAATCGAAAGTAACCCCAGTCCGACCAGGGCACTCGCCGGGCAAGGATAAACCAGCCCAGGATGAGGAGGCCTGCCAGTATTTGACGCATGGCTGAAAACAGGAGCGGGGGCATGTAGCTGACCCCTACTTTGTTGGCCAGGTAGGTGGTACCCCATATAATACAGACTGCAGCAAGGGCAATCCAGGCTTTCAGGGGGTAAGCTGGGGTGGTTTTCACGCCGCAAAAGTGCGTATAAAAGCCCGAAAAAATTTTTTTTATGAAAAAAGTTATTTTTTTTTAAGGATCAGGCAACGTAATGGGAATGTATTGTATCTGACAATAAACAGGAGAACCAATTTTTGTTCTGGATTTCCGCCTTATCCTTGTATTATCCGTTTTTTCTGATACATTGTTGGTTAAGCTAAGAGGTCTCTGCAGAAAGTTGTGGGGACCTTTTTTTTGTTTCGGCCCTAAAAAAGGAGTTATAAGGTTACTTGCCTATGATGTTTGAAAGGGCCCGATCCAGGGTGAAGGGAGGTGCAGCGCCGATTTGTTTGTATTGTATCCGTTTATTTTTGTCCAGGAGGAATACGTTGGGGTAAGAACGCACATTGTACAAAGATGAAAACCGCGACTGTCTGGTCGGATCGTTAGTGAGTATCCATTCATTGGGCAAGGCTTCTTTTCGGGCAAAATGCCAGCATTCTTTAGCCATACTTCCGCTTTTACCACATACGGAAAAGACTTTGAGGCCCTCGGTAGCATATTTTTCGGTGAGTCTTTTGATCTCGGGAAGCTCGCGTTTGCAATGGGCACAATCCGGAAGCCAAAAGACGACCAATAGCCATTCTGCCTCCACAGCATGGAGCGTGACGGGATCGCCGCTCTCCTTTTGGAGCGTCATGTTTGGGGCCAGGCTTCCGGTGACAATGCGGGAAAGTCTTTCCGCGCTTAATCGGAGGCGCTCTTTGTATTCCGCAGTGACAGGCTTAAGTTTTTCCTTTTCAAGATACGCATGGTTCAAATAGATAAACACTTCATCCATGCGATGGCGTGATAAGTTTTCGGTAATCTGAATTAAATAACGGAGGTAATATTGGTAGACCTCCGGGTTGTTTTCGAGCTGAACGAATAATTCGTCCAACATTTGGATAACCGTGTCAGGTTCCGGCGGCGGAAGCATGAGCAGGTAGTAGTCCAGTTTGTCGAGGAACAGGGGTGAACTTAAAATCTCAGGAGAACCTAAATCCATCTGGTCAAAAAAGTGGTCTTTTTGCCATTGAAATCGCATTGGTCCTGCCAGTGCATAATCTTCTGGTAAATAACCCTGGGGTGGCAGTAAAAGCATTGTTTTTTCAACCATAGCAGAGGTCAGTCGCCCTGGATGTTTTAACAAAAATGTTTTTTGAAAAATATGGAGTGTTTTTTCAGCAAGCAACAGCGAACGCCAGGAAGCGGCATCCGGAAGAAGCTTCCAGTTTTCAATAGCCGTAGCCAGGTTTTTACCAACCAGGTCATACTGGTGCTGGTAATAAAAATACTGTTCATTTTCTAAGGAGCCTGTGATAGTGGCTTTGCTGTAAAATCCGTTGATATTGGTTTTTATTGTAAAGGAGCGCTCCTGAGCCGTAATCCAAAATGGAAAATAATCGGGTCGTGAACCGGCGGATTTTCGAAGAATAAAACCGTACAAACCTTCGGGAAGGGAGTCAGGTATAAAAAAGGTAAACATACTATCCGAATCCCATTTGGCGGCAAATGTGGGCGATGCTGTTCGGCCATGCATCGGACCAAACCATAGGCTGTCATATTGCAAGCCTGAAATATGGATATGTATTTCAGACCCGCCCGGATTCGACTGGCTCCAACCCATCCCGCTGCACATGAAAAGCCCAAGCAGCATAAATAGCATATATTTTTTATTAAAGACCGGGCAGCATGGTCGAAACTTGGACCGTTGGTTTCTGTGGTGGCTGGATTTGAACGGAAAGATGGTCATATAGGAGCAATAAGGTGATCTTCCTACGAAAATGATCGCGATCAGGAATGAGGTTAAAACGGCGAAGTAAAGCTTGGGGTTTATTGAACTACCGTTTTAATGCGTGTTCATATTCAGCAATCCATTCTGATACGGTCATCTTTGAGGCTAATTGGCCGATTAGTTCGAGCGGCACATCCTCCGGTTTAGCACATCGAATACAGGATTTTCCCATATTCAGTTTTTTTGATGAATGATTGGGCCATGCTTGAACAAACCAATCGAGCAGATTTCCTGAATACAGTGCCATATGGTAAACCGTGATATGATTTTTCTGAGAGGCGATACTTATGAACGGGAGGGGTAGTTTTGGATCGCAGTGATATCCCGAGGGATAAAGTGTGTGTGGCACGACATAACCAATCATACCATAGGACATGACCTCTTCAAAGCCGGGAGGCAGGTTTTTTAGAATAGTTGATCGAAGAGACTGAATGATGGAACGCCGTTCCTCCGGCAATTCAGCAACGTAGGCATCAGGGGAGCTCACTTTAGATTGCATGATTTCACTATCAATAATTGGAGAAAAGTTCATTTGATTGGGTGAAAATAATCTTATCCTGTTTAATCAAACATCGAGCAGCTGATTTTTAAAGGATAAAAATTAGTCTTGCATCAAGGGAAATGGCAAAAAATGATATTTTCACATTAGATAAACATTCAAATATGGTCAAGTTCAGATATACTGCGCTGCTTCTAGTTGCACTCCCGGTTGCGCAATTAGTGGCCCAACCATCCCCATTTATTCATGTCGATCAGTTCGGGTACCGAACAGCATCGATGAAAGTTGCTGTGCTCAGCGATCCACAGGAGGGTTATAATCTGGCTGCGGTTTATACACCGCCGTCTTTCCTTGAGGTACGTGCGATGTTAACGGATAGCGTGGTAATGACTGTCGCCCCTGAGGTCTGGAATAATGGGCAGGTGCACAATCAATCGGGTGATCGGGGATGGTGGTTGGATTTTTCTGCATTAAAAACACCCGGACGTTATTTCATTTATGATCCGGTCAATTCGGCTCGGTCGGCTGATTTTTCCATTGGGGATGATCCTTACCACGATGTGTTAAAAACGGCGGGAAGGATGTTTTTTTACAATCGCTGTGGGGCGGCCAAGGCTGCACCTTTTGCGGAGAGCGATTGGACCGATGGTCCTTCGTTTGCGCAAGATGCACAAACACGGTTTATAGGCGATCCTTCAAATGCCAACCTATGGAAGGATATGACGGGCGGATGGTTTGATGCCGGCGACTACAACAAGTATGTCACCTTTGCTTATGGACCGGTACATGATTTGTTGTGGGCATGGCAAGAGAATCCCGCTGCCTTTGGGGATGACTGGAACTTACCAGAAAGTGGCAACGGTATTCCGGATATTCTCGATGAATTAAAATGGGAGCTGGACTGGCTTTGGAAAATGAGTAATGAGGATGGATCGGTGCATATCAAAATGGGCAGTCAGAATTACAGCGAAAACGTCAGTGCACCCCCTTCGATTAATGCGGATCCCCGGTTTTATGGACCGATTTGTACGGCTTCATCCTTAGCTGTTGCAGGCATGTTTGCACATGCTGCATGGGTATATGGTTCTCTTCCCGGCTATGATGTTCAAACCAAGGAATGGTCGGACCGGGCAGAAGCCTGTTTTGAATTTGCACTGCCACGGGTCGTGGGCAATACGATGGATATCGAATGTGACAATGGCGCGATTGTTTCAGGTGATGCGGATTGGGATGAATCGACCCAACTTGAAGCGGCCGTATCTGCCTCGATATATTTGTACCGACAGACTGCGGAGACGTCCTATCATGATTTTTTCCTCAATTATTATGTGGATACCGAACCCATTGAAGATGGGTTTTGGGGCCCTTACCGCATGCCGCTGACAGATGCGCTTTTGCTTTATCTGACACTGCCTGATGCTGATACTGCGGCGTCTGCTGCGATTTTCAACAGTATTCAGACCGAGGCCATTTATAATTGGAATGGTTTCCTCGGATTTAATGTCGATGATCTCTATCGCGCTTATATGCCGGATTGGTCCTACCACTGGGGTAGTAATTTGCTCAAAGCGAATTATGGGATTTTGAATTCCCAGCTCGACCGATATAGTATTTTACCTGTCGACAGTCTGGCATACCGTGTCAAAGCGGAAGAGCAGCTACATTACTTTCATGGGGTCAATCCTCAGGGCATGGTTTATTTAAGTAACATGTACGCGCAAGGGGCGTCGCGCTGTGCCAATGAAATTTATCATACGTGGTTTAATGATGGTACACCATGGGACAATGCCCTGACATCCGATTATGGTCCGGCACCGGGATATGTCGTGGGCGGGGCAAATCAATATTTTTCTGTGACGGGACTTACGCCACCATATGGGCAGCCTGCTCAAAAAAGTTATCTGGATTTTAATACGGGGTGGCCCGAGAATTCATGGGAAATAACAGAACCAGCCATTTATTATCAGTCGGCTTATTTGCGTCTTCTTGCCGGATTTGTAAAAGGGGAGCCTGCGTCCTCCATTGTGGATGGGCCACAAGAAGTGATCCAGGACATCATTTTCCACCCCAACCCAGCATACCAAATGGTGTCTCTGCCTCGTGAATTTTTTCCTAATGACATAGGAGCGGTTTATAATAGTGTGGGTCAGTACATCTTTTCGTGGCCACGGGGTCACACCCATTTTGACACGAGTGAACTGCCCTCTGGTTGGTATGTCGTGCGGTTTGGAAATCGGTCCGGACGATTTTTCAAAGGCTAAACCGTTGTGAAGGGGTTAGTCCGCCTTAGGCAGTAAGATGGCGAAGGTCGTACCCTTGCCCTGCGTGCTTTGTTTTACAAAAATGCGGCCTTTGTGATAGGTTTCTACTATGCGCTTGGCAAGCGATAAGCCCAGACCCCAGCCACGTGTTTTGGTGGTATAGCCCGGCCTGAAAACCCGTTTGAATCGGCTGGAAGGAATCCCTTTTCCTGAATCGCTAATCTCGATATGTACCCATCGTGCATCAGAAAATAACACGGCTCTAATTTCACCAACACCTTCCATGGCATCGAGTGCGTTACGCAGGAGGTTTTCCAAAACCCACTCAAAAAGATGGGCATTGATTCGTACAAAAACGGGGGGTGAGTCAGGGTTAGGGAAAAAAAACTGAACGCGCTTGGGCGAACGGGCCTCCATATACACTTTGGTTTGTTCCAGGCAATCATGCAAATTGGTGCGGATGAGCTCTGGCTTGGCACCTATCTTGCTGAAACGGTCAGCGATGAGGTCTAGTTTTTCTGCATCGCGTCCGATTTCATTGGCAGCATATAGGACTTGTGGATTATCGTTGGCATGGGTACGCAAGTATTCGATCCAAGCAAGGATGGCTGACAAAGGAGTACCTAATTGATGTGCCGTCTCACGTGCCATGCCGACCCAAATGCGATTTTCTTCTGATTTCCTTGAGGCATTAAAGCCAAGATAACCGAGAAAAACCAACACCCCAATAAGAAAGATTTGGATCATGGGCAGAAATCGGAGTTGGGCGACCAGATGACTGTCTTCGTAATAGATCAACTTGCCATCCGCCATTTCCAGCGGTGGGTAGCCTGATCGTTGGATCAAGGCTAATTGTTCGTTCAAAAACGCCATATTGGTATCGCTGGATGCGCCATAGTTACGGGCAGCCTCAACGATACCGCGCTCATTTACAAGTATAAGCGGAACGCCAAGGTCTGCAGTAATTATGGCATCATGCAGTAGGAAGGATCCGCCTGGGTCACTGATTTGATAATCTTCTACGGCTGTTTTGTACCAGGTGATCTTTTGGTGTTCAAAACTGCGAATCTGATTAGCGAGATGATTTGAATAATAAATGGAAAAAAGGACGATAACCAATCCAGCAAGGATAAGTCCGATTTTCCAAAACGTTTTTAATCGATTAAATTCCATACAAATTGCAGGCAGCAAAGATAGGGGTTTAGGGCAGGAGATGGGTGCGCAAGAATTGGAGCGACCGCGCATTCGCTTGTTTAGCGGGATTTTCTGAAAATTTGGGGCTACTTGGATTAGCAAATCCATGATCGGCGGGATACATTTCCCATTCAAAGGATTTTCCTGTAGCCTTGCACAAGGCGTCAAATCGATCTACAACATCCTGATTGATCCAGGCATCCTTTTCGCCAAACAAACCTAAAACGGGAGCAGTCAATGGGGCTAGCTGATCTGCCCGATCCACTGGCATGCCATAATAGATGACACAGGCTTTGCTTTGTTTTCCTGCAAGGAGCGATGCGCCCAGACTCCAGCCGCCACCAAAACACCAACCTGTAGTTGCGATTTCCGCATCTGGACCAAGTTGACGGATCGCGCCACGAATTATCGCTTCCAGCCGCTCCTGTTTACGGGATTGCATCAGTTTACCTGCCTGCTCGCGATCAGTAGCCACTTTGCCATCGTAAAGATCAAGAGCCCACACTTCTACACCAAGAGAATCGAATAAGCGCTCGGCTTCCAGTCGGATGTGATCATTCAGGCCCCACCATTCATGAAATACCATTAATTTTTTTGTGGTAGGGATTGAGGGTCGCACCACATAAGCCGAAGCCTTCTCACCATCTGTAGCAGAAAAGATAATCATTTCGCCACGTGGTAAATAATCAAAAGATTTGGGAATTTCATGACTGTTTTGAAAGGCCACGTCTTTGGTAAAACGAGCCATCCCATCCGCCCGATATTTATCTTCGTTATTGCAGGAAATGAATACCACTAGAATTGTGGTAATGATTGGAAGGAAAGTTGTTTTAAGGATCATCTTCCGAAGGTAATCAATTTGGATGGTTATATTGGCGGGTCCAAACAAAAAGCCTCCGGAATGGGCATTCCGGAGGCTTTTTAATCAGGCGATAAACGACTTATTTTTTGGACCGTGCATACTCGCGATCAATACGCAATATATCGCGCATGATATCCATCGTTTCAGTGAGATGCATGTCATTTTTTACATTTTTAACAAAATCATCATTGCGCGCAATGCGTGACGAATCGGCCTGAATGTAGACCATATCCGTAGCTGGATTGAGTACTACCAGTTTTTCATTTCCCGGATAAAGTTCCTTAAACCGTTCCGATTCTTTCTGGCGTTGTTCAACAAATGCTTTATAAGCATCCAATTTCAAAGAATAAGCTGTTTCGTCGCGTTGCCTTTTAAATCGAACAGCATTTTCTTTCGTTTTTTTGAAATGTTCAGCCTGGTTTACTCTCGCTTCGCTTTTGGTTAAAAGTTCGGACAAATATCTGTCTGTGCGATATACTTTTTGATCAAAAGGAACGGCTTGAATTTCGGAAAAAGGCAATGCAAAATCATATTCCTTTTCGCCTATATCGAGGAGGTTGTAATTATCCGGAAGAATGATATCGGGAATTACCCCTTTTAATTGAGTTGAACCTCCATTAATGCGGTAAAAATTCTGGATAGTCAGTTTTATTTCACCCAGGGGTTTGTTTGTATTATTGCCAACAATGGTATTGTCGAGATCAAGGAAGCGTTGCACTGTGCCTTTACCATAGGTGGACGGGCTACCTACAATGACGGCCCGGTCATAATCCTGCAAAGCGGCGGCCATGATTTCGGAGGCAGATGCACTAAATTCATTGACCATGATAATTAATGGACCATCCCACTGCACGGTGGGATCCCGGTCTTCATGAAGACTAGGGCGACCACTTTTTGATTTGACCTGCACAATAGGACCTTTTTCTATAAAAAATCCGGTCATGGTAACGACATCACGCAATGATCCACCGCCATTATTGCGCAAATCCACAATAATGCCACTAACATTTTCATTTTTCAGCTTTTCGATTTCTTTAGCCATATCCACAGAGCAGGACCGGCCATCGCTGGATTCGAAATCAGCGTAAAAACGCGGTAATCGGATATAGCCAATACGCTCATTTTTTCCCTGTTCATTAAGAATTACGGACTTGGCAAAACTTTCGTCCAACAAAACTTCGTCGCGCAGTATGGTGATTTGTTTGATTGTGCCGTCCACTTTGCGCACTGTGAGCACTACTTCTGTTCCTTTTTTGCCACGGATAAGGGACACTACATCGTTTATATTCATTCCGGTTACAACGACGGCTTCTTCAGTACCCTGGGCTACTTTTATAATGACATCATTTACTTCCAGTTCTTTTTGTTTCCATGCAGGACCTCCGGGCACGATGCTCATTACTTTGGTATCGTCTTTTTCAGTTTGTAGTCGTGCGCCAATGCCTTCCAGCTTGCCAGACATGGAGATATCGAAGTTTGCTTTTTCGACGGGTTCAAAGTACTGTGTGTGTGGATCAAAAATGCCCGCTATAGTGCTAAGGTATTCGCTAAAAAATTCTGAAGATTTGGTTTTTTTCAAACGATCAAACCATTCATTGTAGCGCTCAAGTACTGCTTCACGTGCTTCCTTTTCAATTTCTTCAAAGGATTTTACTTTTTCATCTTCCGCTTTTATTTCTTTTTCTTTGAGGTTGCCTTCTTCATCTAATTCATCATGTATCCGATAAAGAATTTCGTACTTCAACACCTTGCGCCAGCGTTCACGCAACTCCTTGTCATCCTTAGCCCAATCCAGTTTATCGGCATCCGTTTCAATGCGTTCTTCGGCATTAAAATCCATTGGTTCGCTCAAAATTTCGGCATACCAGGCAGCGGTTTTTTCTATTCCCTTTTCGTATTTCGCCGTAGCGTCATTAAAAAAGGTGAATGTTTTAGCATTGATCTGGTCATCAATCTGGCGCTCATGACTAGAAAGTTTGTCGATGTCAGCGGCAGTAAAAAAACGTTTATTTCCATCCAGGTTTTCTAAAAAGGTATTGTAAACCTGCGTTGAAAACTCGTCGTTGATTTCCTTGGGTTGGTAGTGGTATTGTTTGAGTCCCTCAAGCATGCCTGTAAGTTGCAGTATGCGTTTGTCGGCAGGATCATTTAGAGGCAGGACTGCCGCTACGATAGCGACCAATGCCAATATGGAAAGAAATACAGGTTTGGCGGTCTTCATAGGTGTTGCGGGATAACGTGGGGTCATAGGTTTGGACATTTTGTATATAGCGAATAAAGGTATGGGTTTCGTATGCGAATGTCCAGTCTCGGGTGTAAAAGAAGAGGGTTTTAACGAATCTCTAACACAGAATGGGTTAAAACGTTTATGTTTTACCTAGTAAAAATACGGCTGGGACTTTATCCAATGGAGGCGGTATTTGTTTGCGCCAACCATGTATGGGGAGGGTGCGTTGGAGTGCATCAGTCCCGGTAAGCCCTGCGGCAATCCCAAACATCGTCCCTGGTTGTAATACTTCCAGCGCGGTTTCATAAACGCTTTTGTTTCGGTATGGTGTTTCTATAAATAGCTGGGTTTGGCCGGACTGCAATACGGTGCGTTCCAATCGTTGTAAGTCTTTTTGCAATTCCCCTTTATTCGGGGAGAGATAGCCATGAAAAACAAAGGATTGGCCATTCATGCCGGAACCCATAAGGGCTAGGAGGATAGCGCTAGGGCCAACCAGGGCTATCACTGGAATATCGAGCGCCATGGCTCGAGCCACAACCCGTGAGCCGGGATCAGCAATGCCTGGGCAGCCTGCTTCGGAGAGCAGTCCGATGTCCTGGCCGGTTAATGCGGGTGCCAGCCACTCGTCATCAATAAGATCGCGGTTGTGTTTGTCCAGTTCGTGCACAGTAATGGAGGGCAGATCGGCATCGGGACATAACACCTTTATCCATCGCCTGGTGGTGCGGGCTCGCTCGGCAATGAGTACTTTGAGTTGACCGAGGATGCGCAGTGTATCAGCTGGGATGGTAGCTGTAGCGGATTCATCTAGTGGAACAGGAATGAGGTAGAGTGTGCCGCGCGGATTTATCATGGGGTAAAGGTAAGGGGAGATTCTAAGTTCTTTGTTCTAGGTTCCTTGATCTAAGTTCCATCTTTCATTTTTAACGTTTGCGTTGTGAAATGGACTTGAAGCCTCCAATTTTGTAGAAGGTAGAAAGGAGAAGGTAGTAATCATCCACAACATGTTGTTGAATTTGGAATTGCTAACTTGGAAATGGTGATTTTGTATTTGAAAATACGCTCTCACGTGGGGATTAGGCCTTGTGTCTGGCGGGTCGTCGGAAAAAAGGTTATCGCCTTTGCCTGGCATCGCCTCATTCGCCGGCTGGGCTCGTTACTTTTTGTCTTGGCAAAAAGTAACCAAAAACCGCTGTCCTCGAAAGGCTCGCTGTTCTTCGATTTAAGGTTGTAGTGTATTTTAGACGGAACTTCGGATTTTACATTCCGCCACTTCGCCGACCTGAGCTTGTTTTAGGCGGGTGGTCGTGGAAAAGATTTAAGGTTATCGCACCCATTTGGCGAAGGTGGAATCGGTGGATCTTTTGCTATTTCTTGTAGATATTCCACAGAGCTTCACGTAAGCCTCGCGCGGAGCGCTCGGTTCGCTCATCGAATGTCCACTGGACATTCGTCCCCCTTGGGGCACATGAGCTCACCCGTACGGGTCGGTCAGCTACGTACTGGGGGCGAGCTGTTCGAGGACGGTTTTCAAATACAACCTTAAATTGATGAAGGTTTTGGAAAACGCATCAAAATGCAATCTCACAAATACTTGATAATCAATGTGCAAAAAAGTAGTTAGATAGGAGAAGGGATTGGTTCTGATACTCACCCAAACCGCAACCTGACAAGCATCACAAATCTCATAAAACTGGGAAGGGGTAATAGGTAAGGGCATAGATTTAAATGATTTAGGCATCTCCGAATATTCCGGAATCGTAAAAGGGATGAAGGATCAGGTGTCAGGGATGATGACAGCTACTCCAATTCAAAACACTAATTTTACCCGATGGACGATAAAAGTCTAAA
>JAGNXB010000113.1 GCA_017985675.1 Saprospiraceae bacterium | reverse complement strand
AAACCAAGCGTGGAATAGGTGATGACCGGGTTTTGCTCCTGCGACGTACTGGGCACGCCGCCGGGAAAAAACCAGTTCCATTCCGTGGGATCATCCAGGCTTAGATCATTGTAATAGACTGTAAGTGGTGCACAACCACTCGTAGGGAATGCACTGAAATCAGCAGTGGGTGGCGGGTAATAAATGCATTCATCAAAACATTGCTGCGCATTGGTGAAGGCGTTGATATCATTGACGGACTTGGGCGACCAACTTGTCGCTTGATTGACCTGAGGTGCCATGATGAAATTGCCCGAAGCATCGTGCTCCGCTGAAAAATTATGTCCAAATTCATGCGAAACCATCACCCGCATCAGGCTCGTATTGGGCGAAAAATCCGTCAGGGCATGATATCTGTAATCACTGCAAGCCCCTTCGATAAATGCAACGCCTATGATAGGTCCGCTAAACGTGCGGCCGGTCCAGATGCCGGCAACATCAAAGTCCCCGTTGGCAAATCCGCCGCCTTCTCCCCAGGACCGGAAATTGAAGAGTAGCTCTACCGCATCTGTTGTGTTGGTCCATTCAGCCGGATCACAAGTGCTACACGTGGAGAGCACATATTCGGAAATGGGAAACATATAGTTGTTGCCCAGTTTGCCGGTATACTGCCATTCCACCAAAGCCATAATGGTGCCGATCCGATCCATCGCACCGAAGGAGCCGCCATACTTCGATACAAATAACCAGTCGGCAGCAACGGCATAGGCGACCTCTTTGCAGCCGGCACTTTGTTGCGCCCTGTATTCAGGCTCATTATTGGGCGCATGGTCCGGTTTGAGACCCGGATGGAGATGATGGTCAGCGCCACAGCGGTAGGGCTCCAGTGCCCGGGCATGATCGGCCTGATAAAGGACAAGAATAGAAGGATCTGCATCCGGCAAATAATACCAGAGGGGCTCCAGGATCCAAAGGATTTCACCTATGGCAAGGCTTCCTGAAAAATGGTTTGGTCTTACAGTAAATTGCGCCTGGCCCTGCTGGTTGCCGGAGACAATTGTGCCTTCAAAGGTGGAAGAAGCCTTCAGCGGCTCTTGAATGGGCCCATTCGGCGTGAGATGGGTAAGTGTTGCTCCGGGCTTGTGGCGGTTGTATTTTGTCAGGGAAGCAGTAATGGTCAAAGGGCCCAGGGATAAGGCCACATTCGATGGCCCGGTTTTTTGGTCGAGATACGCAAAAAGGGAAGGGGCATCCCATTGGATGAGGTGATAATCGCTTATTTCCTCCAATGCCGGAAAGGTATTCCGGTTGATGGGTGGGCCAATGAATGTTCCGTTTTGGCCTTGCAGGTGGAAGGAAAGCCCAACACTCAGCGTAATAAAGAAGGCAGTGAAAAAAGAAGGTCGACTTAAAGACATGCGAATCATTTTCTGAAAAGCTTGGGGCAACTGTCAAATTTACGTTTTTTAAAAATAACGTGTATCTAACAAAGCTGGACCATGTAATGAGGAAGGTCAAATAATTAGGAAAATTGGTCAACAATAACCAAGTCTTATCACCTTCCGCACGATATCCGGAATTTCATGCCCGAAAAGCTACCTTTGGCGCTAACAACGAATGGAAAGATAGTTACATTGTTGCCATTGTATCTCCAGTAGGCACTACTATGAATAGTTTTCCATACGCCGTCAAACCGGTGCATGAAATCAGTAAAGCGTTCAGCGTTGATCCAGGGCGTGGTCTGGATGACAAAAGTATTGCGGCAGGACTTGCTAAGTATGGAATGAATAAGCTGGCCATTAAGGAGACGTCAGGCTGGCACATCTTTTTGCGACAATTTAAATCGGCGTTTGTTTATCTCCTCCTGGCGGCCATGGGCATCACTGCGTTTATGGGCCAGATGGTGGATACGGCAATGATTTTTCTTTTTCTGGCCATCAATACAGGATTGGGATTTTATCAGGAATACAGTTCGGAAAAAACTGCCCAATTGCTCAATAAATATGCATTGCCCAGGGCCAAAGTATTACGGAGCGGAATTATGGCGCAAATTACGGCCGATCAGCTGGTGCCGGGAGATATCATTGGCCTGGAAACGGGTGACAAAGTCCCTGCTGATATCCGACTCATAGAAGCGGATAATTTGATGGTTGATGAAACTGTCTTAACCGGTGAATCATTGCCGGTTATTAAACATGCGGCGGATTTGCATGATATGCCGGTCTCCTATCATGAAGCATACAATCTGGCCTTTTCAGGAACAGATGTCTTAAAAGGTGAAGCGAAAGGATTGGTCGTTGCTACAGGCAGGCAAACGGCTTTTGGGCAAATCGCCCGTTTGGCAGGTGAGACCAGAAAAATCAGCGATTTTGAAAAGGGTATTTCCCAATTTTCAAAATTTATTCTCAAACTGATTGGCATTACATTGTTTATCATGTTTTTTGCTCACCTGTTAATCCGGCAGGATGGGATAGATCTTTTTGAATTAATCGTATTCTCTGTTGCGCTCACCATTAGTGTCATCCCGGAAGCACTGCCTTTAGTTACCACGTTCTCACTGGCGCGGGCTGCAAAACGCCTGGCAAAACATCATGTTATTGTTAAACGATTATCCGCTATTGAAGATCTGGGTGGCATTGAGATGCTGTGTTGTGACAAAACCGGTACGCTCACGGAAAATAAATTGCAGCTTGTCGATACCTATAGTGTCGATCAGGAAGATCCTGTGTGGCTTGCCAATTTGGCATCCGCTTTTGAATTAAAGGAAAAAATTGAACCCTTTGATATCGCTCTGGAAGCAGGATTGAAAGAAGATCAAAAAGTGAAGATTAGTAATGCCCATAAACTGCACGAACATTCCTTTGATCCAAAGACCAGGCGAAATACAGTGATGGTATCTGTTGGAGACCAAACGTTGCTCATAATCCGAGGGGCAGCCGAATCAATTCTGCAATCCAGCAAGGAGATGGTATCATCCAAAGCTGCACCGATCGGGGATTGGATCCGCAGGGAAGGCTTGGCGGGCCATAGGGTTCTTGCAGTGGGTTATAAAAAATTGGGGATTAATTCGGAGGGTGCGATCGATTTTAATGAAGAATTGAACAAGGCGGATTTTACGTTTTCAGGAATTATTTCGTTCAGTGATCCGGTAAAAAAAAGTTCCTATTCTGCCGTAACCCGTGCGAAGGCACTCGGTGTAAAAATTGTGATTATAACAGGAGACAGCCCCGAGGTGGCAGGAGCCGTTGCACACGAAATTGGTTTAATTGATCTGCCGGACAAGGTGATTACCGGAGCGCGTTGGGCAAGCGCTGAAGTGTCTCTGCAAAATGAATGGTTGGAAAAAGAAGTTGTATTTGCCCGCGTTGCGCCAGATATTAAATTTGCAATGATCGAGCGGCTTCGTCAGAAAAATATGATCGGTTTTTTAGGCGAAGGTATAAATGACGCGCCCGCTCTAAAAATAGCAGGTGTTTCTCTGGTTGTAGACAGTGCTGCTGACATTGCCCGGGAGGCTTCGGATATTATTCTTCTAACGCAGAATCTGGATGTTATTATTGATGGTATCCAGGAAGGACGCCAGGTTTTTGCCAATACTACTAAATATATTAAATCAACCCTTGCTTCCAATTTTGGTAATTTTTTCGCCGTGGCAACCGCATCCCTTTTAATTGATTTTTTACCTATGTTGCCTATACAAATTCTGCTCCTGAATCTGCTTTCAGATACCCCCATGATTTCCATTGCCACAGATAATGTGGACCCGGATGAGCTGCAGTCGCCCAGAAAGTATCAGGCAAAGGACATTATTATCATTGCACTCATTTTAGGAGTGGTCAGTACCGTATTTGACTTTATCTTTTTTGCCATGTATTACCAGTCTGGCCCTGCCGTATTGCAAACGAACTGGTTCATAGGCAGCATCCTGACGGAACTGGTCCTGTTGTTTTCCATTCGATCAAGGTCTGTTTTTTTTAAAGCCAGCCGACCATCCAATCCTATTTTGATCATAAGTGTGCTTACGGTTCTCGCAACCCTCGCATTACCCTATTCGTATTTTGGACAGACCTACTTTAAATTTGTAGCGCCTTTGCCTGAACATCTTATCGTTATCCTCGGGGTCGTAGTAGCCTATTTTATCCTTACTGAAATAACAAAACTATTGTATTATCGCAGCAATTTCGGTAATCATTTATCTGCAACTAATGAAAACAATACCTCAACAAAATAACCTTTTTAACAAAATAAATCTTCCCGAAAAGCTCTCCCTCTTCAGCGACCACTGGAGCCCAAAAATTGTAGGCGAACTCAACGGCCAGCATGTCAAACTGGCCAAACTCAAAGGCACCTTTGTATGGCATAAACACGAAGATGAAGATGAACTGTTTTTAGTGCTGAAAGGCAGCTTTCGGATGGAATTCAGGGATCACAGCATCGAATTGAAGGAACAGGAGTTTTTGATTGTACCTCGCGGCGTAGAGCATCGCCCCGTCGCGGATGAAGAAGTATCCATCCTGCTTTTTGAACCGATATCCACCCTAAATACCGGAAATGTAACTAATGAAATGACAAAAAATAGGTTGGATACAATTTAAATTTAGTTTTT
>JAGNXB010000054.1 GCA_017985675.1 Saprospiraceae bacterium | reverse complement strand
GATAATGGCGTAATCGTTTATGTCATCGAGCTTGCATTTGCAAGTGGAACCAATCGCATCTACAAAGGCGATCTGCAGATGCTGCGTTAGGAACAGTAAAAGTAAGTCGAGGAAAAGGAGTCAAGAAATAGGATGAAGTGGATAGTTGGGTGTGTAGCGTCTTGGCCTAAAAATTTCAACTAAACATCTCCCTGCTCTAAATATATACCAGGGGTTTGTTCCATAATCAGACCATAAACCATGCGAAAAGACCAGAGGATTGAGACAATATAAATGACACCCACAATAACAATGACCTCCGACTTTCCAACCAAAGAAGACTACAAGTTAGAACTGAGAACCTAGAACTTAAAGCTGCTTCGCTACCAAATCAACAATCCGCTCCTCCATTTGGCTATAACGCCCATCGGCGGTACATAATTCATGCATCTCCATTTTTAGGGATTCCAGCCCGATTTCTCCCGGATAAAATCTGGGCCGCAGCTCTTTCATCACTTCCAGGCATTGGATATCATTGCAATCCGCCGAAACGAGTTGAATATGGTCCAGGTGGTCCTTTCCCAACCGGGCAGCGATGTACCGCAATTCCTCCGCCTCCAAAACGCCATCAGTTCCGGCTAAATAGAGCAATACAAAAGCCAGATAGTCGCGTTTATCCCAATGGTCGGTTTGCATCATGGTTATGGATTTGAGGACAAAATACAGTAATTCCCGCTTACAACCAATAAACTAATCCTGTTACAAACCACCAACTACTAGCTATTATGGTTTTTGGCATGTTCAATTTTGCTTTGTATGCACTTCAAAAAATATATTGCTCATCATCGGGTTACAATGACACATTATTATCTTATAAATTTTTCGAAACAAGCCATTTCTACTCCTCATTAGGTCAAAAAAAATCCCCGTCCTGAAGGCAGAACGGGGATTTTTTAGATCAAGTCAAACGTTTATTTGTACTTGCGTTTTACTTTCTGTTTTTTCGTTTTGAATTTATTACCGGCTGTGTCTTCGTTACCAGTAGGTCCACCCGTTCTGGTCATGGCACAACGGAATCCGAGGTTACGATCGGATTTGTCCTCCTCCTTGAAGCGACGAGCACCGGGGGAAAGATACCATGCACGATCCGTCCAGGAACCACCTTTGATCACGCGGGCTTTGTCACTGACCAGCGACGTGTTGCCGTAATCATAAGATACAAAGGATTCTTTGTCGCCGTCGAGATAGTTGAGCACATCACCACGTTTATAGTTTTCGCGGGTTGCCGCTTCATCGTCTTCAACCGGGCGATACTTGAGGCCACCCAATGAGTCTTTCTCAACAGGCTTGCCATCTTCATCCATTACTTTGGATTCAAATTTATTACCACGGAATGAGTTCAGATCATGGTTCTCTACATCACGCAGTGACTCAGGGGTCAACGGACGGTAAACGTCCATTGTCCATTCGCTGACGTTGCCCGCCATATTATACAATCCAAAATCATTCGGATAAAATGAACGCACAGGTGCTGTGATGTGTGCCTGGTCATTTAATTTTCCAGCCATACCCATATAGTCACCTTCTCCACGCTTAAAGTTGGCAAGCATTTCGCCCTGATACTTATTCCTGCGTTGGAAACGAACGGTGTTATCATTCCAAGGGTAGAGACGACGATCTGTAATCAGTTCTTCTTTTTCGGAAGCCTGGTTGCCGATAAGGGCCAGTGCAGCATATTCCCACTCCGCTTCTGTAGGTAGGCGATAAGCAGGAAGCATGATACCATCTTCAAACTGGACTTTGCGCTCTTCGCCCGTACGTACGTTTTTCAGATTCTTGCGAACTGAACCCTCGTACTGACCTGCGAGGTAAGCTTCTGTATTGAAGTTGTCTTCGTCCCGCTGCTCCGGATTAGGATTGAGGATGCCGCGCTCGATGAGGATCATTTCGTTGACCCGGTCTGTCCGCCACTGGCAATAGTTATTTGCCTGCAACCAGTTGATACCAACGACAGGATGATCATCGTAAGAAGGGTGACGGAAATAGGTTTCTACGAAAGGCTCATTGAATGCCAATTCTTCACGCCAAACAAGCGTATCAGGCAATGCATTGCGGTAAACCTCTGGATATGATTCACCAAATGTATTGAGGAGCCAAAACAGGTATTCGCGATAGTCGATATTGGATACTTCTGTTTCATCCATATAAAAGGAAGAAACGGTCACACGACGTGGCACTGCATTCCAGTCCATCATCACGTCCTGCTCTGTCATACCCATGACGAATGTACCGCCCTGAATCAACACCAGATTTGGTCCAGTTGCCTGCCCTTCGTAATCCAGTTTCTCAAATCCGCCCCACTTGGCATCATTGTATTTCCATCCTGTAGAGGAGGAGCGTTCGCCTTTGCTGCAGCCACCGATTAGGAAGCCGCTGCTGACGACAAGGAATAAGATACTTTTCCAAGCCTTCATGTAGTTATCCGATTTTCTGATAAAAAAGAGGAACAAATATAAACAATTTGGTAATAGTACCAAGAAGTTTAACGAAACATCTGCAAACAATCGCTGTATCGGCTCCCTCTTCGCCTTGATGCAGCCCGTTCACTGTTGTCAAAGTTAAGAATAAGCGAGATTTCATGGGCACCTCCGATACCTGCGGCATCAGAAATAGTCATATCATAGGAATACCCTATTTTTAAAATGCCCTGTTGAAATCCTACAAGACCGATAACAGCATCCGGGTTTATCCGACTGTGCCGATACCATGCACCAGCAAAAACAAGGCCTAATTGTCCATACATCCCCGCATTCAACTGAGCGAAGCCGCCTTGCCGGGTATATAGGATGTTTGGGGATAAAAACGACTCCCCAAAACTATTATTGTCCATATTAAACTGATAACCACCCATAAACGACAGACGCATAGGAAGCCCCAGGTACAAATTGTCATTGATTCCGAGGAATCCTTCATCTGGTGTTGTCAGATGGTTCATGCTGAATCCGGCATAAAAATTTGGATTGTACACCAGTATTCCTGCCGAAAAATCAACATTCCCCCGCACTAAATCTTCTGGCTGAACCTCTCCGGATGGATTGGGATTGCCTGCAGGATCATTCGGACCTGTAACTGGGTTGAGTTGATCATAAAAAACGAGCCGGTTCCAATCCAGCGACCGCTGCAAATACGTGCCTTCAATACCCAACTTAGCATAAAAGTCATCTGCAAATTCGACCCGATAGCTGTATAGCCCGCCCAAGGCAACCGTCTTATAAATACCATCCCCGGCTACATCGCCCATGGCTGTAATCCCAAAGCCGCTGTTGAGGGCAGGCACAAATTGGTCATACGACACCATATATGTCGCATAAGCATTGGGCAAGCCCGGCCATTGATTGCGATAATGGATACCTATCCTGGGCAATTGGGTATTTCCGGCAAAGGCAGGATTTGTCTGCAGTGGCGCCGCATAATACTGCGAGTAAACCGGATCCTGCCCCCATATGTTAAGAGGAAGTAGTCCAAATACTAAAACATAAAGTACAAAGGTTACCCTGGTATGGATTTGCAACATAGACTATCTTTAAGCTTTCGAAGGTCGGCAATACAAATATATCCCTAACGATTGGATTTTTAGCTAACGTATACCCTTATGGCAAACAGAATACTTTTTTATCTTCCCTTACTCCTCTTTATTTGCCTGGGATTACAGGTGAATGGCCAACAACTCATCTCCATAGATATTGCACCCAAATGGGATGAGACCCTTTTTCTCCCACAGGAGAACAGCCCTGCTGTACTGTATATCCAATTTGCCAACGCCGACCGCTGGCAGGCAGATCCCGCTTTTCCTGTTTATCGGATTTACCAGAACCTTGCCGGAAATAGTATCGCGACTGTACATTTAATACATGACCAATGGGAAGCATGGCCTGGAAGTGCTGATCTTCCCTTTGATGTCAATAGGGTTCCTGCCAATGTCCAGCCCGAATTATGGGTTACCCGCGATAAAAACACCTACACCGCAACGGGCCATATGCTCCCTCTGCGCAACAATAATGGTACGCTCGAACGGCTGGTGCAGGGAACACTACAAATCAGTTATACACCAATCCCCAACCCAATAGTCACACTGCGCGGGGGTGGGACAGAAGAGTCGGTCCTGGCCAATGGCACCGCCTATAAAATCGCTGTGCCCGGAGAAGGTATTTACAAACTGAGCTACGATTTTCTAAAAAATAATGTAAAACTCCCTGTGGATCAGATCGATCCACGCAGGATTCATCTCTACGGCAACGGCGGCGCTATGCTACCTCGTATCAACAGTGCAGATCGGGCTGACGACCTGACAGAAAATGCCATTTATATATCCGGCGAAAGCGATGGGGTGTTTAATCCAACCGATTATATCCTGTTTTATGCGGCTGGACCAAATCCACGTAAACACGATCTTCCAAATAACAAACTTACCCGGGAAACACATCTCTACGACCTTAAAAGTTATTATTTTCTGAAGGTAGAAGCCATCGAAGGATTGCGGATACCTAATGAGCCCTCCCTGGATGAAACCAACAGTGTTGTGGTCTCAACCTATAATACGGTGCAGCGGCTGGAGGATGAACAAGTCAACTTATTGGACGATTTTATCAGCGCTCAGGGATCCGGCACCCGTTGGTTTGGCGACAAAATGTCATCAGCACTCACATCAATAGATTATAGCAACCGGTTTGATTTTTCAGACTTCGTGCCAGGCTCAGTCATTCAGGTAAATGGGACATTTGTTTCTCGGAGTGATGCCTCCAACCGCTTTACGCTTAAAGTAGGCGGTAGTACTTTTCAGACCGGAAACATCAGCGCAACGGCATTGGGTGAAGTAGAGTCAACGTATGCTTTTAATGGTACCATAGGCGGCTCATTTACGCCATCAAGTATACCATCAACCGTTGAATTGTCCTACACCGCCACAGGATCGAATGCCTCAGGTTGGGTGGATTTTTTTGAATTCAATTTTAGAAAGCAGTTAAAATCGGGCAATACTCCTGTCTTTTTTACGGATTTGGAAAATGTAGGTGCAGAGAAAGCCACATATGTTTTAAGCAATACTTCAAGCAATTCAGTTGTTTGGAATATTACCAATCCACTCCTTCCAAAAGCACATTCATTCGCTCTGAACGGCACAGATGCGCGATTCACGGCTAGTGCTACAAACCTTGAACAATTTGTAGTTTTTGACCTGACAAAACCGTTTCCTGCTCCTGAATTTATAAAAACAGTCGAACCCCAAAATTTGCACGGTATCCTCGAAACGGATATGGTCATTGTTTATCCCAGAGAATTTGAGGAAGAAGCAAAACGATTGGCTGAACATCGCAGATCGTTCAGTAACTTATCGGTGTCGCTAGCCGAAGTGGAAATGATTTATAATGAATTTTCATCTGGCAGTAAAGATCCCTTTGCGATCAGAGACTTTGCCCGGATGTTATACCAACGCGATAGCAATTTCCACTATCTGTTATTATTAGGCGATGCCTCTTTTGATACACGAAACATTAAAAACCAGGCAGTATCTGGTGACTTTGTCCCTGTATTTGAAACGGATGAATCCCTCAATCCGATCAATGCGTTCCCTACCGACGATTTATTCGGTTTGATGGATGATACGGAGGGTGGCCAACTCACCGGACAATCCATTGACATCGCCATAGGACGCCTTCCCGTTGAAACCCTGGAGGAAGCCACCCAGGTTGTCGATAAAATTATTCGGTATGATATCTCGCCCGAAACCTTTGGCGACTGGAAACTGCGCAGTGTATTCATGAGCGATGATGAAGACAGTAACCTCCACCTGAATGATGCCGATGCCCTCGCCGAAAGTGTTCAGAATTGGGTACCTGACTTGAATTTGGATAAAGTTTTCCTCGATGCGTACAAACAGGTGATCACCCCGGGCGGTCAACGTTATCCGGATGCCAATAAGGCCTTCAACAATGCCATGTTTAAAGGATCGCTTTTGGTCAATTACCTTGGCCACGGTGGCACATCAGGCTGGACTCAAGAGCGGGTTTTGCATACGGATGACATCCAGGGCTGGTCCAATACCAATAAATTACCCCTGTTTATAACAGCGACTTGCACCTTTGCCGCATTTGATAATCCAGGTGTAAAATCCGGAGGCGAACTGGTCCTCTTAAATCCGATGGGCGGCGGCATTGCCCTGTTTAGTACGGTGCGTCCCGTCTATGCCAGTCAGAATAAAGACCTGGCCAGCCGTGCGCTTCAGGAGTTATTTGCCGACACAAAGCCATGGGAGCAACCCATGGGCGAGATCCTGCGCCGGGCAAAAAATAAACGCGGCAATGGCTTGAACGATCGCAAGTTTCTCCTGCTGGGTGATCCTGCTCAATTCCTGGCCTATCCTCGATTACGGGTGGTAGCGACCAAGCTGAATGGCAAAGTGATACCCGAAATAAGCACCGGCCCTGTAGATACGATCAAAGCCCTGCAAACTGTCACCATCACTGGTCGCATAGAGGACCTGGATGGCAATCCGGTGACCGATTTTAATGGTGTCCTCTATCCGACCGTTTTTGACAAAGCGGTGCAGGCTAAAACGCTGGGCAATGACCCAAAAAGTTATGCCCGTGAATTCCGCCTGCAGAAAAACATTCTTTATAAAGGCGCTGCCACCATCATCAACGGTGAATTTACCTTTACGTTTACGATACCACAGGACATTATTTTTAATGTCGGAGAAGGGAAATTTTCATTTTATGCCTGGGACCAGGGGACAAGAGATGCCGCCGGCTCCTTCAAAGATTTTATCATATTTGGGATCGACGCCCAGGTGCCTAATGACAATACTGCTCCGGTTGTAGATGTATTCATGAATGGTCCGGACTGGGCCTTTGGTGGTCTCACCAGCGATCGACCCATCTTGTATGTGGAACTTTTTGATGATAACGGTTTTAACATCTCCGGCAGCAGTATAGGACACGATCCGCTGGGCATCCTCAACGAGGACACACAAAAAACCTTTGCTCTCAATGACTTTTTCGAACCAGTGGTCGATGATTTCCGAAAAGGGGTTATCCGATATCCGCTGGATAAATTGCAGCCGGGGCGCTATTCTATGCGTGTCAGGGCCTGGGATATCTTTAACAATCCGGGCGAAGGATATACTGAATTTGTCGTAGGCAACCTGGAGGATGGCGCACTGGCACACCTTTTGAACTATCCTAATCCAGTGACAGATTGGACAAACTTTCGGTTTGAACATAATCTGGCCGGACAAACCTTGAAAATTGATATTGACATCTACGATATGACCGGACGTCTGGCTAAACGCATTTCGGAAGAATTGTATGCCTCCAGCAACCGGATCAGCACCATTGGCTGGGATGGATTGGACCAAAATGGCAGTCCGTTGCCACATGGTTTATATCTCTACAAGGTGCGCCTCCAGGCTCTGGACGGACTCCGGAAAGGTCAGGAAGTAGAAAGTAATCTTGAGAAATTGGTTTTGTTAAAATAAATTTAAGGAAAAACTGTTATCTACCTTGTCAAAGGCTTGACAAGGTTTAAAATCCTCTATTTTTGTGCCTCAATTTAACTTCAGAATGAGAAAATTTCTCTTTGTCGCATTGTCTCTGACAATAGCATCACCCCTATTCTCCCAAAAGCAAATCTGTATCGGGCAAACGATCGGTGGTGATTGTATCAACACCATCTTTACCGCAGTACCCTTCCTTCGCATTAACCCCGATGCACGCTCAGGCGGCATGGGCGATGTAGGTATTGCCATATCGGCTGATCCCAATGCGATCCATTTTAATGCCTCCAAATTGGTTTTTGCAGATAAAGACCTCAGTATTGCAGCCAACTACACGCCCTGGTTGCGCAACCTCGGTTTGAATGATGTTTACCTGGCCTATCTCACCGGCTACAAGCGCCTGGATAAGTTCCAGACGATCGGCGTCGGATTGCGCTATTTTTCACTGGGTAGTATCCAATATACCGGATTGCAAGGTGAGTCGCGCGGTACGGGTCGTCCACATGAGTTTGAATTGGCTGCTGCTTATTCCCGTAAGTTGGCAGACAATCTTTCGGTAGGTATCACGGGTAAATTTATCTATTCCAATCTGGCATCAGGCCAGGAAGTAGATGGCAACATTATCGATCCAGGTATTGCAGGTGCCGCAGATATTTCCGCCACCTATGTCATCCCGAGCAAAATGAATGGCCGCAAATCTGATATCCGTCTTGGTGCTGCTATAACTAATGTTGGATCAAAAATAACTTATACCAACTCCCAGAAAAGAGATTTCCTCCCTACGAATCTCGGATTGGGGGTGGCGTGGGAGCTACCGCTGGATGACTACAATCAAATGACAGTAGCGTTGGATGTGAACAAACTTCTAGTACCCACACCAAGTGATGAAGATGCTGATGGCGACAAACGTCCGGACTACAGGGACCAAAGCCCCATATCCGGTATCTTTTCTTCCCTGGGTGATGCACCGGGTGGCTTCAATGAAGAAATGCGTGAATTTTATTATTCACTTGGCTTGGAGTATATGTACGATCAGCAGTTTGCGCTCCGTGCAGGATACTTCTACGAACATATCACAAAGGGTGGACGTCGTTATTTCACACTGGGGATGGGTGTGAAATACAATATCTTTTCCATCAATATTTCTTACCTGATTCCATCTACGAGCCAGCGCAATCCGCTGGACAATACCCTTCGTTTTTCCATGCTGTTTGACTTTGCTGCATTCGGTGCGGACGAGCCAGTGGAATAAACAGTAACTACATATTTAGAACTGCCAAAAGAGGCAATAGAGGAAACCCTATTGCCTCTTTTTATTTCTGAGGGGTTTGTAACCTATTTGTGGCTGTTAGGGAGCAAAAGGTATCTAATAGCGTCCAACTCCACTCGAAACTAACAACACTCCGATTTCCTAACCCTCCGCAGGGGCGCTCGATTCGCTCACCGAATGTCAGCATTCTGTATATGTGCTATGGGGCATTTCGGAAGCCTCGCGCAGGGGGTGGAATAATCTGGAATCTGAGAATCTGGAATCTGGACCGAGACGTGAGCTCATTCCTGACTCCTATCAATAAGCCTCGCGCAGAGGCGCTCGGTTCGCTCACCGAATGTCCACTGGACATTCGCCTCCTTCGGAGTACGTGAGCTCATCCCTATGAATAGGCCTCGAGCAGGGGGTGGAATAATCTGGAATCTGAGAATCTGGACGGAGACATATCCTCCTTACCCCTCCTCAACTCCTCCACTCCTCAACTCCTCCACTTAACAAAAAATATCGCCGGCCTATAAGCCGGATTCTGTCCACCTGCCGAAGCATGTGGCCCTGTCATTTATCTGCTTTCGCCATCACTGACGAAATGAATCTGCCTACCCCTCCCGGCATCGCCGAGGCGAAACAGACCGGGCAGGCCTGCCTTTCGGCCGGGATGTACATGGCATTTCAACCCACAAGGTTTATCCCCTCCGAGGTTACCCTACAAAGGCGTGCGCTCTTACCGCACGATTTCACCCTTACCTGCCTTCAAAGGAAGACATCGGCGGTATGTTTCTGTGACCCTATCTGTGCCCCGCCGCCTTCGCGACAGAACCCCAGCCGTTAGCTGGTGTGGTGCCCTGCGTTGTCCGGACTTTCCTCCCCTCCGCTCACGCGAAAAGGCGACAGGGTGGCCGGCGACCAGGCAAAGGTACACCACTTTAATCACCCTCGCAGACCACCTTACAGCCTGATCAGCTTCGACACCAACGTCCGCCCACCATCGGTCCATCGGATCAGGTAAATACCGGGTGCCAGACCACTTACATCCATAAAGGACGAAGGCAACGTCGCTGTTTGTTGTAAGACGAGCTTCCCGCTCAAATCCCATACCGTCATGGTGTGTGGTCCGGTGAATCCCGTTTCAAAATAGATGATGTCCTGCGCCGGATTGGGGGAAATAGTGATCTGCTCTGCGGTCTGATACAAGTGCGTAGAAACCGACTCTGTAGTTTTTATCTGGTCCACGCAGATATATGCCGGTGTATTCATTCCAAAATTACCCACATCGCTGGATGTTAACGTAAAGAGGAGGCTATCCACCTGACCCAGGCTGCTCAGATCAACCCATAACCAGGAATCCAAAATATAGTCCTGTCCATTATCCGCAAATCGATAATCCGCCAGATAAACCTCAATACTATCCGTGCCCACTTGCCCATTTAACCATTTGTGTATAGTTACCTTGAAAAAATCAGGATCGTTGCCGGTCTCACCGCCAAACCGCTTGGCAAATGCATCGCCATCGAGCATACTGTAGTAAGAGTATGTGTTATTGGTAAGGTATAATCCGTCTACAATACCCCCTTTTGCATTTCCCGTCATGCCGATAACACCCTGGCCGGAAATATACCCCACCGCATATTGGACCGTACCATCAGCGCCCTTGCCGGGAATGGCGCTGTATTGATTGCCAAACCCTGGTGTTACATTATCCGTGATGGCCGAAATAGCCCAGCCTTCCCAGTATTGAAACATGTCATTATAGGTATTCGGCAAGGAAACCTGGCCACTGTAAAATGCCGAATCGGGATCAGCATTATCCTTAAAGCCCTGGAATGGCAATAAAATTTGATCAAAATCTGCAATTTCCTGTGCCGATGTGGACCATGAAAAAACAAACAAGACGGTGACTAAAAGAAGATGTCGTGCGTTATTCATTGTTTATGTAGTTTGATTGAAATACCTGCCTGAAACGAACGACCGGGCATGGGTCGCCGTTCAATAACTCTATACCGCCTGTCCATCAGATTGTCTATATCTACAAATATTCGGGCCTCTTGCTTTTTAATAAATAGAGTCCGGCTAAATGAAAGCCAACCAATACTAAATCCATCCAGTTTTTCATTCAGGCCCTCCACTCCGCCCGTATAGCGATGGGAATAAGTACATAACCAATCATTCCAAAAGAGTTTTAACTCACCAAAAGCCTGGTTTACCGGAGTGTAAAAAAGTTGTTGGCCCGCTGCCAAATTAGGGCGGGTCAGTGGTACTTCATTCGTTGATCGGGTAAGGTCATATCCCAACGTACCTTCTATTTTCAATTGTTGCCATTGGCCCTGGCCTGTGAGGCGCGTTTCTATACCTCGACTGCGCACGCGTGTAATATTATTAGGCGCCCAAAGAATCTGGCCTTCGGGTGCACTCCACAGGATCCAATCGTCAATCAACCGGTGGTAGCCCGTCACCTGTGCGCTTAGCCATGGCGCGACCTTTAGCTTAAAACCCCCTTCCTGACTCCATCCGGTTTCGGGACGAAGATCCGGATTGCCACCCGGCTGCCAATATAAATCGTTGAGTGTGGGTAGCCGGAAATGCCGGGCCAGCCGGGCCTGGATGCTCAACCAAGAGGTGAGATGCCCATCTATCCCCAGGGCAGGCTGCAGTGGAATGAACGCCCCATCTGCCCATTCCTGCCGCAGTTGGAGTGTGGCTTCCAGATTTGGTTTATGGAAAGCCAACTGGGTAAAGATGGCGCCGCGTAAAGTAGACGGTGTACCCGCATACGCCGGAGCCATTCCTGTGCTGTAACTGTTATTTATTCCTGTCAGCAGCGAAAGACCATGACGAAGATCCAGCAACATTTCCATCTCGCCCGCCAGGGTGCGAAATCCGGTCAACGCCTTTAAGACGATTTGTTCGTCGCGAAAATCAATCTCCTCCTGCAGATAAGCTGCCTTCATTTGGAAGGTATATCGACCCGAAATACTTCGCCAGTGGATAGAAGTGCGCAGTAATTGGTCTTGCTGCTGGGCCAGGCTTTTGGTTTGCGTGGTGGTGGGAGGGATCTGCCGATTGTTTTCCTGCCACCACAAGTGGAAAGCAAGTTGTTGTTGTGGATTAGGTTGCCAATACAGATCCTGCATCAGCCCATGTGCACGCTGTGCGGCATTGGTTTGCCGGCGCTCGGGCAAGCCATCCTGAATGCGGTAGGGAAAGTCATTTTTTGCGGAGGATACAAAGAGTCGTGTTGAGGATTTCAATTGTCCAAAACCCAGGCGTAAACCAGCCTGATGTTTTTGGGTAGCAAAACTCCCCATGCTGCTTTGAGCTCCCAATTGCCAGGCATTTGTGGTGTCTGGTTTTTGATCAAGTACGAGGGCGCCACCCACCGATCCGTTGCCCCAATTGGCCCCACTTCCCCCATATTGCAGGCGGATGTCATCCATAAAAAAGAGAGGTATTAACGCCAGATCATTCAGCCCGAGCATGGGATTTTGAATGGGAAAGCCATTCCACAGGACAGCGGTGTGCGCCGCACTTCCACCGCGAATAGCAGAAGTGGCCAGACTGCCCAAACCGTAACTTTTGATGTAGACGCCACCTTGTCGCGACAAAACATCTGCGACCGAATGGGCAGATAATAAAGCCAATGTAGGTTCCGACAAATGCATTACATGCGCACCGGGTGGATGCAATCGGATGGGCAGGGAATGGACTGTAACGGAGGGCAGCAAACGGATGCTGTCCGACTGGGCAAAGATGCGCTGGCCTGCTGTAATAAACAGGGCTAAAAAGAAATAAAAAG
This sequence comes from Saprospiraceae bacterium, assembly GCA_017985675.1. Classification (GTDB taxonomy): domain Bacteria; phylum Bacteroidota; class Bacteroidia; order Chitinophagales; family Saprospiraceae; genus JAGNXB01. The sequence continues at coordinate 4,724 of JAGNXB010000054.1, read as the reverse complement.
CGATCCATTTTTGCATAACCAACACCTTGGATCAGGATCAAGGATTGGCCGGAAATAACCTTTGGCGTCGGTCGTATAAAAGGAAAGTACACGCCACAATTCCATCGGGGAAAACTATGTATCCCCCTGGAAGGTTATACCCGGCTTTTCCTCCGAAAGCCTGATTGATAATGTGAAAACAGCAGGTCTCCTGACTTATCGCTGGAAGACGCCTTCCCAAACTGATGAGCAGTTCAGTGGCTAATCATCTTCACCAAAAACCCCTTACTTAAAAGGTAGAGGCTGCGATTTACAGTAGCGGGGACTGTCCCGGAATTGCACCGGATTCCCTTTTCATTCCGATATACGGAAACTGTGATCCACTCAAAGGTACAATATAATAACCTTCAATTGGATGTTTTCTAAATAAGGCGATGGGTAAAATCTGTATGAGGAGAGAGCATATGCCAACGACAAATATCAAGTATATTTGGGCAATGTCAGTATACCACCAATGATCAATTCACCCTGGCGCAGAGTAGCTGCGGTGTTATATACCCGGCCAAGGGAATCCAAAGTATTTGGGTCCGTCGATCTGGACGTGACTGTGCTGGAGCAATTCATCGCCGAAAAAAGAGCAGGTGGATTGAAGATCACGCTAACACATGTCCTGCTTTTGGGCCTGGCCCGGGGCATCAGGGATAAGGTGCCCGAATTCAACACATTTGTGCGGAGGGGCAGTATCATCCAACGACCCCAACTCGATGCATCGCTGAGTGTGTTGATACCAGGCAGCGGCGAGATGAGTGCGTTAAAAGTGCCCCATCTGGAGCAATTGACACTTAGTAATCTGGCTGAATTCCTGAGCAAACAACTGCGAGATATGCGCTCGGAATATGAAGATCCTACGGCGAAGATCCGCGACAAACTGGCCGCCATTCCCTGGCCATTTCGAGGATGGGTAGTAGGATTTGCCAGCTTTTTGACGATGAATCTCGGACTCCACCTACCCGGCTTAGGACTCAGTAATGACCGGTTTGGCTGTTTTTTATTGTCAAATATTGGCAGCATTGGGCTGGATGTAGGGTACCCTGCTTTGTTCCCCAACTCCAACCTGACGATGGTGGTGAATATGGGTCAGGTACAGACAAAACCGGTGTTTGAAAAGGGCGCATTTGTTCCTAAGCGAATTATTACTATCAGTGCTGCCATAGACCACCGACTAGTAGATGGTGTACATATTGGCAAACTGTTTATGCACATGAAGCAGATCGTGGCAACGCCTGCATTGTTGGATGATCCATCGTGAAGGACTCGTATTTCTTCTGGAATAATTCTTTCTTGAATATTGTGCGTTATTCATTGCCTTTCATACGGCATTAAAATAAAAAAATGGAATCAAAAAAACGAGTCACCTCCATCGGCGGCATTTTTTTTAAATGCAAAGATCCGGACCACATTAAGTCGTGGTATAATAAACATTTGGGATTAAATACGGATGCTTATGGCACCAGTTTTGAATGGCGGCATGCCGACAATCCGAATATAAAAGGATTTCTCCAATGGAGTCCATTTAAAGAACAATCAGATTATTTCAATCCTTCGGAAAAACCGTTTATGATTAATTACAGGGTGGAAAACCTGGAATGGCTGGTGGAGCAATTAAAAGCGGAAGGTGTCACCGTCCTGGACGAGATAGAGGTATTTGAATACGGCAAATTTGTACACATCCTGGATCCGGAAGGGAATAAAATTGAATTATGGGAACCCATAGACCAAGTCTATGATGAACTCATCACCGTAAGGACAAAATAATTATAACTCGTAATTCGGCGTTAATTCGCCCTTGCCATCCGGACCGACTTCGTAGTAATCATTGATAATACGTACGACTTCCTCCGGTTCATCGGTGATATAAAAGAGGTTTAGATCATCGGGGTTAATATTCTGTTCTACACCAAGCATTGTTTCTTCTAACCATCCCCGCAATCCGGTCCAAAAACTGGTGCCGACAAGGATAACGGGCACACGGGTGATGCGCTTAGTTTGGATCAGGGTAAGCACTTCAAACAGCTCATCCAATGTGCCGAACCCTCCGGGCAGAACTACGAATGCCTGTGCATATTTAACAAACATGACCTTTCGGACAAAAAAGTACCGATGACTGATACTTTTGTCCAGATCGATAAATTGATTGTGATTTTGTTCGTGCGGGAGATTGATATTCAACCCTACGGATAGTCCGCCATATAATGAAGCTCCTTTGTTGCCTGCTTCCATGATACCAGGACCACCGCCTGTGATGACGCCATATCCTTCTTCGGTAAGTAACCTGGCTATTTCGACGGCCTTGACGTAATGTGGGTGATCGGGTTTTGTTCTTGCCGATCCGAAAATCGAAATGCAGGGACCGATATGGTTTAGTTTTTCAAAGCCGTCTACAAATTCGGCCATGACTTTAAACATCGTCCACGCATTTTCCCCTTTAATCCGACTCCACTGCTTCATATTATTTTTGTGGACGATCCCCGACTTACCATTATTTTCCATAACAACAACTAAAAAATGAACTTGACCAATGGCCAAAAAAAGACAACGCTTTTAGGGCTAAAATATTATTTAGTTATCACACTAAAGATTCCAACTGGTTCACAATCTTTCCAGAGGGCGTACTAGAGGGGACCACATAATTTTGGACATCCTGAACCGTGATTGTTTTACCGCTGAGGATAATCAGCCGCTCCACTACATTCCGAAGTTCACGAATATTTCCGGTCCAGGTGATTTGTTGGAGGGCTTCGACTGCTTTGGCGTCAATTTGTTTGATTGCGGTACCGTACTCGGTACAAATTTGATCCGTGAAATAACTGACCAAATGCGGAATATCATCTATACGATCGTTTAGAGAAGGTACATGGATTATAATCACGGCGAGGCGGTGATACAAGTCCTCCCTAAACCGACCTTCCTGAATCATACGACGAAGGTCCTTATTGGTCGCTGCTATAACCCTAACATCAACGGGCAATTCTTTATCTCCGCCGACACGTGTAATTCTATTTTCCTGGAGCGCACGTAATACTTTGGCCTGTGCTGAAAGGCTCATGTCGCCAATCTCGTCCAAAAATAGTGTTCCCCCATTAGCTTGCTCAAATTTGCCAATACGTTGTTTGACGGCAGAGGTAAATGCCCCTTTTTCGTGGCCAAACAACTCACTTTCGATCAATTCGGATGGTATGGCCGCACAGTTGACCTCAACGAGCGGATGCGCATTGCGTGGACTTTTGGCATGCACCCAGCGTGCCACCAATTCCTTTCCGGTACCATTTTCTCCTGTAATCAGGATGCGGGCATCCGTTGGAGCTACACGGTCTATGGTATCCTGGATCATTTGGAGGCTTGGCGAATGGCCAATCATCTCCTGGGTTTTGAAACGGCCCATTTTTCGCTGCAGGGCTTTGGTCTCGACAATCAGGCTCGACTTATCCATCGCATTGCGAATGGTAATCAGCATACGATTGAGATCCGGCGGCTTGGCGATAAAATCAAAGGCACCTTTTTTCACCGCTTCGACGGCTGTATCTATACTGGCGTGGCCACTGATCATCACAACCGGTGTATCAGGGGCCAGATCCTGGATTTTTTCAAGTGTCTCCATACCATCCATCTTGGGCATTTTTATGTCCAGAATGATGACGTCGTAGCTATCCTGCTTGACTTTGGCCAGGCATTCCAGTCCGTCAGCGGCTTCATCTACTTTGTATTTTTCGAACTCAAGAATTTCGCGCAGTGTGCGTCGGATGCTTTGTTCGTCATCAGCGATCAGAATCTTAGCCATAGTCTCGGGGGTATAGTAGTTTACTAAAATAACAAGGGAATAAATATACGTATAAATTTAATATAAACCTAATTCCCTACAGACACATTTACTCAAAAAGGTCAATTTTGTTTCAACCTAGGGGCAATTAATTCATCAATTTGCCCAAAGCGATCCAGGCCATTAGTCCGGCACCGATCTCCAGTGCGGATTCGTGAATATCGAAATCGGGCGTGTGGAGGCCTGTCACTTTACCCCCATCCGGATTACCCGTTCCGAGCCGGTAAAAGCAAGCTGGCATCTGCTGGCTGTAGTAGGCAAAATCTTCAGCACCCATTAGGATATCCATATCGACAACCTGCTCCGGACCCAGATACATTTCAGCAAGTTGTCTTGCATCCGCTGTCGCCCCGGGATCATTGTAGAGCGGCGGATAACCTTTTCGGATCTCCAGTGCACATTTCCCGCCAAGTGCCGCTATCAGGCCATGTGTGTTCCGTTCGAGTAAGCGGTGCGCCTCGTTGCGCCATGATTCGTCCAGTGTGCGTAATGTGCCATAAATGTGCACCCGATCCGGGATAATATTCGTCGCGCCGCCATCGGACCAGATTTTTCCGAAGGTAAGCACTGTCGGCAAAAGGGGATTTGCATTTCTGCTGACGATTTGCTGGAGCGTGGTGATCAGCGTGGAAGCCAGGACAATGGGGTCAATGGTAAGATGGGGCTGCGCGCCATGGCCCCCCCGGCCTTCGATGGTAAAATACAACTCATCAGCGGAGGCCATGAACATACCCTCCTTGAACCCGACCTTGCAGGCTGCCAATTGGGGTTGCACATGCTGGCCATAAATGATTTCCGGGTTCGGATTTTCAAGGACGCCCTCCTTAATAATGAGCGACGCGCCGCCGGGTAATTTTTCTTCACCCGG
>JAGNXB010000112.1 GCA_017985675.1 Saprospiraceae bacterium | reverse complement strand
CGGCTGAGCCGAGACGAGGGAAAAAGGGAGTGGGCAAAAGGGACGACAGGCGATAAGGAACAGATTGGTTACCTGCCGTTAGAAACGACTGCACAGACTTTTACCTGAAGTACACTTTTTTTGATTTTTCGTACGCGGACGTAGGTCAACCTACGCCCAACAGATCTTTTTTATTAATGAAAACTTAGGTATCCCGGGCTTTCGGAAGAACAACCTTAATTTCCTGCCCTAAAGGATATCTCATTGGTAGATATCCATCCCGGGACAGGAGTCGCGATACTAACGTTTCCATTCGTCATCACATCAATCCTGGCGGGACCGGATCCACTCATCACCAGAAAAATCAACTGGCCGGTTGGATGATAACCGGCAGGCAGTGTGAACATTGTTCCGGATTGTGTTCCATTGATGGCTACAAGTCCGCTGAGATGAACACGCCCCTCCATATCCTTATAGTATGTCACATTTTCATAACCACCGCCATAGTTGGAAAAATTGGCATTGAAGCTGACGCCGGTCGTGCCGGACTGAGCAATGGAATTAACGGTAAGTTCGCCATTGATCTTTGCATCCCCATTTACGTCCAGTTTTTTTGCAGGCGTCACGGTATTAATTCCGACGTTACCATTCGAATGTTTTATAAAAATTTTTGTTGCCCCTGCAGTCCGGATATTCAAATCACCTTCGGTAAGGGTTCCCAAATAGCCGCCAGTGTCATACACACCCAGGTCAACCTGTTGTGTCGGGTTGCTTACTGTAATTTCTCCGAAGCCTGCCGCAACTTCAAAATTGGAAATCGCTGCATTTGACCCGGGATGGAAAACATGGAGTCGATATTGCGGATTTATCGTTCCGATGCCTACACAACTGTTGCTATATTTCAGATACATGCGGGTATCCCCACCGGCCCGCACAGCAAAATCATGGTCACTGTTTGTTCCCACATAACCTTTGGTCTGATCTGCACCCAGGTCAGTTGTGATCACATTGTTTTTAACGTAGATCTGGCTATATCCGCCTGAGCCCTGAAATAAACCCAGTGTCTGGTTCGGATTCGGATCGAAGACGTGAAATTTTGCACCTGGCGTGAAGGTGCCTATGGATACCTGGCCTGTCGTATTAATTAACATGCGCATTGTACCACTCACCAAAAATGAAAGCGGAATGTTGGTGCCGCTACCCACATAACTCATATTGGTCTGGCAGCCCAGAATGGCATAGTCCTGACTGTTGAGTACCTTCAAATCGGAAACTGCACCTGTGGAAGCAAACCGGCCTGTGGTTCCAGAACCTAATAAATTTACATCCAAAGGAGAAAGCGGATTTGTGGTATTAATTCCAATATAGCCAATTGAGTTTTTAATATACAATCGATTTATTCCATTAGTGCGTAAGGCAAAATCATTAGCCGTTTCGGTGCCTATGTATCCGTGACCGCCATTTTTTATACCCATGGCAAGAAAACTATTAAACGTGCCGGTTCGGACGACAGAAGAATCCACCGCACTTTGAAACATGGCCACGTTCTTGTTAGGAGATCTTACAAAGAGTTGATGATCCGGATCAGGCAATCCAATCCCAACCATTCCGGATGGTTTAATGACCATCTTCGAATAGCCCAATATCTGAAAGTCGAGGTCCGTAACATTGGTTGAACGGATAAAAGATGTATTCTCATTCACACCCATTTGAATTCCATTTGCTCCCCCGAGAACAGAAATTATGGAGGTTGGAGTTTGACCCACAAATTGAGCGACAACTGGAAATTCTGAGTTACTCAATACATCCAGACGGACACTGGGGGCGGTGACTCCTATGCCCACATTCCCTGAATATCCATCGATGGTCATGCGGTCCGTATTGTTCGTGCGAAAAGCCAGGTTTAACGGATTACCGGTACCGATCATTCCCCGGGAAGCACTTAGTCCTAACCGAAGTTCATTGGAGCCTGCGCATAACTTCATATTCAGCGTGGTGTCCTGTCGCTTGAACAATGCTATTTCCGGGTCACTTCCACCTTCGACATGAAGTGTGGCAACGGGGGTATCCGTATTGATACCCACATTCTGTGCCTGCACTATAGTGGAGACCAGGCAAAAGAAAATCAAGGAAAACTTTTTCATAGGACATAGATTGAATTGGTGGTGTGAATTGGAATCAGCGGATGTTGTTTTATTTGTTCAGGATATTGATTTGCGCATTGATACTTTGGATTTGCCGGTCAAACCACCAGCAGGTGAGGATGACAAGGATGGTCACGGCCAGCAATACATGCCATAAGGAGATCTTTGGAAAAGTGATTTTCATGTCCTGGAAATTGGCGACATGACAAAGGTGAGCTCAGCCTGGAGTTGAATCCAAATAATCCATAGGTACAAAGCGGGGACACATGGGGGGACAAAATGGGGACAGGTCTATATGGGCGGACTAAACGGGCCTCATCGCTCTGGGGGTGCCTTGAGCATCAGATCATATCGACGAGTTCATCGAGGCTGCCTTCTTCAGGAAGATTGATTTTTTTACGAAGCCGTTGTCGTGACTTTTTGATAGCTTCATAGGTAAGCCCAAGCATGGCGGCCATTTCCTTTGGGGCTAGTTGCAGTTTGGTCAGGGCGATAAGCCTCGTGTCCGCTGGGCTCAGGTCTGCCATTTTTTCTTTGAGCCTGGTAAAAAATCCAGGATACACTTTGTCAAACAACACACGGAATTCCTTCCAGTCTTCTTCGGTCAAAATGATGGCATTGAGGAGTTGTGTCAATTGTTCAGTTCGTTGTTCGGACTCCGAAGAACCGGACTTCTGCCATTGCTCCAACTCCTTTTTGAAAGACTCGATCAGGTCATTTTTCTCTTTCAGCATATTGGTGAAGCTCATCAGCTCTTTCTGGGCATTGATCAGTTCATCTTCCGCTCGTGCCCTTTGTAAAGCAGCAAGTTCCAGTTCCTTTTTGCGCCTGAGATGGATGTGATGGATCCAAAGTCCTCCGGATGCTCCTATCAGGAGTAATATGATCAGCAAGCCGTTACGGATCAAAACCTGTCGGCTGCGGGTAGTCTCCAACATTTTAATTTCATGTTCATGTCGCTCCACTTCGAGTTTGAGCCGGGCCTGGTTGATGACCTGCGAATCATGGATCTTGCGCGCCTTTTCAACATATAGACGGGAAGAATCGAGGTAGTCAAATGCGCTGGCATCATCACCTTTCAATCGTGAAATCGCTGCCATGTTGTTATAAAAACCCGCCAGCTCACGGATATTGCCATAATTGATATTCTTTAATCCATACCCGAGATAATATTCTGCCTTTGTCGGATTACCTAGCTTTAAGTACATATGGGCGAGTGTCATGGCGGCGTTCACAGCACTCTGCCATTCCGCGGCCAGGTTACTTTCTGTAAAATCCTTTTCCATAAGGGGTATCGCCTCCGCATAACGACCCTGCAAATAATATACATATCCGAGATTGCCATTCGACAGTGCGGCCCAGAACGAATCGGAAGCCTGTGTGGCTTCTGCACTTGCTGCTTTGAAATAATAAATGGCGGAATCCAGCTGGTCATTCTTTTGGTAAGCCAGCGCCAAAGTGTTCTTGGCAATGTAGACATTTGTCCTGTTGACCCTTTTAGGTTTAACCGTCAAAACTTCCTTTAAAAAACGAATGGCTCCTTCATAATCGCCGAATTCATAATAGCATTGCGCAACCTGTTGTATGTAGGAAACCATCCCGGGATCATTTTCCAGGCCTATGCTTTTTAGTTTATCGTATCCCTTTTGCATATGTTCGAAGGCCGGTCCATACTTGCCTCGTCGGTAATACATGATGCCCTGCAGGAGCGTGCATTGGGCTTCTTCCACCTTCCAGCCGTTGTGCCTGGCCTCCTCAGCATATGCCGCGACCAGGCGAATCCCTCTTTCCTGGAAAACATATAAGTAGATAGCTTCATAATACACCTTGATGGACCACGCCTGCCGGGCCAGCCCATCCTTATGGCGTGCATTGAATTCATGGATCAGTTTATCATAGAACTTCTTTGCTTCAATCGTATCCTGGGTTCCGGGCGGATAGGCCAGGAGCCAAAGTTTTTGAAACTGATCTATTTCGGGTACTTCGAGGACAGCAACAATAATACTATCCGCGCGGGAAGCCTCAGCTTGCCTGGGAAGCAGGCATAGGATGAACAGGGATAGTATAAAATGCGGTAAACAATTCAACGGGATTGGTGGCCATCGGAGCATGGTTACCAAGATAAAAAGGATTAAGGGATCAGAAAACAAAAAGTGGACCCACACCCAGTGCGTAATCCCTATGTCTTTTCAGAATAGGCTAGGATGTAAAAATTGATTTTACCTGCAGTTGAAAACTGCATCATTGATTTTTGCTTAGAACAAATTTATTTTGATCTGTCGTACGCATGCTTCGACCTGCTAACCCATTTCCTTGTCCTACAGCTCAGCAACCGCGTAGATTCAATCTACGCTCAACTTTGGTTTTTGCATATTTAAAATCAACATCCCGGGGTTTCGGAAGAACGATGTTTCGCAGAAACGAGTGATTGGAGAACCCAGGGATCGTCCGTACGGACGAGGGCAAAATGGACAAGGGCAAAAGCAAGGCTCTATCACGCTCGTCAGGAGAC
>JAGNXB010000053.1 GCA_017985675.1 Saprospiraceae bacterium | reverse complement strand
GCAAAAAAGAATTGTTATCCCATATTGAAATTTTTGATGCAGAAGAACAGCCCGTATTTAATAAAAATGTAGGCTTCCGATTATTCGGGGGAATGAGTCGTTTGTTTGCCCAGAAATCATTTTCTATCACGGCAAGGGATCGATATGGAAAAAAACGCATCAATTATCCCATATTTGGGGTGGGTGGTCCGGAAAAATTCAAATCGCTTGTATTTCGAAATGGCGGGAGTGATTGGGGTAAATCGCACTTTAGGGATGCGCTAATGTCTTCTCTATTAGACGGATGGGATCTGGAAAAACAAGATCATCAGCCGGCCCATGTTTATCTGAATGGGCAGTATTGGGGGGTTTATAATATACGGGAGAAAATTAATCGATTTTTTCTTGAAGACCAATCAGGGGAGGACCGGGATAGCATCGATTTATTAGAACATAATGCACATCCCAAAAAGGGGAGTGCCAGTCATTACAAACGGATGCTTGAATATATACGGACGCATGATTTGAGCGAAGACGTTGATTTTAATGCGGTAGACCGTATGATGGAAACTGAGAATTTTATGTATTATCAAATAGCGCAAATTTATTTTGATAATCAGGATGCAGGCGGCAATATTCGGTTTTGGCGGCCCCAACGAACAGATGGGCGCTGGCGATGGATTTTGTATGATGTAGATCAGGGATTTGGGCTCCATAATCCAACGGCTTATAAAAATAATACACTGGCTTTCCAACTGGAGCCTAACGGTCCATCGTGGCCCAATCCGCCATGGAGTACCTATTTATTGCGAAAATTGTTAGAGAATCCAGGATTCAAGGAGCGATTTATTGCTACTTTTTTCGATTTACTCCATGCTGATTTTTCTACTCAACGTGTGGAACATCGTATCAAGGAATTTGTGTCCATTTATAAACCTGAGATTCCTCGTCATTTTGCCCGCTGGAAGTTAAAACCTGATCGGTGGGAGGAGCAAGTTGAGACAATGATTCAATTCGCTCGTCATCGGCCGGAATGGTTGCGACGATATCTTATTGAAACCTTTAATTTGGGCGAAGAAACACCCATTTTATTAAGTGCCTCTACTGGTGGAACATTGCGCATTAATGATCGCATAATTGTTGAGGAAGATAGTTTGGCCCTTATTTATCCGGCAGGCATGAAAGTTCGTCTGCGGGTAGAAGTAAAGCCCGGATATCGTTTTGTTGGATGGGAGGGATTAAACACATCGTCATGGGAGCATGATTTAATTGTTTCATCCAATATGCCAACCATACGCGCGAAGTTTGAACCATACCGATATGTGTTAGCTGAGAAAATATGCATTAATGAAATTGGTGCAAATAATCGGCAGGCCGGGGATTGGGTTGAGCTATTTAATGGTTCGGACGAAGCGGTGGATGTCACGTCATGGTTAATAGCCGATGCAAAACATCAATACCGTTTGCCGACAGCTATTGTGCCTCCCGGAGGTTATCTTGTTTTTTGTCAAAATCTTCAAAAATTCAAACGTTATTTTCCAGGTGTGCCGGCAGTCGCGGGCAATTTTTCCTTTGGCTTAAATAAGCGGGAAGAATCAATTTATTTATATACTTATGATGGCGCGTATGTAGATAGTGTTCGTTATTCGGTGACACCTGTGGATACTGTTTTTACGTTATCCCTTCTATTGCCTGAGCTGGATAATGCTCGTCCGGCAAATTGGGAAATTCGAAAAGGCACAGGTACCCCCGGAGCGGGAAACCCTTTTTATGTTGAAAGTCGAATTCGAGCTGTTCAGCAATATTGGCTGCAAGTGGGATTGTATGCGGGTGTTGGATTGCTATTGCTTTCGCTTGGTTTTTGGCGGTGGCGGGTAAAAAAATTAGTGGTGCGTGAGGAGTGAGACAGGAAGTGTTTTGGTCAATGAAAGGGGAGTACAAGAGGAGTGGTTTCCTACATTTTACTTTTGGAATCCAGCCGTCGAAATAATTATTGTTAGTTCAATTTGATACATTTTAATAAGAGAAATATTAATAATCTATTTTTTCAAATTTATTCATTTTATCAAAGTTTGGTGATAATGTGCTTTTAATCTTTTTCGCTCTTTAATTTTTCCTTTGCTTTTTTCAAGGTAGCCAATTGTGTATCGTGTAAAGTAGGGAAGACCAATTCCAGCCGATTCATTCTGGCCGTTACGACTGCGGCTACTGCCAGTCGTGCAAACCATTTGTCGTCAGCGGGAATGATATACCAGGGGGCGTTAGGTGTAGATGTTGCCGCAATGGCTTCCTGGTAAGCATGTTGATAGTCATCCCAATGTTTGCGTTCTTCTATATCGGAATGCGAGAACTTCCAGTTTTTGGACTGGTCGTCAATTCGTTCCAATAGTCGTTTACGTTGTTCGTCTTTGGAAAGATGGAGGAAAAACTTAATGACCAGGGTGCCGTTGGCATGCAAGTTGTCTTCATAGTTGCGAATCTGGCGGAAGCGATCTGTCCAGAAGGTTTCGGTGATATCGTGCACAGATCGAATTCCTGGTAAATTTTCTTTAAGGATAAATTCAGGATGGATGCGCGTCACGAGCACATTTTCATAATGTGACCTATTGAAAATCCCAATCTCTCCCCTTCCCGGCAAGGCGAGTGAATGACGCCAAAAAAAATCATGATCCAGCTCAATGGCATTGGGCGCCTTGAAAGATGTCACTTTTACACCTTGTGGATTGAGACCACTCATGACATGTTTGATAGCCCCATCTTTACCGGCAGAATCCATGGCCTGGAAGATGATCAGGATGCTGAATTGATTATGAGCATAAAGGATCTCCTGCATTTTCGAAAGCCCATCCACACCATCCTTGAGCAGTTGGACACCGTCATGTTTACTAAAGGGCTTAAGATCTATGGCAGTTTCGAAATCTTTAAGTTTGAAGTGTTCAGGATACTTAACCTGAAATTTTTCAAAAAAAGCTAAGTATTTTGGATCCATCTTCGCAAATATTTTTATAAAGATAATAATCAGATACAATAAGTTGGACAAGGAATGGATAAAGCCACTGTCATAACTTGCGATACTTTTCTCATTTGCCCAATTCGTCTTGGTCACAATGTTGACCCGAACCACATTAAGACTATATTGATTCCTTTGGGAAGACCAATCCACAGGCGGGATGATCGGAGTGCGTTCATCGGACCTTGTCAACCGGAGGGAATATTAAAGGTTGAGGGTGACACAATCGGAGTGATTATGTTATCTTGCAGCATATACGATTTAGATTCGCCTTTTAAGGGTATTGCATTTAAAGAAGACAAACTCAAACTATTAATAAGGGGTATGGAAGCTCTAACTCTTTCGACCTTTGAATCGCGCTATCAAGACCGACAGTACATCGGCTCTGGCGGATTTGCCAAGGTTTATAAGGCGTTTGATCATGCCCAAAATAAATATGTAGCACTGAAGGTTGCCGACGTCCGGCCGGAATGGCAGAAGTTTACTTTGCTCCGGGAGGTGGAATTAGTCAACAAACTCCAACCACATCCCAATATTGCCCGATACGATGCGTGTTACCGTTTTGATATGGGTGTTGCCGGTGTAATAGATTTTGCAGTATTAAAATTTTATGAAGACGGAAATCTTGAACAGTTTTTAAAGGAGAAGCCGCTTACTGCTGCAGACCATAAGATCATCATCAGGGGCATTTTGCAAGGGGTAAGTTTCCTCCATCAAAACAATTACGTACATCGGGATCTAAAGGCCCAAAATATCCTATTGCAGCGGGAGGATGGCGTATGGGTGCCAAAAATTACCGACTTTGGTTTGAGTAGAAGTTTAGGTACTGATACTTCCAGCGCAAATTCATCCATTGGGTTATCGTTTGCCTATGCTTCACCGGAACAAATTAAAAATGAACGCATTACAACCAATGTGGATCTATGGGCCGCAGGAATACTTATTTATAGAATAATAACCGGTGCATTACCCTTTAAAGTCGAAGGCGGCACGGAAAGTTCTTCACAAGTCCAACTGGAATTAAGCCGGCAAATATTAAGCGGGTATTTACCCGAGCACCTGGCAACGGTCCCGGAGCCTTATCAGGGTATGATCCGCGTCTGCCTGGTCCTTGATCCCAAGGAACGCGTTCAGTCCGCTAATTATCTATTGGATATGCTGGAAGGGATTGATCCGCTTTTGGGCAATGCTGATCCTGCTGATCTACAACCTATCGGGGAAAAAGAAACCAAATCGTTACATGATTCCGATGCTGACAAAGTACCTCCTTCGGGGCAAATCGTTCCGGAAAATCAGGAGGATGTCATACCCGATTATGAAAAGCAGGAAACCTTATTGATCAGTGATTCCCTTAAGGGTAGAGATGAGCTACAGGAGGATGCATCCAAAACAATTATTCTGAATAATCTATCAGAGGGCAAAGAATCCGGACCTTCAAGCAGAATGAATACCCATTTTCCGGAAGTTCACAATGATAGCGCCTATTCATTTGAACCCTTTGTTCCATCTATTGAGCCTGAATATCATCCACAGCCGGCTATGGATATGGACGTAAGAGAAAGGGCGGCAACCCCATCCCATGATCCCGGCGATTCGGATCGGCCACTTATTTCTTCCGGGGGCTCCCATAAGCCGGAGGATGCCTCATCTACCGGAGAGTCATCTTTTCTGGCGACGTATTGGAAACATGTGTCAGGTATTTTGGTCCTGGCCATTGTTGGATTTGTGGTTATAACGATATGGAGACAACCGAAGGAACAAACACCAAAAGAAGGGATAACAGACCAATCGGAAGCGGAGTCTTATACTCAAATCCGGGGATTTGATACTTTACTAAAGGAACAGCAGCAAGCCATGAAAGAGGGGCAGATAGATGTACTAACGGCACTACGACAAGAGTGGAAGCCACAATCATTGATCTATGATGACGACTATCGCTGGCCTTATCAATTTGCCCAAAATTTAGCTTTTGATGAACAATGGACGGAATCAACCAGTCAAATGGACGAAGCGGTTCGTCGGGCTATTGGAAAAGGTCAGGAGTCCAGGTTAATCCGTGAAATGGAAGCAGATGCAAAAGCAACACTTCGAAAATTTGTTAGACATGATGTTAATCGATGGAAACGATATAAAAAAGCACTTTTGGAATCGAATGAAACGTATCTTGAATGAATAACCTGTCATTTAGAAATGATGTAAGTACAATACATCATGCCGGGGGTAGATTAGTACATTTAAACCGGAATAATCTTCTAGTTCGTCATCTTATGAATTATTTTTTAGTTAAAATCATGGCATATCCTATTTCGGTGTTGGCTCGCTTTTTCCGGCCTGGGCTTTTTGTATTGATGCTCACTATCATGAGTTGTTCGGGTGGAACATATGAGGTTGATTTTCGGATTAATAGTCTGGAAACGATCGCCTCTGATACAAAACCGGAAATGACAGATGCGGACAAAGTAGTTCGGGTAAATGAAGGTGATACATTGATTATTATAGATAATAGCAGCCCAATTTCGAAGATAAAAAAGCGGACCTGGAGTACAGGTCCCTTCCAATATATTCCCCGAAAGGACGACGAATCCGTCATTGAAGTGGTATGCAATAAACCAAATGTATTTTTTAATGTCGCATTGTGTGTAAATGACAAAGAAGATCGCTGCGTGAAAAAGTGGGTATTTGTTAAAGAAAAGTTTGATGAAAACTATGTTGAGCCGATAATAATAGAGCCACGGGTTAAGACAGGTGGATCAAAACCCCCAAGGCCGCCCAAAAATCCTGGGATAACGCCACCTTCCCGACAGCAACTCGTCAAGTATGCTCCTCAGCTGGTGTTGGATGGCGACTGGGCCACGCTGACGGGTATAGTGGATGGAGAATATCAGGTGACATTTAAGGTGAATGGTCAGGAAAACAACGAAATAGTCAAGTTTTCATCTACGAAGGGCCGCTGGAAATTGCGACTGGATGACAGGAAGCAAAATAAAGTAGAATTAACTGAACTGATTCGCATGAGCGATATGGAGATGGCTGCGTTAAACGTGTCGTCCGAATTTGGGGAGGATAATTCACTCAGAGGTCAACAATTTGAGGCCGGATTCAAATTTCCGGCAAAAAGTGATGATTGTGACCTTCGCTGGCTGCAAACAGGTGAAATGACATTTACGCCTCAGGGAACTGCCCGATTGGAGTATGGATATATTTTTCTTGAAAACAAAGGCAAGGTGCAAATTACAATGCGCGTTGGCGATGAGGAACGAAAAATAACCCGTTTGCTAAATAAAGGAAAAAATCAGGTAGCCCTTCAGGATTTAATTCCTGAAGCGAAAAAGGGCGAAACATTGACGCTTATCATAAAACCTATAGACAATAAAATGGCAGACTTAACATCTTGTGGGGGGGCAGATCATAAAGGCGTTCCTGCGACGATTACTTACAAAGGGAATGCTGCGTTTATAGGTGATATTAAAGTAAGGTTTTTATAAAAATCGACTTATGATACCATTTCATTGGCTTTGCAATCCATAGCGAGTATGATAACTTTAGGTACTTTTTGATCGTAGTCGTTTTGGAAGGGACTGAAGTAATTTTCTATTTATTGTTTCATAAGAGAAGCATTTTGTTTGACGATATGATTAAGATAAAACGATTTTTCAGGATGACAGGTCCTTGCATTATAATTTTTCGAAAAATAAAATAATGATCATGAATTTTAAGATTTTTCGATTTTTATTCGGTTTGACATCTGTCCTTGTTGTCCTTGCTTCCCATACGGGTAATTGTCAATGTACAGTCAATGTCATTGCCATTCCGGATTCGATTTGTCAGGGATCGTCAGCTGTGATCTCTGCAATAATAGTTACTGAAGGAGTGCCGCCCTATTCTTATTCATGGAGCAATGGAGGCAGTACGGATTCATCATTTATTGCGTCACCAAATGCATCAACTCCTTATGCAGTAACCGTAACCGATGCTAACGCAATGACATGTACCGCAGAAGTTACATTGTTTGTGGTGCCTCAACCCACAGCGCCCACCTCATTGACAAAAACACCGGATGTTATCTCAATATGTGCCGGAACAATAGTGAGTGTAAACTCCCCTGCAGGCGGAAATCCGGGAATTGGCTGCGGGTTTGAATACCGTTTTCAGCGCGGAGGGCTCACCGTTCAAGACTGGAGTAGTACAAACAATTATACGACAATAGGTGCAGACGTTGGAAACGCCATTAATGTACAAGTAAGGCGGGTAGGATGTCAGACAGGTTGTAATACGGCTGAAAGTAGCACACTGGCATCCTGGACAGTAGTAGCGCAACCTACAGCACCCACGACAGTAATTAAAACCCCGAACGTAACGTCTGTTTGTGTAGGAACAATGGTGAGTGTAAGCTCTCCCTCGGGCGGAAATCCGGGAATTGGCTGCGGGTTTGAATACCGTTTTCAGCGCGGAGGGCTTACAATTCAAGACTGGAGTAGTACAAACAGTTATACCACATTAACTTTAGACGTTGGAAATGCCATTAATGTACAAGTCAGGCGGATAGGATGTCAGACGGGATGTAATATGGCTGAAAGTAGCACACTAGCATCCTGGACGGTAGTGGCACAACCTACAGCACCCGCGACAGTAACTAAAACACCGAATGTAACGTCAGTTTGTGTAGGAACAATGGTGAGTGTAAGCTCCCCCTCGGGCGGAAATCCGGGAATTGGCTGCGGGTTTGAATACCGTTTTCAGCGCGGAGGGATTACAGTACAAGACTGGAGTAGCACAAACAGTTATGCCACAATAGGTGCAGACGTTGGGAATGCTATTAATTTACAAATTAGGCGGGTAGGATGTCAGACAGGTTGTAATACGGCCGAAAGTGGCACACTGGCAACCTGGACAGTGGTGGCTCAACCTACAGCACCGACCACTGTTACAAAAACACCTGATGTTGCTTCGGTTTGTGTCGGAACAATGGTTAGTGTGAACTCCCCTTCGGGCGGGAATCCCGGAATAGGCTGTGGGTTTGAATACCGTTTTCAGCGTGGAGGGCTCACTGTTCAGAACTGGAGTAGCTTAAATAGTTACACCACAACAG
The DNA here is from genome assembly GCA_017985675.1 of Saprospiraceae bacterium. Taxonomy (GTDB): domain Bacteria; phylum Bacteroidota; class Bacteroidia; order Chitinophagales; family Saprospiraceae; genus JAGNXB01. The sequence continues at coordinate 9,367 of JAGNXB010000053.1, read as the reverse complement.
GTGCAGACGTTGGGAATGCTATTAATTTACAAATTAGGCGGGTAGGATGTCAGACAGGTTGTAATACGGCCGAAAGTGGCACACTGGCAACCTGGACAGTGGTGGCTCAACCTACAGCACCGACCACTGTTACAAAAACACCTGATGTTGCTTCGGTTTGTGTCGGAACAATGGTTAGTGTGAACTCCCCTTCGGGCGGGAATCCCGGAATAGGCTGTGGGTTTGAATACCGTTTTCAGCGTGGAGGGCTCACTGTTCAGAACTGGAGTAGCTTAAATAGTTACACCACAACAGGTGCAGACGTTGGGAATGCCATTAATGTACAAATAAGGCGGGTAGGATGTCAGACAGGTTGTAATACGGCTGAAAGTGGCACATTGGCATCCTGGACAGTTGTGGCGCAACCTACTGCACCTGTGACAGTAGCTAAAACACCTAATGTTTCTTCGGTTTGTGTTGGTACCGAAGTGAGTGTAAACTCTCCTGCCGGCGGGAATCCGGGAATTGGCTGCTTGTTTGAATATCGCTTCCAGCGCGGAGGGATTACAGTTCAGGACTGGAGTAGCACAAACAGTTATACCACAACAACTTTAGACGTTGGAACTGCCATTAATATACAAGTCAGGCGGGTAGGATGTCAGACAGGTTGTAATACGGCAGAAAGTGGTGCCCTGGCAACCTGGACAGTAGTAGCGCAACCTTCAGCACCTTTGACAGTATCTAAAACACCGAATGTTGTCTCGGTATGTGTAGGAACAATAGTGAGTGTAAACTCCCCTGCAGGCGGAAATCCTGGAATTGGCTGCTTGTTTGAATATCGCTTCCAGCGCGGAGGGTTTACGGTTCAGAACTGGAGTAGCCAAACTAGTTATACTACAGTCATTGCCGACGCGGGAAGTCAAATTGTTGTCCAGGTAAGGCGTTCAAATTGTCAATTGGGATGTAATTCAAATGCGGAAAGTGGAACACTAGCCGACTGGGATATTATTTCTCAACCGTCCGCACCCACTTCGATTATCAAAAATCCAAATGTCTTATCAGTTTGTGTAGGTACTCAGGTTAGTGCAAATGCGCCAATGGGAGGGAATGCCGGTATTGATTGTTCTTTGGAATATAGATTCCAAAGAGGGTCCATTACAGTACAAAACTGGAGCTCCACATCAAGTTACACAAGCACGATTGCTGATGGTGGACACGATATAAATGTTCAGGTTAGGAAAAGTAATTGCCAAGCGGGATGTAACACGGCTGAGAGCACTACACTTGGCTCGTGGTCGGTCGCTCCTGACCCAATGATTATTCAACAACCCATTTCACCCCTGGCCACTTGCTTTGAAGAATCTTCAGAGGTTATTAGCACAAGTGCTCAAGGGGGTACACCGCAATTGTTGTACCAGTGGCAATATTCCGCAAATGGTTCTGCCTGGAGTGATGTAACAGATGGTACACCTAATGGTGCAGAATATATGAACAACACCAATCCAGATGGATTTGGAATGAAGGGGATCAGTTTGCCGGGAATCCATAATTACCGATGTGTTGTGTACGCATCGGGTTTGGGATGTGATACTGCATTTAGTAATATTGTGCCCTTTGAATGGCGTGAAAAACTTGAAGTGGGAAGCATTGTTATTCTGGATGGAGCACCGGAGATTGGATCGAGCTGGGCATTCAAAATATCGTCATTACCATCAGGTGCTTCAGCAAGTGGTTCCATTTACAGAGGCGCAACATTTATAACTTCATTTGATTGCATTGGGAGTAACTGTACGACTCTTCCACTAACATCAGATGCTGCGGGAGGAACAAATGCGCTTACACGGTTTTGTTTTAGAGTTGGTTATAATGTAGATCCACCCTGTGCAGATACACTCTGTACCATTGGTTTTGTAGTGCCAACCGATGATAAAGCACTTAATGTACTTTTTGAAAATAATCAGGATGAAATCATTTGTTCAGGAGCGAATGCTTCTTTTAAATCGGAAATAAGTCCTATTAAGGCACAGAATATTTGTCAACAATCCACTCCAACAGGAACGTATAATTTAAAAGTTATTAATGAAACGGGTGCTATTGTATTTCAATCACCAATTAAAAATTTTGTAGGAAATGGACCGCATATGGATTCTTTTGGCATACCTGTACTTCCCCAGGGTACCTATAAATCCGTTTTATGTGCTGAGCAAGGCGTCTGTATGGGATCAGGACAGCCCCAAAGTTTTACGAAATGTGACACTATTACATTTTATGTGCTTCCTGACCAATTGTCAGAAAAGCCAGATTATTTTGTTGCCGGATTATCCAATCTGGATTTAAATATGATGGATTTTGTTCTCTGTCCCAATGATATTTATAAGTTGACGGCGTCTTATTTGGGGACTGAATTTGGTGCTGTAAACTTGATGGGATCAAGTTTTATTTTTGACAATACAATAAATGAAAAAGAGATTATAACCGGACCCATTGGGGGTGCCCAGCAAGTGATCGTTAGTTACCTGGTTGCAGGGGACTGTCCTTATAAAGATACCTTAACATTTGAAAAAAGAGCTGATTATGACCTGGTAGATGACACAGATGTATGTATTGGCGATTCTGTGGCAATATGCGTGGAATCTGCTTTTAACAATGTATTTTGGACGAACCCATTCCCATTTACAAATATTGTGGGACCACAATTATGTCTAAATCTCATGCCACCGGATTCTTCAAAAACATATGATGTTCCCATTTTTGTTCAAGCTCAAAGGGCAGGTTGCAGTTATTTGGATACATTAAAATTGAATGTAGTGAATTTAAGTGGTCAAATTGTTCCCTGGCCAGATACAAATTGCACGAATGGATTGTACCGGATTATTTTGGAGTCGGGGGTAAAAATAACGGATGTTCAAATTCCACCAGATTGGGATGTTCATTTTTATAATGATTATTTCTTTCAGCTAAAAGAATCCAATCCTTCTTCAAAAATGAAAGTTTTAATCGAAGGCGCAGGAGGTAATTGTACTGATATACTGCAATTACAGGAATCACAAACGCTTGATCCTATTCAAGTGGATTCTCTTTTTTATGATATTTGTGCAAAGACATTGCTTGTTCCGTTTGACCTTTGTGATGCTTCAACCGGACAATGGTTCAGGGTGTCTAATCTAAATGGAAGCTTGGAGGAATTGGGAAAAGGAATTAACTATAAGTTGGAAAATGATTTTGGGCTGGATACATTTCGGTACTTTTTCTTTTGTGAGGATACTTGTTCCGGCAAATTGGCTGTTTCTCCACGTTCAATTGAAGAGGATTTTGATTGTAATGAGGAACGTGTTTTTGATGTTAATGTCTTTCCCAATCCAGCCTTTTCGACTACAACAATTTCTGTAGTTGATAAAATGAATGGGCCTATTCAGATTGATGTGTTTGACCTCCTGGGCAGGCGTCTTATTTCATACGACTTCGACTATACCCAGTCGAATAATAACCTCACCTTAAATTCTTTAGATGCCTGGCCTGCAGGAGGCTTGATTTTACGTATTGCGAACAGTGCCGGTCAGGTGCTGCATCGAAAACTTTTACTCATTCGTTAACCCGGGTTATATGAATATGAATGTACCAATTTACACCAGGTTATTTTCTTTTTCCCATGGAAAAGGGAAAAAAGTCTATACAGGTTTTGCAGCCTATCCTAATGGGGCTGCTGGAAGAAAACAGATGTATACAATAAAAGGGATACTCCGTTCCCTGTTCTTGTTATTCGGATTAATGCCTTTTTTCCTTTATGGCCAATGCCCATTAATAAATGCAGGCGAAACGGTTTGGACAGGAGAAAGTCTGGATCAGGAGTTACAAGAAAAGCTGATTTATGCCGTTCGTGAGGGATTTAACCGATACTGCCAGGTCAGCGATCTACAGAATCCTGACTCCGGGGTGTTCAGTGATGAAAAGGGGCGAGAATTTCAACAGCTTTTTAATTCGGGTGCACGCATTTACAATGATTTACAACCCGACAAAGTGGAACATATCCCTGCTGAGAAGTACAGGGATCTGGTCCTGGAGCATTTTTTTCATACCGGTGTTGAGTTTCAGTTACAGCATGTAGACATTAAGGAAATTGTGCAGCAAGATGAAATGTATAAAGTCGTTTTGCATTTTGATAAGAGCATGCTTTCCTATTTGGACAAAAAGATGCGTTACAGAGAGTATAAGGCAGGTGGTGTGGTGTATCCTTTAATCATGGAGGTGAATCTTTGGCCCAAAAGCGGGGAGGAAGGATTTGTTTTTAAAATATATGGGATAAAATATGCCCATACGGAAACAAAACTTAAAGTAGCAAAAAAGTACAGTGAAATCAGCCTGGGGGGTATGATGGGTTTGGGCGATAGTTACACGCTTGCATCCCCATGGGAAAATTCAGACGGTGCAGCGCTCTCAAACAAACATTTCATGTTTAATGTTGAAGCCGGTCACTGGCGATCCCTATTTCGGTCCGATCGGTTCTTTGGTGGATTTGGCATTGGATTTCGTCAGGGCTTTCTGACCAGTAAAATTAATTCAGATTTTATCGGTGTGACTTCTGATCCCGAAGAGGGATTGATTATAAACGGACGAAAATATAATGCGCCGTATTATGAACAAATTTCTCTTTTTAATGGCTCACAAGTAGATTATACCTATTCCACCGTATTTGTCCCATTGGGACTACGTTATGTTGTATCAAGCAATTTTGCCAATGAATTTGTACTTGACCTAAATGTACTTGGTGGCATTAGTTTTGTGAAAGAAAAGGTAGATGGCTCAATGGCTATGTACAGAAGTTACCATGATCCTGAAATACCCGATTGCCTTTCAGCTCCTTTGTTATTGGGTGAAGGCAAAGGTATTTCTGCTGCATGGAAGGAACCTTTTGTTCATCTGCGTTTTTCCACAGGTTGGTTTCGTACTATTTCTGGTTGGAGTGATACAAATCGCACCATTGGCTTTTCGCTGCGACTCGATCTGGAGTATGGTATTCTGCCTATGCTGAATCGTGCTGCGGACACAGCCTGGTATGATAGCAGTGCGATGCCCGGTGGCGGACAATTTACTGTAAATAATTCTTCGACCAATGTGTTGATCAGCCAGGCACAAGTGCTATCAGGCGGATTGCGGGCCGGGTTATTCTGGAAGTGGTGATTTGAATAGGAGTTTGATTTTAATAGGTCTAATTTAATTTGGTACGGATATGAGATTTCTTTATTTCAAGAGCCCTTTGAAAAAAGGCTATTTTTATTTGGCATTAATGTTAGTCATCGCGTCGAGTGCATCCGCACAGCGATATGACAATGTGTTGACACTTCCCGAACAGTTCATAAATCCTTATGATTATTACGCGAAGCCGGATATCATGCGGAAGTTTGAAGTGAGTGATACAAAAGCGACCAGTGATAAATGGGTCGTTTATTCAGACCGGGATAATAATAAATTGTATGATAAACCGGATGGGAAAGTTATACCTAAAAAGCTGGACTTTATGCAGCCTTGTTTTGTGGTGAGCAAAACGAATGACGGGTGGCTTCATTTGATCAAATATGATCCATATATTATTACAAAGAGTGGCACCAAGATATCCAAAGACAAAGCAAAAACGGTAGAGGAGCTGGGATGGATCCATAGGGATAATCTATTGCTATGGTCACGATCGCTGATAGACCCGGAATCTTTTGTTTCCCGAAAAGCCATTATTATCAACGTAGGTGAGGAGGGGCTAAAAGATGTCATTAAGTCTCAAGTTGGGGATACGGTCCAGGTATATCGAACACCGGATGGAAAAAATAAAAAGGCAGGCCCACTGGTTTATGATTTTTATTATATCCTCAAGAAGTCGGGTGACTATTTTTTATTAAGTCGTTATGAAAATTTTTCGCCTTCAACGCAAGAATCCGTCATCGGCTGGGTCTCTAAATACCGCGTTTTTCCCTGGGATACCCGATTGGTTTTGGAGCCAAATATTTATGAAGCTGCATACAGGGAGCGACAAGCGGCGCCAAACTTTCGCGCAGTTCATTACAAGGACCACACATTTGCCCGAAAACATGCATCGACAGGAATAAAACAATCGGATGGCCAAATAAGAATCGCCGATCCGGCTGACCTTCGCGATTCGTCCCTTGTGAAGACGTTTTCTTTGGATCGGACAAAGTCGTGGGATGGAAAGGATAAGGAAAAAATTACCATGAAGCGATTTGAAGGGGAGGTGTTGCGTTTTCCTATTCTGAACATGGATAAAGATAAGATGTATTATGCCACAGCAGTTGTTGGAGAAATCCAGGTTAAAGATTTGGAAGGTAAAAGCAAAGGCGTAATGTTGGAAGCAAAGTATGCTGCCGTGGAGCGGTTGGCGGAAGAAATTAAAAATGCATCCAAGAATTGGAATATTGTTTTTCTGATTGAAGGATCTGCGCGTCTGGCCCCTTACAAAAGTCAGGTACTAACCGCAGTAGATGCTATCCGTGATTTTGCCAATAATCTGGACAGTGATATCAAGGTGCGATCATCCGCTTTTATATACAGAGATATTGAGGACGAATCAGAGGGGAAGTTGATACAGGAATTGAGAAAGGATTCGCCGGATAAAATCAGATCACAATTAGAGGGTATATCCTTCCTAAGTGCCGATATGGTAGGCGATGACGAAGTGTCGGCCATGTATTATGGATTAGAGCAGGCCGTTAACAGGGGCGGGTTTGTTGACAAGCAGGTTAACCTCCTCATTCATATTGGCGCATTTGGGGATATCAGCACAAACCCCTTGCGCAGGCGACAGGACAAAAATCATAAAGCCATGTTGGATGATGAACGCATGGCAAAATTATACGAAAAGTTAGGGGGATACATGGTCCACTCATTGGTTTTACAGGTAAGTGATAATGAAGGTCGGTATAGCGAAGAATTTTTAAGTGGTACTTTTTCTACCCTTTTGACAACTGCTCAGACAGCAAAAAATATCAACTCCGAATGGTCCATGGAGGATGGGTTGTCTTTTGAGATTTCTACCAATCCGTCCATGAAGATTCCGTTTGAAACGGATTATGATTCCGGCTTTGAGGCACGTATTCCTCTAATGAACAGTGGCATATCCCGTGGTGTTTTGTATACCCCCGGAAAGGGAAAGTCAATGGTGCCAGATGATTTTAGTAAACAAATTGGGCAGTTTCTCAATAACATCAGGCTTTGGGTGCTCGGAAAAAATACTGGTGTGACCGGGTTTAGTGAAGGCCGGGCAATAGATGAAATTGAGCTTGACTTCCAGGAGACGGTTATACAGGAATTACGTACAAGTCTGGGTAATGTATTTTCTAAAGCCGATTTTGAAAAACTGCGGTTCCAGAAATTTCGTTTGATGCTGCCCAGTTACGTTCCGGTCAAGGTAGCAGGCATGCAACATGATTTGCACAGTTATGTAGTGCTGATGGATGGGAAAGGTTTGCAGGAACATGTAAACAGGCTGGAGGAATTGAGTTTAGTCCTGGAATCTGATCCCAGCGTATTAAGGGAGAGACTTTTTACGACATTATTTGGTCAGTGCTCTGAATCATATCTTGCCGAACGCCGTCTTAGCAGAGACGCATTTAAAAAAATGTCTTATGGTGACTTCTCCCGGTTGATCAATGGTATAAAAGAAGAAGGCGTAGAGTTGAAGTTTCCCGTTAACTGGAAAATGGAAGATATTATGAAAGACAGAGTTGTCACGGATGAGGCGATTAAACGGTATGCCGTACACATTTCCAGCAGTCTTTCCATTATGCGGGATAAAATCCAACGGGGCAATTATCCGTATAAATTTACCCGCAATGGTGTGGAATATTTTTGGATACCGGTTGATTTCACGCTTTAGGTTCAGGTAAATATGAATGCAGAACCTGTTTTACTTGGGAAATCGATCAGGTGCGGCTATCATCCGTCAAGCGATGTCCTTCAATTGGATCACATCATGGTGTATGCCGGTGAATTATTGTTTGTCCTTGGGCGATCTGGTATTGGGAAAAGCACGTTTTTGGAATTGTCGGGATTGATGAACAAACCTACAGCCAGGGCTGAAGGACAATTAAAATTTAAATACAAGGATGCCGATGTTGAAAACATCCTGGATCTTTGGCAGCAAGGTGATCAGGCGTTGAGCCAATTCAGGAGTATCCATTATAGTTTTATTTTTCAGGAAACGAATCTGCTGGAACATTATTCCGTTGGTGAAAATATGTGCCTGCCTGCTTTGATCCAGGGGCAGGCGCAAGAAGGCGTTCTTGAGAGAGCTTTAAAATATATGGATCAAGTGTCGCTCAACAGGGATTATTATGACCGAAGGCCATCCCAACTTTCGGGAGGTCAAAAACAACGCGCCTCCTTTATCCGGGCCTTACTGGCTGATTTTAGTATTCTATTTGGGGATGAGCCTACCGGCAATTTGGATTCGGCCACGGCTTATCAATTAATGGCTTTGTTAAAACAGCATATTAATGAAGAAAAAAAGGCAGCTATAATTGTTTCACATGATATTCGGCTGGCCATTCAATTTGCAGACCGTATAGCTGTTCTGACAGGTGTGGATGAAACGTCCGAAACGGGTCATCTGGATATGAATAATTTTTATGAGCGTAATGCATCAAATCAGTGGTCTCTAAAAGGAGTTGAAATACCAGACGATACATTATTTATGCGCATCTCCAAACTCATTCGTTTAGCTGATTAAGGCTGTAGCATATGTGGAAAAAGAAACCGTATTATTATCACATCCTGTTCAAGCGTGAATTCAACGCTCTGCTTGGTAGTGGATCAAGATCCTTTATACGGTTGGTCGTTTTATTAACTGCAATGATCGCAGCTATCGGATTTGCATTAGGCGGGATATCAATCCTTCGTGATCGTATGGATGATCCCTTCACCTATACGCTGGATGTGCCCATTCCCATTGGATCTCAGGATTTGGCAACAAGTATCAGGGATACCTTTCTGACACGTGAGTCAAGGGATAGTTTTTTTATCGTGGATGGGGAGTTCTCTCAGGTCACGTTTGAGTGGATGTATAATTATCAGGATTCTACGTCCAATTGGTACAGGACACGTTCTTTATCTATGGACAGTAAACTTGCGGATCGCATTCTTTCTGATCCGGATATTTTAATCCGACGTATCCATCCCTTCTCTATTCAGGATCCGGGCTCACAATGTGGGGTTATTGCGACAGAGGATGCTATTCGGGCTATAGGATTAAGTACTGCTACTGCTTCTTATTTGCCGTTTACATTGGGTGATGCTGATCCTTACATTATTTATTTTCCTTTATTAGCCATTGTCAAACGGTTGCCTGACAAGTGCGATATTGCTGTTCCAGATCCATTGGCTTTGT
>JAGNXB010000052.1 GCA_017985675.1 Saprospiraceae bacterium | reverse complement strand
AATAAGTACCCGACATATTTATTGTCTGACTGTAAAATACGATACTTTCTCCTGCACAAATAGTATCGGAGATTGAGGTGACCAGGCTATCCTTTATTTCGACACGGATACAGGTAATATCCAGACACCCCGGATTGATTTGTACCGTGTCGCAATACAACCCTTGCTGGCTGACGGGCTTACCAAAAATATCCACCGTCTGTCCTTCACAAATGAACAGGGTATCCAGGCTAAGGGATTCATTTTCCTGGGGCAAAATGGTCACCATTGCCGTGCCAATGCAACCATCCGCTGAGGTGGAAGTTACCGAATAGGTCTGTTGTACTGACACGGGTATGTTAACTTTCGAACAGGGGACATCTACACAAATCACCGTAGTGGAAGGTGTCCAGGTATATGTGGTGCCACCGCTCAACTGGAACATAGCTGTGTCGCCTGCACACGCTTTAAAGGTATCCGGCAAACCGGTAATGATCAGACTATCCAGGAAGCGAACAGAAATGGTATCCACTGTCTGACAAATGCCATTATTCCGGAATAAAATAAAATCGAAATTTTCTTTAATGACAATCGTCGGATTAGGGAGATTGATGTCATTTAGTCGCCCGGCGGCATTGCTCCAATAATATACAGTGCCCGGATCAACAGGGATATTCAAAATAGGTGGCTCGGACAAACAAATCTTCAAGGAATCAGGCATCAGTGGCAAACTAATTACCGTCACAAAAGCCGTATCCAGCGTGGTGCAACCAGCTTCATCCTGGATGGAGACGAGATATGTTGCATTGCTAGCAGGATGGACCAGAGCAACCTGGGCAGCACCAGGCAATATAGAAGGGCCGGACCATATCCAACTGCTTGCCGGGGTGGTTAAAAGGGTAGCGGTATCGCCTTGGCAAATCGTCACATCTGAAACAATTAAATTGGGTTGAGGATAAACCGCAACGACATATTCATTTATGATGGTGCATCCTCCCGGTAAATTTTGGGTGGCCAGGAATACGTAGGTTTCTACATTATTTCCTGTATTGGTGGCCGCAAACCAAGGTTGTGCACATTGTTGGCATGACAGGCCATTGCCCTGCCAGATAATGTCTGTGCCTGGTGGAAAATTTAGGCCTAATTGAATGGAGTCATTCCAGCAAATGGGAAGTTGATTTTGAGCCGGAAAAATAATTGGCAATTGAATGGGCGCAACAAGGGAGCTACATGTGCAATTATTTGCCTGATCCAATACGACAAGTAATTTACACCAGTCATCGGGTTGAAGATCCAGCGGACCTAAAAGCAAAATAAGAGAACCTGAATTTGAAAAAGAAAATAATTTATTCTCCAAAAATAAATCACCAGGTGACACCTGCCCATCACCATTTTGATCCAGCCATAAATCAATTACTCCTGACCCAGGCTCTGTCCCCCCTGTTTGGGTTAAGTGTACCTCAACAGCATGTCCATTTAAATAAGGAACGGCCTGAATCGATGTAAACGCATAAGTGGGTCGATCAATCAATAAGGGTATGAATCGATTGCCTGTTATCACTTCGATACCACATTCTTCACCGGATGATGTACAAAGTGATGTAGTCGACGAAGTGGTATAAACGGGAATTAATAGGGGTTCACAAGGGGCATCAGCAGAGATGAAGAGAGTGACAGTCAGTGAAGTCAGATTTATTCCCGGTTCAAGTGTCCACACCAGGCGATTGCCGTCAAACTGCGGTTCTTTTTGGCTCAAATTTGTTATACAATTTCCAATGGCATAAGACAATCCCGGAGGCAACTGAACAGATACGGATTCATTATTCCCCGCAACCTGTTCTGTATTTATGGCAATATTTAAAATAATTTCCTGCTGGCATGAGGCGGTGTCGGTCAAATTGACATTAATGTCCAGGGTGTGCGGTGAATCCAAACCGATAATACCATAAGGGCCACTCACCTTTGTGACGGTATTCGTGGGCAGGTCACATATTTTTTGAGCTTTAAATGTGTAGATTAAAGGAGCACCGGAAATAAATCCACATGCTGTAATGGTCTGAAATTGTAGATCTAGCCCATTAAGGGGTGAACTAAGTGATCCGGGAAGTCCATCCAGCAAACCGGTCACAAGCGAATCCAGAAGCCAAAACAGGCGCCCATCGGGCAAAACAACAGGGTCTGATACCGGGTATGCTGTACCCGTACCCGCCTCCCAAACGACCACAGCGGACCCGGGGACATAGGATAAACCTTGTGGGAGGGTGACAAAAACAGAAAGATCATAGATAGCACCGAGATCTGCATTCACGTGCAGGGATTGACTAACTGGCATGGTATCGCATAACACAGCAGAAATACTGTCGGGATTCGGGATCATTTCCAGTGCACCAGGAGGGGAGAAAAAGGAGCAGGTATCCCGTTTGGTATAACAAGCCTCATCGAGATCCAATGTATCACAACTCCAGCCCCATTCCAAAAATATTTGTTCTTCCGAACAGCTACTATTTATGGCTGTCAGTTTTAAATCGAATGTATCACAGACACCGAGGTCGCCTATTACATATCGATTGTTAATGAGGGGAATAATATCACCTGTTTTTGAATTTTGCAGTTCTAGTTCGTCAAGCGCATTTCCTGAATAATTTACTTTTACCCATACATTGGGCATTGTCACCACATTATCCAGCACAGGAAAACAATTCGTAATTTCAAAATTCCATGTTGCTTTGGCTGAAAAAAAATCCTGATCGCATTGTTGAATTTTGGAACCGGGAACAGTGCGCTGAAATATATAAAAAAGATTGGCAGACATGTCCGTTTCGCCCTTGTCGCTGCGTTTGGCATAGGGCGATATGATCACTTTTGATCGGGCCAGCTGAGGCTTGGTGCTGAATTCGCAACTATTTGAACTTAAATCCAGTACCAGTTCGAATACATTGTGTTCTTCCTGAAGGAAAAGGAAATGCGGATTCACTTCTAGGCAAAATGTGCCTGGAATTGTTTCAGTGATTTGTACAGGAATCTGAATAGGTTTAGAAACATTATTTATTCTCATGCCATTCAACATGGCGGAATTAACCACAAAATTGTTGGCTTGTATACAAAAGGTCAACACAGAATCCAGTACCGGACGATATTCAAATGGGAAAAAATTGTACATGGTACCGTAGACGAAGTACAAATCAGCAGTTTGATTACCTTGACAAAGAGGTAGCGTTTCTATACTGCGGAGTAATTCAGCTTCCAGGCAGGTATATTCGATATAATCACTGGGACAAGGACAGAGGCGCCGTTCTATTTCGGGTGTGAATTCACCATTAAAAATAAAAACATTACTTTCCGCAAAAAGATTGACACTATATAAATTATAATTTGGTGCTGTGGGGCGAAATATGCGTTTGAGCAGATAGTTACAATCTATACTTATTTCGTCTCCGTGCTGTAATCGAAATCCTTTTGGTACTTGCGGATATTTCATTGCTAGTGAATCCATATGTATTCTACACCATACCAAAGAATCCGCGGGTATGAACTCTAAAAATACAGGAGTCGAAAATTGTAGCCCGGTGCTCTGGTCCTTTATGGTGAGGGTGTTTTCCAGGTTGACAAAACTGGTAATTAATAGAATAAACTCTGACGCTGACATCCCGCCCCTGTTGCCAAACTTCCATCGAAGCCACAATGATTCATATTGATCATTCGGATTGTCTATGACGACTTCGCCTTCAATGGCTAATACTACGGTATCGCCCGGCATAGCACGATCCAGGCGGATTTTGGAATAATCCAATGTGCCCATCGGATCCGGTTGGAAATTATTGTCATTGTCCGGAAGCCCAAGGCTGAGTCGGGTCAAAGCAACGGTGTGATCCAGATAAACTGAAAGTGTATCCGGACATTCGCCGTCAAAACAATCCACGCCGACTTTTCGAATGGCACACAATGTCGGATTAAAGCCAGATGGACAATCATCATTAATTGCAAATTGGACTACAGCGGTAAGATCCAGCCGAAAATCACTACCGGTACATTCATCTTCGCAACTCGTAATCAGGGAGTATTTACATGGCAACGTGTCGCAATAGTCACTGCAATTCCATTCAATAAATAATGGAATTCGTGTCGTGTCATTCGGCAACGGCATCGGCAAAGGATACCGAAGATCAATCAATGTCCCTTCAGCAGTATACGTGATTTTTTGATCAAGTGGCAAGACATTTTTAATGGGAAACAAGGTATCCACCAAGGTGAAACCACAAGGAATAAATATACTCGCTGTCCAACCATCACCATTATAGTGAAACAGTCCTTTTGGTATATAAAGATCCAATTTTATTTGTTCACCATCCTCCAATTTTTCCAGGATCGTGCCTTCAAACGAAATGCCACCATTATATAGGGGGGTGGTATTATATATGGAATCTTTTCCTGTAAAAAACTGATCACCTGGTGCTGCGCAGCTTTTTTCATACTTCATCTCCCATTTCCAGGATCCCAAAAAAAGGGTACAATTGGCCGGGGCACAAAAATGCTGATCAAACTGTATTTCGAGTATTTCCCCTGGAGGTATAACTGGCAAATTCAGTTCCATTTTGTTTGAAACAGATTCTCCGCAAGAGGAGATTCCCGGTGTATCCAATACCAGTCCTGCATCTACAGGTACGCCATTCAGTGTGGCCTGTAGAGAACCCGGCACAAAACTGATATTCGGATCGTTCACCATGGTTAAAAGCAGATTAAGGCTCAAAATGGACGAATACGCACTTGTATTTTTTAAGGACCATTTTTGGGTAAAGTTTTCTCCATCATAACATGTTGCGTTACTTGTTTCGATTACAATGGAATCAATTCGTCCCTTTTCAGGTAAGGGTTCGATGGAGACAATAGTGCTTACTTCGGTTGACTGGCATATGGCTGTATTGCATCCCCATGAAACAGTTAGGTTTGTAATGGCATCGGGGCTATTAAATGAGCAAAAGCTCACATGTACTTCCTCAGAAATGATTATTTCTTCATTAAAATCCAGAAATTCATCGTTATTCCCTACTTGCTGGAAATCTGGTGGGCCAAATGATCTGAGCAATTGTTGTGGATTAGAACCAGCGTCTGTTCCATTGGCGGTGGTGATGACCAATTGGGCAGGTATTTTATCTGAGAATAAAAAACCACTTAACCGGCCGTTCCTTGTATTTCTAATCGTTATGGTGCGAATTATAGTTTGACCCTGGCTTGCTTCCAGGTAGCTTTCAACGACTTTTGTGATCACCAATCGAGGTGTTTCCACATTATAAAGATCCGAGGTGAATGTGGTACTATTTCCGTTTGAAGTTATCGTCACCATTGTATTGAATAGCTGGCCCTGATCCAAACAAGGGAGTGCTGCGCAATCAACCTGGACATCCAAAGAAACAGGAAGTATGGCGCCTGCTGTTAATCCATTTAGTTCAAAAATGGGTTGTTGCAGATCCGAAATATTCGCTTCGTTCGCTCCGGCAATTGTGCCTGGTACGTATTTTAGTCCACAGGGCAACTTAACGATAACCTGGATGACGCCATTGATTTGTCCACCAGGATTAGACAGAAGTAAGGGTTGGGAATGCACCTGGCATACCGTAGGAATTTCCGCAAATGCGGGAAAGGAGACCGTCTGAGCATGCAAAAACAAGGGAAAGATCAGGAGTGCTATAAGGTATGCCGGTAGCCGGAGTGATCGATGGAAAAGTGCCATGCGCAAAAGGTAAAGGTTTGAAACATAGGATTAAGCAACCAATATACTCATTAAAATTCAGATGGTTTTATTGGGACATAGCTCAAGTGTGCTGCGCATCGTATTGGATCCGCTTAAAGCAATGTCTCTTCCTGCACGCAATTTCCAGTTCTATGGTTTCCTTCGCCTAGTGCCCTCTTGTCTGGACTGCAAAGCCTGGCAGGTTTTACCATTATGGTAGATGGATCGAATTTACGCTGCCTTTTGCAAGTCATCTAGCTGTTGCAATGTAGGCTGTACATAATTGACTAAGATATGCAATGCCACTAAATTTTATATTTATTTTACATTGAAAGTGAACAAATTTTACTTTTTCAGTGTATTCTCTTTTGTGTTGTATATGTAAGTTTTGTATTTTAAATTATAGTTCTGCGTTTTTGAAAGGTTAGCCATTCATTTTCACCCAAGATCCCTTATTGTGTTAAAATCTGCATCCATTTACCGCCGTTTATTGGCATTATCCGGAAATACATCCCGGATCATAATTTTTATCATTGATCTGGTTTTAGCGACCATCTCGTTTACCACAGCCTGTTTATTGGTATTTGAGTTTGATTTGGCCGCTCATGGCGAAAGTATTTGGAAGGGTTTATCCTTGTTAATTGTTTTTCGAATTATTGCATCGTATATATTTCAGACAAATAGTTTAATCATTCGCTTTATTGGGGAAAAGGACCTACGCAAAGTCGTTTATGCTGTACTAGGCGCTTCGCTTGCTTTTTTGTTAATCGTGCAGTTATGGCCGGATGTTTTTCCGGAGCGTCGATTCAAGGCCTTAATTTTAGTAGATTTTCTCTTGGTTTTAATTCTGATGGGCGGCTTCAGGGTCTTTTTGCGAATGTCGGCAGACTTGCTTTCCCGCAATCGGAAGGATACCTCCCGACAAAACACCCTCGTATATGGAGCTGGGGAGTTAGGTGCTATGATCGAAAGGGTGCTACGCAACAATCATAACCATTCCTATAAGATAGTAGCCATCGTAGATGATGACCCTAAACTACATGGTCAGCAACTCAACGGTATCCGGATATACGATCGCAACCGGGTATTTCCTGATCTGATTCATCAACTGCAGGTTCAGGTTGCAATTATTGGGATCAATCGAATAGAAGAAAAATCCCGACTGGAATTTATTAATCAGTGCCTGGATGAGAATGTTCGGGTGTTAAAAATTCCAGCTTCAGAAACCTGGATCAATGGTGATCTTTCCATTGGTCAGCTTCGTGCAATCAACTATGAAGATTTGCTGAGTCGTCCTCCAATCGTGTTGGATGTTGAAAAAATTCATAAATCATTGAAAGACCGCGTCATCCTTGTCACTGGATGTGCCGGCTCCATCGGTAGTGAAATTGTCCGACAGCTTTTAACCTACAATCCAGCTCAAATTATCGGACTTGATCATGCAGAGACGCCACTTGCCGATTTTGATTTGTCGTTGGGTCGGGGCAATTGCTTTAAACCTGTCATAGGCAGCATACAGGATGAACAGTTTGTGGAGCAGCTATTCAAAACTTATCGGCCCACGATTGTTTTTCATGCCGCGGCCTACAAGCATGTAAAGGTTATGGAGGCTTATCCATCAGAAGCGATCAAAACAAATATTAACGGTACTCGGATTGTTGCCGACCTGGCTTCCAAGTATGATGTAGATAAATTTGTGATGATCTCAACGGATAAGGTTGTCAATCCGAGCAGTGTCATGGGTGCTTCTAAGCGGATCGCTGAAATATATGTCCAGTCATTAAACAGCGTGCCCGAAAACCAAACGCAATTTATCACTACTCGATTTGGCAATGTGCTGGGCTCTAATGGATCAGTCGTGCCTATTTTTAAGGCTAAGATCGAAAATCGATTGCCGATTCAGGTCACCCATCCTGAGGTCACTCGATTTTTTATGACAATTCCCGAGGCCTGTCAGTTAGTACTGGAAGCGGGTGTCATTGGAAAGGGGGGGGAAATTTTAGTTTTTGACATGGGCGAACCCGTTCGCATTCTTGATTTGGCTAATAAAATGATCCGTATGGCCGGACTCGTTCCCCACCAGGACGTTCCGATTATTTTTACTGGTCTGCGACCTGGCGAAAAACTTCATGAAGAATTATTGGCCAGCGGAGAAGGACTTAAACCTACGCACCATCCGAAAATACTTAAAGCCGCTGTCCGTACCCAAGTTTATGAAGAGGTAAACTACATAACAGGCTTACTGGTCCATACTACCTCCACAGGCGCCTCACCGGAAATGCTGATCCGGATGATGCAGGATATGGTGCCCGAGTATACACCTCCCCATTTGCCCCGAAAATCCGAACTGCCTACAATCAGGCACTAGGGAGCCGGGACTGTATCAAGACTAGCGTGCCAAGAAAGGCATGATCCAGAAAATTAATAACTATTTTGTACATCTGCCAACTCGTTTGCTTTGCCGGTTGTTATCCAGGTCTATCTTTGAGATTGGATACGTAGCCACATGAAAGCATCTTCAAAAATAGTTTTAACCCGGACCTTTCATGTGGGGATCGTAGCAAATTCTGTTTTTGCTGTCTATAATTTCCGACTGGATCTGATCAAAAAATTGCAACAAGAAGGTTACCGCGTTACGGTTCTTGCCCCATATGACGGTTTTGCTCATTTATTGCTCCGGGAGGGAGTCCATCTGGAATCCCTGCCCTTAATCACGTACAACAAAAACCCGATTTGGGACATTCGGGATATGATCAAGTTGTGGAATATATATGGCCAACTTCATTTTGACTTTATTTTCCATTATACGATCAAGCCCAATACATTTGGCACATTGGCTGCCTGGATGCGGGGTGTTCCATCCATTGCAGTTGTTACCGGTACAGGTAATCTTTTTCTGGAACGCAATCGTTTAGTGAGAAATGTTATGCAATGGTTGTACCGCGTCTCAACACCTTTTTCCAAAGAGACCTGGTTTCTCAACACAGCAGACCGTGACGCATTTGTAAAACAGCATTTGGTCCGTCCTCATAAAGTCAGGCTGATTCCTGGCGAAGGAGTGAATACGGATTATTATGCTCCACGTCCCAAACCTTTATCCCAAACCTCCAGAGTTTTTCTGTTCATCGGCAGATTGATAGCAGAGAAGGGGATCAGAGAATTTGTTGAAGCCGCGCGCGTCATCAAGTTAAATTATCCCAATACGGTATTTCAGATCCTGGGTTATGTGGAAAATAAACACCCTTCTGCTATACCCATGGAAGAGTTGGAAACTTGGGTAAAAGAACATATTGTAGATTATTTAGGTGGCAGTACGAATATTCGACCATTTATAGCTCAATGTGATACAGTGGTATTGCCTTCCTACACGGAAGGAATGAACAGGGTTTTACTAGAGGCTGCATCCATGGCTAAACCTTTGATTGCAAGTGATGTTCCTGGTTGCCGGGAGATTGTAATACCCAGCCGAACCGGCTGGTTAGTCAAGCCACGCCACCTTGATTCACTTGCTGCCGCAATGGAAGATTGCCTCGCAACATCACCTGTCGATCTCCAAATCATGGGTAGTCTGGGACGAGCGCATGTTTGTAAACATTATCCTATCGAAGCAGTCCACAAGATATACCTTGAAACACTCGCACATTATTTGGATAAGAGCGCTATTAAATCAATTGTACGCAAGCGAAGGCCATCAGCCTTTGCGCCTATGGGTCACAACGAGGTAAACCCTTATCAAAAACCCTGAAAAGCCATTTCCCTAAAAAGTCAACAATCCGTTGTGAAGTATTTCCATCACCATAAATCATGGGATCAATTTCCCGTACCGTGGATCCATATAATTCCTGGCGCAAAGCGGAGATAAGCAAAATCGGATCTGTGCTCATGTACATAACGGCACCTGATTTAATTGCTTCGTGGCGCTCTGTGTGTTCCCGTAACAAAAACAATGGTTTTTGGAGGAAACACGCCTCCTCCTGAATGCCACCACTATCGGAAAGTACCACTCGACACCCAGCAAGCAACTGGATAAATGCAGGATAGGTCAAAGCAGGCAAAAGTTGCAGTCCTGGAACCGAGGCTTTCAGCCCTTGCGCCCATTCTTTTACCCTTGGGTTATCATGCACAGGAAATAGAATAGGCATATCCGTTAATGCGCAGACATCCTGGAGTAATTGGGTTAATCTGACTTGTCTATGTGCCAGATTTTCCCAGCGGTGCACGGTCATTAGAATAAATGGTTTTTCCGGGATCGTAATATGATTGGAAGTTGTAGCTTCCAGTCGAACTAATGTCGATTGTAGCGCATCAATGACCGTATTTCCAACCACATGGATTGTATCCGGATGAACGCCTTCCCGAAGCAAATTATCCTGATCGTTATGAGTCGGCGCCATATGCCATCGCGCGATGCGGCTGATTTGTGTGCGGAAATACTCCTCGGGCCAGGGATCGTCTAAATTGCCGGATCGAAGACCAGCTTCAATGTGTACAACAGGTGTGTTAAGGGTGGATGCTACTTTTGCACCAGCGTATGCCGATGTGGTATCACCCTGGACGATTATACAATGGGGCTTCCGCTTTGTTATAATTTCAGCCAATGACGGACATAGTTTTTCTGCTGCAAACAATGGATTTTGCTGTTGCCAGGTTTCGGTAATTACTTCGTCAGCTGAAAGGCCAAACCAAACCATCGCAGGTGCTTTCAGCGAATCATGTTGCATGGTATCAACGACGCAGATTTCGATGTCTTGCTTCTCCCGCCGGATTAACTGGATCAATGGGGCGAGTTTGATGACTTCAGGCCTGGTTCCCAAAATAAATAAGACGCGTACCTTGGGAATAGAAGTCATGATCCGGCAAATGTACGACAGCAGCCCTTACCCCTATATTAAAACGACCAATGTCTGATCGCTGGATGGTCATCAGCCTTGCGCGTACCGGAACCTGGGAGTTTGTACGCGAGCTGGTCAGGTCGTGGCCACATCCGCCGCCGCAGGTGTGGCTCTCTGAGCAAGCACCTGTATGGCCTCATCCCAATAGCCAGCGCATATCAACCTGGCGAGCTAATTTTTTTGCCCCAATCGCTACACTTGTTTTTTTGCCTTTATTTCTTTTGAGACTGCGCAAGTATTTAAAAGGGCATCCCAATGTATCCATTTTATTTCCTTCATTTCATCTTTGGCATGGACCGGCAGCATGGCTCGCACAAAAATTTAGCATACCCGTTTTTATGATTGTGCACGATGCAATCCCTCATCCCGGCGAACATAAAATGGGGTTGATTTGGTTAGAAAATAAAATATATCGGCAAGCAACCGGATTAATTTTTTTGTCAAACTATGCTCATGGGCAGTTTTGTAAATATTGCTTCAGGCCCGCATATTCTAAAGTACTTTATCATGGTCCTTTGACACTTTCTGCAGAAAACCCGGATCATACAATAGCTAACCAAGCTGAAGGATTTCGAATCCTATTTTTTGGCCGTCTCGTTTATTACAAAGGCATTGATTTGCTTATTGAAGCGTTGCGGTTACTTCCTGCAGATCATACATGGATGTGTCAGATTTTTGGTGAGCAAAGGGGCCGATTTGAGTTGCCGGATTTTCATGACTTACCGGTTACGTTGCACGAGGGCCGAATGGATGAAAAAGAGGTTGCATCTTTATTTCAAACCCACGATCTGTTGGTGTTGCCTTACAGGGAAGCGAGTCAGTCGGGTGTGCTGATGTTGGCTGCAGCGTCAGGACTGCCGGTAGTTTGTACGCGTGTTGGCGGTCTTCAGGAACAATTAGGAGAAGATGCTGTATATTGGGTGGAGCCCAATGCGGCATCTATTCGTGAAGGAATAGTTCATATGATGACGAATGCCCGGTTGCTGGAACAAAAACGAGCGGCTTTAATAGAAGCAGGTAAGGCGATGGAATGGGGGGCGTTTTTTAAGGGATTAGCGCATTTTAAAAGCCAAACCACGAATTAAACCACAAATTACACGAATTAATTGGCACGAATTTTCACGAATTAATTGGCACGAATTTTCACGAATTCATACAACCGATTTTTACAAATTAATACAACGAATTTTCACGAATTAGGATTGGAATCATTTTAGGCCAGCGAGGTAGGCGTTGGCGACTTGTGGAATGGTGCATGGTGCAAGGAGTGTTTCCAGGAATGTGGGATCAACCCGTTTTCCTTTATTTGTATGAACAAATTGGACAAAGGAATCTATATCTTCTCTGGAAGGGCCATTTGGACGAAGCGTAATATTTAAGAGCAATGGATAATCTTTTGCAAAGGATTTAAAGCTGTCCTCTTCGTTTTGGATGAAATTAATAATTGGTTTTCCAGTAGCCAGATAATCCGGTGCTTTGCTAGGCAGGTGGTAAGTGGTGGTGTTGCCGAGATGAAGGAGGAAATCCATGCTGTCCATAACATCCGACACGGCTTCGGGCGGTAGAAGACCCAAATAGTCCGATTGGACAAAAGCATCGAATAATGCATTTATATTTTTTTTCAAATCTACCGGTATTGTTCCGGCCAGCCTGAACGCCAATATCGAGTGAAACGTAGGCGCACTATTTTTTAACTTTTTTATGAATGTAATTATTTGATCGGGTTCTCGTACCTGCTTGTAAAAGGATCCAAAATATCCTATCTTGATTAATGCATCGCTGGTAAAAAATGTTGTATCATTATTTCCGATTTTGCGTGTTAGCATTGGAGGAATAATAACAGATTTTTCTAAAATGGCAACGCTGATCTCCGGATAAAAATTCAGGTGCGCCTCAAGTGATGCTTCATGGGTTAATACTATTTTGTCCGCATCGAGTATCATATTTTTTTCAACCTGGCGGTTTCTTTCGCTCCATAAAATAGCATTATTTACCCAAAACTGATCGGATAGCGCAAAAGGATCGGCTATGTCCATTATCCAATTAGCCGTGGGCCATTTTTTTTTAGCAACATGTCCGAGCAGATGTGCAGAAAAGGGCAAACCCACACTAATGATGATATCCGGTGAATTATTGAAAGGTATATTTTTTATAAGTTTTCTGCCTCCAGTGAGCCAGAGTAGGGCTCCATCAGGCCAGTACCAAGAGCGCCAAAATAGCGTAATTCCTTTTTCACTTATACGGCGAAACTGGGACCCTTTTGTGCGGGATTCCAGGCCTGCCTCGAAGCGTCGATGTCCACCTGGTCTGAAATGATAAAACCAATCAAGTAGGGATGCATAACCGGTTCGGTAAATGGTCAATTGATTCTGCTCTTCCTTAATGGGAAGATTCGACCGTCTGGTTGTAAGCAGGGTTACGGAATGGCCCTCATCCAACCAATGTTCAATGATATGCCGCCAACGGATGACATTTGGTGTGATGACAGGACGGTCGTATTGGGTAATGAGAAGGATGTGCACTAATATTGATATCGTATACCCATGAATAAATCCGTTGTTGGATAAAGGGGAAATTATTTCAAGGGTAAATATATACCTATGTTTAATAATGCTCTAAAGAATTGTTACCTGTTTTTTTTGTCTAATTTAATTTTTCCATCATAAAAGAATGGGAGAGGAGGAAGGGTGGTTCTATGTTCTAAGTTTCTAAGTACTGAGTTTCACATTTGCTAATTGAAAGAATATTTATTTTTTCAAAGTGATAAGGTTCGTAAAAGGGTTTAAAGGTTGAAGGGTTTAGGGTTTAACAGTCAAAAATGGAGAGCATACGCTTAGCGTCATCTATCTTTGTTCATCGTGCATCATCATCATTCTGGACAGGCGGAATACCGCCTATGGAGTAGGAAAGTATCGCTCCCCTTATTCCTCCAACCCTGGTGGTACGATGCAGCATGTGGCGCAGATGGATGGCAGGCTTCGGTGGTGCTCAATCCGGAAGGCCAAATCCACGGCGCCTGGCCGTATGCGTATAAACACAACTGGGGTATTCGTCGGATTGCTGTTCCACCACTTACGCCCTGGTCGGGGATGTGGCTCAAGTATCCTGAGACGCTGTACACTCATCAGAAACATAGTTTTGAGCGGCAGGTCATCGGGCAATTACTAGATCAGGCACCCAAATGCCAGTGGTTTTATCAGGCTTTTTATCCAGATTTTCCTAATGGATTGCCCTTCCACTGGCGCGGTTTTTCGCATAGGATGAGTTATTCGTATGTCTTGGAGGATCTTTCAGATAAATCCAGGTTATGGCAACAGATGAAGGAAACCGTTCACCGAAAAATCCATAAAGCGGAAAAATTGTGTACTGTTGATACCGCCATGTCCGGACAGGACTTTGTACAATTTCATCATCAGACCTGGCAGCAACGCAGTGGAGCGGTAAGGAATAATCCTATACCATTTATGGCTTTAGACAAAGCCATAAAATCTCAGCATGCCGGCAAAATATATCGGGCCATCGATGCGGAGGGACGAACACATGCAGCCATTTATGTGATTCATGATGCCTTTATGGCCAATGTATGGCATACCGCCTCCGATCCCTTATTGCGAAAAAGCGGGGCGTTGATTTTATTGTACTGGACGGCGATACAGGACCACCTCCAATCGGGCCGTTGGTTTGATTTTGAAGGGGGGATGCTGGAGGGCACGGAGACGGCGTATAGTGCTTTCGGCGCTACCAGAAGGCCCATCCATGTGTTCAGTCGATCGGGCAACAGGCTTTGGGCAACGCTCAGTTTGTGGACAAGAAGGCAATACCATTAATGTTATGGACGCCCAACTTCTGAAAGCTGTTCAACCGGTAATCGACTGGCTCAAAGCCAGCATTGATGTACACAATGGTCATGGATCTGCTGCCTGGTACCACCCGATAAAGGGATGGGCTCCGGCGTATCCAGAAACAACCGGGTACCTCATTCCTACGCTGTTGGAATGGTCAATCCTGACATCCGACCATTCACTCGCACAACGAGCCCTAGATTGTGCGGACTGGCTATGTACGATCCAGCGGGGAGATGGCGCTTTTCCGGGAGGAGTTGGTACACAAGGGGAGCCTTTGACTTTTGATACCGGGCAAATCCTGTTTGGATTGGTGGCAGTCTACAAACACACGGGCGATCAAACCTATTTTGATGCGCTGGAACGGGCTGCTTACTGGCTTTCGACTACGCTCGATGATGATGGGATATGGCGCAAGCATCTGTATGTGCAGGGACATGTCCCGGCCTACCATTCGCGGGTGGTATGGGCATTGTTTGAGGCGGCTAATGTGTTAGGTGATACACAACTTCAAACAGATGCCATAAGATCATATATGGCCCATCTTACCTATCTGGATGCCCAACACCCGATGTGGATACGCGATGTGGGTAGCCGGCCAGCTACACCGGTTTATTTGCATTTTTATGCATATGTCCTGGAAGGCTTGCTGGAATGTGCGCGGTATATGCAGGACGAAACAATCACCAGCCGATTAGCAGCGTCGATGTTATTTCTTGGTGAAATGATTCAAATCCATCGGCACTTACCTGGCAGTATCCATCCCTATGGTCAGGGTGATTTTTCTTTTCGTTGTTTGACAGGTGAAGCACAAATGGCCCTTGTATTTATGCATTATGGAACCCTCTGTAAAGAGGAGATTTGGAAGCAATATGCATTGCAACTATTGACAGGGCTTAAGCCTTCCCGGATCCCACTAAATGGTTTTAGGGGTGGTTTATCCGGTTCCCTGCCTATATGGGGATCATACATGAAGTGGTGCATCCCCAATTGGGCGGCGAAGTTTTATCTGGATGCTTATAAAATTATGAAAACGTCCATGTAATACAACAACTGTTTCTACTTAATACAAAAGCCATCTTCAATACGTGAACCACGCAAAGTCAGGCCCGGATAAAAGCTGTCAGGAAAGCAAGGTGGAGACAATGCACCACACTCATATACAGATGAAACATTGATTGACACTCCGTTAATATTTGACTTACATGGATCATGTGGCGAAAATCGGTTGGGTGGTTTCAGCCAATTTTCCCATATCGGTTCAGATAACGCCATAGACTGCAACACATTTCTTAAATTACTCGCGGCAACTCCAAAAAATAACAAAACTATAATAATCTGAAATAATCGTTTACTTTGAAAATATATGAATGAAACGGAAATTGCAATGATTGCAACAATAAAATGCCACCCAAAACGCAATGCAGGCATCTTGAAAAACCAAAGTGAAAGAAGAAATAGAAGCAGGATAACAAACTGCCAAATCACAGGTTGAATATTAGGAATTTTGCGAAATCTAAACCAAACGAGATATATAAAACTTATAATAATGCCAACAATAGCAAAAACGCCGGATCGGAAAAATATTACAATTGAAAACCATATACTTATCCAATTAGAAAAGCTGGGGCCTTTTCTTAACAGGCTATATTGACCGACATTCATTACCTCCTCTCTTTTAGCATAATCTTCAACATAAAAATATTGACCACGTGCAATTTCCATCGGCACTTTCCAGTCATAACTAAACAAATCTATTTGATATAAAGGATAAATAAGGTAGCCTGAGATAATAACATTCCTGACCATCCAAATTGTTACAAAAGCGAAAGCAAAAAGGATTGGCTTGAAATTTGGATTTCGGAAGCAATCTTCAGTTTTAAATAATATAAATAAATATATAATTCCTAAAAAAATAGCTGAAAACTTATTTGTCACTAAAAGTATCAATAAAAATAACAATGGAGGTAATATTTGTACCTTTTCTTGCTTTAAATATTTTAACGAGAAATAAATAAATAATATTGATCCATAAATATTTAAAAAATCTGCATCAACTCCTGTGAGAGGATATTTCCAGGTGAACAATAGGGAAATGATCATAATAACATCCCCATGCAAATGATCAAATTGTTTTGTAAGAAGTCTATGTATGGATCGAACCGCAATTGAAGCGTAAAGTATATAAATAATTCCGTTAAGAGCGTATATGCCGTCAAAATTTGTCGTTCTGAATGACATGATGGCATCCAAAAGGTATTTGGAAGGATTAAAGCCCATTCGATCTTCAATATTTGCAATCCCTGCAATAAGTGGAAAGGTTTCAATCCATCGAATGAATGGCATGTGGTATGCTGCCTCATCAATTACTTCAGATAATGTAATTGACTTGAAAAGTGCTACTAATAAGATAGCTGTGAATATCAATACTGAAAATAAACTTAGGCCTTTAACATGGTTATATAGATCACCTGCGAATCCTCTAAATCTTTGCTTATTATTAAGAGCATAAAATATTCCAAGTATTATTAAACTGCCACTAAAAAATAAATTTATTGGTAAATACAACTGATAAATACCTCCGATAAATATAATACCTGTTACACCTGTAAAAAAAATAAGGATGATGCGCTCAAATGGATCATCCATTTCCGTTTTAACACCAAACAAACGCAACATTAGATCCCCTAAGGTTAGACCAAGAAGGAGCATAACCAACCACTGAATAATCACCCATACCATATAATCACCATCATTTAGCTACAGGCCAAGACAAAAATATATCAGTCTACTATGATTAGTACATTTCCACTTTCGGAATCTATATTTTCTGGGTTGTGATAACTTTGGACATCCAATATTCCAGATGAAAGATCAACAAACTTAAACATATAAACTCCTGATGGCATTTGCATTGTATACCAAATATTCGAGACGTTCAATCCTGGTTGTAAGACACCTAGATCAGTTTGATTTAACGTTCGAATCAAACGACCAGTCATGTCATGTATTTGTACGATATATTGGTTTACGGGCTGGCTACCCGTTAACCTGTAATAAAAGCGGCCTATATCACTAATTGGATTGGGCACACACCAAAAATTTGTAAGTTTTTGTTTTTCTTCCACAATAAATCGAACTTCATAATTCAGATC
>JAGNXB010000013.1:36863-64891 GCA_017985675.1 Saprospiraceae bacterium | reverse complement strand
GCTGTAGGTGGCGGTCAACAACAACATACTGGCTTCATTCATGACCTGGTCCCGCTGTGCAGATAACCCTAAAGGAAAAGCAAGTATGGCCCAAATCAGGAAAAGTAGGAATGATGGAAATCGTGGTATCATGGTGAAGGAAGAAATTGTATTCGGACTAAAAGTACGATAAGCTTATCACTCAGTAGGGCAAATGGAATTCCTTTCAGGAAGTCAAGATATTGACTTCTGTTTCCAGAACGATTCCAAATCTTCTTTTAATATCCTCAGACACTTGATGAGCCAGGGCAACCAGCTCTGATGATGTTGCTGACCCATAATTCACAAGAACAAGTGCCTGGCGATCATGGATACCTGCCTCCCCCTGCCTATACCCCTTCCATCCTGCCCGATCAATGAGCCAACCCGCAGGGACCTTCATGGCTTCGTCAGATACCGGATAACCTGTCAAATCCGGGAAGGTCCGTTTTAAATCATTGTAATGGGCTGTGGAAATGACAGGATTTTTGAAAAAACTGCCTGCATTGCCAACTTGAGCCGGATCTGGCAATTTACTCCTTCTAATGTCTATAACAGCCTGAAATACATCACGGATATTCGGATTAGGTATTCCCCGGGATGCCAGCATCTGGCGGATGTCTCCATAATCCAGCGAAAGCTGATGTTTCTTTTGGAGCCGAAAAGAGACGTATGTTATGACCCATTTTTCTTTTTCAGCTCTTTTGAAAATGCTGTCCCTGTATCCAAAAGCACATTCTTCAAGGTTAAAAACTTTGCGGCCACCTCCATGTCGTGGTACTGCTTCTAAATGTTCAAAAACATCCTTTAGCTCGACTCCGTATGCGCCAATATTTTGGATGGGGGCGGCCCCTACAGTGCCCGGAATTAATGCCAGATTTTCAATCCCAGAATAACCGTTTGTTACCGCCCATGTTACCAGATCATGCCATACTTCACCTGCTCCTACCCTGATCACTACTTCGCTACTATTGTCTTCTGAAATTGTAATCCCTGCTATTTGGTTTCTCAATACGAAGCGATCCAGATTTGCTGGTAACAACATATTGCTACCTCCCCCCAGGATTAACGTTGGCAAAGGTTGACAGGCTAATAAATTGCGCAACTCATCTTCTGTTGAAAATGCTGCAAATGAGTGGGCAATGCTCTCCAGCCCAAATGTATTCAAAAGTTTGAGCGACTTATTGTACTCAATCAACATATTGTATGTATTCAAAACCTAATAAACCGGTGACATAATGCACCTCCATCGTATCACCTACATGAAGACGGCTGGCGGGATGGCTTGATTTCAATTTTTGTTTGAACACGTTATTACCGGACCATAAAAAAAGATAAGTCGGCTCGGTCGGCCCCATGGCATAACGTTGCATGACTTCATATCTCGCATTTCTGCTTTTTAAAGGTATCGCTTTATTGACCAAAAGCAGAAATGCCAATATAGGCACCACTAAAAATAGGGCCACTATTCCCTCCCAAAGGAGCACTTCTATGGATGTTTTTCGCAAGGAATACCTTATTAGGTGAAAGGCGGCTACCAGCAAACAACACAGCAAAAAGCTAAAGCCAATAAATAACCAGGGGCTTTCAATGGCGGGAATCCAAAAAGTGATAGCCGCCACACTAAGCGGCAGCAGTAAAACGAATGGCCAGTAGTGAAGTTGTTTCATCAGATAGGCTCGATATAATCAAATTGCAATCGGGCTAATTTGCTGTAAAGGCCATCGGGTAACTCTATCAGCGTATCGTGTGTCCCCGCTTCCGCTATTCGGCCCTGGTCCAAAACATAAATACAATCCACGCTGCGGATGGTAGCGAGTCGGTGAGCAATGATAATAGCTGTTCGACCCTCAAGCAAATTTTCAAGTGCTTCCTGGACGATCCTTTCAGCATCAGCATCCAGGGAGGATGTAGCCTCATCAAGTATCAAGATCGCGGGATTCCGCAAAATGGCTCTTGCTATGGCAATACGTTGCCGTTGACCACCAGATAATTTTATACCCCGTTCTCCCACAATGGTGTCCAGGCCTTCAGGAAACTTATCGATAAATTCAAGTGAATTGGACCGATGGGCTGCCTCCCTAATTTCAGCTTCATTGGCATCCGGGCGCCCATACAGAATATTCTCCCGGATTGTTCCTCCAAACAACATCACTTCCTGGGGAACGATGGCAAAATGGCTTCTGTACTGCGTAATATCTTCGAGTTGGATATCAGATCCATCCAGACGGATTAGTCCTGCCCCGGGTTTATATAGTCTTAGGAGCAACTGGACTATCGTAGATTTGCCGGCACCTGATGCACCCACCAGTGCTATTTTCTGTCCGGGCTGTATCGCAAGGTCAATACCCTTCAACACAGGCAGATCCGGACGAGCCGGGTAAGTGAAATGGATGTTTTCGAACTGAATAGCCCCTTTAATCGATTCAGGATATTGATCAGGCTTTCCCGATTTTACTTCGGAGGGCATATCAAGGATGTCCATGACCCGCTCTGAGGCGCCGATGGAACGCAAAAGTTGGGTGTATAAATCAGCCAATCCGCCCATAGAGCCACCAATAATGGCTGTTATAGCAATGAAAGCTACCAGATCGCCAGGGCTCATCGTACCTGCCTGGACCATTAATGCACCTTTCCAAAGGACATAGAATATTACACCAAAAAGGACAGCAATAATGAATGCAACAAACATTGCCCGTTGGAGTCCTAGTTTCATCGCCAACTTTACGACGGATTGATTCACCTTACGATACCTTGCCACTTCAAACCATTCATTAGTAAATGTTTTCACGACCTGGATGGATTGAAGCGTTTCGTCGAGGATAACATTTGATCTACCTAATTCTTCCTGCCGGGAGCGGGAAAGTGTTCGAATATGTTTACCTATAAAAAGTGCTAGCAGCACGATTACCGGGAATGTAGCAAACATCAGGAGTGAAAGGTCTGGTGTTTTATAGACCAGATAAGCCACACCAACAGAAAGGACAATAATCTGACGTAAAAACTCAGACAAAGTAATACTTAACGTGTCCTGCAAGTGCTGCACATCGTTGGCTGTCCGGCTTGTGAGGTCCCCCACTCTATTTTCTTCAAAAAAGGTAATGGGGAGCGTTAACATTTTTTGATAAAGCGCTTCCCGAATATCGGCCATGGTATGTTCGCTGAGATGCGTAAACAACATGACCCTTGTGAAGGATACCACACTTTGTACAGCAAGGATAATCAAAAGTCCTAACCCAATCGAATTGAGGGTATAACCATATTGACTTTTACCGGTGGCCACGTTGATTATTTCACCGGAGGCAATAGGGAACACCATAAACACCATGCTGGACAGTGACAGAAGGATCATACCTACTCCAAATGACCAGCGATATGGTTTGAGGTATCGGAATAAGCGCAACGCTTTGCGGGCTGCCAGTTTGGAAAATTTGGGTGGTGCCTCCTCGTCGGAACCAGAGAATCTACTGTTTCGTTTTGCCATAGGGCTATAACTAAAGAAACAAAGATCAGTTTAATCTTTGACCCAATTGTTTCAATTTCAAATTCCTTGTAGGGATGTCAATTATGCATTAACATATTGTTTGATAACCTGGAGGTCACAGTATAGTAACAAAATGAAAGGCCGCTCTATCTTTGTATCATTAAGAAACTCCATTAAAACTCAATCACAATGAAGAAGCAATTGCTCAAATTCGGAATGTTATTTGGTTTCGCCCTGATCCTGGGTGCATGTGGCAACTCAGAAGAGGCTACAACTACTGAAGAAGGAACGGATGCTACAGAACAAGCAGCTCCTGTTCAGGAAGAAGCTCCTGTACAAGAAGCAGCTCCTGCTGAAGCTCCTGCTGAAGGTGGAAGCACTGGTACTGTTGTACAGTAATCAACCAGTCAGGTAAACCATTACCTACGATACCACATAAAGGCCTGTCCATTGGACGGGCCTTTTGTTTTTATGGAAAAGTAGAATTGTATTCGGCTTTTGAACGGCAACAATTTACGCAGACGGCCTTGTTTTCAGTAATTCGGAAACCACGCTGGAACCGAACGCAGGAAGAAGCTAAATGGAAGATCTATTTCTTCCTTCCGGGCTGCGGATCCAGCTTGAATCATTGTTTAGCTGAATGGCCCTAAAAAAGGAAGCCGTACCCGGGATGAGGGTACGGCCAACTCCAAATTATAATCCCATGAACATAAATCGTGTTGTTTCGGCCGGAAGGCCAGGACATTTGCCCTGCGTCTTTCTTTATTGACAATACAAAGATGAGTAACCCCTACGTCTAAGCCAAAAACAAAAAAGAATCATAATAAAAATGATTCTTTTCATATATGGATAAATTAAAAATTCAACCCCTTACTATACAATAAAATACAAATATCAATAATTAACTTCAGTGTTAATTGTGAATAAAAGATAGTTTGGATTCACTTCCAAGGGTCATGAAATGCGGGATTTTGTACAAAAGAGGTATCTGTTAGGGTGTGTAAAAAATTGATGAGATCTACTTTTTGTGATGCGGTTAGTCCTAATGGATGCATATTAGAATCATAGTTTTCTGCAATATGCCCCCCAGAATTATAATGTTCGATGACTTCCTCAAGGGTAGCAAACCGACCATCGTGCATATATGGCGCAGTCATTGCGATATTTCGTAATGAAGGAGCCCGAAACTTCCCGTTATCGAGATATTTCCCGGTAACAATTCCCCTGCCCCGGTCTTTGAATTCTGTCAATAACCCAACGCTATCAATAGCATTATTAAAATAAGAATTTGTGGTCATCAGAATGCTGCCATGGCAATGTGCACATTCTGCATCAGGCAGGATTGGCTGACCAAAGTCAAAATACATTTCAAATCCACGAAGTTCGGATTCTGTTGGAAATCCTTCCCCTCTAATAAACACAGCATCATACCGACTGTCACCGCTAACCATGGTTCGCTCAAATTGGGCCATTGCCTTCGCTGCCAGCTCTTTTGTTATTTCCCGCTTATCTTTTATCCCAAAGGCTTCACGAAACCACTTTGGATAATTTGGGTCACGCTGTAATTTTTGAATCACATTGCCCCAGGATTCATGCAATTCTACCGGGTCTTCGACAGGAGCCAATGCTTGTTCTTCAAGCGTCGCGGCTCGTCCATCCCAAAACAGGCCACTTGTGACATATCCTATATTAAGCAGACTCATCGAACTGCGTTTTCCCGGCATACCATCTACACCGATGCTAGTTGCTTTCCCGTCTGAAAATCCAAATGTAGACAGGTGGCAAGAAGCACAAGACATAGTGGAATCGGCGCTAAGACGCGTATCGTAAAAAAGCCGGCGGCCTAAAGCAATCCCTTCGATTGTCAATGGGTTGTCGGCTGGTATTTCCAATTGGGGGAAATCCACAGGAATGGAAACCAGATATGACTGGGGATTAAAAGGAATATGGGTTAGATCACAATCTGAACAAACGGGCTGATCATCATCCTTTTTACAAGCGCCCAGGAGCAGTATAGAACCACCCAGGAAGAGGAGAGCAATTCGAGTCATACGATCAATTCAGTGTCAGTGCATTCGCATAATTATTCATAATCATCAACATGGCCGGATGATGGGGGGTGTGCGCTCCACTCTGGTTTTTGATATCCCACCATGTTCCATCTGCTTGTTGAAGCAATTTGCGCACATCAAGATCCAAAACGAGTTTAGTCGTTTTTTCAGGCGCTATTTGAATAGCCTTATTAAACGATACCTCCCTATACAATTCAGTACCACCAGAATGGTAGGAAAAGGGGTGGACAAAACTGCCACTTTGGGTGATATCAGCCAGCCCTTGAAGTTTGCTAAAGATAAAACTATTCCATGGCGTCCAGTGCCGATTCGCACCTATTGACAATGGATGTCCTGTGGGATAATCCTGCGGCAGGGTGGCATTTCGCACTGAATCTACACCGATCCCTAAAGTTAGTTGGTCATAACTTCCCGTAGGAAGTGCCGTGAACTGAAAGACCTGACCAGCGATTGCGTCAGCCTGATTCGTATTATTCTCCGTGAAAGAAACCAATGCTATATCCTTCAATTGAACTACTTCACCTGCACTATTCGTAAATCGTAGATTGGACATGATGTAATCTAACTCATAAAACTTAAGTGCCAAATCAGGTGGATAGGTCAAGGCATCTCCTATAACGATCGGCGTACCGTCCCAATAAGCACGACATGATAATTCCAGCGTTCCGGTTGTATCCTGATTCTCTTTTTTACATCCCAGCGCTGTAATTAGTAATATCAAAAAAATAATCAATTTGTTCATAGTCATCATTTCTGCAATTTAAAGCTAAAAACACCACAAATAGTTTCATTATTTAAATGATGTTGATATGTGACTAGGCCAATTCAGATCAGGCTGAAAGACCAAATCACTTACTTGTTGATTGTAAAACCATTGGGAATAATCTATTTTCAGACCCAATTTGAAGGAGCTTCCTATTGAAATGTACTGATCAGATGGTAAGGTGACCCGATTGGACAAATTTGTTGTCCACCGGATTGTATCCATACCAGGAATAGGTAAATGCTCTGTTTGAACGGTAGTATAACCTGTCGTTACATCCCATAAGTCCTTTACAGTTGTTTGCAGTGGGTGATTTTCTGGAAAATAATCAGGAGACCAGGTAGAAATTTGGCCTGGCAAGCCTACCAAAAACGAAATGGAGTCTAGTTGACCACTTGCCAGGAATGAACCAATCGTTATGGAAGATTTGTCGCGGTCCACCACTATGATGTCATTTGTTATGCGCAACGAAGTGCCATCCTCCTTTATTAAGAGAAGTGAGTCAAAAACGGTAACAATTGCTCCATCCGCAAAATGCAGTTGAAAATCGGACAAGATGACCACCGCATTTAATAAGCGATACGATTGTCCAAAAATGTTAGCATAAGTGTCTTGCGGACTATGGACCAACTCGCTCATTTGATGCGAAACGGACAACTCAAGCATCGGCCAGGTGCAACAACAGTTTTCATCCGCATCTGCTCTGAAGTTGGTTGCACGAATATCCAGGCAGTCCTTTATGGGTTTCAAACAGCCCACCGCCAGACCTACCAATAGTATAGCACAGAAAAAACTAATGACCGTTCTAACGCTTATCATCCTGTTCGTAAATGCCTTTTATAATTTGTTTGACCTGGACGCTAAAATCTTTGCCCATCATCCAATGATAGTATTGCGGTTCTCTGGCAAATGTAGTGTGCACCAATTCGCCGTTATACTTGCCAAAGTTAAATACAACTTCTCCTTTTTCATTGTATCGCAGGCGTTGGGTTGCATCCAGCAATCGGGCATCGTTGGTGAAGTCATGCAATACCTGAACATCTGGTTGTATCGGCTGCGGAATAACATTTCCATCTTCGTCTTTTAAGTCGGCATGGGCATAACGACTCAACTGGCCTTCCAATACATCTATGGTAGCCCGGACATCTTCCAGGGCATCATGTGCTTCATCAAAATCCCGATCGCAATAGAATTTAACCGCCGCCTTTAATGTACGAGGCTCCATTTTGTAAAATATTCGCTGGACATCAATAAGCCGTCTGTTTTGAATATCGAAATCAAAACCGGCTCGATGAAACTCCTCCATGAGGAAGGGAATATCAAAACGATTGGAATTGTATCCGGCGAGATCTGCATCTCCGATGAAAGCTAACAAATCACCAGCAATGGTATCGAAGGTTGGTTTATTTGCTACCATTTCCGGTGTTATGCCGTGCACCTGCAAGGCTTCCTGTGAAATTGGGATAATGGGATTAATCAATTCGCAGCGTTCTTCGCTGGGTCTGCCGTCTGCAAAATATTTAATAATAGCGATCTGAATAATCCTGTCGCGGATGACATGTAGCCCGGTAGCTTCGATGTCAAAAAAACAAAGGTCTTTATCAAGCTTAATTTGCATAGTGTCGGATCATTCTGTTGATGCAGGAATGACAAACGTTGCCATTCCAGGAGAAGTCCAGGTTTGCATTTCTCCTTTAGAACCGCTAAAGATAAACAAGGCATGTACTTCCGGTATGGCTGATATAAATTCCTTAGCCTTTTCGAGACCCAATACCATGCAGGAGGTAGCCAGCGCATCCGCCGTCATACAATCAGGAGCTAAAATACTCACACTCAAGAGCGGATTGCGCTCAGGGAAGCCTGTCCATGGATTAATTGTATGGCTGTATTTGACCCCATCCACCTCATAGAGATTTCGATAATTTCCGGAGGTTGCCAAGCCCCTGTTATCAAGACTTAAAGCAGTGTAGACCGCCGTCAGGGAAGCTTCTTCTTCTGGCAAATTAATGCCTAATCGCCATTTATCACCGCGCTGGCTTTTCCCCCATCCTCGTGCTTCGCCACCAATATCGACAAGAATATTTTTCATACCGGCTGCATACAACATCTCTCCTACTTTATCCACAGCATACCCTTTAGCAATAGCTGAAAAATCTAATTCAATATCGGGATGCGGCTTGGTTAATGTATAAGAATCTGGGACTTCAAGACCGTTTATGGCTTGCATGCCGACTAGTTTTAACCGATTGGCCACTTCAGTACTATCCACCTCTTCTATGGGTTTTTTGGGTGTGTATCCAAAGCCCCAATAATTGACTAAGGGCATGATTGTCGGATCAAATGCCCCCTTCGAAAGCAAAAATATTTCTCTTGACCGGATAAAGTTGGTGATGAAATGGCGTTCATTTCCAGAGAGGTTAATGGAATGTGTGGCCTGATTGAACCTTGAAATAACCGACGAGTCAATATAGGTCGAAACCTCAAGATTGATGGCCAATAACAAAGAATCAATGACAGGCTGCCAATTTCGGGCTAGCGAGTCAGCAAAACTCACCTTATAATAGGTACCCATCGTTTGACCCTCAAGGTGAGTATATTCCTTAGTGGAGGGCACCTGGGAACTATTCTTGCATCCGGCCATTCCAGATAGGAGGAGCAAGGCTAATAACCATCCACTTATAAACCTAAAGGGCACCATACGATTTAGTAATTTCGATTCAAATATCGCTTATCAAGTGAATACCATCCCGGCCCACTGAGCAGTAAGGTAGCGTATGCCATTAGGTAAATAAAGGCTAATTCAAACTCTTTGAATGGATCTCCCTTGTGTGCATACAAAATAGCTACCAACATGGTAATGATCAAAGGAATTAGGGCCCATCTTGTAAATAAACCAACGACAATGAATAGCGCACAAACAAACTCAGCCAAAACAGCAAGTACAAGAGAAGCCTGCGAGCCAATCCCAAATGGATCAGGAAAAGAAACGGCTTCACTACCCATTAGTTTAAGCAGTTTGGGCAATCCGTGTGCAAATGCCATGACGCCTCCCGCTAATAACCGCAAAAGGAGGATCGCTAATTCTGTGTTTTGTTTATTCTTCATCTACACGTATTTTACAACCTGCAACAACTCAGTTCTTTTCATCAGGATCCATGCCTCTTAATTGGACAGGATCCTGATTTTTGCGAAGTCGCATATTCAAAATCTCGACGATTAGTGAAAAGGCGATTCCAAAATAGATATACCCTTTATTCACATGTTGGTGCAAGCCCTCAGCAACCAACATAACACCAATCAGGATAAGGAAGGATAAAGCCAACATTTGCAAAGTAGGGTGTTTGTTGATAAAGCGACTAACTGGACCCGCATAGACCATCATAATGATAATTGATATTACTACGGCAATAATCATAATCATCACCTCCTTAACTAGTCCGATAGCAGTGAGAATCGAGTCAAAGGAGAAAACCAGATCCACCAAAACAATTTGGACCAGGATGGCGCCCATGGTTGCTCCTACTTTGTGGGATGCAGCCCCACCCGGTGCCCCAGCTCCTTCGAGTTTGTGGTGAATTTCTGTCGTGCTTTTACCCAGCAGAAATAGTCCCCCTCCCATCAAAATGAGATCTTTGACACTGATGTCCAGCATTGCGCCGGATCCATCAAATGTTGGTAAACTGAAAAGTGGTTGGGTCAACGAAATAATCCAGGTAATCCCAAGGAGCAATAACACGCGAAAAACCATAGCAAGCATTAAACCAATGTTTCTGGCTCTTGCTTGTTGTTCTTCCGGAAGTTTATTGGCGACAATGGATATAAAGATGATGTTGTCTATTCCCAGCACTACTTCAAGGAAAACAAGGGTTAATAATGACACCCATATGGCAGGATTGGAAAAATCCGGAATGGCAAGAAGGTTGAAGTACAAACTCATACAGCTAATTTAAGGTCAAGATTAATGAAAGGTCCGGAGTTGATCCCTGATTTCTAAAAAAAGTTTTTTTGAGCTATTGTTTTCCTGGACGAACAAACCTTAGCATTTAAAGGTCCAATCGACAAATAAGAAGTTAAGTTCAGGAAAGATATTGATGAAAGTATGGGAGAAACGCATCAAACTAAAAGCGACCTTATGTAGCCATAAGGTCGCTTTCTGCGGGGTAATCCGGTACTCGTTGAGTCGGACTTCGGGCTTAAATGGCCCTAAAATTTAATCATGGTGGATTAAAAGCCACCTTTGTCGGGGTGACAGGATTTGAACCTGCGACCTCTCGCCCCCCAGACGAACGCGCTACCGAGCTGCGCTACACCCCGTCTAAATGTGAGCGTTACTGGATTCGAACCAGTGACCTCTACCCTGTCAAGGTAGCGCTCTAAACCAACTGAGCTAAACGCCCTCACATATCCGTCAAAAGCAGCATGCTAATTTCAACGGGACGCAAAATTAAAACGAATTTCCGGATTTCACTACCCTCTTCGCACCAATTAATCCATCTTCACCTATCCAGACTAAAAAATACAACCCATCTGGTAGCTTGCTCAGTCCAGATAACTCCTGGGCACCTTGTTGAAAAGGACCCTCCCAGGTGGCAATTAGCCTGGAATGCACATCTTTTAAGACCATTTTACCTTTCATCTCGCGGTTAAAAGAGACATGAAAAGAATGGACAAACGGATTAGGTGTAACTGTGATCTGGTTGGTAAACAATTGGTCCAATGATGAAATTTCAATTAGAACTTCATTTGAAGTTTTAATGCATCCATTCGAATCCACCACTTCAACCATATAAATTCCAGATGAATCAGTAAGGCGCATAGCCTGGGAATTTTCTTCAAGAAGTATACCGTCCCTAAACCATCTATACGTCATAAAACCAGCAGTAGCAAACAAACTATCGCCAAGGGCTACCAGTTCGATTGAAAGTGAATCCGGTTCTGTCAAAATGTATTCGATTGTTGAGATACATCCCAAACAATCCGTCACTTTGATTTGGTATAAGCCAGGACATAGTGATTCCAATAAACTGTCGGAACTGGCAAATGGACCTGGCCCATTGGTCGAAAATGTATGTGGCGCACATCCACCTGTTGCACTTAACTCAAGTCTACCGTCACACGATCCAAAACAAGTAATGGATGAAGCGATTAGGGCTGGTACCAATGGGGCAGGCTCTTCAATAATTACTTCCAAATCAAACGTGCATCCGGCAGAATCGGCTATATTCACAATATAGATGCCAGCACACAATCCTTCAAAAATTCCATTGCTTGAGACCATTCCATTGCTTAAAGTTATCATGTAAGGTCCAAAACCCCCATTAGGGACGACTTGCAGACTGCCATCACATACACTATTACAGGAAGCCTGAACTGGAGTGGTTTCAGCAGTAAGGGCACAATCAGTAATGAATTTATAGATCGTACCATCTCCTAAACCAGCAACATAAAGTTCGCCAAAGATATCCTCACCAAATGCTACGTATTCCTGTGTTTTCCCTTTGAATAAGGTGGCATTCTCCCAACTACCGTTGCCATCAGGCTCAAGTGTCCACATAAAACCTGTACAAAAGTCCGTATACACATATTTGCCATATAGTGCGGGTATTTTTGTACCTCGATATACATAACCTCCTGTAATTGAGCAACCAATCTGGCCAGTATTGGCGTAAGCATAGACCGGTGGATCATAAGAAGCCTGTGGCCCACATCCCGAGGTGTTATAGGCTTCAAAACCTTCGTAGCAGCGCCATCCATAATTCCTACCGCCTGCAGACCCGGCTGGCTCAAAATCTATTTCCTCCCATTTGTCCTGCCCTACATCGGCAATCCAAAAATCGCCCGTCATGCGATCAAAACTAATCCGCCAGGGATTGCGGAGGCCAAGGGACCAGATTTCCGGAAGGGTATCAATGGATGACGTGAAGGGGTTATCTGCGGGTATAGCATAAGGATCGCCAGTGTCGACATCCAGTCGCAACATCTTACCTAAATATTCTTGGGGATTTTGGCTGCGGTTGCCCGGGTCTCCCCCACTGCCACCGTCTCCCATTCCAACATACAGATATCCATCAGGGCCAAATGCAAGGTCTCCGGCATTATGGTTGTTAAATGGCTGATTGACCAGGAGAAGTAACTTTTCAGTTGCCGGGTCAGCGAAGTCAGGATTTATGGCAGATCTGGTAAAGCGCGATATCCGCGTATGCCCGCCCGCTCCGGTATAATTTACAAAAAAATAGCCTGTTGAATCATAATCCGGGTGAAAAGCCAACCCCAGTAAACCCCGTTCATTAGCCGCTGCATTAACTATACCTGAAATATCGAGAAAAGGTTGGGGGTTTTTATTGCCCTGAAGGTCCATAATCTGAATGCGACCAATCTTCTCGACAATAAACAGTCGATTGTCACCTGCGTTTTTTATGTCCACCGGGCGGTCAAAAGTAGCATTGACCACTTCCAACTGGATGGACTGTGCATCTATCTTCAAAATGTACAAGACGACTAGGAAAGCAGTTGTGAGTAGATTTATTTTCATCAGATATTTTTTACAATGATAAGAATTAATTCTCTGAAGGGCTGACAGCTACCCCTGTTATCTTGGATTTCAAATCAAGCAATATGCAAAAGTGCCGACAATTCACGCCTTTTCATGTGGCAAATGGCACTGTTTTCTTAGATTTGTGGTTTGCACTTTATCTAAAACCTTTAATCGTACCCTTCATGTTACGAGTTATACTTTTACTAACGATGGTATTCCAAATTGCTGGCGGTCTTTACAGCCAAAGTCTTTGGACACCAATTCAACGAGATGCACTCGGCCAGATTAAAAGTGAGCCTAATGTGTTACCAGCAGAAGGTACATTCTATCAACTGGATTATACTGCCATCGTAAAAACCTTGCAGCATGCGCAATCAGGATATATCATGCTGCCCACTTCTAACGGAAATTTGTTGCGGTTTAATTTCGTTTATAGTCCCGTTTATGAAAAAGGCCTCAAAGAAAAATATCCTCAATTTGGGACTTATACGATACAGGACGCTCAAAACCCTGGCAACCGTGGCAGGATAGACTATACTTTAAAAGGTTTCCATGCTTCGTACACCTTGGATGGGACTAAAATTATTATTAATCCGGTCTTTCGTGATCGAACGGATATTTATGCCGTTTACAATAAATTCGCCTACCATGCAATTCCATCAGATCGGGTGCCTTTTGAGTGCCTTCACCATGAACATGGCATGCTGGACGAAGAAGTGACCGCCCCTATGGGGAGCTCTTCATTGAGAAGTACTAATGTCGACTTACTCCAATATCGGATTGCCGTTGCCACAACGGGAGAATATGCCCTATATCATGGCGGAAATGTTTCCCAGGTTTTAGCAGAAATAGTAACTGCGATCAATCGCGTAAACGATGTGTATGAAGTCGATTTAGGCATCAGGTTGATCCTGATTGCTGACAATGACAAGATCATTTTTCTTGACCCCGCGACGGACGATTATACTAATGGTTCGCCTGGTATAATGATAAACCAAAATCCAACAAATATTGGCAAATTTATATCCATTGACGACTATGACATCGGCCATGTTTTTGGGGTATCTACAGCTAGTGGCACTATTGGTCTGGCGTCATTAGGAAGCGTATGTACTACCAATAAGGCTCGTGCAATGAGCAGTTATTTCACACCTGAATTTGATGATTTTTATATCGATGTACTCTCTCATGAGATAGGGCACCAATTTAGTGCCAATCATAGCTTCAACAAGTGCGACGAAATGAATGAAAACCAAGCTACCGGCTGGGAACCAGGTAGCGGAAGTACCATCATGTCTTATGCCGGCTCCTGTGGCAATAATAATGTGCAGGATTTTTCAGATGCTTATTTTCATGGCGGCTCCATTGAAACCATGAAGTACTTTGTGACCGTCGCCAATGGGTCAACTTGTGGCACGGCGATAGAAACTGCGAACGAGACGCCTTTAGTGTCGCTCAACTATTCAAATGGATTTTATATCCCAATTTCTACACCATTCCGGTTAGATGCCACCGCCAGTGATCCCAACAATGACAACCTGACCTATACCTGGGAGCAAATGGACACCGGGCCAATCACTGATGCGGGTTCACCATTGTTAAATTCACCCCTTTTCAGGACATTTAAACCAACAGCAAGTCCCTCACGGACTTTTCCACAAATGGTGCGGATCCTCCAAAATCAGGCGCCCGGAAAGTATGAAGTATTACCTACCTACAATAGGGATATGACGTTTAGGGTAACTGTAAGAGATAACAATCCTGAAGCTGGAGCAGTGGCACAAGCTGATGTCGCTTTTAAAGCAACAAACCTCGCCGGCCCTTTTGTGGTGACTTCTTTTAATAGTGTAGACACTGTTTACCAGGGGGAATATTCAGAAATAACATGGAACCCGGCCAATACCGATCAACCACCTGTCAACTCCAAGTGTGTAAACATTCGATTGTCTACAGATGGCGGATTAAATTTCAATCATCTCCTTGCCGATAATGTGCCCAACACCGGATCCTTTTTTGTCACTTATCCTAAAGTTGGCACCACTTCAGGACGAGTCCAAATAGAAGCTGCGGACAACATCTTTTTCGACGTCAGTAATGCCAATTTGCGCATACTGGCTGCACAGCAAGCCGGATATACCATGGATATTCGCCCCTTTAAACAAATCAAGTGTATACCTGAAACTGCTACCTGGACCATCTCCACCGAATCATTGTTAAACTTCGCTGAAGAAATAACCTGGTCAGTTCAAAGTGGTCTGCCTGCCGGTGCAACCGTGAGTTTTTCACAAAATCAAACTGTACCACCGGCCACAATTGAAATGACCATGGATCTTAGCCAAGCCACAGAGACTGGGTCATTTGATCTTGTAGTTCGAGGAGAAAGTGCAGGCGGTCAGGTGCTGCTAAGGCCTGTAACTATTGATGTTTACCGGGCTGATTACAGCACTTTAGATGCAGTGAGTCCTGTTTCAGGTGCAAGTAGTGTTAGCACTTCGCCTCTTTTGACTTGGGTGCCCCAGGCAGATGCTACATCCTATACCGTTGAAGTGGCTACAAGTCCTGCATTTGGGGGGTCTACAATTGTCAGTCAAGGCGGAATCACCAATAGCCAATATCAACTTATCGTTGCACTCCAAGAAAGCACGCTTTATTACTGGCGTGTCACCCCAGTGAATATTTGTGGAACAGCATCAAATGTTCCCGTTTATGCATTCCATACCTTTACGTTGAGCTGTGCCGAATCTTCTAGCGCCACAGAATACAACATTCCCAGCCAGGGAACCAGCGTTACAGAAAGTCCAATCAACCTTGTAACAAGCGGTAATGTGGGAACACTCCGCATCAAAAATATTACTGGTACACATCAAAACATTGGCAACTTAAGGGGCTCTTTAAAAGGGCCTGCTGGAAAAACAGTTAGGTTGTTTAACCCACAATGTTTTTTCATAGGTGGGTCCATTAATTTTGGGGTAAATGATGACTCCCAAATTCCTGTCTCCTGCCCCCCGGATAATGGTGAAAATTACAAAAGTGTTGAGCTTTTAGCCGGATTTACAGGCGATCCATTGTCGGGTACCTGGTCATTGGTGATCGAAGATTTGGTCTCTGGTTCAGGAGGCAAAATCACTGGCTGGACGCTTGAATATTGCGCTGATGTAGCACTTAACCCTCCATCCCTGGTAATAAATGATACTTTGTTTTTGAAACCAGGTGGTCAAAAAACAATTACGAATAATCAACTACATACTACAGATCCCGACAACGGTCCTTCTGAATTGATGTATACTATTGTTCGCAATCCAGTAAAAGGAACATTATCCAAAACAGGAACTACCTTAAACGTTGGTGACAGGTTTACCCAGCAGGAAATTAATGATGGACTAATTGAATACCAACATGGAACTGCCGCGGAAGAAACAGACAATTT
Organism: Saprospiraceae bacterium; assembly: GCA_017985675.1. Lineage (GTDB taxonomy): Bacteria > Bacteroidota > Bacteroidia > Chitinophagales > Saprospiraceae > JAGNXB01. The sequence continues at coordinate 48,592 of JAGNXB010000013.1, read as the reverse complement.
CCTGTTTACCGTTGAAGATGGTGCTGGTGGCTGGGTCGGCATAGTATCCTTTGGTATCCGGACGGACGAATCCGTCTTTATCAATCAGCAACGTGCGGAAAACCTAACAATGGATATCTGGCCCAATCCAGCCGGGGATGAAGTGCGTATCCGTCTCATAGGATTATCTATTCATCCTGACCGGGTTTCTGTTTTCAATCAATTAGGGCAAGAAATCGCAACATCCGTCACGGTCGAATCTGCTGAGCAAATTCGTCTCAATACCATGGGGCTGCCATCCGGACTTTACTTCATACGCCTACGCGTTGACCAAGGATTTGCGATTGGCAAACTTAGGATTGCCCATTAGATCATCTTGGTAAGTTATATTGCAAAACCCCGTTTTTGACGGGGTTTTGTTTTTTATGATTGAACCAAATTGGTCCTTCTGGGATTATCTTTGGTGAATTATCATCTCATTGATTATTAAGCTATTTTTCGTTTTTATGAGACAAACCATCAGCTCTTTTTTCATACTTCTCTCCCTGGCTTCATTACTTCAAGCGCAGTCATTAGGTAATCTTTGGCAGCTTTTGGATCGGCAAACAGCCCTAAATGCAACCGCACAGTCGTGGGTAACTCCATCTCAGGGTCAGTTTTATCAGCTTGATTATGCCTCCCTGACGGGTCAATTACAAGCAGGAAATACGGTAAACATCCAACTTCCATTGCCTGATGGTTCATTTTCTATGTTTAGCGTTAAATGGTCACCATGTGCAGCGCTTGACTATTACGCTACACATCCGGGGACAGGCACATATAGTATACATGACGTACGAAATCCCGCAATCCAAGGCCGGATAGACCATACGGTGAATGGTTTTCATGCCATCATCTTTCAAGGGAACCGGACGATCATGATTGATCCTGTTCATCGTGGCCGCACAGATATATATGCGGTTTATTTCAAAGACGAGTATTGGTCGGACAATGATGCACCTATTTCCTTTACTTGCCAAATGCATGAAGAACTAAGCGGGGATATTAACAATGAATTTGTAGGAGAAATAGTGTCATCATTGAACAATGTCGAACCTGTTGATATCATCAAATATCGGCTGGTCATAGCAACAACCGGTGAATACGCTCAATTTCATGGAGGTAGCAAACCACTCGTAGCGGCCGAGTTGATTACTGCTGTCAATCGCATTAATGCAGTGTTGATAAAAGATATGGGCATTCAGATTGAGCTGATTGCACAAAATGATAAAGTCATTTTTTTAGACCCCATCACAGACGGCTACTCCAATGGTGATACAGAGCTGATGATTGATCAAAATCCTGTAAGAATTGGGCTACAAATACCTTTGGACAATTATGACATCGGGCATGTATTTGGGCTGGCAACGAATGGCCAGGTTGGACTAGCTCAGCTTGGTAGTGTATGCACCAATTCAAAAGCCCGAGGCGTGAGTGGATTATTTACACCTAAGTTTGACCCATTTTATGTTGGTGTCATTTGCCATGAAATGGGCCACCAATTTTCAGCTACGCACAGTTTCAACAAGTGTTCTAACGAAAACCCGGGTACAGGATGGGAGCCGGGTGGCGGATCAACCATTATGAGTTACAGTGGTGCATGCGGTTCAAATTCTGTTAAAAATAATGCCGATGACTACTATCATGGTGGTAGTCTGGGGCAAATGAAAAATTTTATTCGCACGGGATCCGGTGCGCAATGTGGTCAAAAGATCCCAACATCAAACTTTCAACCTTCTGTCAATTTCACCTATAAAAATGGTTTTTATATACCTATATCAACACCTTTTAAATTAACTGCATCCGGATCGGATGAAGACGGTACTCCTCTGGCATTCTGTTGGGAAGGAATGGATACGGGACCGATCACAGACGCAGGAGATCCTGTCCAGACATCGCCACTATTTCGCAGTTTTCCGCCTGTTACAGATTCGGTGAGGGTGTTTCCACGAATGAGCCTCATCGTGCAAAAACAAAACAGCAAGTTTGAGGTCTTACCCGATTATAGCCGCGAAATGAGCTTTCGTGTTACCGTCAGAGATAATAACCTGGAAACCGGCAGCATTGCTCAAAAGGATCTGCTATTCCATGCTACCGAATTTGCCGGACCTTTTACGGTGACCTCTTTCTCAAACATAGACACCGTCAGACAGGGAGAATATGTAGAAATCACCTGGGATGTGGCCGGCACAGATGCTAGTCCGGTAAATTGTAAAATCGTTAACATCAGGCTATCGCTGGATGGTGGCACCACTTATCCAATTCTTTTAGCCGAGGCCGTGCCTAACAATGGTTCCTTTTGGGTCACCATGCCAAAGGTCCAATCTAGCTTATGTCGAATCATGGTAGAAGCTGCGGATAATATCTTTTTCAACATTTCAGGTGCCAACTTAAGACTGTTACCTCCTCTTGAGGCAGGCTATACGCTGCAAGTCAGTCCATACCTTCAGACGGGTTGTTTACCTGAGACAGTACAACTTCGTATTAAAACTGAAAGCTTGCTCGGATTTAACGAACCTGTAAGCCTGAGTATAGTGAGTGGCCTTCCTCCAGGCGCAACCGCTTACTTTGATCAAGCCACGTTATTACCTCCAGCCGAAGCCACATTGTACATTGAAACCGCAGAAGTCACAAAGGGCGGTACATATCTCATTCAAATTCAGGCGCAGTCATCCAGTGGCGTGAGCTTGTTTCGACCCGCTGAGCTAATACTTGTCAGGAATGACTTCTCATCGCTGCAAGCAACAGCACCTGTCTCCGGCAGTAGTGCTGTGGGCAGTTCACCACTCCTAAAATGGGTATCGCAAGAAGACGCTGCAAGTTATCGGGTTGAGTTGGCTTCGAGCCCTGCATTTGGCTCCACTGTTATTTTGCAATCCGGTGTTTTAACGGATACCTTCTTTCAAATATTAGCTACATTGGATGCCAATACGTTATATTTTTGGAGGGTGTTGCCGGAAAATGTCTGCGGCATTCCCAATGAAATACCCGTATTTGCATTCCATACTGCATCTATTTCCTGCACTGATTTCGTCAACGATGTGGAACAAGTTATACCGGGTCAAGGGATCCAAACCATACATAGTGTAATCACTGTTCCCTCAGATGGCACTGTTACCGAAATCCGAATTCCAAAAATTGCTGGAAACCATCAAAATATTGGGCAACTGCGCGGCACACTCAAAAGCCCGACGGGCAAAACATCACGTTTGTTTCTTGGAAAATGTTTTTTCATCACTGGTACTATTGATATGGGATTCAATGATGAATCATTAGTACCCTTCGCTTGTCCGCCGGATAATGCCCAAATCTATAAAAGTGAAGACCCATTATCCAATCTAACAGGAGAAAATATCAAAGGTGATTGGACATTAACTATAGAAGATGTGGCTACAGGTGGTGGTGGAAAATTATCTAACTGGACACTTAGTTTGTGTTCTGACTTCACCATAAACAATCCGTTTTTAGTAAGGCAAGACACTTTATTCATTGCACCTGGTACCACCAGGGCAATAACGAATACCTTGTTACTCGCAGACGATCAGGAAAGCTTTCCCTGGGAACTCACCTTCACGCTGGTGAGGGCGCCCTATTCCGGCCAACTGTTTCGCGATGGGCTACCGGTAGGTGTCGGAACCAAGTTTACTCAGCAAGATTTATATGATGGGTTGATAACTTATGCTGCATTCCCCCAAGTTGAAGGCTTCGATTCGTTCCTATTTACTGTGGAAGATGGAGATGGCGGTTGGTTTGGAATTACCTCCTACCCTATAAAAACAGATAATTCCGTTAGCACGGGTTCGCCATCTGCAAATCCGGCACACATGACATTAACCCCAAACCCTGCTACGGACCAGGTCAGGTTGCAATTAGCTGATCAATCTATAGCCATCGGCCAGGTCCTTATGTATAATAACCTTGGACAAGCTGTGCCTGCCACCATCACGGTTTTGGGGCCGGGTCAGATGAATATTGATCTAAGTGGGTTACCCGCAGGTATGTATGTTGTAGCTGTTCATTTTGCAGCAGGCAGAAGTACACAGCGTCTGGTCCTAACAAAATGATGATTTAGCGCTTATTCTGTTGACTTACCAATTAGGGTAAAGTTGTAACCCAACCCAGCGTTGAAGGAAATAAGCACTACAGCGCGGCTTTTGTTATTTTTGCGGCAGCATGATCCATAACAACCATTCTATGATCAGGGTTGGCATTTTTTTTGGCGGCCCTTCCCGAGAGCGAGAGATCAGTTTTGCCGGGGGACGTACAGTTTTTGACAATCTGAATAAGAGTTTATTCAGACCTGTTTTGTTTTTTGTGGACAGTGCATTGAACTTGATTGAGCTGGACTGGCGACATATTTACAAGGGCACTATCCGGGATTTTTACCCTCCTGTCGACATTCTGCCAGATAGTCCAAATGGATTCCAGATTTATATCGAGTCATTGCTTCAAACACCTGGATTTTCTATTGAAAAAGTTGCCCGTTTGGTGGGTGAAATCCGACAATGGTCAGACCTTCATACACAAATAGATATTGCTTTTCTGGCTTTGCACGGTCAGTTTGGTGAAGATGGTCAGATCCAGGGCATTTTAGAAAGTCAGGATATTCCTTACACAGGAAGTGGCCTTCGCGCGAGTGCCATAGGGATGGATAAAAGTTTTCAAAAAAAATTAATGCATGCTGGTGGATTTCCTGGTCCAGTATGTTCGACCATCTCCAGAGAAGACTGGTTAGACAAGGATCCCTTAATTCTTTACCAGCAAGCCTGTAGTTTATTTGGTGAAAAAGTAGTTATACGGCCAGCAAATCAGGGGTCTTCCATTGGTGTTTCGATTATTCCATTGCTGGATCCAGAGGTATTCATAAGTGCTGTAGACAAAGCATTTTTCAGGTGGAAACTAAGCGCACAAGCCTGGCAAAAATGGTCACTAACTGAGCGAATTAATCAAATAAAATTAATCAGCGATATACGTGAAGGCAGTGGGTTCCCATTGATGTTGAATGATGTCCGGATTGACCATCCTGAGGAGCTTCTGTTAACACTCAACAGGGGTGGAGCTGACATGTGGATCATCGAAAGCGTAGATAGGGAGCGATCTGTTTTGCTTGAAGGATTTATCGAAGGTAAAGAATTTTCATGCATTGTGATCCGGACTGAAGATGGAAAAGCCGTCGCTTTGCCACCTACACAAATCATCAAAGGCGGCGAAATATTTGATTATCGCAGTAAATACTTGCCCGGATTATCGCGGAAGGAAACACCGATCCACCTACCTGAAAAGGATATCCAATCGATCCGAAAGGCTTGTGAACGACTCTTTCATTATCTGGATTTCCAGGTATATGCCCGTATTGATGGATTTTTTCTTGCTGATGGTTCGGTATATCTCAATGATCCGAACACGACATCAGGAATGATGCCTTCTTCTTTCTTTTTCCATCAGGCAGCAGAGATCGGCCTCAATCCATCACAATTTCTATCTTACATTATCCGAAGCTCTTTGCAGGAACGACTATCTCAGTCCTTGAGATTGCCAACCTGGGCTAAACTCATTCCCCAATTAGATCACGCCATTCTCGTTGAAAAAACAGCAAGTGGTGGCCGCAAAAAAATTGCGGTGCTGCTAGGTGGATACAGTTCGGAGCGACACATCAGTATTGAAAGTGGCCGCAATATTTATGAAAAGTTGGCCTCCTCGGATAAGTACGAACCCATTCCCGTATTTTTAACCGGCCAACAAGGTGCTCATGAGCTCTTTGTACTTCCTGTAAACCTGCTTCTTAAGGATAATGCTGATGATATTCGGGAAAGGGTGACACATGATGAGACCCACCCTGTCATTGAAGGGATTCGGCAGCAGTGTGGTGCCCTTACCGAAAAATACACCTACCAGTCTGCCACGCTTAAGCCCAGAAAGTTGACTTATGAGCAACTGGCGCTTGAAGTGGATGGTGTATTTATCGCGTTGCATGGTCGGCCGGGTGAAGATGGTGAAGTCCAGGGTTATTTGGAGAAAATAGGATTGCCTTATAATGGCTCAGATGTGTCTTCCTCGCAGGTCACGATCGACAAATACCGTACGCTCCAAACGTTACGGCAACATGGGTTTCATGTAGCTAACCAATGGGTTGCACACAGAACAAACTGGTTTGTTGACAAAGATGAATGGTTGGGGTCTGTGGAACAACAATTCCAATATCCTTTTATCGGTAAGCCTGTAGATGATGGGTGCAGTTCAGCTGTCAAAATTATCCAAAACAGGACCGAACTTGAATCTTTTGCAGCGGCACTTTACCGTGAGCAGGAATTAGTGCCTGAAGCGCTTCAAACCATTTTGAGGCTCAAGCCTAAAGAAGAATTTCCACGGAAAGAACACATTTTATTCGAAACACTCATTCGCAAGGGAGACGCCACTCATTTTCTTGAAATCACCTGTGGTCTGGTCACACATTGGGAGGATGGCCAACTTCGGTATGAAGTTTTTGAACCTTCTGAAGCCTTGTCTGGTGGCGATGTGTTATCCCTGGAAGAAAAGTTTTTAGCTGGCGAAGGCCAAAACATCACCCCCGCGAGATTCAGTCGTGATGAACAAAAAGCCAAACGAATATCTGCGGCTGTGCGCAAGGATTTGGAGCAAGCTGCCCGCATACTCGGCGTGACAGGATATTCACGAATAGACGCATTTGTAAAGATTTTTGATGACGCCCGGGTAGAGACATGGATTATTGAGGTAAATTCATTGCCGGGCATGACGCCAGCAACGTGTATATTCCATCAGGCTGCACTTAACGGTTACACGCCTTACCATTTTATTGATCAAATATTAGAATACAGTTTCCATGGACGCACAACGAAGCAGCATGTCTGAACGAATAAAAAAGGCTGCTGACAGCTTCCTGCATTTTATCAAATCCGCTTTATTTTTGAACAACCTTCTGGCTGTAGTTGGGTCTGTATTATTTCTACTTCTCTTTGTGATATGGTGGTTGCGTTGTTACACCCATCACGGTCAAAAGCTAGTGGTCGAAAATTATATTGGTACGCTAGTAGCGGATGCGGACAAAGATGCTCAGAGTAAAGATCTCCGCATGGTTATGGAGGACAGTGTATTTGTTGTAGGAAAACCAGGTGGAATGATCCTAGCCCAAAATCCGCCACCGGGGTCTACCGTAAAAGAAAATCGGCGTATTTATATCACCGTTACAAAATTCCAGGCAGATATGATTCCGCTATCCAGTCTGCCGGGTCTTTATGGCCAGGAAGTAAATGGCGTCCAAAAAACACTTAAACAACGATTTGCCATTGAGTCAAAGGTTATCCAGGAGGTTTTTGACGAAGGTCCACCGAATATGATCCTGGCTGTATTGTATAATGGTGACACCATCATCAATGCAAAACGGAAGGTGGAAAAGGTCATGATTCCCAAAGGGGGGACACTTGATTTGATCATTTCGAAAGATTATAGTGAATCCGTTTCGCTCCCTAACATGGAATGTCAGACTTTTAACCAGGCCGACTTTTTACTTAGGGCTAATCGGCTCACTTTGGGGACGGTGCACCTAGATGCCAATGTCACAAATCGCTTTTCTGCATTCGTGTATCGGCAGGACCCACCCTGGTCTCCTGATGTTATCCTGGATAAAGGCGACACGATAAGTATTTGGCTGACCCAGGCGAAACCGGCCCGATGTCCGGAAGTGGCTGAGGAAATGGAAGAATAAAGCCTTGCTGTTAAAGGGCAACATACACTGCCACAATTCGTTCCAAACATTAAACCCATTTTATGCTTTCTTCCCTACGATTCCGTGGATTTTATTTAGCCCTCATTATTGTATTCACCTCCTCTATAGTCGGTGTTGCCCAGATAATGGAAATTCCTCTGGGCAATAATCCCATCCTTGAACGACATGTGTCGCAGGAATCCCTTTTGTCCAGGGCAATTCAGGAAGAAAAAAGTGCATTTACACGCTCTACAGCCCATTGCATAGCCTCCGGAAGCAGTATTACACTTTGCATTGACACGGCAGGCTTAGGCACAAATGCCACCATTACATTGACCAATTGTGCCCCACTTGCTTTCGGTTCTGTAACCCTCGATTCTACCTGTGTCACCTATCAGGCTACTGCTGGTCTTATTTCTGGTCAGGATTTAGTCTGTGTTGAAGTATGTAAGACGGATGGTAGTTGCACAACATCCTTTTTTGATTTCACCATCCACAGGCCCTCCCTTTTCGAGATTGTGCCCTCACAAGTCCTGAATGCTGGTGAATCATTTCTATATTGTATCACACCTGATCCGGCACTAAACACGCCTCTTTACAGATTATCCGGTGATATTACCCGGCCTAATGGAAAAGTGATTACACTCGCCGAGTGTATGCGTTTTGAAGCTAACCGGAAAGCTGGATCAGATATTATCTATTATCTCGCCCAATACGACGAATGCCTTACGGATACATTTGCCATTTCAATTACTGTCAACACAGATACCATAGCAATTCCATTTTTTGATGACTTTAACTATCCCGGGCCCTACCCCGACCCGGCTAAATGGGTGGATGATCAGGCATTTATCAACAAAACAATGGCTTATCAACCTGTTTCACTTGGGGTAGCCACATTGGATGGATTAGATCAGTTTGGAAGGTCTTATCCTGAAAGTCCAAATAAAAGGGACACCCTTACTTCAGCCTATCTGGACCTTTCCCCTTATACAGAAAATGACATTCTGCTTTTAACCTTTCGTATACAGCGGAAGGGGCTTGGTTTTGCCCCTGAGACTAATGACAGTTTGATTGTGGAATTTAAAAATAATCAGGAGGAATGGGTTTTGGCCGATCGGATTCCAGGCCTAAATCCATTCCAATCTAATCCTGATACGTTTATTAACCGGACTTTTGGCCTGGCAGATGAAGACTTTTTGTACAAGGGATTTCAATTCCGCTTTCGCAATAAATCCAAACTAACCGGTGCACTTGGATTGTGGCATATTGCCTATGTGCAACTTGAGGAAGATCAAAGTGTGCAGGGAAACAACCTTGATATCACCTTCACTCGGCAGCCAAATTATTTAATTAGCCGCTATACAGCAATGCCCTGGCGTCACTTTCATCCTGTCGCCAACTCCTGGTTGAGCCCAAGCCTGGACATTGGTCTGTTTAATCATCACACTGAAATACTGACCGCCAATCCCAGTGAAGTCGTTATAAGTGATTTGATCAGCGGCCAGGTCTTTGTCAGTAATATCAATCTGCTAGATTTGCCTCCAACGGTACCCCAGAACCAGCTTGACCTGGCACCAGGCAGACATGATTTCCTCAATCCCCTGAGCACTTCCGGACTAGCCGGAGCTTTACAGTCCCTTTCCCCTAACCTTGAGGCAGTTGAACTAAACCTGCAATTCCGATTTGAACAAAACCTGGAAGAAAACGCTGGTGAACCTGTTGCCCTGCGCAATAATACCACGAATCGGACAACAGTATTATCCAATTACTTTGCTTATGACGATGGGACGGCTGAAAGTGCTATCGTGGCTACAAAGGCAGGCACCCAGGTAGCCATGGCTTTTCAAGCAACCATACAAGATACACTGCGAGCGATCCAGTTTCATTTTCCACGATACAATGTTGATGTCACCACTCAATTTTTCAATTTACGGATTTGGACCGGGTCCCTAAATAATGATCCGGTATATGAAGACTTTTTTCTGAAACCCTTTTATCCGGACCTCCTTTTTGAAGATTCGTTGCAAGGATTTACTACCTATGTACTTTTTGACAATAACGGAAATGCGGTTGGTGTACCTATTCCTGCTGGTACATTTTATGTTGGATGGCAGCAGGGTTCCAATGTGGACGATCCCATTCCTGTTGGGTTTGACAAAAACATTCTGACAGGGGCAGATTATTCCTGGTTAAATACTTCGGGGACCTGGCAACCATTTCCCGGCAGCTTGCGAGGATCGCTAATGATCCATCCTGTTTTTGGAGATAAAACCCCAAATCACACACCAGACCTGGTGGACCTGAGCATGCCTCATGAACTGATGACTACTTTAAACCTTTATCCCAATCCTTCTAATGGTGCGGTGTGGTTAGATGCAGGCATCCCCTCAGAAGATTGGACCATAACTATAATAGATGCATTAGGGAGGACAATTGCAACTGTACCTTACACCAGCATGATGGACCTCTCTGGTGCAAATGCAGGATTGTATCAGTTAGTCATCCGTGATGCAGCGTTTCATTTACTTGCCCGCAGAACGATTTTGCTGGAGCGGTAATCCTAAAGTGAGATTCAGGGCACCTCCCTGATTTTATGGACATAGCCTTCAATGTCAAATTCTCTGCGCAGTGTGACTAATTGTTCGTTGGCATCCTTAAGGTTGTCATGCTTTCCCACAGCAATAGCATAAATATTTCGATTGCCCACAAAGTGAACCAACTCGGTATACTTTAATCCCCGCTTTTCCAATTGGTTCAAATGTACCCTTGCTTTTTCTTTGTTTAAAAAACTGCCCGCGAGTACGACATATGGCCCTCGCATGGGCTTAGCGCCGGGATCATTACTTAAAATCGTTTGCAACAACCCACCTGCTGTGTCAACGAGGCGAAATTGAGGCATTGCCAACAAGGCATCTTCTTCAGAAAATTTATATTTGGCATCATTCTTTTCCTGGAGAAACTCCATGGAGCGGTAAGCAAGCAGGGCAATGACCAAAAAGGTCAGCAAGACGGCCAGTAAGGTATACCCGGCGTTGTATCGTGCATTCATGGTCATGGGTTAAACAAATGATGAACGAAAAATATGCTGTTGTAGTTTACAACACCATCAGAAATGATTTTTCCACATCATGGATTCCACTGGTTTGTCCGTCCGGATATTGTACTTGGCGGTTTGCTTGTGGTGGTAATAATTTTCAATATCGCCATCCACTTTGAAATAAATAAGCTGCCCAATGGGCATCCCCTTATAAATACGAACAGGCATAGTACAAGATATCTCCAGCGTCCAGGTGTTGCAAAATCCAACATCGCCTTTGCCTGCAGTGGCATGGATGTCTATACCCAGGCGCCCTACACTTGATTTGCCTTCCAGGAATGGAACTGCGGTAAATGACTCGGTATGTTCTTCTGTCACTCCTAAGTACAATGTTCCCGGCTGTAATACAAAACCTTCATCTGGGATTTCAAACAGTTGTATTTCGTTATGCTTGCGTGCATCGAGCACTGGATCAATATAATTTGCGAGCCACTTTCCAAGATGAACATCATAACTATTGGTACCAAGGGCCTCCTTCCGGAATGGCTCAATCACTATTTCACCACTGGCCATTGCTTCCAGAATCTTGCTATCTGACAAAATCATTTTTACGTAATTTATCACAAAGGTATAAAGGCTGGAGGGAATAAGGGGGAAGGGTTGAGTGGGGGGATTTGAGTTGGGAGGTTTTGAGGTTTTGGGGATGAGCTCACGTACCCCGCAGGGGGCGAATGTCCAGTGGACATTCGGTGAGCGAACCGAGCGCCCCTGCGCGAGGCTTACGAAATGCCCTATAGCATATTAACAAAATGCCGATATTTGGTGAGCGAACCGAGCGCCCCTGCGCGAGGCCTATTCATAGGGATGAGGGATGAGGAGTCAGGAAAGAGCTCACGTCTCGGTCCAGATTCCAGATTCTCAGATTCCAGATTATTCCACCCCCTGCGC
>JAGNXB010000013.1:0-36763 GCA_017985675.1 Saprospiraceae bacterium | reverse complement strand
GGTGAGCGAACCGAGCGCCCCTGCGCGAGGCCTATTCATAGGGATGAGGGATGAGGAGTCAGGAAAGAGCTCACGTCTCGGTCCAGATTCCAGATTCTCAGATTCCAGATTATTCCACCCCCTGCGCCAGGCTTACGAATTGCCCCATAGCACATCCACGAAAAGCCGACATTCGGTGAGCGAACCGAGCCCCCTGTTGATAGGAATGAGGGTTTTAGAGATGAGTTGAGGAGTCGAGGAGGGGGTTTTTGAGTAGGGAGGTTTTGAGGGTGAGCTCACGTACTCCGTCACCTTCGCCAAGGCTTCGGCGACCAAGGGGGGCGAATGTCCAGTGGACATTCGGTGAGCGAACCGAGCGCCACTGCGCGAGGCTTACGAAATGCCCCATAGCACATCTACGAAAAGCCGACATTCAGTGAGCGAACCGAGTGCCCCTGTGCGAGGCCTATAACTCGGGATGAGGGATGATGAGATCGAAAGCAGGAATGATGAATTTGTGAATCTGCTCAGAAAGAAGCCGGATGACACAGTGCCAAATGCAGACCGACAACCATGATACCTATGACCTTAGACCTTAAGACATTTTGATCCTGTAAACTGCCAGGCAGAATTCATCCTTGTGAGCCTGCTGTATGCAAACTTCTTTAGAATGGATTTTGGGGTGCCAAGGGATGCGGTTTAACTATTATACCACAGAATAAGGGATCGGTCATCGGATGCGGAGACAAGTGTATTTTGCCAAGAACTCCAAAGCAGGTTGTTAACAGAATTGCGATGGCCCTGATCTCTGACGGTTTCCAACGTCTGGAGGAGAGCCCCGGTTGCTGTGTCCCAGAGCCGAATCGTTTTGTCTCTGCTTGCAGATGCAAGAATAGTACCCTCCGGATTAAAGGCTAGGGCATTGATGGTATACCAATGCGCAGCCAGGTCGAAAACCAATTTAAAGTCATCCATACTATCCCAACATTTGAGGTGGGCATCTCTTCCGCCACTCCATAAAAACCGACCATCGGGACTCCAGGCCGCAGAGAATACCGATGGTTGATGTGCCGCTTCAACAATATGGATCAACTGAAGACTGGATGAATCTAAAATATAAATCCGACTATCACTACATCCAACAGCGATGCGGGAGGAAGAGGCATGTGGTGCAATGCACCGGAGCGCCTCTTGGCTAATCAGGACACTTTCGATAGTACGACGTTCCGCTATGGACCACCTTGTCAACAGACCATCCCCTCCTCCACTATATAGGCTGTTTTGATCTACCGTAAGGGCAAAAAGTCCCTTTTGATGATGAGAAATACCTTTAGTTTCCTGGTGCCGATCCAGGTCGACCCAATAGACGCCGCCATGCATATTACCCGCCACCAATCCATGGATGGCTGCTACATAAACCAACGAATAAATCTGCGTATCGACCTTTGCCACTAGTCGCCCGGGGTCAGGATTTGTTAAATCCCACTCAACAATCCATCCATCACCACCTGAACTATAAATGATTTGTGATGAAGGTCCAGGACAAAGACCGAAAATAGCACCGTTATGGCCTGCAAGGTGCTGGTTGCGAATTATGGGCTTTGTCGACATACTTCACTAAACAAATGGGAAGGCTTTAAATGTTCACCAATAATTTGGCTGATCTTTGCAGCAACGTGCCAACTGCACGTTATTATACTAACATGCCCCTTCGATACGCAAAAAAAATCCCCAACCGGGCCCTACTCGCGCTTTGGCAAACGGAGGAGCCGGATGATTGGTTTCGTACCAAACTGTTGTTACAACCTGAGGAACGGGAAGAAATAGCGCAGATACACCCCAAACGAGTGACTGATTGGTATTCGACACGTTATTTAATCCACATATTGTCCGGCGACCAGGATCGGAAAGTATGTCTGAAGGATGCTTTTGGCCGACCTTTTCTATCCGACTCGCCATTTCATGTATCCATTAGTCATTCCGACGGCCTTGCAGCAGTAATACTCACGGATGAATCGGCAGGGATAGATATTCAGCGATGGGATAAAAGAATGGAGCGATTAGCGCCAAAATTTATCACGGCTCAGGAACAACGCAATCTTGAAGATCAGGATGCAAACGGATGCTTGCATGTACTTTGGGGGGCAAAAGAAGCGCTCTACAAAGCATACGGACGGCGTCAGCTTGATTTTAAAACTAACATTTTTTGCAGTGACTTTTTGTATCAGGAAAATGGCGGAATGTTAGAAGGACTTGTGGAGGACCCGGAGGGAAATGAAGAGGTATATTCTTGTTTTTACAAACCTTTTACAAAAGGAATGCTTGTTTATGCGCTCAGAAAAAGGGATTAAATTACTTTTGGATATGAATTTTCGTCTTTTACTTTTCATTACGCTGGCGGTAATTGGGTGTAAAAACCCCAAAACAGCAGATCTTCCTGCTGAGTTGCCTGTAGATTTTCAGGTATTTTATGAGCTCTTCCATCGGGACAGCGCCTATCAAATGGAACATATTACATTTCCACTAGCAGGTTTACCTGATTATGCAGAGCCGGATCAACTTGGCGGCACATCCTACTTCTGGCAGGTGGAGGATTGGACCATGCATCGTCCACGGCAAAAGGAGGAAGAAGATTTTGTCCGGTCTGTCGATTTACTTTCTGAAGGCATGGTCAGAGAGCGGCTCATTCACAAAGAGCGCCTATTGATGACTGAACGGCGGTTCGCAAAAATGGGGGAAGAATGGTATCTCATTTATTATGCAGGCATCAATACGTACACCCGACAACCGGCTCAATAATATTTTCCAGCAGTGAGGTAGTGTTTTACATAATCTGCAACGCCATCTTCCAATGATGTAAAAGGTTTGTCGTAACCGGACTTCACCAGCTTACCCATATCGGCCTCGGTGAAATACTGATATGTATCTCTTATATCAGCAGGTGTATCTATGAAGGATATTTGAGGCTCCAGGCCCAAACTTTTGAAAGTGGCATTTGTCAGATCAAGGAAACTCCTGGCCTTACCCGTACCCAGGTTGTATATAGCCGAAGCCGGTTTTGCTGTCAACAAATAAAAGAGCACGTCTACCACATCTTTGACATAAATGAAATCCCTTTGTTGCTCGCCATCCTTGAAATCAGGCCGGTGCGATCGAAATAATTTCATAGCCCCCGTTTGACGGATCTGTTGGAAAGCATGATACACCACGGATGCCATCCTTCCTTTATGGTATTCATTGGGACCGTAGACATTGAAAAATTTTATCCCTGCCCAAAATGGTGGCGTTTCCTTTTGCTTAAGCACCCATTGATCAAATTCCTGTTTACTATCACCATATGGGTTAAGTGGTTTCAGTGAAGGAACCACACGATGATCATCGGAATATCCCATGTTACCATCCCCATAAGTAGCTGCGCTTGATGCGTAGATAAAAGGTATGTTGTACTTGGTGCAGAGGTTCCAAAGGTTTTTGGAATAGTCCACATTTAGTGAATCAAATATGGTTTTATCCTGCTCGGTGGTATCTGTGCGTGCGCCGAGGTGAATAACAGATTTTATTAAGCCAGGTACCTGCTCAAACCAATTGAGAAAAATATCACGATGGACCCATTCGCGGATAAATTTCCCTCGAAGGTTATTGTCTTTTCTGTCCTTGTAAAAGTCATCGACAACAATAACATCCCGATATAATCCCGCTTCATTCAAGCGAGCAACCATACAACTTCCAATAAATCCAGCAGCTCCGGTAACAACAATCATTATCGATTTTCATTTTGACTTAGCCTGCAAGGTAATAGTTCTTTCGCATAGGATAAGTTATGACAATTTATAGGATTAGGTATATTTGGAAGATTATTCTCTTCTTAGGATTAACCTGTTAAATATGTCCTTTCCTTTACTTCAAAAGCTCAAGGGTTTTGCTGTAATTTCAGCATTCATTCTGGCCCCTTTTATCTTGTCAGCCCAACTCGATCTGGGGCAATGCGGCGCGGATCGTATGCACCGCCTTTTGTTGGAAAAAGATCCGGATTACAAAAAGGCTGTCGAGCGCTTTGAAGTGGATTATCAACATATACTTAGGAACCATCAGGACATGACGCTTCGCAGCACCGGATGTGCTGGTGAAGCACGCCGTGTACCTGTCGTGGTGCATGTCATCCACTTGGGAGAAGCGGTTGGAACCGGGTCTAATATCGCCGATGCACAAATTATATCAGCCATTCAGGGACTGAACGATCGCTGGCAGGCGATAATCGGGGATGGTGCAGGTTTTGATTTTGAATTCTGCCTGGCCAAACGTTCTCCGACTGGTCAGCCTACGACGGGCATTGTCCGTATCGATGGTTCAGGAGTAACTAGTTATAGTGCAAATGGTCTTGCATATGACGGCGGTCCCGGGGCAGATGAAGGAGAAGTTAAAGCACTAAGCACCTGGCCTCAATCACAGTACTACAACATCTGGCTGGTACATAATATCAGCGGGCCGGTAGCCGGCTTTGCTTATTTCCCCAATGGTGGCCCCTTGGACGGCACTGTATTAGAGAGCGGGGGTATGACCTATGGCAGTACTACATTGACACACGAATTAGGGCATGGTTTTGCCCTGTCCCATACGTTTCAAGGCGACAACGACGGTGCCAATTGTCCACCAGATACCGATTGTACCGTAGATGGTGACCAGGTATGTGATACACCACCGCACAAAGTTGGCGATTGCGGACCATCAAATCCATGTCCCGGAGGAGGCATTTGGGATAATTCCCGTAAAAATTATATGAGTTATTGTGGTGGCACCACTCGTTTTACGGATGGGCAAGGTATCAGAGTCAATGCGGCTGCATACGGAGGAGCGAGGCTTTCGTTATTTTCTTCTGAAGGATGCATTCCGGCAGATCAGGCAACAGAAAGCGGAATTACCCGCATCGTGTATCCAAATAACCAGCCATTATGCGATTCCGTTTTCGCTCCTCAAATTGAGATAAAAAATTATGGCAGCACCCCTTTAATCACTATGTCCATTGAAGCATGGATTGATGGGGTTTTATATAATACGACGGCATGGACGGGTAATATTCCCACCGGTACCCTTGCCATTATAACGTTGGATCCAATAACCGTTGCCTTAGGACCGCATGATATTGACTATAGGATTGTAGATAATAATGGTGCAGGTATTGATTCCTATGTGGACAACAACCAATTGTGTACCTATTTATATTATGAACCTGTTGTTAAAACGATCCCATCTTGTTGGGATTTTGAATCGGGTTCTTTGCCTGGCAGTTGGACCGTGAATGGCCCTTTAATATCGGTGGAGCCTTACGCCAATCCGGCTTGTGTAGATCAGGGCACCCATAGTGTAGTTTTTAATGCATTTAATGCCTCAGCAGGGGGAAGCGGCACACAGACATTGATGACGGTTGTTCCCTTTGACCTTACGGGATTGCCGGGAGCTGCATTGAATTTTGATGTGGCTATGCGCAAAAACTATTACGCGGATTATACTAGTACCCTGGAAGTGCTGGTATCATCCGATTGCGGACAAAACTACACGCCAGTTTATCTTCGGAAGGACACTTATTCCAGTCAAACCGAAGACTTACACACCGTACCTGCTCCGGCCGATGTACCTACTAGTTCCTGGAAACCAACAAGTTGTGCAGATTGGCGAAGAGACATTGCTGATTTATCTGCTTTCAAAGGACAGGAAGTGTTGGTGGCTTTTCGCATGACCATAGATCGTTCTTTTGGTGAAAACTTGTACATCGACAATATCTGTGTCCAGAGTTGTGATGGGTTTGCCGAGATCACTGCAATCAATGGCCCGGGGATATGTGTCCTGGATACAGCTGTTTTCCAGGTAACCAGTGGATCCGGTGTAGTCCATAAATGGTTTAAAAATGAAAAACCTATTGTTGGCGCCGCAGACAGCCTCTACTTCACACAGGATTTTGGTAAATACTATGCGGCTATAGAAGTAGGTGGATGTCGTTATACAACAGACACAATGGAGATGTTTTATTATCCTGCTGTGATTCCCAAAATTACGGGTGACCTGGTTGTTTGTACCGGAGACTCTGCTATCTTAGATGCCGGCGCCGGATTCGTCAATTACCTGTGGTCAAATGGTGACACTACTCAGGTCATAAAAACGCCCATTACGGGTAACTATTCAGTAACAGTAACCAGTACGGATGGATGTACCGGTGCAACATTTACCCAGGTATCCAATATTTTCAAACCAAATGCAACCATTAACGGCGCGCTGGGAATCTGTGAAGGGCAGACGACTACACTGGCGGTGAGTCCATTTTTCACTAATGTCCTCTGGAGTACTGGCGACACCACGACCAGTATCGTGGTGATGGCCACCGGAACGTATAGTGTCACTGTTACCGGCTCAAATGGTTGTTTTGATGTGGATCAGGTGACCGTGAGTGTTAATCAATTGCCTGATCCTAAAATTACAGGTGTACTGGCCATTTGCTCCGGTGAAAGCACTATACTGGATGCGGGTCCCGGATACAGCCAATACAAATGGAGTAATGGGCCAACCAGTCAGACCATCACTGTTTCTGCAGCAGGAACCTATAGTGTCACGGTTACCGATGCGCTGGGGTGCAAAGGGGATACGACGGTGAGTATTGTAGAAAATATAAAACCCCAAACACAGATTACAGGTGCTACCTCCTTTTGTGCCGGTTCTTCCACCTTGCTTGAAGCGGTCGGGAGTTTTAATGGCTATTTGTGGTCCACAGGCGAAATGACACCGGGTATAAATGTCACACAAACCGGGGTATATAGTGTCACTGTCAGTACATCCGCAGGCTGCACGGGTACTGATCAATTTTCAGTTACCGCATTACCTGCGCCATCTCCACAGATAACCGGAGACCTTGATCTTTGCGAGGGCGAAACAACCACATTGAATGCCGGTAATAACTTTACCTCTTATCTCTGGCCGGACGGGAGTTCAGCCCAAACATTGGTCGTATTTACCAGCGGCCATTACATTGTCACCGTAACTAATTCAATAGGATGCCCAGGATATGATACAGTAAATGTGGTTATTTCTTCGCTGCCTGAGCCACAGATTTCGGGTACCCTTGCCATTTGCGAGGGTGATCAAACCCTACTCGATGCAGGTGCCGGGTATACTTCGTATTTATGGAGTAACGGAAGTGCTAGCCAAACACTCAATGTAAATGCCGCTGGAACTTACTCTGTTACCGTAACAACCGGTGCAGGATGCATTGGGTCTTCCAGTGTGAGTGTCCAAGAAAGTTTAAATCCTGTTCCGGATATTATCGGTGATTCCGAAGTATGTATTGGAGAAAACAGCACCCTCAATGCCGGCCCTGGATACACCGGTTATTTATGGTCTAATGGATTGACTACACCGGTCATAAATGTCACTTTAAGCGGTACTTATGGCGTAACTGTAACCAACACGGCAGGTTGTATTGGCCATGATGCGTTCACCGTTACTGTCCACCCCAAGCCAACACCAATGATCAGTGGCAACCTAAGTTTTTGCGATGGAAACAGCACCACGCTCAGTTTGAATAATCCGTATCCAAATTATCAATGGTCTACAGGAAGCACCGCCGCTCAACTTACGGTAACCCAGGCAGGGACAGCCAGTGTAACGGTAACGGATATCAATGGATGTTCAGCCTCAACCCAGGTCCAGATTACAGTATTAAGCCTGGTGAATCCATCCGTCACAAGTATTCCATCAGCAGTTTGCCCGGGCGAACCAGTTCAGCTTGTAGCCAGTGGGGGCACCGATTATCTATGGATCCAGGGTGCAAGCCAGGTAAGTAATCCCAATATTGCCAATCCGACGATCACGCTCCAGACATCGACCACGCTCAGCGTGGAGGTGTCCAATGCCTGTAATTCAGAGACGGTGACCATTGACCTGGTAGTGAACACTCCTCAGGGAATGGCAGGGCCAGGACTGAATGTGCTTATTGGAAAAGAAATTACATTGAATGCCAGCGGAGGTGCAACTTATACCTGGTCTGGTCCGACCGATTTATCCTGTACTATTTGCCCCGATCCACAAACGACCCCGGAATCAACAGGATATTATTTTGTAGACATTCAAGATATCAACGGATGTCGAACACGCGACTCTGTTTTTGTTGAAGTTTTTGATGATCTGGGGCGCGTCCTGGATTTGGTCAATACCATCACGCCTAATGGTGATGGCCATAATGACGAACTGGTGATCAAGGGTCTGGAATCGTTCGATACCAACAGTCTTACCATTTACAACCGATGGGGTGAGCAAATCTTCCATCAGGATAATTATGACAATACCTTTAATGGGTATCATAAAGGCAAACTATTGCCCGCAGGCTCCTACTATTATGTATTGCGTTTATGGCCCGGAGATCGTGTTTTCAAATCCGTCCTTGTTATCCTTCATGAAGATTAGCCCTATTAATTTGTCCATTATGAAAAAATCACTGTACATATTGCCGTTTTTGGTCCTCTCTACATCCATCGTCTGGAGCCAACAGATTCCATTGCCTGGTGTTATCCGAGCTACTGACCACCTCTGGAACCCGGCTTTTGCAGCGAGTGGTAGTCAATGGGGTGCCCATGCTACATATAACCAGCAATGGCTGGGATTTGATGGTGCTCCGGTCACGGGTATTGTGGGTGGCCACATGAGTTTTGATGATGATCGGATGGGTCTGGCGGGCGATATTATTTACGATGCCACAGGCCCGCTCACTTTTGTTGGTCTTGCTGTTGCCTATAAATATCAGATCAATCCGGCTATCCTGGATGACCATGACCGGTTATCATTCGGAATTCTGGGTACGGTAGGCCAACGCCGATTTGATGCAACACGTTCTAAAGTGAGTGATTCCGTGGATCCGTTATTATCGGGAGAAAGCGCCAGCACCATGGATTTTAATGCTGGTGCAGGAGTCATGTATCGCACCGTCCCTGATGATCGCCTATACAAAAGTCACTTTTTTATTGGAGCAGGCGCTTCCCGCTTATTGCCTTATAATCTGTCGTTTAACGATGCCTCCCCTTATGGCAATCGGTTGCATGGCAATGCTGTAGTAGGATGGCGTTCGGCGAATGCTCTTTATTTGGACCATTCACTCTGGTTCAACTATGCCGATGCGAGTTTATACAATCTGGGCTATCAGTTTCGGGTCGAAAATCCGGATGTTTTCTGGGCAGGTTTGAATCTGAATACCAATTTTTCTTTTGGCCTAGAAACGGGTATGATCCTCGATGGAAGCTGGTTGAATGCCGAGCAGTTCCGCATTGGCGCATTAGCATTGTACAATGTACGCCCAAATGGCAGCAACCAGGGATTCAGCTTAGGCATCAACTTTGAGTTGGTGAAGGAGTTTTAGGTCTTCACAAGGAATCCGACGATTTTTAAGCTTGTTGAATGCATCAGGAGCGTATTTATTTAGGACGTCGTAATACTCCGTCTTAAATGCAATCCGGAAGGAAAAACATCATAAAGACGAATGGGTCAGGGCATATTGCCCTGACCCATTATGCATTTATTCACCCAAGTATCTCCACACAAATTAAAGGGAGCTCGCGTTATTCTCTATACGCATCCACTGATGGACACGTGCAGATGAGGTTCCGGTCGCCGTGTGCGTTGTTCACGCGTGCGATAGAAGGCCAGAACTTGAAACCATCCCGAAGGTATGCAATAGGCCATGCTGCTTTTTCTCTGCTGTAGGGATAAGTCCACTCGTCCATAGTAAGCTGAGCCAAAGTATGCGGTGCATTGTGGAGGACATTATTTTCGGGGTCAGCATCACCACGGGCTATCTCCTCCATCTCCTGTTTGATTTGGAGCAGGGCATCACAAAAACGATCCAGCTCATCTTTGCTTTCACTTTCCGTGGGTTCGATCATAATGGTGCCCGCCACAGGAAACGACAGCGTAGGTGCATGAAAACCGTAGTCGATCAGTCGCTTAGCCACATCCTCTGCGCTGCACAACGCTTTGAAGGGTCGCAGATCGATAATCAACTCATGGGCAGCCCTACCCTCTTCACCCACATAAAGCACCTCATATGCGCCTTGAAGACGTGCCATTATATAATTGGCGTTGAGTATTGCGTAGCGGGTAGCGTCGGTAACACCTACTGCACCCAGCATCCGGATATATCCGTAGGAAATCAGCAAAATACTGGCGCTTCCCCATGGCGCAGAAGAAACCGCTTTGATCGCTGTCTTGGCACCAATACTTGCAAATCGGTGTCCGGGGAGGAAGGGCGCCAATTTATCGTTCACACATATCGGGCCCATACCAGGTCCGCCACCGCCATGAGGTATGGCAAATGTTTTGTGCAGATTTAAATGGCAGACATCGGCTCCAATATTTGCAGGACTGGTCAGTCCCACCTGTGCATTCATATTTGCGCCGTCCATATAAACCAATCCACCATTCGCATGCACCAATGCGCATATCTCTTTAATCTGGGATTCGAACACGCCATGGGTAGACGGGTAGGTCACCATTAAGGCCGCCAGATTTTCGGCGTGTTTTTCTGCTTTTGACTTAAGATCAGTAACATCGATATTCCCACGCTCATCACATTCTACAATAATGATTTCAGCGCCAATCATTGCCGCAGAAGCCGGATTGGTGCCATGCGCGGAAGAAGGAATGAGGATCACATTCCTGTGACCCTGCATATGATACCGATGGTAAGCACGGATGGTCAAGAGCCCGGCATATTCGCCTTGCGCGCCTGAGTTGGGTTGTAATGAACAGGCCGTAAAACCAGTTATGGTACACAGGTACTTTTCCAATTCTTCAAAAATCTGATAATAGCCTTTTACCTGATTCGCGGGTGCAAATGGATGGATCTGACCAAATTCAGGCCAGCTCACCGGCATCATTTCCGATGCGGCATTGAGTTTCATGGTACATGAGCCCAGTGGAATCATGGAATGGACTAAAGACAAGTCCTTATTTTCCAATCGCTTGATATATCGCATCATCTTCGACTCCGTATGATATTCATTGAATATAGGATGCGTGAGGTACGTAGATGTTCTTGTGAGCGCTTTTGGAATTACACTACTATTTTTTGCTTTGGTAGCAGAAAATGATTTTTCAACAACTGCAGCAAACAAACTAGCGATTTGCTCTATTGTTGTGCGATCATGGGTTTCATTTAGGCTAATCTGAATTGCGGATTTGTCGTAAAAGAAGTTCATTTCCGCCTTGATGGCGGTCTGCCTGATTTTCTTGAGCGTAGCCGCATCTGTTTCAATCCTGAGTGTATCAAAGAAGATCGGATTAACCTGATTGTAGCCTAATTTGCCTAAGTAATCATTCAATGCACAAGCAAGGGTATGGACATTTTGGGCAATTCTTTTTATCCCCTCTGCGCCGTGATATACGGCATACATAGCAGCCATATTTGCCAATAGCGCCTGAGCAGTGCATATATTAGAGGTCGCTTTTTCCCTGCGAATGTGCTGCTCACGTGTCTGCAACGCCATGCGCAACGCAGGGTTGCCCAGCATGTCGACACTCATCCCAATGATACGTCCAGGTATCTGGCGTTTAAAGTCATCTTTCGTTGCAAAAAAAGCAGCGTGTGGACCTCCGAAGCCCATTGGAACACCGAAGCGCTGTGAATTCCCCAATACACAATCTGCTCCCCATTCGCCTGGGGGAATCAATAATGCCAGCGACAGCAGGTCTGCCGCAACGGTAAGAAACACACCTTTTTCATTTGCTTCTTTGGCCAGTTTGCGATAGTCAGCTACAATCCCGGATTTGCCGGGATATTGAAGCAGGATACCGAAGACATTGTCTGTGAGTTTGAAAGCACTGGCGGGTTTAATACTTATTTGGATGCCAAGTGGTTCAGCACGTGTTGCAAGTACATCCAACGTCTGGGGTAGCACCTCATCCGATACGAGGAAGACAGGCGCTTCCACTTTGCGTTTATTGCGTTCATGGAAAAACATTGCCATTGCTTCTGCGGCCGCAGTGCCTTCATCCAGCAAGGATGCATTTGCTATTGGCAATCCTGTCAGGTCGCTGACCATCGTTTGAAAATTCAACAAGCTTTCCAGACGACCTTGAGCTATTTCTGCCTGGTAAGGGGTGTATTGGGTATACCATCCCGGGTTTTCAAAGAGATTTCTCTGAATAACAGGCGGCGTGATTGTACCGCTGTAGCCCATTCCGATAAAATTGGTAAAAACTTTATTTTGGCTGGCTATGCCTTTGATGTGTTTCAAATAGGCATATTCGGATAGTGCCTCCGGCAGATCAAGCGCATTTTTTATCCTGATAGTTTTTGGTACCGTCTGATCAATAAGTGTATCGAGTGATTCGACACCTATGGTACGGAGCATAGCCTCCGTTTCAAGTTGACCTGGTCCGATGTGACGGGCGGCAAAACCCGAATTTTTCTGCGTTGTCATAGTTGGAAAGATAAGATTGCAAAGGTAAAAATCCAGGGTAATTATCTACGGTTCCTTTAACAGTAACCCTGCAATAAATGTTGACCAGCAAAAAGGTTGATGGGTCTGGTAATCTAATGCGGCATTCGATGACTTCGATTGGTTAGTTCTGATCTTGCGGTAATAAAAATGGCTATGATTCTTATAAACCATAGCCATCCAATACCTTTCAGAGAATGGGCTCAGAGCTCAAAGGCGGCACGGATATCTTCTACCCTATTGAGGCGTTCCCAAGTGAAGAGTTCTACCTCACGGCTAATTTCTTCATATCCCTTTCCATTGGGACGGCGGAATGTTTTCTGAACGGTGCGTGATTCGCGACCCATATGGCCGTAGGCGGCTGTTTCGGAATACATCGGTTGACGCAACTTGAGATCTCTTTCGATAATACCTGGACGCAGGTCAAAGAGGGTAGCGATTTTGGCCGCGATCTCCCCATCCTTCATCGGTACCTGGGCAGTACCATATGTATCAACAAAAACGCCCATAGGCTGCACAACACCAATAGCATAGGAGATTTGTACTAATACCTGTCGGGCCAGACCAGCCGCTACCATGTTTTTGGCAATATGACGGGATGCATATGCCGCTGAACGGTCGACCTTGCTGGGATCTTTACCCGAAAAAGCACCACCACCATGCGCGCCTTTGCCGCCATAAGTGTCCACAATTATTTTGCGACCTGTCAAACCTGTGTCGCCATGTGGACCGCCAATGACAAACTTGCCGGTGGGGTTGACATGATATTTAATATCTGCACCGAAAAGGCTTTGCAATCGAGATGGTAATTGAGCCTGCACCCGAGGGATTAGAATATGCTGGATATCGTGACGAATTTGCGCAAGCATATCGTCATCGGCTTTTTTCTGGTCCACCCCGTTTTTAGGATCTGCATTAATCCAATCATCATGTTGTGTCGAGACGACAATAGCATCAATCCTGATCGGCGTATGATCATCATCGTATTCAATGGTAACCTGCGATTTGGCATCTGGCCTCAAGTATTTTATTTCATTGCACTCGCGACGCAACTTGGCCAATTCAATCAGGATCCTGTGAGACAGGTCCAGAGCCAAAGGCATGTAATTTTCCGTTTCGTCGGTGGCATAACCAAACATCATCCCCTGGTCACCAGCACCCTGCTCTTCAGGCTTCCCACGATCTACACCCTGATTGATATCAGCCGATTGTTCATGAATTGCAGACAGAATGCCACAGGAATTTCCTTCAAACATGTATTCACTCTTGGTGTACCCGATTTTATTGATAACATCCCGGGCAATTTGAGGTAAGTCAAGGTAGGTCTCAGATTTCACCTCCCCGGCCAGAATGACCTGACCTGTAGTGACTAAGGTTTCGCAGGCCACCTTGGCATGTGGGTCAAATGCCAGAAAGTGGTCCAACAGGGCATCGGAAATCTGATCGGCTACCTTATCCGGATGACCTTCACTGACTGATTCAGAAGTAAACAGGTATGGCATAATGTCTCTTAAAGGTAAATGAAATGAGCCGGCAAAATTACAACGTGTTATTCAAACAGGAGTCAAAGTGCATGAAATAAGCTTAGAAATCAGCATTCAACAATTATTAACCAATACAAATCACCCAAAACAAAACGTTAGGTCGAATGATTCTAACCCCAGTCAAAACACAGGTTGATTTATCTTATCTCGCAGTGTAGCAATTTTTGACCTAACATAAAGCCTTCGAGTACATCGCCAATTTGCACGGGCCCTACACCTGCGGGTGTACCGGTATAAATCAGATCACTCATTTGAAGACGGAAAAACCTGGAGCTATAAACGATCAGGTCATCAAAGGAGAAGATCATGTCACTAGTGTTTCCTGACTGCACGACCTCGCCATTTTTACGCAATTCAAAAGCGATACCTTCCCTATAGTTTTCTGGGCGGGGTATAACATCACCTAAAACCGCAGAATGGTCAAAGGCTTTGGCTATCTCCCATGGATGCCCCTTCTTTTTGCATTCCTCCTGTAGGTCACGGGCCGTGAAGTCAATGCCAAGTGTGATCTCAGGGTAATATTTGGGCGCAAACTGAGAGGCTATATGCCGACCATTGCCACTGATTTTTAGCACAACTTCAAGTTCGTAATGGATATCGTTGCTAAAATCCGGGTAATAAAATGGCTTTCCATTGATCAGCAAAGCCGTGGCCGGCTTCATAAAAAGCATTGGTTTATCAGGCACTGCATGCTGTAATTCACGCGCATGTTCTGCGTAATTGCGACCGACACAAATAATTTTCATGTTGAAAATAGTTATCCTGAAAGGGAAAAGTTATCCATATTCCAAATGGATGGTCTTCAATCGGGCGCAAAAGTAGGGTTTTGACTTGGAAGTATTTAGGCCTATTGAATATTGGGCATGCCTGTGGTCAGGACAGGTTAATGGGTTGTGGGCTGATACTGCAATCTAATATTTTTCAGAACGAATAATAAAAGTACTTTGCGCACCAATTTTAAGCAGATATACTCCTGGAGCAAAATTGGAAAGATCAATATGGTCTTTTGCTTGTATGCCACCTGATGCAACGAATTGTCCCCTGAGATCATAAATCTGATAGAGCTGGGACAATGGTTGATCTGCCAGATTAAGGTAAAGGACAGATTGTGTAGGATTGGGAAAAACCTCCAATTTCCTATGGAGGTCCGAATTATCATCCACAGATGAGGTATTGATTAGGCCATTCAGATCATATTGCGAAAAGAATCGCCATATTTCCTTGGAGGCGTTTATATCCTGATTGGTCCCATTTGATGAAAAAACACTTCCGGGCCAGGTGTGGCCTCCGTTGATCACTTTAAAATGTTCGACAACAGCACCTTTATCACCTCCAGAATAAACACTGTGTTCGACTGTACTTCCATCAGTAGTAACTACATCGGGCAATGTAACCACCGTGGGCAAGGGATCACAGGTATTATTATCAACCCAAAACTGGATTACGGATGGAATGGCATTCGTCCATGATGCACCGGAGTAAGGAACAACTCCATCATTCGTGCCATGTATCTGCATGACAGGCACTGGCCGTTCAGGATTACAGGTAGAAGTGATTTGTGGTGTCATGGATCCCGTCACCGAAGCGAGGGCTGCTATCCGGTCACTCAATTGACATCCAAGAAGAAAACTCATGTAACCACCATTTGACATTCCCGTAGCATAAATTCTGTCTGCATTAATTGCATAGTTTGCTACAAGCGAATCCAAAAGCAATGCGGTAAATCCCAGATCATCCGCCGTACTACCTAAAGTAAACCCCCCTACATTCCAATGAGTTATACCATTAAACAACGAGCCAAGAGGATGAACAATCAGAAAACCTGCGGTATCCGCAATACTCCGAAAATCCCCATACCACATTTGTTCGGATGCATTACTCCCATAACCATGAAAATTCAATACTAAAGGCATCGGTGTCATGCCGTCATACCCTGCAGGAAGATACAAAATGTAGCTACGTTGCACCCCATTATGCGTAATTGTACCATTGATTGTCTCTTGTGAAAAACCAAGAAAAGGCATAAACAAAAGAAGGCATGTGTATTTTAAAGTAGACATATTAATATTTTATTTGTAACCAATAGTGGAACTTTGATCTGTAAATATATTCATTTGAACGGTATCACGATCAGATTGGGCCAGGTTTGTTAAAACTGATTTGGGTCATTTACG
The DNA here is from genome assembly GCA_017985675.1 of Saprospiraceae bacterium. Taxonomy (GTDB): domain Bacteria; phylum Bacteroidota; class Bacteroidia; order Chitinophagales; family Saprospiraceae; genus JAGNXB01. The sequence goes on along the minus strand of JAGNXB010000013.1, from coordinate 20,593 downwards.
TCTGCGTTTTTCCTTGACACTATTTAAAAGTCCATCCTTTACATTCAACCACAGAAAATTAAAAAATGGTTTTTGGCGATTTCGGGCAACGGCTATTTTACCATGGCGGTACCCTTCATCATCATTGCTTTTACCACTGTTTACCATCAGATTGCCTATCCATGATTTCAGTTTGTGCTTTCCAGAACGGTTTTCTTTTTGTATGTGCAACTTAAGACTGTTATATTTTATCTTCATATCACCCCTAGCGTATTTATCATCACCTGACACCGTAAAATAAAGTTGGTCCACTTGACCAGTGGCCGTCGTTTTTATATTCGCATCGAGAAACTGATTCACAGAGGATGCATCAAAATCTGAGACACTGCCTGCCATCGTAAAAACATCCCGTTCGCTATTTACGTCAAAACGCCAATCCAACTCAACATCACTTTCACCCATGATACGGGCTGTAGCATATATTTCGGTAAACTGCCCGATTGGATACATATTGGAGAGGTTATAAACTTCCGCATCAAGTTTATCAAAATAAATCACCCCTTCGCGAACTGTTTTGTCTTTCTTTTCTTCATAAGAAACCTTACTATTCCCCATTTTCAGGGTATCTATACTAAGATCAAAAGGCAATTCACGAAAAAGCTTACTATACATTGGCTTAATCTTTGTGCGATCCTTCAAACGTTTATCCAAATGAAAAACCATATTTGCATCGCTTATCTTCATCGTCGATGCCCCAATATAAAATTGATTATTATTGAACCCATAATTCACACTATCCAGTTGAATATCCGGAATACCAATAGCCAAATGTTCACGCTCTTGTTGAAGTACTTTTAATAATTCAGCTTTGGAGTATTTGGATCGAATGGAAAGGTCTGTTACAGTCAACTTATCATTTGCAAACTTCAAATGATCGACAGTAAGCTTTTCATATACACCCAAATCAACAAACAAATTTGAAGCGGATAAATTCAGATTTTTATACAGAAAAGGGATCTTAGCATTTACTATGTCACTACCTGATTTTACTTTAAATAGGTCCACATTAATGGAGGTCGCTTTATATTTTACACTGTCCATATTATCTTGCATAATGACAATTTGACCATTTGCAATAACGAAATGATCAAGATTCAAAGTCCGATTAAACTTCGACGAAATCAGTGTATCTGACTCAATAGATGGTAATTTCAACGCGGGATAGATTGTACTAAATGGACCGCTCAACTTAATTTTATCCAGATGAATAGTTCGATCAAATAAAAATCTCCAATAACTAAATCCTTCAATCTCAATTTGATTCAGATGAATAAACGCATATTCAATGTTGTCCTTTCCATTTTTAATATCAAGGTCAATATCTTTGATCAAAACATTTCCCTGGAGAATATCCAATACAATTTCCCCATGCTCCAAAGCTACGTTTTCTGGCATTGATTTCTTTATTGCATCTGCCACAAATGCTTCAGCGTGCAAATAAACATAGGCGGCTCCGACAACGATCAAGAGTACTATAATCCCTAAAATCCATTTAATCCATGTCATTCTATTCATTTAAAGTGCACGTACTGCATCGCCTTGTTGCAGGAGAATATAGTAGCCACATTTAACCGCATCTTCCTGATATCCATATTCGATTGACATATCCACATCGTGCTTTTTGAAATAAGCCTTTAATGTCTGAGGAGCCAGGAATGAAACATTTACTTTTTTATACGATTGAATTAAGGCCTCTATTTTAAAAGAAACTGAAGCCGCTTTAAACCGGCCTTTCATTTGCCTGGCCAAGACAACTATTATGTCTGGCTTGATACCATCAAAAAATGAAAATAGGGCGGACTGAAATTTTCGCACACCTAGACTATCTTTATCATCGATCAAGGTCATAAACGGCGGATCCACTTTCAAGATAGAAATCCCGCCGTTTGCATCCTGTTCCAAGACGCAGTAAATAGCTTTAGCTTTATCAATGTCAATAGCAATTACAATCATGTTAAATTAAATGTGTTCTTCTATTCCGATTTAAAAACATGCTCAGGCCAGTAGCCATTTTTGAATATTATCAAATAGGCATTCCTAAAAAGTGCACTAAAGAAACATAAGGACTGGCAATTAGTTCCATAGATACACAAAATCAACAACTTATGCTATCCATTAAATTTCAAACTTCCTGAATCAAGTTCACAAATGTTGACCATCTTCAAAAATACCTTACGTACAATGACGCTGTTCATTGCATCTTTTGCAAAAATTCCAAGGAATATGTAATTAAAAATAATAATTATGTAAGATCTGACCCCGAACAGGCTTGTTCCCGTCAGCGCATTCTTCCTTCCTGAACTTTACATCAGTAGATTAGTCTCTTCATTGCATGCCTTTGTTACAAAATGCATGGATCCGCCCGCCGCAATTTCTTTCGATAAGAAGGGAATTGGAAAACACTTAACTTTAGAATCCCATGCCTCAACGCACCGTACCCAATCCCGTCATTTCATGCACATCTTTTAGTGTCTCCTTTGCACGCTCCCTGATAAGGGCTGAGGAGTCCTGGATTCGCTTTTTCCAGTTGCGTTTATCCGCATTTATCTCCAGGTATTTTTCGCGAATTGGCGCCATCATGACTGCCAATCCGTTGGCCACTTCCTCTTTCAGGTCAGCATATTTCAACACACCCGACTGATAATCAGACATTAGTCGATCATGATGCACTTGTGCGCCAGAAGCTCGCATGAGCAAAAACAGATTGGCAACCCCTGGGCTCATCTCGCCATCGGGTGTATCACCTGCATCAGTAACTGCCGACCGGATTTGCTTGCGCATTACCGTTTCCTCTCCGAATAAATTGATATAATGTTTCTCCCCGAGTGATTTGCTCATTTTACGAGAGGGATCCGCTGTGCTGAGGACCTTAGGAACTTCTGTATAAAAAGGCTCCGGTAATGGAAAATAGTCCTTACCAAACTGACGGTTAAACCGTTCAGCAATATTGCGCGTTTGCTCCAGATGCTGGTCCTGGTCCTTCCCTACCGGCACATAATCGGCACGGTAAATCAGGATGTCTGCCGCTTGCAGTATCGGATAAAAGAAGAGGCCACTTGAGATAAACGCATCCTTGTCCTTTTCCTGAACCTGCAGGGACTTGTCTTTAAATTGGGTCATACGTGTCAATTCCCCAAAGCTGGCTACGCAACCCAGTATCCAGGCCAATTCGGTGTGCTCCGGCACCATAGACTGTATAAACAAGTGGTCCGGATCAACACCGCAGGCTAAAAGTTGAAAGCTCATGTTCCATGTCGCCTCCCTAAGCTTCTCCGGCTTGTAGGGCATAGTCATAGCGTGGTAGTCCACTACTCCGAATACGCATTCATAGTCCCTTTGCATTTCAACCCAGGCCTTCACTGCACCGAAATAATTGCCAAGATGGATATTGCCGGTCGGCTGAATACAAGAAAGTACACGTTTTTTAGCGGACATGATTGTTCGTTTATTGGGGTATTTCTGCAATAAGGGATATTTCGATGTTAACAAACCTGGGCAGATTAGCTACTTCTACCAATTCCCGTGCCGGAGCACTCCCCTCTTCAAAGTAAGTTGCATATACCGCATTGATCCGGGCGTACTGGTGCATGTCCTTCACAAAAACACTGCATTTAATGACATCCCGATAAGAAGCACCAGCAGCTTCCAACAGTGCACCCAGGTTTTGGAGTACCTGGTGTGTCTCCGCCTCAATGGTATCCATCACCAATTCTCCTGAAACCGGATTAAGGGCAATTTGACCTGACGTAAAGAGAAGCCCGTTTACAATGGTCGCCTGACTATAAGGCCCAATGGCAGCAGGTGCTTTTTCGGTGCTGATAATGCGTTTCATGGGTCGATGTTTCGTTTTGTAATGGTGGGTTATTGGGTTGTTGCGTTATTAGGTGGGAAGGTCGAATCAACCTATGAAGTACAAAAACACGAAGAGCTCCTTTCCCGGTTCAGCGGAAGAGGAGCTCGTGTTATTGAATATTGGATGATCTTATCCCTCCAACACCTCTGACGCCGGTATCACTACTTGGCCGCGGTAGTACATAGCACCTTCATGCCAATAGGCGCGGTGGTACATGTGGGCCTCGCCCGTTGTTTTACAGATCGAAATCTGTGGCATGGCTGCGTGAAGGTGAGTCCTGCGCTTGCGTTTGCGCTGCTTGGATACCCGTGACTTAGGATGTGCCATTTAATTATTATTTAACTCGTCTAACAAATTCCGGAACGGGCTCTCCGTTCCATCGGTTTCGTCTTCTTCTATTTCTTCCTCCATGCTACGATTCAAATAGTCCAGTGTTTCCATATTACATGGCCTGGGATCATCCTCTTCACAATCGTAGGTGCGGCTGACCGGAATGGCCAGAATAATATACTCGTACATGACCTGGGCAACATTAAATTCGGCCGTTTCCGGAGGAAGTACAATCACTTCATCTTCTTCCAAATAAGCCTCCCCGTTTTTGAGAATCAAATCATGATCCCCTTCTACCGGCATTCGAATATCCGCAGTGCAACGATCACAAATCATTGCCAATCGACCTTCGAACGAAAAACTTAACACGAACATTTCTGTCCGCTTGTCCAGCGTGACCGCTACTTTAACTTCACCTTCCTGCACCGGGCTCTCCGGGAAACAGGCGAAAAAAGCATCATCACATACAAACTCAAATTCCGTAATTCCTTTACGACTTCCAGAAAGTGGGATTGTAAAAGGAATCAGGTACCGCTCCATAGGAAAGAACTTTTTCTTTTAGCGGCTGCAAAGGTAATTCCAAATCCACAAAGAACCAAACAACAAGCTGAATTTCTTCGGTCCTTTGTGCGTAACCTGGCAGCCAACATCATATTTTTCATCAAAGGCCATGCACCATATCTTCCGGCCTTACCCAGGCATCGAATTCTTCAGCAGTGAGCAGTCCCAATGCGACACCGGCTTCCTTCAGCGTTTTATCTTCCTCATGGGCCTTTTTGGCAATCTTCGCCGCATTATCATAGCCAATTTTTGTATTGAGCGCCGTCACTAGCATCAGACTATTATCCAGGTGCATCTTGATTCGGGAATAATTGGGAACAATGCCCTCTGCACAATGATCGTTGAAACTTTGGCAAGCATCTGCCAGTAACCGGGCCGACATGAGAAAGTTAAAAATCATCACCGGCTTGAAGACATTCAATTCAAAATGACCATTTGAACCGCTGATATTTATCGTTACATCATTGCCCATCACCTGAGCACATACCATCGTCAATGCCTCAGATTGGGTAGGATTGACCTTGCCCGGCATAATGGATGAACCGGGCTCATTGGACGGAATGATCAGTTCACCGATGCCCGAGCGCGGACCGGAGGCCAACAGCCGGATATCATTTGCAATTTTCATGAGCGATACCGCCAGTTGCTTCAATGCTCCATGCCCTTCCACAATCGCATCATGGGCTGCCATGGCCTCAAATTTATTGGGTGCGGTAACAAAAGGCAAACCAGCGAAGTCTGCGATGTATCCGGCTACCTTTTCAGCAAATCCTTTTGGTGTATTCAATCCTGTTCCGACAGCGGTGCCACCCAGAGCCAGTTCAGACAGATGCCCCAGGGTATTGCGCATTGCGCGGATGGCATGGCCCAATTGCGCGGCATAACCGCTGAGTTCTTGCCCCAGCGTCAGCGGCGTTGCATCCATAAGATGCGTCCGGCCAATCTTTACCACATCCTTGTATGCCTGTGCTTTTTCAAGCAGCGTAGACTGCAGCTTTTCAACGGATGGAATCGTTGCCTCAGCTAATATCTGATAAGCCGCAATGTTCATTGCCGTCGGAAACGTATCATTTGAGGATTGTGATTTATTCACATCATCATTCGGGTGCAATACCTTTTTTTCATCTAACAATCCACCGCCCTGCAGCACATGCCCCCGGTTTGCGATCACTTCGTTCACATTCATATTGGATTGTGTTCCGGATCCGGTCTGCCATACCACCAGTGGAAACTGGTCATCCAATTGCCCGGCCAAAATTTCGTCACACACCCTTGTTATTAGCTCCGCTTTTTCCGCTGACAATACACCCAAATCCTGGTTGGTTCGGGCAGCCGCTTTTTTAAGGATGGCAAAGGCACGGATGACTTCGATAGGCATCCGTTGCCCTCCAATGCGGAAATTTTGGCTTGATCGCTGCGTTTGAGCTGCCCAATATTTATCCGCAGGCACATCGATGTACCCCATGCTATCTTTCTCCTTGCGCATATTCATTTTTCTGCTGGTTTCCCGCAAAGGTAGATAACCCGTTTAAAGGAAAGATGGTCCAGGGATTGATATGGATCATTTTCCCGGTTGATATTTTACCAGACAAGCGTAAAGACCTGCTTTCAACTCAACGACGCTTGTTTCGGCAACAGCAAGATTAGCATTAAATCAATGTCCCCAACAATATTATGCCTGTAAAGGTGGTATTATTTCTCCAGCACGAGGGTTACATCACCATACCGCTTGATCAGGAATTCCTGCCGACAAAAACGAACGTTCGCTTCCAGCCACCATACAAATACATCCTGATCCATGTCGCGGCCACGCAAGAAACCGTTCCAACCAAATCCTGGGTTCGGATTGTCTGTTTCATACAGTTTATTCCCCCATCGATCAAAGACTTCAAAATGGTAACTGAGCACCTCAATACCATTGGCCGGCAATGCGCGAAATTCATCATTAATGCCGTTGCCATCCGGACTAAAGCCATTAGGCACGAAAAAAAAGTCATCCGGTTTTTGCGCTTCGGCCGGATTCAATACGATTTGGGAGCGTGTAACGGTTTCACATTTACCGACAACAGTAAGTGCTATTGTTCCTGGTTTGTCAATGACCCTGATACTATCTGCACTACCATCTTCCCATGATAATGAAAGGACGGATTCCTGTCCAGACAGAAAATCAGGTGCTATGGGAATACCTGCGCCATCACATGACAAGATAATGGACGGCAAGGTAAAATCCAGGATCGGGAAAGCGGGTACCAATGCCTGCACCATCCGTTCACAGGCATCATTATCCTGCAAATACACGGTATACGCACCATTAGAAAGCCCTGTAAATTCAGCTTCACTTTGCCAGTTCAGCCCATCCAAACTATATAATACAGGCCCTCCACTCCCACCAGTGGAGGTAACATTAATCCTGCCATTTGCCAAGCCTACACATGAGGTGTCAACGGCAATTTGCCAGGTAGATGCAGGCAACGCTTCGCGCTCCGGAATGACAAATTGCACTGCTTTTTGGCAGAGATGCTGGTCCCTAACAATAAAACTGATCATACCAGCGGGCAGTCCCGTAAAATCGCCAACCGTTGACCAGGAAGTGCCATCAGCACTATACTCTAGTGCACCCACATTGCCTGGATCCGGGATGAACTGAACACCACCTGTTGTCTGTCCGGTACAAGTGCTATCAAGGGCAAGCTGCCAATTAAAATCAGGCCATGCCGCTACGGAAACCGTCAAAATCGAGTCACAACCCTGGACCGTTTGCAAGGTGTAATCTGTTATTGAACCTGCTACCAGGGTATCTCCCGTGTACACGACAAAACCACCCGGACAAACGTCCAATGTCACACTATTCGTTACGGTCAGACATTGAAATTGAAGTAGCACATCTGTCGTCAGACGTTGATCACAACTAACGACCTGTAATGAACTATCCTGCCAAACAGGCGTCCATCCCGGTGGCAAAGTCGATTCATCTATACTCAACGTGAACGAACCCAGGCCGGGCACATCCGGAAACGAATACCCCAAGCCCGGTAATGATGGCACGGATAGGCTACCGCCTGAAGGATTGATCAGTTGAATATCGACACCATAAACCAACGTATCTGCCCCGTCTATTACCCCATTATTATTCACATCAAACCAAACCTGACCATCAAATTGGCTTATTCCATCAAATACCTCCATATACGCTGCATCCGAATCAGCCAAACATCCATTTTGATGAACCAATTGCAAATGGTAAGACCCGGATTGGGTAATCGGCAACAGGGCTTCATTTCCAGATGGAGGCGGTACGGGAACATTGTCTTTGTACCATTGCCAGGATGCTAACCAGGAGGGCGTACCGATACAAAGTGTGTCCGGATTGCAGCCTCGATGACATCCGTCAGGAGCAAGTAATGTAGATGGTGACTCTAATAAGGCGAGTTCATTGCTCTCTGTAGCACAACCATACTGATTTATAGCGCGAACACTGTAAAGGCCCGATGTCTGAACGGTGATTGTCGTGCCGGATTGCTGCGTCGACCATTGGTAATTCAGGCCACCAACAATATTTTGAACAGTTATGCTTTCACCAGAAAACGCACAATACGGCGGCGAGCCATTGAAGGCAATATTGGGCATAGCCGGCAAAGGCCGGACCTCTACTGTCATGGGGCCAATCATCGTTGTACAGCCGGTCACCGGATCGGTGATACTTGCTGTAAATACATGCGTTCCAATCGGCAATGGGTTGTTCCTGTCGAGAGAGTATTCAATCAGCTTGCCCGTAGATCCAGTACTCCACACTACATTATAGTTTCCCTTAAGCTCTAATTCAAGAATCACTGGTGCGCCATAACAAGCCTGGTAAAATTGGTAGTGGATTGCGGCGGTAACACCATATTCGTTTTTGCCAATGGCTCGTATCAAGCCGGCTGGTTCGGGAATAATCTCAATAACAGCTAGCGGTGGAATAAACTGACAACCCAGATTATTACTGACCGTCAGTTCATAAGCTCCCGCTTCGGTCACCACCAGATCATTGCCTGCAGACCCCGTTGACCACAAAAACTGGTCTCCGGCTCCATTAAAATGCAGCGTCGTTGATGTGCCCTCACACAATGGCGTCGAATATTGAATAGTACCTGAAAGGTTATTGGGGCTTACTAATATGGCCTGGGTAATAGTGTTAGTGCAACCAAACGCATCATTCACACTCAAGCTGACAACTGGACTACCCGGAGTGGCAAATAGGTGACTGGCCTGGGCCATGGCAACACTATTCGACGGACCGGAAGCCGGATCGCCAAAGTCCCACATCCAATCCACAATTTTTTCCAGACTACTCCCCATCCAGTTTGTAATCAGGTCTTCGCACACTTGGATTGGTCCTGTGAGGTTCACCAGAGGCTTAGGTCGCACAGATACCACCTTGCTAATTCTGGATATGCATCCTGTCGAACTGGTTATTGTTAGGGTCACTGTAAATGTGCCGGAAGCTGAAAATATATGACCCGGATGCTGGATTGAAGCAACATTATCCGGTCCTGAAGCAGGATCGCCAAAATCCCAATCCCATTGGGTAATTGTATAGCCTGCTAAATAAGTGCTCCGGTCTTTAAATGCCAAGTTTTGGCCTTCACAAACGGTCTCTGCATCAAAATCAGCACTCACTGGTATGGTATCGATCAATGCCGCATCGCAGAAGGTGGCGCCTATGGTTCCGCCATAATAGATTGGGTAATAGCCTGCTTTGGGAAAGGTGTATGATACGACGTCCTGGTTAAACGTGACGGGTCCGGGCAATGTAAAATCATCTACTTTCCAGAATCCATTTGTCAATGGTGCCCCCGCCGACATGGCTGTAAAAGTCCGTTGATTGCAAAAAGCTCCGGGGGTAATCTGAAGGATGAGATCCGGACAAGGTGTCTTATTCACCGGAAAACTACCAACACATTTTAACCCAGGGTCACACAGCTCGAAAATCGTCAATGGGTTAGAAGCCGTAGTGCAACCATTTTGGTCTGTAACTACTACATGATACGATCCAAACTGTGAAGCTACCATTGAGGGGCCTGTATTCCCTAGGAGCATATTGTTGAAATACCAGGCAATCTGGACAGACGGCCCATCTACCACAACATATAACGTTGGTGGTGATTCACCTAATGACGGACAATATCCCTTAGGATCAGGACTTGACAGAGACACTTGAGGAATAGGATAGCTGTCAATCGTAAATCCAATGGTATCCCGACAACCAAATAGGTCTTCAACCCCCAGAATCCATGTCCCTTCGCCAAGATTAACGGAAGACCCACTACTTTGTAGGTTGCCTGTAAGGTCATACCATCCTTGACCAGGATAGGATGATGCAATGGTGACCGGGGTTTGATCACCCGGACAAACTCCGGCAGCATGCAAGACGGAGGGTTGAGGCAAATCATGCACTGTTACAGCCATTTGAGCTGATTGGGCACACACATTAGCTTGGACAAGTGCATTCCCTTCCCCCATCCATTGCACACCAGCCGAACCTGACTGTTGATTTGCTGAGAACACCCCCGCTGTGCCCGGATTTAATGTCCAGGCCACATCCAATCCTGTCAACACAGGGTTGAGACTATACTGGACTGTCTCTCCCAGACAAACATCCGGATCACCAGTAATCGACAGCCCGGTCACAGGAAATACATCCAGGAAAACCGGATCAGATAAACAGCCTGGCTCCTGACGCAACTGATGTCTCAATTCCAACCGGTAAGGTCCGCCCGCTGCATGCCAGGTAACAAGGGTTTGGTCAATTGTTTTTTGTGTTTGGGAAGGGCCATTACGGATCGACCAGACCAAATTGTAGAGGGTCTGGGCAGAATGTCCCACATATGCATACGTATCACCCGGGCAGATATATGCAGGACCCGAGATGCTGTCCGGTTGGGGCAACGCAGCCTGAATAACAAAACCCCATCGGTATGCTTCATTGCACGATTGGGCAGGATCAGCCTGGGTAGCAACAAGTGTAAAATTGCCACTGCCGTGGATGGCCGTATAGGTAAACTGGTCGCTCATCCCCACCCCATTAAACACGGCATTGCCATTTGCATCCAGCACCTTCCAGGAGCAGGAAATGGGTAAGACGCCCTTACGGGATTTAAACAACAAAGGTGCATCGGGACACCCTTGTAAAGGCCCTTCGATATGAAAGGGCGTTGTCAATACAATATTTTTTAAGGCACTGCCGGAACAACCCTGTGAACAATTGGTATACACGACCTCAACCAACCCACTATTTATGATCGGATTGTCGGGCCACAATACGGTAATTTGATTACTTCCCTGCCCATCCAGAATAGTTGCTGACGGAGATACGGTCCAGGTATATTCAGTGCCATGGTAGGGTATAATGGAATAAGTTGCAGCCGTTCCTTTGCAAACACTTCCCGGCCCTTCAATCGGTGCTGTGCCATCTAAAACAGGAATCGCATAAATCGCCGCCTCGGGACAGACAGGCCCGCATGCGGTCGCCAGGAGGGAAATGGTCCCCTGAGGTCCGGAATTCCATTGAATGGAAATGGAATCATCGGCAGGTCCGCCGCCTGAAATGACTGTCCCCTCAGTCGAAACCAACCATTGATAACTACATCCAGGGACGGTGGTATAGGTCACCCGCTCACCCGGACAAACAGTACCTATACAATCAAGTGGCGGAATACTGGTGGATAATACCCGTACAACAAGTCTGGCCGTATCGGCGCAGTTGCAACCCGTCGTCACAATCAGAGCTACGTCATATTCGCCCTGTGCGTCCCACGAAACCCGAATATTTTTTTCCTTCGACAGCCGTCCATCTGCCAGTGCCCAAAATGTAGTGCCAGCAGGTTGGCTAAGATCTTCCAGTAGTATTTCTTCACCTGCACATAGTTCTATCGTATCCGGTGCAATAACGCCTTCGACGCCTATAAGTGCTCTTGGTACCGGCAGCACTTCGATGCAGAAAGTAGTGGGTAAATAACAAGGATCCTGGGAATACCCTGTAATCGAACCCTGGCCAGGCTGATCCCAAAGGACCACGACCTCCTGGCCTATTTGTTGCAGCACAGTCCCGCCAATGACGGTATAAAACAGATCAACAAACTGGGGCACCTCGGCACCATAAGTCACTGTAGTACCTGCGCAGACCTGTTCACAATTTCCATTAGGATTAGGGCAATAAGAACCGCCCATTGAAAACAGGAAAATAGGCTGAGGAGGCACAAAGTAAATTTGCATGGATACCTTTTGTCCACCCGGTGTGGTTACAGAAAGTGTGTACGTACCTGTAGCCAATGAATCAAAACAAATGGTGAGGATGTTAGCACTATCCTTCAGGATCAAATTCCCATTTTGAGAAAAAAAATCCCAGCCATAACTGTTGACAGAGGAGGAATCTCCGTAGGTATAAGTATGGCAACCACCACAAACCACATCATCACCATTGATGAAATTTTGGGCACTGATAAGAGAGCACTGGAAGAACACTATGCCTAAGAGAAGTAACTTGACGAGTTGCATAGTTTGGAATTTCAAATAAGAGTCCATTGGTCCCAATATAGCTGCTTTCCTGTTTTGAATAACACAAGGCAGATCCACAAAACATGATCGCATCCGATTTTAAATTATGATCAAGGTTGTGAAAAATATTTTTACAAAAAATAAAACAATTTGTTTTGAATCCATATCTTTGGTGCGATGGATTATAGCAACTTCTATCTGATCGCATTATGTCGGGTGCCCATGGTGGGTCCGATACTGGGCAGGACCCTCATTAGCTATTGTGGCAGTGCAGAGGCTGTGTTTAAAACACCAGTAAAAAGGCTGGCTAAAATTCCTCAAATCGGTCCGTTGATAGCGGGCTATATCCATAATCCTGATGCATTGTTTCAGGCTGAAGAAGAAATCATCCGTAATGATAAAGAAGGTATTCGGGCTATTGGATATCTGGATGCCGCCTACCCGGGTCGTTTAAAACATTTTGAAGAAAGCCCGCTGGTCCTGTTTATGCGGGGTGAACCTGACCTCCAGCCACAACGCACCGTTGGCATCGTAGGCACCCGAAAACCTACACCATTAGGCCGGGCAGCAACTGAAGAAATTGTAGAAGCACTCAAACCATATGGTGTAACGATCATATCCGGCCTGGCGCATGGGATCGATAGTGCCGCACATCATGCTGCCATCCAACACAAGGTGCCCACCATTGGTATTTTGGGGCATGGTTTTCATACCCTCTATCCTGCCGCCAATCGCAGTCTGGCCCGCCAAATGGCCTCCGAGGGGAATGCTGTAATGACAGAATTTACCTGGGATACCAAACCGGATAAAGAAAATTTCCCTATGCGCAACAGGGTCATCGCTGCTTTCAGCGATGCGTTGCTTGTCGTGGAGAGCAAAGAAAAGGGAGGATCCATGATTACGGCGGAGTTTGCAAACCGCTTCAATAAAGATGTTTTTGCCATGCCCGGCAGAGTGAATGATCCTTATTCGCGCGGATGTAATATGCTGATCAAACGCCACAAAGCCCACTTGTTGGAAATCGCAACAGACCTTGTCGAAATGATGCGCTGGGATCCGCTGGACAAACATCGCTCCAGGGTAAGTCAGTCAAGCTTGTTTGTTGAACTGGATCCTACCGAACAATCCATGGTCGATTTGCTCAAAGATCAGACGGAAATGCAAATTGATGAATTGGGATTCCGTCTCGCTATGCCCCCGAGCCTGGTCAGTGCTTTATTAATTAGTATGGAATTTAAGGGCCTGGTTCACCAGTTGCCCGGCAAACGATTTTCGCTCGTAGCCATGCGGTAAGTTAAGATTCTGTAAACACCCGGAAGAACCGCTGGATGCAGGTAAATTTGCAGCATGAAACATCCCCATTTCGCTTTTATCCTTTGGATGAGTATAGTCGTGCTCAGCGGATGCCATCGCAAACTGGCAGATACAACTACTCCAACTGATACGGGAACTCCAAGCACAGAGATGCCCGTGAAAAACATCATCCTTCTTATTGGTGATGGCATGGGTCTGACCCAAATTACAGCAGGTCTGTATGGCAATAAAAATCGCCTGGAGCTGGAGCGCTTCAAAACCATTGGTTTGCATAAATCGCATGCAAGCAACAAATTAGTTACCGATTCTGCGGCAGGGGCTACGGCGTTTTCATGCGGCAAAAAAACATATAATGGGGCCATAGGTGTTGATCCGGATACCCTCCCTTGCCGGACTATTCTCGAATGGGCAGAAACCAAGGGATGGGCGACCGGCATGGTGGTGACTTCGACTATTGTTCATGCCACGCCTGCTTCCTTTATAGCACATACCTCATCCCGCCAAAACTATGAAGAAATAGCTGCGGCATTTCCCGGCAGCGGGCTGGACTATTTTGTGGGTGGCGGACTTAAATATTTCAAAAACCGTACAGCAGATAACCGGGACATTACCCAGGAACTAAAAGCGGAAGGATACCAGATCAGCGATTATTTCGAAGCAGAATATGCCTCTATTAAACCCGACGTATCCCGGCCCTTTGGCTTCCTTACATCCCATGAAGATCCCCTCCCTGTAGAAAATGGTCGTGACTATTTTTTGCCGGCTACCAAACAAGCGCTAAACTTTTTATCCCAACGCTCTCCCAAGGGATTTTTCCTGATGATCGAAGGGTCTCAGATCGACTGGGGCGGACATGCCAATAATGGCCCCTATATAGTTCAGGAAATGATCGAATTTGACAAGGCTATTGGTCTGGCGCTCGACTTTGCCAATCGCACACCCGGTACACTGGTTATTGTCACAGCCGACCATGAAGCAGGCGGATGTGCCATCCAACCGGAATCTACCTGGGAGGAACTCAAATTTGGTTTCACCACCCCCGGCCATACCGGCACCATGATCCCCGTATTTGCATTTGGCCCCGGCGCAAATCAGTTTGGTGGCATTTATGAAAATACCGCGATATATGACAAGATGATCGAGGCGCTGGGCTGGTAATGTAATCTTAATCTATCGTGGTGAAAAATAGCTATCGCATGGCTATACCGCATTCGTTTTACCCTGAGTTACTACTTTCCAAAGCACAAGGACTACGCCCAGGCCCGACAGCCCTATACCTGCCATCAGCATTTCCCCGAAATATGACCACCCCTCCAGTTTTGCAAAGGCACCCAGCATGGTAAGGACAAAACCGAGTATAAATAAAAGGACAATCATTTTCATAGCCAATTGATTTACAAGGATAAGTAACAAATATAGTGAAAAACTAACATCGTCCTTACCGTTAAAGTTCTTTTCCATCTCCTAAGGACTCGATTTAATAGCGATATCAACGAGTGCCATTATGGAAGCGCATGATTTTTCTCCCAAATTTATTACCTGCTTGTTATCTTTGGACAAATGGCTAATGCTTCAAATAATATCCACGACAAATTTGTCAAAGAGATGTTTGCTGATAAGGCAATGGCTATGGCGTTTCTTGATGCGTTTTTGCCGGATGACATCCGTGGGTTAGTCAAATTGGAAGAGATGACCTATGTCAAGGAATCATTTGTATCGGATGATTTGCGTGAGATTTTCTCCGATGTCATTGTCCAATGTCCGACCACAACCACTACCTCCGAGCCTGTTATGATTAGCATCCTGATCGAGCACAAATCCTATCAGGACAAATGGGTCAATATTCAGGTTCTGGCGTATCTGGCGCAGGCATATCTCCGCCAGGTCCGCAATAAACAACCCTTCCATCCAATTATCCCGATCATTTATTACCAGGGTCAACAACCATGGACACCTCAGTCAATGCGGGAGTTGGCTTCATCCTTTCCTGCCCCGCTACTACCTTACCTACCTGATTTTCAGGCCTTATGTGTAGCACTCATGTCGTTAGAACAAGCCAATCTTAACTTCCTACGCGATCATCTGTTGAAAACTGCCATGTTGGTTCAACGGCATAGATTTGATCCCATTCGCATCATAGAAGACTTGACCCGAATTTTACAATCCATTCCCGCAGATAAAGCGTATGGGAACTTCATGAAGTCCATTATTGTTTATATTTTGGCTGTTTCAGAAGTTACTGAAAAGGAAATTGTATCCGCTATTCATCAATTACCAACACCGTTAAAAGACAATGTCATGACTACCTACGATCTCATTACTTCCAGAGCCCGCAACGAAGGGATTGAGCAAGGGATTGAGCAAGGGATTCAGGAAGGGATAGCAAAAGGTAAACTTGAAGGCAAACTTGAGGGCAAACTTGAGGGCAAACTTGAGGGTAAACTTGAAACTATTCTAAATGCACACACTAACGGACTTGAAGTTGCACTCATAGCCAATATTACCAACATATCAGAAGAGGAAGTTATCCAAATTCTGAGGGACCATGGCAAACTATCATAGTGCTCATAGTTCTTCGAATTAACTTTCAATCACAATTCAAATTATTTTGAAGGAAGTTAATTTAATGATTAGCTATACTGGCTTTCAATGTATTGATGCGCAAAAATGGGGTTGAATTTTGTGATTACAATCTCATAATTATGTAGAATTTGGTGATTACTCACCCGAAGATGTTAATCAGTTTGTTGTAGCGCTAATCAACTGATAACATGATTGCAGAGAGGACAATAACTCTGTATACTGGATCTTAGTGATCAAAAAGGTTAACTGGATATCTTCTTAAAGACACTAAACAGGGGGATAACCCATCACAACAAATGCCGCTCCGCATGGTAGCTTGATCGCACCAACGGACCACTTTCTACATACAAAAAGCCTTTGGCCATGCCGGCCTCCTTGTAAGCCGCAAACTGATCCGGATGGATAAACTCCGCTACATCCAGGTGCATTTTGGTCGGTTGCAGGTACTGCCCTATCGTGAGGATTTCGCATCCATGGGCAACAAGATCATCCATGATTGCATGTACCTCTTCTACCGTCTCACCCAGCCCAACCATAATGCCTGACTTGGTTCGCTTGCCGTAATCTTTGGTGCGCTGTATCTGCTCCAGACTCCGCTCATAGCGCGCCTGCGGCCTTACGAGCCGGTATAGTCGCTGCACCGTTTCCATATTGTGGCTTACGACCTCCTGCCCTGCACTAATCATGCGTTCCAACGCGGACCAGGTGGCTTTCACATCAGGGATCAAAGTCTCGATGGTCGTCGTCGGGGAAGATTCCTTCACCTGGCGTACCGTCTGGTACCAAATCTCGGCACCCCGATCTTTTAGTTCGTCCCTATTGACTGAAGTGATCACGGCGTGCTTAACACCCATTAAACGGATAGCTTCTGCCACGCGGCGCGGCTCATCTTCATCATATTCGTTTGGACGCCCGGTTTTGACCGCGCAAAAAGAACAGGATCGCGTGCAGGTATTTCCCAATATCATAAAGGTTGCTGTGCCCGCGCCCCAGCATTCGCCCATATTCGGACAGTTGCCACTCTGACAAATCGTATGAAGTTTATGATCATCTACGATCTCCCGCACCATCTTATAACTCTCGCCTGTAGGCAACTTGACACGCAACCAGTCCGGTTTTTTCCGGCGAGGTTCAACAACAGGTAATTCCAACATGAGCTTATTTTCTTTTCCCGATGTGCAAATTTAAAAAGAGGTTGATGAAGTAGGGTTTATTATCCTCAACCATAATGGATACCTGCCGGGGAAAAACATCTATCATGATACCCGCATCCAACGCCATTACATACTCTTCAAAGGCACCAAACGCAAAATGAACGCCTCCCATCCCGTGTACACCGGGTATAAATCGTACTTCGTCCAGCCCTGTTATGAATGAAGACCCTCCATAAATACTGAAAGGATCCAGAAAAAGCTCCCGGTTTTCATTTGAATATTTTTCAGTGACGATCGTAAAGGAATTATTTTCCAGCCGCTTGATGAGCTTTAGATAGTTAGGCTTCAGTACGCCAATCGTCAATCCACCCTGATAGATGAGTCCGACGGCCATCCCTTTGCGTCTTGCTTTTTCGGAGTAATATCGTTTTATGCCATAACCGCCACGAATGGTGTAAAAGCTGTTTTGTTTGCCATAAATATATGGTCGTGGATTTTCCTCACCACGGATCAGCGCTGCCAGTTCATTGGACTGCCGCACCTCTTTATGGTGCTTGATGTAGCCCACCTCCACATTATAAAAGGTCGTTTTATAATAGGTCTTGATATTTGCCTTGTACATACCCAAGGCCAGCCCACGAGGGTAGGCCCTAAAGGTCATTACCTGTTCCGTGTTGTACAAAATCCCGACTTCCGCAGGTTGAACCGGTTTGGGTTGAATCGTCACCTGGGCATACCCCAGGACGAGTGTTCCCACAGTAAAAAGCAACACCCCAAAGATGTGCCGGATGTCTTTTATCTTCAACGGATTTCTCATCGAATGAATAAAATTAGAGATATTTCCCATTCCAAGTCAACTTTGGGTAATAATTTATCTGTCATGTCCGATTTCCTGTGTTTCAGTCCGTTCGATCATCCCCGGATTCGGTATGTCTTTGACTGGATTTTTAAGGAACGCTGGAACAAAAACTATTCGTTTACTTCAAATCAGGATACGTACAGGAACTGGACAGGTCCTAAGTTATGTTACAGCAGCACAACACCTGATTCTGGTTTATGGCTGCCCATGTCCTCTGTCTCAATCCATGAGCAAAACATCGGATATGTACCCGAAGTTCAGGTAAAGTCAGGCTTGTGCCAGTTATTTCCTGTCCAAACACAATCTTTTATTGATTTTGACCTTCCGGCGGCGGTTTTTTGGATGATCAGCCGGTTCGAAGAGTATGGTGATGCGCCCCGCGATGCGCATGATCGGTTTCCCGCTTCCGCTAGCCTGGCCTATGAAAAAGGTTTTCTCCAGGCCCCTGTTGTGGACCAATGGATCAACCAGTTACAGAAAGCATTAATTAATGAATACCCTACACTTAACTTTCCTCCAATAACAAGTATCTGGCAGCCCACATACGATATTGATTTTGCCTGGCGATACCGCTTCAAGCCCTGGTCCAGCCAAATCCGTACACTTGGAGGCGATGTAATCCGGGAAGGCTACGATGTATTTTTAAAAGGCCTCAAGGTAGTTGCCGGAGCTTCCCGTGATCCCTATGATATTTATGACGACCTGGCTTCTCAGAATCCGATACTATTTTTCCCACTTGGGGATCACAGCGCCTTTGATCGCAACCATCACTGGAAGCAACCCGCTTACAGGAGCCTGATTCGCAAATGGGCGGACGCAGGGCAGGTCGGTATTCATCCATCTTATGCAAGTAGCACGGATACAATGGTTTTGGCTGAGGAAATACGTCGATTTCAGGACATCACAGGTAGCTTGCCAATTCGATCGAGGCAACATTACCTGCGGATGTCATTGCCGGATACCTATCGCAATCTGGTCGATGCCGGTGTTACATCAGATTGGTCCATGGGCTATGCCGATGCCCCGGGATTCAGAGCCGGCACGGCTTATTCCTTTCCCTGGTACGATTTGCAATTGGAAAAAATGACGCCGTTGATCATCCATCCCTTCCAGGTCATGGATGTCACGCTGAATCACTATTTGCAGTTGACTCCGGACCAGGCTCGCGATACAATCAAGCAACTCTACCATCCGATCCAGCTTACGGGGGGTACTTTTGTGACCCTATGGCACAACAATGCCGTAGCCTGCGTCGATAAACAATGGCATGGATGGGAATCGGTTGTTCCCAAAAACCTATGATACAAATCAATGTACCCGCCTACTTCCGTCCTTGGTGAACCCTGCCTTTTAGCCTATCTTGCGTCCAACTTGAACGACACGCCTTTATGATCCATATTCTCTCTGAACAATCAAGCATTTTAAACAGCATCATTGGTGAGTTGCGCTGTGTACAGCAACAAGCAGATCCGATGCGTTTCCGCACCAATCTGGAAAGGGTTGGTGAACTGATGGCCTACGAAATCAGCAAAACCCTTTCTTATAATATGAAGGAAGTGGAAACACCGTTGGGCATAGCCGAAGCGCCAATCCTCGAAGCGGAAATTGTTCTGGGGTGTATCTTGCGCGCCGGCTTACCATATCATCAAGGCATGTTAAGGATGTTTGACAAGGCTGGCAATGCGTTTGTTAGTGCCTATCGCAAACATCACAAGGACGGTACATTCGACATAAAGGTGGAATATATTTCCTGTCCTGTCCTGGAAGAAAAAATACTCATTCTTGCTGATCCCATGATCGCCACAGGAAGCTCCGTGGTCAAATCCATCGAAGGTATGCTCGCGTATGGCAAGCCGAAGGAAATCCACATTGCTGGTATCATTGCCTCGCAGGAAGGATTGGAATATGTGCGCCGAATGTTGCCCGAAGCCAAAATATGGGTCGGTGCCCTGGATGAAGAGCTCACGGCAAAAGCCTATATCGTTCCCGGATTAGGGGATGCAGGGGATTTGGCGTTTGGTGCAAAAATTCAGGAATAGGTATTTGTCGCCTTCATAAACTATAGGCGGATACCATGTTGTTCTGAGAGTATAACGCAAATAACCCTACTTGAAGAAAGTAGAAGGTAGAACGTAGAAAGACAAAGGGTGAAAGGTAATTGGATAGTATTGAATTGACTTTAACAATTACGCAGCGCCCGCCGCGTGTACGCTGCGGGCGCTGTGAGAAACCATTGAGAACCGTTGTGCTCTTTCTGCCTTAGTGGCTATTACGCAAGTCTCAACTTAAGAGCACTTTAATCTAAAATAAACCTAATTTTTCCCGTATCCCACATATCGCAACCCGTATCCGCAACCCGCATCT
>JAGNXB010000111.1 GCA_017985675.1 Saprospiraceae bacterium | reverse complement strand
TCTCCTGGTCCAGCTATATTCCATAAAAGGCACGCTGATATACGAAGGTCAAATGCCACCTTGGGCATATATCCATGAAATACCCCTTACATCACAAAGTGCCGGCATGTATATGGTCAAACTCAGTCATTCTAATGGTCATTCCAGCTCCACAAGACCTTTGACTGTGGAATGATGGTCTTATGCTTCCAAGGGGAGGAGTCAAGAAGGGGTTGAGAAATTGATAGTAAAATGAATGGGAGGTGTCAGACACCTTTATTCTTTTTTATTTTATGTTCATAAAATGGGTGTCGTGGGTGTCTTGCTTTCATGTCTACTTACAAATACAATTGGTTGATGCGCTTAATGGTTGAAAAGTTTGTTCGCTTCTTATTCGTTTATTAGGCTGGTAACCCGCATCGCGGAACACGCATCCTACGCCATCCCAACTCCAGATTCCAGAATCTCCTCCCCTTCTCAACCTAAGCCTCAACCTTAACCTCAAAACCCTCCCTACTCAAAACCTCTCTCATGCCAAAGGTACTTCCACAAAAAAGGTGGTTCCCTCGCCGGGCTGGGTCTGAAAATAAATGCGGCCCTGCATTTGAGCAACCATGTTGCGGCAGATCGCCAGTCCAAGGCCGGTGCCGGAGCTTTTCGTTGTAAAATTGGGCATAAATACTTTTTCCTGCATATCCGGGGGAATGCCGCTGCCGTTATCCTGGACAGCGATTACCGCTACCTGCCCATCCTTTTTTAAGGTGATCCGAATCCGTCCATGCCTGTCCTGGGGGATCGCTTGCATGGCATTTTTTACGAGGTTATTTAATACCCGCAATAATTGATTTTTATCTGCACGCACCAACAGGTTGGCTTCGGGCAGATCGGTCGTGATCACCAAACCATCCTGGTCATTTTCACCAAATAAATTGTGGATGGAATAAATAAGTTCATTGATAATTAATTCCTCAGGATGGGCTTCCGGTATTTTAGCAAAGTTGGAAAACTCGGAGGCGATTTGTGACAGGTTTTCAATTTGTTCGATCAGTGTAGCGGACACCCTGTTGAGCAGGTCCTTATCTTCTTGCCGGGCCGGTTTAAAGGCATGTTGCAAATGCTGCAGACTCAGTTTCATCGGCGTGAGCGGGTTTTTTATTTCATGGGCGACCTGCTTAGCCATTTCCCGCCAGGCGCCTTCGCGTTCTGATCGGGCGAGCATATCGGCACTTTCCTGCAGTTTGCGGATCATGCGGTTGTACTCGGCAATCAGCTCACCCAGTTCGTCCCGGCTGGACCATTCCAGCGGTTCGTTTTGTTTGCCCAGTTTAAATTGTTTTAATTTTTCCCCAATAACTGAAATGGGAAACGTAATCGAATTGGCCACCAAAATCGCCAGCGCGCCTGCAATAAATAATAAAAAGACATACACATTTAAAAGTGCACTTATAAACTCAGAAATATCCTTTTGTAAAAAGCTGCGATCCGTGTAATAGGGAATCGCTAAATAGCCCGCCGATAATCCAGACTGCCGGGAGAGCGGCGCATAGGCGGTACTGTATTCCAACTGGCCGATACGGCTGTCCCCAATAAACAACGATTTACCTTCCCAAACCATAGCAGCCAATGCCCGGCCATCCATTAATGGGGTTGCGAGCTGATAGGTATAAACCAGGGGCTCGGAACTGTAGGCCAACTGGCCCTCATCCGTAAAAAGATCAATATCCGTCTCGTGCACCCGGGAAATAGAGCGCAAAATGGCTTCCACTTCCTCCCTGTCGGGCTGATCTGTTTGATCGAGCTGATTTTCGAGATCCTTGGCTACACCGAGCGCTTTTCGTTGCAATCGTTCCTGGTGGTATTGCTGGGTCGTGTTTTTAAAATACATGATAGTGATCACGCCGATAATCAGGAATGAAAGCACGATCAGGGAAATAACGGAAAACTGGATTCTATTCCGCAAAGAAAGTCGGTGCGAAAGGGAAAAATTCAGTGTATCCGGTAAAAAAGAAAAGAGGGTATTGAGTAATGTAATTAAAAATAGTGTAATCGTCAGTAAGCAAAATAAATAGGAAAACAGGGATAAAAATTCGCTGCGGCCGCTGGACTCATAGGTGACCATGAGCTCAAAATTATTATTATAAGCCACAAGTCCCCGCACATTTTTGCTGCGGAATAAATGATCTTTTTTATCGGCGGTAAATTGCTCCCGCAAATTAAAAATCATATTTTCCGACAAGGTACTTTGAATATTTTTTTCTTTTTTTCGAAGCAGATATCTAAAATTTTCCAGGTCGGCAATGCCTTTAAAGGGGGTCGTTTTGAGCAGCTCTACATACACTTGTTTTGCATCATGCATGGCGCGTTCGATCCGGAACGTGTCACCCGCAGGATGGGTTACGCTATACGAGTAAGAAAGTGTATCAAAGGTCCAGGACCAAGTGCCCGTCATAATGGTATCTGCGTGGGCTATTTCATGCCACACATAATAATGTTTTAGATACGGGCTATTGTAAAAGTGATGGATGAGTTCGTGTTGTTCGATAGGTTGACGGGTCAACTCGGCAAGTTGTTGTTCAAGGATCACATCCCTGGGATTCAGTAGTGCGTTGGCATAGGTTTTTAATTTGGCATCTACTTTTGTATTATTGAAGTGATATAAAAACCCGGAGGCCAGTCCGCTAAAAAGGATCATCCAGAGAATGGTCCAGGTCAGATTGGATACGCGGACATCGGCATAAAATTCAAAAAGCAGTAAATAGCCAATGAGGATACCAACCAGGTATTGAGCCGGAACGGGAATATGTAATACCATAGCCGCTGCAAAAGCAACACCAGCGGCGAGTAACAATGCCAGCAAGCGGGAAAGACGCGATAATGCCGTCTGATTAATAAATAATAACAAACGATAAGAATACAGAAACAGCGCAATTAATAACAACTGGACAGCCAGCAGGGATAAAAAACTAAACGTGTTAAAATTAAAAATGTCATCAAACCGAAAAGTAATATCACTATCCAGCACCAGGATATGGAATAAATGAATAATGGCCAATAATCCGAGCGCTATCGCCAGGTAATTTACAAAGCCAATAATCCACCGGCGGACGTGATCCAGCCCGGAAAAATCCGGTATTGGCAGTTCGCGATAAAAAAAGATAATAATCCAAAGGAGCAGCGAAATATTGATCAGCAGATCACCGATGGAGTGACTGAGGGATGCATGTTCCATCGACCGATGAAAGATCTGCATCTGCTGGAAATGTCCTGTAAAATCGAGCATAATGGAAATAATGCGCAATCCAAACAATACCAGCAGGAACAACAGCGGACCCAATTGCCGGTAGCCGCGCTGGATAAGTGCGCTGGCAATGGAATGTGCTGATATGACGGTAATCAAACCCGCTAACAGGAAAAGGAGCAAGGACAAATATTCACGGGGCAGGGATTTGCCTGCAAAACTAAAATCCAGATAACCCAACACATTGCCATCCTTAAATCGGATACTATGCGATGTGACTTCCGGTCCGATCAGTACCTCACCGGGAATATCTTTATTGGCAGGGAAGTGGGATTTGAGAAAGGCGCCTTTGGCGGCATAATCATATTTTATGGGAATCAGCGCATAGAGATCGATACTATCCGACAGCATCTTGTGCCGGGGCAGATACCAGCCATCAGCGAGGCGCAGCAAACGTCGCTCACGGGTCAGGTTCCATAGGTCGCCTTCCTTTACTCCGGGTACGCCTTTGCTCCAATAAATCAATGAATCGTGCAGCGTATAAAACAGCGCAAAAGGCAACTCGGACATGCGCACCATCCGTTCGGTAAAGGCCGTATAGATTGGTCCTGGCATTTCCTTTTTATCGAGGAGGTAGGTGCGTATGATCAGCTCCTCTGCGGCTAGTTCGTCCACACGGGCTTCCTGTGCCTGCACCCATTCTTCAAGGTCGGTCGTCAGGTAATCCTGGGCATGGCGGTGTTGATACCGGTCAAAGCCCACGGCGGCGGTCCATGTCAGTGCAGTCAGGATCAACCATAGCCATAGGTTGTCCATCCGGAAGAATCCGAAATGCAAACCTCTTTGGATTTCCCTTGTTTCTGTCATAGACGATTACCGACAGGTCATTTTACGCAGATTGGCGGGTTTGGTTCCTTTTTTTGAGCCTTACCGATTTGCCAAATTACCTGTAACTTTGGAAAACACACCATATTTGTCCTATTATGCATTACCATTCGCTCGGCCAGATACCCCCAAAACGCCATACCCAGTTTAGAAAGCCGGATGGAACCCTGTATCATGAACAGCTTTTTTCTACGGAAGGATTCAGTGATTTATATTCCATTCTTTACCATGTACAAGCCCCTACGCAGATTGTACAAGTAGGGGATCCGGTGGATATCCGACCCGAAACAGTGGAGGATCGCCAGCTCAAACATCGCTGTTTACAGGGCTTCCAAGTGGCGCCACAGGATGATTATCTCCAGTCACGCACACCTGTATTGGTCAATAGTGATTGTAAAATTATCCTCGCGGCACCGCGCCAGTCGATGACGGACTATTTTTTTAAAAATGCGGATGCGGATGAGGTCATTTTCATCCATGAAGGGACCGGGATACTGAAGACCATGTATGGCAACCTGCCTTTTGGCTATGGTGATTATCTGGTGGTGCCCAGGGGAACGATTTACCAAATCACCTTCGATACACCTGATAATCG
>JAGNXB010000110.1 GCA_017985675.1 Saprospiraceae bacterium | reverse complement strand
AGAAGGCCACAATTCCGATGATAAGTATTGGAGCAAATGCTTTGATCGCTTGTATCCTCAATGTTGGACTTCCAATGCTTATGCACAAAAGAAATTTTACCAACGTATTTGTCATTGCTGCAAGCAACAATGCTTTCGTCAAGATAACGGGTGTCATTAAACTATAGAGACCATCTGCTAGTGATATAGTTATAGCATCGATATCTGTTATTCCAGCCAGTATACTAGCCCAATACACACCATTTGAGCCATAACGCTCACCAGCATAAGCAACCATCCATCGAAAAGCTAGAAATACCATAGTAAAGACAAGTGCATCACGAACGTTTACCGGGTTACTCACGGGTAAAGCAATGGTTGTGGTATCAATTGGTTTTTTGCGCGTGTAAAACCATAGGCCTATGCCGATACCGGATAGTGCCAATAGACCGATTACTATCCCCGAAGTGGCTAGAAGAGATGGATTTAAAAGGAGCAGCCAAACTAACATTCGAATAAACATGAGCGAGGAAGCTAGTATTATAGCGGTTATGGCTAAATACCCAGATTCGGGTTGGTTACGGCTATATTTTGAAAAATACCAGGCCGTAGCTGTACTACTTGCCAGGCCACCTAAAATGCCCGTTAACACGATGGACCGTTCCGGCGCAAGGAATTTCCCTAAAAAATAAGTGAAAAAGTGGAGCGCCATAAATATGGCGACAACCATCCAATTGCGATAAAGATTAAAAATACCATATGGTCCAAAATTTTCATCCGGCAATAAAGGCAACAACAGGACAGTCAAAACAAGGAAGAGTAATATTTGTACAATCTCCTGTTTATTCATTTGTCGAATAAGCTGATGTATCCTGAATTTCTGAGCCAGAATGAACGTCAGCAACACAGCAATAGTTACCGCACCAAGATAGCTGCCATAAAACACTAATGCAGGCAAAAGAAAGGTCAACATTTGAGCCATCTCAGAAGTACCTCCATGGTCCCCATTCCGGGCGGAGTACACATATCCCAAACTCAACAGGACAGCTAAACCTGCAAAGGCAACTAAATAAAAGGCGGGATGGATCAGGCCGGATAAAATAGCAGCTAGGTATCCATAAATGGCCGTGAGGGTAAATGTTCTGATACCGGCAAAGGACTGTTTGTGTTCCGGATCGCTCGATTTGGAGAACTCCCTTTCGAGACCAATTAATAGACCAATGCCCAGACAAATGGCAAATTCCTGAACATAACGGATGGTTTCCGAATCAAAAGGGAGATTAAATGGAATCGCGTTGGCCATAATTACACTTTATTGAACCCGCACGCCAGCCGTTGTTGCTCGAAAGGTACAATATATCTGGAGCAGACAATTGTTTCGTTGGTTAAGGGACAAATCCTGCATTAAATTGAGGCATATTCCGATAGATATTGATCCAGTGAGGTTATGATTTCAGACCCTTGGTGATGAGTGGCTGCCAGGAAACCCGCCTCGCGGGCAGCTTGGGTGTTTTCAGGCAAATCATCAATAAACAAGATTTCATTTGCGGGTAAACCGATGGCTTTTTGAACGAAGTTGAAACTGGATAATGTTGGCTTGCGATGGCCGATATGATGGGAGTAAAAGACCTGATCAAAACAATAGGTTTCAAAATTGGTCATGCCGTACTGTTTATCGAGGTAGCGATAGACCCAATCCAGATGTAATTCATTGATGTTACTAAATAAGCCAACCTGAAACTTTCCCCGAAGCGTAGCCAACCATTGCAGTCTGGCCAGGGGGATATCAATAAGCATCGCATTCCACCCATCACTGACTTGCTGAGCCGTTGTCCCTGGGCGGGCAAAGTGAAGGATATGATCAATGAAGGTGTCCGTATCAATGACGCCAGTTTCGTAACGTTCAAGTAAGTTGGATTCAAGCCGAAATGCTTCAAACGCCTTTTCATTAGGATGAGTCAGCGATATAAGGGCATTGTATGTGGCTGGAATGTCCAGATTTGCGATAACGTTTCCCAGATCAAATAGGATATAGGCTGGTTGGGATGTTTGGTTCATGGTGCAAATTTCGATATTCATGGAGAAAATGCCATTGACTTCTTTAAGTCGGGCAATCTGTCTATCTTCGCAGCGGAAAGCGCAACCCGCTTCCGGGCCCTTAGCTCAGTTGGTTAGAGCATCTGACTCATAATCAGAGGGTCGCAGGTTCAAGCCCTGCAGGGCCCACATTTTTTCTCAATTTCCGACTTACCCATTCAGGATTTTCCAAAGGTTGATGTCTTGTAAATATTCAGGACATCAACTTTTCTGTTGTATTTGATGAAATAACCATCTCGGGCCTGGGAAAGGTGTTTCAAACAAAATCAGAAATATTTTTTTCAAAGAGGCGCAATTAAAAACAATTTGTTTTATATTTGTCCCAGCAAATCAGGAATATTATGAGCAATGACAGAGACGCCAAATTAAAAGCCCTGCAACTCACCGTTGACAGGCTGGAGAAAGCCTATGGCAAAGGCACAATAATGAAGCTGGGTGATAAGCCCATTGTGGAGGTTGATACCATATCTACAGGTTCACTCACTTTAGATATTGCCTTGGGTACGCTTGGTTTTCCAAGGGGCCGGGTAATTGAAATTTATGGTCCGGAATCCTCCGGAAAAACGACATTGGCCATACATGCCATAGCCGAATGTCAGAAAAAAGGCGGCATTGCGGCATTTATTGATGCGGAGCATGCCTTTGATCGCTCCTATGCAGACCGACTGGGTGTGGATACGGAAAATCTACTGATTTCTCAGCCGGATAATGGCGAGCAGGCGCTGGAGATTGCGGAGAACCTTATCCGTTCAGGGGCGATTGATATTATCGTCATTGACTCCGTTGCAGCATTAGTGCCACGTAGTGAGATTGAAGGGGAAATGGGCGATTCCAAAGTTGGACTACAGGCTCGACTGATGTCACAAGCTATGCGAAAGCTTACCGGCTCCATTGGTCGTACTGGTTGCTGTTGTATTTTCATCAACCAGTTACGCGAAAAGATTGGTGTCCTTTTTGGCAATCCTGAAACAACTACAGGTGGTAATGCCTTGAAGTTTTATGCGTCCCAACGTTTGGACATCCGTCGTTCCGGGCAGGCTTTAAAAGATAAGGAAGGTAATGTGGTCGGAAACCATGTTAAAGTAAAAGTGGTCAAAAACAAGTTGGCCCCACCCTTCCGGGTAGCTGAATTTGATATTATGTTTGGCGAAGGCATTTCCAAGTCCGGAGAGTTGGTTGACCTGGGCGTTGATCATGGGATCATGGATAAAAGTGGATCATGGTATAGTTATGGAGGTACAAAGATTGCTCAGGGCAGAGATGGCGCAAAGCAATTTTTGCTTGATAACCCTGAGGTAGCTATGGAAATCGAACAAAAGTTAAAGGATAAATTGCACCAAGGCACACTTACAGCGAAGGTTGAAATGGAAGACACGGACGCTGAAGGATAGGCTAAGTGGAAAAACGACTGAAGTTCAATTGAAATCACTGGATGATCCTTATGAATAGAAAGTCCTAGCACTTTCGTTTAGAGTCACAAATGGGAGAATCAATCGAATGAACTGAACCTATTGGAAGGCTCCGCGAGTGCGGGGCCTTTTGATATTAGGGCTCAAAGTGTTTTCCAGAAGGTGCAATTGGGGTGTGTTCTAAATGGGCGATGCTGGGTCAATGTTCACCTGGACTGACCTATATTGGACCCTTTCGCTGAATAGCGGTGTGCCAAAGTTGACAGGGCCTGACCGTATTGCGAAATCCTTTAACAGCTTTTTTACTTTTGCGATCGAATTTCTTGGGAGAAATAAACGTTAAGAGCTTTATGAAGAAATGGATATTTTTTTTGCTGATTCTTATTAGCTGGGCGGTAAACAGCTTTAAGTCCTTTAGTCAGGACATGGAATTGCGGCGCGTCGTTATTGATGGCAAAGCATATCCGGTTTTGATCAGTGGTGGAGATACAATGATCATCGCTGATTTGAAGGAAGTGACAGTCAAATCCACCCGCCTTTTCGCGAGCAAGGAGGAGGAGGCATTATATTATAAGTACCGGCGCTATGCGGTCAAGGTTTATCCCTACGCTGTAGAAGCAATAAGGATATTCAGAGGCATGGAAGAAAAGGCAGACAATATGAAGCGACGGGAACGAAAGCGCTATATCAAGCAAATGCAGGAGCAGTTGAAAAATGAATTTGAAGAACCGTTGAAAAATCTTTCCAAGACCCAGGGTATGATCCTGGTAAAGATGATTGAAAAGGAGCAAGAGCGTTCTATGTATGATTTGGTAAAGGGCGTTAAAGGCGGATTTACAGCAACGTATTGGAATACTTTTGGTTATTTTTATGGTTATCGCCTCAAGCGACCTTACGAAGAGGGTGATGATCCCATTTTAGATATGGTTTTGAAAGATTTCAATATTTCCTATGATGTGGATAATCCGGATTTTAAGTTGCCGGAAAATTATAAGGCCAGTGGATCCAAAACAACGGTTACTAAGGAAGGCAAGAAGTTTGGTTTGGGACGTTAGGTAGCACGAATTAGATGAGATTCGGATTTTGTAGTTGATTGCAAAGCCCGGATGAAAAAACAACTGGGCTCCTCATTCGTTAGGTTCTGTAAAGGACTTATTAAAATGCAGCAAGGATTAGAAAGGTTATTGGTAGTTGCAGTACTGTTAGCTGGTTAC
>JAGNXB010000109.1 GCA_017985675.1 Saprospiraceae bacterium | reverse complement strand
CGCTCGCACCATCGGTCGCAGTAATTGTAAATACCTGAAATAAGGGCAGGGTTGTCCAGGATGGACTTGAATTCATCTAGTTTCATAACGGTGAAGTTTAGATGAGAAAATTAGGGGGAAAATTTTAAAAGTCCAAATACTTTTTAAGAATATTTTACAAAAAAGTTGTCCTAGAGTGGGAAGGAAATATAGCTAAGGCGAAGGCTGAGGCTAAGGCGAATGATGAAAGTGAAAAGTGAAAAGTGAAAAGTGAAAAATGAAAAATGAAAATGGCGAAGGCTGAGGCGAAGGCGATGCATGTTGCTTAGCCTTAGCCTTAGCCTTTTGCTATGGAGATCCGAGGTGTATTGAATGGGCATATAAAAAAATGATCCACGTAACTTGCTGGTGTGGCAATGGCCAGCATAATAGGCCTTTGCATAGACCGATGCAAAATCAAGTAAAGTTCTTTTGCTCACCTCAAGAGCATCGTGAGGACTTGGTTTAAATTAATCGGTATTCGGTTTCAGATGTACATCTACAAATTCAACCGTGCCATTCCACTCAGCACTGCCTCGTCCTGAGGATTCCAGGTCCGTCCGAAAGGGTTGATCTTTGTCAAGCCATCCCTTGTCGCCGACTTCGCGCGGACTGGGTTGTTTCGAATATTCTTTTAACACCGAATAATTAAACAAATCATTGACAGGCTTGAAGGAAGCATCCATGGTCTTTAAATGCTGCTGGTAATTGCGTGTATTTCTGACACGCTGTCCTAGTTCAGTGAGTAATTCAGCATCGGGAATGGTGTCGTATTGTTTTCGCTTAGTACTGATAATGCACTGCGCAGTTGGTTTTTTATTTCCGGCAGGCAAGGGTAGTATGGCATTCAGGATTTGGTTGACACTTTCATCAGCTCCGGCATCCCGGTCCCATGGCGTAGCATTGTGACTGCCATGATGCCCTACTTTCAGGAAATCAAGCGGAGCTGCCAGATGTTTTTGCCGCTTTTCCCACATGACATTCCAGCTGCAGTTCTTTTTACCTTCAGCATATCCATTGTTCCATTCAGCGTCCCCAACAAAGAGTAAGCGCCGTCCTTCCCATTCAATCAGGAGGACGGCACTCACGTTGTTTTGAATACTTGAATCATCCACTGCAAAGGCAAGGCCATTTGAAATCATGCGGCTCTTCAAAGTGCGAAATTCTGACGGACTTATATTCATAGGTTGGATGGCGGAACTATTGGCAGCTACTTTTTTGAAATTTGCACTTCCTTGCTGCATGCCACGTAAGGTTTCATCCAGTTCCTTTCCCAGATAATATCCGTCGATATCGCGCTCAGGGGCAAGCACGGTGATTTTAGTGTTCTTTATTTTTACTCCGAGTTTTCCGGAAGTTTGGCCTGCATGGACAAATTTGGTCTTAGCCTTCGTTGCACCGAGCGTACCGGTGGTCAGGGCATCTGTGGCCTTTTTATTGTCAATACCATATAATCCAACCAACCCGCGAAGTTCAGGGCTGAGATTTAAACCCGAACTGGCCAGTGACCGCATTTCCTGTTCGGCCACTGCATGCAATGCAAGCGACTTCTTTGCCTGCGGGTGCTTGCTGTTCATCGCTGCTGTAATCCAGATATTCTTGACCGATATTCCTTTGAAAAATTTCGGATCGAAACCCTTGATATGATCCTCATGCCGATGGGTAGCGACGATAAGATCCAGCCGCTTGTTTGGGCCGGATGCATCCTGAGGCAACTCATGGTCACGCAGGTGGGCAATGGCATGTTCAAGTACATCCGGGTCATCCTTGGTGCCGCAATCGATCAGCATATGGAAATCCTTTCCGGTACCATTGGGGATACGGATGTAGAAACAATCGCCACAACCGACGTTATAACTTCTGATTAAGAGCTGATTTCCCATTTGCGATTACTTTTAAAGTTATGATCATGATCATCATTCAGTTTGAAATGCGGTGTCAACCGAAAATCAAGACGTCCGGAATTTCTCTCCACGGTCATCTGCGGCACCATGGAGCCGAGCAATCCTTTACCGCTGCCGATAAGAGCACCGATGTGTCCTGCTTTAATACGATGTGTTAATTTGTCAAGGAACTTGTTGCGTCGTTGAATTCCAATTCTGTTTTCATTGTCTTCATCACCCTGGGTACCTGGTTTATGTGTCCAAAACAGGATAACATTATTTTCATCAAATACGATAGTGCCTCCGCAAGAAATCGTGGTGAGCTCGCCATCGAATTCACCAAATCGTTTTCCTTTCAACGGCACTTCTTCCTTCCACAGGTATTGGAGGATCGTTTGCTTTGGTAACATGCGACCGTCGGCTGTACATTTTTGCGCATCATATAGATCGACCACTTCAAAATCCTGGTTGGCCGGTATATTGAATTTTCGCCGGTTATCATTTAAAAACATATAGGCTGTAGCCCTTGACCGGCCGATGTCATTCACGCTGTAGTGAATGTCAGGTTGTTTCGTATTACGCAGGTCTACCCTCCTGCGCAAAGAGGTTGCTTCCCTTCCGGAAAGGATCCCGCGTTTATGAAATGCGTCCAGGACGATTTCGAAATTATGATGTGGATCTACTGGATTGGCCAGTTCAAATGAACGGAGTACCGCCCTGGCATAATCGTTGAACGTCGCATCCACAGGAGGAAGAAAATCCAGTGCCTGGAAAGCAAGCTGCTGCATTTTCTGGATGGTAAAGAAGAGGGTCTGAGGCCAAGTTAACTTCCGGTCACGATAATAGGACCGGGCGAACCGGTCGAGGATATCAAACATAGTGCCGGTCAAAACTTCTGACATGGTATGTGGGCCATCCTCATCGGTGATCTTGTCCATTGTCAAATCATTGACAGCGGTGCGGAGGTACGGCTTTTCATCAATCATGCTGCCAAATTGCTCCGCAATTGAATTGAGCGCGCTGGCTGTTTTCAGGTTGCGATCCGTTCCCTCCGCCAGGCCCTTCCGGAATTTATTATTGCGCATCACCATCAGGATGGCCGTGAGATCACCGATAAACTCATGGAACGCGGCCGTTTCCACCAGGGTGCTTTCATAAAAATGCGGACGGATCCCGTCCAGGACAGCGTGGCCGAATTCATGATTGATAATGTCGGATGACAAGCATGTGTAAATACGATGACCTCCGCTGTCGAAGTAATAGAATTGCAGTGATTTACTGGCACGGTCGTAGAATGCATTCTGTCCATAGCCTGCATGCGGCACTACGATCAGCCTGTTGCCCGGAAAACCCCATGGGATGTGTCGTCCCATGCATAACCTGTCTTCGAGCTGCATCAATGCGCGTTGCAACACCACCCATACATTGACCTGGTGGAACTGTAAGTGATCTATATTGGCCGCAGTGGAATGGTTTATCGGTGCGCCTTCGAATAAGAATTGTGAACTTCGTTGGTCCCACTTTGCCGGTGTAGCCAGGGTCTCTGAGTCGCCATTGTAATCTACGACAGTGAAGCGTGCGCTGGTCGGTCCGTCGGTGATACCGGGTTCCCAGTTTACATAGAAGGCTTCGTCTAATCCCAGCTTTGGGTTATCAATTGCAACCTGTGGATCCTGCAGGTATATTTCGAAAGGGATCTGCAGGCCTACCTTCTTTTTAGCGTCAGTATCGAGATATTTGGCGGAGGCATAGAGGTTGCGACGGTTGTCAGGGGTGAGTTTGATGCCTGGTTCATTGAGCCGCGCACATTTCTGGCAAAGGGTCTTTGCAGGACCGGCGACCAATGTTGCCTTTTTTAATTTTTTATAATCGGGGCATTGATCATTATTATGGTACACCATACTCTTGGCGCCATGGACAGGGCTGATAGAGGACATGATAAAAAAATTAAGACGTGATCAACAAAAATTCTAAATGCACTCAAAAAAAACCAATAGAACCGGCTCAAATGATGACTGCGCCGGTGGAATAAAACTTATCTGGATGTCATTCAACAATGATGAATCAAAATACAGATAAAATATATAATCACAAAGCGAGATAAAAAATTATCTAAGAGGGCTGATGCAATTTTACTCAGTTTTTACAATAGAAAGATTAGCAAAGTCTCCACCTGAAGTATCCGCCACATAAAACCCAACCTTGCCGGCAGGTGAAGGCGTGACCGAATGGACCACCAGGCTGGGTGCCTTATTTTCATTGATATAAGCAGAGATAGTATCCCCAGTAACTTCTATGCGCACATGTACCCATGCGTTGGGTTCGGGTGGGGGAGCAATATGACTTTCAAATTGGCCAGGAAACTCTGCCCGCAATTTTCGCCAGGTGAATACAGGCAGCGAAATAAACTGGATCATTCTGTTTTGCGACATCGTGTCGGGTGCATGGAAGTGAAAAGGCCGCAGATAGATGGCATCATAGGTGGAGTCGTTTTGTCCGTGGAAGGCGATACCTACAAAACTATGTTGCTTGAGATCCTCTCCCCGCACATCAAACTCCAGGGTGCCCGTGGAGAAGGTTATGTCTTTCATCCAGGCGATACCTTCTCCAAAAGCCTTACTTAGCCGGATACCATGGTAGCCTTCCTCGTTGATGAGCGATAGGTCTCTATTGTATACATCTATCTTATGATGCTGAAAGGCCCTATGCAGATCAGGGGCCATAGGTCGTTGTGCAAAAGCTGCAAAGGAAAGCATGACGATCAGGCTGGTCAGGATCCGGGTATATGATATTGCCATCTTATTGGTATTACAAGTCACATCAATATCGTACAGGATCATCAGGATCAAAAAACTAACCGATCAATGATATTGAATATTGGACGAAGGGAAGAGAAAGTGGAAGATCGGACTGATA
>JAGNXB010000108.1 GCA_017985675.1 Saprospiraceae bacterium | reverse complement strand
GTTTCCATTATTGTTGTTGTTCCCGTTTCCTGGGAGGTGTTGCGCCATACTCATGGTCGTGAACAAGGCAAACACCAGCATAGTAATACTTAATTTTAATCTCATGTTACGTAGGTTTTATTTGATTAGTGAATAGATTTGGAATTATAGTTACACGGAGTATTTAATTTTCCGGTTGTTTAAACTTTTTGGTATTTGCATAGACAAATACGGCACTCAGGCGAAACATTTCTGATCTTGCTCCATTTTCACCAGCCAGGATTCCGCCATAGTTTGCGCTTACGCTGAGCATCGACAATAGTTGGTATCCGACGGAAACAGAGCCTCCTAATATGTTTACTTTGTTATCCTGGTTTACACCATCGAGTTCCAAAGCACCTCCGTATTGATAGCGTAAATCACCGCCGATCCACAACTTGCTTGTAATGTTATGTGTCAGGTGATTTTCGATAAGAAACAATGGTAATTGCTGAGACTTATCAGCCATGGTGATCAGGGTGGGGTCATTGTTGGCTGTATAAACCCGAATCGAAGGATAAATTTCCAGGTATGTTGCATGCTTTATGTCCTTACCCATTGGGAATGCCATTGGTAAACCAATTTCAAAAGTGGTGCGGTTGGTACCCAGGTTAAGGGGTTTGGTCCTGTCATACGTTCCGGAATACCAGATGCGGAAATAAGCTGACATTGAAGGCTGAGGTGTATGCTTTGCATACTGCGCCAGATTTAAGGCTGGTGCATCATTCAAACCAAATTTGAATCCAATAAATCCGTCACCGAATCCGGTAGCATTCAATTCAGGGGCAGGAAAACCCGGCACATCAGCTTCAACATTGCCATTGGCATTACCAGGATTGACCATAAACATTAGTTGGGCAAACTGACCACCAATGCCGAGTGTATGGAAGAAGGTAGTCGGAAATACATTCACATTGATATGTGCATTCTTAACCAGGATATCACCGGATGGTAAAAAGTTTTGGTCGAGAAAAGTTGGTTTAGGATTTATGCCCCAAAGTCCTGTCGGAGAAAGAAGAAATGTATGTGGACCATCACCCTGAGCAGATACCTGCATTAAAAAAGAAAACAGTATCAATACCGGAAATCCAATTTTTTTAAAAATGGTATCTGGAAATATTATTGAATTACTTTTCATTTGAATTGTGTTTATGAAATGCTTATAGAATGAATCTGGAAATAGTAACCATATCGAGTGTGCTAGTATTCCAGATTTATGGTTTTATGATTCAATACATATCGTATCGTAAAACCGGCATTAATAGGGCTGAAGTCAGAACCATTTACGAAATACCAGGTTGGTTGCCAATCGACCTGCAGATTTACAAT
The DNA here is from genome assembly GCA_017985675.1 of Saprospiraceae bacterium. Lineage (GTDB taxonomy): Bacteria > Bacteroidota > Bacteroidia > Chitinophagales > Saprospiraceae > JAGNXB01. The sequence continues at coordinate 3,502 of JAGNXB010000108.1, read as the reverse complement.
ATTGCTGATTCGCCAGTCAAACCCGATAATGCCTGCAGCACCAAACCTGAAATCATCACCAAAAGCAAATGCCGGACCACCGCCTAGTATGACACCCAATCGCTGACCTGACAGTGGAACCAACTTTTCCCACATCAGATTTAAACTCACACCATCCACATTTTCATCAAAATTCCATCCCCCAATAATTTCAAATGCAGACGTATTCAATGTGTTGTGTTTTTTAAAACTCAATCCGGAGGAGCCACCAAATCGGGGCCCAATTGAAGCTTCACCACCTACATGCTTTACTGCCTGTTGTGCAAATGCTTGCTGTGAAACAAAGGCCAAAAACATAAGAAACATCCATTTACCTATGCTGCGTGAAAATTGAAATTTTTGCATTTGTCTTCTTTTACTTTGATGAATAGGGTGATTCCTTTTGCGTTTCTTATTATTTTGAAGGTGGGAACATAGCGTTGAGCTGGAATTGCAACGTAAGATCACCACTTGTTGGTCCGGTAAGCATAATCTGTGGGCCAATAAAAGCACTGAGGTTCTTTGCAAAGGCTTTACCAAACGTTACGATGATGGGAATACTATACGTATCATTTTCCCAATCAAAATTCATAATGGGGCTGCAACCAACGAAGTATCCTCCACCGAGGACTTTGTTTACAATAGGTTGGAACAACATAAAATTCCTGCTTGGCCTGTCATTGTTTCCGGCAAAGCTGAAGTACTGCTGTATCAACGCTCCATACATAAAGCCTTTTGTTTTTGTATTAAGCACTACTGTAGCCAGACCTGCACACCATTTTCCACCACTGATTGGATCTGGTTTATTGGTGGGTATAAGCAATCCCGGACCACCACCAATGATACCCCAACTTTGTTTAAAGGCAACCAGATCCGCCACTATAATATCACTAAGTCCTGTTGCATCTAAAGCTGGAGTTTCGGTAAAAGTCTGTCCTATGATGGGAATTTCAAATCGGTATATCGTATATACTTTTGAAGGGTTTTTGCTTTTAATAAATGGAAGTCCAATAGACGCTGTTGGTTGCACAAGACGGGTGGTAAGGTTTAATTGCCTGGCCATATCTTCCTTCCATGTAAAATTTGGTTGCACCTGGAGCTTAGTAATAAAGGCCATCGGGTTGACAGCATTAGCTGCTGCATTACCTAAAGCTTCATTAGCAGGTTGTTCCTGGGCATAGAGCGTCAGACCCATCAAGTGAGCACATACTACTAATCCAAACCTGGCTAAACTCATCATTACATTATAATTTGTATATCGTATTTTAGTCGATATGCTATCACGCTACCTGCCTGATCAGGCAGGTAGCGTGACTCATAGATTACTTTGTATATACGATTGTTGTTTTTCCAATGGTTCCATTAAATGGGAATGGTGCCAGATCATAATAATCGAGTGCCACCGGAGAATCGAGGTCAATGCCAATGTCAAATGTTGCATTGGATCCGAAGTGCAGCGACATTGCAGCCGGAACAGTACCCTGGCCGACAACCTGGCCATTTACTTTCAAGGTGATGTCCATCGGCCCACCGATTTTATCCACAAGTTTTGATTCGACCTCCACTTTTACTTTGCCTGTTGGCAATTTTGTTTTGGATTTTACTTTAGTTCGTTGCACTTCAAACAGGTTGAACTCATAACTTAGAATACCATTCTTTACATAGCACGTAACCCCTCCTGAAAATCCGGACAGTGCATATAAAACACCATTCGCATTTGCAGGCACATTCAGTTCCATCGTTACCAGGCTACTGTTTTTTCCAAGCTTTGGAGCAGCTGATTCCGGCATCAGGGTGATTGGAGAATCAAATGTCCATTCGGTTAATGAAGGCGCCGGGGCATCCTCCGGATGAAACATAGCTGTAGACCACATACCACCTCCGATAGGAAGGTTTTTGTATTTGGTGGATTCCTCAATAAAGAGCTTTTTCATCTCCTCCAGTTTTTCCGGATTCTTTGCAGCCAAATCATTTGCCTGGCTCCAATCTTCATCGATATTGTACAGTTCCCATTTATCTGTCAGTGGAGACCATTCTTTAATGCCCTTTGGCAACCCACTCACCCAAGGCTCCCGTGGTCCGGGTGCGCTGGCAAACCATCCATCGTTATAAATCCCGCGACTGGCCATGATATCAAAAAACTGTGTTGTCCTCGTACCCTTTGCATTCGGATCCGTAAATGAATAGACCATACTTACGCCATGAATCGGATCCTGTTCAAAACAATTGACGACACGTGGAGGAGTTATGTTTAACATGTCATACAGTGTTGGGACAACATCGATGACATGGTGGAATTGCGAGCGTGGTATGTCATCATGTTTTATTTTCTTCGGCCACGAAATGGCCATTGGTTGGCGAATACCCCCGAAGTATGAACCCATCAGTTTGGTCCCCTGGTATGGAGTACTTCCTGCCCATGCCCAACCGGCATGAAACATATTGTCTGTTTTAGGCCCTCCTAAAACGTCAAGGCCACCCAGTTCTTCCAAAGCATCGAGATGTTGCTTGATTGTGGTTGGAATTCCATTCTGAGCAAGCTGTTCGCTGATAGTACCATTCAATCCTTCTGATGAAGAACCGTTATCACCCCAGATATAAATTATGATTGTATTGTCAAGCTCACCTTGTTTTTCAATTTCGTCAATGACGCGACCTGCGTTATAGTCAGCATGCTCAGCAAACCCCGCCCATATTTCCATCAGCCTGCGCTGGAAAGGTTTCTCGGATTCAGGAATCGATTCCCATGAAGCCATTGACGCTGGACGCGGAGTGAGTTGTGCATTTTCCGGAATCCAACCTTTCTCTTTAGCTCGCTTGAAAGTGCGTTCACGATATTTATCCCATCCATCATCAAACTTCCCTTTGTATTTATCAGCCCACTCCTTAAAAACCTGGTGAGGGCCATGTGCAGCACCCGGAGCCCAATACATAAAGAAAGGTTTTTCCGGTGCATACGCCTTTTGCTCGCGAAGCCATTTGATAGCATCATCCGCTATATCATTGCTTACATGATATCCCTTTGGTTTCTCTTCTGTGACTTGTGTGGTATTACGTGTCATCGTTGGTTCATACTGTGATGCCTCTCCAGCCAGAAAACCATAGAAATACTCGAACCCATAACCTGTCGGCCAATAATCGAATGGGCCTTTGTTGGTGATTTGCTCTTCGGGCGTATTATGCCACTTGCCCCATGCACCGGTATTGTAACCGTAATTTTTCAGTACTTCTGCTACCGTAGCTGAAGTTTTTGGAATCGTACCGCTAAACCCGTCAAAATCATTTGCGATAGCTGAGATCTGACCATTGCCAACAGATGTATGATTGCGACCTGTCAGCAAGGATGCCCGTGTAGGGGAACACATAGCGGTTGAGTGAAAACGATTGTAGGAAAGTCCCAGGTTAGCTACACGGGTGAGGGTAGGTGAGTTGACCTCGCCACCATACGTTGATGGTGTTCCAGGTCCTGCATCATCCATAAGGA
>JAGNXB010000051.1 GCA_017985675.1 Saprospiraceae bacterium | reverse complement strand
CAGCATGGATCAAAAAGAAAGTTCCTGGTGCACCTGGCTTATCTATAAAAAATGCACCCTGGTCGGCTATATATCCGGCTGTACCACAACTCATAGTATGAACAGTGCCAGGATTGATCAGCTCACCGCCGGGCATAGGGCTGAAGTCGCTGCGATAGATACCGCAGCCATTGCTAAAAGCACGCAATTTGTCTTCCTGATCAGATAAGGTAGCCGTCGTAGACTCTACATGGAAAGGTAGACCTTTACCAACTTGAATAATACTATCCAATCCCAAATCATAGACCTGGATTCCTTCATCAGCCTGATTCGCGTACTCTACGAAACCGCTCACCACGTGTGCATGCGATCGCCATTTGGTCTGGCCGGTGACCTTAGCACTTGCCAGGAAAGCAAGAGATATAATGAAGAGTTGAAAATGAAATGTAGAAGGTTTGAATAACAGCATCCTTGTTACAATTTTTGGATCAGTTGATTCCAGGTATGATCCTGATATCGGATTTGTAATAAATAGGTACCCGATGGCAGGTGTTGAAGATCCAGGGTATTGCCTGCAATGAAAGATTGCTGCATTAACGGCCTGCCGGGCAGATCAAATAGACTTAGCTGGATTTCTGCCTGAGGTATATCCGATGTTATGCGATAAAGCCCATCACCCGGATTAGGAGAGATATGCCATTGCATGGCGTGAGGAGATTGGATGGATACGATGCCGCAAGATTCCTCTACCTCAGGGCGACTGTTGCATCCAGGTAGATTATCGGCTATCAATGCAGGTGCGAGGGGATCTTCCAGATAGGCACAGATGGGATCTGCATGGCAAATGCTTAATAGAGGGTTATTCGTAATTTTTAAATAATTTTCAATTATTAATTTTGGCGAAAGATTATCTAACTCAGATAGTATTATGTTATTATCCACGATTAATGAATCTCCTATAAAATTGAGTTGGTTTAAACCTTTTAAATTAACCAATTGTGGGTTACGATTAAGTGTTATCGACTTACTCACTTGAGTTAAATTATCAAGACCTTCTAAATTTTGAAGATGTAAGTTATCAAAAAATGAAACAGAACCATTTATTTCTGTTATTTTTTCTAATCCCTTTAATGATTTGAGAAATCCATGAGCCACAATTATACCACCAATCTTATTAATATTTTTTAAAGCCTGAAAAGTTGTATCACCGGCTGATCTTAATAAACTTATGTCTCCACCGATCTCTGTTACATGACTTAAAAAATCAAGAGTAGGTCGGCCTGAAAATCGCATATCCATATCGCCGCCAATATGTTTAAGATTCATAAAGGCATCAATTTTTTTTAATTTGGTACATCCGTCAAAAGACAGCATTCCTCCTATAGAGTCAATTGTATTAAATCCTGTCAAATGGGTAATATTGCCACAGGAGAAAGGAGGGGAAGGTGATTCAGGAGGGTTTTTAAAATACAAATCTTCCGTTCCAAAATGAATGCCACCACCTACAAATTGAAGTGTATTGGATCCTTCGAAATAATAATCATCTGGTTGAAAATAAAATGTTGTCTTAATAACTAATGAGCCTTCAATTCTTTCCAAAACAGGAAAATCCACCTTAGCATTGTATGGGCTTAAATGAAAAAGAGTTCCATTGATATTTTTTAAGGCCTTAAAATCCTCTAATGTTGATACCGGATTCTCCACATCATACCAAAAATCACCATTTACCACTTGTAAGCCTTCCATACCTTCAAAACTTAATAGTCCAGTAACTCGAAATAAGTCAAAATCACCGCCAATGTATTTTAAGTTACCCAAGCCCTTTAATGAAGTTAAGTGTTTGTTGTAATGGATGTCCAAAGTGCCACTTATGGAATCTACTGAATAGAGACTATCCAGGCTATGTATGATTGCAGAATCTCGGAGAATGACATTGCCTAAAATATGACGACAACCAGGGAAATTTAGAGGAAATTCATCTACCTGCCATTGGTAATCAAACGTAATGCCTCCGGATAAACAGGATTGACATATAGCTGTTGATCCTGTGCATAGGGTAAGAATCAGAAGGAATATTATCTTCATGGTATTATAAATCATTTAACTCATTCAATAATTCCTCGCGCAAATGTGGCAAAATCCTGGTATAAATACCATTCCATCCCAGGCAAGGGGTCACAATCAATCAGGCTAAGTGAAAATTGGTTTTTTAAAAAGGTTTTTGTGCAATGCACCGTAACGCCATCCTGTTCTATTAATACAAAGGTGAGAGGTCCATCAGGCAATACCTGGGCTTTATCAGTATACATACGCCATCCACCCTGGGGTGCAGTTTTGACTGTAACCCCTGCCGGTCCAGAAGTATAAAATTTAGTTATACAATTGTCTCCATCAGGTAAGGCTTTCAGTCGATAGTTTGGATTTTTTGGTAAACCAGTAAAATATTCATATTTTAAGAATAAATCCTGATAAACATCGCAAGCAGTCCCAGGTAAATTCGGTCGATTGATAACGGTCATAACATTATTGCTGCTGCCATCAACAATATAAATTCGTCCGTCTGGTCCTGAGCTCATAGTGTTGAACCCTGTAGGGAAGGGGCTCCACTTTCTGTCGTTTATGGTGATCTTTTGACAAGATGCAATTATATCTGTTGCTTCCAGGTCGCATTGATAGATTAATGACCGATCACTTACAAAATATAGGAATCGATTATTTTTTGATATTACTGGAGTGATTCCACAAAAAATTTGTGGATCAATTTTTTCAACTTTATATGGCGAAATGATGCCCGTGCAACGATTAAAATGATAAAAGGCCATGTAACAAGCATTTTCTATACTATTATAAGTAGGTATATAGATCCTCACCAACTTAGTACCATCAGGTGAAATGCCAAGATAGTTATTTATTTCTAGTTCATAGTGCGGAAATCCAAAGTCAAATTGCATAGCTGTTTGAATGCCATTGGAATCAATGAAATAGGTTTGCCATTCTGATCTGAGTAGGTATGATGTCAGATACCACCAATCTTTACCGTTTGCATGTCTTATAAACCCAGTAGCATTTAAGGTGTCTTGTAAAATTGATTTATTCTTTAGTAAAACATAGCCTTCTCCATTATTCTCTGACATATTAATTAGGGAGTACTGCAAATTATAATTTACAATTGGCCCATCAGGTGTAATATTTAAACTATGAAGAAGTATTGATAAATTACTGTTTGAAGAAACTATTGGAACTGATTGGAATATTGTACTTGAATAACCACGATTTATTGATTCAGATATATTCCATGTATTATAAATATAAGGGTTTGTAGTATAATTGATACTGTCCCCGTTTAGCATAATGTTATGAAGATTATTATAGATATGAATTCCATTAGAATACCACAATAATTCACCATTATAATTTGAATGAAATGTGCATGAGTAACCATTTAAATTTATATCTGAATTCAAGTATTTCAATGGTGTAAATGTGGTTTTTAGTGTATCTGAGAAATTTACAAATGTATATCCTATTAGTTCATTGCCTTTTAGAGTTCCATCGTGTCTTCCTCCAATCCAATTGTAGTCGTGTTTTTGCGAATGCAATTGCAATGGAAAGATGACCGTAATTGATAGAATCAAGAAAAAGTATCGATACATGGCAGATTGTTAGAAAAGGGACAAGGAATGTACATATACTACAAAGCTTCTATTAAAGAAATGTAGCGCAATGTAAATTGAAAATATGGAAAATGCAAGCTCAATGCCAGAAAATTTAACATTCAGGGGTAAACATTTTGGTTCCACAATACGCTGGATTTGTAAAAAGCAGAGGTTGCTGTAACTGCAAACGAGTATTTTTACCTGGAATAATGCCACAGCAGACAGGGTCCAGGGTTTAATAAACGGGGCAGAACTATTTCTTTCTGTAGTATTGTATAACTAAAGAATTGGAAGGTCTACTTCCTGTGTATTTTAACTCGTGTACTGCGTCTCGCTACCGGACGAGGTAATGGGTATTCCTAAAAGGTAAAGAGGTAAAAGTATAGCTGGCCTGAGCATCATTCGACTCCCTTCGCCTTCGTGTCCCCTTGTGCTCCTTCAGCCTTTGTGGCAATTAGATAAGTATTCTTCTAGCACAGCAGCCTATGGATAGTAGTAAGCTCACTTCTGGTCCATCGGATAGCCGCATAGTCAAATAACTGGTTCAACTATTCAACTTGAAGTATTATTCAGTAACCATGAATTTGCGACAACCATGACAACCATGACAACCATGACAACCATGACAACAACGACACCCATGACAACAAGCATAAAATGACTTCTATCGTTGTTGCTGCGCAGTTTGAATGTTTGGGCTCTGCTGTTTGATTTAAATCTCCTGCGGTTACCTTTTTGTAGAAAGTAGAATGGTAGAACCTGTCTGCCGCCAGGCAGGTTGTAGAATCGGATAATTTAGAACTTAGAAACAAAGAACTCAGAACAAAGATCCTGGAACAAAGAACTCAGAAGCAAAGAACCTAGAACAAAGTACTTAGAACAAAGTACAAAGAACCTGGAACTTCCCAAGCTCTAAACGCCCCTCTCGACTCTAGCCCCTCCGCCCTATTCCATACAATATGACATCTGATTTTTTCGTTATAATTAGATGGGTTGATTATGAATTGAGCCAAAAGTGCGCTCAACCACCCGTCATTAAATCTAAAGGCTAAAATTTTTCTGTGGGAACCTTTTGCAAAACCATCCTGACAATAGATCACGTAAGGTGCTGCTATACATGCCGAATATAGACCTTAATTGTGCATTTCTATTAGTCCGTTATTAGTCCGTTATTAGCCCGTTATTAGTCCGTTATTAGTCCGTTATTAGTCCGTTATTAGTCTGGGGTAGCTTGCGGGTTGGTTCAGAATGGCCCTTGACCCCTTACCGCTTACCATTTAGGCGATGGGTTGCGAGAAAAGTTCATTCCGAATACCTGTGCTTTAATCTAATTCCAGATTATTCCACTATCTTTTCTCGGTTCCCACGAGACATGTAAAAATTGACTTTTTAAAGAGCTACTACTGTTATGATAAAGTAATGATAAAGTAATGATAAAGTAATGATAAAGTAATGATAAAGTAATGATAAAGTAATGATAAAGTAATGATAAAGTAATGATAAAGTAATACAACAGTAATACAACAGTAATACGAGGGTTGCGCTACGCTGTTTGGGCTCTGCTGTTTGAATTGATTTCCGTGCTTTTCCCTGCAATGCCCCGCTACCACCCTGCGATCCCCCGCCATAAGAAAATACCTGATCAACTTTTACCTCCTTTTTTTGTAGAAAGTAGAACGGAGAAAGTAGAAAGAGGTAGAAGTTTAGACCTTAGCAGCTGGAACAAAGAACTTAGAACTCAGAATTCTAAACTTCGCGTCTTAGCGCCTTTGCGGTGACCTACCTCCCCATTTTTTTCGCAATAACGCAATAACGCAATAACGCAATAACGCAATAACCTGCCTTGACGGCAGCCAGGCCCAATACCCCCCTCCTCCTTCGCGTCTTAGCGTCTTTGCGGTTATCCCCTGTCCCGGTTTTTTCGCAATAACGCCTCAACCCATAAACGCCCCAACTCCTCCCGACAAATGCCTATCTTTGAGTCCTGAAACGTAGAAGGAAATGAAGCACTGGATCGTCATTTGTATTATGCTGGCCCTAGGCCTTTTTTTTACTCAATGTGCTGAAAAGGAATGCGCGGATGGGCCGGCGCTAGCGAAATCCGTTATCAACCCGAATGGCGATAGTGAATTGGCTCTCCTGATGCGATCCTTATTCGACGAAAGCATGGTGATGCGGACAGCCATTGAAGGTGGAAAGGCGCCCGTCTTTAGTTATGATCCCGCGGCCATATTAACGGCACATGCCACCGAACCCGAAAAAGCCGCCAGTCCGGAATACAAATCCCTGGGAGCCGCTTACATTGCCGCCGCCCAGGCCCTCAAAGAAGCTTCACCCGAAAATAGAAAGGCCTATTTCCAGGGTATGGTACACTCCTGTGTCGCCTGCCACGAACAACTCTGCCCCGGTCCTACCCGAAAAATTAACCGGCTGTTTTTTGAAGAGATGTAGTATCCCCTTATTCCTAACGCATCAATTGCAGGTCTCCTTTATATAAGCGCTCCTGCCCATCCGGCCAGCGAAGCACCAACGCATATACATAAACGTCCACATTTCCGATTTTGTCCCGAACGAAACCATCCCAGCCTTCAACGGGGTCACCTAATTGAAAGCCACCGCTGCGATATACCTCATCCCCCCAACGGTCAAAGATTAAAAAGTCCATGACCCTGACTTCCGGATCGCCCTGCGGTGCAAAAAGATCATTTAGTCCGTCGTAGTTAGGGCTAAATGAATTGGGGATATAAATGTTGCGGCTATCAATTTCAATTAATACATAATCCGTCGCGGTGCACCCGGCAGCACTGGTAATGGTGATCGTAACCGTTGTGGTTTCTTTTACAATTAAAGGTGGATTGAGGCAGCTTGCACAGAGTTCGGGTGACCATTTTATGGACGCCACCGTAATCGTATCCGGCACAATATCAGCCAAAAGTGTAATGAGTTTTCCTTCTTCTACATATTGGTTTGGGCCGAGGTCCACTGAAAAAATTCCTTCCGGTTTAATAAAAAGTATAGTATCTTTTTGACAGCCATTAACGTCACGCACTTCAAGCAATACAGATCCCGCAGGAAGGGCAGGCCAGATAAAATCCGGTAAATCATTACCATTTACGGAATAGATTAAGGGTGGAACACCTCCGGCAAATGCGCCATTCTGTACGATAGCCGGTATGCCATCACAAGGGTCCTGTGCGATGGCCCAGGAGGCCTGGATGGCCGGGGGTGCCGTTAATAATTCAGTCAGCACTAGTTGACATCCGTTAAAATCAGAAAGGGTGACTGTGTAAGATCCAGCAGATAAATGATCAATAGATGGAGCGTTGCTCCCTGTCGACCAGGCCATGGTTAATGGCAGTGTCCCGCCGGAGATATAATTAACAGAAAGTGAAGCGGTGCTGTCGCCTGCACAAGCGATGTTGAAGCCGGTGGGCAGCAAAGTTGGGATTAATGTTGCGGTCAATGGAAGCGGACTGGTCAGGTAAACGGTGTCGGTCCAGGTATAACCATTTGCATCGATGAGGTCAAGGGCATATGCGCCGTCCGGAAGATTCGTAATATTGAAAGGTGTAAAAAACGTAGGCCATGATCCATTCTGCCAATTTCCCGTGCCGATAAGTGACCAGCTTACTAAAACCGGAAATGCCCCCAAATCTGAAACTAATTGTATGCCGCCGGGATCTCCGGCACAGGCCCCAGGCTCAACAAGGGCTTGCACGCGTAAAATACAACTGTCTTCAGATACCAATACCGTGGATTGTATAATCGTGCTGTCGCATCCATATTGGTTCAGAAAAGGAAAAATAACTGTCCCGGTATCCAATGGATTGCAAGAATAAAAAACATTTAATTCGGTACTGGTCGGCAATAACATAATGGCCTCAATAACCAGACTGTCACATCCATTTTGATTGGATAAAAGCGTCATCGTCGTGTCAGCTAATTGAGGGTCGCAAGTAGTGCCGGGTACAATGATGGTATCGGCAGGTATATATGTTGTTTCGATAATTACGGTACTATCACACCCCCATTGATTGAATAAATGGAGCGTGTCCTGACCGGCATCCCCAGGATCACAGCTTTGGGCAGCAAGGAGTGAAACAGTGGAAGGCAATAAAGAAGTGTTGGATATAACCACACTGTCACAGCCATATTGATTTAAATAGTGTTGGATTGATACGCCTGCGTTTTGAGGGTTGCATGTGGTCAAAAAAAGTGAAGTGGTATCAGCGAGATTATACGTTACTGTCCGTGTGACCAGGCTGTCACAACCAAATTGATTTACCAGCTTAGTTAAAAAAACTCCCGTATCCTGAGGATTGCAACTTGTCGTAAATAAAAATGACGAATCAACAGGTAGGACCGCTACCGCCATCGTATCTGCACTCCGGCATCCATTATTATCTAAAATGGTTACCGCATAATTTCCTGATGTATTTACAAGTACTGTATCTGTTACCTCACCGGTCGACCATAAATACGCATTGTATCCAGCACCTGCATATAGAAGGGCCGAGTCACCCTTGCAGATGGTTGCATCACCACTAATTTGGAATTGCAGTTTTGGAAACGTATCGATAAAAAGTGCAGCGGTATCTCTACATCCAAAGGCATCGACAACAGCCAGCGTAAATGTGCCCGGAGGCATCACATGAATTTGAAAGGTGGAGTCTCCGGTAGACCAAAGATAGGAAGTGAATGCACCTCCCCCGGTTAATAAAGTGGAGTCACCTGCACAATCGATCGTATCGCCGGTAATGGTAAGTGGAATAGCCAGCCGATTATGTACCTCCCAGGAAGCAATACCGGGACAAGCTTCATTATTGGTGACGGTGACAGAATAAATCCCCGGTGCATTTATTCCAATTTGCGGAATGGTATCTCCGGTAGACCACAAGTACGTATCGTAGCCTGCGTCCAATTCTAAAATACCCGTCTGGCCGGCACAAAGACTGTCGGGCCCGAAAATAAATGGATCAGGACCAATCAGACCAACGACCTCTACCGTTGCCTCTCCGGTACAGCCAAAGTCACTGGTAACCACCAGCGTGTAAAACCCGGGATCAGTAATTAAAGTAGCCGGAGCATAACCTCCATTGGACCATTCGTACAGAGCGAAGCCAGGGCTTCCATTGAGTTCGATCACACCCCCTGGGCATATTTCCAATGGTCCGGTGATGACAGGTTTTGGTGCAGGATATTCGGGTAAAATGTAAGAAGCGGTGCCTGTACAGCCACCTTCGTTAGTAACAGTTACGGAATAAGTTCCGCCGTTGGCAACAAATATTTCTGCCGAATTTTCCCCGTTGGACCAAACATAGGTCGTAAAAATACCATTTACGGAAAGCTGAATGATTTCTCCTTCACAAAGCCAGGGTGGGCCATTAATTTCGGGCACAGGGTTCGCGAATTCAACGCCTACTGTAAATGTTTCTTCAGCCGAACAGCCATTTGCATCCGTGACCGTAACGGTATAACTGCCGGGACTCAGTCCGGAAAGGTCTTCAGTTTCCTCCCCGTTGGACCATTCGAATTCGGAATCCTGCAGGCAGTCACCTGCAATTTCCAGATCAATGGTTCCTTCAGCGGTAATTTCGCAGTTTGCATTTTCAACCACCCCTTCCAGCGTAAAATTATTTTCGCAACAGGCTTGTCCACCGCAATTAATAATAAACGGACATTCCGAACTTGGAATATTCACATAAACTGGATTAGCAGGTGATCCGTATAATAACGTAATCACATCAATCCCTGTCAGATTGTCAATATCGAATGTAAAGGAATATCCGCAACCTAGCCCACTTATTATTCCTCCATCAGTACAGCATTGATCCCAAAAAAAATCACCTGTAAACGTTGGAGGGCTGCCTGTTAATTCGCCTGCATCATCCTGTAAGGCAATATATGCGGAATTGGGCATGCAGGAGAAGGTTACATCCATCGTCCCGCCGCTGCCATCGTTAGGCTCATCAGCAATGAAGATAAAACTGACATCGCCGGTATTAGTATCCTCATACAACATAAGGATAAGGTGCTCTGACTGTTCGAATCCGGAGTTGGCGCAAGAACCTAATGGATTACTGTATGAATAAAATGCGGTAGCAGAGGCGTTGTTGGAAAAAAAGGGCAACGTCATATTCAAGCCGTCGTGGGAGACGGTGCAGGGACAATAGGAAATGCCTGCTTTCGGATCACCATGGTCTGAAGGTGGCAGAGGTGCCTGCCATGCTGGGGTTTGTTCTTTATGAAAAGTGATATTCGCAGGAACAGTTTTTGGCTGTGGTGTGAATACCAATATTGGGAAGCCGGCAAGGATCAAAACATCCGCAAGTCGCATGATTGGAGTATATACATAGAAATAAAAAGGTCAATTGTATTTGTCCTGTTGACGACGAATAGGGTGATCATATCCTCTAGGGCAGCATACTACTTGTAAAGTTAATCAAATGTTACCAAAGACCACAAATACAAATTTTCGGTGCCCTGGATCCATTCATTGGGCCAATTTAATTTGGATGCAAATGCGCCTTTTCAGATGGCGTGAGAACGATTTTAGGCTTGTTGTGTAAGGCCCCGGCCTGAAAAATAGCTGACTACCGGCATATCCAACATCGCCAAGTAGATTATTTGGGAGAGCGTGTTGGCCCGGATTCCATCAATGTTTACATTGTCAACTTCCTTGTTTGCATCGCTCCGCCTTAATCCATTCCGATCCCCTACCTTTGCCTGCTTATGGCTACCACTGCACGTACAAAAAAAGAAGCGTTCAAACCCCTGATTACCGATACAGATCCCAACTGGATTCGTATCAAAGGTGCGCGATCCAATAATTTAAAAAATATTGATCTGGCACTGCCGCGCAACCAGCTCATAGTGGTCACCGGTGTATCGGGATCGGGCAAATCATCCATTACTATGGATACCCTCTATGCAGAGGGCCAAAGGCGGTATGTGGAAAGTCTGTCTTCCTACGCGCGTCAGTTTTTGATGCGCATGAAAAAACCGGATGTGGACTACATCCATGGCATTTCTCCTGCCATTGCTCTCGAGCAAAAAACCGGGGGATCTAATAATCGCTCCACGGTAGGCTCGCTGACGGAGATTTACGATTATATGCGATTGCTCTATGCACGCGTCGGAAAAACCTTTTCACCTATATCCGGCGCGTTGGTAAAAAAACACGAGGTAAGTGATGTTGTCGATTTTCTGAAACAGCAAAAAGAGGATGCCAAAGCGGCCCTTTTTATCCCGTTGCCACTGAAATATGCCGATCGTACAGTACAGCAGGAACTGGAACTCCTTCTGCAAAAAAGTTATACCCGTCTGCGCATCAATGGGGAACTTGTAAATATGGAGGATTGGCTGGCGGCCAATAAAACAACAGCGAAAAAAAAATTAGGCACCTGGTCAGAAGCAAAAAACCTGCTCATTCTCATTGACCGATTTGTCATCCAGGCCGAAGACGATGAAAACTGGAAACGCATAGCCGACTCTGCACTCACCGCGTTTCAGGAGAGTGAGGGCCTCTGTGTGGTGCAGGTGTATGATGGCGAAGAGCGGGCGTTTAGCAATCGTTTCGAACTGGACGGCATGGCTTTTCCGGAACCCAATCCCCAGTTGTTTAATTACAACAATTCCTTTGGGGCTTGTCCGCGATGTGAGGGCTATGGCAAGGTGATGGGTATCGACGAAAATAAAGTCATCCCGGATACCAGCATGTCACTTTATGAAGGCGCGGTGGCTTGTTGGCGTGGCGAGGCTGGGGGTGAGTGGCAGGCGGAGGTGGTACGTCATGCGGGCAAATATGATTTTCCCATCCATAAAGCATATTTCCAACTTTCCAAAAGCGAACGTAAAATCCTGTGGCAGGGGACCAAACATTTCAAAGGCATTCACGACTATTTTAAAAGCCTGGAGGAAAAAACATATAAAATCCAGAACAGGGTAATGCTTGCCCGCTATAGGGGCCGTACTACCTGTTCGGATTGTGATGGTGGTCGCCTGCGCAAAGAAGCATCTTATGTGCAGGTATCCGGCAAACACATCATGGAATTAATTGATTTGCCGCTGACCGATCTGGTCCCCTTTTTTGCTAAAATAAAATTGACCGATCACGACCGGCAAATCGCCAAACGGTTATTGCTGGAAATTGAAACCCGGCTCCGGTTTATGCTTGATGTGGGACTGGGCTACCTGACCCTCAATCGGGTTGCCGGCACCTTGTCGGGCGGAGAAACACAACGGATCAACCTTACACGAATATTGGGCAGCAACCTGACCAGCTCATTATATATCCTTGATGAACCCAGTGTGGGTTTGCACCCGCGCGATACAACCCGGCTGATCAATGTGCTCCGCCAATTGCGGGATCTGGGCAATACCGTGGTCGTAGTAGAGCATGAAGAGGAAATAATCCGATCGGCTGATTATCTGGTGGATATGGGGCCATTAGCTGGCATCCATGGTGGCGAAGTGGTGTACGCCGGTCCCTTTGCGGATATATTAAAAAAAGCACCCAAGAGTCTGACGACCGCTTATCTCACCGGTAAAATGGGCATACCCTTGCCGGAGCACAGGCGTAGGATGACGAGCTCTATTACGCTTGAAGGTGCGCGATTGCACAATCTGAAAAATTTCTCGGTCCAGATACCCTTGCATGCCCTAACGGTCGTAACAGGTGTTTCCGGATCGGGCAAGTCCACTCTGGTCAAACAACTGTTGTACCCTGCTCTTGAGATGGCTGTTGAAGTGATTAAGGAAGGTCGTACCCCTGCCATTAGCAACCTGAGTGGCGATGTGAAGCGGATCACCGGCGTAGAGATGATCAGCCAGTCGCCGCTGGGCAAGTCCAGTCGCTCCAATCCGGTGACCTATGTCAAAGCCTATGATGCCATCCGGGAATTAATGGCCAAACAACCCCTCTCCGTAATTAGGGCTTATAAGCCCAAACATTTTTCATTCAATGTGGAAGGCGGGCGCTGTGAGACGTGTAAAGGCGAAGGGGAGATCCTGGTCGAAATGCAATTCCTGGCTGACGTGCGACTGGAATGCGAAGACTGCCGTGGAAGACGATTCAAACAGGAGACGCTGGAAGTGCACTATAAGGACAAAAATATTTTTGAAATTTTGTCCTTGACGGTAGAAGAATCTCTGGAATTTTTTGCTGAAAACAAGGAGATTATCCAAAAGCTCAAACCCCTGGATGATGTGGGATTGGGTTATGTCCAGCTGGGGCAGTCGAGCAGTACGCTTTCGGGTGGCGAAGCACAACGGGTCAAACTAGCCTCCTTCCTGGGACGCGAAAACAGCAGCGAACACATATTTTTCATGTTTGATGAACCCACAACGGGGCTCCATTTTCACGATATTAAAAAATTGCTCGATGCCTTGCAGGCGCTTGTAGAACATGGCCATACCGTATTAGTCGTCGAGCATAATATGGAAGTAATCAAATGTGCGGATTGGATATTGGATCTTGGTCCGGATGGGGGCGAAGCCGGTGGGCATTTGGTTTTTGCCGGTAAGCCGGAAGATTTGGTCAAGGTGAAAGCATCTCATACCGGAACATATCTAAAGGAGAAATTAGCTTAATGTTAAAGGTGTTTTTTGGGCATATGATTATCTTGAGGTCATGAACGCTGCCTCTTTGGTTTGATCGTGTATATTTGCAAATACATCGATGGCTTTTCATGTTAAACCGGAACAGGAATGCTCCAAAGACGTTTAAAGAAAACATGTGATGTTTTGTCCATTCCAATTCGTACAGCTGTTTCATTTGTAGTTTATGGAGTCACCCTTCAATGAGCATGAGCAAGATCCGATAGATCACACCCCAACACGTGCTGTATTTCGTGAGTGGCTGGAAAAGCTGCAACAGGAGTCCTGGCAATTGGAATTGCTCATTTCCGGATTGGCCCTTTATCTCGTTTGGGAAACCAGGAAACAACTGGTACAGTTGGATCAATTTGTCCAATTAAATCAGGGTTCGGATTTTTTTGGTGATAGTATGGGTCTGATCATGATCATGGCCTGGGGCACCTGGGGTATATTTATGTTGAACCTGCTGATTCATATCCTTGTGCGGGGTATGTGGATCGGTGCTATTGGATTGCGATATGTAAGTGGAGAAATTAATTATAAGGGCCTGAATTATTCAACCATTTTCGAACAACATCTCAAAAAAAAGGTAGGTCGCTTTGATGTATTTATTGAAAAGTTGGAACAGGCATGTAGTCTTATCTTTGCATATACATTTCTGCTTTTTTTCCTTTTCCTCTCCATTTTTATGTATTTTGGGCTATTCGGTGCCGGCCTTTATTTGAGTGATGACTGGATGAATGCGTTTGAATCCGAGAACGTATTTTTGGGTGTGGCGGCCATTTTCATCTATTTGATTTTGGGATTTATCTATTTTATAGATTTTATCACACTAGGGGGTATAAAGCGTATTAAAGATTCGACCATTTCTAAAATTTATATGGTCATATACAGATTATTTAGTGTGATCACCCTGTCCTTTTTGTATCGACCACTATTATATAACTTTATTGATCATTATTATTCGCGGAGATTATTGTGGTTTTCTATCCCTTATTTTGCCATTGTGTTTTTAATAGCACCTTCTCTAAATTATGATGGCTACGCTTATTTTCCTGTCCGCTTTAAGGATGATGCCAATCAGATGAGCGATGAGGCTGGTGACTTGTTGACCATTAAATGGGCATTTTATGAAGACCAACGTCAAAGCTTCATATCCAACAATGCTGATTTAAATACATCAGGACGAATTATTGATCTGGCGACGATCAGTTCATACGAAATTTCGGATAATCATACGCAGTTGTTTCTTCGTTTGAAACCATATGATGATTTGTATCTTGAGCGCATCAAAAAGATCCAGCCCCTATTTCTTACCGGGTTAAAACATCAAATTCAACGTATCCATCCAGAAGATCCGGAGAAACAAATTTTACTTGATTCTTTTGAAACACAGAAAATTGCCTTTCTGAAATATAAAAAAGCAAATACGGCATTGTTTACCAAATTTCAATGGGAGGAAAAGTTGGATAGCCTGGAGACAATTTGGGTAGCTAGCCTGCAAAATTATGCTGCCGATTTGATGAATCAACGATTGAGGGCATATCAAGACATATTCGAAGTGACCATTGATAGTATAAACTATACGGACAGCTTATCCTGTAAATTTTATTTCCACCCCAATCTGGGTGAAAAAGGACTACTTTGCAGACTTCCGTTAGACAGTATTCCATCTGGCGAACATTTTATGTCAATCGAACGAAAAAAATTCAAACGATTAAAAGGTTTGGCTCAAAGGGATACTTTCGTGACGAATGCCTTTTATATCCCTTTTTATAAAATTTAATACTCATTTGACAACATCGAAAATACGATCAATATGAAAAAACCATTTTTGTACGGGGCCATTGCCGGTGGCATAGGGATTCTTCTTCATGTTATCATGCGACTCATTGATCCCAAATTGATTATTGGGTCAAATATGTTCCTCACATTTTTAGTTGGATTTGGTGTTCCCCTAACGCTGATGATTTTAGCCGGATTGGACCAACGGAAGCGTCAAAACGGCAGACTGCCGTATGGCGAAGCATTAAAAACAGTGTTTATTGTCTTTGTGGTTTTTAGTTTGATCAACACCATTTATATGGGTCTCTTTTACAATGTATTTAACCCTACATTTTTTGCAGACCATAAACAGGAGTACCTGGATATTCAGCGCGAAGGAGCCGTTAAAGGTATGCGGTGGACTGGAGCAAGCGAGTCAGACATTTTGGAAATGCAAGACAAATTGGATCTGGAATCTCAGTACGACAGACTTGTGAACATGTCGACCAGTTTCGGTGGATTGGCATTAAGCTTTTTCATGGGGACCATGATGGGTTTGTTGTTATCCTTACTAGCCGCTTTGGTTGTCAAAAGGAATCCTCCATCCATAAAAGCAGACTAAAAGACGGTTTACGGAATGTATGGGTGTTTTACCCAAATAGCAGATATGCTTCCTTGAGGGTTACATTGGCGACCTGAAAAATGTTGACATTTACCGATATTCAAAATAATTCCTGATCAACTGATCAGCTCCCTGATCTCCTGTTCATTCAGGTGTTGCAAAAAGGCACCTTCTTCCAGCAAATCATCGCTCCACTGTTGTTTGCGTTTTTGAAGTTTTAGTATTTTTTCTTCTATAGTGCCACGGGTTATAAACCGAAGTGCAAAAACCGGTTTATTTTGTCCGATCCGGTGTGCACGTGCTATAGCTTGTTTTTCTACAGCCGGATTCCACCAGGGATCGGCCAGCAACACATAGTCGGCAGCCGTAAGGTTCAGTCCCGCTCCGCCTGCTTTTAAGGTCATCAACAAAAAGGATACTTTTTCTTCCTGGAGTGCCTCGACAGCCTGATGTTTAGCCGTGCTGTTATCTTCACCAGTTAAGGTATCGTACTTGATTTTTTTATCATCCAGCCAGGTCTGGTATTGTTTCAAATGTTTTAAAAATGCAGAAAACAAAAGCGCCCGATGACCGGATTGTGCAATCGTTTCCAATTCGGCACAAATAACATCTACTTTGCCCGAAGGCACCTCGGCATATTCCGGCAAAATAGCCGGACAAATCGCGATCTGACGCAGTCGCATCAATGCATTTAAAACCAGAGGCGCACCCAGCGCCGCACCTTTTTCTATTTGTCCCAGCACCAGACTGCGAACAGCATTTCGCTCCGATACATAACATGCCTCCTGCGCTTCTGTCATATCACAGTACACGATCTGCTCGGTCAACTCGGGCAGATCCGCCGCTACCTCCTCCTTGCGTCGGCGCAGGAGGTAGGGCTTGACCAGTGTCCGCAAAGCCTCCTGCTTTTCCTTATCTCCCTGTTTCTCAATTGGCCGCTGGTAATTGGTCCGAAATTTTTCAAATGTGCCGAGCAAACCCGGATTAATAAAGTGCATTTGTGACCACAAGTCCGCCAGGCTATTTTCAATGGGTGTACCTGTAAGCGTGAGCCGAAAAGGACTTTTTAATGCCGAAACTGCTTGAAATGTTTTGCTGTCTTTATTTTTGATATGCTGGCTTTCATCGAGCACGATGCACTGAAGATCCAGCTTATTAAATAGATCATTATCCCGCACAACCAGCGCATAGCTGGTGATAATGACATCTATCCCACGAAAGGATCCTGCATTTTTTTGACGATTAGGACCACTGTGGATTACGGACCGCAAGTCAGGAGCAAAACGCATTAATTCTGAAGCCCAGTTGTACAACAAACTGGAAGGTGCAACGATAATGGCCTGAAGGGGACTCGATGCTTGCACGGCGGATACCGCTGAAAAGATGTCCAGTTGTCCGATGGCAGCCTCCGTATGTGAAGGCGTAAGTTGCTCACGAATATGCAAAAGAAGCGTGATCGTCTGGATGGTTTTGCCGAGGCCCATATCATCTGCCAGGCATGCGCCCAACCCAACGCCATATAATCCTGCCAACCAGGAAAAACCAACATGCTGGTAAGGTCGCAGATCAGCTTTTAATGATGGCGGTACCGCGTAATCGGTTGGCGCCGGTAATGCCCCATTTGACATGGCAGGCAGCCCTTTTTGATCGTCCTGATCGACCAGCAAGGCCCGGTGTTGCGCCTTGGTAAATCGGATTGTATCGTCCTGAATAGTGCCCAGTAAAAACCAATCTGCATAGGTGATAAACCAGGATGGGGGAACAACAAAACATTTGCCATCGGGCAGGGGGTGGAAAGGTTCCTTATTCGGAATGGTTTGGCGGAGAGCCGTAAATGCCAGTTTGTGCAGACCAATTTCAACCTTTGCTAATAAATCAAACCAGTCGGTACCTTCAATCGGGTCAGCATCTATTACGTGTGCCGCTTCTAACATTAATTCACCCTGTGGTGTATGGAATGGCTCAATTTGCCACCCCATTTGGGCGAGCGTTTTGGCATGTTGTACCAGCCACTGGGCAGCCTCGGGCAATGTAGCGCCATTTTCGGGATGTGCAAATTCACAGGTGCCCTGTCCCGTAGGGAGCAAACCCATTTCCACAAGGCTGGACGCAAGATCTGCTTCGTCCGTAAGATTGCGTTGATACCGATGAATAGCGTGACGGCCTTCCCTGGTCTCGACCAGTCGTTGTCTGCTGGTGCGGGGCTCATGGGCCTGAAACCATATGTCATCATAACAAAAGGCGAGGCGGCATTTGAAAACTCCGGTAAAAAGATCCTGGATTATGCCCAATCGTTGGGAAGAAATGGCTGTATGCTCCACCATTTCAAATCCATCGGCCGAAATATCTGCGCGTTCTGCAATGGGGAGAATAAATTTCCGCATGTAGTCAGCCACCAGTTTTTCCGGGATGAAAACTTCTGATTTTTCGGTAAATGGCTTGAGTAAGGTGGCAGGTGCACCTTCCAGCCGGATGAGCCATCGGTCGACAAAAGCCCATTCAGACGTACCGGCTAAAGCCTGAAATTTTCGACCCAGCAATTCCAGGGGCTTACCCGATCTGGAAAGACGCAGTTGATAGCGGATCCCATCCGCTTGTCGCTGGAAATAGAGGTTAGGGGCCTCGTCGATCGACAGATAATGCAACAAATGGCTATTAATGATCCCATTTCGATGTAGTCCCGTGCTAAAGGCGCAGCCTGTAGTTATCGCGCGTTCGAGCCAGTGACTCACCGTCCGTTGCACATATTGGCTGAGCGCTTTTTTGCGTGTTGGTTCGGATTGAAACTCCGTAAGGGTGCGCGCTACGCGTGTCCGCTTATTGAAGTGTGCAAGAACGGAAGCCTCGGTATATTCTTCAGCCTCAATGACAAGAGTAGTCAATACATGCGATTCGTCCACACCAAATCCTGCGGCATTGCCCGAAGAAAGCCTGCCATCTACCAAGGAGGTGGTGTCATCAATAAGGGGGGCCACCCATATAGTCGCCTGGATACCCAGTAAGGGATGGGGATCAATATTAATGATGAAATGAACTGCGTGATCGGCCATATCTCGTAAAAAGTGGCCAAAGGTAAGCGATGAA
>JAGNXB010000012.1 GCA_017985675.1 Saprospiraceae bacterium | reverse complement strand
ACAAATCAACGGCTATACAGAATGTGGTTGTACGCGATACCAAAGCTCCGGTCATCACTTTTGTGAATCCATCGCTGATTGGCGTGGCCAATGGTGATACGATCAAGGCGCCATGTAACAATCAGCCAATCTATGGTCCGAGTGATGTCGCAGTTGTTGACAACTGTGATATTAATCCAACGATAGTATTTGTCGATGCCAAATTGAGTGAAAACGGTTGTTCAAAACTCCTCTTCTGTGAGTGGACAGCAACGGATAACTGTGGCAATCAGAGCAAGAAGTATTTCTACATGCAAGTAGGGGACTTTGTTGCACCAGTTCTTACTGGGGTACCTGCTGATCTTACCATTGAATGCGACCTGACAATACCAGCTGCTGCAAAACCAACTGCAACAGACAATTGTGATGCAAACCCAAAAGTTTCCCTTCAGGAGACAACACAACCGGGTAATTGCCCACAATCATATGTCCTGGTAAGGACCTGGACCGCGTCGGATGCATGTAATAACAGTTCGACAAAATCACAGAAAATTACCATAAGGGATTCAAAAGCACCAACATTCAGCTTTGTACCTGCCAACGTAACAATCAATTGTGGAGAGCAAGAGCCTAACACCGCTCCGATCGCATCCGACAATTGTGATACACAATTGGATTTGACCGCTGCCAGTTCTATCAGCCCATTACCTTGTGGCTATCAGATCGAACGCAGTTGGACAGCAACGGATGATTGTGGCAACAAGGCTACTGTTACGCAGCGAATTACGGTAACGGACAAACAAGCTCCAGTGATTTCTGGTGTACCGGCTGATATCACCCTCCAGTGTGGCCAGCCTGTTCCATTCCCATCTGGGGTAACTGTTTCAGATTTGTGTGATCCTAATCCTACACTTGCATTTACCGAGGAAGCACCTCAACCGGGCGCTTGTGCAGGTAGTTTTGTGCTGGTGCGCAAATGGACTGCTACGGACAACTGTGGTAATGTGTCTACTAAAACACAAAAAATCACATTTGTAGATAATCAGGCACCTGTATTCACTTTTGTTCCGGCTAACACTACGATTTCTTGTGAGCAAAGCTTACCAGGAACCGGAGGTGCAACTGCAACCGACAATTGTGGTGGACTGGTACTGATTGGAAGCAATGACGTAACCATTCCTGGTGCATGTGCGAATAGCTACTCTATCGTCCGCACTTATACGGCAAGTGATCCTTGTGGCAATAAGGCGACAGCTACACAGACGATAACGGTAACAGATATTAAAGCACCTGTCTTTGTGAATGTACCTGCTAATACGACAATTGAATGTGATCAGATTCTGAACATTCAGAAGCCTGGCGTCACGGACAATTGCGATATTGATGTGACGTTGACGTCAACACAAACAAGTGTACCAGGAGCCTGCCCTGCTGCATCCACACTGACCGTGACTTGGACAGCTACGGATAATTGCGGAAACAAGGCTACTGCTACTCAGATCATTCAGGTCAAGGATACAAAGGCACCAATTATAACGCCTGTGGATCCAATTATTGTTGGTGTGGCCAATGGCTCAACATTGACCTCCAACTGTAATGACCTTCCAATCCTGGGAGTGAATGCTGTTCAGGCCACGGACAATTGCGACAACAATGTGCAGGTGACATTTGCTGAAACAGCTAAATCAGGTAATTGCCTGACAGACGGTTATTACACTGAATTAACATGTACATGGACAGCTACCGATGATTGTGGCAATTCAAGCACCTACGTTCTTTACATGCGGATTGCAGATACGAAGGCTCCAACCTTTACGTTTGTACCTTCCAATACGGCCATTGAGTGTGGCGCTCCTGAACCAACTGATCTAGCTCTTGCCACAGACAACTGTGATAATAGCGTAACGGTCACTGTTGCAAGGAAGGAAACTATCTTGAACTGTGGTTACCAGGTAGTTCGGACGTTCACAGCCACGGATGACTGCGGAAATACGGCAACTGCACAGCAGGTAATAATGGTAAATGACACAAAATCTCCAGTTCTTTCCGGTGTACCAGCTGATATTACTGTAAATGTGAAGAATGGCCAATCCGTGCCTGCCCCAGCAACAGTAACAGCATCAGACGAATGCCAGGGGGCACTTGTAGTGACGTTCACTGAGGTCAAGGATGAGAAGGATTGTGGGTACCTGTTGATTCGCACTTGGAAAGCAAGTGACAAGTGTGGCAATTCGACACAGGCAATACAAATGATTGTAGTAGATGAAGGATGTCCTTGTCAGGTGCCAGTACTTGAAACGTTGGGTACGATCAACCCCGAATGTGGCAAGGAAAATGGTAGTGTCACCATCCAGTTGGTAGGAAATGAGGGCGACTTTGACTATACATGGTTACCTGCAAAAGGCACGGCTAACTCTGTTGGAAATGCTCGCACAAATCTGCCAGCCGGTACATATACTATCATTGTTACAGACCCTGCTTCTTCAAGTTGCTTCATCAAATTAACTGCAACGTTAGCTGTTGAAGGCTCCTGCACGGACACTGTTTACATCAATATTCCTCAGGCTGATCCTTATCAACTGTGCGTGGATAATGTGCTTGATCTGGTGGGCAATGTGGCCAATGCTAGCGTATGCGGATTTGATCCATTTGCTATCACAAGTATCAACCTGGATCAGACAACAGGCTGTATGGTAATCGATCCAACGGACAATTTTGTTGGGGAGACCATAATCTGTGTCGAACATTGTGATGATGCTAATCCTGCTAATTGTGACAAGACATTCATCATCGTTAAGATTGATGCTGTAAACGAACCATGCGGAGACATTGTAGCCAATTCTTTTGCTGAAGTCACGATTACAGCGTGTGACAAACTTGCAGATGTATGCATTGAGCTACCACTTGAAACGATGCTCGAATTTGAGCTGAAAGTCAACGGACAGCCTTACACAAATGGCATCTTTGGTTGTGATTATGACAGTACTTTTGCCTACACTTACTTTGGTGTTCCTGGAAAAGGAGATGCAGGTCCTTACACCTTGAACCAATGGACTGTGAACGGACAATCCTTTAACGGATCCTTCCAAACCATTGCGGAATTGGTAGCTATGATGAATAGCTGGGATCCTGTCGGAAACTGGATCTTGGATCCAGCTACCTACATCATCAAAGGTGGAAGTGCTGCCAAGGTTTACAGCAAGATGTTGATAACTCAGACAGCAACCAGCGCACAAGCGATATTGGAAGTGAATATCAATCTTGTTCCAAATGGCACATCCATCAAGTTGGGTGAAGGTGCACACACGATAACATTCAACAACAATGTTACCGGATGTACAGACGAGATGACGGTCACGGTATTCTGTGAAGAACTTCCTGAAGAGCTTGTTGCCGTCAATGATCAGGTTGGCACGATTAAAAATCAGGCCGTAACTGTGAAAGTGTTGAATAATGACATCATTCCAAACAATGACCTGGGAGATATGTATATTCTCACATGGCCAACAAATGGAGATGTCAAGATTACAGCAGATCATCAGATTCTTTACACTCCGTCATTGGATTACTGTGGATTGGATGAATTCCAATACGTGATCTGTAATGAATACATGTGTGATACGGCTAAAGTGGTGATAGATGTGCGTTGTATTCAGATTGTAATCAACACTGGTTTCAGTCCGAACGGTGACGGCATCAATGAAAACTTTACTATCCAGGGTATCGAAGCATTCCCAAAAAATGAACTATCTGTCTTCAACAGATGGGGCAATCAAGTCTTCAGCCAGAAAGGTTATAAAAATAACTGGTCTGGTACATGGGACGGTGGAATTCTTCCAGACGGTACATACTTCTACATTTTTAAAGATGGCGAAGGAATGACTTACTCTGGTTATGTTCAGCTTAATCGTTAACTAATCCGAAACGAATTTTCAAAAAGCCGGCTCCATTTGGAGTCGGCTTTTTGTGTTTTACCAATTTCGAGCGAAAGCTTGCCATCACTGATTTTTGTCCTATGGCATGAATTTTGGTATGAATAATACAAAATCGACATATACACCAACCTGTTGTTCAGCATTTTAGAAATAACATTAAATCACATTTGATCTATTTTGCTGAATTTCAAAACGTTAGTGTAGCATTGGGCAACCAATATTGTCAATTATACGCACATCCCTTGAACCCCCTTAATGGAATCGTTGATGTCCAGCAAAAACAATCGCCGCTTACTGACCAATATCCTGGTATTCGCCGGATTGGTTTTTTGTCCCTTTCTGAATGCCGCTGCCCACGTCGCAAATGATGCAGGGCTGCGGATACACTCCAACCTGGTTACAGGCGTAGTACCATCGTGGTCCGAACCAGGCATCGGAGCGAATAGTAAACTACCATCTAAGGATCAAGGATCTATTATTTGTGAGCTAAACCTCTACTTCGTCCCGGATGATGTGACCATTGATTGCACTGAACTAGGCAATCTGGGTGATCCGGTCGTCATGGATGCCAACGCGGATTGTTGCGATCCTGTAACGCTTACTTTGGAATTGGATACCATACCAGGAGTTTGTCCCGTACTTTTTACTCTTGTCCGTACATGGACCGTTGCTGATGAATGTGGTGATTCACTGAGTGATCAACAGTTTGTCACTGTAATGGACAATCAACCTCCTGTATTTACGCAATCACCCCCCAATTTGACCGTAAGCTGCGATGCCATTCCCTCTGTACCAGTTATAGGCATTGATATACAGGCATCAGATGACTGCAATGGACAAGTAACCATAACAGCATCATCTATAATTGTTCCTGGTATCTGTGCGCAACAATATGTCATTAACAGAACCTGGATAGCTCGTGATGCCTGTCAAAACTCATCGTATACGCAACAAATGGTTTTAGTCCAGGACCATCAGGCACCAGAATTCATTACACCACCGCAGGATCTGACCATCCATTGTCTGGCACCAGCCCCACCGGTTGACACTATTATGACTGAAGACAACTGTTCCCAGCAGGTATGGTTCACGTTTACAGAGAGTCTATCCGGCGGATCATATTGCAACACAATAACGCGTGTGCGCACCTGGACAGCTGAAGATATGTGCGGCAATGTAAACACCCATACGCAGACCATTATCCAAACGGATGCAGGTCCGCCCGTTTTGTCGAATATTCCCGCAAACACAACAGCCGAATGTGGTACTTTACCAGAGGATGAACCAAATGTAATGGATGATTGCGATCAACAACCGTTGCTAAACGTATCCAGTACAATTATTCCAGGATCATGCCCCGGCAATTACACGCTTATTAAAACATGGACGGCATTGGATGAATGTGGCAATTCGAGCACAGCATCTCAATCTATAGCCGTAACGGATACAAAAGCGCCAATCATTACATTTTCCCATCCTTTACTTGCATCACTTGCTAATGGTGACACGATGAAAGTAGCCTGTGAAGCTTCCGTAATTTTTGGAGTCAACGATGCAACTGTTATTGATGTTTGCGATAATGCGCCTGAAGTTATCTTCATCGATTCCTTAATTTTTGATGACGGATGTAAAAAATTACTTTATTGCGAATGGCGGGCAACGGATTTTTGTGGCAATGTGAGCAGTTTTATCTTTTTCATGCTTGTTGGTGACTTTACTGCTCCCGTCATTACAGGAGTACCTGCAAATATTACGATAGCCTGTAACGCTTCCATTCCTGGCTCAGGAAATCCGACTGTTAAGGATGATTGTGATCTTGGACCCAAGCTAAATTTGCTAGAAACAATAGTTCCCGGCCCATGCCCTCAATCTTATCAGATTATCCGTACGTGGACTGCGAATGATTTTTGTGGAAATACTTCAACAAAAAGCCAGGTCATAACAGTTGTGGACAATCAGGCACCCGTAATGACAGCAGTGCATCCGCTCTTGATCGGAAAACCAAATGGATCCATCCTTTCTGTCGAATGCGGCAGCGAACCAGTATTTACTGCAGGAGCATTCACTTCCATAGACAATTGTGATTTGACTCCTACGATTACCCTTTCATCCAGCGTTACAAATGCGAATTGCCAACAAGATGGTTATCTCCGACAAATAACCTATACCTGGGTTGCTGTTGATGATTGCGGCAACCAATCGACTTACACTATTTATATTCGGGTAAAGGATACGACGCCACCTGTATTCACCACATTTCCGGGAGAAGTAACTATTTCTTGTGATCAGCAACCACCTTCTACTCAGCCTTCTGCCTCGGATGCCTGTTCGCCACCTGTGGTCATTACGCAAACTCAGGTGACTGTAAATCTGGCTTGCGGTTATCGGATAGACCGTACCTGGAGAGCCACCGACCAATGTGGCAACTTCACAACTTCCATCCAACGCATAACAGTTATCGACAATACAGCTCCAGTAATAGGCCAAATTCCGTCTGACATTACTCTATTTTGCGAAGATCCGATTCCAGCATCACCCATCATCCCAGTCACTGACAACTGCGATTTGAATCCAATCATCCAACTGAGTGCTACAACGATTCCCGGAAACTGCCCAGGCAATTACGAAATCATCAGACGGTGGACAGCAACAGATAATTGTGGCAATACCGCTACCAAAACACAGCGAATAACGGTAAGAGACATTACGCCTCCAACATTTATAACTCTTCCTGTTGATGGCACGGTATCATGTGATGATGTACCTTCCGGAATAGGAAATGTTACAGCTACTGACAATTGTTCAGGACAGGTGAACATAACAGTGGAGAATAACAGAGTCAATGGATCTTGCGAAAATAGTTATTTTCTTGCTCGCGTCTTTACTGCCAATGATGGATGTGGGAATACTACAACCCATGTTCAAAAGTTGGTTGTAGTTGATGAAGAGCCGCCTGTGTTTGACATGTTACCGCAGAATCTAACTATAGAATGTAGTGAAATAAATCCATTACCCGAGCCCAAAGTGACGGACAATTGTGATGATGAGGTAACACTAACTTACACGTCCGTCATTCAACAAAATGGTCATTGCGTTGGAACATACACCTTATTGGCAACCTGGACGGCAACCGACAATTGCAATAATACGGCAACAGCAACCCAAATATTTCATGTTGTCGATTCAACTCCACCTGTTCTTACACCTCTCCATCCGGCAATAATTAATGTGCCAAATGGAACGGAACTTACCGCAGAGTGTGATAATGTGCCCATTATGTCAGTCACTGATGTGCAAACAGTTGATCAATGTGATCCAAACCCGGAAGTCACGTTTACTGAACTGGTAGAACATGGCGATTGCTCGATAGATGGGTTCTTATATAAACTCACCTGCACATGGACAGCCACAGATAGCTGTGGCAACAGTGCCTCTTATACTATTTTTGTTCGTGTGGTCGATACCAAAGCACCGGTTTTTAGTGGTAACCTTTCTGATATTACCATCAATGTAAAAAATGGGGAGCAGGTACCTGCACCGGCTCAAGTCCTGTTTATTGATGCTTGTGATCCTGAGCCTAAAGTAACTTTAGAAGAAACGATCCTCCAACAGGATTGTGGTTATTTGCTTCAAAGGACCTGGACGGCAATAGATGATTGTGGAAATAGCTCTACTGTATCTCAACAAATAACTGTAATCGAGGGTTGCCCATGCCAAAAGCCTACCGTTGCGTCGATTGACATCATTGACCCAAAGTATGGCCTCTCAAACGGATCAATAACCATCGATTTGGTCCAGGATGAATCAAACTACTCCTATTTGTGGATTCCAGATCTGGGCGTGACAAATAATATAGGTAATAGTAAAACGAACCTGCCTGAAGGAACCTACCAACTCTTCATAAAGGATCCGCTGGCAGATGCGAGCTGTTTTGTGAAATTGACGCTAACACTGGAGATGAGATGGAGCTGCATTGATACGGTTTACCTTTCCATACCAATTGGAGATCCTTATGAGGCTTGTGTTGATTCTGTATTGGATTATCCAGGAAATACGACTACGGCAATATTGTGTGGATTGGATTCAAGCGTCATTTCCTCGGTCGTATTTAGTCTGCCTTCCGGTTGTGTTACGATAGATCCAAAAGACGATTTTGTGGGCCAAACCGAAATATGCGTCATCCACTGTGACAACAGCAACCCAAGTATATGTGATACAACTTACCTGATTATAAGTGTGACAGGCATCAAACCTTGCGAAGATTTGTTTACAGCTTCACTTTACAATGGTGAAACAGAAAACTGTGATCTAGAAGCAGGCATTTGTCTGCCGATCACCCCATTGCTCTTCAGTCAATATGATTTCTCTTTGGATGGCGTGGCCTATTCTCAACCTGCTGAGGGTTGTGATTTTCTATCCACATTCAGTTACAACCAGGTAGCCATTCCTGCCGGAGGAAATCTGGGTCCTTATGCCATTGATACATGGATGATCAATGGCCTATCTTCTACTGGTTTTTTTGACAATATTGTAACGCTTTTAATTTGGATGAACCAAAGGGATCCTACGGGCAACTGGTATTTTGATGCTTCTACAGGGCAAATACTTGGCGGAAATGCCGAAAATATTTATGGACCCTTGATCATTCGGCAGCTCAATACCAACAATGTGGTCAGTCTTGGTTTGCAGCAGTTAAACATTCCTCAGGGAACAATTGTGTTTGCCACAGAAGGAGAACATCTATTTCAGAGCACTCATAAAGCCACTGGTTGTAAAGATGAAATCTTCCTTTCAGTCACTTGTATCGGCAAACCTGATTCTATCAATGCAGTGGATGATGCTGCGACAACGACGGGTAATCAATCCATGATTATTCCTGTCATTCAAAATGATATTATCCCTGGTGGGATCCTGACAGATATGTTCATACTCTCCTATCCTGTTAACGGCACGGTGATGATTCGACCCGACCATCAGATCCTCTACCTGCCGAATAGTGATTTTTGCGATGTAGATTCGTTTAAGTATGTCATTTGCAATAATATAAATTGCGACACAGCTACTGTTTGGATAACGGTGAATTGCGGGCAATTGGTCATTCACAATGGATTTTCGCCCAATGGGGACGGGATCAATGATGGCTTTGCAATTACTGGCATTGAGGCATTTCCCGAAAATGAGCTAATCGTCTTCAACCGATGGGGGAATGAAGTATACAAGCAAAAAGGATATAAAAACCAATGGCTTGGAACATGGGAAGGAGGAGACCTTCCGGATGGAACCTACTTCTATTTGTTCGATGATGGAACAGGACAACTTTACAGAGGATATGTCCAAATCAACCGCTGATCCAAAGTAGAACTTCATTGTTTGCAAGGTGAAATTAATAAATGATCTACAATCACATGTAGATCATTTTTTTATGTATGTGAATTATAATTTAAATATTAATTATTCAATAATAACACATTATAAATGGTAGTTATAAATATTTCTGTATATTTTGTTTATACAAAGTATTAGGATAATTTTGTTGCGATAAGTCATTTACTGGCTTGCCTTTTTGCGTACATCCCAATTACCGCGAAAGAATCACTTCAGTCATGTTGAGACATGTCTGGCGTATATTATTTCTGCTTAATTGGGATATCCTATGCTGAAAACTTACATTTTACATCGCTCCTTTTCTATAATTGCTCTTTGTTGTTTTCTTGCTGTTCCTTCGGTCACTTCAGCGTGGCCGGTCAGTAATCTTCCCTTAGATAACGCTGGACTCAAACAACAGTGCCCGCCGGTTTTTCAGAATGTCCCGGCAAACGTTACAGTTGAATGCGATCAGGTGCCGCCTGTTGCAAACAACGTTACAGCTTCAAGCTGCTGCCCGATTTCATCCATTTCCTTCAGCGAGATAAAGGATATCGGTACTATTTGTGGAGACGACTATACGCTTATACGCGAATGGCTGGCTACAGATGAATGTGGCAATACCGCCAAAACAACCCAGCTTGTTAAAGTAGTCGACACTACCCCACCCTTTTTCATAAATCCTCCCGGAGATATTAGTGGTGAATGCAACCCTATCCCACCAATTCCTGCGATTCAGGCAAGCGATAATTGTGACAATAACGTATTTTCTCTTTTGGTAGAAACGCAATTGCCCGGCCCATGTTTTGGCACTTACAACCTGACGAGGCTTTGGGTAATAAGAGATAATTGTGATAATGCTAACTTCCATGTTCAGGTTGTCACCATTAAAGATGTTGGAGGCCCAACGTTTACATTAGTGCCACCTAATCTGACCGTATCCTGCAATGATCCGATCCCGCAAGCTGTCCCCGGAGTTCATGTCAAAGCAATTGATGCATGCAACCCTGATGTAATTATTACGCAGTCTGAAACTCAAACACCTGGCGTCTGCCCGGTATTTTATACGATTACGCGCATATTTACAGCAAATGATGGTTGTGGCAATACTGTAACCGCAACCCAGACTATATCTGTAAGAGACGATTCACCTCCGGTTATAAACAATGTGCCGGCCAACATTACGGTTACCTGCAACGCTCCTCAACCAGCAGGTCCATCTGCCAGTGATAATTGTGATAACAATCCCGACCTGACCGTGCATGATGAAATATTGTCTGGTGGCGGTTGTGGACAGGATGTGCTTTTACGGCGTATCTGGACTGCTACCGATGGTTGCGGAAACACAAGTACTGCCAGCCAACTAGTGACAGTAAAAATTATGGGAGACATTGAATTTCATAATGTCCCTGCCGATGTTTCATCAGCTTGCAATGCAATACCAAATCCGGCAAATGTCAATGCCGCTGATGCTTGTGGTCTGCCCCTTGCAGTGAATTTAAGTGAAAATATTGTACAAGGTGGATGCCCACAATCTTATTTGCTGGTCAGGACATGGACCGCTTCTGATCCGTGTGGTAATACCGCATCAACACAACAGTTAATCACAGTCACGGACAATAATTCGCCTTCCATCTCGGCAATGCCTATGGACGTGACCGTTGAATGCGGCAACATTCCTAATCCGGCGGCTGTAACTGCATCTGATGCTTGTGACCCTGCGCCAAATCTTCAGTTTTCAGAGACTATTCAGGGAGATGTTTGTGACCCGCAGGTGATCACCCGTACCTGGATTGCAGAGGATGCTTGTGGAAATACGAAACAGGTCATCCAGAATATCTTTGTCAAGGATGATCAACCTCCTGTGATTCTGAATCCACCTGCTGATTTAACGATCAGTTGCTCACTCATGCCTCCTGCTATCCCGATGCTCCAAGTTGTTGATGACTGTGGAAATGGAAATGTTGACATTAAGTATCAGGAGTTCATTAATGGTCAGGTATGCGATCCACAAATGTTAGGCAGGGTATGGACTGTCACTGATCAATGTGGCAATTCAGTCATTCTTGCGCAAATGATCACAATCCTGGACGATGCTCCGCCAGTGATCATCCCTCCTGCTGATATTACCGTCGATTGCGCAGACGTCCCCAATTTGGAAGAACCTTTTATTAACGATGATTGCGATAGTGATCCCGACATCGTATACACAGAAATGAGCACACCAGGGAATTGTCCTATTGCCTATACACTCATGCGTCGTTGGAAGGTAACGGACCAATGTGGAAATATGGCCACAGCCACGCAAAATGTGGTCGTCATTGATGCACTGCCTCCGGTAATTGAATTTATCCACCCCCTATTAGTGGGCCTACAAGATGGCGATACATTTAAAATCGCTTGTGACAAACCCGTAATTTTTGACCTGGAAGATGTATCTGTAACGGATAATTGCGATCCGGATCCAGAACTTTGGATGGAGGAAGAGCTCATAGAGGTTGGCCCATGTGTCATTTTTATGCTCTGCACCTTTGTTGCACAGGATGAATGTGGCAATATCAGCACGCTTTCATTTTATTATTTAATCGGTGATGACGAACCCCCAGTTTTAGTTGGTGTTCCTGCAGATTTGACCTTGGAATGTGACCAACCTGTACCTCCACCTGCAAATGTCACCACGACAGACAATTGTACAAAAAACATTACTGTCACTTACAGTCAGGTTATCATTCCCGGTTCTTGCCCTGAAAATTATATGATCATTCGTACATGGTCTGCAGAAGACGAATGTGGCAACAAGGTGACCAAATCCCAAAAATTAACCATTAGGGACACAAAGCCTCCAGTTTGGATGCCCATGCATCCGATTTTGGTTGGATTCACCAGTGGTGACACCCTGTTTTTTGAATGTGACGGCACAGTACTCTTAGAAGCAGATGATCTGCTTGCAAAGGACAACTGCGATCAGGATGTTACTAAAACGTTTGTAGAGGAAATAGTAACAGGGGATTGTACTACGGACGGGTATATCATTAAAATGGTTTGCACCTGGACCGCGACGGACAACTGTGGAAATAGTACAACTTTTGTGGTCGTTGCCATTATTACGGATAAAACTCCACCTGTAATATCCATGACGCCTAAGGACCTAACCCTGTCATGTGAGCAACCGCTGCCTATTTTACCGACTGTGACAGCATTTGACAATTGTGATGGTGAAGTACCAGTTAACTTCACCAGCCAAAACCTACCTGGTTCTTGTCCACAAGAGTACATGATGATTAATTCATGGAGTGCTACAGACGCTTGCGGTAATCTTGCTCAAAAGTCACAGAAAATTACAATTGTTGACCATACAGCTCCCCTCTTCACGCTAGTACCTGAAAACATCACTATAGAATGTGATGAAACCGTCCCAGCTGGTCAGCCTTTGGCTACAGATAATTGTGACATGAATGTGACTATCACCTCAGCTGAAAAAACAGCGACTGGTAATTGCATCGGAAGTTATCTGATCCTAAGGGAATGGACGGCAACTGATGATTGTGGCAACCAATCAACAACCTTGCAAATTATTACTGTAGAGGACACGACTCCACCCTTACTCCTAGGTTTCCCGGCCGATGTCACCGTAGAATGTTCAAATGTGCCTGCTCCTGCCAATGTGAAAGCCGCTGACAATTGTGATCCAAATGTGGACGCCATCCTAGCAGAACAACGTGTCAATGGTAATTGTCTCAACAATTATACCCTGTTTCGCACCTGGACCGCAACAGACGATTGTAGCAATCAGGTAATCCGTACACAAAAAATCACGGTTCGTGATACACAGGCCCCGGTGCTAGCGGGTATTCCTGCAAATATCACGTTGGAATGCGACCAACCCATTCCTACACCTCCCGTTATCAATGCACAGGACAATTGTGACAATAATCCTACCGTTTCACTTGCAGTAGTTACCCTTCCCGGCAATTGTCCGGAAGCTTATGTCCTGGTTCGTACCTGGACCGCGGCCGATGCCTGTGGCAACTCAAGCACTGGCTCACAAACAATAACCGTAAGAGATAGCAAGGCACCTGTTTTTGTCAATATTCCGCCTACACTCGAACTCGAATGCAGTGACCCTATTCCTTCTCAACAACCTGAGGTTAAAGACAATTGCGACAATAATCCGCAGTTAACACTGGAAGAAACGACTATTCCCGGTCAATGTGAGCAGGAATACACCCTCATCAGAGTGTGGACTGCTGAAGACAATTGTGGCAATAGTGCTACAGC
Source organism: Saprospiraceae bacterium (assembly GCA_017985675.1). Taxonomy (GTDB): domain Bacteria; phylum Bacteroidota; class Bacteroidia; order Chitinophagales; family Saprospiraceae; genus JAGNXB01. The sequence goes on along the minus strand of JAGNXB010000012.1, from coordinate 54,469 downwards.
ACAACAGGTGATTAAGGTAAAAGACACCACTCCTCCTGTCATTATGACGCTGCACCCGGAATTGTCGACAATCAGCAGTGGGGATACCATTTATTTCGAATGTGATGACGCCATCATTTATGATGTGGATGATGTCAAAGCTACAGACAATTGTGACCCAAATCCGTTAGTATCCTTTGATGAAATCGTGACACAAGGCGATTGTATTCAGGATGGTTTTATCCTCCAGATGCGTTGTACCTGGACGGCAACCGACGATTGTGGCAACAGCAGCTCGTTTTATATTGTCGTCCGTATTGTTGACACTACTCCTCCCGTCCTGCATAATGTACCGGCTAATGTGACCATCGAATGTGATCAACCACTTCCGGGCACTTCCGTTGTAACGGCAAGTGACAACTGTACCGAGAATGTAACAATCACTGTGGCCGAGCAAATCGCCATTGGCAACTGCAAACAGAATTACACCATTACACGTACCTGGACCGCAACGGATGATTGCGGCAACACGGCTACCGCGCAACAAAAAATCAAAGTTCAGGACACGACAGCCCCTGAAATTGTTGGCGTTCCTGATGATCTGACGATCGAATGTGATCAGCCGCTTCCAAACCCGGCTAATGTTACTGCGACAGATAATTGCGACCCGAATCCAACACTTGAATTTAAAGAAGCTCGTCAGGATGGCAACTGCCCGCAGGAATACATCCTGTTGCGGATCTGGCAGGCGGAGGATGATTGCGGCAATGTGGCTACTGTTACCCAAAAAATTACTGTCGTAGATACGAAGGCCCCTATTTTGCTGGGTGTTCCGAGCGACGTAACGGTAGAATGTTCGAATGTACCCACCCCTGCTAATGTAAAAGCAGCAGACAATTGTGATCTTGTTGTTGATGTGGTATACGATCAACAGCGTATCAATGGCAATTGCCTATACAACTATGTGCTTATTCGCACCTGGACTGCAACAGATGATTGTGGCAATGAAGTGGTAGGAACCCAGAAAATCACGGTTCGTGATACACAGGCACCGGTGCTAGCAGGTATTCCTGCCAATATCACCTTGGAATGCGATCAACCCATTCCTACACCTCCCGTTGTCAATGCACAAGACAATTGTGACAATAATCCTACCGTTTCACTTGCAGTAGTTACCCTTCCCGGCAATTGTCCGGAAGCTTATGTCCTGGTTCGTACCTGGACCGCGACAGATGCCTGTGGCAACTCAAGCACTGGCTCGCAAACGATAACCGTAAGAGATACTAAGGCACCTGTTTTTGTCAATGTTCCGCCTACCCTCGAACTCGAATGCAGTGACCCTATTCCTTCTCAACAACCTGGGGTTAAAGACAATTGCGACAATAATCCACAGGTAACACTGGAAGAAACGACTATTCCCGGTCAATGTGAGCAGGAATACACCCTCATCAGAGTGTGGACTGCTGAAGACAATTGTGGCAATAGTGCTACAGCGCAACAGGTGATTAAGGTAAAAGACACCACTCCTCCTGCCATTATGACGCTGCACCCGGAATTGTCGACAATCAGCAGTGGGGATACCATTTATTTCGAATGTGATGACGCCATCATTTATGATGTGGATGATGTCAAAGCTACAGACAATTGTGACCCAAATCCGTTAGTATCCTTTGATGAAATCGTGACACAAGGCGATTGTATTCAGGATGGTTTTATCCTCCAGATGCGTTGTACCTGGACGGCAACCGACGATTGTGGCAACAGCAGCTCGTTTTATATTGTCGTCCGTATTGTTGACACTACTCCTCCCGTCCTGCATAATGTACCGGCTAATGTGACCATCGAATGTGATCAACCACTTCCGGGCACTTCCGTTGTAACGGCAAGTGACAACTGTACCGAGAATGTAACAATCACTGTGGCCGAGCAAATCGCCATTGGCAACTGCAAACAGAATTACACCATTACACGTACCTGGACCGCAACGGATGATTGCGGCAACACGGCTACCGCGCAACAAAAAATCAAAGTTCAGGACACGACAGCCCCTGAAATTGTTGGTGTTCCTGATGATCTGACGATCGAATGCGATCAGCCGCTTCCAAACCCGGCTAATGTTACTGCGACAGATAATTGCGACCCGAATCCAACACTTGAATTTAAAGAAGCTCGTCAGGATGGCAACTGCCCGCAGGAATACATCCTGCTGCGTATCTGGCAGGCGGAGGATGATTGCGGCAATGTGGCTACTGTTACCCAAAAAATTACTGTCGTAGATACGAAGGCCCCTATTTTGCTGGGTGTTCCGAGCGACGTAACAGTAGAATGTTCGAATGTACCCACCCCTGCTAATGTAAAAGCAGCAGACAATTGTGATCTTGTTGTTGATGTGGTATACGATCAACAGCGTATTAACGGCAATTGCTTGTATAACTACGTCCTCATCCGTACTTGGACTGCAACGGATGATTGTGGTAATGAAGTGGTAGGAACCCAGAAAATCACGGTTAGTGATACACAGGCACCGGTATTCACCCAGTTGCCTAATGACTTGACCATAGCATGTGACCTGCCTTGGCCTGTGGTTGATTATGAGGCTGTGGATAATTGCTCATCGGTAATTTCTGAACAAATTACGATCGAAGGAGGAAAACCATGTGATAACATTCTTGATCGCCGGATCATTAAAATCACGGATGAATGTGGCAATGAAGCCACTGCAATCCAGAATATTTTATTGATTGACACAGTTCCACCTGTATTTAAGCCGTTTGACCAGAAAATCGTGGTTTCGTGTGATGAAATTCATGACTTCCCTGAACCAGAGGCAATGGATAACTGCGATGACGATGTAGCAATTAGTCTTCATGAAACAAAAGTTCCAGGCAAATGCCCACAAGAATATACGTTGTTAAGGATTTTCACGGCAACGGATGATTGTGGAAACACTTCATCCGCGGTGCAACTCATCGGTGTCGTTGACAATGAGGCTCCGATCCTTATTCCAAATGACCCAATTCTGGTAGGCCTTCCAAACGACACCACTTTAGAGTTCGATTGTGCTGAAGCGCCTGCTTTGGGTGAGGATGCCTTTACTGCTGATGATAACTGTGATGAATTTCCTGTAATCACCTTCAAAGAAGAAATTGAGCAGGGTAATTGCGCGACAGACGGGTATTATTTATTGATGGTGTGCACTTGGACGGCAACTGATGCATGTGGGAATGCCAGCACGTTCCGCATTACTGTAAAAATCACAGATAATGAGGCCCCCGTCTTCACAAATGTTCCGGCAAATGTGACCATAACCTGCGAAGATCCATTGCCATCTGAAGAACCTACAACTTCGGATAATTGTGCTTCGACAATCAGTATGACTGAAAATGACGTACAGACTGATCTTGATTGTGGTTATTTAATCACCAGAACCTGGACGGCCGTCGACGAGTGTGGAAATAGTGCTACTACCCATCAACTCATCAGGGTAACGGATATTGAAGCACCTTACTTCACAACCTCGGTTGCGGACATAACCGTAGACCTTGACCTGGGACAGCAGATACCCGCCCCACCAAGTGTAACTGCATCCGATGATTGTAGTGATTGGACTGTATCCTATACCTCGACGGAGCAGCCCGGTGCGGACTGCGGAAAAATCGTTAACCGGTTGTGGATAGCAACGGACGATTGCGGCAACACTGCAGCACTAACGCAAAAAGTAACCGTAAAACAAGCATGCCCTTGTGTGTTACCAGAAATTGATACGGTTATTGTTCAAAACCCGGATTGTGGTGAGCCAAATGGTGTGATCACTGTAATCACCGTGAATGACCCGACACTCTACGACTACATATGGATTCCTGCAAAGGGCCAAGGAAATGCCGTTGGAAACATAAGGAGCGGCTTGAGCAAGGGACAATATTCAATTTTGGTTCAAGATCCAAAGGCATCTAACTGTTTCACTAAGCTAAATGTCACACTAGTGGAAGAGGGTACATGTGTAGATACGGTTTATGTAAATATTCCGATAAATGATCCATATACTGCCTGTTTAGAAGAGGTATTGGACTTTGGTGGTGATGTTGTCTCTGCGGAAATCTGTGGACAAGATGCAAATGAGGTAGGTGTGATTGTTCAGCCAGGTTCGCCATGTGTCCTCCTCTTGCCTGCACAAGGATTTACAGGATCAGCAGAAGTATGTGTAATTCATTGCAATGATGAAGTGCCCGAGGTATGCGATACGACTTACATCTTCATCACTATAAACGCATTGCAACCATGCGATCCCGTATTTAGCAACAGTGTTTACAATTTGAATTTGCCAAACTGCACGGATGAAGCCAAGATCTGTCTGATGATATCACCTTCGCTTGTGAGTGAATACCAAATTCTGATTGATGGTGCAGCGTATGCCGGACAGGTGACACCATGTGGACCGAATACAGTTGGGATTCAATTAGGTGTTGGCCAGTTTGATCTGGAAATCACGCACATTCCAACCCAATGTTTTGATAGCAGGATTATAACAGTGACATGCTCCGAGGAAGAGCTAATAGCTTTAGATGATACAACGAAAACTAGAAAAAATCAGGTCATCCAAATTCCTGTACTATTCAATGACATTGTGCCAACGGGTCAATCCATCGAAGCGTTTGACATCACAAAACAACCGATTCATGGCCGTGTGGAAGTCCAGTCCAATTTGAATGTGCTGTATTTCCCGGACAATGATTTCTGTGGTAAGGATTCATTTGAATATAGGATCTGTACAGATCCGGAAACATGTGATAACGCTATGGTTACGATCGATGTACTTTGCCAGGGGCTGATAGTACATACAGGTATGTCGCCCAATTACGATAACATTAACGACAACTTTACGATCGACGGCATCGAAGACTATCCTAAGAATGAATTGACCATCTTCAACAGATGGGGCAATCAGGTTTACTTCCAGAAAGGTTACAAAAACAACTGGAGTGGCACCTGGGATGGTGGCTTGCTACCTGATGGAACGTATTTTTACTTCCTCAAAGATGGCGAAGGAGAAACCTACTCCGGATTTTTACAAATCCACCGTTAATAAAAAAAATGGCCGCCACATTGGCGGCCATTTTTTATTACATCTTTATTATTTTGAATTCGGTACGTCGATTGAGCTGATGTTCTTCTTCTGAACACTTAACACCGTCTCGACAATGGTTCACTGGTTGGCGTTCGCCATAACCGCGTGCAACTAATCTACTAGACGCAATCCCTAGCTGGTTGAGGTATGCGATAGCGGAATCTGCCCGACGTTGCGAAAGATCGAGATTATATCCGTCTTTACCCCGGCTGTCCGTATGCGAACTTAATTCGATCGTCATTTCAGGGAATTTTTTCATGAGCCGCGCTAGTTCGTCGAGGTTAAACCGGGCATCAATACGAATGTTGGCTTTGTTGTAATCATAGTAGATGCCGTCCAGACGAAATTTTGCGCCTGCTTCCAAATCCTCCTCTTTAATGCCAAGTATCAAGGGTTCAAGTGGTATGAGCTTGCGTACTAAAGGTCCCATAGCGATGATTTCCGGAGCACTCAATTCAATTGTATTGCTCTGATATCCTTCTGCTTTTGCTCGTATTTGATAGCGTTTACGCACATCCATCATCCATGGCAAATCATCATTTGCAGTGGCATCCGTTCCTTGTGAAGTTGTAGATCCATTTGCCTCTGCAAGCGCGACTTCATCCCATGGAATTTGCGAAAAGTCTTTAATGCGTCTTACTGAGTAATTTTCTTCTACCCATTTGGTACGTTCTTTTACACCTACATTGGGAATAACACCGTTTACTTTTTCATTAGGCATGAGTATGGCATTTTCCAGTGCAGCCCCTGTTTTGTTGTCTTTGACCTGGAACAAACTTCCGCCAATCACTTGTGCACCTTCTGGGAGTTTGTCCGGGGATGATGCAGATTTCCCAGCTCCATCTTCCGGACTGGTTGCGCCATTTTCAGCACTAATTTGTTTTTTCATAGGTACCAAGCGTCCGCCAGGTGTCACTTCAAATAATTCAATAGTTGGGTTATCGACAGCCAAACCAGTATTAATATCACGAGCATCAAAAATATAAGGTTGATAAACACCCGGATTGAGCTTGATGGTTTGTAAAGTTGTTGCAGGAAGATCTACAGAATAAGATCCTGGAAAATAACCAAGAGATTCGACCTTTATGGCATGCATGCCGGGTGTGATGGATTTTAATTTAAGCCGGCCTGCATCATTAGAATTTAGAATATTTTTTCCAAATTCTATCCTGGCTCCGGGGATAGGCAGTCCAGTTTCAGCATCAACAATCAGAATATCTCCGGCAGCGTAGGCCCTATCGCCTAACGGTTTGTTGGATGTCCAGAAATAGATGTCATCCAGGCCGATACCCCCTGGACGATTACTGCTGATGTAGCCACTTCGGCGACCTGACAAAGGCACCAACGAAAAATCATCATAGTTTGTATTGACTTGGGGCCCCAGGTTGTAACCTGATTCCCACTTTCCATTTTCCTCTGGCGCGGACGCAAAAACATCTAATCCACCCATCCCGATGATGCCATCCGATGCATAAAACAAATAACCGTCCGAGCTGATTGAGGGAAAAATTTCATTGCCGATACTATTTATCTGATCACCCAAATTAATAGGTGCGCCCCATGTTTTCCCGATACGCTCCACCCGATACAAATCCAATCCTCCCAATCCTCCCGGCATATCGGAAGCAAATACTAAGGTTTTTCCATCAGCGCTAATTGCAGGGTGACAAATGCCATAATCCTTACTGGAAAAAGGTAAACGTCCCTCGTCTTTCCATCCATTTCCTTTTCGCTCCACTTGACGGATTTCGAGATCGCGCATATCCTTGGCATTGAATCCATCTGAAAATGTCCTTGTAAAATACAATACATCCCCACCTGGATCAGGAACTGCCGTACCATCATGATATCTCGTGTCAAGATTGAGCAAGCGCTTCACCCCACGCCATTCCCCTTCATTATTGCGTTCGGTCAAAAATATGCCTGTAAAATTTCGCATGGTCCATGGATCCTGGATGACACCCGGACGGCTGAACGAACGATCAGAGGTAAATAATAATTTATCGCCCCATGGTACAGCAGCAAAATCAGAACCTTCTGAATTAATGAAGGCCAATATCTCCATATTCACCTGCAGGTCAAGCTCTTTTGCTTCAATAGGCGTGCAGATATCTGCTTCAATCTCCCCTTTTGCTTTAAGATATTGACGATACTTATTGTTTGCTTCATCGCATTGTCCAATCATCTTGAGCACATGAGCAAAATGGAGATAATCCTCGGGGACACGAGCCTGATCAATGCCTCTGGAATACCAAAGCGCAGCTTCCATAGGTTGACCATTTAAGCGATAATTATCGCCAAGTTGCAACATAGCCGCACCAGAGACGGGTGTTTCCCCGTATTTGTCTTTGTACTTCTGAGTAGATAAGGCATAAGCCCCTGTTGAGGGAAGTCCATAAGGATCCTTTTTTTTCAGGTAGGCTTTGGAAGTGTATTCGAAGCCAGACTGGCCATAAGCCGTGCCTGTCAACGATAAGACCAAAATGATGTTGATATAGTGTATTCTCATTATTTCCGGGATTAAAAGAAGCGAATATGACGAGTGCCATCTTCAGCACGATCAAAGGTGTATTCCATCATAAACTCAGCCGAGCCGTTCGAGAAATGGTTCAGATCGGATAAGGTAAAATCATAAGCGACACCCATTTTCCATTGTGGGCTAAATCGGTATTGAACAAATGCAGTGGCTGCATCTTCAAGACGATATGCTGCTCCCAGGATGAGCCGATTGAACATTAGGAAGCTGGCATCCCCTGCAATGTCCAATGGTGCCGATGGGTTATAACTGATCAACAGGCTTGGTCGGAACCGGACATTATTGCCCAATCGGAAATCAACACCACCCATCAAATAAATCTCATTAAAAGCAATTGCTTTTGGTTCATCAACCTGGTTTCCTCTGAACAAATGGTTTTTCAGGAAACGAGGTACTGACAATCCTGCATACCAGGATCTGGTATTTATTCCCAGTCCTGCTCCAAAGTTAGGTTTCCAGACATTTTCAGCTCCATCGCCAATAAGTCCATCTTGTGGATTGGAAGGATCTGCCAAGGTCCAGTCCACTCGACCATATTCAACCATGCCATTGAGTCCGCCCATGAGCTGCATACCATTATTCATGCGCACCACATAGGTATAAGATGCGGCCGCTTGTCCAGTTTGGGTCATACCTATTTGGTCATAACTCAAAGACATACCCAATACGGTATTGTGTCGAGTCAAAGGGGCAATGACGTTTAAAAGGCCAGTCCTCGGTGCGCCAGCCACACCAAACCATTGGTGCCTGTAAAAGCCACTCAGGGTCAATGCTTCATAAGCACCCAGCAAGGCCGGATTAAAGTTGAGTTTATTGAACGTGTATTGAGAAAAGTGGCCAGCTTGTTGTGCCGTGACACTTGTCAAAGCAGACAAACAAATCAGACAGGATACAATTATCTTTTGCATAGTTGTCATTTATCGGATGATCGTGATATACCCTTGCAATTCATGCGCATTGTCACCAAAGACTTGCAATAAGTAGAAGTAGGTGCCCGGTGGTAGTGGATGACCTTTCCATTGGGCATTCCAATCTTGTTTATAATCCACCGTTTTATAGATCAGATCTCCCCAGCGATTGAATATTTGGAGGTCATGGTCAGGAAAATATTCCAGGCATGGAATCTCCAGAAAGTCATTCACCCCATCATTATTTGGAGAGATGATGTTAAATACATGGCAGGTGTCGGAGACATTATCTTTCGAAATAATGATGACAACTTTTGCCGTATCACAATCCCGCTCACAGAGCTCCCCACACAATTCATATTTAAATTCAACTCTGCCAGAAAAACCAGGCTCTGCCGTATACTTAAAATCGCCATTTGCCAAGAGCAGCACTGAACCTGAGTTGGGCGGCTCCACTATTGCTACAAATGCAGATCCTGTATTGAAGTAGTCATTCGTCAAGACATTGCTTTCTACTATTTTATCTTCAATGAAAAGTACAAAGCTGTCCTGCACTGCCTGAAGGTCCGCAGGAGGTAATACACTGACCACAACTGTACCGGATGCATCTGAAGTACATCCGTCAATAGTAACAGCTACTGTATAAATTCCTGAATTGGTCACGCTGGCGCCAGGGATGATGTATAACGGCTCAACCGTGTTAGCCAGGTCCGTTATTGAACCGCCAACTGGCGTGAATTGCCAGGTGTATCCCAAGCCAGGTCCAGTGTAAACCTGTGTAGAGAGATATATTTCATCGCCTATACAAATTACAGTAGGATCCACTTGCAAGACAGGTTGCAAAGGCGTAGGTTTGACTGTCAAGTCAACACTTAAAACATTACCCGTACAACCTTGGCCAGAAGTGACCGTCAATGTATATGTTCCCGCATTCGTCACAGCAGGAAGTATAGTAGCCGTTAGCGGCGATTGATTGGACACCGTATTGGTATATGTGTATCCCGGACCATTCCATGTATATGTAAGATCCGATCCAAACGGTGTAGTATTCATAGTTGTCAATACGACGGGTTTTCCAGAACAGGCAATAATGGCCGGTTCAATATCCGTTAGGGTAGGTATGAATCCAGGGCAGCAATCAAACTGTCTGAAATCAGGAACACCATTGGCATTAATGTCCGGACACGGATCGCCTCCAGGACATTCCATTTCATCTGTATCGCAATCACCATCACTATTCAGATCATCGACATCAGGCATTCCATCAGCATCCGTATCAACACAGTTGTAAGGGGAATAACACTCATATCCATCCCGGATACCATCGCCATCCCTATCGATATCCTGGAAATCAGGCATTCCATCAGCATCTAAATCACGTGGATCAGATAGCGGTGCATATGTAGTTCCAAAAAAATCATAAAGTACTGCTCCACGACTATTGGTGGTAATCGGACTATATCCGGGCTCGCCATCCTGATCATTGTCGTCAAATTGAGCTTCCAACACATCGGGTATATTGTCTCCGTCTGAATCTGTATCAATTACATCAGGCGTACCATCGCCATCCGTGTCAATAAGACTTGATGTTGATGGATATACCTGGCCTAAAGCATCTGTTGATACCCTGCCCGCCGCATCTACCTGCAAAGGACCAATTGGCCCGGTGCCCGGTTCACCATCATTGTCATTGTCCACAACTTTTTGCTCGGCCACATCGTAGATGCCATCGTTATCACTGTCTACATCCCGAAAATCAGGTACACCGTCCAGGTCTTTGTCGCGGGGTTTGGGAATAGGGAGTCCCGTCCACACAGAGCTAACAACTTTAGGTATACCCAACCAACTGATATCAGGCAGGCCAAAACCATTGTCAATTATACCATCATCATTACTGTCCCACGCCTGGTAACCTATTTCTGCCACATCATGGATCCCATCATTATCGGCGTCCAGATCCAGAAAATCGAAAATATGATCTCCATCACTGTTGCGCACTACATAAATGATAACCGCAAGGAAGGAGTTGGGATCTGATGAAATTGGGTTATAGAGTCCATTAAGACCAAATATCGCTGGCCCACCATCTATCATACCGTTGCCATCTGTATCAGGCGCTGTGTGTCCGGCTTCATACATGTCAGGTATACCGTCATTGTCTGCATCCAGATCATTAAAATTGGCTATGCCGTCTCCATCCAAATCGAAAATGCCCGCTACACGGTCACAAATCCCATCGCCATTCACATCGGTACATGGGTTGTTGACAGCGGGATCATCAGCGTCCATAAAATTGGGCACCTGATCATTGTCAGCATCAGCGTCCGGATGTAATCCGCCTGGCAAACAAGATAAACCGTTACCCCCGCAAAACTCCAACACATCAGGGATGCCATCATTATCATTATCAAGGTCAAGTATATTGGGAACACCATCGCCATCTGTATCTGCATTGACAAACATATTAGGATCTCGGAAGTCGTCTATGCCATTCCCGGTGGAATCAGGACAATCCGGATTATCTCCACCTGGACATTCGTCCTGATCTAAAAGCCCATCATCATCCGAATCCAGATCAAAAATATCCGGAACGCCGTCACCATCTGTGTCGAGACAGGGCAACATTGTGTAATTGTTTTCAATATCAAAACATTCATAGCCATCCGAAATGCTATCGTTATCACTGTCTACATCCTTATAATCTGGCAAGCCATCGTTATCATTATCATTTGGCATGTTAACATGGACTATGGGGTCTCCGTTTTCGTCTAAAAACGGAACGCCATGTTCATCTACTTGTGGCACACCTTTTCCGGCGATGCCGTCCATGTCCGGATCATAAACCTCTGCTTCATATGTATCCCAAATACCATCCCCGTCACTATCCAGATCCTGGAAATCCGGACCATCTGTATTGTCCGTATTGTCTGTGATTGAAGTGCAAATCAATGGATTATTCAAGGCGTCTGTTATTGGTCGACCAAATCCATCTATAGTGGGTACCCCTATGCCAATGATTCCATCACCATCGCCATCTGGATTGATGGTTTCTGTTACATCCATTAATCCATCATTATCTGAGTCCCGGTCATTTTGGTTGCGCACGCCATCTCCATCAAAATCCACGGGCAAAGGGAGTACATTACCCATAGATGGCGAAACCTGATTAGGGATACCTTGCGCATCGACGCCCGGATTACCTGAGCCATCATCGATAGCGCCATCATTATTGCTATCCAGGTCGGCCATATCATTTTCTGTTACATCATGGATGCCGTCATTATCCGCATCGCGGTCATCATTATCCGGCACACCGTCATTATCCCTGTCGGGTAAGTTATAATTAGCTACTGCATCCAACCCATTCGGCTTGTTGGAAATCGCATTATAAAACCCATTATCGCCAAAATCTATATCGGGACCATCAATACGACCATTCCGCGGCAAGACATCAGGTGCTCCATGGGCTGCTTCATCCAGGTCAGAGATACCATCGTTGTCTGAATCAAGATCCAGGTGATCAGGGACACCATCTCCATCCAGATCGTAAATGGCTGGTAAATTATCACAAATGCCATCGCCATTCAAATCGTCACATGGATTAGCAAATGTAGTATCCTGAGCATCCCTGAAGTTTAGAATTTTGTCCTGGTCTTCATCGCCTGAGGGGTCTAAACCACCTGGCAAACAAGAAAATCCGCCAGCTGGCATACAATATTCCAGGTAATCGGGAATACCATCATTATCATCGTCCAGGTCAAAAATATCGATGATGTCGTCATCGTCAGAGTCCAAATCACCGTCGGTGCAATCATCTACTATTTTTATTAATACGGTCACATTAGCAGAAACTTCATTGGCGGATATATAGGACCAATAGTCCATCATCTTTTCATCACCTTCAAATCCAGCGTAAGTATATTTTTGGTTTGTTGGCAACGCATTTCCAGGTGTACCACCTCCACTTACGCCTCCACCAAATTCAGAGTGGTCGTAATAATAGTCGACAATGCCTGGATCAGGTCCATTTAATCTGGTTATGGAAATTCCGCCATTTGTGTTCTCAACATCAAAGATCATGAAGTGCATTTCTCCGCTATAAATAATTCCGGAAAAACTGAGATTTAGCGGAAATTGGTCTTGTGCAGGGACAGGTACACCCATATTATCCAACCCGTTCCAAAATATAGAATCCAATCCCCCGGTAACGGTTTTGGATAAAATGACGTCTTCCGGGTCGTTGTATTGGCCATTTTGATTCAAATCCAATCGGAGTTCTACAGTACCCCATCCAATTGTCTCAAATGTCACAAAACCACCCTGCCCAACACCCATTACCAAGCCTCCGCAAATGCTATAGATGGAATCCGGACCGGTCAATGCAGAAAAATTCACATTATAAAGCGGATCACTATAATTGGGAATGGAAGGATTCAACCAGGTTTGATAGGCTAATTGTCTAAAAACATCATACACCAAAGCCTCCTCTGGCAAATCAGGATCAGGTAAATTAAAAAACATTTTGTTGTTTTTTAAGTGCCCATTATCCTTTGTCTGGGGCTCGTAATGATATAATTCGCCGGATTGCCAATTCTGTGGCATCCAGGAACGAATATATTGGTCATTACTTTTTGATTGAAGGACAGGCAGACGCTGGCTGTTCACCAACCCCCTGTTGTTACTAGTGATGAACCATCCCCAGGGATCAATATCGTCCATCTCCAGCTTATATTGAATACCCTCATCGCTTATGACAAAAAACCTCGCATCAGTGAGGTTACCATTCTCATTTACTACCGAGCTATATTCCTGTGTAAATACGCGACCCGATAGCATTTGACCTCCATCATTTGCTGGCAACAATTTTGAAACAGTGATGTCCCAGGCCAGAACCACCCGCTGGTTATTTGGTTGGTCGAGAATACGGATCCAGTTGTCGGTGTTTAGTTTATTAGCAAACGCACTTGTACTGTAACTCGGATATTCCAACGTTATGGTCCAAACACCACCCTCTCCTTCCTCTACAGGTATGACACCCGGAATGTAACCCGGGCCATTAAGCATACCTCCCCCTGTCGGTCCCGCAAACTCCTGGGTCCTGTTGAAGATAATTGCCATTCCTGCCGTGGGTCCGGTGTTGTTATAAATGGTGTGTTCTGTACCGTCAGGTCTAATGACACGCATAAATCCACCGGCAATACCAACATGGCTTGAACCTACCTGAATAAATTCTCCTTCTTCAGCATAAACTTTGAGCTGCTGACGTTGCTGGGCATTAAAAAAGAGCCTATACCCTTTATTGGTTACAAGGTCCTTAGAGCCTTCCGCAAAGAGAGAAAGGGACATTAATAATAGCGCAAATAGTCCTAAAATACTTATCCGACGTTTATTCATGGCTTCACATTATACAATTGCAATATATGTATTTTACAATATCCGTACCAAACTGAAAATAAATGGTATACGCATACTTAATACCATTCATATTATTAAATTCAGGAACTTGTACCCTCATACGGCAAAGGGGGCATATGGGTTGCATAAGGATTTTGTAGCTTGTGAATCTTAATATTGATATTCATGATGCCATTCCGAAATCTGCTCTTGCTTTGCCTCATCACTACAGAAATCCTGCAAGCCCAATCACCTTTGATGTTGGATCAGATTATGAAGGGCGATGCCTTTGTTGGCCATTTGCCCGAGGCGCCCTATTGGTCCGCTAACGGACAAACACTCTATTATACCTGGAATCCAGATCAGGACATCCTTTCCTCCCTCTATGCCACAGACCGGAAAGGCAATGTTCGGAAGCTCAGCTTGGGCGAACGTAAGTTAACACCGTCAGCATCCATCATTTGGAATTCCACTTTTGACCAAGGTGTTTATGAATTGCAAGGTGATCTCTTCCTATATTCTACATCCGGAAATAAAACAACTCGGCTTACTTCAACGGTGACGAAGGAGTTCAACCCTTTGTTTTCCTCGGATAGTGAAGCACTCATATATGAGTCTGAAGGAAATCTTTACAAAAGATCACTAAAATCCGGAGTCCTCTATCAACTTTCCGACTTTCGCAAAGGCACCGCAAAAAAAGACACCAAACTGAACGATCAGGATAAATTTTTGACGAAGGATCAAATGAAGCATTCAGCAATCCTGGTCGATCGCAAAGCCAGGGAAACAGCTTCAAAAGCGTTGCGTGATTCGCTGCGATTACCGGATTTACCTAAACCCATTTACATTGGTGATCAGCGCATCGTCAACTTAAATTCAGATCCGACCGGTCGGTTTATTACCTATTCATTAATTGCAGATGCTACAACTAAAGCTACCCTTGTGCCGGAGTTTGTCACCGAATCTGGATATACAGCTTCTCTGTCCGGGCGCCCCAAAGTCGGCCAGGATATGGATCGGCATACTTTCTTTTGTTATGACCGGCTAAAGGACACTTTTTATACCCCTCCCGTCGATAGTTTACCGGACATTTTCAAGAAACCGGAGTATATGGAAGATTATCATTCAGACACCATTCCATATGAAACCCATTATACCAAACCCAGAGATCTGCTATTCTACGGTCCTTATTGGTCCGTAAAAGGTTGGGCTTTGTTGGAGATTAAGGCACTGGATAACAAGGACCGGTGGTTGGTCCGCTTCGACCCTGAAAAGAATGAATTTCAGACTTTGGTCCATCAGCATGATGATGCATGGATTGGTGGACCCGGCATTAGTGGATGGACCAGTGTGTCCGGCAATTGTGGTTGGCTCTCAGATGGTGAAACCATTTGGTATCAATCGGAAGAAACAGGCTATTCTCATCTATACACATTACACGTACCTACATCCACTAAAAAAGCATTGACTTCAGGAAAATTCGAAGTTTTGGATGTGGCCCTCTCAAAAAATAAATCTACCTTTTTTATCAGGGCCAATGCAAAAAGTCCCTTTGAACAGCATTTTTATCATCTGCCTGTCAAAGGAGGCGAGATGATTCTAATAACAGCAGACAAGGGTAACCATGAAGTGGTGGTTTCACCCGATGAACGTTGGCTTGCCGTTCGATACTCCGCAAGTAATAAGCCCTGGGAACTTTTTGTAATGGAGAACAAAGCCGGTTCACCTATGATACAAATAACCCGGTCAACGACGGAAGCTTTTAATTCATATCCATGGCGTGAACCCCAAATCGTACAAGTACCTGCAAGTGACGGCGCCATGGTGCCAGCTCGGATTTATCTGCCCGAAGATGGTAAATCCAATGGCGCTGCAGTGATCTTCGTGCACGGAGCCGGATACCTCCAAAATGTACACCATTGGTGGAGTTCCTATTTTAGGGAATATATGTTTCATAACATGCTATGTGACGAAGGATATGTCGTACTCGATATGGACTACAGGGCTAGTAGTGGATATGGACGGGAATGGCGCACGGCTATATACAGACATATGGGAGGTCGAGACCTTGAAGATCACATAGATGGCGTCAGATACCTTGTTGATCAACATGGTGTGGACCGCGATCGTGTTGGTGTTTATGGCGGTTCATACGGCGGATTCATTACGCTTATGGCACTATTTAAATATCCCGGTGTATTTGCATGTGGCGCGGCACTCCGATCCGTGACGGACTGGGCACATTATAATCACCCCTATACAGCAAACATTCTCAATACACCAGTGACCGATAGCTTGTCATACCAGCGGTCCTCCCCTATCCTATTTGCCGAAGGATTGCGCGATCCCCTTCTAATATTACATGGTATGGCAGATGTGAATGTGCAGTTCCAGGATGTTGTCCGACTTAGCCAACGCCTTATTGAGCTAGGAAAGACGAATTGGGAAATGGCCGTTTACCCTATGGAGGATCATGGTTTTAGGGAGGCAAGCTCCTGGACCGATGAATACAGGCGTATACACCAACTGTTCCAGACCTACCTGCGCTAAATAGTCAAAGACCCTGATATTTTCGCATAGCTTCCCTTACAGAACCTGCTTCAAGAAGCGCTTGCCTGGCCGCAACAGGAGAAATGCCCAGTACCTGAACAAGCATTTGGATGCCTCGCTCGACCAGCTTTGCATTCGTCAGTTGCATGTCGACCATTTTATTGTCCATGACACGTCCCAATCGAATCATGGTAGTTGTACTAATCATATTGAGGACCAACTTCTGTGCTGTTCCCGCTTTTAATCGGGTGCTCCCCGTCAAAAATTCAGGACCAGTAAGCACACATATCGGATGATCCGCCTCCTGAGCAACGGGTGAATGAGCATTACATGTGATGCATGCTGTAATAATGCCCTTTATACGGCAAGATTTGAGTCCATGAATAACGTAGGGAGTTGTACCGGAGGCTGCAATACCTATCACTACATCTCCCGCTGATGCACCTGCATCCTCCAGATCGCTCCAGGCCAATGTATGGTTGTCTTCTGCACCTTCAACTGCTTTGCGAATGGCCTGATCCCCTCCTGCAATAAGTCCCGTTACCCAAGTCGCCGGAATGCCAAATGTGGGTGGACACTCCGATGCGTCCAATATGCCCAAACGCCCGCTTGTACCTGCACCCAGATAAAATAATCTGCCACCGGCAGTCATAGCTGCAACGATCACTTCAATCAGTTTTTCAATCTCCGGCAGCACCCTAGCTACGGATTGAGCTACCGTCTGGTCCTCTTTATTCATCGCTTCAAGGATCTCCAATGAGGACCAGGTCTCCAGATGCCGATAGGGCGATGGAGCTTCTGTTATCTTATCCATACAATCCATTTTGGTGCTTTGCAAGTATATTTCTTGTTTTACCCAGCGAAATAAGGGCACAAATTAGCTCAACGAGTGGAGAAGAGGAGACTTGATCACCTTTCATCTAAAAATAATGAAAATTCATCGAAAAACGCGACCTACATTAATAACATTTTCATACTATTGTGATATCATTTTAATATCAACTACTATGAGTGAAACAACATCCAAACCTTTGTCAGGCTACCTGATGCTTGTCATCCTGTCAGCCCTTTTCGGATTAACAGCTTATCTGTTCATCGAAAGCTTTTTTATTCCAGCGGTGATCATTGGAATCCTAGCGCTCGGCATGCTCGGCGGGTTCTTTTTCATCAACCCCAACGGCTCGGCGGTAATGACCCTTTTTGGAGAGTATAAGGGGACCGTTCGCCAAAACGGATTTTACTGGGTCAACCCCTTTTATGCACGAAAGGCCATTTCATTGAGAGCCCGAAATTTTGACTCCGAGCGGCTTAAAGTGAATGACAAAATGGGCAACCCTGTCCTGATATCAGTCATTCTGGTCTGGCGTGTTCAAGAAACGTACCGCGCGGCATTTGATGTTGACAATTTTGAAAGCTTTGTAAAGGTGCAGACAGACTCAGCTGTCAGGAAACTTGCAGCCAAGTATCCGTATGATAATTTTGATGACGAGCAACAGGAAATTACACTCCGTTCAGGTCTGGAAGAGGTGAACCACAATCTGGAAAGAGAGCTCGACGAACGTCTGTCCATTGCCGGTATTGAGGTTATCGAAGCACGTATAGGCTATCTGGCTTATGCTCCGGAAATCGCCAGCGCCATGTTGAAACGCCAGCAAGCAGAAGCCATCGTCGCAGCCCGACTAAAAATCGTTGAGGGCGCCGTCGGCATGGTCGAAGAGGCATTAAAAATGATGAGCAGTAAAAATCTGATTGATCTCGATTCCGATCGTAAAGCCGCAATGGTTAGTAATCTGATGGTAGTTCTTTGTGGAGACCATGAGGTAGCCCCTGTAATTAATACAGGTACCCTTCATCAATAAAACACCGGGGAACTAGTCCGCATGGAAAAAAAGAAATTTGTGTTACGTATAGACTCAACAACAATGGCCGCCCTAGAAAAGTGGGCGGCCGATGAGTTTCGTAGTGTTAATGGCCAACTGGAATGGATTATAACCAGATACCTTCAAGAAAAAGGACGAATTGCCGCAGATCAGATGAAGAAGCTGCAATCTAAAAAGTCTTCAAAAGATAACGAAGGATTGTAAATTGTGCCTGAATGCAAACCCTTGCATTTAGATTATAAATTTCTTTTCTCCACTTGTTGTTTTGACATGTCCAATTCCTTTTCGAAGCCATCGAGGTATTCAACTGCCTTCACTATCAAATCACTAGCCCTTTTTTTTGTCTTCCTGGGTGTATCCATTACCCTTTTGGGACAACCAATACCTGCATTTCCCGGAGCAAATGGCTTTGGGGCTCAGGCCACAGGGGGCCGCGGCGGCAAGGTAATTTATGTCACTAACCTAAATCCCTCCGGTCCAGGATCATTTCAGGAGGCCTTGGAAACTCCCGGACCATCCTATATTTTATTTCAGGTAAGTGGTACTATACCAACAACGCTCGAAATCCCACCCGGCACAAGCAACATAACCATTGCAGGCCAGACCTCTCCTCATGGTATTATTGTCAGGGGGCTTTCCGCTTATAATGACGAGTTACCGACGGCATCCAACCTCATTATCCGTCATTTACGCTTGCGTCCCGGCGATCAAATACTCCACCCTACACCTAACTGGATCTCTGGCGACGGGCTCACATTGGGCGGTGTGCACAATGCCATCATCGACCATTGCTCCATGGCTCATGCGGATGATGAAGCAATTGATATTTCCAGGTCTTCGGGAATTACCATTCAACATTGCCTACTTGCAGAGACATTGGGCGAACATGGATACCTGGGCGGTATGCTTATTAATTATTCATCCCCTCAAAGTCGATTAGACAGCATCAGTCTGCTTTATAATAACTGGAACCGAATGGGTGGCCGAATGCCTGAGATATCCTGTGAAAGTCCCGCTTGCAACAACCATCGCATTCACATCGAAATGGTATCCAATCTGATGTGGGATCCGCAAATTGAAACATGGTACACCGGTGAAACAGGCTTTGGGAATAATGGGCGTTTTTATGTGACGATGAATATCCTCGATAATCTCAGTATTGCACAGCCCTCTTTTACAAATGGGATGTTTCATCATGGTCTACTGGATGTTGCCTTCAACCACTTATATGTCAATGGCAATGCACTTAACCTTTATCCTGCATTTGCTGATTTAGACCTGTTTTACTGTTGTAATGATTTTGACACCAATGGTGCGAATACGGATAATGGTATTTGTCAAATTGCTTCCCAACCGCATAATTTTCCAGTATTGGAAGGCATTCCTGCCCAGGACCTCCAATCCTATATTTATGCCCATACAGGTGCCTTTCCCAGAGATCCGATGGACAACCGCCTATTAGGTGCTCTTCAAACAAATACCTTTGCCCAAATACCCGTCAATCAGGCGGCGGCAAATGATGCCTTCAATATACCAAACAATACTACCGGCTATCCTCAGGATACAGATCTTGACGGCATGCCAGATTATTGGGAGAATCACCATGGTCTAAACCCCGGCATTCAGGACCATAATGGACTCAATTTGTCTATACAACTCACTGGAGTGGCCGGCTATACTAATTTAGAATGTTACCTGAATTGCTTGTCCAATTATTTAGTATCCGGCCTAGACGAATGTGGGTTAACATCAAACCTTGATCAACTTGACAGCCATCCCCAAGTAACCATCTACCCCAATCCTGCCGGTAATCTCCTATTTATAAATGCCAAGTCGGCAACTCCCCTGAAAATGGAACTTATAAATATGCTCGGCGTGCAAGTGCTATCCACCCAACTGAGTGTATCCCAATCGACCATTCCAATACACTTCCTTCCATCAGGTCTCTATACTCTGGCACTAAAGAGTGAAGAGGGGCAAATGCTTCATTCTGCTATCATTAGCAAAAACTAACCTTAAGAACTATAAAAGGCCTTAGGAGATATATCCAGGCAAGTTTGCCAGACTATCTAATTGCAAATCCTCCATTCCTGTAGGTTCGCCAATCTTCACTGTGACCATCCCTAATCTGCGGCCGAAGCCGATATCGCTAACACTATCACCCACCATAACAGACCTGGCCAAATCTATTTCAGGGAATTGATCCAACGCCTGGTATGCCATACCCGGAAGCGGCTTACGACAAATGGGATTATCCATCGCCAAACCCGGACAAAAATATATTGCGTCAATTAAAATATGCTGATGATCTAGTTCATTCAACATGTGCTGATGCACAGCGGCCAGATTATCCATGGTCATGATCCCTTTCCCTATCCCTTGCTGATTGGTCACCACTACGATTCGGCCAAAAAAAGGCCGGAGGGCTTTAATCGCATCGATCACGCCAGGCAGGAAAACAAATTGTTCAGGTTTTTGAATATAACCACCGATAATGCGTTCATTGATCACCCCATCCCGATCAAGGAACAAGGTCCATGTCTGGTCTACTTCCATCAAATTTAGAGGCGATGGACTGGCTTTGGGGCAACCGCAAATAGTCCCTAAATTTAAATAACCCTTTAACCACGATGATAAATCCAATATGGGACAGGCCTGCATGGATTGCTCCATACACTTGCGATCCACCATTATACCTCCATTCCAAAACCATCTTTTTTTATCCCGGTTTTGGATAGTTAAAGGATTTATATGACCTAATGTATCGAGGACTAACCCTAATTCTTCGCGCAGCTTATCAGGACTAAGACTAAGGGTACACCCGGTTGCACAAGCACGATGCACATCCATAAACGCTTCAAGATCTTCTTTAGAAAAGGTTGATGGAGGGATGATCAGAATAGTGCCAACATCCAGCCTATCAAACGTTTGAATCAATACCTGAAGTGTGATTGGTGTGCTGTCAGGATCGCCTTCTATGACAACAATTTGGTCAATGCCCAACTGATGCAATATTTCTTTTTGTGCACTGACCACTCTGTAAAAATCGGATAGATTCATTATCGGATCCATGTGGTGTCCAATTAATGCAGCAACGCCAGTCATGGCTTAGAAAAAATTTGTCTTTCCGTCTGTTCGCATAATATATGGCCAATGAGCATGTGACACTCCTGAATACGCGGGGTATCGGTCGATGGAATTTTGATGAGATAATCGCAGTATTCAGCCATTTCGCCTCCGGTTTTACCCGTAAAGCCCACGGTGACCATCTTCTTTTGCCTGGCATCCTTCAAAGCCCGTAGGATATTAGGTGAATGTCCACTTGTGGAGAGAGCCACAAGTACATCTCCAGGCAGACCCAGTGCTCTAACCATTCGAGCGTACACTTCTTCAAAACTATAATCATTTGCTACAGCCGTCAAATAGGAGGTATTGACATGTAAGGCCTCTGCGGGCAGTGGCTCGCGATCGATATAATACCGACCGCTCAGCTCCGCAGATAAATGCTGTGCATCTGCGGCACTACCCCCATTTCCACAAAATAAGAGTTTTTGGCCAGCAAGAAAGGCATTGACCCAAACCTGTGCAACAGCTTCAATTTGCGCCATTAAAAAAGTATCCGCCATGATTTCCTGTCGTAGCTGAATACTTTCCTGGATTGCTCTTTGTATATGTTGGTCCATCCCTTGGAATTTAGGTCAAAAGTAGACAACGCTGTGCCAACAGCCCAAGATTATTGATTTATCATTGTTGACTACTGACATATTCAAGTGCAAATAGGATGAAATGTTAAAATTTTAAATTGATATTCAATAAATAAATATGTGTTTGAAGCGAAATTTACTTCAAATCGTGCTCAACCACTCCGAATTTTGTGTAAAAATAACTATCATGCTTTTACACATTTCACATTGGGCTAAAGAACATCGGTATGCAGCGCGCTTCCTCATCGTGCTCACAAGGTTGATCTTTCTGGTTGTACCTGTCACACTCGGTCTGCTGCTATGGCAACCTCAAATGGACAGTCTGGTTTTGCTAAAATACGGTGGGGCCTTCCTTTTTTTCCTGGGTATTGCGTTTTTTCCAAAAGGTATTCACCGGACTAATTATTACCAAAGGGTAAGAGGCCATGCGCTTATGTCCCTTGGGTATATCGGTGTGTTATTTTATTTTGGGTTAGACCTGGCACGAATCTATGAACCATTGTATACAGACGACTTCCAGGTTGAGGCTAGAACAGTTGCATTAAGACCTGATACGCCTATCGAAAACCATCCCTCTTTGACTACCGCACTCTTATCCAAACCAGTAAAATGGCTTTATCAAAAGACGGCTTCCTACAAAAAATCAGCAACCACTGGCTCAAAAGCGGGTGCAATAATTTTGGGATCAATATTACTCATTATTGGCCTTGTTATTTTTTCAGGAGCATCTTGTGCCCTTTCTTGTGGAATCTATGATTCAAGCACCGTATTCATGTTATTGATGTCCATTGCATCTATTGTCTGTGGGATAATGATGATAGTTTTCGGAATGACAAAGAGCAAACCAGACAAAAAACCAAATCCCATTGTCCCGGATGACAATACTATCCATATGTGATTGATTGATTTAATACGCGTCTCAAATAGTTGATATTGCTAGAGGCACAACGAAGCCATCTTGGACGTCAACCCTTTAAATTTACCTCGCACTACCTGTTTGTTATTCAACTTACAGGTAGTGCTCTTTTAATTGAGCAATGCCGGAAAGGAATACATGATCAGGATGTCAGTACTGACAAAAGTAGAACCTTATCTTTGCCCTTAATGCACAAAACCCACATTGTCCTTCTTGGTCCGGCTTGGCCCTATCGGGGTGGACCGGCATTATTTATGACGTTTTTATACGAGTCACTTAGCCGTGATTTTCACGTTGATTTTGTGAATTTCAGGATGATGTATCCAAGTCTGCTTTTCCCTGGAACGACGACTTTGGATCTTAGTCAGGAATATTATCAAAAAGTACCCGGACCTCGATTGTTGCATAGTTTGAACCCATGGTATTGGTGGCAAACCGCCAGGCATATCCGCCGACTGAATCCGGATCTGATTGTTTTTGATTGGTACCAACCTTTTTTTGGTCCAATGTATTTCGGCATTGGCTTCTTTTTACCAAAGCGACTTCGCCAGCGCATCCTATTTATTACCGAGAATGTTATATCACATGAGGCCCGAAAGGTGGATCATATACTCACGAAAGTTGGGCTTTTTTGGTCAAATGGCTTCCTTGCCTTATCTGATCAAGTAGCCAAGGACATCAAAGCCTTTTCTCACCACAAACCGGTTTTCAGGTCTGAACTTCCGATATTCATAGGTTATCGCAATGATCCAAATCAATCCGGAGCGCAATGTCGCAAGGCATTTGGATTCCATCCTGACGATAAAGTGCTCTTGTTTTTTGGCTATATCCGGCATTACAAAGGACTGGATCTACTGCTTGATTCTTTAGTCCTTCTTTTACAGAAAGATCCCACCTATGCCTTACTAATAGCCGGTGAAAGTTATGAAGATGTAGGTCCCATAACCACATTCATTGCAGCAAACAACCTGAGTGAGCGGGTGGTTTTTGAGAATAGTTATATCGATAATGAAGCAGTATATAAATGGTTTAAGGCATCCGATGTAGTACTTCTCCCCTACCGATCAGCCACGCAAAGTGGGATATTGAATATGGCTTATGGTTTTGAAAAGCCCGTTGTTTGTACTGATGTGGGTGGATTGAGCGAATTTATTGAAGATGGCAAAACCGGAGTGCTTGTTCCTGAAGCAACGGCAACTTCTATCGCGCAAGGGATTAAACGCTTTTACAATTTAAAAGAAACGACAGATTTTGCAGCTCTTATTCGTGCCAGGGCTGCCAGAAATGGATTTGCCCAAATCGGATCTGTATTTACGCAGATAATGGAGCAATTAAAGAAGTAAAGTTCAGAACTATTCAATTCGATCTCGGATCAGGTAATCGTTACGTTGTGCCGAATTGCGGGAAATCAGCTCAGCTAAAAATCCGGTTAAAAACAATTGGGTGCCAATGATCAATGCAAGAATACCAAAATAAAATAGCGGCCGGTCGGCTATGCCGTATTCATTTATGACCAACTTTTGGTAAGACAACCAGGCCAGAATACCAAAGCCTATAATAAAAAACAAGACCCCCAAAGGACCAAACAAATGCATGGGCCGTTTGCCAAACTTGGAGATAAAAATCACTGACATCAGGTCAAGAGGACCACGAATGAATCGTTCCATTCCAAATTTGGATGTCCCAAACTTTCTTTCCTGGTGCTGGACCACTTTTTCGCCAATCCGGCTAAATCCAGCCCATTTTGCCAATACCGGAATGTAACGGTGCATGTCACCGTATACTTCAATGGCCTTGACAACATCTGATTTGTAGGCTTTAAGACCGCAATTGAAATCATTGAGTTGGATGCCACTCATCAAGCGGACGGTCCAGTTGTAAAATTTACTCGGGAGATTTTTAGTCAGGGCCGGATCAAGCCTTTTTTTCTTCCAACCCGAAACCAGATCAAAGCCATCCTCCCGGATCATACGAACTAGTTCAGGTATTTCTTCCGGACTATCCTGGAGATCAGCATCCATGGTGATGACTACCTCCCCTTGGGTGACACTAAATGCTGTTTGGAGTGCCGCAGATTTACCATAATTGCGACTAAATCGGATGCCTTTCACATGATTGTCCTGCTGTGCCAGAGATTGAATAATCTCCCATGAGCCATCCTTACTGCCGTCATCAATAAATATGACTTCCCATTGCCAACCAATAGGGTCAATGACTCGTCGAATCCAAGCATGTAGCTCCGGCAAGGACTCCTTCTCATTGAGCAGGGGAATGACTAAACTTAGATCCATACGTAGTTACTAAAATTCAATTTCCGGCGTTCTTTTTTTCTTCAAAATAGCAGAAATAATCAGAGCCAGTATAAAGCCGGGAAAGATCAGACCAAATCCATAACCCAGGAAACTTTTTTTCAGATCCAGGCCAAATCCTTGTTCTTCCATTGCCTCCGTTATGGTTTCGAGTGTAGCTTCATCAGCACTAGCCATAAATGAATCCATCATCTCTGTAACCACCTCTCGTTGGATTTCCTCCAGACCGGTGTCAATAAAATTATGTAATACATACAGGAAAATCGTGGAACATAAGGAGCCGATCACCCAAACAAGAAAGGTAACCTTCAACGCCTCCTTAAATTCTATAATCCCATCCTGTTCTTTCCGAACAGCCAGTGCAGCCATCACCATTGTAGCACCTAGTGTTAAAGTCACAATCCAACTTCCATAGGCAATGAATCCGCGGACATTTAACAAATAATAGAGAAGGGACAAGGCAATGGTTGCCATACCGCCTATAAATCCATAATTGATACTTGTTTGGTTTGTGTTCATTTGATGCGCTTTTGACGGTTAAAGATAGGAGGAGCTAAGGAAAATATACTTTTCAGGAAAGTTCATTTCGAAAGTGGGTTGTGCCGAGGATAGTACCAAATACTTTCCCTTTAAGTATTTTGCCATCAAGGGGATTATTCCGCCCTTTCGAAAATTGGCTCTGAACATTAAAGGTCCAGGACTTATCGGGCTGAAAAACAGTCACATTTGCAAGTGATCCGACTTGCAGTGGGACAGGAGCCAACCCCAATGCCTGACGAGGATGATGACTCAATTTCGTGATCAATTGCGTAAGGCTCAACGTGCCCGGTACCAAATGGGTATGAGTCAATGCAAAGGTTGTTTCCAGTCCACTGGCACCAAAACCGGCATACGGAAATTCCACATCCTTCTGATCCTCTTCCAGCGGCAAGTGATTAGAAACAATAGCATCAATCGAGTTATTTGCCAGCCCTGTGCGCAGTGCCTTAAGATCCCGCTCGGACCGAAGAGGCGGCATTACCTTGAATTGGGTATCAAATGTATCCAATTCATGATCTGTGAAGACCAGGTTCATTGCGGGAACTGTCACACCCAATTGCAAGCCTTCTTGCCTGGCTGCCTGGATCATATCCATACTTTCTTCACTGGAAATGGCATGAAGCAACAATTTGGATTCGGCGTAACGGAGTAATTGAATATTTCTGTAGACCTGTGAAGATTCTGCGAGGGATGGAATGCCACGCATGCCCAGTGCGGTACTGACAGGTCCCTCATGAATCTGGCCCTTTGATGCTAATGAAAGATCAAGCGGCTGATCAATAACCAATCCATCTATAGCTTTGACATACTGCAACGCCCGAAGCAACAATCCTGATTTTTGGACGGGATTGGAACCATCTGAATAGGCTACAGCCCCGGCCATGTGCATATCATATATTTCAGCAATATCTTCTCCTGCCCCATCCCGGGAAATGGCGCCAATCGGCAGAATCCGGACGGGCAATGATTTGGAATGTCCTTTCAGGTAAAGCACTTCGCCTTTACTATGGACAAATGGATCCGTGTTTGGGAAAACTGCAACAGCAGTGTATCCACCTGCAACTGCGGCCTGGCAAAAGGATAAAAGATCTTCCCGATGCTCAAACCCGGGATCCATGGTATAGGCACCAATATCCAGCCATCCGGGAGATACAAATAATGCATTGCCTTCCCAGATTTGAGCACCTTCTGCCAGCAGATGGTCGCCTATTTCTGCCAGGATGCCCTCTTTAAACAGCAGGTCTTTACATTGAAGATGAAAGGAATTACCCGGATCAATAATCGTAGCGTTGCGCAGTAAAATATTCATTAGCAATGGGCTCAGGTTTTCCAAAAACGCAACAAGAGCGTTTCAATTCCTAAAAATACCAAAGCCAAAATTACACACAAGCGCCATAATACAATGCCTCGTTCCTTTTCGCCAACCCAAACAGATAAATCCGCCGCTGCCACATCGTCCACAACGTTAAAACCCAGCGTCTCCAAATCCTCTGGGGTGAGAAATTCCTGCACTGATTCCAGCCTGTTGAAATTCATACCCAACATGCCCTGGACCTCTTCTTTATCTGTGATCAAAGCGTAGTTGCCTGCCTGCTCCAACCCGTTTTGAATGCCCAGCCGAACTTCTGATCCTACAAAGCGTTGTTGGGGAACAAACTCTATCTCATCAGAACGCAATCGCAATAAACGTTCGGCACTACCTGTAACAGGCACTTGCAAAGCCACCTCTTCATCCACTCCAATCGTATAAGAAACTGCGTTCCGCCTATTACCAGATAGAGCCATTTTATAGAGCATCGGTATGAACACTTCTCCGCTTTTGCCTAGTGAACTATATGCCTCATCCAAAGGGGCAGCGCTCAGAAATAGATTTCCGGTACCCTGGACATAACGGCCTATCATCGTTTGTCCGTCGCGGTATATCAATAATTGTTCTTCGGGAACTGCACCAGACCCGCTCCAGCTGTAATTTGCTTTGGTCGAAGGCAACGTCAGGTTTGCACCGGAATTCATATAAACATCCCGAAAAACAAACGAATTTGTATTTATTTGCCCCACATCGCGGGCGTTTTCAAGCCAAGACCCTAACTGACGGGCTCCGGTTATTTTAAAGAACTCATTATAGCCTGGCAGGTTATTCTTTTTTGCGGGAGGGAAGATCAGCACATTTCCACCAGCTTTGAGGAAAGCCTTCAACGCTTCTTGCAGTCCGGACGAAAGTTCGGGCAATCCATCCAAAACGATAAGCTGGAAGGTTCCCATTTGGTCATAATCAATGCGACCTGACAATTGAAACACACCTTCCATGGCGTTTCGGTTTTCCAGACTTTTTTGCAAAAAGCGGTTGGGTTGGAGATCGTGTATGACTAGTACCCGTAGCCGGTCAAGGACGTTTGAAGCCGCATAGAAATGGTCATCAAATTGGATCGGATAATCGTTGATGCGCAATTCGAGAGCCTGCCACCCGCTTTGTTGAGGGGTATAAATGATTGTATCAAAAACCTGACTGTTGGCTGGAATATTCATAGTCCCAACCGGTTTTTCCTGGGGACCATCTAACAAGGACAGTCTTACTTGCTCAACCGATGCAGCGCCATGATTTTTTACACGCACAATCATAGTATTTGGCTGCTTGTTGATTAATACGGGGCCTTCAAACCATAATGAGTCGATACTAACATTCTGTTCCTGGATCGCTTTCAATGGTATGACATATATTTCAGCTGTGGAGTCTCTTGTTTCGGGCAAACCAGTAATACTTTCCTGGAAATCGGATATGAGGTAATGAATTGGTTTTCTATCCGCTTCAGACTTAAGAATTTGTTGTTGCCTTACCAATATAGTAGGCAGGGTTTGGACAACAGGGCTAACCGTGATTTCATCAATCATGGCCAATGCTTCATCCTGACTGACCAGACGCTGACTTTTTCCGGAAAACGTATTTGTAATGATCTGAAATTTGTCTGTCGTATTATATCCCTCAACAAGCTGCCTTGCTTTGGATTTCGCGACTTCCATTAGCGCTACATCCTTGCTTTGGGCTTGCATGCTAAACGAATTATCAATGTAGATTGCCACAGCTTTAGGTCCTGAGCCTGCTGCTTCTCCTCTGGGTAAAAAAGGTTGCGCAAAAGCAGCCACCATAGCCAGGATCGCAAGAATACGCATCAATAAAACAAGGAGATTTTTGAGCCTGGATCGGGATGCTGTTTCCTCCTTAATCTCTTTTAGGAAACGTACATTTGTAAAATACACCTGTTTAAACTTGCGAAAGTAAAAAAGGTGAATCAGGATGGGAATTGCTATCGCAAGACCTGCTATAAGGAAAGCCGGAAATATAAACTGCATGATGTCGTTCTAACGCAATAGAATGCGCAATATGTACGCAAAGAAACGACCAATTGTTCATCCTCAACATCGGGATTGGGTAAAAATTGAGCTTAATGACCGGTCACCCAACAGCATAGAGCGCTCGATATTGGCATCTTATTTGATTAAATTATAATATGTGCGTCAACGGAATAGCGTAGTTCATGCAACAAATTGCTGTTGAGAACTATTGCATCGGCGGTGCTCGGGAAGTTATCCTTCCTCTAAAGTTCAATCTAAAGACTGTTCATTGACTATCTGGATAGGGCTTAAAGGAGGGGTTTATTCAACATGACAATCGATTTTCAACTTAATTTAAGACCTAATGTCAGCTATCCAGGAAACCGTAAGAGCCTATTTGTTAAATGAACTCAATTTGCCGGTAAAAGCTGGCGAATTATCAAGTACTACCCCACTGCTAAGCAGTCGGCTCATCGATTCAATTTCAGCGCTACTGTTAGTTGAATTTCTTGAAAAAGAATTCAACATCCAATTTCAGCCCCATGAAGTCAGCAATGACAATCTGGACTCATTGGAACTCATAGAAGCATTTATTAAGGAGAGGCAATAAGGCGCAATGATGAATACGCTGCGTCAACTTATTGAGGAAGCCCTACAGGGCTATCCTGACCGTATTGCATTTTACCAACTTGATGGCGAATCGGCTACCTATCGTCAGCTTGCCGAAGGGAGTGAATCTGTATCTGGAATGTTGCGACCCTTCATTCAACCAACGGACCGGGTGGCCGTTTGCCTCCCAAAGTCCATAAGTTCAGTAGCATGTCTTTTTGGCGCAGTGAAAGCAGGTGCGGCCTATCTTCCGCTGGATGTGGATGCGCCTGTCGGTCGAAACAGTTTTATCCTTTCTGATGCCCGGGCGTCAGCCATTCTTACTACCCCTGAATGGGCTAAGGCGCTAACGCCTGACCATTCTCCTTTTCTTGTGCGTTCCTTTTCGTTATTCGGAAAGGAATTAGTGCTTTTGCAATGGAAACGCACCAGTGAAGAGGTGTTAAAAATTCCTGCCGATTTAGCTTATATCTTATATACCTCCGGATCGACAGGAAAGCCTAAGGGGGTCATGATAACCCATTCGAATGCCCTGTGCTTTATCCATTGGTGCGCCAATCAATTTGAAATAACTTCTTCGGATATCTTTTCATCGATCGCTCCCTTCCATTTTGACTTGTCTATTTTCGATTTATATACGGCAATAAGCAGAGGCGCGAGTGTAGTGCTCCTTGATGCTGCATCCGTAAAAAATCCCATGTTACTATGTGAGGTAATACAGCGTTTTAGCATTACTTGCTGGTATGCGACGCCGACTACTTTGAAAATGATGCTTCGTTTTGGTCGGATGGAGCGATATCAGTTTGATAGTCTTCGTTTGATTTTATTTGCCGGGGAGGTTTTTCCGATGGCCCCACTGAATGAACTGCGATCTCGTTGGTCCCATGCCGCATTTTATAACCTTTATGGACCTACTGAAACGAATGTATGCACCTTTTTCGCATTGCCAGACACGATAAATCCTCATCAGGAGGAACCTTTCCCCATTGGCATTGCCTGCCCTTATGCATCGTGTTATATTTTAGTCGGTGACACTCCTCAGCCCCTTGAGTCAGGGTTGGAAGGCGAACTACTTGTCGGTGGCCAATCGGTCATGGCAGGTTATTTAAATAATCCGGAGCGGAATGAAGAGAGCCTGCTGGATTTCCAGGGCGAACGGTATTACCGCACGGGTGATTTAGTGCGTATTGATGAAAACCTGGCCATCCATTATCATGGTCGTAAGGACCGCATGGTAAAGCGGAATGGATACCGCATTGAATTGGGTGAAATAGAAGCAGCTTTGCACGCTCATCCCCAAATCAGTGAGGCGGGGGTGATCAATCATCAAAAGGGCGTGAATGGTACAGAAACACAAATCATTGCATTTTATGGAAGCCAGACTGGGGAAGAGATATCCATGATCCAGCTACAGGAATTTCTGACTGGATTTATTCCTGTGTATATGTTACCTGACCAGTTTTTTCATCTCCAGGAAATACCCAAAACCAGCACGTTCAAGGTTAATTATCCGGCTTTATCTGCATCACTCTAACCCTAAAACGATAATATAACAGTATGTATTCCTTCACCCCTGACATCACCCAACGTGTGCTACTGGACGACATCCGGGGGTTTGTAGCAGTACATCTTTCTGATACGTCCACTGGATCAGGCTATTATGAATCCTTTGATCGCAAAAAATGGGAACGAAGTGGCGCATTAAAACTTCCTGGTCTCTCTATACCGGAGGCATTTGGGGGAAGGGGTTTGGGAGCACTGGATACGCTGATAGCTTTGGAAGCTCTTGGACACACCAGCCGTGACAATGGATTCAATTTTGCTATAAGTGCCCATTTGCTAGCCTGTGTAGTGCCTCTTTGGTTATTTGGCTCTGCTGAGTTGAAAGAAAAGTATTTACATCGTTTATCCAACGGCAATCTAATTGCAGCAAATGCAATGAGTGAGCCCAATGCAGGATCTGATGCATTTAAAATGCAAACAACGGCCATACTAGGCAATCAGGGTTATGAGATTAATGGTACAAAATCCTTTGTGAGCAATGGACCAGTTGCTGACACGCTGCTTTTGTATGCGGCTACTGACCCGGGCCGCGGATTTATGGGTGGGATAAGTGCATTTTGGCTGGATCGAACGATGCATGAATTTACTTCGGGCCCAGAGTTGGAAAAGGCCGGATTAAAGAGCAGCGCATTAAGTAGCCTCTATTTTACGCAGACCAAGGTTGATCCATCTTTTTTAGTGGGGCAGGCAGGTCGTGGTGCCCACATATTCAACAGGTCCATGGAATGGGAACGAGTATGTCTGGGCGGTTGTCATATGGGTAACCTCCAACGGCTAGTAGAAAAATCCGTGGGTCTGGTAAGGCAGCAGTATAGCAATGGCCTGGCCAGAGAAAGCCGACAGGCAGTTAGCCATGAACTGGCTGAAATTCAATCGCGCCTGGAAGCAACCCGCTTGTTAGCTTACGCTACAGCCTGGAAAATGGATCAAGGCAAATCAGTTGGTCGTGAAGCTGCAATGGTGAAATTTCAGATTAGTGAATTATACAAAATGTCAACACTGCGCATATCTGCCATCTTTCAATCTGCGGGTATTTTTGATGCGGATGTAGAACAATCCCAAATGGATGCTCTGAGTAGTACAATCTATTCAGGTACCTCTGAAATGCAAAAAACAATTATTGCACAATCAATGGGATTATGAACAAGAACAAAACAACCAAACTTCCTGTTAATGGGGTGTTTTTCTCCCCTGAAGACGGAACATATCTTTTTTACTATTTAATGCAATCTCATGAACGAGTTTGATGTCATCATCATTGGTGGGGGCCCTACAGGATCCTCTCTGGCTACTTTTTTAACAAGGGAAGGTGTCAACGTACTTGTCCTTGAAAAAGAAAAATTTCCGCGGGAACATGTCGGTGAATCGATGTTACCCTATTGCTACAGTTTATTTGATGAGTTAGGCGTTCTGGATGAAATGAAGCGGCGTTTTTCTCGCAAACCCGGCGTCACCTTCTCTAATCCGGATGGTGCAAAAAGCTCACATTGGTGTTTTGATAAAATGCTGGATGGACCGGAAAGTATTTCATTCCATGCGCGCCGGGCCCATTTTGATGAAATGATGCTCAACAACAGTCGCAAAGAAGGTGCCGAAGCCTGGGAAGAGATGCAGGTTGTTGAAGCGGATCTTCAAGCACCGGGAGGCGGTGTTTTAGTTAAGGCCAAGCATCCTGAAAAGGGCATGTTAGACATCAGGGCCAAGTTTCTTGTGGATGCCTCCGGGCAGGACTGCTTTCTGGCCAAAAAACTAGGCATCCAGAAAAAATTTGAAAGTCTCAACGTGCGTCTTGCGTTGAGTTCACATTGGGAGAATGTTCATCTGACCCCTTCGCTTGCCAACGGCAATATTACCATCGTCCATTTTGGAGGTAAAAAGCTGGGTTGGATTTGGCTGATCCCTTTGAACGATAATCGATTGAGTGTTGGACTTGCCATCAATATGGACTATGCCCAGGAACAGCGGCAGATTTTAATGAAGGAACACGGCGCAAGAAAATGGCAAGAAGCCTTTTACCTTCAGGAGCTCAGTGAATCACCTTTGGTATCCAGCATTATCAAAGATGCTTCGATGTGTTGGGATGTTGTGAGTAATGGTGATTTCTCCTATTATGCCTCTGAAAAATATGGGCCTACACATGCCATAGTAGGTGATGCTGCAGCATTCCTGGATCCAATTTTTTCCAGTGGGATCTATCTCGGCCTCAAAAGTGCCAAGGTTATAACCCCCGGTATTGTACAGGCTATCCGTGAAGGCAATCTGGCCGGATTGCAATCGGGGTATGAGCTAATGGAAAATGGATATAAAGTCGTAGAAGACCTTATTACCGCATTTTATGAGCCTTCCGCCATTCATTTTCCTGAACTTGCCGGATCAGACGGTATCGGCCATGAACAATTGGAAGCGATTTATTCTGTGTATCATTTGCTTTTGGCGGGTGACTTTTTCAATCAAAGTGAACGCTACCGGAAGGCGATTGCATCTTTGCGAAGTGCCAACATGATTGAAAAATTCAGAAATCTGAAAGATCATAGCAAAGAAGCAGATCTCATCCAATTATGTGCGGTGAATGCAGCAATGGCTTAACCCCCAAATGCAATAACTTTCAATTATTGATGGACAAAATCAATGAATTGATAGAACAATGGCTAAATTTGTAACTTAAATTTCAAAAGACCAAAACCTGAAGCGCTCATGCCAAATGGTTTTCGACCTTAATGTACTATTCATCACTTGTAATTTTATCCCTAAACTTTTTCACTATGAAAAACATCTTTCTTTTTGGACTTGTCCTGAGTTTGCTAGGCTTTATAGCTGCTTGCAATGATCCCAAAACGGCATCAACAGAAGATGCTACCGGCACAGAACAATCTGGCGAACCAGCTGCCCAGGCGCCACAGCAAAACACCAAAGCTGCAAATCCTGCAGAGCGCTTTACAAAAATTTTCGACCAATTGGGACTTGCACTAACTCCTGAACAGTCACAACAAATCACTGATATCGCTGCGAAGTACGACCTTCAGGCGGCTACTGACAAGGAAACACGCCGGGCAAAAATCGCTCAATTTCAGGCTGAAGTAACATCTACAGTGCTAACCCCAGAGCAGGCCGCTGCATACAAACAAAAGCAGCAAGAAAACAAACAGAAGCGCGAAGCGAATAATTGATTTTGTCTAAAAGGATTGTTCGAAATACATGGGTATTTACCCATTAACAAAGTAAAACCATCCGCTTTAAAGGAGCCTTTGGCAACCAAGTAATGGTTGTCAAAGGCTTTTTTCATTAAAGTGATTGAAATAGTCGTACATATTGTGCCACAGAAGCAGAAAGTGCGAATTGTATGGGCGTTATCTCCTCCCATTGCTGATTATATGCTTCCACAAGGCCTTTATAAACACCGTTTTCATCCAAATCACCTATTTCAATCAGCTTTCCTCCGGCTACTTCTTTGAGTGCTGTGCGTTGGGACGAAATAATTGGCACCTGAAGAGCAACAACTTCTGCAGCTACAAAACAAAATCCTTCACTATGTGATGGAATGACAACACAGGAAGATGTACGAACCTCGCTGAACAACGCTTTACGTGAAAGGTCATGCAGTAAAATGACATGATCCTCCATATGCCATTGTTTAATTTTAGCTTTCACCCAGTTATAAATGGCAACAGGATATTTTGGAATAATCAATTTAAATCGACTATCCGGGTGAGTCAGCGCAAACTTTGAAGCAGCTGGCATAAGTAATTCAAGTCCTTTGGATGTTCCCAATCGTCCAAAATAGGTATATGTAAATTGTGTGGGTGGCTCCCAGGCAAGGCCTTCAAATTCAGAATAATCCAGACCATTGTAGATGAGCTCCACATTGTCTGGACGAAGGCCTGATTTAATAAGTGATTGGCGGGTAGCATCAGAAACCGCAACAACTTTCGCATAAGGCAAACGAAGTACCATTTGCTCCCAAAGAAAAAAGCCCACCCGAAGCGGCAAGGATATGAAGGGCAATTTCCACCATAATCTACCCCAGACTTCATGAAAGGTAATAACCACTGGCTTTTTATGCAATAAACCAGCTATCCAGGCAGGTAAAGCGGCGTTGTACGATGTCGTTTGAATGATCTCATAATCCGGCAACACCTTTAAGATCTGACGCAAACTCAGAAATGAAAAGAAAAAGCGATTGTAACATGAAACGCGATAAATAGTAATTCCGGAAACAATTTCTTTGACAGGGAGATCATTCCGAAACCTGGTCGTCACCACACCGACAGAATGGCCCTGCAGGACCAGAGAGCGGCCCAGTTCCCAAAACAGATTTTCTGCACCTCCAATATAGGGATGAAAGTGCTCCAGCACAAAAAGAATCCTCACGTCGCAGATTTCTTTTGTGCTTCTTCTAAAGCCAGTCTGCGCGTTAATGTAGTTAGAGCGGTCTCCTGTTTTTTAAGCATAAAAAACAATCGGTACTGAATGAAAAAAATCAAACCGATACAGAAAAATATTACCGCATTAATATTGCTCTTAATACCAAAAATACGCGCAATCAGGTTAGAAAAAAAATCCGGAAAAAGTGCGAAGAGGATAATGCCCAGCCAGAACGTGCAACCTACAAGCGCTTCCTGCCAGCTCGCTTTCGACATCCAAAACCTTCGCAGCAATCCGAGGATAAACAATACTCCTGCAAAAGGAACAATGATTTGATAAATTTCTAATTTCATGGCATATTAGTGTTTGGGATAAAAGACCAACTTCCAAAGCAAATTTAATGCGGTAATAATACCTGTGTGTAGGTCTTGTCCTTTGCTCATTGAATAAGCAGTATACTGAACACGTATAGGCACCTCCAAAATCATCAGCCCCCATTGCTCAGCCTGTACGATCATTTCACTACAATAACCAAATCCGTCTAAACGTAGATTGAGGTGTTCGATTGCGCGCCGGTTAAGCATTCTAAATCCCGACTGGGTATCTGAATACCAGGTATGGCAAAACCAGTTGGTAAATACATTGGAAATTGAATTATAAACCACACGAATGGCAGGGACACCCTCACTTTTATCCATAAACCGACTACCTATAATAATATCGCAATCTGCAGCAGACATTGCTTTGACCAGACGGCTAATATCCTCCGGATAATGCTGACCGTCGGCATCCAATTGGATGATGTAAGAAACACCTTCTCGCCTCGCGAGTGCGATGCCCGTTTGCGTTACAGCACCAGCGCCCCGATTGACAAGGTGTGACACTACACGAGCTCCGGCACGTGTAGCTTCCTCCTTTGTATTATCCGTGCTGCCATCATTTACCACTAGTACATGAGGATACCCGCAGGATCGTATTCGACGAACCACTTCCCCAACTGCCGGCCCTTCATTATAGGCCGGGATTACAATCCAGATATCCTCCGGCTTAATCATTTCCTCATGCGTTTATTCTAATATTTCGAACAAAATAAAGTGGCCAATCATGGTTGTTTCTCCACCCATTCCTGGTCTGCCGGGCACATTAACATCCCCTACTTTCGTAAAAGGAACAGCCGGATCTTTGATAAAATTATCGGTAAACAATGGCCTTACCAAAGTAGAACCGGACAAGGTTAAATAAAATTCGTTCGCTTTCCGTGTCAGCGATTTTTCCGGCGTTTTATCAATGGCTGCCGTGTTGATATCAAACAGGATATACCGAAATCCGCTTTCTTTCAAAATACGAATAAAATCTTCCTTATTTTCAAGTTTATCCGTAATCTGGGCAAATACGCCTAATTGATTATCCTCCAATACCCTCCGATCATTGCGTGCGATATGATAGTGGAAAAATGTGCCTACGCGATAGATATTTGATTTAGTGTCCGCATTTAGCGTGGTAATTACCTTATCCATATAAGGCATAAACTGAGCCTGCGTTTTTTGTAGTGATTGCCGTTGGCTGGCATATTTGAGGAAGGGGGTTTGGAATAAATATGCTGCTCTGCTTTGTTCCTGTATGCCACTTACAAAAAAGATAGACAGCCCCAAAATCAATGAAAGACCAACACTGATGCGCCACCAGTTCCCAACCCATCCACTCAATATTTTCAATCCGAAATGTTCCGGCTGATAGGCCAAATAGGCCATTATTAAAAACATCCCTGCAAAAAAGGTAAATCCGTACCAAATGATCGCGTTACCAAATAAAAACCATTGCAAACCAAAGGCAAGTAAAAATCCACCAATAAATTTAATGACTATTGGAACAGCGTGCAATTTAGATTTTAACGCCCACCAGCAAAGTCCCGATGTTATGAAGATGACCAGGACGATCCACATATATCGAATACTGGAGATAGAAGTATAGAGTCCATCCATAGATTTGCCCAAATTATAAATAGCCCACTGTATGGATTCAAATACAGGCAGAATCATGGCGGATAACATTCCCGGATGAGTCCCTGTCTGCTGCCTTATAATCTCTCCAAATGCACTTGCCGATGTGATGTCCTTGCCGACATAAACAGAATAGACCGCAACAA
This sequence comes from Saprospiraceae bacterium, assembly GCA_017985675.1. Classification (GTDB taxonomy): domain Bacteria; phylum Bacteroidota; class Bacteroidia; order Chitinophagales; family Saprospiraceae; genus JAGNXB01. The sequence goes on along the minus strand of JAGNXB010000012.1, from coordinate 16,618 downwards.
CCCAAAAAACAATGCTGAGTAGACTAACCAAACTATTTTTAAGCAAGTTGCCGGACCAAAACAAAAAAGGCAATAACAAAAGAAGCAGGAATGAAATATCCAGATACCGGGAGAAAGACACGTTAGTATTCATAGTTATGTCATAAGGCAGCGACATGTAAAGTGGCAGGCCCTTTTCATAACCAATATATCGCTGAATCTCTTCACGCTGAACTTCTGCAAGGGATAATGTTGGTTTTGCCGCGCCAGACTCTTCTGTCACATCACCTGCCTGCCGGCGTCCAGCCATTTGATCCTTTTGGCTTACAGAAAGTACGTTAGCAAAGACATCTGCTTTGAAGCTTGTAGCCCACTCTTTATTTCCCTTTATTTGAATACCCTGCAGGATGCTAAAATCCAATTTTTCTCTGATTTGAGAAAGCTGTTCTGCTGAAAGTGTAATTCCCCTGCGATCAAAAATTCGCTGTACTAAAGAAAGGGCTGCTTCACTATCCTCCTTTATCATATTGGCATCCTGTCCTGAATTGGCAAGTACACCATTAACCATAGTGCGCTGCTCCTCCGTAAGGACCTGTGCTATAATTCCATTACGGGCCTGCAATAAAGCATTAAGGCGACTTTGCGGATCCAGGTTTACAAAATCAAAACCGGAAATAATTGCTTCCGCATTTACAAGCTGTTGTTGGTCTAGCTCGATACCAAGATTTTCGAGTGCAGAAATAACCTTTTGTTTTTGCAGATTCGCTTTTTGGGATTCAGGCGCCCTGAATGATTTTTCTACCAGGACCGGAATACCTTTTTTCCCCTGCACCAAAGCACTTATAGAGAACTTTTTATTCTCCACATAATGTTTTCCCATCCAGGGCGAAAAAGCAAATAAAGCAAATAAAACAAATAAAACAGGAAGCTTTACAAGCTGTTTTATTGGAGTGCCTCGTTCAACTATTCCCCACACAAAAAGCATACTGCCAGGAATAAGGGCGATTAATGCAACAATCCATGAGGATGAACCACCTAAATCCAGATAAGCAAAACGATCTATGCCTGTCAAATATAATCCGCCAATGCCCAGCAACAAGGCACCTGCGCCTTGCTTCAATCCGCCTGACTTATAATAGTACGCAGCTATCACGGCGATCATTACAAATAATGCTGTGTATTTTACACCAAAAGCATATCCACACAGCCACCCTGCTATAGACCATAGCGCTACCTGCTGGGAAATAGAAACTTTGCCAATACGAATAACGGGCTCTGGGGTGATATTGGGATCCTGCTTAGTAAAATAGTATTCTGTAATTAGCAGCAGCGTACTTAATATAATGAAAAGCAGTCCGAGGTCAATTTTTGAATCGAGGCCGGCGTGAAATGCAAAAGCGGGATTTACATACAGGAGTGCAACGGCAAGCCAGGAAGCACCCTTCCCCATAAATAATCGACCAAGTCTATACATTGCAAATACGACAAGTACAATGGCCAGATGAGAAAGTAAAATAGATAGCGGAACCAACCCAAACATCAACTCTCCCAGGCTCATAAATATTTCCCAGTTGAATGCCTGACCGACCAATGGCAAAGCATGGCTTTGAGCAATGAGATGGGATGTATTCATATACAGGCCCGCTCCATCAAAACCAACTGGAAACGCCTGCACTATACCAACATTATTGACCGCCATCGCAATAAGCATCAAAAAAACAGGAACAGTACTCCATTTATATTCGGAAGGCGGCGTCATTGGCTTGAGAAGGACTAACCTGAGTATATCCAACACTTTTTTTCGCTGCAAAAGGACAATTGTTCCAGCCAAGACCCAAATGACCCAGCCGTGAAGGACTCCCGCCAGGCCTAATAAAACCAAAATAAACCCTGAAATACTAATTCCAACGGCAAGGCTTAGGACCGGAATACTTGAAGAAGAAATCTTTGTGGCTAAATGTCGTACAACCCATTCCCCTAGCGCATAATGGACTAGGAAAATAAAGGCTGTTGCCACATGAAGGAGTACATTGAACGCAAGAAAATAAGTCACTTTTTGGCCTACCCCATCCGGAAATATATTCATGGAACTGGCATAGATTCCAAAGACAAGCATTTGTAAAAACAAAAGAAATCCATAAATCCGAATGCCATTAATGACTATCTTAGTCCGTTGGAGCGTATACCATACCCCAGCAGATACGGCAAGTAAAACAAATGCCATTCCGGCATTTGGTAAATCGCCAAAGGCAACGGCATAATTAGGATGGAAACTCCAATAGGAAAAGACAACTAGTACTGTCCAAATGGCTGCGAATCCCAGCCAAAACCATTTATTCATATTTGCATTCATAATGAGTTACATTCCAGTTATTTGTTTACGCCAGCAGGCTTCAATAGTTGGGATTAGCTGGCACTAAGTTTTTTTGAGGATGATGATATATCCTTTTTTATTCCAAAGTGTGTTGTCGTGTTTGTCGCCATAGTCCATTCATCCAGCGATTTCCGGAGTTCTAACTGATCAAGTATCTTCAATAAGGTTTGGACGTGGTTGGACCACCTGAATTTGGCAGCCTGTGCAAGACTTGCGGAAATTTTGTCATTTCGTTCCTCTTCGGACAGTGAAAACAATGTTGTCATTTGCGTCACAATGGTGGAAATATCCAGCGGATCTACATACAAAACGGCGCTGCCCCCCACCTCGGGTAAGCTTGAAACCCCGGAACAAATAACCGGACAGCCACAGTTTAATGCCTCCAGCACGGGCAAACCGAATCCTTCATATTCGGAAGGATAAATAAGACCAACTGCATGCGTATAAAGAACAGCCAATGATTCATCGGAAACATAACCTGTCAAAACGATGGACGATGTATAAGGATGTTTTTCAAGGGCTTCATAAAATGCTTCGGACCTCCAACCCTTTTGACCGACAATGACTAACTGCCCATTGTTATCATTTATCTTTCTCCACTGGGCAAATGCGTCCAGAAGTCGGACTAAATTTTTTCGCGGTTCAATGGTGCCCACCGCAAGCCAGTAGGGTTTATGAATACCGGCCTCCTCAAGGAATTGGGATGCGGGCATTGGTTTAAAGATCGGATCACATCCCAGTAGTATAGGAACCACCTTTGACCTTGTATCCGGGAAAAAACGGAGGATATCTTTAGCAGTATGTACTGAATTAGCCAATATCACATTTGCCCGTCTTAAAATTCCGGGAAGAAAGATCTTTTGTAAGATTTGGCTGTGAAACCGATGATAATGTGGAAACAAAAAAGGAGTCAAATCGTGGATCATGGTGATGCGGCGAATTCTGCGGGGCAGATTAAACGGTCCAAAATGTGCGGGTTCAAAAACCGCATCCACCTTATTCCACCACAAAACAAGGGGAACAATAATAAATAAACGAAGGGCTGCAAGACCCAGCCCAATACGGATATTGGGAATAACAATCTGTTTTACATTTAACAAAGACAGATCCTTTCGTTCGCGCACAAGCATAAAGGTATGATGGCTGTGGGCCGCAATCAACCCATTCACGACCTCTTTGGTATATACGTGCACCCCTCCCTTTTGGTTATCGATAGGATCCGCTATGATGGCAATCTTCATGGGCGCAATTCTTGCGTTTGGATACGGGACATCCGAACCTGGTCCGCTTCGGAGGGCAAACTTTTTATTGTTTTTTCATAAACGATCAATGTTTGAAATGCCGTTTTTAGCCATGAAAAATAATTTGCCCGACTATGCGCTTTTGTGACCAGCGTTTCTCTAAATGAAAGATCCTGTTGAATCCGTTTCATTTGAGCTACAATGTCCTGAATATCATCCGGATCAGCAGGAATTCCGGCCGTTCCTATAATCTCTGAAAGCGAACTATTATTCCCATAAATCACCGGCGTACCGCAACGCATTGCTTCCAAAGGGGGGAGTCCAAATCCTTCATAATGTGCCAGGTAACACAGGCCGGTTGCATAACTGTACAACCAGGGCAGGTCATCATCAATGACATGGCCCGTAAAATGAATTCGATTCGAAGCAGCATCGGATGGACCAATAAATTCTTCATGTTTCCAGCCTTTGCGGCCACAGATCACCAGATTCAAACCGGCACAATCGGGATCCTTTGCTAACTCAAGAAAAGCCCTGATGACATTTATTAGATTTTTCCGGGGTTCAATCGTGGACAAACTGATCAAAAATGGGCCGTCGGGGATAGCATACCGGTTGCGAACTTCTTCCCATTGGGCCGGATCTCGTTTCGGATTAAACCGATCTGCATTGGCCGCTTCGTAAACCAATTGGACTTTTGTTCCATCAATAGCGTAATGAGCCAATAGGTCCTGACGCGTGCTTTCTGATACCGTTATAATTGCTGCGGCCTTATCTGCAATAAACTGCATCCCTTTTTCGGTTAATTGCACATTTTCTTTATCGTGATATTGGGGATAGAGCTTGTGGGTAAGGTCATGGACAGTAAAGACAAAAGGCAGATTTAACCTGGACACAAAGTAATAATTCTGAGGAAGAGGTACGTGTACAAGCTGATGGGTACGACTGGCATCCTTCCATGCCTTCCTATATTTGTCCATCACCGTATCGCCACGCAACCACCTAAGGACATCCCTCACGGGCAATGCCCTGTATATGGGACTGAGGTTATCATAAATAATGGTCGGGAGGATCGCCTTAATGCCTGCTTTGAGATCAAGAAGGGATTTTTCTAGGCTCCGTCGCTCTTTTTGAATAACACCATACTTGCGGCGTTCTGCTTCCCTCCGGCTCTCCAACTTTTGAATATACGGCAGTATAGGTTCGATTTTTCCCGAGGTTAGGATGTCAATCCGCCACTTTTCCGGCTGACGCATTTGAAAAGCACCCAAACCATAGATAAGTTCTTCCAGATACCTGCGGACACCATCCATGTGGTCATCCTCAGTTTTATTACCTTCAATTAGTATGCGATATGGTTCGTTTTCTCCATCAGCCAGCCTGGCAGCCCATGCATCGCCAATAGGACCACGTGCATACCCTAATGCGTCCATTTGTTCCCCATGGAGCTCCCAGAATAAGGATTCAATTTCCGGAGGCATCTCATCTTTCCATGACCCCGATTTGCCTCTGCGGAAGTTCTTGCGTGCCAGCTCTTCGACCTGCCGTTCGTCCAACAACTTTCTGGCTGCACCATATTTGGGATTGCCAAATTTTAAATCTTTAAAACTTGGTAATTTATCCACCTGAGGTTCAGGCAGATCCATGATTGATCGGAGTTTTTCCACCTCACGAATTGGATCATCTATAAGATCTTCAAAACGAATAACGATATCCGCCTCGTCCATCCACTGCTTAACGTTTTCTGACCAACCACCAAAAAAACTGCCTTCCATAGCAAGGATAGCCTCCAACAGATTTACATAAAAATCTGTGCCCGGGTCAATAATATCCTTACGATGGTGCGCAATGGATACGAGTGCATCCCTACCCTCGCGCACCAGGTAAACTTTTTTAATAGAGGGATCTCCAGGTTTTAACTGCGAGGGAAGCAAATGCGTTTTTACTACCGGAAATTGATCATAACGTTCGTCTACCGGATAGTTTGGTTCCATATGAAAGGTACTGGACTCGATACCATAAACTTCATACAGTACATTCCGGAAGAATGTATTGCCCGAACGGGGGAATGAGGCTAGCCAAATCATTTTGTCCTTCAGATCTATAATTGTTGGATCGATATTGTATTTCCGCGTTTAGCAAAACTCATCAAATGGCCTTGTTTAAAAGGATTTCCATATAAAGACCAGGTTTGTGTTGTCCATATGTAGGAAAATCAATATACGTCAAGGCTGTCTAACACAAAAAGCCCGCCAATGCCATCAATTGTGGCAAATATTATATAAATTTATATCATATAGCAGCAAAAAGCAACTGTTCACCGTATAATCCATAGAAAGATTGACTTCTCGTCATACGGAATAGGCTATGGCAACATAATACGTTGTGTGACTAAACATTAAGTATCAAATATGTTTTCCTTTTATAATAAAAAAAACACTCTGGACCAGTCGGCCCAACTTGAGCTGATCTCCATTCATATCCCTAAAACAGCCGGAACCTCCTTTAGAAACACATTGGCTGGTGTATATGGAGACCAAGCGGTCGTCCGTCTGGATATTGGCCTGGTAAGACAGGAAGTCAGGATAAGAGAAAAAATATATAGTGAAAGTACCTTGCCGCCGGGCACACGCGTAATTCATGGTCATTATTCGTATCCACTCCTCACACAACACTTTCATGTGGATCCGGCATTACCTGTGATTACCTGGCTCAGAGATCCTGTTCGCAGAGTTGTCTCCAATTATCATTACCTGGCCAAACGACTTGCTGAAGAGCTCAAAGAAGAACAGCGTGGTCTGAATATATTAAGAAAAATGCAGCGGTCACTGCTTGAATATGCACATGATGAGACCAATCAAAACCGAATGAGCCGATTCCTCGAAGGACTGTCCCTTGAAACAATGCATTTTGTAGGCATCGTTGAACAATACGATGAGGATCTAAAGACGCTGGCCAACCGTATGGCATGGGCAGATTATCCGGTGTTCCACCATAATCAAACAGGAAAAGATACTTCTTCTATCACAGATACGGAGCGGGATATCATTCGATCGTTAAATCAGGAGGATGTGGCTCTATATGAACATGCACTTGTTTTGAGGGAAAAAGCTCATTGGCAGCGATGATAGAACTGATTTCCATTCATATCCCCAAAACAGCGGGCACCTCTTTTTACAAGGTGCTAAGCGACGTATATCGTTTGGACTTAAGCCCTGGCTACCGTCGAATGGATCTTCAGGATATCATGGATCCGGACGGACAAATAGAACTAAAACACCTTACCGGTTTTCGCGTGGTACACGGACATTTTCGGTATGCAGAAATTCGTTCATTACATACATCTACAAACGCCCGGATTATAACGTGGCTGCGGCATCCGGCTGATCGTGTCATCTCTAATTATCGCTTTTTTATTGACCGGCTTGCACATCCCGGCATAAATCCCGAGGTAAGCAGAATTAATCAACATCGGCGAAATGAACGTTTAATGGAATATGCCAGATTGCCTGAAAATCGCAATCGCATGGCCTATTTCCTGGAAGGATTGAATATTGACGACATCTATTTTTGTGGATTACAAGAATATTTTGAGCATGACTTGACCCGACTGGCTAAAAAATTGGATTGGCCCGCAATCCCAACCCCAATGTTGAATACTTCTCGAAAAGATTATCAGGTTACGCCGCATGAATATGACGAGATATGCGCTCTAAATGAATGGGATATGGTACTGTACAATCGGGCGCAATTTTTGAGAGACGCTGAATTAAACAATCCATCTTAATGGCAAATTCCAAAAGGCGCGTACTTTTTCATCGATCCTGGACCAAATTTAATGGAGGCACCAGCGGCGGACAACTAAAAGTGCGTGACGCCTTTGAACATGCCATGCAATCACCTGATTTTGAACCACATATTTACTTCGGACCCGAAACAGTTTGGTTTGAAAATCCCGGCAATCTGTGGCTTCCTTACCGCCACCTGGGCGAACCTGCATGGGAAATACAACCATCGGATATCCTATTTTTTGCCGGATTGGATTGGTTGGTCCTGCCTCCTGAGGAGCGCAAGAAACCACCTGTACCTGTTATAAATATTGCTCAACCACGTCATGTATCACCCACTGATAGACGCAATGCGTTTCTCAAACACCCTGCAATTCGGATAGCCAAAAGTCAAATTGGAAAAAAGATATTGGAGGACTATGGAGTAAATGGGCCTGTTTTTTGCATTCCGGATGCTATTGATATGGATTTGCTGCCAAAGCCTAATCCAAACCCAGACCTGGACATTCTCGTCGTGGGTTTAAAAAATCAACCTATGGCAGAAGCCCTTGAACGAAGGCTTCAAACACTTACAGACCGCGACGGCAAACCGTTAAATATTGCTATACAGGTACCCCCTAAATTACCCACAAGAAGTGATTTTTTAAACCTGGTCAACAGAGCAAAAACAGTAGCCTATTTACCCTTGGAAGCCGAACTTGGTTCTGAAGGATTCTATTTGCCTGCGCTAGAAGGTATGGCCATGGGCAAACTGGTTGTTTGCCCCTATGCCATTGGGAATTCGGATTTTTGTATACCCGATGTCACCTGTTTACAACCTGAATATACAGAAGATGCCATCTTCCAATCCATTGTAAATGCATTGGCACTTTCTATTTCTGATAAAACGAATATCATCCAGCAGGCACTAATTATGAGTAAAAACCATACCATCGAACAGGAAAGAATCGCAATACTTGAGTTGCTCGATCGTGCAGACTCACTGTGGGCCGATAAAAAACTATTCCATGACCAAAGTTAATGTTGCAAACAACCAAAACATTATACTGACCGGAATTCCACGTTCCGGTACAACCTTATTATGCCGATTACTCAGTGAGTGTAACAATGTAGTGGCACTAAACGAACCGCTTTCTGCGGATGTATTTCCTGACCGGCGAACCGCATTGGCCAACATTGCCAGCAGTTTTACTTCATTCCGATCTTCCCTTCTTCATTATGGTACGGCACCTGCGCGGGTAGAAAACGGAACCATTACGGACAATGCTTACAGTGAAATTAAAGGGCTGCGAACACGCGTCGTTGACCGGATGGACATCCATTTTGACAAACCCCTTTCATCCGAGTTTCAGCTCGCCTTGAAACACTGTGCAGAGTTTACGCTTTTGCTTCCTGAATTGGCAGATCAATACCAGGTATTTGCATTAGTTCGAAACCCTTTGGCACTGCTCAGTTCATGGGCAACGGTTAATGTACCGGTCTCCCGTGGTAAGGTAGCCAAGTCAACTCGGCTCCTGCCCGCTTTTGCAGAGGCAATTGAAGCAATACCTACGTTACTTGAAAAACAGCTTTTTATACTGGATTGGTATTTCAAACAGTATACTACCCTACCGGAGCAACATGTCCTACGGTACGAAGAGGTAGTTTCGGGTAATGGATCCATTCTGGGTCAAATAACGGATTGTGAGGTACCCGTTTGGTCTTTAAAAGACCGAAATACCAGTTCACTTTATGAAACTGGAAGGATTAAGCAGTTGACACAGGCGCTAATCACACGGGGTGGCGCATGGAATTCCTATTATTCAAATGAATCCATCCTTACCTTATCACAGGACATGCTGAAACAATCATGAATCGGGAGAATTACATACTAACCGGCCCACCGAGGTCAGGAACGACCCTGGCTTGTTACCTACTCAACAAAGTACCCAATACGGTAGCTTTACATGAACCAATGAACCTCCGGATGTTCCCTGACCCTCCATCCGGTTTGAAGTCCATCGCTGATTTTTTTATTGCCATGCGTCTTAGCCTCTTAAAAGAGGGCAAAGCATTGTCCAAGGCCAGTGGATCAACTATTCCCGACAATCCATTTACCCAGGAAATCGGAACTATCCGGCAAAGTATCGTTCAAAAAGATTGGGTCTATTTTAAGAAACCCCTCTCGGAGGATTTTCATTTGGTCCTGAAACAAAATGCCCACTTCACGTTTTTGCTGGACGAGCTCGTTCAATTGTATCCATGTGCCGCCATCATACGCAATCCTGTTTCTATCATTGCCTCCTGGAATACTATCCAGGCACCGGTAGCAAGAGGAACACTCACCGTTCTGCAAACCCTTAACCCAGCGTTACATCAGGAGTTGGAAGCTATTCCTGATTTACTCCAACGTCAAATCAGGCTGCTTGATGCGCTATTCAGGAAATACGTGAACCAACCTGATCTGACCATCCTGAAGTACGAGGACATGATTTCATCGGGTGGTGCCTCTTTACAAAATTGGATACCTGATGCATCCATTTTGACAGAACCTCTTCAAAATCGGAACAGAAGTGCCTTATACAGTCCTGAAAGTTTGGAAAGGATTAAACAAGGCCTCTCCAAATACGATGGTGCCTGGCTGACATTCTATTCAAAGGAACAGATTGCGAATGTTTGACAATCAATCACTAACACGTTACGCTGTTGATAGTAAAAAGTACGGCACTATACTTGTACAAGGTCATCGTATTGTTGATATTACACGTACAGTATTTTTTTAATAATGGCAAACACATCTGTAATATCTCCGGATAGTACGCTTGCACAGTCCGTGCCGACACCACCGAATACAACTATTCGGCTAGTTGATTTTTTCAAGATATTTATACCGCTTTCCCTTGTAGGGCTGGCTATTCACCTTTTCCATATCGAAGAAAATATCCGGTTAATCGAGATCATGCCTTTGGTAATAGGTGGGTTTATAATTCATAGTTTCCTGCCTACGGCTATGAGACTACCAGGATTGTTTTTGCTGACGCTGGGAACTATCCTTAGGCTGCTTGGTCTGGTAGACGGGTTGATTTTAACTGGTTTGGGTGGGTTGTTGTTTCTTTTGGCCACCATACCTATTGCTATTAAATGGCGCATAATCCTGGTAACACTTGCCGGTGTTATTTTAATAGCCACAAGGGTTGATTTGTTGCCTTTACATCATGGCAACCTAATTTTGCCCATCCTGGGCACGATGTTCACGTTTAGAATGATCGTGTTTTTATATGAAATGCAATTTGAGAAAGCATCTGCCGGATTCTGGAAAAAATTGAATTATTTTTTCCTCCTTCCCAATTTAGTTTTCGTCATATTTCCTGTAGTTGATTACACCACGTTTATCAGGAACTATTACAGCAAACCAGCTTTTGAAACGTACAGGCGAGGTCTGCTTATGATGGCAAATGGTCTGTTACACCTACTGTTGTACAGATTGATTTACTATTATCTATTGCCGGCACCCAGTGAAATCGAAAACGTTTATAACCTATTGCAATTCATCATCGCTTCATATGCGCTGATTGTACGCCTGGCTGGCATGTTTCACTTTGCTGCAGGAGTCGTATGTCTTTTTGGCTTTTACCTCCCACCTACTTTCGACCATTACTTTTTTGCAAGCAGCTTTACGGACATTTGGCGAAGAATCAACATATACTGGAGAGATTTTGTAGTGAAAGTATTCTATTTCCCTATATACTTTCGACTAAAGAAGTATGGAGGACTTTCCATGCTATTTTTAGCTACCATAATCGTCTTTATCATTAATTGGCTATTACATGCTTTCCAATGGTTTTGGATAAGAGGGCAGTTCCCCATAACCTGGCAGGATGTCATCTTTTGGAACCTGTTTGGAATAGCCGTTGGCATTAATGCTATTATCCAAACTAAAAGCAAGTTAAAAAAACCTTCACCCGACGAATTCCATCTGGGATATGCTTTAAAAATGGTACTTCAAGTGATAGGGATGTTTTTTACGATGGCTATTTTATGGTCATTCTGGACAAGTTACTCCATATCCGAATGGCTGGTTATGATGTCTTTATCCTCCAGTATGACCTTAAACCAAAGTATTGTGATCCTATCCGGCTTGTTGGGCTTAATTGGAATTGGCTTAATCGTTCAGTTCGTCCAATTTAAATGGACAACGAAAAATGGGGGATTAACATTGAGCGATCCCCTCAAATGGGTTGTTGCATGCATCTTTCTAATAGGGTTGAATGGCTTGGGAATACCTCTGGTGCATAAACCCATTGCAAGTCGTTTGGGAATGGACATTTCTCCAATAATGACGACAAAACTAAATGCTTATGATAGGGAACAACAATATAAGGGGTATTATGAAACCCTCCTCGTCGGCAATAACCTGAATTCAAGGCTTTGGGAACTTGAGGTAGAAAAACCGGATGACTGGAAACAATTCAGCTCTTTAGGTGTGGCGAAAAGACGAGATGACATCATGTTGAAGGAATTGCTTCCAAACCAGCAAAAACCATTTAAAGGAGCTCTGTTTACTACCAACAGTCTGGGCTTCAGGGATAAAGAATACACTGCTGAAAAACCGGCAAACACGATCCGTATCGTTTTAATAGGAGGCTCTATCGAAATGGGTGTAGGTGTAAATACAAATGAAACTTATGAGAATCTGATTGAGGACGAACTCAACAAAAGTAAATTACTTGGACCAGATAAAAAGGTAGAAATCTTAAATTTTGCTATATCAAACAATCATCTTTATCAAAATATAAAAATGTTTGAAGAGAAAGCTTCAACACTTAATCCAGACATTGTCATCTATACGGCGCACTCTAATGAAGCATTTCGGGTCCTTTACAGTGTATTTAAAGCCAATCAAAATGGGCGTGATCTTTCATACACTTACCTTAAAGATCTAATTAAAGATGGAGGCTTTACTGCTAAAACGACCGAAACTGAATTCATGGCAAAAATGAAGGACAGAGATAAAGAAATAGCCATGTGGGGATACGAGTATTTACGGGATACTGTAGCAAGAAGTCAGGCCAAATTATTATGGCTGTATGTACCTACTTTGGACGATAACGAAATTCCGGGTGAAGCTGAGGCGCTCCAGGAACTGCTTAATGCCAAAGGGATCATGACGATGATCATTAAAGATGCCTATAAAAATCAAAATTTGGATAATCTCAAAATTGCCACATGGGACTCACACCCAAACAAAGCCGGACATAAATTATTGGCCCAAGCTTTCATCAGAAAACTTAAGGAAAAACCTGAAATCATTAGGGAAATTATCAAAGAATTAGATCAATAAATATTGACTAATAAATCTAAAAACTACAGAGCTCAGATAAACGCAAATACATATGCTATTAAATATCTTCTCTCAGGAATCCAAAACCCCCTATCAGCCATTAATTGCATTATTGTTTTTACTTGCACAACTGGTAATAACTGGTTACCTGATTTGGAAATTTGAAATCGAATCATCTATCCATTTAATGGAGCTTTGGTCGATTTCAGTTATAGGTTTTATTATTCAACTTGCACTTCCCAAATCAATAAAACCAATATTTTTTTTACTCCTGAGTCTGACGGGACTATTCATCTTCATTGGATGGATCAATGCGCTAGGTGTAATTGCAATCGGATTGAGCCTTTTTGCAGCGGCGAGCTATATTAAAGTTCAGTGGTTGCGATTAAGCATCATTGCCGTTTTATTTGGAGTCATTGCTTTGCTAGCGCTAATTGGGAACAAATGGATTCAGGATCATTTTATTATTATATCTGTAACAGGATCTATGTTCATATATAGAATATGGATATATCAATATGACCTAAAATATCAAAAGGAAAACCCTGGATTCATACAGAATATCTCTTATTTCTTTATGTTGCCCAACTTGGCCTTCCTCTTATTTCCCGCCGTAGATTATAAAAATTTTATTTCAAAACAGTATGATGATAAGGATCTGCTCATTTACAAAAAAGGCGTTCAATGGATTACACTTGGCACATTCCATCTCATTGTATATAGGTTTGTCTATTATAATTTACTCATCCCCACCTCTGAGGTCACAGATGTACTGAGTTTCTGTCGTTACGCAACAATGAATTACGCATTAGTCATTCGACTTTCAGGTCTATTCCATATTTCGGCCGGAATACTATGTCTCTTTGGTTACAACATGCCGGCTACATTCAATAATTACTTTTTGGCGACAGGGTTTAGTGATTTATGGCGAAGACTCAATATCTATTTCAAGGATTTCATGGTAAAAGTATTTTACTATCCTATCTACTTTAAACTCAGAAAATTTGGAAGTGTCCGTGCAATATTTGCAACGATTCTGGCCCTATTTTTCATTTCTTGGATGCTTCATTCCTTACAATGGTTTTGGTTTAAAGGTAATTTCCCATGGAAATGGGCAGACGCAATCTATTGGAACACTTTTGGGATCCTTGTTGCAATCAATGCGATTTATGATTTAAGAAAATCCAGACAAACGACGACCCGATCCAATTTTTCTCGGGCAGCCATCACCACGGCACACATAATACTGACTTTTTCCGGAATGAGTTTACTATGGTCATTATGGTCTGCAAGTACTATTGAAGAATGGGTTGTATTGCTAAAAATCGCATTGACAAGCGACTCGAATACCTATCTGGTCCTCGTTTCAATTGTAGGGGGAACATGGATTTTGGGAACATCCATATACCTATTGATAGAACGGTACCATCTGAGCAAAACGATCAACCCGCCACATGCGTCAGCGAGTGCTTCATTTTGGTCTATGTCCATGTTGGGAGGCTTACTACTCTTATTAATCCCTGCCTCGACGAACTTTATTGAGCAAAGCACCCAAATGAAGATGGATGGGATCCTGAAAGACAAGTTAACCATCGCCGATGAACAACAACAAGTGGAAGGATATTACACCGACATCCTCCTGGGATCAAACATTACAAATCCTGCTGTCGGTTTATCCACCCAAAAAACCAGACAATTCAGAAACACGCCGGGAGCTATTACAATTTTTGATTACCGGAATATTATTATGCGTCCTGACACAAGTTTTTTATTTAAGGATGAAACCTTTACCATAAACCAGTGGGGATTCAGGGACAAGGAATACGCTCTGAATGCGTCTCCAAAAACGATTCGGTCCGTGCTGATGGGTGGCTCATTTGTTGCGGGGTCAGGTGTTGCCGATGCGGAAGTATTTGATGTCATTCTTGAAAACAGAATGAACAGTACATCAGATTCATTAAATTATGAATTTTTAAACTATGGGTGTCCGGCATATGACTTGATTGATTGCATTATTCACTTTGAACAAGAAAATATAGCCAAGTTCTTACCCAGCTATTTATTTTATATATCCCACGGAAAGGATTTTTTCAAAAATAGCAAAGACATTGCTACATGCCTGACTAAAGGGATTCCTATTCCTCTTGGATATCTCCAGGATATTATTACTCGCTCTGGGGTAAATTCAGGAATGACAGAACCCGAAATGATAAAAAGACTCTCACTCTTTGAAGAAGAAATTCTTATCAAAAGTTACGACTATCTTTTCAGATTATGTAAAACAAATAACATTACACCTGTATGGATTTATTGGCCGGCACCAGCTAAAAGATTAGAAGATTTTACTGAAAAGGAAAAGGTCATGGAAATTGCCCGAAAAGCCGGATTCATCATTATAGATATAGATGCTGTATATAAAAACAATGAATCTATGGACATCCAATTGTCCGAAAAAGATATTCACCCTAATGCCAAAGGCCATCAGTTAGTTGCCGATGAATTATACCAGATTTTCAAAGAAACAAAACTCCTTCTTCCTAACCCAGGCAACAATTAGTTTGACTCCAGCAAATAAAAGCAGTGAACAATGGTCACTGACCATGTCATATCCTCCCAGATTACTTCTAAAGAGGTTAAAGGCACCTGTCCATCCCATAAGGCATGGTTGTTCCGACATTCGAAACATCCGCTTTAAAACTGGCCGATTACGATTCACACCCTTATAAAAAAGGACATCAATTACTTGCTGAAGAACTCATTGAGCAGATAATGAATCATCCGGTATTAGTAAAAGCATTTACTATCGTCAGGGAGGGTTAATACATTACATCTCAAATTCCCTGATCTTTCGCATACGATTGGCTTTCGTAGTTGCGTCTAACCCTCTGAGACAATTTTCAATATAAAATTCCAGGCCTGCCGTAGCATCCGGTGAATCATATATGATTTTGCCATGATCAAGCACTACTACCCTATTGGCAATATTCATTACTTTACTAATGCGGTTAGTCACATAAATAACCGCCCGGTTGGGACCTTTTACATATTCTTGCAAATGCTCATAACACTTTGCTTTGAACACCGTATCGCCCACCGCCAGGGCTTCATCAATGATAAAAAGATTCGGATCCGTAGCAATTGCCACAGCATATGCCAATCTGGCGCGCATGCCTGAAGAATAATTCCCAACCGGTGATTGCAAAAATTCTTCCAGCTCTGAAAAGTCAACAATGAAATTCAACTTGCTCGACACTTCCTGCCTCGTCATACCAAACATGGCTCCAGTAAGGAAAATATTTTCCAAGCCCGTAAACACAGGATTTAATCCGGCATTTAATGCAAAAATGGAAGTGACCCGATCTACTCCTTGGGTAGTTATTTTTCCGGCATCCAATGTATAGATACCTGAGATCAATCGCATCATCGTTGTTTTTCCTGATCCGTTGGCACCTATGAACGCCACAATTTGACCAGCATAAATATCCAGATTGATTTGGTTCAATGCATAAAATTCATGCGAACGCAAAGGCCCTTTACCTACAGACAGGCCCAAACCCTGGCGAAATAGGTCTATGATACCATAGTACATATTGTACTTGAGGTTCATGCAGAACTTTTTCGATAATCCCTCTACGGAGACCAGTTTAGTAACATTCATCTTGTCATCCATAGGTTATTTTCAAACAAGTGTTAAACGTTCGAGTACCCGTTTGGCTGTCATCCTGAAAAATGCCAGCGCAATGCCGAAACATACGAGACTCATTCCAGCACATAGAAAATAACGTTGCGTTTCATAATATTCCCCTTTTGTCAAGAGGTCCCTGCTAAATCCAATTAAATAAGTCAGCGGATTCCAGCGCACCACTTCTGCTAACCAACCCGATCCCACTTTGGCTGTGTAAACAACCGGCGTTAA
>JAGNXB010000050.1 GCA_017985675.1 Saprospiraceae bacterium | reverse complement strand
CGAACTATACTACTTTACGGGGTCCTATCCCAAGAAGGGTCCAGTTTCAAACGTAGATCCATCTCTTACCCTAGCAAAGTTAGCTATTCCAAATTCAACAACATGTTGTGGATGGTTACTACTTTCTCCCTTCTACACCGCTACACCTTCTCCTTATACTTCCCCTTACTTTTCCGAATCCTAACAGCCACCACCTTGTATTCCGGGCATTTGGCTTCGGAGTCGTGCTCGTCGGAGGTGAGGTTGTTGACCATGATCTCAGGGAAATGGAAGGTGGTGCTTAACACGCCGGTGCGGACCTCATCCGTGACTTTGGCGCGGATGTCCACCTTGCCACGCGGCGATTCGATACAAATCATATCCCCATCCTCTATCAGGTAGGTCCGCGCATCATCGGGATGGATCAGCAGGCTGTCCTCGGTGAGGATATCCACGTTGCCGGTACGGCGGGTCATCGCGCCGCAGTTGTAATGTTCCAGCTCCCGATTGGTGGTCAGGATGAAGGGGTAATCCTTGCGGTTTTCGGTGAGTTCGTCGCTTTCGCGCCAGTCGGTAAACTGGAAATAACCCAGCCCGCGCTTGAAGGATTCGGTGTGCAGGATCTGCGTATCCATGCCATCAGCGGCTACCGGCCATTGTTTACCGTTTTCGCCCAGTTCGTCCCAGCGGATACCCGCAAAGAAGGGTACCACACGGGATACTTCTTCCAGTACACCTTCTGCCGTGTAATCTGGCTGAGGGTAACCCATCCGGTTCATAATATCCACGAGGATCTGCCCGTCGGGCTTGGTTCCGGGAAGCGGGGCAATAACCGCATTCACTCGTTGTACGCGACGTTCGGCATTGGTGAATGTGCCGCTTTTTTCCAGGAAGGAAGATGCCGGCAACACTACATCAGCCATCCGCGCCGTCTCCGTCATAAATAATTCCTGCACTACCAAAAGCTCCAAATTTTCCATGGCACGCATCACCTTGGCGGTGTTGGGATCCGTCTGGACCACATCTTCACCGATCAGCCATAGCGCTTTGAGCTGGCCTGCAATAGCCGCATCAAACATCTCCGGTATTTTTTTACCGGCCTTCGTCGGCTGTGGCACACCGTAATGTTTTTCATAAAGCTGGATCACCTCTGGCCTTGCCACCTCAAAATAACCCGCGCCCTGGTGTGGCTGGCAGCCCATGTCGGCGGCTCCTTGTACGTTGTTTTGACCGCGCAGCGGGTTGACACCTACTCCTGGACGGCCTATATTACCCGTCAGCATAGCCAGATCCGCGATCTGCATCACCGTAAACGTACCCTGGCTGTGCTCCGTCACACCCAGTCCGTGGAAGGACATGGCATTGGGTGCCGTGGCATAAGCGATGGCGGCTTTTTCAACGAGCTGACGATCTACACCGGTAATTTTTTCGGCTTCGTCCAGGTCGATATTCATTATCCCCTGCCTGAATTCCTGATAACCTTCTGTGCGGGTATTTACAAACTCCTCGTCCACCAGCCCGTTGCTGATGATGTAATACATAAACATATTCAGCATCGCCACATTGGTGCCGGGGCGCAATGCCAGATGGTAAGTGGCATAGCGCGCCATCTCGGTGCGGCGTGGATCGATGACGATGGTGGTTTTGCCTTTCATGGCAAACTGCTTCAGCTTGGCACCGGTCACCGGGTGCGCATCGGTGGGGTTGGCCCCGATGATCAGAATGCAGTCGGTGTGTTTGATATCCTCCACTGAGTTGGTCGCTGCGCCTGTGCCAAACGTGCGCTGCATGCCAAGTGCCGTAGGAGAGTGGCACACCCGTGCGCAGCAGTCAATATTGTTGGTGCCGATCACCGAGCGGATAAACTTCTGCATCAGGTAATTTTCCTCATTGGTGGCGCGCGCCGATGATATACCGGCAATGGCATCGGGTCCATCCGTTTTCAGGATACCCTGCAATTTGTCAGTGAGATAGTCATAGGCCTCATCCCAGGTGGCGGGTTCGAGCTCGCCATTGCGGCGGATTAATGGTGTGCGAAGCCGGTCGGGATGGTCGTAAAAATGGAAGGCATACCGGCCCTTGAGACAGGTATGACCCTGGTTGACCGCTGCATCATAGGGTGCCTGGATGCTTAATATTTCGCCATCGGTACTGGATACTTCCAGGTTGCAACCGACACCGCAATACGTGCAGATCGTGCGGGTTTTTTCGGTAGCGCGGATGGATTTGGACTGGTACACGTCGGATATCGCCGAGGTGGGGCATGCCTGAGCACAGGCACCACAACTCACACAGTCGGAATCAAAAAACGACTGGTCGGCACCCTTCACAATTTTGCTGTCGAATCCGCGGCCGGCCATACTCAGCACCAACTGGCCCTGCACTTCATCGCAGGCACGCACACAGCGAAAACAGTTGATGCACTTGCTCAGGTCCGACACCATGTATGGGTGGCTGAGATCCTTTTGGCGGTCAAGGTGATTGGCGCCTTCCGGATACCGCACGTCGCGGACACCGACTTTGGCCGCCACATCCTGCAGTTCGCAGTTGCCATTGGCTTCACAGGTCAGGCAATCCAGTGGGTGGTCGGTAAGGACCAGCTCGATAATGTTTTTGCGCAGTCGCTGCACCTGGGCACTGTGCGGCTGGATAAACATGCCTGCCTGCATGGGTGTATGGCAGGAGGCGAGCATTTTGCTGGGACCGTGGGCGCTAAGGGCTACATCCACGCTGCACACCCGGCAGGAACCAAAGGGATCCAGGTTGGGCGCATCACAGAGCGTAGGCACATAATCCTGCCCTTTGGCGCGGCGCAGGAACTGTAGCACCGTTTCACCTGGCACGACCTTGTAGGCCATGCCATTGACATAGGCGTATTGCTGGGGCTGACCGTTTGAGGCGGGAGCAGCAGTAGTTGTTGGTTTCGCGATATGGGGTATAGCCATGTCGGTTATGGTTTGATCTCAGGTTTAGGCAAAATAGCTTTTCAGTTCATCATGAAACCAGTGCAGTGCATTGCGGACGGGAAGCGGGATGCCACCGCCGTGTGCGCAAAGCGAACCGGTTTGCAGGGTGAACAATAAATCATCAAAAAGGACGGGGTCAATCTTGTAGCTGCCGTCTTCAGCTTTGCGCAACATTTCTTCCGCGCGTTTGGTGCCCAGTCGGCAGGGAAAACATTTCCCGCAACTTTCGTAGGCAGCAAATTCAAACAGGTGGGCCAGATAGCTGATCAGGGGCATGGATTCCGGAATAGAAACCACGGACGCGTGTCCCAGCAAAAAGCCCTCTTTGGCAAATGTCTCAAAGTCCACGGTCAACTGATCGATCTGGCTTACCGGCACCATGCCACCCAGCGGGCCACCGATATGCAGGGCTTTGACCGGGGTGCGGAAACCACCGCCCAGGTCATCGACCACGGTGCGCAATGGGGTGCCCATTTCGACCTCGAGGATACCGGGTTTGTTGAAAAAACTGTCCAGGCTCACCAGTTTGGTGCCGCTGGATTTTTCGGTGCCGAGCTGGCTATATGCCGCGCCGCCGTGTTGGAGGATCCAGGGCAGGCAGGCCAGGGTCTCCACATTGTTGACGACTGTTGGTTTGTTAAACAGGCCCGAAACGGCAGGGTAGGGCGGGCGTACCCGCACTTCGGGTCGCTGGCCTTCGATAGAATTGATGAGGGCGGTTTCTTCACCGCAGATATATGCACCCTGAGCGCGGATCACCCGTATGTGGTAATTGAATCCGCTATCCTGGATGTTTTCTCCCAGAAGCTTACGGTCATAAAAATCCCGGATCTGATCCTCCACTTTCTGGACGGACTCGGGATATTCGGCGCGGATATACACCACGCCCCAGGTGGCGCCAATGACATAGCCGGCTATGATCATGCCTTCGAGCAGGGATTCCGTTTGTTGCTCGAGCAGGTAGCGATCGGAGAAGGCACCCGGATCGCCTTCATCGGCATTGCAGATGACAAATTTGTCTTTGTTTTCCACCTTGCGGCAGAAGTCGAGTTTCATGCTGATGGGAAATCCGGCACCACCCCGGCCTCGGAGGCGGGATTGTTCGATCTCGGCCAAAACATCCGTGGCGGGTCGCTGAAAAAGGGATTTAATCCGGGCTTCCAGAACGGGTCCGTTTTCATAGGGCGCGGTGAGGACCGGTGTGCCATGGGCGCGAACGGGATACCCATTGTAGCGGGCCTCCGGTTTGGCAAAAAGGGCCGGGAGGTTTTCGGCGGATGGACCGGAATAATTCAGGCCCTGGTAATGGAAGGCGCGGTTTTCATAGCAGCGGCCGAGGCAAGTCATGTGACCTATTTCCTCGGGCTTAAAATGTTGTTGCAATTCCTCGTGCAGGTTTTCCTGGGTACCGGCACAAAGGCAGGCGCTCCCATTGCATACATAGACCTTCTTTCCTCTGTTTTCCGGTCGGGTAAAATCATAAAAAGTCGACGTGCCGTAAGCTGTGGCCGTACCGATCAGGAATTCCTGCGCGAGTTTTTCGAGTTGGTCTTTATCGGGTGCTCCCTCCGTTGTGGACAGTTCACCGATACGGGAAAACAGGTTGTCTGTTAACCCTTTGCGCCCTGATAACTCACTGATATTGCGAGACATACATAGATAGTTAAAAGGGCAAAGCGATCCCTGGAGGGCAGCCTTCCCCAAAAGTACTGTGCAAGTACGCATTTTTTTGGCAATTCTCCTAAAATTGGAGGTGGATTTTTGCAGGGCGGGGAGTGGCGGGGTGCTGTGCGCGGCGTGGTTGCGGGGAGTTGCGGGGTGCTGCGCATGGGGATTGCAGGGGATTGCCGGGTGCTGTGCGCGGGGTGTTAGAATGGGATTAGAATAAGGACTTTAACGTTCCCTTAAAAATTTGGAATCGGGCGGACTTTTACCTTTGAAAAAAAAAGCATGCGCTTCTTCATCCTACTCCTCCCTTTTTTATGTTCGACATCATTTATTCATGGTCAAAAAGAGATCGGTTTACTCGGTGTACATTTCCAGGTGGGTGTGCCTCAGGGCGAATATGCAGAGGCATATGACCAGATAGGATTTGGCGGAGATATGGATCTTTATTTTCGTTTGAGTCCCCGACTGCCGGTATATGCCGGACTGAATGTTTCCTTGTTGGGGCTGGAACAATTTCGGCGGGATTTTGATGTGCCGTTGCCAGGCGGATTTTCCCAGGATTATCGCTTGCGGGTGGGTAGCAATATATTCTCTGGTTATGCCGGATTGCGACTGATGCCCAGCGAGGGAACCATGCGGCCCTATGCGGAGGGATTAATTGGATTTAAAAATTTCTACCGCTCTAAAAGGCTGCAACAGCAACCGGTAAATTCCAATGAATGGCAGGAGGTCGATCAGGAGACCGAAGGTGAATGGACCCTCGGTTATGGCGGCTCGGCAGGATTGCTCTTTTTTTTCAATTCCTGGTTTGCGCTGGATTTAAAATGTTCTTATCTGATCGGCAATGAAGTGCGTTTTTACAAGATGAAAGATATTGTAGATGTAGAAGCATTTGAGGATGATCCATTCAGTGTGTTTGATCCGGTTCGCGCCACTACGAATATGCTTATTCCGCAGATAGGCGTTGTTTTAAAAATGAGTGATGTGGCTCCGGAGGAAGAAGTGTCTGTGATTGACTTTGCGAGGTAAGGAGGTCCTATGTTCTTCGTTCTTAGTTCTACGTTCTACGTTTTTCGTTCTATGTTCTTAGTTCTAAGTTCTGGGTTCTTTTTTTGTATTTGTTTGATTATTTGATTAGCGCTGTGCCTGCCGCGAGTACGTTGCGATCGCTGTGAGAAACTTTGGTTTATTTATTTCACCGCGTAGTTTAAATAATCAAGAATTATTTTTGTAAAATGCCACACCCTCTTTTGTAGAAGGTAGAAAGTATAACGTAGAAGGAAGTTGAAAGGTAGAACTGTAGAAAGGTAGAACCTGTCTGTCCGCCAGGCAGGTTGGAAAACGTTGCGTCCTCTGCGAGTACTCTGCGATCGCTGCGTGAAACACACGAGATTTTAGTTCCCGCGCAGCTTATTCCAGATTCCAGATTCCCCGATTCCAGATTATTACACCCTCCTCAAACCCTCAAACCCTCCCTACTCAAACCCTCCAAAAAAATACCCAAAAAAAGGTATGCATCTCAATTTGGACGCCTCTAATTTTGTAAAGTAGTTTTTATTCCATCTCGCGTCTGTTGATCCCGACAGTTGTGTTTGTTGTAACCCAAAATACCAATCCCTATGAGATTCCTCTCTACATTCATCCTGTTTGTGGCTTTTGTTGTTTCGGGCATGGCCCAATGGAGCCCTGTGAATAACGGGTTGATTAATCTTGCTCAAGGCGCCCGTGTCATCGGCAGTTCGAATACCCATTTATTTGCCGGTGCTGCTGCCCAACTCTACAGGAGTAATAACCTGGGTGATTCCTGGACGGCAATCACATCGCCTATTCCATCCAATGTGCCGGAGAGTGGGTATGGATTGAATAACCGCTTTTTTGTTGGCATGAATGCATCAACCGATTGCATTTATTCGACCTCGGATAACGGGGCTACCTGGGATCCGGTCATTGGTGCGCCAACCACAACCGTGGTGAGGGGATTCCAGCGTTTGGGGAATAGCCTGTATGCGTACACATCCACCAAGGGTGTATATAAATCAGTAGATGGGGGAGTGAACTGGGCGCCGGATACACTGGGTCTCACCAATCTGAATGTGATTGACATGGACACCATCAATACGTCCATCCTCGCCGCAACGATCGGTGGTGGGGTATACATTTCATCCAATAGCGGTATTTCCTGGCAGCAGTCCAATGCCGGCATTGGCATTGGTGATTTAGATGCCACATTGCTCTGGCGCATGGGGTCCAATCTGTATTATATCAGTCAGGGTGGCGGCTCCTATGTGAGTAATAACGGAGGTGTTTCCTGGACAAACT
Organism: Saprospiraceae bacterium; assembly: GCA_017985675.1. Taxonomy (GTDB): domain Bacteria; phylum Bacteroidota; class Bacteroidia; order Chitinophagales; family Saprospiraceae; genus JAGNXB01. The sequence continues at coordinate 11,972 of JAGNXB010000050.1, read as the reverse complement.
GGGTAAAGCCCGCCATAATGGGATTGGCTGCCCTGGAAACCTATCGGAAAGGGAACAATCTTTATGTGGAATCGCGTCACTTTGTCGGCGGACTAAAAGACAGTCTGTATGTAACGTCGAACGAAGGTGTATCCTGGATTAATATCACGGATAATCTGCCCGCCAATCTGAACGGATCGGGTGTATTTGAATTTGGAGGCTATGTGTATCTGGGATTTAATTTATTGTCTCCGGGTCTGGGTATTTATCGCAGAGTGGATCCAACATCCTCTATCTATGGACCGCAAGATGATCCCTATGCAGCCGTTATTACTACCTATCCCAATCCCTTTAATACCGAATTAACGATAAATAATACTTCGTCTAAAACCATTCAGCGGATAACGCTTTATGATCAGTCGGGTAAACGATTGTTCATGGAATTTCATCCCACCAATCTGACACTCCAAACCGAATGGCTGCACAATGGTTTTTATTTGCTGGAATTACAATTGGATGATAAATCATTCCTGTATCGGAAAGTGATAAAATAAATATTAATCACTTTCCTGGTTTTTCACACTGCGGGTTCGACGATGTTCACGTAGCGAGCGCGGCGATGTTTACGCATGGGGCGCTGTTTTTCCTCGTCAAGGTATCAGGCAATAGGACTTAAAAAAGGCAAACTCCAGAACTCACACTCCTCCCTCCTCTACTCCTCTACTCCTCCCCTCCTTTACTACTCAACTAATCCATAAACCTTCTTCATTAAAGCATCCACCAATCCCTCCTCATCATTCCGTTTGCCTTGAAGTTGAAATTTCGTAATGATCGTTTTCCCTTTGAATAAACTAGCTTTTAGTTCGACCTTTTGACCGGAAATTTTATAGCTGCCCCGAATGGAATAACCCTCATCATATTCATTGACATCAACATAAATTAACGTGGCCGCCGCGCCCTGGATCGATTCTGAACGGAGCCGTTCTTCCAGCGCTTTCATTAATCCCAGTGCATCTCCAAAATCCTCATCCTGAAAATTATTCCGGATAAATACCGGTTTAATTTGTGCAATGGGAATATTCACCTTGCTATCCACAATACCAATATCAAAACTTCCGGCATTTGGCGGAAAGGATAATACCGGTATCTGGATTCCGCCAATACCTCTGGCCAATTCGGGTACCTTGTCCCGTGCATATTGAAATAAGGTCATTACGTCCACCCGCTTATCTTCGGTAAGACCCAGGCCACTCATTCCTTCGAGCAAACTATATGTCAATAATCCCTGTCCATAGCGGCTGGCTTCATAACTGACTTTATCGCCGGCACTCCCTGTGAGAATAAACATCCCCGTCCTGTCTTTCATGCGTTCTAAGGCCCGGATCTGGGAAGAGTTGAGGTCCCGGGCACCACTACCTAAATCGGTGACTAATTTACCCGAATTACAGGCATCCAGGATGAGCACCTGTTTGAGAACGGGCACGTCATTAATCCACTCCGTCAGTTCAGTCGAAGAAATGGCATAGGTGTTGCGGATCTCCGGGTCTATCAGATTTTCACTGGCGATATCTTTGGTGAGGTAATAAAATTGGGCATTTTCGGCAGTACCATAATTCACACCGTGTCCCGAAAAATAAATCACCAATACATCCTGTGGTTTTGCTTTTTCCGCAATAGCGGCAAATGCATTTTTGATACTCGATTTATCCGATACGGAGGATCGAATGGTATCCTTCCCATTCGTATTTAACAAGGTGATAAATACACGATCATTAAAAACCAGGGGAGCTACCGCTTTTAATGCCGTGCTGAATAATGTGGCATCGCGATCGGCAAATTGCAAATCCAACGCTGTGCCCGCATAATCGGAGGTGCCGATAACCAGTCCATAAAGACTTGGATTTTTTTGTAAGGAAACCAAATTGCCGCCTGTTGTTCCTTCGCCACCTTTCGCCGTAGCGGCGGGTATATATTCAATGTCCAACGCCTGACTCTTCAGCCAGCCGGCTTCATTATATACTCTCAGGGAAATATGATTTAATGTATCCCAGCGGTAATAACGGTCAAAATCAGCCAGATTTACAGTCAGTGTTGTCAACCGTTTTGGGTTGGCGTCTTCCATGACTTCTTTGCCATTGACAAATACACTCAGTTTGCCCATGCCGCCATTTCGCGGCGTTAATAACACATCGAGGATGGCTTTGCCTGGAATGATCGTCGCTTTTAATGTCGGATAAAGTGCCACGGATGTGAAGGCTTCAACGGATCGCTCTTTTTCCTGACTATAGCCCAATACCTTTGAGAGCAGACCGGGTTCATAATACCGCTCCTTGAGTTGGTCCAGATCTATCATTTCCCTGCCAACGACATAATACATTTGAGCTATCACTTGCGATGTCGCATCAAATAATCCGGAAGGACTTATAGCAACCCAATTTTTTTCACCAAAAAAATAAAGCGCAGCCAGCTCTTTTCCAGCTTGCAGGTCCCACAATTTTAGTTCATAACCATCCCTGGCGCGTGATACGGCAAATTTGTTATCAGGGGAGATATTTATTTCTTCAATATCACTGTTGTGCCCCTCGAGCTTATGCAACAGCTTACCATCTGTGGTCCGAATGACGTGGATGGTATTGTCTTCCCTCCCGGTTAAAATCATGTTATGATCGGGGGAAAAGACAGCGGTTTTAACCCATGAATATTCGCCTGCAATGTTTATTTCTTTTTTTGTTTTGTGGTCAATGAGTTCCAGCCTTGGCACATTCGCTTCCTTATAATCGCCACCGGGCCATACATACCAGCGCAGGGTCATCGTACTGTCTTGATTGGATAATTTGAGCCTGTCCATCCAATGCCGGTTTCCGCCAATTGTCAATTGGTGCCTGCCGTCTGGTAGGATTTCGGATTTATTTGTTTTTTCTTCTGCCGGCGGCTCCGAAAACAAACTATTACGAGGATTAAAAGCCCAATGAGTTGCTTCGGAACGAACGAGTATATTTCCTTCGGAAGTGAAGTTTACCCCGCTGATTGCACGCAGCGGACCATCAGAAAAAGTACGTATGCTGTTGCCATTTTGACTATCCCATAAGAACAGTCGGCCGTCCGGATAGCCGGTCAATACATAGCGCCCGTCGGGACTAAAAGCCAATCGTCCGCCCGGTGCTTCACTGCCATTGATGAGGCGTATATGTGTCGCATTAAAAGGCAGGGACCATAACATTTGGTCTTTTTTTACATCCCAAATTTGGACGGAGGTGGAGTCTGTTCGTCGTATTGTAAGCAGATTACCCCCGGGGGTTGTCTGGTAGGGAACACTGAAAATATCCTCCGAATAATTTTCCCAATCGTCATCCTGATCCATTTCATCTCGTTTTTCATCAGGGATCATTACGCGTTTTTTCACCAGTTGGAGTGCCGGTTTTTGATCCAGGTCCAGCGCATAAAGAGATTTATTTTCTGTCAATAGCCACATCCTTTTTCCATCTGATGTTCCGGAGGTTGTGGTAATTATTCCTTCCAATGTTCCCGGTGATGCTTCCCATTTTCCTGATTCGGGTTGCCACAGTTTCAGGGTGGATTTTTGAGTAACCGGATCTTCAAAAATAAGCAGCAAGCGGGCCGGATTTTTGATCCAGTGTACATGCCGGATTTCGCCGTCCGGGAGGGCTGTTTTTGTTTTTCGATTTGTCTTTAAATCTACAAATTGCAGTTCACGTTTACCTGTCATTTCGTCCTGGGTAAGTAGGACTAATTTTAAATCGTCGGTCGGATGGGGATAGACCATGCCATCGACCTTTACCAGGAAGTGGGTCGTTTGTTTTTCTTTTAAATCAACGACCCGCAAGGAATCGATCCGATCACCATAGTCATTGGTGCTAAAATACATATATCGCCCGGAGGCTGAAATAGCATCCTGTGCTACAAAATGGACATTGGCCTCCGTAGTGCCTGACAGGCCATCCCAGAGCCGGATTATGGGATCCGGATAACCCGGAAACCAAATGGCGACTCCCTCCAGATTTGGCGAACAGCTAATCCCTCCAATCAGACCCTGTTTGGTATCTACCTTCAGGCTACGCAACCTACGACCGGAGGCCGTTTCCCAAAGCATTATTTCATCGGGTGCAGCAGTCAGGACATATTTGCTGTCTGCTGAAAAGGAAACATGCACATAAGGAGCTGCCGTTTTCATCGGAAAACGGAGTTCGGGTATTTGGGCTTCAATGGTACAGGCCCAACCAAATATAAATAGAAACAGGATGTCTATTTTCATTCATTTCGTTTTAGGTATAAAATCGTTTATGTCTCGAATTTATTGGTTTTTTATTAAAGAGGAAACATGCCGGATTATATCATCGACCAGAGCGGATAAATCATTCTTGGTGCCCTTTAATATCCATTCATCACCAATGGCAGTTTTGTTTTTAAAAAGCCGACAGCGAAGCACAACCTCGTTTGCTTTAATTTCATATCTGCCCTTTATGGAATACGCATTAACGTATTCATCGACACCTACATAAATCAGGGACGCTTTTTCACCGCCAAAAGACTCCGCACGAAGTCGCTCCTCCAATGCTTTTATTAATTCCAGTTCATCGCCAAAATAGTCGTCCTGAAATATATTTCGAATGAAGACCGGTTTTTCCTGAGCAATAGAAATGGTCACTTTTTCATCAAGCAGTCCAATGTCAAAACTCTCGCCACCTGCCGGGAATGCCAGGACGGGTATTTGGCTGCCGCCTATACTTTTAGCTAATTCGGGTACTTTATCCCTGGCGTATTGAAACAACGTCATTACATCAACGCGTTTGTCTTCGGTAAGGCCAAGGCCACTTATGCCTTGCAGAAGACTGTATGTCAATAATCCCTGACCGTATCGGCTGGCTTCATAACTGACTTTATCACCGGCGCTCCCCGTAAGAATAAACATTCCTGTGCGGTCCTTCATCCGATCGATGGCCCTTATTTGTGATGATTGCAGGTCTCTAGTACCACTTCCTAAATGAGATGCAATGTTTCCAGCATTGCAGGCATCTAGTATAAGTACTTGTTTAAGCGCGGGGACCGAATTGATCCAGGTCGTTAATTCAGAAGCAGAAACGGTATAATTTGATCTGATGTCCGGATCGCTTAAATTATCACTGGCAATGTCTTTTGTGAGGTAGAAAAATTCTGCCTTTTCAGCCTGGCCATACGTGACACCGTGTCCGGAGAAATAAAGTACCAGGACATCTTGTGGTTTCGCAAGTGCAGCAATGGTTTGGAACGTTTTTTGAATATTGCTTTTATTGGATACATCATATCGTAACGTGTCGTGGATATCTGTATTTAGCAATGTCAATGAAACACGTTCATCAAAAACATTACCTGCGACCGCTTTTAACGTATGGTAAAAAAGAGATGCATCACGATCAGCAAATCGTAAATCTAATGTCGATCCGGAATAATCTGATGTGCCTATAATAATCCCAAATAAAGCTGGTTTTTTCTGAAGTAAAGTAGTGGTATTTCCGACGCTGCTCTGATCGGGCTCCTTAGGCATGTAGTGTAATTCAATTGGCGGGCTTTTTAACCAATTATTTTTATCGTATACCCGCAATGCGATCGTATTTGGTTTGTCGGAATAATAGTAGGAATGGTAAAGTGACAAATTTATGTCCACTTTTTCATGACGCATTGGGTTAGCATCTTCCATTATTTCTTTGCCATTAACAAATACGTTGAGCCTGCCAATGCCTCCCGTTCGTGGTATTAATTTTACTTCGAGGTGATGACCATCGGCACGAAATGCGGCTGTTACTTCCGGATAAAGGGGCAGCTGTGTAAATGATTCTACCGCCCTGATTTCTTCACGGTTTTTTCCAAAGAGTTTGGCTAATAGCCCTGGTTCAAAATACCGTTCTTTTAATTGATCTAATTGAATAATTTCCAATTCAGAAACATAATATAATTGGTCCATAGCTCCTGCTGATGCATCAAATAAACCTTCCGGGGTGATGACCAGCCAATCATCTGAACCAACACTCATCAAGGTAACTAATTCACGACCATCTGTGGTGGAAAAAATCCTGGAAGTACAATCGCTACTACCTGAAATGAGGTATTGACCATCAGGCGAGATCGCCAGGGATCGCACGGCGTTGAGGTGACCCTTATACTTTTGAATAATCTTTCCAGCTAAATTGAATTGGATAATCTCGCTGCTTTCGTATCCTGCAAAAATACTTTGGTTGTTTTGGGAAAAAGCCAGACAGGTGATTTTATTATCCTTTTTTAATTCGTTGCGGATCTGAATTATTTCTTTGCCATCAGAAGAATTAAACAAGTGTAGTCCATCTGTAGCATTCGTTGCGACGTAGTTCCCATCCGGTGATAGAACAGCAACATCTGCACTGTTGCCAAAGGGCCTGATTTCTGAAAAGTCAGTGATACTTCGCATATGTACAGGGGTGTACCACATATCTTCAGTAAGAAGGGATTTTTGCTCTGCCATATAACTTACATTGGCAATGCCTGTATTTTGTGCAATCAGGATAGACTTGCCATCCGGTGCCACCTGTAGATGGGTAGCCATATTTGAAGGCAGTTGGTCATTCCGCACGATATTCCCATTGCCCGTGTGATAACTTATGATGCCACCAGTAAAGTTGCTGATGAAATAGTGGGTGCCATCCGGGCTATAGGTCAGTGCAGCTACGCTGGATGGTGGGACTTTAGCAAAGCGCGAGAAACCATTTTCCTGATCCCATTTTAGTAAAAAATCACCCGTTTCGCCCAGAATTAATTCATCTTTTAATGGATGAAAAGCCAGGGGAGCATTAAAATCCGATTGATTGGGAAAGGCGGTTACCTCTCCGGATGTCAAATTCCAAATACGTGCATGTATGCCGTGTCCGCCCGTTGCTAAAAATTTGCCCGTGTGGGAAATATCAACGGTTGTAACGGCGGAGGATGCACTGCCATATGTGGTCATAATATTACCTTCAAAGTCATATTGATAAAATTTAGGTTCATTTCCGGCAACAAGGATCGAGCGGCTGTCCGGCGTAAATTGAATCGTTGCCATTCCAAATAAAATGCCATCAAATTGTTGAAATAATTTTCCCTCCCGTGTCCAGATACGCACTTCCTTTTCTATTCCCGCTATTGTAGCAAAAAATTGACCATCCGGAGAAAAGCTTACTTTTTGAAGGTAGCTTTCACTCATAGGTAATGAATAAATGGATTCACCTTCTTTCCAATTCCAAAGTATTGTTTTACCATTATAATCCCCGGCAAGTAAGTTCTCCCCATCGGGTGAAAAATCGATCGTCATTACGGGTGATTGATGGAGGCTGTCTATGACACTGTGCAGTGATCCGTCGATATGGAATACACATATCTTCCCATCGATATCTGCTGCTGCGAGGTATTGGCCATCCCTGGAAAGACAGAGATCGAGTATGGACGAACCGATTTGCATAACCTCATCAAAACGTTTGATCAACTTACCATCCAGACGGAACAGCCTGATATTACCCTGGTCATCTGCACCAATAAAATGTTGGCTGTCAGAGGTAAAAATTACTTTTGAAATGCCGGGAAAACGATGTTTGTGCAACAAGTTGCCCTGTTTGTCCCAAATGGATAAATCCCCACTCGTTTGTTCAAGGGCAAGTATATGCTGACCATCATTGGAGAAGGCAACCGTAGATAAATCATGTTGTTGGCCCTGGAGCATTTTTATCAACTCACCTTTTATGGTCCACATCAACACAGTATGATCAAGTCCCCCTGCAGCGCTTAAGATGTACTTTCCATCGGGAGAAATGGCTATAGATTTTATTTGGCCGGTGTGACCAAAAGGAGGCATCAACTGGGGTTTTTGAGCTGCTGCAATACCCAGCAGGGTGCTGAGCAAGATCGCAACTAAAAAGGACTTATTCATGAAACACACTTCAGGTTTATGGCGATGAACGACTTTGTTGTACCTAAGGATACAAGTCAGGTAAAGCTACACCAAAAGATTTTTCCAACTTGAGCAATTCTGGATCCGGAAATGCTCGATTCTGATGATTGGACAAAAGATATTCCCATACCTTTGGGAGATATAACGCCCATGTTACTTTTTTCCTTTTTCCCTCAACCCACCGCTGCTGCCAGGAAACCATTGGCGACCAGTGAGGGTTTGAAAAGGCGCAAGAAAAAATGTTGTGAAAAGTATCTGCGGGGGAATGCCTGCAGGAAGTGCCCCTTGAAATGGCATTTCGCCGGAGATAAACGTAACTTTGGGCCATGAAAACAACGGTAACACTCCTATCCCTGATTGCAGGCCTTCTTCTTTTTTCTTTCTGCGCAGAGAAGCCCGTTCCCAATGCGGCTGTTGCCGGCGAATGGAAAGCGGCTGCCTGGGAAGTCCAGGGTGTGCCTTCGCCTATGGATAAGGATGAGGTGACATTTACTTTTGTTTTACCTGATGCCTATACCGCATCGTTTGGCACACAAATGGAAAAAGGCACTTATCGGGTTGAAGTGGACAAACTTTACACAACGGCAGAAGGCCAAATGGAAAAAATGGTGGGCATCCGCCAGCCACATCCCGATACCCTCATCCTGGATATGAACCGGCAGGGTACTCAGGAAGCACTTATTCTGGTGAAAAGCAAGTAAGGGCCTTTTCACCTTCATGATGTATATCATCGGTCACCCTGACGGCCGTCACTTTCCAGACTTTTGGATTGGTAGAATTTTATTCCTCCAAATCAACAAGTCAAACTTATGCCTGTATACCAACGTCAGGGACGCATTCCACGCAAACGCCACATCCAGTTTCGCCAGGCTAATGGCGGGCTTTTTCATGAGGAGCTCGTAGGAACACAGGGGTTTTCAGGTGTATCCGCATTAGTTTATCATTTGCATCCGCCTACGATTGTCAAAGAACGCGAGGCGCCCTATTCGGTTGCGCCCAAAATTGCGGTTAGCGAAAATCTGCAGGCATTCAGTTTTAAAGGATTTGATTTGCCCCCGGCACATGATTATTTGGTAAGCCGTACACCGCTTTTCCTGAATCAGGACCTCTGTGTCGGACTAGCCGCGCCCATGACATCTATGACGGATTATTTTTTTAAAAATGCGGATGCGGACGAGATCCTTTTTGTTCACCAGGGTTCCGGTCAATTGCGCACGATGTATGGCAATGTGGATTTTGAATATGGTGATTATATCGTCATCCCCCGGGGCACTATTTATCAAATTTTATTCAAAACTAAAGAAAACAGGCTGCTGTATATCGAATCCTACGCCCCGGTGCGATTCCCGGCCCGGTATAAAAATAACTCCGGTCAATTGCTCGAACATGCCCCTTTTTGCGAACGGGATCTCAAATTGCCACAGGGCCTGGAGACACATGATGAGACCGGCGATTTCAGGGTGCTGATTAAAAAACAAAACAAAATATACCCTTACACCTACGGTACTCATCCGTTTGATGTGGTCGGGTGGGATGGCTTTCATTATCCGTTTGCTACCTCCATTTTTGACTTCGAGCCCCTGACGGGCAGGATCCATATGCCACCGCCCATTCATCAGCATTTTGAGGCAGATCAGTTTGTCATCTGCTCCTTCGTGCCGCGTCTGTATGATTACCATCCGGATGCTATACCGGCGCCCTACCACCACAGCAATATTGACTCGGATGAAATACTCTATTATGTGGATGGTGATTTTATGAGCCGGAATAATATAGAAAAAGGACAGCTCACGCTTCATCCTGCAGGCATACCACACGGTCCACACCCTGGTGCTATTGAACGGAGTATCGGCAAAAAAGAAACGGGCGAACTGGCAGTCATGATCGACCCTTTCCGACCCGTCATGATCACCGAAGCCGCACTCGGACTCGAAGTAAAAGACTATTTCAAATCCTGGCTCGGCGCACTGGAACCAATTGGATAAATTGTAGAAAGTAGAAAGTAGAAAGTAGAAAGTAGAAAGTAGAAAGTAGAAAGTACGGTACAACCTTTAACCTTCCTCCTCCTGTCCTCCTCTCCTCCTCCTCCTTTCAAAACCTCAAACCCTCAAACCCTCAAACCCTCAAAACCTCCTACCTCCTATGTCAACTTTAACCGGAATAAAAGACTACGACTACGGCCTGGAAAAAATATTCCCGGAGGCCGATGATTTTCTCCCATTACTAGGGACAGATTATGTCGAATTATATGTGGGCAATGCAAAGCAGGCAGCGCATTTTTATAAGACGGCATTTGGTTTTCAGTCGCTGGCCTATGCCGGCCTGGAAACAGGCGTGCGCGACCGCACCTCCTACGTGTTAAAACAGGGGAAAATTCGTCTGGTGCTGACCACGCCCCTGCATTCCGATTCGCTTATTTCAGATCATGTTAAAAAACATGGCGACGCCGTCAAAGTGATTGCGCTGTGGGTGGATGATGCGGTTTCGGCTTTTGAAGAAACCACAAAGCGCGGTGCAAAACCTTATTTCACGCCTGTTGTAGAAAAAGACGATCAGGGTGAAGTGGTTTTATCAGGTATTCATACCTATGGCGATACCGTCCATATTTTTGTCGAGCGAAAAAATTACAAGGGCATTTTTTTACCGGGCTATCAGGAATGGAAATCCGAATATAATCCCGAGCCGACGGGCCTGGAATATATCGACCATATGGTGGGTAATGTGGACTGGGGACAGATGAATATCTGGGCCAAATTTTACAACGAGGTAATGGGTTTTGCGAATCTCATTTCTTTCGATGACAAGGATATTTCGACGGAGTATAGTGCCTTAATGTCGAAGGTTATGACCAATGGAAATGGTCGCATTAAATTCCCAATTAATGAACCGGCAACAGGGAAGAAAAAATCACAAATCGAGGAGTATATCCAGTTTTATGAAGGTGCCGGATGCCAGCATATTGCCGTCGCCACAAAAGACATTATTCACACGGTAAGCGAGATGCGCAAACGCGGTGTTGAATTCCTGCATGTGCCTGGCAAATATTACGATACGGTCATGGATCGGGTTGGTCAGATTGATGAAAGTATGCTCCGGTTGAAGGAGTTGGGCATCATGGTGGACAGGGACGAGGAAGGTTATTTATTGCAGATTTTTACCAAACCTGTTGAAGACCGCCCCACCTTATTTTTTGAAATCATTCAACGCAAGGGTGCCATGAGTTTTGGCAAAGGAAATTTCAAGGCACTTTTTGAATCTATCGAAGACGAACAACGCCGCAGAGGTACACTTTAATGCATCATAAAACAATCATTGAGCCCTTCCGAATCAAGGTGGTCGAGCCCATCCGGATGAGCACCTCAGCTGAGCGGGAGAACTACCTGAAAGAGGCCCATTACAATCCCTTTTTACTCCATTCCTCACAGGTCATTATTGACTTGCTGACGGATAGTGGCACTTCTGCCATGAGCGCTGAGCAGTGGGCTGGCATTATGCGTGGCGATGAAAGTTATGCCGGGGCAGATAGTTGGCTCCGGATGGAAAAAGTCATTCAGGACCTGACAGGCTGTACCTACATATTACCAACCCACCAGGGACGTGCCGCCGAACATTTACTCTACTCCAAAATCGGTGGCAAGGGAAAAGTATTTTTTTCCAACACGCTTTTTGATACCACCCGGGCTAATATCGAATACAGCGGCGCTACGGGAATTGATCTGCCTATTCCGGAAAATGAAGATATCGGTGTCTGGCATCCGTTCAAGGGCAACCTGGATGTGCATCGGCTGGAACAAGGTATTTTGGACGTGGGTGCGGAGAATGTGGCTGCTGTTGTGCTAACGGTCACCAACAATAGCGGTGGCGGTCAGCCGGTAAGTATGGCCAATGCCGAGGCAGTGGCGGCTGTTTGCCGATTGTATGGCGTCCTCTTTTTGCTGGATGCCTGCCGTATCGCTGAGAATGCCTTCTTCATCCAAAGCCGGGAGCCGGGCTATAAAAACGTGCCTTGTGAGGACATTGCAAAGGCGATGTTCAGACTGGCTGA
>JAGNXB010000107.1 GCA_017985675.1 Saprospiraceae bacterium | reverse complement strand
AACGATATCAGGGCTCAGGATTCTCTTGCAATACTAGATCTGGATGCGGAGCAAATCGACATAGCTTATGTGATTCGTGACGCCCTGGGTAAAGAGCCAAAGGAAAAACCTTCAGATGCAGCGTCATTGATTCTTGTACCTATTATAGGATCAAATCCGGCAACAGGGTTTATGGTTGGATTAGGTGGGCAATACGCTTTTAAAATGAAGCAAAGCACCAGGTATTCTACACTTTCGGGTAGCGCACAAGTCACGACTAAAGGGCAACTCCTTTTCCTGGTCAAGAATAATGTATATTCTAAATCTGACCGCATGTACTACAGTGGGGACTGGCGCTTTCAGGTTTATTCACAATCCACTTATGGCTTAGGGACCGATGCTCCTGAAGGTGGAATACTGGATTATCAATTCAGCCTGGCTGGATGGGAAACTAATTCTGATTCCCTGACGCAACCCATGTCCTTTAATCTGATCAGGATCCATCAATCCGTTAATATTAAAATCAAGCCTTCTTTTTATCTCGGTGTCGGATACAACCTGGATGGCTTTGCAAAAATAGTGGATGAAAAACTACGTCTTAACCCGGGGGATACCCTGATCACGAGCCACTATGCTTACAATAGTTTCTACGGGTTTGATCAAAACGCTTATTATTCTTCTGCCCTGGCTATTAATCTGGTGTATGATAGCCGCGACAACATGATCAATCCTTACAAGGGCTATTATGCTTCTGCCAGCTGGCGGGGATCTATGGAGTTTCTGGGGAGTGATCGCACCGGCAACTTTTACCAATTGGAATGGAGGAGTTATCATGGCTTATCAAGAGTAAACCCAAGACACATGGTAGGGTTATGGTTGATGGGAAATTTTTCAGAGGAAGGCAATTTCCCATACCTCATCCTGCCCGCAACTGCCTACGATCAAAAAGGCAGGAGTGGCAGGGGATATACCCAAGGTCGGTTTCGGGGGACCAATTTTGTCTATGGTGAAGCAGAATACCGCTTTCCTATTTCGAAATACGGAGGGCTTCTTGGAGGTGTGCTTTTTGTCAATGCCACAACAGCCAATAATGAAGCACAATCACTGGCATTGTTTGAGTCCATCAAGCTTGGATATGGGCTTGGCCTGAGAATAATGATTGATAAACAAACCCGAACCAATCTGGCAATAGATTTGGCAATTGGTGAAAGATCAAGTGCCTTTTATCTGGGTGTGGCAGAAGCGTTTTAATGAAAGTCGGTTGAATAGGTAACGGAGTATTAATTGGAAATCCTTAAAGTGTTGAATCATGAATAAGTTGGTAGTATTTTTCACGTTGTGTGTTTTTTTTACAGTGCTTATGCCGGGGCAATCCTATGCACAGGATGATTCTACTCAGAAGTGGCATTACCTGGGTGAATTGTATATGATGTTTCCAAACATGAAAGGAGAAACCACTGTACGTAATCTGCCTGAGGCTGAAGTGGATGCCAGTGTTGGTGACATACTGGGCCATCTGAAGATTGGAGCCATGCTCTATTTTGAAGCCACAGATGATGATTGGGCTATCACCACAGACCTATTGTTTATGAACCTGGGACAGGATGTAATACCAGGCGTGATTATCACTTCTGGAGAATTGACCATGAAACAATTGGCATGGGAGGTGGCCGGATTGAAAAAGATTACACCATGGCTTGATGCGGGTTTGGGAGGACGCCTTGTTAGTCTCAATGTTGCACTGGATCTCGAAACCATTAACGAGCCAAGGAGCGGAGAAGCTTCTAAGACCTGGTTCGACCCTATCATTATCGTTCGGTCCAATCATGTAATTAAAGAAAAGTGGTTGGCACAATTGCGTGCGGATGTGGGCGGATTTGGGATTGGATCTGACTTTACATGGCAACTACAAGCTAATGTCGGCTACCGGTTTTCAGAATTGTTTCAGACCACGATTGGCTATCGATACATTGGTATTGATTATGACAAAGGTGAAGGTGTGGACAGGTTTCTATACGACATAGATACGTATGGCTGGGTGGTACGCCTTGGCTTTAATTTTTGATGGTTTCTTATATTTGTCATTAATCAACAGAATCTGCTATATCTGGACAAAACAATACAATAGATTATACCCTAACCGGTAAAGATGTAATTTTCACACCATTTTATTTTTGATTTAAACAACCACCAAAATCATGAAGAATTTAATTTGTTTATTCATCCTGTTATCTTTCCTGGGCTGTAAGCCATCTGAGGAAAAGGAAGTTACCATCAATACGGTTGATACCGGCCTTGATCGTACTATTCTACCGATTAAAGAGCCTACCTATCCGGCTTCCACCGAACTGGATGCAAGAAATGCAAAAGCGCCGGCACGCTTTGAAGTAAAAGCTCCTGAAAAAGCTCCTAACATCGTGATCGTACTGATAGATGATATCGGTTTTGGACATTCCAGTGCATTTGGAGGCCCGATCAACATGCCAACCCTTGAAAAGCTGGCTGCGAATGGATTAAAGTATAATAGATTTCATACGACAGCACTTTGCTCACCTACGCGGACGGCATTGTTGACAGGTTATAATCATCACTCTAATAATGCAGGTGCCATCATGGAAGTGGCAACTGCATTTCCAGGCAATACCGGTATCAGGCCACAAAGTATTACGACGATTGCCGAAGTGCTTCGCCTCAATGGATACAGTACGGCTGCTTTTGGAAAATACCACGAGACACCACCTTGGGAAGGATCCGTATCAGGTCCTTATGACCGCTGGCCTACCGGATCCGGATTTGATAAGTTTTATGGATTTATAGGCGGAGAGACTAATCAATGGCACCCGATGGTCTATGACGGTACAACACGGGTATTTCCAAAAGTGGATGATCCGGGATATCACTTTACTACCGATATGACTGACCAGGCCTTAGGCTGGATCAATACCCAGCAATCCCTCACACCGGACAAACCTTTCTACGTGTATTTTGCTACGGGGGCTACCCACGCTCCTCACCACGCACCAAAATCGTATACTGAAAAGTACAAAGGAAAGTTTTCTCAGGGATGGGATAAGGTACGTGAAGAGACATTGGCCAGGCAGAAGCAACTTGGCGTCGTGCCTGAAAATGCAGTCCTTGCGCCTAAACCAACAGACATAAAGGATTGGGATAAACTTACCCCTGATGAAAAGCGATTATTCGAGCGCCAAATGGAAATTTTTGCAGGCTTTGCAGAGCACACAGACTATGAAGTAGGCCGCCTTGTGGAAGCACTGGAAGCAAGAGGTGAAATGGACAATACCCTTTTCTTTTACATCGTTGGTGACAACGGTTCCAGTGCCGAAGGAGGTATGATCGGTATGTACAATGAAAACACCTATTTCAACGGAATACAAGAAACTCTTGATATGCAGTTGAGTCGAATCGATAAACTAGGTACAGAAGCAACTTACAACCATTTTGCAGCCGGATGGGCGGTCGCCGGAAACACGCCATTTACCTGGACAAAACAAGTGGCCTCTAATTTCGGAGGAACACGAAATGGTATGGTGATGCACTGGCCTGCCGGTATTAAATCCAAGAATGAAGTACGGTCGCAGTTTCATCATGTCATCGATGTAGCGCCTACGATCTACCAGGCCGTTGGCGTGCCCGCTCCTAAGATGGTCTACGGCATTCAGCAACGCCCAATGGAAGGTATCGCCATGAATTATTCATTTGACAATGCCAATGCCGCAGATGCACGCACCACCCAATACTTTGAGATGATCGGAAACCGGGCTATCTATCATGAAGGATGGTATGCCGGCACTATCCATAAAGCTCCCTGGGAGGCGGCTCCCCGCAGACCTCTTGCTGAAGATGTTTGGGAACTCTACAACGTAAATGAGGATTTCAGTCAGGCTAATAACCTGGCAGAAAAGAATCCGGAAAAACTGGAAGAACTGAAGCAGAAATTTATGGATGAAGCAGTCAAATATAATGTGCTGCCTATTGATGATCGATCCATCGAACGTTTCGATCCCATTATCGCTGGCCGACCAGATCTAATGAATGGTCGCACCAGGCTCGATTTGTATGAAGGTGCAACCGGGATTACGGAAAATGCCTTTATCAATGTCAAAAACTCCTCCCTGAGTTTTACTGCAGACGTCGAAGTTGGGGCTAATGCTTCCGGAGTGATTCTATGCCAGGGTGGAGATTTCGGGGGGTGGACTTTTTATATGCTAGATGGTAAGCCGCACTACAGCTATAATTGGGTAGGATTGGAAACCTATACGATTGCGTCTACTCAAAAAGTGCCCCCGGGAAAGCATACGATCAAATTTGATTTCGCCTATGAAGGAGGTCGAGGTGCAGGTGGAAATGGCACCCTTTCCGTGGACGGTACTAAAGTAGTGGAAGGCAATATCCCTAAAACGAATAGTAATACGTTTGGAATAGATGAGTCGGCAGATGTAGGTACTGACCAAAATACACCTGTACTTCCTGCGTATCATGGAAAAGAAAATTTTACAGGGAAGATTAATAAGGTGACCGTGGAAACATTTCCAGGTAAGTAGCGAGCACACCACCGAAAAAGCAAGAGTGAACAGGGCGCATGGAAATGGCATGACCTGTTCACTTTTTTTATTTTATGTACTTTTAGAATCTAACAGATTTTTATAAAATTTGGAATCATGAAAACCTTACTCTCCATTACTGCAGTCTTTGAGTGTCTGACCGGGATAGCCCTGATCGCTATACCCTCCACCATCATACCGATGCTGTTAGGGATTCCTTTTGAAGATGACAGCCTTCACGTCATCAGTGGTATCACAGGCGCAGCTTTGATTTCAATAGGTATGGTCTGTTGGTCGCTCAGAAATAGTGGTGCATCCGCTTTGGCTATCGTAAAGTCTGTTTTATTCTATAATGTGGCAGGCAAACTGATCCTGCTGTATGCCCTCCTGGGATTAAGCATGTCTGCTATTGGTTTATGGCCCGTTACCATCATTCACTTCACCATGGGAATTTGGTGTTTAGTGGTGTTACGT
>JAGNXB010000011.1 GCA_017985675.1 Saprospiraceae bacterium | reverse complement strand
CTGTTGACGTCGCTGTGCCCGCGCCGGCTGGTGTAAAGTCTGCTGAACATTCAATCGTTACTCCGGCTGGGCATACCACTACTGGTGGGGTCGTATCCTGGATTTTGATCTGTTGGTTGCACGTCGTGCTTGTGTTGCCACAGCGGTCCGTTGATTTCCATGTACGAACTATCGAATAATTATCTGCACAGTTGCCTGGCAAGGTCGCATCGGTGTACGTCTCTGTTGGATTCGGATCACAGTTATCTGTCGATGTCGCCATGCCAGCTCCTGCTGGTGTAAAGTCAGCAGAACATTCGATCGTTACACCTGCCGGGCATACAACTACTGGTTTAGTCGTGTCCTGGATTTTAATCTGCTGGTTGCATGTCGTGCTTGTGTTGCCGCAGCGGTCTGTTGATTTCCAGGTACGGACTATCGTGTAATTATCTGCACAGTTGCCTGGCAATGTCGCATCGGTATACGTCTCTGTTGGATTTGGATCACAGTTATCTGTAGATGTCGCAGTGCCTGCTCCTGCAGGTGTAAAGTCCGCAGAACATTCGATTGTTACTCCGGCTGGACATACTACTACAGGTGGGGTCGTGTCCTGGATTTTGATCTGCTGGTTGCATGTCGTGCTTGTGTTGCCACAGCGGTCCGTTGATTTCCAAGTACGGACTATCGTGTAATTATCCGCACAGTTGCCCGGTAAGGTCGCATCGGTGTACGTCTCTGTTGGGTTTGGATCACAGTTATCTGTAGATGTCGCTGTGCCAGCACCTGCTGGCGTAAAGTCCGCAGAACATTCGATCGTTACACCTGCTGGGCATACCACTACTGGTTTGGTCGTATCCTGGATTTTGATCTGCTGATTGCATGTGGTGCTTGTATTGCCACAGCGGTCCGTTGATTTCCACGTACGCACTATGGTATAATTATCAGCGCAGTTGCCTGGCAAGGTCGCATCGGTGAAGGTCTCAGTTGGGTTTGGATCACAGTTATCTGTAGAAGTCGCTGTGCCTGCTCCTGCTGGTGTAAAGTCAGCAGAACATTCGATCGTTACACCTGCTGGGCATACCACTACTGGTTTAGTCGTGTCCTGGATTTTGATCTGCTGGTTGCATGTCGTACTTGTGTTGCCGCAGCGGTCCGTTGATTTCCACGTACGGACTATCGTGTAATTATCCGCGCAGTTGCCCGGTAAGGTCGCATCGGTGTACGTCTCTGTTGGGTTTGGATCACAGTTATCTGTAGATGTTGCGGTACCTGCACCTGCTGGTGTAAAGTCCGCAGAACATTCGATTGTTACTCCGGCTGGACATACCACTACTGGTTTAGTGGTGTCCTGGATTTTGATCTGCTGGTTGCATGTTGTGCTTGTGTTGCCGCAGCGGTCTGTTGATTTCCAGGTACGGACTATCGTGTAATTATCTGCGCAGTTGCCCGGTAAGGTCGCATCGGTGTACGTCTCTGTTGGGTTTGGATCACAGTTATCTGTAGATGTCGCTGTGCCAGCACCTGCTGGCGTAAAGTCCGCAGAACATTCGATCGTTACACCTGCCGGGCATACCACTACTGGTTTGGTCGTATCCTGGATTTTGATCTGCTGATTGCATGTGGTGCTTGTATTGCCACAGCGGTCCGTTGATTTCCACGTACGCACTATGGTATAATTATCAGCGCAGTTGCCTGGCAAGGTCGCATCGGTATACGTCTCTGTTGGATTTGGATCACAGTTATCCGTGGATGTCGCTGTGCCCGCTCCAGCTGGTGTAAAGTCCGCTGAACATTCGATCGTCACCCCGGCAGGACATGTCACAACTGGTGGCGTTGTATCTTTTACTGTAATTTTTTGGGACTTTGTTATGGAATGCCCGCAGTTATCTTCTGCTTTCCAGGTGCGGGTAAGGGTATAATTATCCGCGCAGTTGCCATCAACTCGTGTCTCACCTAAATAGGTAATGGTGACATTGTTATCACAATTATCACTGCCACCTGGAGTGGCTGGAGCAGGCACTGCACTACATTCAACAGTAACATCTGCAGGGAAACCGGTGAATTGAGGATCCGAATTATCACTTACAGTTATCTTTTGTGTCCGAGTCAATGTATTTCCGCAGTTATCCTCTGCTTTCCAGGTGCGGGTAAGGGTATAATTATCCGCACAGTTTCCATCTACCCGAGTCTCACCTAAATAGGTAATGGTAACATTGTTATCACAATTATCACTACCACCAGGAGTGGCTGGACCAGGTACGGCACTACATTCTATAGTTAGATCCGGTGGGAAGTTTGTAAATGAAGGATTTGTAGAATCTTTTACCGTAATTTTTTGCGATTTGGTAAATGTATTACCACAATTATCTTCCGCCTTCCATGTACGTGTAAGTGTATAATTGTCCAAGCAATTCCCATCAGTTCTTACTTCTCCCAAATAAGTAATCTGAACTGAAAGATCACAATTGTCAGTTCCACCAGGTGTCGCTGGTGTTGGGACTGCACTACACTCAACTGTAACATCAACTGGGAATCCAGAAAAACTTGGAATAGTAGTATCAATTACAGTAATCTTTTGTGACCTGGTAAATGTATTACCACAATTATCTTCTGCTTTCCAGGTCCTGGTTAAAGTATAATTGTCCGTACAAGAACCGTTTGTTTTTACTTCACCTAAATATGTTATTGTTACTGCATTATCACAGTTATCTGATCCCACAGGAGTCGCTGGTGCAGGTACTGCACTACATTCAACCGTGACATCTGATGGAAAACTGGAGAAGGAAGGTTTAGTTGTATCAACTACAGTGATTTTTTGCGATTTTGTAAAGGTATTACTACAATTATCTTCTGCTTTCCAGGTCCTGGTTAATGTATAATTGTCCGTACATGAACCATTTGTTTTTACTTCGCCTAAATAGGTTATTGTTACTGCATTATCACAATTGTCTGAGCCACCTGGAGTAGCTGCAGCCGGAACACTACTACATTCTACTGTAACATCATTTGGGAAACCGGTAAATGTCGGTTTGGTGGTATCTTTTACCGTGATAATTTGAGACTTTGTGAACGTGTTCCCACAGTTATCTTCTGCTTTCCAAACGCGAGTTAATGTGTAGTTATCAGTACAACTACCGTTTATTTTTGTTTCTCCCTGGTAGATGACTGTAACTGAATTATCGCAATTATCTGTACCCCCTGGTGTTGCAGGAGCTGGAATAGCGCTACACTCAACTGTTTGATCCGCCGGAAATCCGGTAAATGACGGCTTCGTGCTATCTATTACAGTAATCTTTTGTGACTTTGTGAAGGTGTTTCCACAATTATCTTCTGCTTTCCAAGTACGTGTCAGTGTATAATTGTCGAGGCAATTTCCATCTGTTTTTACTTCTCCTAAATAGGTAACTGTAACTGTGTTATCACAGTTATCACTTCCAGTAGGAGTTGCAGGTGATGGAACTGCGTTACATTCTACTGTAATGTCTGATGGAAATCCAGTAAATGAAGGTATAGTAGAATCCTTTACAGTAATTTTTTGCGTGTGTACATCTGTATTGCCACAAACATCTGTAGCCGTCCATGTTCGGAAAAGTGTATAATTATCGACACAGGATCCGTTTGTTTTTTGTTCTAAATAAGTTACTGTTGCACCACAATTGTCTGTAGATGAAACAGTGGGTGGGGTGGGCACCTGATGACATTCTACTGTGACATCTGCAGGTTTGGGGGTAAGAATAGGAGGTTTAGTATCAAGGATTGTAACCTTCTGTTCACAGGTGGCAATTTTAATTCCACATGTAGCTTTCCATGTCCGGGTAAGGATCTTAGGGCAAGTACCACTAAACGCATCTGTATAGGTGACATTGCAGGTAAGATTTTCACAATTCACGATGGGGTTGCCCAGGTTTCCTGGAGTTAAAGGTGCATCACACTCTACTGTTTTACACGGCGGACAAGTAAGTACAGGAATTTCAGGGCTTGGGTCATTTATACCATTACCACAACCACCAAGTGCATTTATATCACCGTGGCCAGAATAAGATTTATTATTGATCGAGCCATTATAAAAAAACCAGGCTGACAAGCCAGGTACATCACAGTTAAATGCATTTGCACCTTGGCCAATTTGGAAGCCCATATCGAAATTAGCCGGTTTGTGTGTTATTGTAATTGAACCGGTATAACAGCCAAAACCAGTCAATTTACTGGAATTCAAAATTTCATAATACTCCCAGTTTTGGTAATAATTATTATTAGCCGGGCTATTGTCATCACAACTTTTATAAGTACGGCCTAAAGCAGACCATTGGGCCCAAGTACGTCTATTCGCAAGATTAATGACAACATCAAATCCGCAATTATTATTCTGTACAGAAATTATCTTGCCACTCAATTTAGCAGTCCCGTTTGCGAACACTTCAAATGATCCTTCTCCATCCCATTTGAATCTTGGATCACTAATATTCGGTAATCCTGGCAACCAGAAAGATCTTGTTTTACCATCACTTTCTAGCTTGTTTGTAATAATACATTCTGTCACTTCACATTTCTCTGTAGAAACATTTGGCAACCCTGTAGCTATGATTGTAATCGGGCCAATTTTATTGGATGTGCAACCTTTATTATCGACAATATAAATGTCTGTGTATACTCCAGGAGGCAAATCGGTTAATATCACGCCATCATTATTAAATGGACCAGCCTGTTTTTGAACACCATTTTGTTTATAATAAACGGTTATTGGATAGGTCGTTCCACAAGATTCACAAACATCAACGTGCAACTTTCCTGTACTCGAATAACAATCTGAATTTTGATTAACAGTAACTGAAATTAATCCGCATTCAATATCATCACAATCTTCAACTAAAATTTGTTTGCTTATGGTTTGATCGCATGGCCCACTTTCATAAGTGAGCGTTACTGTCTTCGTTCCGGCAGTACTCCAGGTAATAAAATGTGGTCCAATACCGGAAGCGGTTTGTGGTGACGCATCCGGACCGAAATTCCATGAGTATGTCCCATTGCCGATATTATCTGCTACGAACATCGAAGGATTGTCCTTACAGTTTTTATCAGGAACAGCAAATTCAGGCGTAACGGAATTAAGTAAAATAATATCCTGTTTACATGTGGCATTTGTGTTGCCACAAGCTGCTGTCCAGGTGCGGGTTAGTGTTAATGGATAAGCACCGTTATAAGTATCCGTATAGGTCAAATTGCAAGTTAAATTTTCACAATTTACTACAGGATTGCCCAGGCTTGCCGGATCAAGGGAAGCGTCACATGCAACCGTTTTACAAGGAGGACAAGTAAGAATCGGAATTTCAGGACTTGGATCATTTATTCCATTACCACAGCCTCCTAGTGCATTAATGTCACCTTCCCCTGAATACGATATACTATTCAGGGTACCCTGATACATAAACCAAGCAGAAACGCCCGGAACGTCACAATTAAATACATTAGCTCCCTGTCCAATTTGGAAGCCAAAATTGTAATTGGCAGGTTTATGTGTAATCGTTAACGAACCAGAATAACATCCAAATCCTGTTAATTTACTGGTATTTACGATTTCATAATATTCCCAATTTTGATAATAATTGTTATTACCATTATTATTGTCATCACAACCTTTATATGATCGACCTAAAGCAGACCATTGCGGCCATGTCCGGCGATTTGCTAAATTAATAACAACATTAAATCCGCAGTTATTATTCTGAACGGATCGGATTGTTCCAGAGAGTTTTGCTGTCCCATTTGCAAAAACCTCAAATGACCCTGTACCATCCCATTTAAATCTTGGGTCGCTAATATTAGGCAGACCCGGCAACCAAAATGTTCGGGTCTTTCCATCACTTTCCAATTTATCTGTAATAATACATTCCGTTACTTCACATTTTTCCGCAGAAACATTGGGAAGTCCAGAAGCTATAATTGTAATGGGACCAACTTTATTGGAATTACAGCCTTTATTGTCAACAATATAAATATCAGAATAAACACCAGGAGGTAAATTGGTTAGGATGACCCCATCATTATTAAATGGACCTGCCTGTTTCTGAATGCCATTTTGTTTATAATAAACTGTAATCGGATAAGAAGTCCCGCAGGATTCACATACATCAACGTGAAGTTTGCCTGTACTTGTATAACAATCGGAATTTTGATTTACCGTCACCGATATTAATCCACACTTAATATCGTCGCAATTTTCAACATTAATTGTTTTTGAAACAGTGCCTTGACAGGTACCTTCCCCATAGGTTAATGTCACTGTTTTCGGGCCAGAAGTAGGCCAGGTGACAAAATGCGGACCGATACCATTTGCCGTTGCAGGCATAGCCCCTGCTCCAAAATTCCATGTATATACTCCATTCCCACTATTGTCTGCAATGAAGACGGACGGATTATCCTTGCAAATTTTATCAGGAATGGCAAAATTTGGTGTGGGTGCTTGTTCACTACAGCAAGCGAACACCTCAAACTGGTCAACCAACCAGACATTGTTGCCGTTGCCCGTAGGACCATACGCCATATATTCAAAGGTGAAGGTTTCTCCTCCTGTATAAGTTAAAGCTGGAATGTTCTCGAGGAAATGAACCGCTTGAAACCAAGCGTTTGCGGATGTAGCCAAGTCAATTAATTGATAAACCTCGGTACCATTTTTCAGGATCCGGAAGCCATATTTTGCCGGATATCCATTATACGATCCATTTTCGTCCTTATAGGGTGAATTATTCCAAAAACGCATGCTGCTCAAGCTGCCTTCAACACACTGAGGGATGGTCACTGTAAATGCAAACGCTTTTTGACCTGCATCTGCCCATGCCGACAAATGGTTAGCAGTCAACCTAACCGATTTCCCACTTTGGAATGGTGTATTACTTGAGCAGGAAGATGAAACAGCTTGTAATCGTTTAATTTTGGATGCTGTTAAATTGCCACAGTCCTGGGTATTTAAATAGGAAGCATTAAGACCAATGGAAGGATCAAACGGATTAATTCCTGCACAAGCATCCAAATTGTATTGTACTGCAACAGGACAAGTGCTTGCACACAAAGCAGCTACGCGCACTGCGCCCGAAATGACATACGATTGGCCGTTTACGTTCTGACCATTCATATTGTGCCTTGTGTCGATCACTACCTGAACATCGGTTGTATTAGCAGGAACATTGGGGATCGTAAGACGAATTATATTGAGGCAACAACCACCCAAGGAAGGATCCGAACCGTAGACAATTTGTTGGGTTGATATCCCGGCCGCTGTCGCCTTAACCATAAGGTAACGGCCATCATTTGTTAATTCTGAAATGGGCAGCTCAACATCAACATTTCTGGTAGCTGATC
This sequence comes from Saprospiraceae bacterium, assembly GCA_017985675.1. Lineage (GTDB taxonomy): Bacteria > Bacteroidota > Bacteroidia > Chitinophagales > Saprospiraceae > JAGNXB01. The sequence goes on along the minus strand of JAGNXB010000011.1, from coordinate 61,172 downwards.
CCAGTGGCACCTTAAAATTAAGCGTAGCTAAATTATTGTATCCACTCAAATTTGTAAACACACCTGTTTCTAATACTTTTTGTTGTGTGTTTCTAAACGCATAGGCGACAATGGACTGGACTGATCCTGTATATCCATTTGGAGGGGTGTGTTTAACCGAGCTTACCGAAGGCAGCATTGCCCGGTAAACCCAAACGCTACTACTACCGCCTAAAGGCGTAATTCGATATGCGAGATAATTATTATTGGCATTATCCACGATGGTAATCGTTGTTCCTGGATTCGTGCCTTTATAAATAACTTCAACTACTGTTTGATAAATAGATGCCGGATCAGGAATCGGCAATGTTGTAGATGGCTGGTCCTTACTACTTTTGCCATAGAGGTCCACCTTTTTATTATCATCACAGCCAAATGTCCAATCGACCTGTGGGCAACTGGAACAATCGTCAGCATAAATAGCAAAATCATCAATAGCAACGCCTACTTCAGCATCACCCGTATTGCCCGCATTTGTGAAAAATATGGAACTGAGCGGTTTGTTAGGATCATAGATAAAGCTAAAACTCAATGTCTGCCAGTTCAAACTTGACCAACTGCTACTTGTTGGGAGGGGAAATTGTGTTTGATATTCCAGGTTTGAAGGATTGCCTTCAAAAGAAAATTCAATATTAAGCCTTGAAGATTTTTGAGCGGGAATAGTGGCTTGTGGCACCCAATTAACCAGATTATTCTTCCAGGCAGCCGCTTTAAAACAAATCGTATAAGGCCTGCCGGGACACAAATTAAGATCTCCAATCACGCCGGGAGTGGTATTAAAACATTGATCTTTATTGGGCAACCAAACAAAATATTCCCCTTCAGGATTGTTTGTTTTCCCATCCTTCTTGACATAGTAGATATTAGGCGCTGCTAACCAGTTGTCAATATCATCGAAGGAACTATTTTCAGTAGTCAGACGCACCGTACGACTACCATTGGAACCACCAAGTTTCCAACTTGACCCAAGAATGGAACTTGTATTATCTTCATAACCACCATTCGGAGCCAGATTAGGGCCACAGCCTGGACAGCTACCCATCATTTCTATGGATGCAGGGGTGAGCTGAGGTTTGAAGATAATGGGTTTCTCCGGATTTGCATTTAAGGCTGTATGCGCAAGGAGGCTAATGGATAGCAATCCCATAACAGCACGGAATACCCGGGCAGGAGTAAATGGTTTTCTCATAGTTGTGCGTACTAGTAGCTTAACAAAACACAAAAGCTAAGACCCGCTTCTTTCCCCAGAAGCGAATCGTAGTATAAATAATCTAATCTCCAGGACCTTCGCCCGGATCAAATAATTGGTGTTTTGGAATACTGCGGGGGCATGTCACAAACCTCCGAGTTTCTCTTTAAGACAGGGATCTGTTACAAAGAGATGATTCAAAGGTAAAAACTATCTATCACCTAGCCAATGCTTTATAATATCTAATTTTAGGAAAAATTAAATGGGATAAAATTGATATGCATTACTGTAATGCTGGTGATTACTTTACATATTTACTTTATTACCACCAATCAAAAATAATGGTTAATAAAGTCACAAAAATAATATTTTGAAAAAAAACATATCCTCATGATCTTGTGACATGAAAAGATCGCCCTTCTATTGCTAAATAACACGGATTGAAAACCATTTTTGCTTCATCCAAAAATCGGTTTATCTCCTTATACCTGGCTGAAAAGTGGCCCATTAACAGCCCCCTCGCGCCAGCCAGCTTAGCTATACTGGCCGCTTGACTCGCTGTAGAATGTCCAGTGCTAAAAGCCTTTTCCAAATGCTCATCTAAAAAGGTGGCCTCGTGGTACATAAGATCCACCTCCGCTAAATGGTTTGCCATATCCAGGTTAAGTGCCGTGTCTGAACAATAGGCATAAGAACAAGCAAAACATCCTGAAAGAAGGGGATTCGTGACATCTGACTGTGGGGGCGGAGACGATTTTTTGTTCAATCTAAAAAAACGGTAACCCGAAGTGGGAATCCTATGCGTTAATGGAAACGTACGCACCTCCAAACCTTCTGTCTTGAGGATACTGCCTATATGCCCCTCAGGGATCACATGGAAGTTAATTGGGAAGGATGGCTTACAACCTGTAGCGATAAAGATGTTATCTATCATGGATTTTAAACCTGCTGGTGACCAAATGTCCAGCGGCACGTTGCGGCCAGTTAGCTGCCAGGTGGTGATGAGGGGGGCTAAGCCAAGGACGTGATCCCCATGTAAATGACTGATAAAAATATACCTTATCTTACCAATAGGTAATTTGTACTGCTGGAGTCGAAACTGGGTACCTTCCCCGCAATCAATAAGACATATATCGGCACCCGCTTTTAATAGTTGACCAGATGGAAACCGGCCATGTGCAGGAACAGCAGCATTGGAGCCAAGGATAGTAACAACGATATCCGAATCAATCACCACCTCATTCAAACTCGATGTCAGTGTCAGACTGACTATTCAGCTCCCGTTCTATTTCTTCCATAAAGATGAAATCAACAGCTTCATCCACAGTCGGAATGATATTCAACACCGTGTCCAGTCGAGAGATTTCAAACAATCGTTTAACGGAAGGATGCTCCAAGCCGGTGAGGATAAATGTTTTGTCCTCGGCCCAAAGTCGATTGGCTGTCAGTATGGCACTCAATCCGCTACTGTCTACAAACTTTACACCCGAAAGATCCAGAATCAGATTTCGTATGCCTTCATTTGAGAAAATAACCAACTCTGTCTTCAATACCGGAGCTACGAGAGAATTGAGGTTCTCTTCTTCCAGCTTGAGAATGGCATACTTTTCCTGTTTGTCAATACTATACTTCATATCTTTGGGCAGTAATGTGCAAATGTAATAATAACTGTGTCTTCTGCAAGCGTTACCCCAGCCTTTCCCAAATATCCCTTCAAACCGGTTTAACATCAGGATAACAAAACCAGATTCATAAATTGCTGTTTATTCCTCACATGTTAGCAATAACACCACAGTTGACCAAAAACCCTTAATTTTGAGGGTATTTGTGCCAAACAGTAAATTTGTATAACCTTGTAGTCCGGATTGCCGTTCTATCCTTTATTTCGAAACTATGAACCGTAGATTTTCTTCACAGGTCAAACAGATTATTTCCAAGAGCCGGGATGAAGCTGTTCGGTTGGGTCACACATATATTGGCACAGAGCATTTGCTGCTGGGCATCATCCAGGAAAAGGACAACCTTGCTATGAAGGTCCTTACCTCATTGGAAGTGAATTCCAAAGCCTTAAAAACCTCCCTTGAACAATCGGTGGCAGCCGGAGCTCAAGGCAATGGAGAGCTTAACATTGGCCAATTACCCCTCAATAAGCAAGCAGAAAAAGTACTTAAGGTTACGTTTCTTGAGGCTAAAAGCCTTAAAAGCGAAGAAATCAATACAGAGCACTTGATGCTTTCAATCCTTAAATACAAGGACAATCTCGCTTCCCAAATCCTGCGCCAATTTGACATCGATTACGAAGTGTTTAAATCTGAACTGGAATATGTACTTCAGGAAGGCAACATCGGCGGGGCCCGCGAACCATTTGCCTCCGCTCAGCCAGAACCTGAAGATTCCTTTGAAGAAGAAGAAGAAGGTGGCGCTCGTTTTCAACGCAAAGGCGCTACTAAGTCCAGGACACCCGTGCTCGATAATTTTGGCAGAGACGTTACACGATTGGCTGAAGAAGGTCAATTAGACCCGATCATTGGCCGCGAAAGTGAGATCGAACGCGTTTCCCAAATTCTTAGTCGCAGGAAAAAAAATAACCCCATCTTAATAGGCGAAGCAGGTGTGGGTAAAACCGCTATTGTTGAAGGACTCGCTCTCCGAATCATTCAAAAGAAAGTTTCCCGGACACTTTTTAACAAGCGGATTATCATGCTTGACCTGGCAGCTCTGGTTGCAGGTACTAAATATCGCGGCCAGTTTGAGGAGCGCATGAAGGCTATCATGAATGAACTCGAAAAGTCCCGTGATGTCATCCTCTTTATCGATGAAATTCATACAATTGTTGGTGCAGGCGGAGCAACTGGTTCACTAGATGCTTCCAACATCTTCAAGCCTGCACTGGCTCGTGGAGAACTCCAATGTATTGGTGCCTCTACACTGGATGAATACCGTCAATATATCGAAAAGGATGGGGCGCTCGACCGCAGATTCCAAAAAGTAATGGTTGACCCGCCTAGTGCGGATGAAACAGTTCATATCCTGCACAATATCAAAGCCAAGTACGAGGACTTTCACAATGTCACCTACGCGGATGAAGCTATAAGAGCTTGTGTCAAATTGAGTGATCGGTATATCACAGACCGTTTTCTTCCGGATAAGGCAATTGACGTGCTGGATGAAGTAGGTGCCAGGGTTCACCTTAAGAATATTCACGTTCCAAAGCATATTGAAGAGCTGGAGAAAAAAATTGAAGAACTAAAAGAACTAAAAAACCAAGCCGTTAAGGACCAGCAATATGAGAAGGCTGCTGACTTGCGGGACGATGAATCTAAATTGCAGCGTCAATTGGAATATGCCAAAAATTCCTGGGAAGAAGAATCAAAAACCAAACGATATCCTGTCAGCGAAGATGACATCGCTGAGGTCGTTTCTATGATGACCGGCATACCTGTTAAGCGGGTAGCTCAAAGCGAAAGCAACAAGCTGGTGCACATGACTGATGACATGCAGAAAATGGTCATTGGTCAGGATGATGCTATCTCTAAAGTGACAAAAGCAATACAACGCAACCGGGTTGGGTTAAAAGATCCGAAGCGCCCTATCGGAACATTTATATTCCTCGGACCAACCGGAGTAGGTAAAACCGAAACAGCTAAAGCATTGGCACGTTATTTATTCGACAGCGATGATGCCCTTGTGCGTGTAGATATGAGTGAATACATGGAAAAATTTTCCATAAGCCGACTCATAGGTGCCCCTCCAGGATATGTAGGGTATGAAGAAGGTGGGCAATTGACGGAAAAAGTGCGCCGCAAGCCTTATTGTGTCATTCTTTTAGACGAAATAGAAAAGGCGCACCCGGATGTATACAATATTCTGTTGCAAGTGCTGGATGATGGTCAGTTGACAGATGGACTGGGCCGGAAGGTCGATTTCAAAAACACGCTAATTATCATGACATCTAATATTGGTGTCCGGCAGTTGAAGGATTTTGGCCAGGGTGTTGGATTTGCTACAAAGGCCCGCCAGGATGCAGCCGAAGACAATGCCAAGTCAATTATCCAGCATGCCTTAAAACGGACATTTTCGCCCGAATTCCTGAATCGAATAGATGATGTACTGGTGTTCAATACATTAGGACAGGATGAGATCTTAAAAATTATCGAGATTACCCTGAAACAGCTTTTGTCCAGGATGGAAAGCATGGGCTTTACGCTCACGCTGACTGAAGCGGCTAAACGCTTTGTTGCCGAAAAAGGTTATGATCCTCAATTTGGAGCTCGACCTCTACACCGCGCTATTCAGAAATATATTGAGGATCCCCTTGCTGAGCAAATTCTGAATGCCAATCCACCTGAGGGCAGCATATTTGAGGCAGATCTCGCCGAATCAGGCGATATTCTGGTCATCAAACTTCTCGATCAGGTCAAGTCTGATGCTAGTTAGCATGCGATCAGCCAACAAATAGAATTCTTCGTTTGCTCCGCCGGAGTTAACTACCTTTGTACTATTGAAATCACCCTTTACTATTTTTAACTAATAACACCCATTTGGCAAAAAAGGAATTTACCAAAAAAAAGGAGGAGAAACAGGAGTATCGATTAAATAACATGATACGTGTTCCTGAGATCCGCCTTGTTGGCGACAATCTGGAAATTATCAGTGAAGTTGCTGGCAAACTTATTGAAACAGGCGTTTATTCGACAAGGGCAGCCCTAACCTGGGCGGAATCACTAGAGTTAGACCTTGTTGAAATTTCACCCAACGCTGAACCCCCCGTTTGCAAAATCATCGATTATCGAAAGTTTCTTTACGATAAAAAGAAACGGGAACGGGAGTTAAAAGCAAAGGTTGTCAAAACGGTCATGAAGGAAATTCGCTTCGGACCGAATACTGATGAACACGATTTTGAATTCAAAGTGCGACACGCCAAGAACTTTCTTGAGGAAGGCTCCAAGGTTAGAGCCTATGTGCATTTCAGAGGTCGTACGATTGTTTTCAAAGATCGGGGTGAATTGTTACTCCTGAAATTCCTCAAAGAATTGGAGGATCACGGCGCTGCGGAGTCTCTTCCGAAACTCGAAGGTCGGCGAATGGCTGTCATAATCTCTCCTAAAAAGAAAAAGTAAGGCCGAATCCCAAGAATAGTTGCCTATTTCAAGGATTATACCTACTTTTGCGTCCCTAAATAGTAAGGCTATGCCCAAGATGAAAACCCATACCGGTGCTAAAAAGCGCTTTTTTGTAACTGGCTCCGGTCGTGTGAAGCGGTTTCATGCCTTTCATTCTCACTTGATGCGCAAAAAAACGAATGTCCAAAAACTAGGCCTTCGTCAAGTTGCATTTGTTGATGTAGCGGATGAAAAGCGAATCCTTCGGTTACTGTGTAAGTAAATTAATGGTTTAACCAGGTCACCCGGACTAAAGCATTCCATTTTTGGAATCCCGTCAGACCGCTAATATCCAATTATGCCTCGTTCCGTAAATGCGGTTGCCAGTAGGGCCCGCAGAAAAAAAATCATGAACGCTGCCAAAGGTTACTTTGGTGCACGTAGCAAAGTCTACACCGTTGCAAAAAATGCCGTTGAAAAAGGTTGGGGTTATGCTTACCGCGACCGTAAAAACAAAAAGCGTGCATTTCGCAGGCTTTGGATCGCAAGGATTAATGCAGCTGCCCGAATGCACGGCACAACATACTCACGCCTTATAAATGCACTGAGTAAACATGAGTCTGGTCTGAATCGCAAAGTTCTTGCTGATTTAGCTATGAATCATGCTTCAACATTTAAAACTATCGTTGAGTCGGTTTCAAAATAATCTGATTTCAACCAAATAAAAAAAGGTCCTTGTCAAAAACAGGGACCTTTTTTATTTTAACCCTGACTCTATTCGATTTTGGATCAAGGCGCAATGATGAATGAACGGATCTCCTTCCTGCCTTGCTGTCTTAACTCCAAAAGATATACCCCAGTCGGCAGGTCGGGCAATCGCCATCTAACAAAACCTTCGTTTGGGCTAATTGTCCGAGAAACGCATTTAACACCTTCAATCGTGTACACATAACATTGAACAGGCCCGTTAATCCCTGACCCAAACTCCAAATTTAGCTCCTCCCCTACCGGATTGGGATACAAGTTTCGTAGGATGCCCGGTGCTTTAAAAGGCACATTTTTCAAACTTACAGATTGACTTTTTAAGGGGATCTCATAAGCCCCGGATCCATGGGTGGCAACCCGAACCGATTTATTTGCTATGCTTACGTGTAGATCCATAGCTAGGCATGATTCTGGCAAACCACTATTAAAAGGTTCCCAGCTAGCTCCTCCATTTGTTGATAAATATACTGAAAGATCGTTGGCCAAATATAGGTGAGATGGCTCAAAGGGGTCAAAGGCAATGCTATTCACCGGAATATTAGGCAAGTCTGCTCCCCAGGCTTCCCAGTTCAGCCCGGCATCCACCGAACGGTATAGATGGGGGCCACCAAAACCTCCGAAAGTGGCCATTACCGTGTCGTTCGTTGTCGGATGAAAAGCGACTGCAGTGCAATAGTTATCTCCCAACCCTTTGGCGGTCTGCCAATTGGTGCCTTCTCCGCCTGTATTGGACACGAATAACTTACCTGTATTAACCCCACCCGTAAGTATTGGATCTGAGGATGTCACTACAATGACCCGCTGACTATTGCCTGGCGCTATTTCAATCCGTGTTATGATGTTATCGCCATCTATTGGATCCGTCTGAAGCACCTCCCAACTGCCCTCTTCTCCAAACGCCTCTGTGCGATACAATCGCTGTCCTCCAGCCAGGATGCGGTCTGAATTATTAGGATCCAGCGTGGCCGCACCATTAAATGCCCGCAACTCCTCCAGTGGTAATGGTGGGGTTGCGTCACTGAAATCCAGACCCCTGTTTAACGATCGTTGTAAAACAAGATCTTGAATGGAAGCAAGCACTTGTTGGTCATTATCATAGGCTATAGCTGTGGTCATCCCATCACCACCAATGACTTTGACCCAATCCTTATCTCCTTCATAAATGGCCGTGGCATTATCCTGCATCCCTCCAATGCTAAAAGCAGGGTCCTGGATAGAAGAAGAAAATCTGGAATAAAATTGTTGGGTTTGATAACCTCCATTCCGTCCTGTGAAGCTTTGACCGCCATCAGTCGTCACAAATAGGCCTCCATCGGTAGCTATCCAGGCTTCATCCGTCTTGAGTGGATGAAATTGGATGTCGTGCACATCTGCATGAACATAATACGGCGGCCCCTCGGGACCACCTGCCGGAACTTTTCCATATGCTCCTGATTCCCATATACCTGTTTGGAGCAATACGGCCCCTGCATTTGGCGATCGATACACATCAATACCTCCAACCATGAGCTGGGAGGGGAAGGCGGGATTGACCGCTAGATCATGCGAATACCATCCCTGGTATAGTGAAATATTTGTCGAATTGATCAGCTCCCAACTGACACCGGTATTTGTCGATCGAAAAAGCCCCTGTCCTTCAAGCACATCAGCTACGTATGCGTAAACTTCGTCCGGATTAGATGGATTGCCCGCCAACATGGTTTTCCCCGTGTAATCAAAAGGAAACCCAACCTTTATTTTATTAAACAAATTGCCTCCGTTCTCAGATCTGTAAAGCCCTGCATCCGTTGTGAAAAAGCTTCCAGTAGTAACGAGTACGATCTGCGTATCTACAGGGTGGACGTAGATATCCACTGCCATGGGGACATCTAAAATACGTGTCCATATTGACCCTCCATTATAGGTCCTGTATACCCCTTCGCTGGTTGCTGCATACAAAACATCCGTATTTAACGGATTCAAGGCCAGCTTTTGGACACCTCTCATCTCACCGTAAGACCAATCCAGACTGGGCGACCAGCTTTTGCCTCCATCATTCGTTTTTAAAATACCGATGCCATAGGTGCCACGCGTAAAGCGATTGATTGTGCCAGGTTTAACTTCACCATTGCTATACATTTCGCCAGTGCCAATCCACATTCGATCAGGGTTTCCAGGATCGATGATTATCGAAGAAACACCCAGGACTGGATGACCAATAGGAACCCGTTCCCATGCCTGGGCACCAACGCCACCTGTTTTAGTCACCCATAGTCCACCACTGGCAGACCCTGCAAAAATAATATTCGGATCAAAGGGATGGAATGCAATACATAATGTTCGACCGCCAATATTATGAGGCCCCATAGATGTCCAGGACGTACCGTTGCCCCCGCGCAAAACACCACTCGATTGAAGCGCTCTAAAGCCACGTACCCATGACGCAACTGATAGTTCGCCCGAATTATCCATCCGCTTTGTGAACCAGGTGTCTAATGACTCCGCTGCGCCTGAGTTCTTGAAGGGTAATTCACTATCTGCATTACAGGACCACAATCCCATCAATAGGCCAGAAAATAGAAGTGCTTTAAAAGGCATGGATTTTACTTTGATTGGCAAAGATAGGATACGCAAGGATGCTACCTTTTATTACATCCATCTTTGGCAAGGATATAACATATCGCGTAGGGTGTCAACAAATGTGGTTATTGTATTATCTTGGTCATCTACATAGCGCATAGATGTCTTCTCAAATTCACACAAATCTCATCGACAGCCCTGCACTAGACCATCAGCTTGGTGCACAAGTGCAACAGCGCCTTATCCAATTTAACCCAAACACAGCCGACCCTGAAATGCTTTCGGGCGAAATTAGAAAGCTATTGCGTGTGCTCCTTGAGCATATAGCCACTAATGAACCGCTCCATTTTAGCACCTTGTTTTCCTTAATGGCTTATATCGGCCATAAATACAAAACCCCTGGTGGTACCCTTCGTGCACTTCATCTATTTAGAAAGGCAAGTGAACAACTTGACAAGGAAAAAGAACCTGACCCATCGCAATATATGAAGGTCATTGCACTTGGATATCGGGCCATTGAAGGGCTTTTGAACCATGTTTTTTTGGTGCCCACATCCCCTGCATTTGCTTCCATATTAGAAGATCTGCCCGCAATCAATGCTCAAGAACAGACCTATCAACGATTTGAATCCATCGTTGTTTTTTATGCCACTTCAATCCAGTTAACGGATTGGCTTTTGATAGGTTACCGTGAGGAGGAACCGCTCATTACTTTGACCGTACAGGGCAATGTGGCAGAAAAAAATGAAGACTTCAATGGCTTGTGGAAATCCCTAGCTCACCTGGATCATTTACCGGTCAAACTTCATCTGCTGGATGTGGAATTCGATGCAGAAGGCATCGCCTACCCGAGGGGATTTATTCTTCATCCGGATCATTTGGTAGATGTCACAGCTATCGCAGAATGTTTTACACCCACCAGTGCCTTTCCCGTTTTAAGCATCTTGAAAAAATTTCTCCCAAGTGAGCAAACCAAGTCCATTCTTATAGGCAATGTGGCAAACTATTTCCTGGACAGACTCATGCAGGATCCGGGATTGACTTTTGAAGATGCTTTTCAAGGGGTATTTGCATTAAACCCGATGGGGTTTGCCTTACTGGATGATCAGGAGGTTCGAGATTTACATTTGACTTGCCGCCAACACTTTATTACGCTCTCCCAAATCGTCCAATTTGGATTTGCCAAAGAAGGCATTCGGCTCCAGGATTGTTTCCTTGAACCCTCGTTTTACAGTCCTGAGTTTGGCATACAAGGCCGTCTGGATGTCTTACACCTGCCGCCTGCATCTACGTCGACACCGGCCATTATCGAGTTAAAAAGTGGGGCTCCATTCCGGTCGAATGCTTACGGATTAAATGCAAATCATTATATCCAAACACTCCTATACGACCTATTGGTCAAAGACGTGCGACCGGGGCGGCAGGCATTAACGTATATTCTTTATTCTAAAGTGACTGAAAATCCACTTCGTTTTGCACCTGTAATCCGTTCACGACAAATGGATGCGTTGCGCGTTCGAAATGAATTAATATTGCTCGAACAGGAGCTGGCTCAGATGGATCCTTCGTTGCCCGATACCTGGATGCTGTTAAATAATCTTACGCCTGACGGATTTCCCGGACTTTATGGCTTCCATTCCCGGGATATCATCCTATTTAGTCGGGTATGGCAGGGTCTAAATGACCGCGAAAAAGCCTACTTTGTCGCATTTACTTCCTTTGCGTTAAAAGAATTTCATCAATCAAAAACAGGTCGGGCTGGCAGTGGCAGGCAGGATGGCCAGGCTGCCCTGTGGCTTGCCACTCGAGCGGAAAAAACCGACCAATTCAGTGTTTTAACTTTCCTGCAACTGGAGGAGGACAATAGTCACGAGTCGGAGCCTGAAATCCAATTTCGTTTTACGGACCGCACACCGGCGCTTGCAAATTTTCGGATTGGCGATATTACGGTACTTTACCCCCATACTGGAAGAGTCGGATTTACAAAGGAGCAAGTTTGGAAATGTACGATTACCCAGTTAGGTTCGGATGCCGTCTCTGTCAGACTCCGTTCGCCGCAATTCAATAAGGAACAATTCCTAAAATATCCTTTTTGGCATTTAGAAAGTGACTTCCTGGATAGCTCATTTGTCCAACTTACAAAAAGCTTGTTCCAATTTGCTCAGGCTCCTTCTGAAAAACGCAATCTGATCCTTGGATTAAAAAAACCTGAAGAACCAGCCCAAACTATTCTAAACTTACCTGATATACTGACAGTCGAACAACAAAATGTAATCCAATCACTCGTCCAATCGAAGGATTATTATTTGTTGTGGGGACCGCCTGGCACCGGGAAAACAAGTATGGTGCTAAAACATCTCATCGGGTATTTATTTGAACAAACCGACGAGACTTTTCTCCTACTTGCTTACACGAACAGGGCCGTTGATGAAATATGCATGGCCATTGAAGCACTGGGCCCACTTTATCATGAGCGATATCTTCGCATTGGAAGCAGATTCAGCACCCAGGAAATATTCCGCGACAGGTTACTGGATAGTGTAATTCGCGAATATAAAGACAGGAATGGTGTACAGCAAGTGATCCGGGAAACGCGAATTATCGTAGGGACCATCTCTTCATTCCTTGGTAAACCAGAGTTGCTTACGCTGAAAAAATTTGATCGGGTTCTGATAGATGAGGCTTCACAAATTTTGGAACCCATGCTTTGCGGACTTTTGGCCCGCTTTTCCCATTTTACCTTAATAGGTGATCATCGGCAATTGCCCGCGGTAGTCACCCAGCCTATTCATGAACGCCAAATCAAGGTGCCCTTACTTCAGGAAGTTGGCATCACGGATGCGGGTCATTCCTTGTTTGAAAGACTTTACCACCGCGTTTGCTATGAGGGGTGGTCCCATGCCTATGGAATGCTATCTGCACAGGGACGGATGCATCAGGATATCATGGCTTTCCCTAATGAACATTTTTACGAGGGCCACTTAAAAATCATAACACCCATTCAGGCTGCTCCTTCCAACGACCCCGATCTGGACCATGTGCTTCATGACCAAATGAAAAATCGTCGGGTAGCCTTTATCCCTGTTGTTCCGGATGAAAATGAACGGCTTTCCAAAACAAATCTGGCTGAAGCCAACAAACTGTTTGAATTGGTAAGGTATTACCAAGAACTCTATGTTTTAATGGGCAAAAGCTGGGATATTCAAACGCTGGGTATCATTACCCCTTTTAGAGCGCAAATTGCCTTGATTAAAAAAATATTTGCTGAAAAGGGCCTTGGGACTGACCTATTTACGATCGACACCGTCGAGCGATATCAGGGCGGCGCAAGGGAAATCATTCTGATTTCCTGGTGCATTCAAACAAGTGGAGAATTGCACATGATCACCTCCGGCGAACCAGGTTTGGATCGAAAGCTTAATGTAGCCCTCACCAGAGCTAAGGAGCGTCTTATTTGCCTCGGCTATCCCCCTGCGTTTGAAGGACATTCGGAATATGAAGATTTCATCCAGAGATACACTATTCCTGCTACGGAATGCCCGTAAACTTATGTGTTTGGAGACTGAGGTGCCATTGTGGATGAGCCAAACAAAAATCTATCGACTTTTGGGTGTTATGTTTGAGTGCCGGGCCATCCATAGGCTGTAGATAAAAATGGTCAAATGGCAAGTGCATAAAATCTAAAGGATCAAGGCCGTCTTGTGGAAAAACAAGTTTTAATTCATTTCCTGATAACTGTATAAGTTCGCTGCCTGCTTTGGGGCTGACACAAATCCAATCGATGCCTTCTGGCGCTCCTATGGTACCATTGGTCTCGACACCGACCTCAAAGCCAGCTTCATGGAATACATTTATAAGTGATTCATCCAATTGCAATAAAGGTTCTCCTCCAGTACAAACGACATAGGGTTTTCCTTCGCCATTTTGGGGCCATAAAGAACGCAATACATCAACCAGTTCCGTTGCTAGATATCGCCCACCTAAGGGGCCGTCCATGCCTCTGAAGTCCGTATCACAAAACGTACAAATAGCTGAAGTCCGATCTTCTTCTCTACCCGACCATAAATTGCACCCGCTAAACCGACAAAACAGAGCAGGCCTGCCCGCATGAGCACCTTCTCCCTGTAGCGTATAATATATCTCTTTAATGCTATAAATTGTCCTTTCGGGCATGAGCTGATGGCTTCTTTATTTCTTGATTTGGTGATGTTCAACATCACCAAATCAAGAAATCTCACATACATTTTCCAATGGCAGTACCAAGCTGATATAGCTTGAGCGGGCAAAGGTCGTTTATTATTTGGATTAGTGACTTTTGACCAGCTTATGTTCAAAGTGGGTATTGCCGATCACACCCTGCAGGAAATAAACGCCTGAAGGATAATTCGACAAATCAAGCGCTTTTTGCCCTTTACCTGCAGTACTCCAAAGTTCATGATAAGTGAACAACGTTTGCCCTGTGGTAGAAAGGATTTCCAGTGATAGCGGACCGGAGGTATCGGAATGCCATTCAACCCAAATTAGATTTTTTGTCGGATTGGGAGCCACATTAAATTGCAGTCTGCCTTCGGTTGCCTCAGTGGTACTAATTACCTCTTCGGCTATGGGTAAATAAACATCGTCAATCCAGGTTTTATCATCGCCATCGCTATAATATTCATCCTTGTCATACGTCCATGAGAACGTGTGCATACCCGTACTTACGGGATAGCTAAATGTAGCCCAAGGATTTTCGCCACTCCACTCGTCTTGTAAATTACCATCGATATAAAACCTGAGGTAATCCCAGTCCAGTTCTGTACTGGTCCGACGGGCAAATCCAATTTCCCCATCTTCCAATACATTAAGCATCAAACTCAAGGTGGAACTTTGTTCGTCTTCAATATTACCGGATTCCATACAGGAGATTCCTAAAAAAGGTGATTCCTGTGATAGCACCCAAGGATAAACCAATGTAGTATCCCATGGAACCTGCACACTACTACTTTCTTCAAAATCAGCAACAATCGGGTTAATCCAAAACGGGCCAATCACCTTTTGAGTTGAATATGCTCCTGCCGAAGCCTGGTAGCTAAAATTCACTTGTTCGTAAATTGGTGCATCTGGCGATACCTGAATCATAAAATCAGCAAATGTTTCACCATCAGGTGTCAATCCAATGAGATTAACAGGTCCATCGACTGTCACCCATGGTGAATCAGCAACTAATTTTCCTACAATCGCCGGGCTGGCTGACCCACCGATATTTTTTGTCAACACACTCATTGTAACCGTCTCACCGCTTTCAATACGCTTATTTCCATTTCCTCCCGGCAATAAATCCGTAATGTTATAAGAAGGCACCTGTAGGGAAGGTGCAAGCAGCGTTAGAATGAAGCTTGATTCTGTACTTAGGGTATCATTATATGTTATTAACAAGGTAAATTCTACCTTCTCTCCATCTGGTGCATCGTCAGCCACAATGAATCCGAATACGCCCTGCAGAGTAAGCAGGGTTACTGGATCAATTACACCTAATTCTTCAATTGAATCTGTTAATGTGATATAAGGATTTGTTGTTGTCAATGCTAATGAGGTAGAGGTTGCTTCACTCAAACCGACATTGTTGATGTCCAGATTGATCAGCACACTTTCGTTATAGTCGGCCTGTTGATTATTATTACCCATCTGATCATCAATGGAGACATTTTTTTGAATCACAAATGGCCCGCTTAATGGCACTACGGTTATTACACCCTGGTATGGTATATAATTAAATTGTGTGACCGTAACAATGATTTCCCCCACATTATCCAAAGGCTCAAAAAACAATGTGGCTGTGCCATTTATGACTAATTCTGAAGCAAGTGTTTGGCCTTGCCACTGCAGCCCCACTCGAGCCCCCTCAACAGGACAAGAAACTAGGAGCCCAAAATCGCCAATATACTTGGTGGTGACATGTGTTGCAGTGATTTGTTGGGGTAATCGCGTGCGAGGAAGTGTAGTCGGATCGGCAAAAGGATTCCAAAAATCAGCCATCAATTCGCCATCTCCTGCATAAGCGCCAATCATTAAAGTGTTGCCATATGCAGCCATGCCGCCGATAGTTGGAATATACGCCACGCCTTCTGCATCAACCAAATATTGATTCATACCATCCTGGCCTTCCATAGGGGGGGACCAACTTTGAAAATCACTGGAGAAAAAACCAGCAATGCCACCCCAAGGCTCACCTGATCCCAAATCGCCAGCACGCTGCCAAGCCTCACCCAGGCAATCTCCACCATTATCATTTGTAAAATTACCGGCGCAACATGCTACACCAATTAATATGGGATATCGGCCATGGTTTCGCAAAGTAGAGACGGCATCCGTTGTAAAGTTTCCGCTCACTAAACCCTGCTCCCATCCATGCCCGGTATAATTATAAATACTTACGCCACGCTGATTCATTAAATCAATAATTCCTGTATTAGCCGGGTCACCCGGTTGGTCAGCAGTGGGACTGCCCGGTGTAGGGGATATGGCACTTTGATCACCATCATAAAACTCCCAGTATTCCTCAAAGCCAGCTTCCAGATGTTTTGACTTCCATTCGTTACCATGTTCATAATCCGCTTGGCCGTCATCGCCAAAACCCGCTCCTTCCGCTGAAGCTGAAGTCATCCCTGTAGCACACCAGTTTGATGTTTCATCAACAAGGGGTGTTTTTTCATACTCGAGGATTCGATTAATCATCAGATTTAATTCCGAAAGATTGGCAGCATGTAAACGGCCTACAAATACATCGGAAAAGTGATCTTCATCATTTATGTATCCAAAACAATTATCACATGAATACAAGGTGCCACCACTAGGGCGCATCTCCGGTGAAATCTGACTGGCATCACCTACAATTAAAACATAGGTAATGGCATTATTCGAATAAACTTGTTTGATATAATCCCGGACAATAGTTGCGTCACCTGAACCTATCTCCGAGATCGGTACTAAAGTGGTATGGATACCCGATTGTTGTTTCCAGTCAACCAATGGCGAAAGCGCTTCAGCATAGTCATCCGGAGCAATAATCAGCATCCGTTCGGGTTCGCCACGACCTTTCAGACTGTTCGAAGCGTGATAATTTATGAAGGATTTTCTAAATAAACTTTCGAAAGCGAGGCCGGGATATTTCGGTGCATATTTGGGCAATTCATTTATTCCCGGGGAGCCATCACTAAATATGCGAACAGTAAGTGACGAATAAATGCGAAGGATTTTTTGAACCGGATTATATTGTACTGGCTGTAACCATACAGCTTGCCCTCTTACGCTGCGCTGCACAAAAGGTTGTTGTAATTGCGCAAGATCCCCCGGGTAAAAGGCATCTTTAGTATACCATTTTCCAAATTCATAATTTACCAAATCCGGATTGATATTTCTTGTCAAATTTCCCTTGGATGGCGCTACAAGCACATCTCTTACATCGCGATAATTACTGGCAATTATTTCGAATGCCATATTTCCGGTTTCCGGAATGTGCAACAGTTTTGCAATTTTAGGCACATCGGGTGCGCCCTTAATGAGCAAGGGTGTCCCATCTTGAATAATTGGGATTAGGGCGCGTCCTTCCGACAAAGCAATCTGCTGTTCTTTCCAATCCAGGATTTCCACTTGAATGACTGTTTCATTCAATGAACTGGATAACAATCGGACTCTGGTCTCAGGAGTCTGCGCAAAAAGGAAAGAAATACTAATTGCAAATAAAAAACTCAGGGAAATGTGTTTCATAAAATAGACTAGTGTTGAATTATTAGTAATTTAGAACTGGCTTCAGATACCATAAAATAATATCCCGCTGGCCAGGTCGTAACATCAATTTGGATGCTTTCATCAGACGGAACAAAGCCATGCCATCTTGGCATACCATTGATGTGAAGTATATGCAGACGATTGGCAAAGGCAGTAGGGTTGTGGATGGTCAAATGTGAAGAAACCGGATTAGGTAAAACGGACATTTCCGAAAGCCCTGCAATTTGATTTACCCCTACAAAGCCAGGAGTGTTTAAATTGAAATAAACATCCTGAAATTGGGATTCATCCACTGCGTTGTAGACTCTAAACCAGTACCAACCAGCCCCTGGATTGTTACCAGGTTGGACAATGAGTTTAATATAGGGCTCGTCATAGGGGCCAGACCAGTTCATATAAGCTGAGGCTGGCACACCAATATAACATGAACCAAAATCGCATAAATCCACATCCCAGCTCTCTGGAATGGAGGAATCCATCCGTCGCCAGCGAAGCCGCAACGAATCCTCAGTCAGATTTTCAAAATGGATATACACTTCTGTTGCCAGATTTACCGACACTTCAGCATCAATCGTTGGACCAGGAACGGGCAAAAAACACTGCGTCCACGCTTTTGTTCCGACAAGCAAAAGCACACTAACCACGGCAATTCGTAAAAGCATAGTCAAAATCTGATACAAGATAAATGCTTTTAGGATAAATCCAAAATCTTGGCATTAAAAAGTCTTTTGGGGTAGAACAAAGCCAAGTGCTTCCCATTAAGACTCCAGACTGTACCTTCACCATGCAAAGTTGTTCCGTTTTTTTTCGGAACGGCTCCTTTTTCTTTTAAACAGATCGTTATGGTTTTGCAGAGCGGAGACAAAGTTTACCTAATTCACACGGGCACTTGGGGTACTGTGGTCAGGTTGAGTGGCTCGGATATGGCTTTGGTGCGGATAACAGGCGACCCGGATGAGTTTCCAGTGCATCTTGATGATATGGCATTAACAGCTCCTGAACAAAAAATGGATACTAAATCATCCGGCGCAAAAAGCCCCGGTGCTGCAGTGGGTAGTTTTCGGGGTGCCGATGCGGGTTTGTTTATTGCCATTTCGGTGGATCCGGGGCTACACGACAACCGAAAAGCCTATCTTTTTCTTCTAAATGACACCGCGCAGTCTGTCCAGTATGAAGCTATTTTGGATCTGCCCCATACTGCTGATAAAGTCGTTAAGGGAGACCTTTCTGCACACACATGGCAGGGACTTTTTGAACTGCCTTTGGATGCTTTGAACGATCATCCCGGATTCCATCTAAAATCATGGACCCGGGATGGCCTGCGCCAAGTAGCTTTCCCCGAGTTTCATTCAAAAATCAAGGCTAAATCGGTCATAACCCATCAGGATAGTAATGTATATACGCCGTTCCATGCCTATTTAATTTCGGTACCAACCAGCGTATCCGCTCAAGCAGTGATACCTCTCAAAACGAAACGTGGATCTCTTCCGGGTGTTGGTTTACAGCGGTTGTCCAGTATTCCGGAGCCCGAAGAAAAAGCAAACTTTGAGACCATATTGGACCTTCATGCTGAAAAACTCTTCACGGACCCGACGAAATATACGGAGTCAGAAATTTTTCAGCGGCAGTTGTTGACGTTTGATCAATATTTGGAAAAGGCAATTCGATTAGGCGTCCCAAGGGTGTATGTCATCCATGGCGTAGGCAAGGGCAAGTTGAAGGATAGTATTCTCGATCGATGCGAAGGCAATCCATATATTCTCAAAGCAGTCAATGCGTATCATCCCCTATTTGGATTTGGTGCAACAGAACTCTTTTTTGAAGTTCAATCTTAAACCATTAAATATAGCAAACGAACTAATCAACGGATTAAGTTTACCGCTCCTTTAATGGCTCTGGTCTGACCATCATCTAAACGCAACACAGCGTGGTAGATATAAACGCCTGGATCCATCTTTTTTCCATTGTAAGTACCATCCCAGCCCAGATTGGTATCGTTGGCTAAAAAATTGACTGCCTTAAAAAGCGCATTGCCCCATCGATCATATATTTCCAGTGTGGCGACCTGATCTAGTTGTTGATCGCCATAAATGGTGAACCGGTCATTGATGCCATCTGCATCCGGACTAAACGCATTCGGTACATAAAAACGAAAAGGTGCCGCCACTACCGAGATGAATAATTCATCGGTGGCTTGGCAACCCGCCTGATTCTCAACGAGCACCGTTACAAGAATTTCTTGATCAATTAGGATTTGTTGCTCCAGACAGTCCGTACACTGAATGCCCAGTGGCGACCAGCTTACCTGTGTTACATTACCCACATTACCACTCAGTACTGCATTCAGTGAAAGGGTACTCCCGATCGTCACGCTTAAATCAGGTCCGAGGGATACATTAAAAGCGCCTGCCGGAATCAGGCTAAGCGTTGTATCAAAAATACATCCGTCCAAATCCTCCACACGCAAATTATATAACCCTTCAGCCAGGCCGACAAAGTTGGGGGCCGTCTGAGCCGCTTGTGCATTTAATTGATACAGATAAGGCATCAGTCCGCCGGAAACAGCTAACACATTAACCGACCCATCCACGCCTGTGCATGTGGGATGATTTATGCTCAGGTTAACTGCTATGGGTCCAAAATTTCCAACTCCGACCTCGGCAGTATCCCGGGCGCTACATCCTGACAGGGTATTAACTACTTCCAGGAAATATAACCCAGGTTGGTCAGCCATAATCTGGGGCGTTGATCCTACAGGCAATCCATTCAATTTCCATTGGTACTCTATTTCACTACCTCCCGGCGCTTGTGCATCACCTAAAGATACATTGGGTGTAACACAACCTAAAGATTGGTCCGAACCTGCATTTGCCGCAGGCAGTCCATGCACCTCAATGGGTATGATGGCAGTATCAGCAGGACAGGAATTTGTAGCCGCCGTAATGTATGTAATTGAAAAAAGCGACTCCAAAAAAATACCCTGCTGGGTCCACTGCCCAGTGGAAGGATCAATGCCGATAAGCTGTATGGGATTTGCACTTGACCCAGCCCATTGTCCGCCCTGATCGGCATTGCTAAGATAGTTAGTCAACAATAAATTCACCGGTTCCATCAGGCATAAATGAATCGTATCCAAGAGCTGTCCAGCTTCGGGTTGTTGTTCAATTTGAACCAATACCTGGGCCGTATCAGGACATCCCTGCGGGGGGATTTGATCCAACGAATAAACCAGCGTATACATGCCCGCATCCCGATTCTGGACGGTGAGGGTATTCCCAATTATAGTGACCGGGGACGTGCCTGGTGGACTTTGTAAAACGTCCCAAGTTCCCGGAGCTAGACCGAGACTATAAAGTGTTAAATCAAGATCAATTGCACTATTACAGATAATGGGCAATGGCGTTGGTGTAACTAATGGACAAACGCAGGTTAAAACCGTTACAGAAAGCGTGTCTAATTGCAGCATGCAGGGTGCCCCCGCTTGCATATTATAAACAAATCGGTAATTGCCTGCTGGCACACCTGTAAAATCAAGATTGGGCAAAAGTCCTGATGCACCTGAATTATCCAAATCTAACCATGTACCGGATCCAAATCCAGTGAGGATTAACGAATCCAGCCATAATAAATGGCTACCATAAGGGCCAGGTGCATTACAAATTACATTTTGTTGACGAAGTATTAATACTGGTGCCTCCAGAATAATCAAATCAATAAGTGCAGAATCTGGACAAGGGCTGCCCGGAGCGTTGGAAAAAATCGCTTTAATTTGGTACAATCCTGGATCCACTTTTTGGGTGATGACGGATTGGTTGTTAATGGTGGCCGGGTTTGAACCGGGAGGTATCGTCACCATTTGCCAGACCACAGAGAGCCCCGAATTATGCAAAGTATTCAGATCAAAAATTGGCTCGTCATTACATATTGTCGCGTTCGAAAAAAGTGGGCAATTACAATCCAACACAGTAATCAGGACGTCATAGTTTTTATTTGTACAGGGATAAACCGCATTCCCTGTCACGTAGCGAAAAAGATATTGACCAGGCGCAACACCATCAAAGGACAAAACAGGCATGTTACCCGTGGCGCCGGAACCCATGAGGTCAACCCAGAATCCGCTTTGATCGCCAGCCTTAATGAGTGTATTCAGATCTAGTGTGGTAGGGAAGCCGCCCCCTAAATTTATATTGCAAACCGTATCGGCCGGCTGTAATTGTGCATACGCGGCCTCAAGAAGAAAAATTGCCATGCTACCTGTGTCGATACAAGCCCCACCTGGAGTAACAGCCAACTGATATAGTAGAACATATACACCTGGGTCAGCTCCATTTGCTATCAAAGAATCTTTTCCAACTAGTTGTGCAGGATTTCCTCCGGGCGGTGTGTTTAATATGGACCACGATCCAGTCCCACCCTGTTGGACATAGGGTTGCAGGATCTGGAATGATTGATCATTGCACAATGTATCCGAGGGATAGAGAACCAAAGGTGGACATGCACAATCCAAAACGGTAATCAGTGTGGTATAACTGGACTCCGGACAAGGCAGTTGCGCAGCGCCTGTGGTGTAAATAAAAGGGTAGTTTCCCGGCGGCACCCCATTAAAATCGACCCATGAACCGGTGAATATCGCTCCTGAGTTTGATAAATCAATCCAATTACCTGTGGTATCGCCTGCAGTGATCAGCATCATCAAATTAAAAGCAACCGGATAAGTCCCACTCTCCCCGCTGTTGCAAATTGTATCACTGGCAATTACTGTGGAGGAAGGCGGACTATTTATGTTAAACCAATGTGCAGATGTATCCGGACAACCTGGAGGAGGGGCCTGGTCAAGCTGGAAAACAATTTTATAAAGTCCTGTATCCTTTTGTGAAACGATCAGACTATCATTGAGGATAAATGCCGGATCACCTTTTCCAGGGTCTTGGATGATGGTCCAGTGTCCAGGCTCGACCGTGTTTTGATAATCCGGGAGGAAAATATTTCCATCTGAAACACAGAAAGGTCCCGGCTGTTGGGTGGCAACACTGGGGCAAGCACAATTCTCTACAAATATCTCGATGGATGACTGAATATTCGTACAGGGGGCCTGGGCATTGACTGACGTCCAGGTAAAAGTGTAGCTCGCCGGACCCGGCACATTAGCAAAATTGACCAAAGGAAATGTTCCTGAAACAGGGGCCATATCGGTGTTTACCCATGAACCAATTAGATTGGCATTGATCACAAGCGTATCAAACTGGATAAATGTGTTGAACGCCCCATTGCCATCATCGTTACAGATAGCTACAAACGGTAAAAGCTCAACAAATGGTGCCGCTATTTCATTAAACCCCACCAAAAGCGAATCCATGCACCAACCTATTTCGTAGTGCACATAAATAGTGTCTTGTCCAAGAGGATAAAAAACAGGACCTACCTGATTGGCTGGAGCTACTGGAGATTCAGTATGAAAGGTGAGTTGGCCTCCCAAATTATTTAGATCGATAATAGGAAGGGCAGGAAGATTGATACTACTGCCACTACAATAATCGAGGATTAATGGCCCGCTTAGTTCAGGCCGTAGCGGATTGGAAATGACCTGTACGGTACCAGAATCCGCACATACCTTTCCGTTTGCCAATATCCAATTGATGTACAAGGTGTAGAAACCAGGTTGATCCGTTTGTGCAACTAAATCATCTTGTCCAGATAAAAAAGTTCCCCCTGCACTTGCTGTCCAAAATATGTTGGGCTGAAGCACATTAAAGGTTGAGAACGATCCATTTAGATTCGCAATTGTATCGGAGCATCCCAACATATTAGGCAAGGCGACAATAGCATCTAAGTTAATTACAAATAGGTCCAGGATGACCAAACTATCGCAGCCTGTATTAGGATTGATCAAAAGGTTTTGATAAAGCCCGGTCTGGTTGTAAAAATTGGTCCCTACTACATAAAATTCGCCCTGGCAGATGGTATCCTGGATAAACAACGATTGGGGTGGCAGGATAGTCAATCGCAACTCCACGATACTATCACAACCGTTAAAAGCCTGAAATGTATCCCGCACAATCGTTGACACACAATACGTATTCAGTCCAAGTGTCACACATTTGCCGGCACATAAAGTGGTATCTATTATTTGGACAGGAAGTGGCTCGCCAATAAAAATGGTAAGGCATCCGTTGCTGACATCGCCACAACCCGGAGGGGTGTCACTAAATAAGAGTTCTTTTAGCAGAGGAATAGTTAGAATACCATCCGGATCAGGAAAGGAATCCAAATCTTCTTTATCGAAGGAAAAGCCACAGATTTCATATTTACCTGATGGTGCACTAATCAGGTTGACAGTATCTGTATAGGATTGAAGAATACCATTATAGGATAACAGATAAGTATAGTCATATATGGCTGAGTCAGGCGGGGACCCATAAAACGTGGGATGGAGATCCAGATCCAGGCTATTGTCCCCCTGGCAAACCCGCCATGGATCATCATCTGTTAGCCGACCGGCATAGGCCTGACAACTACAGTCGATACCTGTTTCGTCACAAAAAACTATAGAAAAATTGATAAAATTACCAGCCTCGATTTCCGTGCAATTTTTCAGGATTATCTTCCACTGTCCGTTCACAGGCCCCTGATCAAAATCTTCCAGACTACCTTCGGAGGGATGGTACTGTCCTGTATATTTTTTAAACACCTCCCAGAGTTGGTCATTAGACCAGGTACCATTAAATCCTGGATCCGGATTGGGCGGGTATTGACTTTGTATGAACGAAATATCCCAGGAACTAAGGGCAGTGCTGGCATAGCCACTTACAAGGGATGGTCCGGTCAGTCTCAGGGTATCACCAATAGGGCTAACCAGATACATTTCCAAGGACCAAACATAATTATGTTGAAAATGCACATTGACAGCGCACACTCCCTGGACCGGATCTGCCAGGTCATTGTTGGAAGCGCCATTAATGTTAAGAATGAATTCTCGGGTATAACATGTATCAATTCCGGCAGCGGGTAGTGACAATGGACAGTTGAGACACTCACAAACCTGTGCATTGACCTGAAAGGCAAAGCCTGAAAGGAAAAGGACAAAAGCCCTCAGGGAGAGGAATTTTATCAGGTTCACGGGACAGCGGTTATGGTGCAATAGCAATTCACAAATACACGGATACCCCAATCAATAAAATTGGGGAATTGCATTCCAAAGATAAGGGTAAAATCGGTGAGAAGCAAATTCCCATTTAATGATCGAGGCAATACGAAAGCGATTATCTCATAAAATAATCCTAACCACAAACTTTACAGATGAAAAGAATAGTATCCCGCCTGTTTTAAAAATCACTTAAACCACTATACTTATACCCGTAAGATTACCCGAATTTGGCATTAAAAAAGCACCCCTGCCTGACGACAGAGGTGCTAACCGTTTTGGGTTTAAGTCCTTTCCGATTTCTCCTCGGAAACAACCCCAACACTCTTCACAAGTGCTTGATTATCAAATAACCCTCAGCAGACCTTCATACTTGGATCCATATCATTTGGGTCAAGAAAGAGGGTTTCAAAAGAAGTACCCCTTTTAGGTCCTGAGGAGATTTCCTCAAATATCCACTTGGGTCAACGTAACTTCAAATGTGTAAGGAACTATACTCCAAATGGTCGTAAATGTAATGGTCCGCGTGCTTGCATCTACAGCGAAGGCAGTCATCTCAATAGTCTCATCAGGTGCTCCAAATGGAGCACCGAAATTGATGATCTTATCAAAAGTGAAATTGTTACTAGGAATGTCATTGGCAATTAACGTGAAACCAGTGGCAGCCGTTACAGGTCCAATCCCTCTACCAAAATCATAATAACCACCGATCGCATCCGATAACTGGTAAACATTGTTACCCATATCCCGAATGAATATGTACTGGAGGTCCGTGTATTGGGGCGAAACAACGCCATTCCGGACCACTGTAGCTTTGTACATACCTGCAATACTGGTTACGAGGTCACCATTACATGCAGGCCATAAAATACTGCGCATTGCTGCACCTGGTATACCGTCTACATTTGTAGCTGCATAGTTGATGACGTATTGGTCTGGACCATCCACAGCCGAGCTACCGAAGTAGCTTCCGGTTATGGTGGTGTTCACAGGAACCGATTGTCCACCTTCCGTTGCAGTTACGCCCGCATCCGTGTAGCCCGTGGCATCACAGGCCAGTTGGACATCCGAGGATCCAATCACATCAATTTTAGGCAAGTAGGTGATCACTGACTCGTCAATATCCGTCTTTTCACAGGCGAAATGGATAAGAGCGATTGCTGTCAGAAAGGGTAAGAATAATTTGGTTGATTTCATGTTGTTCATTTTTTATTAATTGTCCCAAAACACCTTGTCCGTCATGCTATGCTGTGCAGGTGCATTCGGATTCAGGCTAAGTTCATTCGCTGGATAAAACCAGATAGAGGGGTGAACATTCGGTGGCAGTACTGAGACAACGGGCGTTGCAAAAATAGTCTGTGAGAAGATTGGGTTAGACGGCGTGTCAAACCTTCTTGTTTCAATCCATCCTTCATCCTCTTGCGTTCCGTTCATAGAGATCCATTTCTGGATAGCAATGTTGTCCAGTTTTTGCGCAGTAGTACCACCACTGTAATTCAGATCTATAATGTACGTTCCGGGGTCAACACCCAGGAAGTCAAAGTTGGCCTGAACGGCATTGGCAAAGGCTCCGGCATCATCACCTCCAAACTTCAGGGCAGCTTCAGCACGGAGGAACCAGGTTTCCCAGTCACTTATCAAAATGACCGGGTTGGCTTGCCCGTAACAGATAGCTGACATCTGGCTATAGTTGTCCTTAGAATTTGTAAAAGGCTCATTGTCTATTGATCCTTGTAAAATCCCAACCAGGGTACCAGAGCTTTTTGCAGGAGCGTAGAAAGCCATCAACCGGGGATCGTTATTATCCTGAAGATAATTTAGCGACGTATTACTGGCTATATAGAAATTTTTTACACCTGATTCCATCCGGGCATACATTGGATTTTCATTTCCAACAATACCAGAGAACGGGACTGCTGCAATATCACCATTGGATTCAATGAATGAACCATTGGCTAATAGGCTGGTCACTTGAGCAGAGACGTCAACAACACCTGACATGCGCATTAAAATGCGAAGTTTCAGGGAATTACCAAAACGAATCCATCCGTCCATATCTCCGGAATACATGAGGTCTTCCGCACCTACAGTTCCTGAGTTGGCGCCAATATCTGCCAGGCCGTCATCAACCATTGTTACCAATTGTGGATAAATGGTGGCATCATCATCAAACAATGGAGCGAAATTGGAACCATCAGCCAATTCTCCGTCAAGTGCCTCAGAAAATGGAACATCACCATAGTGATCTACCAATCCTTGAAAAACATAGGCCATGAGAATTTTGGAAATACCCGCATGTGCCCGAGAATCGGAATTGGCGACAAACTGCAGATCTGTTAATATATTCGCATAACAGCGTATCCATTCGTTATCATAGTCAGCACCTTCACCGACATAACGCTCTAGATTGGATAAGGCCACACCTGGACCCCAGGTCCAATATTGTCCCCACAAAATGTTGTCGTGATTATATTGTCCATCGACCACGTAGCCGATGGTACCCATAGCCGTCGTCAACACTTGTTCAGGGTTGGCGGTCGGCGATTTGTCCGGGTTGATGTTGATGTCCGACAAACTTTCTGAACATGAGTTCAAAACGAATGCCAAAACGACCAACGAAAGAAAGCGATTTATAGTCTTCATATTGTTTCAGATTTGGATGGGTTAAAACGTGAGATTAAGTCTAACTCCATAGGAGCGAGATGGTGGGATTTGTGTTGTCTCAACGCCAACAGCATTTCCATTCAGGTCGGCACCGTTGATTTCTGGATCTGCATACGTATTCTCCGAAGGCAACCAGAATTTCAGGTTACTGCCAAAAACACCTAGGCTCAAATTAGAAATCCGTGATCCCTGTAGCATCCGTTGCGGCACTGTGTAGGTCAAACCCAGTTCACGCAACTTCACAAAGCTTGCATCTACCAAAAGACTATTGCCTCCGAATGCTGTTCCACTAATAGCATAAAGTGCCTCTGCGATTACTTCTGTAGTGTTCTCAGAAAACGTTCCATCAGGATTTTCCACAACACTATTTGGAAGAACAAACGCTTCCCGATCTCCAATAAGTGTGGACAAGGCCGTTCCATTAAATTCGGTTTGATTCTTCGTAATGGATAAAAACTGTCCACCTTGACGAATATCGACGAGGGCATTTATGCTAAAACCCTTATATCCGATCATCGTTCCGAGGCTTCCGGTCCAATCAGGTTGATAAGCACCCAGGTATTGTTCCGTCGCCGTCATCACGGGAAAACCATCCGAATCCACTATCATTTTGCCATCAGCTGTCATCCGGGGAACGGTGCTTTTAAATGTACCGAAAGGCAAGCCTTCCGTTGCCACAAGGGATACGGCAGAATTGGTGTAAGGTCCTCCAATGGTCAATTCCTTTGCATCGTTGGATATATAGGTGACCTCGTTGGTGTTTTTCGCATAGATAAGATTGATATCCCAAGTCAAATCCTTAACCAGACCCTGGATTGGCCGCAGATTTACACTGAGCTCATGGCCCTTGTTCGTCATCTCACCCACGTTGGCAGTGGTGCGACGGTAACCTGAAGAAGACGGTAAGTCAACTTCGATGATCTGATCGCTATGAATGCTAGTATAATAGGTGTATTCTACATTGATCCGATTGTCGAAGAACCCAACATCTGCACCTACTTCATAAAGCGTTGTAAGTTCAGGACGTAGATTTGGGTTGCCGATTACATCACTAACCGTAAATCCGGGTTGACCATTTATTGGAGTCAGGATGTCGTGGTTAGGAAAGGATTGGATGACCGGGTTCCCGATAAAAGAGGATTCGAGTAAGTAAGGTCCTGCATCTTTACCAATAGTTCCGATACCGCCCCTGATTTTCAGAAAACTAAGCGGACCTTCCGTATTCATGTTGAGTATATCTGTCAATACAGCAGAGAGACCGACACCCTGGTAGAAGAAGGAATTATTCTCCTTAGGTAGCGTGGATGACCAGTCGTTCCTTGCGGAATATTCCAGGAATACCTGGTCGCGCCAACCAAGTGATACGTTACCCAAAATTCCAAACAGGCGATACTTAGAGGATTGTTGTGTTGATTTGGCTACCTGGACACTATTGTCGAAATGGTACCATCCTGGCACAACTAACCCACCAGAAGTTTCTCCGGTAACTCTGCTTGTTCGACGATCAAACAGGTTATAACCTGCTGTCACGTTGAGTTTAAAATCGTTTGTAAGGTTGTGTGTATAATTGGCCTTAATGGTGGCATCAAGGTTTGTATTTTTCCCTTCGGTCTTGGTGTATTGACCAGGTGAACTATTCTTTGTGTTACGTGTGACCAATGCCAGATCATCCACCCATACCAATTGCTGGTCTGGCGTGTACTTGGGCACAGATGCTTCAAGAGTCCGGTTGATGGTGTTCAAACCAATGTTGCCGGAAATTGAAAAGTTCTTGAACAAATGGTATGTCAACGCAACATTACCCAGGTAGTTGTCAAATTTCCCATCGTTCACATATTCGTTAAGGATGAAATATGGGTTTGTAGAATACGAACCATAGTATCCATTAATGTTGTGAAATGGACTGTTGTAATCCCTCAGTTCGTTGTAAGGGATGTTCACCGGTGCCTGAATAGCATTAGCGTAGGCATTTTGCCCTTCAAACGGCCGGTACCCTTCCTGGGCTGTGTTGAGTTTTGAGCTGGCATAAGTAAGACCAAAATTAGTTTCAAGTTTCGGACTTAATTTAGCTGTAGCTCTCAGGCTGAGTGTATTTCGGATATTCTCTGTATTGTCCAAAATACCCTGTTGGTTAAGATTGGAATAGGCCGCGTAGTAGGTAAATCCGCCTTCTGATCCGGAAATCGAAACGCTATTGTCAATGGTTTGACCTGTGTTGAAAAAGTCCTGAATTTGGTTAGGTACTGCACTATAAGGCCGGACCAAACTCTCCAGGGCGCCATCGCCATCTGCATCGATCGGCGAAGTCCATGGACGGGCTACACCATCAAAGGCTGGTCCCCAGGAAAAGTTTTCACCGGAATCAAAATGGGCATTCTCATATCCCTGACCATATTTATCCTGGCGTTCCAGTATTAGATATGCATTTTGTAAGGAAAAAGTTGAATTCACATTGACCTTCAACTTTTGGCCGGCTGCACCTTTTTTAGTGGTTACGAGCAAGACACCGGATGCACCTCGTGATCCATAAAGCGACGTAGCTGCTGGTCCCTTCAAAATTGTGATGGATTCGATTTCATTCGGATTAAGGTCGTTAAACCTGTTCCCGAAATCGGAGTAACCGTCCTGAGCAGCCGCTGCACTGGTCGCATCAAAACCTGCTCCACCTCTTGTACTTGAATTGTCGATGGCGATACCATCTACAACAATTAAGGCATTGTTATTTCCTGTCAGAGAGCTTTCCCCCCTGAGGACAACCCGACTGGATGCGCCCACCCCTCCTGATCCGGTGTTAATTTTTACACCAGCAGCTTTGCCACGGAGTGCCTCCAATGCATTTCTGTTAGGTTGTGAGTTGAGGTCATCCGAACTTACAGTCTGGTTCGCATAAGTTACGTTGCGGGCATTCCTATCTGTAGTGAAGCCGGTAACAACCACCTCACTTAGTGACACGCCTTCAAACAGGCCAACATCTACAACATTGGATGCGCCTAAAACGATTTCCCGACTGTCAAAGCCAGTATAGCTCACAACCAAAACATCCGATCCGGCAGGTACTTGTATCGAGTACTGTCCATTCAGGTTGGTTGTTGTACCAATGGTGGTACCCTTTACAATGACGGTTGCCCCTATAAGAGCTTCCCCATTGTCGTCCGTCACGGTCCCCGTTACTGATCGTTGGGCAACCGAAATCGTTGCCACCCCCATCAGTACAAGGAGCATTAGTAGAACCTTTCTCATACTCAGTTTGGATTTAGGTTAAAGAAATTACTAACAAAGACTTAACAAGGCGATAACACCTTGTTAACATATACAACTGCGAATGTATATAATTCGCTGCTTATTCATGCAAGTAATCTCTTATAAATTTTTAAGGTATTTTCTAAACCGAAGTATAAACTATCGCAAACCAGGGCATGTCCGATCGAAACTTCGGCCAAATTTGGAATACTTTCTCTATAAAATTTCAGGTTTTCCAAGTTGAGATCGTGTCCAGCATTCAGTCCAATTCCAACCTGATGCGCAACACGAGCACATTCCTGATGCGGGCGAATGGCCAACACCCGATCGTCCAAATAGCTAAAGGCATAATCACCCGTGTAGAGCTCCACCCTATCGGCACCTATTACTGCAGCGCCTTCCACCATCTTTGGATTGGGATCAATAAAAATGGAAACCCGAATGCCCGCGGACTGCAATGTCCTGGTGATATCAATTAAAAATGACTTATGACGCATAGTATCCCACCCCCCATCCGATGTAAGTACGTCCGGCGCATCTGGCACCAAGGTGCACTGGTCTGGCTTGTGCATTAGTACCAAATCCATAAAATCAGATGTCGGATTGCCTTCAATATTAAATTCTGTTTTTACGACTTCGCGCAAAACCGGAATATCATTATATCTTATGTGTCGCTGGTCAGGACGGGGATGCACCGTAATGCCTTCTGCCCCGTATGCTTCACAATCAATGGCAATTTGTCTTAGATCCGGTAAATTGCCGCCTCTTGCATTTCGAATGAGGGCAATTTTATTGATATTGACACTCAATCGTGTAGGTATGTGCTGTATAGTTTGCATACAGGCAAATATAGTTCGCCCAAAGAGCACATCTTTTCATTTCCTCTCCGGCATCTTAAAATTCTATCCCCCCTCTGGGATTATTGTTTAGTTTTAGCCCTTCGAAATTTGATCCGGATTGTGCTGCAACGAATAACTACGGCAATCGCCTTCGCTCTTATCATGCTTATTGGAATTTTTGCAGGAAAGTGGCCTTTCATTGCACTCTTTGGTCTTGTACTCTTTTTGTGCCTTTGGGAATATTACACTATGGTAGCCCCTAAAGACATCTGGAAGGATCGGTGGCGAAGATACAGCGGGATTACCTGGGGGCTGATTCCCTTTGTGTGGGGGCTCGCAATGGCCCATGGCATGATGTTTTCCTCCAAAATATTGCCTGTGGGTATACTTATCTATGCCACGACACTGCTTGGTTGGTTTTTTATTCCTGAGTTGTTTGTAAAACGTTCCCAACGGTTTTCCCAGGCAGCGCTGGGTATTACAGGTCTTATTTATATCGCCTTGCCGTTCGGTTGCCTGCCTTTGCTGAGTTTCAATGATGGGGCGTATCAACCTATGCAGGTTTTTGGTTTGCTACTTTTGGTTTGGGCCAATGATTCAGGTGCATACCTGACCGGCGTGCGATGGGGAAAGCATCTATTGTTGCCTGAAATTTCACCTAAAAAAACATGGGAAGGCTGGGCAGGAGGTACCTTTCTCACCTTGCTGACAGGTTATTTTCTGACTTTCTGGATACCTGCCTGGACCACACAGGATGGCTTGATCATTGCATTGCTTGTTGCACTTTGGGGCCCGGTCGGTGATCTGGTGGAATCCATGCTCAAACGCGAATTTGAAGTGAAGGATTCAGGTAAAATATTGCCGGGTCACGGGGGACTTTTAGACCGATTTGACGCGTTTTTATTTGCCCTCCCTCCGGTGGCACTCTATTGGTTTGCCATCCGATGAATACTACTCTAAACGAATCCTGACCTCATTTATCCAATTCATCCTATTTTTGTATTATACATTACGACCATGCGTTATCACAAAGAAGGCCATCGTTCATTGATTTTCACAGCAATAATTATGCTTCTCGCTCTTGCAGCGATTCAGAATGGCATGCCCTGGCTGACCATCCTTGTATTACCGTTATTTCTAGTCTTGTATGGCTTAATCCTTAATTTTTTCCGTCACCCTGAAAGGCCACTACTTCATGCCGATGATCATATAATTTATGCACCTGCTGATGGGAAAGTCCTCGTCATTGAAGAAACCATTGAGGAAGAAATCCTACAGGAGCGACGCATTCAGGTCAGTGTATTTATGTCTCCTCTAAATGTCCATGTCAACCGATATCCTGTAGGAGGCATAATCACCTACGCCAAATATCATGCAGGCAAGTTTCTACTGGCATGGGATCCCAAATCAAGCCAGGACAATGAGCGAACATCCGTTGTCATTAAAAACAAACTCGGCAGTATCCTGGTCCGGCAGATTGCCGGATACGTTGCCCGACGCATT
Organism: Saprospiraceae bacterium; assembly: GCA_017985675.1. GTDB lineage: Bacteria > Bacteroidota > Bacteroidia > Chitinophagales > Saprospiraceae > JAGNXB01. The sequence continues at coordinate 28,361 of JAGNXB010000011.1, read as the reverse complement.
GTTTGTTATCCGGAAGTTGGCGATCAGGTCAACCAGGGGGACGAATTGGGATTTATTAAATTCGGCTCCAGAGTAGATGTATTTCTTCCAACGGATGCACACATCGAAGTGACCTTAAACCAGGTGGTCAAAGGAAACCAAACGATACTGGCACGTCTTCCGTCTACAAATCCTATATAACAACTTATTTCACAACCTGGACGGGAACCACTTTCCGATGCCCCTGACGATTGAGTTCCAGTAAAAACGTGGAGGCAGAAACCGCGCCAGGCGTGGTTATAGAGAGGAAAGGAAATGCTGTTGTTCCACTTTGAACTGTTTGACCAGAGACATCGAACATCCTATAACTCGTCTCAATACCATCCGATGGCAGCGATACGGTAAAAGCCTGACCAGCCTGGACAGGATTAGGAAATATCGCCATTCCCTTCCACATTTCGGTCTGATCTGTTGCACTGATTAAACCCTCCGCAAGCGGTGTCATCCACCCGTTTACATATTGATATTTACTGCCCACGGATTTCCAAAGTATAGCCAGCACATAATGTTTCTCTACTGAAATGCCAGGATAATAATGTTTGCTATCCCAGGATAATGTTTGGCCGGGTTCAAAGCTCACATTAACCGGTGTACCAAAATGACTATCTTCCATGGCTTCCCGCAAAACGTTACGATGAATGGCATTGGCGCCTTGAGCACTTTGTTGAAAAACCAAACTATCCTGGATAATATAAAAACCAACCTGATATTCGCCCGTTCCCGCTTCCTGCCAGGTAACCGTTCCTTGGGCATAAATGGTGTCATTCACAAAACCAGTTACCAACGAAACACCTGCAAAAGGCTCCTGGCTAACGGCATTTTGGGCAGCACCAAGGACAGCGCTATAAGAGGGATAATGTTGCCCATTGACAAAAAATGTGGGAAATGCCCCAATCGTACTGAAGGAATTGAGCCAATCGCCATCGAGATCGTTGGGTGGCTTGAGCATACTACTGGTACTGTGTAGCGCTATATTAATGCCGCCACTATTTTCTGTAGCTGCGATAAGGTCCTTAAACCATGTCCAACCCCATGATCCGCAATTGGAACACCAGGTTGCTGTCTTTTTGACAATGAGTGCTTGCTGAGTTGCTTCCTGTGCTTGTGTATTTATTTGTCCACTAAGGAAAAAGAGTAAGAAAAAAAAAGCGGCGATTGTACATTTTGTGTTCATGGTAATCTATTAATGAATCACAAAGATACAACTTGTAGGAGGTTGAGTCAAACCGCCCACTTGCAGGGCATCAACCTATCGTATACAAACCAGACGCATGCTCCAATCAGACTTTCCCCAACTCTTGTTTGAGAAAGTCGATGACGCGTACTTCGGAAGCATCCACCCCCCGCAACGAAGCCAGGTACCAGGATATCCAATCGCCGAGATGAACGTGATACAGTGCTTGACTAATCAGCGTGTCGCCCTTTGAGTAGGTCTCGATAAATGTGCTGGTGTAATGCGCTATGATTTCTTTGTTAATCTCAATACGCATCTGATTGCGAGAGTAGTCGTCGCGATTGCGAAAGACCAGCACTGCAAGATCATCCCGGCGATCTCGCCAACCGACGAGTTCGTTATGATTCATCTCGGGGATCACATGATGCCAGCACAGCACTTTAGCATTTTCACAGAGTTGCTGGCGAAAGCGAACGGCGACGGATTCCATGCGGTCTGTGGCATAAATGACCGTTGTTTTACCCAATAAAAGAGGTGCTATTTTTTCAGCTCGCTCTTTAATGTCCTCCATTTCTTTACGCAGGAGATTTGCCGCAACAGCGATATGATCCAATAACATGCCGGGAACAAGGCCAAATCGCTCCAAAATAACTAATTGTTGAACCAAAGAAAATCCGAGGCAGGCTCTGGGACTGGGCCAATCATCCGGCAATTGTATATAATCTAATCCCGCTTCTTTAGCGATTTGGATCAATTGACCACCACTCGAAACGACAATGATATGTGCCCCGGATGCCTGAAGCAATGTCATGGCAGATAACGTCTCTTCGGTATTGCCGGAATAAGATGACACAATAGCAAGTGTTCCCGGGCTTACCCAACAGGGGATATCATAACTCTTGCCGACCAGATATGGGACGGGACAAAAGTGTCGTACAAATTCTGCGACAAAATTCCCTCCTATGCCTGAGCCACCCAGGCCGGTGACAAATACATGATCAATACGGCCTGGCTTTCGTAAATTCGCTTCTCGCCCTATAACTAATGCCTCATCCAACTGGTCGGGGAATCGGGCTATCAACTGATCCATCATAACTGCTACCTTGGTAAAGATGGCAAAGTTACGGATTGCTGACTGGTAACATCACATCTCCTGTATGAAGAATAAGCAAATAGGTGACAAAGGAGAGGAAATCGCCGCCGAGTTTTTGAGCGGCCTGGGATTTGATATACTGGAGCGCAATTGGCGATTTGGTCACAAGGAAATAGATCTTATTGCCAGAAAGGACCAACTGATCCTATTTGTAGAAGTCAAAATGCGACAAGATAACCGGTATGGGCACCCTGAAGAATTTGTGGATGCACGCAAACAGGCCCGACTCATTACCGCTGCTACTGCCTGGCTGGCAGAAACGGGGCATGACCAGGAAATCCGATTTGATATCATTGCTATTCACAGTAATCAGGGCATGGACGCAAACGTGCTGCATATTCCCGATGCCTTTTTTCCTTTTCACACGTAAAAGCCAGGACAGCCGCTAGATGACGTTGCATAGTTTCACCATCCGCACGCTATAACGCCAAAGAATAAATGCTTGCCAGGCTTGGTAGATTCCAAAAAGTAACTTATCTTTGCGCCTCGATTAACCATCCATTTACAGGATCATGAAAAAAGAAACACATCCAGAGACGTATCGCCTTGTTGTATTCAAGGATTTCTCGGCCGATGAATCCTTTTTAACACGTAGTTGCACAAATTCCCGCGAGACTGTTCTTTGGGAAGATGGTAAGGAATATCCTTTAGTCAAATTGGAGATATCCAGCCGTTCACATCCTTTTTACACCGGTAAAATGAAATTTGTGGACTCAGCAGGACGTATCGACAAATTCAACAAAAAATTTGCGAAGACCAAGTTTGCCAAGGAAGAAAGCAAAGAGGAATAAGGCATATCCTTTTCCAGATATTAAAGCCCCTTTGTTGTTTACAAAGGGGCTTTTTTTATACTTTTACCCATGCGAAATTTGATTCTGTTTGATTCTGATGATTGGAAACATCTCCTTCCACTCACCTATACCCGACCGATGGCTGAGTTGCGCTGCGGGATACTTCGCATTCGCGAAAAATGGGAACTACTCCTCGACGCTAAGGCCTCCCACGTTACCCAGGAATACTTGTCGGACAAATACCCAGCTACTATTGCTGATGACAATTGGCTGATCCATGGTGGCGCACTGCCTACCGAAAATTTTGTTCGTCTTGTGCGACAACTCGTTCCTGGTGAAGCTTTATTGGTCAATGATGAATTGGTGGCAGCCCGTTTGGAAAAAAATCAGTTCGACAAGCTGATGAGTAATGATGAAATCGGCGATATCCGTGGCTTTGGCCTGGAAGCTTCCGATGTCCAATTGATCACCCGGCCATGGCAGCTATTTTCCAACAACAAAAAAGCCATTCAGGATGATTTTGAATTGCTCACAGCCAATCGCAAAAGTCAACCCATCCCGCCTGGGGTTGTCGCTACATCGTCTACCCAGATTTTTATAGAATCCGGAGCTACACTGGCACCTTGTTATCTCAATGCCACAGAGGGGCCTATTTATATTGGCAAAAACGCAGAAGTCATGGATGGCGCCATGATACGTGGACCATTTGCACTATGTCATGGCAGTACCGTCAAAATGGGAGCCAAAATTTATGGTGGCACTACAATTGGACCCTATAGTAAGGCTGGTGGAGAAATCAGCAATAGCATGATTTTGGGCTATACCAACAAGGGACATGATGGCTTTTTAGGCGATTCTGTCATAGGCGAATGGTGTAATATGGGTGCGGACACCAATGTGTCCAACCTTAAAAACACCTATGCCGAAGTGCGGTTATGGAGTTATGTCACACGCCGATTTGAGCCGACTGGGCTACAGTTCTGTGGCCTGATCATGGGTGACCACACCAAATGCGGCATCAATACGATGTTTAATACCGGCACAGTCATAGGCGTAGGGGCCAATATTTATGGCGATGGATTCCCCCGCAACTTCATCCCTTCATTCGCTTGGGGTGGCGCATCAGGGTTCCGAACTTTTTCCTTTGAAAAAATGATTGAAACCGTAGAGGCTGTTTTCAAAAGAAGACAAAAAAAACTAATACCGGACGACATAGTTTTATTGCGAAAAATTTATGAAGACTCCGCCGAATTTCGGTCCTGGGAACGACATACTGAGGCCTCCGCATGATCATTCCCATCTGGAAACGATGGCTGAGTTATCTGTGGCCCATCAGCCTCGATTGCATAGCTACAGAGGAACATGATTACCTACTGGTGTCACTCGTGCGCGGCCGACTCCAACTGAGTACGCCGAATGCAATTTATTCATTCGAAGATCTTTATGTCAATTTTGCAGAGGCCTTTCGCAAAATCGACTTTTCCAGACTGCACGGAAAAAATGTACTGGTACTTGGGCTCGGACTTGGAAGCGTGATTCAATTGCTCGAACAGGAGCACCATCTCGATGCAACCTACACAGCCGTCGAACTCGATGAAGGTATAATTGATTTGGCTCATCAGTTTACACTCTGCCATCTCAATGCGCCCGTAACCGTAGTTGCTACTGATGGTGAAGCATTTTTACGATCCTGGGTGGGGCCCCGTTTCGATTTGATTATCCTGGACATTTTTAAAGATGATAAAATCCCAGCCTATTTTTCGACTTCCGAGTGTCTGGACAACATCAAACACCTGCTTTCGCCGGGTGGTTTGTTTTTATCCAATCGATTGTATCGGACCACGACGGATAAAAAGAAATCGGACACATATAACAATGCGATCTACAAGATCAAATTTCCCAATATGGATTCCTTAACTATTGCAGGAAATCTGATCCTCATCAATGACCGTGCTTACCTGAAGTCCTCGTAACTTCACGCCTTAATTATCATCTACACATGATCATCATTCCTATTTACCTGCGCTTTGCACTTATTGTGGGCCTTACGTTGGGTGGTATTGCCTTATGGGCTACACTTGGCATATGGTATGGTTTGTTTTTTATATTGGCAGGCCTTGTCTTGCTGGGCGGTTACCTTTTGCTGGGTACGATCCAAAGTACCGCAGAGTTGATCCAAAAAATGGACTTTGCCAAGGCTGAGGATCGGATCAATCTGACCTTTTTCCCCAAGTTGCTGTATTCAGCAAACCGTGCCTACTTTTTTCTGCTCAAAGGTACTTTGGCCATGCAGCGGAAGGATTTTGATGCAGCCGAACAGTTTATGCTCCTTGCCGATGCGACAGGATTACCCTCTGACAACGAAAAAGCGATGGTTTATTTACAATTATCCAATATCGCTGCCAACCGAAGCAATTGGGCGGGTGCAATGGCTCATTTCCGCAAAGTAAAAGACCTGAAAGTCACTGAGCCGTCCATGAAGGAGCAGATCAAGGAGTATGAAAAAGCATTGGGCAACCGAGGCCTTGCCAAAGCAAATATCCGGTCGGGTATGCAGGGCTTTCAACCTGGTGGCAAACGCAGAAGACCAAAGATGCGGTAGGGTTTTGGGATTGTTAGGTTGTTGAGCCCGCCTGCCGTCAAGGCAGGTTATTGGGCTGTTGGGTTATTGGGACATTGCGAGGAAATCAAATGAAACAGCGAAGCCCAAACGGCGCTGACTCTATACAACGAAACCCAACCTACGAATGGGATTGTTTGGTGGTTGTAATAAGGGAGGGGCAGCACATCTTTAATTATTTTCCCAACCAACGTTTTATTGATAAATATAATCCCAATAAAATAAAAATTGCCGCCGTCAAACCTCCTACCCGACCAAGAAAATCTCCCCAAATCACATAAGGCGTTATGAAATCATTCATACGTACCTTATCCCTGAATGAAGCGGTTTCCTCATATTCGGTAGCATTGCGGATAATGCCACGCTGGTCGATGATACCCGATATACCCGTATTGGCTGACCGGATAATTTCACGCCTGGATTCGATCGCTCTGAGTGATCCGATCATCAAATGCTGCCTATGTCCTGGCGTATCATCCCACCAGCCATCATTAGTGATGATTGCTAATGCCTGGGCCCCTTTTTGGACATAGCCGTTGCAATAGTCGCCAAAAACCGACTCATAACAAATGACAGGTGCCACACGCGTGTTTTTATGTTCAAAAACACTGCGTTCTTCCGACCGACGCAAACCTTCCAGCGAGCCGCCCAATTGGTCAACCAGGGGTTCCATAAAAAAGAAAAACCAACGATATGGAGTGCATTCCGCACCCGGCACCAACTTCCCTTTAAGATACTGCTGGGCAGGTTGGCCAGAACTAAGCTGGATAGCCATATTGGCCGCCTCCCACCACAGCGTATCGCTGCCGGCTTGGGTATGTGCCCTTTTGGCAGGGCTATCTTCTTCAGGTTTTAAAAAACGGTAAGCGTCAATCCCTGTAATTAATGCGCAATTCGGAAAACTGTCCAGAAGGGCTCTCAAAGCAATAACCTCAGGCTGTTCTTCCAATCGGGCATAATCAAACCCGCCAAACGATGTTTCCGGAAATACAAGATATTTTGTCTCCGCATTCAGCACTTCCCTGGATAGCGTTAGGAATCGTTGCAATTGAGCCTCATCCGGCACCTCAAATTTTTCATAATGCGGTTCGAAATTGGGTTGCACCACAGCCACTTCTACTTCCTGGCCCTGCGGCTCGTAGGTGTAAAACTGAACCAATGAAATAATTAATGGTATAATAAACCAGGTAACACCCCGAACAATCGGACCGGAGGGTACGGGTTCTTTTTTAAACCAGGCCAATCCAATAGGATACAGCAGGGCATTCCCACCTAAAAACCATATGGTGCCACCCAGAATGCCTGTGTAGCTATACCATTGCGCCCAGGAAGGATATTGCCCCAGTGCATTGCCAAGGCTTAAAAAGGGCCAGGTCAACTCCCAGTGCAGGTGATTAAATTCAAACATCATCCAAAATACAACCAGCGATGCCCACCGAAACCGATCCTTGCTGCAACGTCTAAGCCAATGATAAGCCAGCATGGGTATGACCATGAGACCGGCATTGACCACATTGGCAAAAATGCCCGCAAAAAAAGCGGTATTCGCCACCCAGAATGTGCTCAGTACATTCCATAAAAAGAAGGCATGAAAACTATAAAAGGCGATGCGCAACAGGGATCGTTTTCCATATCGCAATTGTTGTACATCTTCAATTATCAGAAGCGGTATAAAAGCAACAAAAAGCAAAGGCGTGAACGGCATATCCGGAAAGCCAAGCCAAAGTAATACCGCGCTCAATGTGGAAAGACCGAGATGAGCCAGGTCCGTTTGTGTTTTAACTATTTTGGGGAAGATGATTAAGAGCAGACAGCCCCAAAAACCCAGTAACAAGGCCATTGGCCAATAACCCCATAGTGGCATGGATAACATGCGCCATCCGGACAGGATTAAAAGCACAAAAAATACTGTAAACAAAAGCCATCGTATTTTGGCTGGCAACGTGTACAATGGACTCATGGATTGTATTTCATGTTGTTCAACTAATACCCATTCCTTCAGCAACAGGTCCTTCTGTAGTGACAAATACCAGCCGGCCGTCAGCAGCTGTGGCCATCAAAATCATACCCTGTGATTCAATGCCCCGCAACATACGCGGCTCAAGATTAATTAATACGACTACTTGCTGACCAATAATATCCTCTGGTGCATAAAATGCGGCTATGCCGGAAACAACAGTCCTTTTTTCATAACCAAGATCTACGTCCAGTTTTAATAATCTATCGGCTTTAGGAACTTTTTCGGCAGCTATTATTCGTCCTGTACGCAAGTCCATCGCATTAAACTGATCATAATTTATAGCAGCTTTGGGCAAGGCATAGGTAACCTGATCATGATCTGAATCATCAGAAACTGCCGTGTTTATGGGCTCCACTTTATGCAATTTTTGAATCTGAGCATCGATGACTTCATCTGCAATGCGTCCGAACAGATGACTTGCTTCACCCAGACGGTGTCCAGCGTCCACTAATGGTTGCCCATTTTGCAATTTAACCATCATTTCATTCAGCTCCCCTGAACCAGGCATTGAGGGTGCACCTAACATGCCTGCAAGGCGGTCAGCAGCAAAAGGTAGGAACGGACGAATCAGTTTAGAAAGCAGATGTACATATTGCACTCCAGCAAATAGGACAATACGCATGTCTTCGGGTGCAGATTTGGCTTGGGCCCAAGGTTCATTAGCCTGTAAAAGCTGGTTGCCCGCCATGGATATTTCCATCACTTTTTGCAGCGCCTCGCGAAAATTAAAATGCCGGATTAGTACATCGATCTCTGCCACCTTCGATCCGAGTGTCACCAACTCATCTGCAAGGCTGGTAAACCGCCCAGTCCCATCTCCCGAAATAAATTGCTGATTTGGTTTACCTGCTACAAGGACCCCATCCATAAACTTATGGGTAAGAACCAACACACGATTTATAAAATTAGCGAGGTTATTAACTAACTCACTATTGTGTGTCTCCTGGAAATTTTTCCAGGTAAACTCACTGTCCTTTTGCTCCGGCATATTCCGGATCATATTATATCGAAGTGAATCCTGCATGCCCGGAAATTCCTCCAGGTATTCATGAACCCACACAGCCCAATTTCTGGAAGTGGATATTTTATTCCCCTCGAGATTCATAAACTGATTTGCAGGAACATTGATCGGTAAGTTATAAAATCCATGCTCCCGAAGAATAACCGGGAAGATGAGGCAATGAAAGACAATATTATCTTTTCCAATAAAATGAATCAATGCCGATTCAGGATCCTGCCACCATGTAGTCCAATCGGTGCCATTCGCCTCCGCCCAATGTTTGGTAGCTGATATGTAGCCTATTGGAGCATCCATCCATACATATAGTTTTTTGCCAGCCGATCCGGGAATATCCGATGGCACATCCACGCCCCAATCCAGATCGCGTGTCATAGCCCGGGGTTGTAACCCAGCATCCAACCAGGATCGACATTGCCCCAGCACATGATTTTTCCAATCCCGTGGATCGTGATGGAGCTTGCCATCTAAAATACCGTCATTTATCCAGGTGCGAAGCCATTCCTCATGCCGCTCAAGGGGCAAATACCAGTGGCTGGTAGAGCGCATGACGGGCTTGTCACCGGATAACACCGACCGTGGATCGCCCAGATCCGTAGGATTTAAAGTTGATCCGCATTTTTCACATTGATCACCATACGCCTCCGGATTTTGACAATTTGGGCAGATCCCTTTTATGTACCGGTCCGCCAGAAATACACCGGCTTTTTCGTCAAAGTATTGTTCGGATTCTTTTTGGGTGAAGGAACTATTTTGGTAAAGGGTGCGAAAAAATTCCTGCGATGTTTCATGGTGTAATTCCGCAGAAGTGCGGTGGTAAACATCAAAGGATATGCCCATTTCTTTAAATGTCCTGCCAAAGAGCTCGTGATATTTGTCGACAATCTCCTTGGGCGTGAGACCATCTTTCATCGCTCGTATGGTAATTGCGGCTCCATGCTCATCCGAACCACAGACAAAGAGTACTTCCTCCCCCATTGCACGCAACCACCGTACATAGATATCGGCATTCAAATAAGCCCCGGCCAGATGACCAATATGCAAAGGTCCATTGGCATACGGCAACGCTGAAGTAACCAGATATCGTTTGGGTTTTAACATAAGAACTAATTCTGCCGGATTGGTTTAAAACAAAAATTTAAACAAAAGTAAGGTCTCCAACGTGAAATCAACTACGCATTTGGAAGGCTTACCACTTTGATTGATTCAAGATTATTAATTATGGTAAAGGCATTAAAGAAAACAGGGAGCCTTTTTAAGGAACCCCCTGTTGGTATATACATTGTTGATTATCCGCCAAAATCGTCGAAGGCAATATTTTCCTCCGGCACACCTAGATCATCTAGTAATTTGATCACAGCCTGGTTCATCATTGGTGGTCCGCAGAAGTAATATTCAATTTCCTCCGGCTCAGGGTGATTTTTTAGATAATTATCATAGAGCACCTGATGTATGAAACCCGTAAAACCATCCGCATTGCGATCCAGCACATCCTTAGCGACTACCCAATTATCCTCAGGCAAGGGTTCCGAAAGCGCGATGTGATAACGGAAGTTGTCAAACTCCTGCTCGATTTTCCGAAACTGGTCGGTATAAAAGAGTTCTCTTTTGGATCGGCCACCGTACCAGAACGAAACTTTACGATCCCTGGTTCTTGCGGTATGGAACAAGTGGAATAGGTGGGACCGCAAAGGTGCCATGCCTGCACCACCGCCGATGTAGACCATTTCTTTTTGAGTAGGCTTGATGAAAAATTCACCATAAGGTCCGGAGATGGTCACCTTGTCACCCGGCTTAGCACCAAAAACGTAACTGGAGCAAACACCAGGATTCACTGCTTTCCAACCATTTTTATCGCGATCCCATGGCGGCGTTGCAATCCGTATATTTAACATGATGATATTGCCCTCTGCAGGATGGTTGGCCATGGAGTAAGCTCGAAATTGCGGTTCGTCATTGACCATGCGCAAATTCCAAAGTTTAAATTTATCCCATTCAGCACGGAATTTATCCGGACCGGCAGGATCTTCAGGATGCGGAGCGATCTCCATATCCTTAAACTCAACAGTGATCTTGGGAACGTCGATCTGGATATAACCTCCTGATTGAAAGTCCATGGTTTCTCCTTCCGGCAGACGCACAACAAACTCCTTGATAAAGCTTGCGACGTTGTAGTTGGAAACCACTTCGCACTCCCATTTTTTAATACCGAATATTTCATCAGGAATACGAATTTTCATATCCTGACGCACCTTTACCTGACAAGCCAGCCTCATATGTTCAGCCACTTCTTTACGGGTAAGGTGATTCATTTCTGTAGGCAACACATCACCCCCACCTTCATCGACATGGCATTCACACATGGCACATGTACCACCACCACCACAGGCGGAGGGAAGGAAAATATGTTTATCTGATAAGACCGAAAGCAATGAACTTCCTGGTTGGACCATCAGTGGATTATCTTCGTCCCCATTGACTACAACTTTCACTGCTCCTTGTGGGACCAGCTTCTTTCGGGCGTAGATGAGGATTAAAGAAAAGGCCAGGATAACCGCTGAAAAAACCAGCACGGCATACCCTATAATACTGTAATTAATCAAGACAAACATGCCCCTGAATTTTAATTGTTATTTGCCACCCATTGTTGCAGGGTCGATTCCCATGAGGCTCATAAATGCAATACCCATGAGCCCTGTCAGAATGAATGCCATACCCAAGCCCCGTAGCGGAGCAGGTACATTTGAATAAGCCATTTTTTCCCGAATAGCGGCCAAAGCAATAATCGCTAAAAACCAGCCGAAACCACCTCCGAGGCCATAAGCCACTGAATTTGAAAACGAATACTCCCTGCTCACCATAAACAATGAGCCACCTAAGATGGCACAGTTCACTGTGATCAAAGGCAGAAATATACCAAGTGAATTGTAAAGGGAGGGGGAGAACTTTTCCACTACCATTTCAACCAACTGCACCATAGATGCAATCACCGCTATAAAAAGGATAAATCGAAGGAAAGTTAGGTCCATTCCAAACACACCGTCTTCACCAAGCAAATAAACATTGATGACCCAGTTGATCGGCATAGTTATACCAAGTACAAATATTACGGCAATACCTAGGCCAAACGCTGTTTTTACAGATTTCGACACAGCAAGGAAAGAACACATTCCCAGGAAGTAAGCCAGGATCATATTTTCAATAAATGCTGACTTTATAAATACATTCAGAAATTCCATAACATCAAAAGTTGATAAGATCAGGAAATATCAATGAGTTTTGGGTTGCGTCCACGTTGAATCCAGATAAGAATTCCCAGGATAAACATTGCTGCTACGGAGAGCACCATCAGGTTATTATTCATATACCAGCCAAACCAGGGGTTGGTTGTGGTATTAATCCAATAGAGATCCGATGCACCGATTATTTTCATTTCCACCGGGCTGCCAGCAAACAAGCTGCCTTTTCCTGTCAATTCACGGATTACCGCAATAATGATAAGAATAGCGCCATATCCCAAACCATTACCAATGCCATCCAAAAATGACCGCCATGGTTTGTTGGCCATTGCATACGCCTCTAATCGACCCATTACAATACAGTTCGTTATAATCAAACCGATAAAGACGGAAAGTTGCTTATAAATAGGATAATTATAGGCTTTGAGAATTTGTTCCACGATGGTCACCAGCGTTGCAATAATCACCAATTGAACAATCATCCTTACTGATTTTGGAATTGTATTCCGCAGCATAGAGGTGAACAGATTGGAAAAAGCAGTAACAAGCGTTACGGCAATTGCCATCACGATTGAAGGATAAACAAGTGTAGTAACAGCCAAGGCGGAACAAACACCAAGTATTTGTACAGTTACCGGATTGTTATCATTCAGCGGATCTGTGAGCAGTTTCCGCTCGACCTTTCCAAATATGGGCTCTTTTTCCTTGAGCTCAGCTGTCATGATTTTCACATCTTCTGCCATCGTGTGCCGATTTAAGATTTCGTTTTTAATGAATTCAGATAAGGCTCATAATACTTGATGCCGCGCTGTAGCATCTCGGAGACACCATTACCAGTTACCGTCGCTCCTGAAATACCATCCACTTCAAATGTCGGGTTTGTCGCCGCACCTTTTTTTACGACAACGGAAGTATATTCTCCTTGTTCATTGTATATGGTTTTTCCAGTGAATTGAGAAGGAAAAGAAGGATTATCCTTGATCTCAGCTCCCAGTCCTGGTGTTTCACCTTTATGGTCAAAGGATGCGCCGGCAATTGTCTTCAAATCTTCCTCCAAAGAAATAGAGCCCCAGATTTCATCCCATAAACCATTACCTCTGATGCTTAAAATGTAAAAAGGCTTGCCTGCGCTATTTGTGTAAATATAAAAGGGTAACATACGTTCAGCCTCTGGCTTTTTTCGCTCCTTACCCATGTCTATATTCTCGGCACTCATGCCCTCCTGAACCTTGCCATTCATATCAAGCACAACTTGCTTGATATTGTTTGTAAAAAGAGCATCAACCTCTTTATCTGACAATTCCTCTAGTTTTTTCGTTCCCTCAAGATGGTCCTTGACAGCGGCGAGGATTGCCCGCTTGTTATAGACCTTTTCATTTTTTGCATGCTGCTCACCCAGGACCGTATTTAATGCAGCCAGTACAATGGCGGCAAGGGTGGTCATGATCAGCACAAAACGGATGATATAATTTGTACTATGCACGTTTCAGTCGTTTTTTCATGTTAGCTTCAATGACATAATGGTCAACCAGCGGTGCGAACATATTCATAAAGAGTATAGCCAGCATCCAACCTTCCGGGTAAGCTGGATTAGACACACGGATGAGCAAGCCAAGGGCACCGATCAGAAATCCATAAATCCACTTACCTGTATTTGTTCCGGTTGCTGTTACAGGATCTGTGGCCATAAAGGCCATGGCGAATAAAAAACTACCCATGTAAAAATGATAGTACCAGGGCAAACGCATAAACTCTGTGGCGCCCCACATATTAAATAATAAGCCGGCAAATGCACAACCAAGTACCATGGACAGCATCACGCGCCAACTGGCGATTTTTGTTACAAGCAGGAATATTGCACCTAAAATGATGAGTGGTTTACTGGTCTCGCCGATACTGCCGGGAATATCACCCCACCATAATTGTGAAACAGAATAATTTGCGGTCACCGCCTCCCAACCTCCAGCGTATCCCAGCGCCAGCGGGGTGGCTCCAGAAAAACCATCCATTACTGTTGCGGCAGGATTAAATGTGGCCCAGCCCATCGATTCAAACCAGCCATTAAACACAGACAAGTGCCACCATCCATATTCAGGAAGCGCTCCGGGAACAGCAGATGTGAGGCCGGAAACCCAAACCTGATCACCTGAAATCTCCGTAGGATATGCAAAGAATACAAACACCCTGGCCAGCAAGGCAATGTTCCAAATATTACGACCAGTTCCGCCAAAAGCCTCTTTACCAATCCAAACGGCAAAGATGATTGATAAAGAAAGGATCCACAAGGGAATATCCGGCGGCATAATTAAAGGGATAAGTGCACCGGTAACCAAGTACCCCTCCTCAATGCCATGACCTTTTTTCGAGGCGTAGTAAAATTCAATACCTAATCCCACGACATGGGACACGATAAACAGCGGGAGCATTTTTATAAGGCCATGCACCAGTTTAAGATGGAATCCATCAAAAATATCCGGATAAAGACCTAGTGCGGCAAAATGTTGATGACCTATATTGTAGGTACCAAAAACATAACACAATTGCAACGCAATGACCACATGCACCATGGTGCGTTTGAGGTCCATGCCGTCGCGCAAGTGTGTGCCACCGTGTGTCACATGGTCCGGTACATAGGCAAACGTGAAGAAACCGTCATACAGGGTATGCAAAAACGGAGACTTCTTTTTGTCTGGTTCAATCTTCTTTAGAAATTGGAGCAATGCGCGCATAAGTGACTGTATCTCTAATTCGATAATTTAACCTTGTTCCTGCATCATGTCCAAACCATCCCGGAGGATTTTTTGCACATTTACTTTAGAAGGACAAACAAATTCGCAGAGGGCCAAATCTTCCTCGACCACTTCATAGATGCCTAACCCTTCCATCCGTTCAAAATTGCCTGCTAAAATCGATTTAAGCAGGAATTGTGGATAAATATCCATTGGTGTTACATCTTCATAAAGCCCGGTAATGACAAAGGCTCTTTCCTCCCCGTGTGTATTGGTCTCCGCACGGAATGTCAAATTGGGTAATAGGAAATTGGGGAATGTTCTCGATATGGAGGGCCTTGCCTTTATTGGTAGAAGCCAACCGAACATCTCATGGGTAAAACCCTCCTGAACCGCTGTAAGTTGATCGTCGTAGATGTCCATAAAGTCATCTGCTGATTTAGCTTTTCCAGTCAGGACATCCCCAGAAATCAGTCGGACGTCACCTTCCTTCAATCTATCCTTCACTAAATCCCCAACATTCGCCCCCATCTTTGTTTTTAAATAGGTGGGTTCATTGATCTCTGCTCCGGCAAGAGCTAAAATCCGACTTGCATCAAAACGTTTATCCCGGAACATTTTGCCCAGAATCATAACATCCTGAACACCCATTGTCCATACGATATCGCCTGGTTTAATCGGTTTGATATGGTGGATTTGGATACCGACACATCCTGCTGGATGGATGCCCTTATACCAATGTTTCTGAACACCGGAAGCGCCAGTAAAAGCGGCAGAAGGCGGCGTTTTTGATCCGGCATCCAAGCCGAGATGCACCGCACCTGTGGTCAATTTCCCCAGTACATCCAATCCCATCTGAAACGCACTTCCATCGGTATTAACGATGAGGTTATTATCCGGAGCTAAGGGTGCCGTGTCAAAGGTAGAAATGAATATATCGCGTGGGACTTTATCAATGGAAGCCATCGCATTATATGGCCGCTGCCTGATCAAAGGCCAAAATCCATTGGCTTGCAGAAATTGTACAAGTTCTTCGCGTGTAGCGCTAGTCAGATCGGGAGGAGTGAGCGCTTTAAACTGCTGTTCTTTGTCTGCTAATAAAACGACGTGCGTTATAGCCCGTTTTGGGCCCCGGCGCACTTCAACGACCTCACCGGAAACAGGAGAAACAAATTGTACGGCAGGATTTGTTTTATCAAAAAAGATAGACTCACCTGCAGTAACACTGGCGCCAATTTCAACCGTGACCTTTGGGATAGGCGTCAGTCCGGCAAAGTTGGGGGGCTGTATCGCGTATGTTGTAACGTGTGCAGAGCCTATCTCAGAAGCCGCCTTACCGATCAATTTGATCTCAAAACCCTTTTTAAGCGTAATCACCTTATCTGATTTGACATGGTCCGGCAATTTAGAGGAGAAGATTTCATCCATTTGAGGCAATACGGAATAATTCGTTACCCCTGCAACCTTCAACTCCCTGGCACGAACATGCAACATGCTGTTGCCTACCACCACAACCAAAAACAGAATTAAGAGCACCACAATGCCCATGACAGCTATCAATGTAGTAGAAAGGTCAGTCTGCATTCCATTCTGTGCCATGGCTGGCATAAAGGTTGACCCCAATAAGGCGGAAAATACAATCAGGCGTTTCAAATCTCTATGCATTTTTGATCACTAATGAATGGATTGTTCAAAACAACCGCAAAGATAATTGCCGACCTAAGAAAGCAGCGGACTGTTTTCAATTTTAGACTCTTCATTCACAATTTAGATTTTATCTAAATTGTGAGAATATTTCTGGTGCCCTTCTCCATCTAATTGCTACATCTACTTAGTCTATCCGTAGTTCAAGTTTAGGATACCAGCCCCAGTCTCAACCAACTCCGGTAACCCCACACGGATAGAATAGTATAAATGGCAAACAACACCACGAAGGGCTGGATATCACGCTGGATATAGATCCCTACACAAACGATATCTATCACGAGCCAGAACATCCAATTTTCAAGGTACTTTTTAGCTGTAAGCCAGGTGGCGATCATACTGAAACTGGTAGTCATACCATCCCAAAAGGGTAAGGCAGCCCCAAATTGCTTCCAGAAAAAACCCATGGACAATCCGCCTATGATCCCTATTCCCGTGGCAATAACGATCAATCCAGGGGACATCCGATGATAACCTTTCGGCGACATAACCGGTTGTTGCCACTGCCACCAGCCATACAGGCAAAGCACTCCATAAAATACCTGCAGGGTAGCATCGGAATACAAGGCGTAATTAACGTATACCCAAAAGGACAAGATCACCCCAATAATCCCCATCCGCCAACTCCATAGACTCTGTCGCATGGTATACCACACATACATCAGGTTGAATCCTACGGCGCTCCATTCCAGCCAAAACTTTAGATTATCCATATCCGGTCGGAAGATAGGGGAACTTGGCAAATGACAGTAGGGAGGGGTTGAGTAGGGAGGGTTTGAGGGAGAGAGGAGGAGTTGAGGATGAGCTCACAGACCCCGAAGGGGCGAATGTCCAGTGGACATTCGGTGAGCGAACCGAGCGCCCCTTTTGATAGGAAGGAGGTTTTGAGGAGTTGAGGAGTTGAGGAGGATGAGCTCACGTACCCGAAGGGGCGAATGTCCAGTGGACAGATTCCAGATTCTCAGATTCCAGATTATTCCACCCCCTGCGCGAGGCCTATTCATAGGGATGAGGGATGAGCTCACGTACCCGAAGGGGCGAATGTCCAGTGGACATTCGGTGAGCGAACCGAGCGCCCCTGCGCGAGGCTTCCGAAATGCCCATAGCACATCAACAAAATGCTGACATTCGGTGAGCGAACCGAGCGCCCCTGCTGATAGTAGTGAGGTTTTGAGGAGTTGAGGAGTTGAGGAGGGTGAGCTCACGTACCCGAAGGGGCGAATGTCCAGTGGACATTCGGTGAGCGAACCGAGCGCCCCTGCGCGAGGCTTACGAAATGCCTTTAGTAAATCAACAAAATGCTGACATTCGGTGAGCGAACCGAGCGCCCCTGCTGATAGTAGTGAGGTTTTGAGGAGTTGAGGAGTTGAGGAGGGTGAGCTCACGTACCCGAAGGGGCGAATGTCCAGTGGACATTCGGTGAGCGAACCGAGCGCCCCTGCGCGAGGCTTACGAAATGCCTTTAGTAAATCAACAAAATGCAGACATTTGGTGAGCGAACCGAGCGCCCCTTCTGATAGTAGTGAGGTTTTGAGGAGATGAGGAGTTGAGGAGGATAAGCTCACGTACCGAAGGGGCGAATGTCCAGTGGACATTCGGTGAGCGAACCGAGGGCCCCTTTTGATAGGAAGGAGGTTTTGAGGAGTTGAGGAGAGGAGGAGTTGAGGAGAGGAGGAGTTGAGGAGAGGAGGAGTTGAGGAGAGGAGGAGTTGAATTTACGAATGCTAATACCGTTTATTAAAAAAGCTACATAAAAAAAGACGCGCTGGCTGGCGCGTCTTTTTTAGGTTAAATCGTTCGAATGAATGTTTATTCGACAATCCGGGCCTTGTAATTTAATTCATAAATAACCGGGTGTGTGGTACCCGCATGTTTATTTGCCAGAATAACATTGATATAATCATTCACGACATCACCGACTTCCTTTTTTGTCGTATCAAAGCGCGCTTCAATCCGACCTGTTGCTCCCGGTTTAACAGGAAGGGCAGTCCAGTCCAATGTCATGCAATCACAGGCATTACAAAGCTCGATGATTACAGGTTCATTGCTGATATTCCGGAATGTAAAAATGGTCTCTTTTACGTCGCCTTTTTTCATTGTGCCAAAATCAACACCCTCTTGTTCCCATTTAATCAAACCCTGGTTTATGTCTGGCATTGAAGGTACCGAATCACCCACTTGCCCCTGACCTTTAACTTGTTTTTTGGGTGCCTGAGTTCCACTTTTATCTTCACCTTTCAGTCGCTTCTTTTCAATCAAAATAGACGTAGGGCCGGAGAGAATTTTAAATTCAGTACGACGGTTAAAGCGGTGTTCATCATCAGTGCAATCCACATCGTTAGCACATTTGTTGAGAATAACTGTTTCACCATATCCTAGCGGTTTAATCCGGTCCTCTGCGATACCTTTTGATACGATCCAATTTTTGGCGGACTGGGCACGGCGTTGGGACAATTTTTGGTTATAATCATCATTGCCTCGTGCATCCGTGTGGGAGGATAATTCAATGACCATATCCTTGTACTGATTCAACAAATCCGTGAGCAACTGGAGCTGGGGCTCGGCATCAGGAAGAATCTTGTCATCGTCGTAATCATAATAGATACTATTCAGACGGATAGGCTCTTCAGTGGTATACAATTCATATTCCGGATCACGCGGTTCAGGCATGATGACAAGTGTCTTAGCCAGAGAAAGGTTTTCTTTAATCCCGGCCGTATTAAAATCAAGGGTATCCGGAAAAAAACCTTTTGCAGATGCAATAATCCGATATGCTTTATCAGTACCTAATTTGAAAGCGGATGTGCCCTTATTCCCAGTTGCAACACTTTGCGTAACGCCCATTTTGTCACCCGTCATTTCGATCAACTGGACATTCACGCCGCGCAATAATCCCTTTTTTTCGCCTTCCATTACCGTAACGGTGAGATCCACTTCAACGGGGGCAATAGTGAAGGTATATATATCGTCGCAGCAGGTTTTGCTGTCCAGGGATTTACCTTCAGGACGGTTAGAAAGCAAAGCACCTTTAAATCCCGTTGCATCTACGGTAAAGCCAAAATCATCGGCAGCACTATTAAAGCCCTTGCCCATGTTTTCGACTTTACTCCAGTTGGAACCATCCCAATCCGAGCGGAAAATATCCAAGCCGCCATAATTGACATGCGAATCAGAGCTAAAATATAAGCGACCATCCCGATAATACGGCGTAATTTCATTACCTGCACCATTAATCACTGTTCCAATATTCACCGGATCGGCAAAATTTAAATCATCAATTTTTCGTGCATAATAAATATCAAATCCGCCATGCCCGCCGGGTATATCCGCAGCAAAATACATGACTTCATTTCCAAACAATTCGCCAATGCACGGATTTTTTGCCATCCAATCTCCATTGACGCCGGTCACTTCATAAGCAGGTCCCCAATCACTACCCTCTCTGCGGGACAAATGAATTTTGCTTTCCTGCATGCTATCCACTTTCATGAGTACCCGGGTAAAATACATACGATCTCCATCAGGACTTATCGATACATTACCAGAATGGTAATCTTCCCGATTCACTTTATCACTGAGCGCGGTTCCCTTTACCCATTTATCATCAGACCATGTCGCTTTAATGACTTTACTATATGGAGGCTCCACATCGTCCTTTAAGACCAGTGCTTCCGCCTGATCAAAAGAGGTATAATATAAATCGGTGCCGTTAGGAGCTATAAATACCGAACCTTCACTACCGGGTGTATTCAAACTCTTTCCTGCATCATTTAGTGTCAATCGTTTTGCTTCAGCACTTTCGAGCGCGAGGTTGGCCCCTGATAATTCAAGTTGCGCTTTGCGTTTGACATCCGGATCTGCATCCGATTTAATAATATCATTAAATTCGCCAATGGCCTCTTCATACTTGCTGTTCATTTTCATCATCCGCGCTTTCATAAGCTGAGATTCCGGGAATTCGCCCGTTTTATCCCGGCGGCCTATTCGGGTAAACCAACGCTCGGCGGAACGGTAATCGCGCATATAATAATGCGACATAGCCATCATCCAAGCCAGATCATTTGTTTTGAAATCCTCATACGCCTTTTCCAGTTTGACCCTGGCATTGAAGTAATCCTTCTTTTCAAATAGTTCTATGGCAAACTTTCTGTTTGCTTCAGGCGTAGATTCATTGATAGGTTGCGCTTGACAGACGACCGTCACTGCAAGGCAAAAAAGTACTGTTAACAGGTTGCTACGAAACATATAATTATGGTTCATTGATGTTCAGAATAATTAGAAGCGCGGACAAATAATGACCGGTTTCACAGAAGGCTTTTTGAATATTTTCACGATGTAGGAAGCTGCTATTTCAAAGCCTCCATTGCCATTAGGTGTCACCTCGCTGAAGTTATAATCCCAACTCACCCCAACCCGTAGCGTTTTCCACTGGGCACCGACAATGACAGGCACCGCATCTCCGATGCGAAAACCCAGACCGCCCAACAAGGTTATTTCTTTTTCTGCATTGAAGAGATATCCCGCCAGCGCCTGAGCCTGAATTTCATTTATTTTTGACATGTTTTGAAACAGCAAGGCTGGTGTTACAGTCCATTTATCATTCACGACTAAATCCACTTCTCCGTGAGCAGCAATCCTCATCGGAAGCCTGTCGGCATCACCGCCTCCACCCCGCAGCCTGTACTGTGGTTTGTTGAGGTGATTGACAGATAATCCCGTGCGCAGGGATTTACCATTTTTAAATTTGCGTGTATACAAGATCCCTGCATTCAGGTCGATATAATCAACCTTGTTTTGTACGGAGGTGCGATCGATACTCATTGTACCCGGAGGGCCTTCCAATTCATCCTGCAATTTGATAGCCATATTGGTCATATCTATATTGCGGGTCATATTGCCACCACCAAATCCGAAGGTGATCACATCCTTACGGGATTTTTGTAGCGCCAGATGGTACGCACCCGAAATCAGCAAGCCGCCAAAACGCATCCCGGCTATACCGGCTTTGTCTTGAAACAAATTGACACCCACTCCCAGCCAGTCATGCGCCCTGAATCCTCTGATGATAGGTGCGTCCAAATAGATCGCTGGTGTTTGAAATGATTTACTGATATGTGCCCATTGGTCACGATAAATGCCGCCTATCCGGTAAGAACCGTTGAAAGCGCCCGTATTCGCTGGATTCAACATCAATGGGGACATGGTAAATTGCGTAAAATGGACATCCTGGGTCCAGGCAATTGACATGAAAAAAGTCAGGAAACAACCTGTAAGTAGTGATTTTAGCATAGTCCTTCCGAGTTATAAAGCCGAAATATACTTGTTTTTGCCAATTATGTCCTTTGATTTTATTGCTAATCCTTCAATTTAATCACATATTCCTGCATGACGCGTCGATTGAGTTGCCTATTGCCTGCGGATTGTGGTCCAACATACACTTAAAATGGCCCCTGGGACATTTCGCGGATCCAATCTTGGAACAAGGCCTGCAAGCGAGATCATCCACTTCCCAAATATTTCCTGCAGGTGATCCGGGAGGCAGGTAGGGGTACATCCCAAAAGCAGGTACTGTGTTACCCCACACGGAGATTATTGGCTTTCTGAATGCCGCGGCTATATGCATCATGCCCGTGTCCGGGGTCAGGACAGCGGCACTCTGGCGAATCACACTGGCCGATTGGTGGATACTCAGTTTGCCTGCCAGATTGATAACCGGATATTTAAAGTGTCCCACCACTACGCGCTCGCCGGTCTCCTGATCAGCCGGTCCGCCCAGCAACACCACAGGATGATGAACCGACTGTAGAATAGCTATCAATTGATGAACCGGAATTTGTTTGGTGGCATGAGCGGCTCCAAGGACCGCTACTACATACGGACCATGGCCCGGGGCTAACCATTCACCGGGATTAACTTCCGCATCAGGCGGGATAAAATAATCAAGGCCTTGCTGGTCATTCACGACACCAACAGGCTCCAGCCCTTTGAAATAGCGGTCCACCAGGTGTATACGAGGCAAACGGTCGATGCGCAACGCCGTCAATAACCACTTTTTCCAATTGAGTTTATCGAATGTTAAAACCGGCCGACCTAATCCAAGCTGCAACCTGAAGGACCTCAAATTTTTATGCAAATCCAGGATTAAATCAAACCGCGCAGCTTTTAATTGTGGCAGCACTTCCCGTAGTGATTTATCCAAAATATGGATTTTATGCACGTAGGGATTCGCTTCCAATAATCCGGCGAATGACTTCTTAGTCAAGACATGTATTTCTGCACCCAATTGTTGATGTACACATCGAATGACCGGCGTTGTCAGTACGATGTCGCCAATGGAACTAAAACGAATGATAAGTACTTTCTTCACGCAGGAATAATCCGTCCAGGTAAATTGGGTATTATAAAAGAGCTGTTTTACTGTTTGGCTAGCATCCAGGCAAAGCGATATGTAGATCGATTATCCGTGACCAACACACGATAAAGTCCGGGTGCCCAGCCATGCGTAGCTATGGATTGGCCTGGTTCAAAATCCTCCTTCATATATACAGTCCTGCCCAACATATCCATTACCGATACCTGCACGGATTGATCAAAGCCGTCAATAGCAATAAATGACGTTCCCGGATTAGGATAAACGCGAATGTTTTGGCCCTTAACTTCTGTTTCTACATCGGTGAGCGGCCTGCTCCCATTGGCAAACCAAACGCCCCACTGCCCGCCATCAATAAGTACTTTTGCGGTAGCCGACTTTCCTTCGATGCGATTTGTTTCCAGATCAATAATGCCCAGCGCCGGATCAGAGAAAAAACCAGAGGTAGCATTAAAAACCATTTTTTTATCATCGACCGAATAATTGGGGTAACCAAGTACATCATTTTCAAAAATTAATCCTATTTCCCCATTTTCCAAATTCGCCCCATAGATAGCATTTTCACCAGTAAAATCATCGATGAAATCAAATGCCATGACATAGGGTGCATTTTTAGCAAATGTCGGATTGGCGATGCTTGTGTTTTCCGGAAGATTATTAAATAATTTAAAAATATCCCCCTGGGCAAAACCATTTAAGCCCTTATTCCATACTTCCAGAAATCCGATATCCCAATATTCCGCATAATATCCGTTTTGGTTTTGAATTTCATTAAACGCATCATACATAACGTAATTCCCTGAATGGTCAAATTCAATCACATCAGGATATTGCACTTCCGCGGTTTCTACACCCTCCGTGAAGGTGGGATTATATAGTTCAAATTCCTCCCATGCCTGGAGTCCAAAATCAAAAACCAGAATAACGTTGTCAATATCGTCCGTCGTGGCAGCAATGCGGGACCCGTCTTTTGCAACGGCTACATGATCCCACATCGGTTGATTTTGTAAAATCGTTTCATTTATATTTCCTGTACTGTAATCAATAGTCAATAAATAAATCCGTTTGTCTGAACCCACAAAAACGACCGATGTCCCATCATCTGTAATACTTGGCCGACTGATAAGATCCTTATTGGATATGGCCTGCAGATTACTGCCATCCGTATTGGAAAAATAAATGGTACTGTAGGCATCATCCGTAAGGATTAGGAATTGCTGACCTGGATTCACAGCAAGCTCATCCTGATAATCATCCGGCGTCCCGCCCCCTGAAAAACCAGAACCAATGCCGACACTGTTAAATGCCTGTTCGGCAAGCATGACAAGCGGCGTGCCCGCACCATATAAGTCTTTACACGACTGAATTACCGCAAACCGAAGATCCAGGAATTTGGATGATTTAACCAGGTACGTTGTCAGTGCTTTATAAAATACCTGCTCTGCTCTGGCTTTTCCGACCTGGGCTTGGGAGGCGAATAAGAAAAAGGCGTGATTGGGAATACCACTATTAATATGGACACCCCCATTATCCTGGCTGCCTTTGTACTGCTCATTGGTGTGTTTGGGCTGCCAGCCCGGACTACTGAGCCCTGTCCCGCCATTGTGTGGATTTGACAAGCTGCGCATGGCTCCTGAAGGGAAGGCACCTAATTTGACCACTTCCTCGCCTATCAGCCAATCATCGCGATCCACCATGGCTCCATAAATATCCGCATAAGACTCATTCAATGCGCCAGATTCATTTTGGTACACGAGATTGGCTGTTGACTGTACGACGCCATGCGTCATTTCATGTGCAGCTACATCCAGGGAGCGTGCCAAAGAGAAAAAAGCCGTATTCCCATTGCCATAAAAAATCGATTCCCCATTCCAGAAGGCATTGTCCATGGAGGAGCCATCGGATTCTGCTACATTAATATAAGATAAAATGGTACCCCCCTGGCCATTGATCGAATTGCGCTTCAGCGTATCCTTGAAATATTCAAATGATTTTCCAGCATTGTAATGGGCCGATATCGCGGCAGGATTATTCCAGACATTGTTTGATGACGTGACATGTACTGCCTGAAAACTGCTGTTTTCCGGCGATGTGTTTAAGGCATTCACGGTCAATATTGCCCCTGCTGGATCGTTGGGTAATTGAGAAGCCGCCAGATTAAATGTGCTGCGGCTTCCATCCAACATATACCAGGTATTGTTGACCTCATAGGTGTGGATAAAACGGGATATCCCCAGCAGGTCAGCTGCATTTGCTGTACCTGGACCATTCATGACTTCCTCTTCTGAAACCGTATTTTCATGAGCTGCGCAATGGTGGTCGGGTTCCGTTTCGATGTAATTTGCTTTGAAGGAACAAGTTTCCAGCCTGGATTGAAGGATTTGACCGGTGATGGCGTCTACATATACTGTGTAGCGATGCATTGGATTGGCCATGAGTTCCATATGCCAGGCCAATTTGGGTTCATCATTTACCATAAAAATGACGAGTGCCGGCGCGGGCAAGACAGGTACAGTGCCGACTGGAAGCACAGGTAATGGTCTTGCTTTAATATGCTGCTTAGCTACATCCATTGCTTGCTGGGCATCAAATCCCGGTTGGACATTTACATCGCCAAATGCCGGGTAATATCTTCCCTGAATAATGGTCGGTAAAGTCGTGCGACGATGCAATCGAACCTCCGCAGCATCTATTGGGATCCCTTTGTACGACTGAATGAAGCTGATATCCAGGCTGCCATTGCCCTCTTCAATGATTCGACCTGGTTCCCAGGACATACCCGGTTTTTGCTGCAACATGGCGCCAGATAGTTGGGCCAACATAGCCTGACCCCAGCGAATGGGATCCTGCTCCTGGATTTCGGCGCCTTTCCATTCTATCCATACTGGCAGTTGGTTATCATCTGCTAGCAACACGCGATAAGGCTGGAAGGCGGCTTTATCCAATACCCGGCTCCGACCATACGGTGGTGTATTCATCAGATTATTTTGGACCATTGGCACACCAAAGATGGGCTGCGTTAAGGGTTCTATGGTGTGGAGTGGCGTATGGGAAATAGTACCTGTCCGCTGAGGTTTCATTTGCGCCACCAAGGTCGTGTGACAAATGAACATCAGCAAGCTTGAGGTTAATAGTATATTGAGTGTACGCATAGGGAGGAGATTATTTGGCTATTTTTTCCATTTCAGTTATGAGTTCGGCTAAGGTCGGATTCATAGCCGGAAGCGTGCCCGTCCAAACGAGGCGAGCGCTGCGGCTGCTATCCTGCAATCCTATAAAGGAATACGTATTCCCCACTTCGGTAAGATTGGTTTCCCCGTAAAGTGCTTCATCCGCCTTATTGAATAATAATCGTGCTTTGGATGTGGCAATCTTACCCACAGGGGCAGGGTTTGCTCCAATAACTTCTTGTTTAAGTACCTGGCCATTATCCATGAGTATCCAGGTTTTTTCGATGCCTGTAACACCACCTCCCCTCCCAAATACGAGCGATCGGTCGGTTAATGGATTGCCCGCCAGTTGTTTGGTTTGACAGGAAACTCCTGCCATAGTGGTCAAAAGGAGGATAAGTCCCAGTAGGTTATTCATCATTTGAGGGTAATGTGCAACGAAGTTAATGTAAAAAAGAGTGTCCGTTCCTAGTTTTCACTTTCCCAAAGCATATGGGGCCCGAATAGGTTAAAAACCTGTTAAAGGACTGGATTATAGGGTAAAAAGGTTTGGTCATTACCACCAAGTAACTTATATTTGGACTTTAAATCACACCATTAAACTCTCGACATGAAAAAATTCATTTTATTAGCTGTGCTTGCATTTGCTGCTGTAGCTGTTCAAGCTCAACATAATTGCGCTGCCAAAGCTTCTTCTTCTGCAACTGCTTCTGTATCTGATGAGGCTGCTGCGAAGGCTGCATCTTTAGACGGAACGATTGACCGTCGCGTCTGTGAGACGTCCGGCAAAGTGTCCTACTACAAAAAGGATGTTTGTGAGAAAAGTGGAAAAGTATCTTTCTCTCAAGTACAATATGATGCAACCTCTTCCCAGTTTGTAAATGTTTCACCATCTCAGGTTTCTGAAAAGAAAGGTGGTGCTTGTTGTGCAAGCAAAGGTGCTAGTGCAACGACGACTTCCGGTGAGGGTGACGCTAAAGCATCCTGCGCAGGCAAATCTGCAAGTGGCAAAGCTTGCTGCTCCAGCAAAAAGGGTAAAAGCGCAAGTGCTGCAGTAGAATCAGAATCTAATGTGGCTCCTGTTGCCAAGAAAGTGAACAACTAATATTATTTGTTCCTAGCTAATTAAAAAAAGCCTCCGGTGACCCCGGAGGCTTTTTTTGTTCGTGCCCTTGTTATCGTTTGCAGTCGGCCATAGTTGAAAGCGGTTTGCTGCAATTCGGTGACGGCTGCGTTTTTGGCAAAGCGACTATTTGACCAGTCTCTTTTTGCTGGAAATATCAGAGTAATAAGATCCCTTTACCAGGTGACGCAGGATATGTTTGGTGGATTTGGTGATCCGGTCCGGCAAGGCGTCCAGAGAAAACCACCCGATAGCGCCAAACTTGTGGGGCTCCAGATTTTGGATTGTACCCGTCCATTTGCGGGCTCTAAACACCAGGATTGTATTTATCATAGATGACTTGCGCTGGTAGATGTACTGGACAAATTCCAGATCCTCTTCCAATACGATAGCGCCACTTTCTTCTTTCGTCTCACGGATGAGCGCTTCAGTAGGTGTCTCCAATACCTGAATCTTGCCCCCGACCAGGGTATATTTGCCTCCATTCCGCAGCAACTGCTGCAAGAGTAAGATTTTATCGCCATCCTGGAGGATGAGCCGAACTAACATATAACGCCGCAATTGCATTGGTAGCGATTTGATACCGCTATTCTACGACATTATCACCGATCTTGTTTGCGATGGATGACAATTCATATTTAAAAAATATGCAATTGCCCTAGTGATGTCGTCTTTCGATTCAATTAGGTATTGGATCTGAATGCGTTAGATGGATTAGTTTTTTGTAGAAAGTAGAAAGTAGAACGAGGTTTAAAGGTTGAAGGGTTTAGAGGTTGCGAGGGTTGCGGGTTGCGGGGGTTGCGGGTTGCGAAAATTTTTGGCCCCTGACCGCTTACCCTTTACCCCTTACCAGTTACTAATTTGTAGAAGGTAGAAAGGAGAAAGTTGAAGGAGGTTGAAATGTTGAAAAGTTGAAAAGTTTAGTGATGAAGATTTTTTTGGCCCTTGACCGCTTACCATTTACCCCTTACCATTTACTAATTTGCAGAAGGTAGTAACCAGCCACAACATGTTGTTGATTATGGAATAGCTAACTTGAGAAATGGTGATATTAAATGGTTATTCGTTTAGGCGTGTATTCGTTTATTCGGAAAACGTCCTCGAACAGCTCGCCCCCAGTACGTAGCTGACCGACCCGCAGGGGGAGCCTTTTTAGGTGGGCCTCCGGATCCAAAGATTCCACCTCCGACAAATGCGTGCGAAAACCTAAA
>JAGNXB010000106.1 GCA_017985675.1 Saprospiraceae bacterium | reverse complement strand
GTCCCGACCAACAGGAATCCCGGTTGGACCAACGCATACGGGAAGCGACTTACCGAAGGGCTGTAACGGAATTGGGTGCCGATCTCCCACCCTTTTATTTTGCGATACAGGCTGCCTCATTGCCCGATACCTTGCATCGCATACTCCCTTTGCCGGTGAGAAAGGTCTTCACTACCTGGTGCCGTCAAACCGGCAATCCTGGCGCGGTACAGGGCTGGTACGATCAAATCCATGCATTGCGGGATACGCTATCCCGAGATGCATCCTTATCTGAGGCACAGGCGGGCCACTTGCGGCGAATTGCCGCCCAACTCCCCCTCCAGGAGGACAAAGCCGCCGCGCTTCGTTTGCTTGAAGCTTGGCCGGATAGCATCTATCCACAGCTTCGGATGGATAGTAAGGCGAGTCTGGCGGCAGTGGACAAGACAAGTACCTGGCGCAACTGGGTACCAATGCTGGTATGGCACGGCACGCCCAATCGCTACCATCGTTGGATGTCCGGCTTATTCAGCACGGAAAGTCAGCGCTCCTGGGTGGATGGCCAACCGATATGGCGAAAAATCGGACAGGCCGCCCGATGGACCCTTATCATGAATGGCCTGGCCATTCTATTGGCATACGGCATCAGTATACCGCTCGGCGTGTGGCTGGCCGGTAAAGCGGGCAGCCGCAGCGACCAATGGGTCACTTTTTTGATTTATGCCTTGTATGCTATCCCGGGGTTTTGGCTGGGCACTTTGTTACTCATTTTTTTCACTACGCCGACTTATGGGATGGATTTATTCCCTTCGATCGGGCTAGGTGATATCCCTCCCGGTGCCGGATTTTGGGAAACGTTTTCAATCCGGGCGAGCCATCTTTTTTTGCCCATCTTTTGTCTCACTTATGGCTCTGTAGCTTATTTGACACGGCAAATGCGCAATGCGATGGTGCAGGAACTAAAAAAAGATTACATCCGCACGGCATGGAGTAAGGGGCTGAGTCAACACCGGGTGTTGTGGGTCCATGCCTTTCGCAATGCGCTTTTTCCTATGATTACGCTGTTTGCCCAAATACTGCCGGCGGCCTTGGCGGGATCTGTGGCGATCGAGGTTATATTTAATATTCCCGGTATGGGCCGGCTCACCTATGCCAGCATCCTGAGTCAGGACTGGCCCCTGGTATATGGCATCCTTTTTCTGGCAGCCATACTGACATTGGTGGGGTCCCTATTGGCTGACTTGTTGTATCGTGCAGCCGATCCACGGGTTCGTTTGGGGAATTGACCTGGTGCTGTGTTAACCCTATTTTAGTCAGTACCGGGATTTGTGCCGCTTTCCTACCTTTGTGATCATGAAAATAACCGTGGCGATGATCGCCCAATTTGTACAGGGCGAGATAGAGGGTGATCCAAACCTGGAGATCACCGGTCCTGCGCGTATCGAAGAAGGCCAGGCAGGCACCATATCCTTTTTGGCCGATGCACGGTATGAGGAACATGCCTACACCACCGGATCGACGGCATTGTTGGTGCACCGCACTTTCCAGCCCAAAACACCCATCCAGGCCACGTTGATTCGGGTAGAAAATGTACGCCAGGCGGTGGCTCAATTACTTAGCCAGTTTGAACAGAAGCCCAAGGCTGAAGGGATCGTCTCGCCACAAGCCTGTGTGGATGCCTCCGCGCGTTTGGGTGAAGGTGTGCAGGTGGGTCGGTTTACGATTGTCGAAAAAAACGCGACCATAGGCGCTGGCAGCTATATCCATGATCAGGTGTATGTGGGGCCGGGTGTAACGCTGGGCGAACGCTGTATTTTATTCCCGGGTGTCCGGATTTATAAAGATTGTGTGTTGGGGGATGATTGCGTGATCCACAGCAATACCGTGATTGGTGCGGACGGATTTGGATTTGCCCCCCAACCCGATGGATCGTATGTGAAAATACCTCAGGTGGGAAAAGTGTCGATCGGCAACAAGGTCGAAATTGGGGCCAATTGTACCATTGACCGGGCCACCATGGGCGAGACAGTTATTGAGGACGGCGTCAAACTGGATAATCTGATCCATATCGCTCACAATGTGCGTATAGGAGCACATACTGTTATGGCTTCTCAGGTCGGTGTAGCAGGGAGCACGAAGGTGGGCAAACATTGCCAGATCGGCGGGCAGGTGGGCATTTCCGGCCATATTGAAATAGCCGACGGGGTAAAAATACAGGCACAAAGCGGCATAGCCACGGCAATTACTGAACCCGGACAAGCTGTTTTTGGTTCGCCGGCCATCGGGTACAACCAATATATTAAATCCTATTCCGTCTTTAAAAATCTACCGGAGCTGGATAAACGACTGCGGCGATTGGAAAAAAAGATGGAGTGAATTATTTTTGTTTTTCTAAATGGGTTTGAATAATAAAATCAAATTAAAAATGACATCAGACCTAATCTTCACAGAACGGCAGAAATTTACCCAGTGGTGGCTGTGGGCTATTTTATTGGGTATTAATGGTCTATTCCTTTACGGTATATTTGTTCAGTTGGTCAAAGGCCAGTCCTTTGGCGACAACCCTATGAGCGACACGGGACTTATCCTGATCACCTTGTTTGTACTGGGCTTATCCCTGCTCTTTTTTAGTTTTCGACTCGATACAGAGATCCGGCGTGATGGTATTTACGTGCGCTTTTTTCCAATCCACTTAGCCTTTAAAAAATATGCCTGGGCAACAATCAAGGATGCCCATGTACGGAAATATGCTGCCATAACAGAGTATGGTGGCTGGGGCTTGCGATGGGGCCTTTTTGGCAAAGGCGATGCATTAAATATTTCCGGCAACCAGGGGCTCCAAATCACCTTTAATTCCAATAAAAAATTGCTGATTGGGACGCAAAAGCCCCAGGAAATAAACGCGGCATTAGCCCGATTAAAAAATGAATCGCTGGAGAAATTGGATTATAACAGCTAATGAATAAATACCGGAATAGGATTTATTTTTTTCTTTTTCAACAAGCACCTTCATAAATAAGCATCTGTGCAACTCACCCTACAATTAGCTAAACATTTGCGCGATGTCCATTTTGGCGGCAACTGGACCACGACTAACCAAAGAGATGTATTGTCGGACGTGAGCTGGCAGGAAGCTAAGATGGTCCTGCCTGGCATGAACAGTATCGTCGCATTAGTTTACCACATGAATTATTTTGTTGACGCGCAATTAAGGGTCCTACAGGGCAAGCCATTGGATGCGAAGGATGCGTACAGCTTTGACCACTCACCCATTCATGTACAGGAGGATTGGGACAGGCTCCTGGCCAAAGTATGGCATGATGCAGAGGCAGCGGCACTATTGATTGAAGCTTTACCTGATGAAAAACTTGCGGCGCCTTTTGTGGAGGAAAAATACGGTCATTATTTTCGAAATATTATCGGGAACATCGAACATTTGCATTATCACCTTGGGCAGATTGTCGTTATTAAAAAAATGATCCGGAATAATTTAACACACTTATAAATCACTCCTGTTTAAATCAGAAGTACAGGACCGACCATACCCGCTTAAACCTTTCCCTCTACTTCCTGTTCTAACCCCTGAATTATGCTTACGGATCTGCTAAAAACACCCCTGGGACGCCTGCGCTTTATCGCCTTTGTCGAAGGGTGCTCCTATTTGCTGCTGGGTTTCACCATGATCCTGAAATATCGATATGATATGCCTTTGCCCAACTACATCGTAGGCATGACCCATGGTCTATTATTTGTCCTCTACATTTATTTAGTGTGTTATGTCGCCTGGTTGCACAAATGGTCCCTTATGAATGTTTTTTGGGCCTTCCTGGCTTCCATCATTCCATTTGGTACGTTTTATGCCGATAAAAAGCTGTTCCGGTATGCGGTACCACCAACTGTATAGCTGAATTATGCGCTGAATTTGGATGGTTAAATCAGCTTCTGGACGCCATTTTTGCATGCTACGTCCTGTGAAGGCTTGCTTTTTTGTTCTTGAAGGCTTAACTTGCAACTAATTTATCAAGTGATGGAGGAAAGAAGGCTTCTAACGAAAGTCACTTTTACCGAAATCCTGCGTTTCAACATCCCGTAAACACATCCCCCATGCATTTCAAGATTACATTATTCCTGGCCGTATTATGGACACTCTGGTCCACGCCTATCCTGGCCCAATCCTGCCTTACCGATGGCATTACATTCACCAGTCAGGAGGAGGTAGATTCCTTTCCCGCCAATTATCCCGGCTGTATGACCATTCTTGGGCATGTCACCATTTCCTATTCTTCAGTTACCAACCTCGATAGTTTGGCACAGCTTATTGCCATTGATGGTAGCCTGGTCCTGCTTGGGAATGATTCCTTATCTAACCTCAGCGGATTAGCTTCGATCGTTTCCATAGGCAAGGATCTGATGATCCAGGATAACGACTCCCTTTTTAATCTTTCGGGGTTCGCAGCCCTTCAAACGGTAGGACGGGATGTACAGATCCAGGAGAATAATGCATTAATTGATCTGGAGGGGCTGGATTCACTAACTACCATTGGCCGGGATCTGCTCATTAGGGATAACGACGGGCTCACCAATTTGAACGGCCTGGAAGGACTACTTACCATAGGCGGTGATTTGGGTATCGAGGCCGACTCTTCCCTGACCAGTCTGATGGGCATACAAAACCTCCAATCACTCGGCAAAAATTTGAGCATCCGGCAGAATCCGCTCATCACTAATCTGGAAAGTTTGCAAGGTCTTTCTGCCATTGCCGGCAACCTGCACATTTCTGAAAACAGCATACTCGCCAACCTGTCCGGTTTGGATTCTATCACTTCTGTTATTGGTGATTTGATCATTGGCAATAATGACTCCCTTGTTCAATTGACCGGTCTCAATGCCCTGATCTCCTTGTCAGGCGACTTGGAGATTTACGGTAATGCCTCCTTAACCAGCCTTACAGGTTTGGATTCGTTGGCCACCATCGGGGAATTTTTAAGGATTTATCAAAATCCGGTTTTGACCAGCTTGTCCGGGTTACAGCACATCAATTTAAAGACACTGACTGAG
>JAGNXB010000010.1:56696-71686 GCA_017985675.1 Saprospiraceae bacterium | reverse complement strand
TCTTGTGTTTCTGTGACCGGTAAGTGAAACTGGTGACGAAAGTGGGCTAATGGATCGCTTGAATCCCTCTCGCGGGCATAAGTAAGGTGGGCTTGATACGTACTCATGGCGCAAAGGTAATGCGCGGGATGCACGTCGTGGAATTCCAATGGCTATAATAGAGGTTGGAGTCAGAAGATATAGGATGTGTATTTTCACGCCATGGAAGGCTTTGATGAGTTTGCAAACCGCTTGGGAAAAATGGCCCGGCATTATGATAAGTGGGCTCGGCGGCAGTCCATTACCTGTTATCGGGTATATGATGGGGATATCCTGCGTTTTCCATTGGCCATCGATCGCTATGAACATTGGGTACATATTTCGGAATATCAGCGGGATAACGAAATGGATGAGCAGGAGTATCACTTGTGGCGCAGTGGCTGCCGACAGGTGATCAGCGAGGTGCTTGACGTGCCGTTGCAACATCTCTACTTCAAGGAACGGATGCAACAGAAGGGGAGCAGTCAATACCAAAAACAATCCGCATCTGGACGGGAGCGGACAGTACAGGAAAACGGATTGAAGTTTCTGGTTAATCTGGAGGATTATCTCGATACAGGACTATTTCTGGACCATCGTCAGACCAGGGCTATTGTGCGCAACTTGTCGGCTGGTAAAAAGGTACTTAATCTTTTTGCCTACACAGGAAGCTTCACCGTGTATGCTGCTGCTGGCGGCGCAAGGGAGACCTTAACCCTGGATTTATCGAACACCTACCTGGACTGGGCCCATCGCAATCTGGCACTGAACAATCTGACGGGTGAGGAACACCGGTTTGAACGGGTGGATGTATTGGAATGGCTGAGTGGTAAACCTCGCGGATTATATGACATCATTATCCTGGACCCACCAACTTTTTCCAACTCCAAGATGATGCGGGATATTCTCGATCTGCAACGGGATCATCCCGGATTGATCGAGGCATGTGTCATGCGGCTCAGCGAAGAGGGGTTGCTGTTATTTAGTACAAATCATCGGCGGTTCAGACTGCAGGAAGATCGATTGCCTCCCTGGATCAATGTGCGGAATATTAGTTCATTAACCGTGCCTCCTGACTTTAGGAATAAAAAGATACACCAGTGCTGGGTGCTGGGAAGGGGTGATTTAAACCCAATTCATGCATTAGGTTTTAATAAAAAATGATCATTAATTTCTTAACACTTGATATGCAATATATTATGAAAATTGATTTGGATTAAAATTGGGAAGAATTGAGTGCAAAAAATATATGGAAAATGATCCTGGATTTATCTAATAGATTAATAGCCTGATATTGCTTCGGCTACAGCTCATTTCTGCTTCATAATCAGGCACTTCCCCTCTTCACCATAGAAGGTTATGCCTCGTCGGCGAAGTACCAGCTTATTTTGCAGAAATGACCTTCGCTCGAAGCCTAATGCATGGATTGGGTTAAAGCAATTAAATTTGGATGGGGTAAAGCAGGATTAGGTTTTTCCGCGGCGCTCACCGGTATCTTCTATTTTGAGACGAAAGCTGTTCAGACCGATTAAGCTGTCGCGTCGCATGTATTGTTCCAGACGGATAGCATGTTTGCCCTTTTGGTTAAAAAATGCATTCTCCTGAATAGGAATCGTAACGCTACAATTATCCCCGCTGCACTTACCCAGCCAACGGCCCGTGGTATTTTGGAGATCCAGACTTACCACTTGAGAGAGCCTTTCTCCTGCAGGGAAGATGGTATGTATCCGGACATAACAGTTTTGTGCGCCATAAGCCATCTGGTGATCTATAGTGAGCAGCAGGTTATAGATGGTATTGGTGTCGGTGACTTCAAAGTTCCATTCCAGGGAGTCCGCATACGTCCATCCTTTTTCGGGAATGGGAAACTCCTGGTCCACCAGGACCGGCTTGCTACAAGAAGCTACGGCAAGAAGTGCCACTAAAACGAGTATTCGAACCATGGAATGAAGGTAGGTGCTTTAGGCTTATCCCTGATGTCGTTTAGTTAAGAATTGTCGGTCATTGATCGTATTAAGGATCATCACTACAAGTTCAACCCCTTCAGGGTTGGTGATTGCTGTTTTTTGTTACCCCGGGTTGCACCCGGGGCTATTCATTTTGAAGCCCTTCAGGCTTCCGTTTCGTGAAAATCTTTTCTAAACTACTCCAGGCTTATCCCTGAAAATAATCCCTCATTCGGTCAAAAAAAGTGCGTTCACCCTTACCCGGTTGCGGTTCAAAATTAGGCATAGCTTTAATTTGTTCCATCAAACGTTTTTCTTCGTCCGTCAGTTTTTTAGGCGTCCAAACATTTACATGCACGAGTTGATCTCCCCGGCCATGTGATTGCACACCGGGAAGCCCTTTATCCTTGAGCCGGAATATTTTCCCGCTTTGGGTGCCCGCAGGCACCTTTATTTTAACCAAACCGTCAATAGTTGGGACCTCGCAGGTAGTGCCAAGTGCCGCATCGGCAAAGTTGATGTATAAATCAAAGATGATATTGTTGCCCTCTCTGTGCAGGGACTCATGCGGTTCTTCTTCGATCGTAATAAGTAAGTCGCCATTGGGTCCGCCACGCATGCCGGCATTGCCTTTTCCACGCAACGAAAGCTGCATGCCATCCTCTACGCCAGCCGGAATGTTCAGTTCGATTGTTTCTTCACCCATAATGCGGCCTTCACCTTTGCAGCTCGAACAGAAGGCGGAAATACTCTGACCGGAACCATGACAGGTTGGGCATGCGGTGGTGGTCTGCATCGTGCCCAGAAAGGTCTGCTTTACCTGGCGCACATAACCGGAACCTTTGCATGTGCCGCAGGTGGTGATGGCATTTTTATCCTTAGCCCCACTTCCATTGCAGGTCGTACAACTAATTTGTTTTTTAACCTTAATTTTTTTGGTAACACCGTTGGCAATTTCAGCGAGGTTTAGTGAAAGTTTTACCCTCAGGTTACTACCTTTCTGACCCTGGCTGCGCCCTTGTGCACGACCGCCACCGCCACCGCCAAAAAAAGAATCAAACGGACTGCCCCCATCACCAAAAATGTCTCCAAACTGGGCAAAAATATCTTCCATATTCATGCCGCCGCCACTGAAACCACCGCCACCGCCGCCCATGTTTTCCACACCGGCATGGCCAAAGCGGTCATAACGAGCTCTTTTATCGGCATCCGTTAACACTTCATAGGCTTCAGCCGCTTCCTTGAATTTTTCCTCGGCATCCTTGTTACCCTGATTGCGGTCAGGGTGGTATTGCATCGCGACTTTGCGGTAAGCTTTTTTAAGTGCAGCTTCGTCCGCATCACGGCCAACGCCCAGTATTTCGTAATAGTCTCTTTTTGCCATTTAAGTTCGTTCTTTAGGTGGTGACAGAGCAGATGCTCAGGCGCCAACCACTACTTTAGCGTAGCGGATAATTTTATCGTTTAGTTTGAATCCCTTTTCTACCGTGTCGATTACCGTACCTTTTTGATCGGGTGTGGGTGAAGGGATTTCTGTAATCGCTTCATGTAACTCGGCATCAAAAGGGTTACCGGTTGACGCCATTTCTTCCAATCCTTTTTGCTTCAGCAGGGCATATAATTTGTGATACACCAGGAACAACCCTTCAATAACGGGGTCTTCGGCACGGCCTTGATCCTCCGCATTTTTTTTAGCTCTGTCAAAATCGTCAAGAATCGGTAAGAGGGCTGTCATAATGTCCTGCGAGGCGGTCTTCATCAAGTCAAGTCGCTCGCGGACTATTCGTTTTTTATAGTTATCAAATTCAGCAAAAAGACGCAGGTATTTATCCTTGAGGTCGTCTATGCCCTCTTGATCCGGTGATTGTTTTTCTCCGGTATGGTCAGGGTTTAATTGCTGTTCACCTGTATCGGTTGCCGTCTGATCACTCTCCTGGTTTTGATCACCATGAATGGGGTCTTTCTCTTCGGTCATAGGTCGGTAAGCTTGTTTGTAAGGGAATACTGCACAAATCCTTTGCCACCAAGGTATTTGCGTCATTTTGTCAGTTTTTGTTCAGCCGCTCCGTCAAAAGCCGGCTCAAATCTTCTTCGGGTAAATTGACACCAATGATATAACCATCAGGGTCAATCAGGTAGGTTGTCGGTATTTCCCTAACGCCGTATTTTTTCGCCAGCTCGCCGCCAAATCGTTTGAAATCCACGAAATGATAAGGCCACTCCAGGCCATCTTTTTTTACTGCTCGAGCCCAAGCAGACGAATCCGTTTCGATGGCAGCTGATACAATATGAAACGCCGGGTTTCGGTAAGAGGAAAGTGGGCCGAAGGTTTTATAGAGTCTGACCAGACTGGCATTGGATTGCCGGCATGGGCCGCACCAACTGCCCCAAAAGTCAAGCAGGACATAATTGCCTTTGAGGTCGGCCAGACTAAAAGCCTGACCATTTGCGAGGTTAATCTGGAAGGGAGGCGCTACTTCGCCCTGAACAAAGCGCGGCTTTCTGTAAAAATAGTTGCCGATAAGAAACAAAAGTGCTGCCGTGGCAACGATCCAGAAAGCGTTCTTTTTAATCCATGTCATAGGGCGCAAAGATGAACATTTTATTGCCAGGCGTATAATGATTGGGCTGCTACTTCATCATTTCGGTTGGGCTGGAATGAGTTATAAAAGATAGTGAAGTACACTTTTGCCAGGTAATTCATGCAGGATAAAATCCATGATAAAAGCCTCTTTAAAGTTTGGATTTTGATTTGGTGGTCAATCGAAATGGCGTATCTTTGCACCGATTTTTGAAAACCCACCTGAAAATAGGTCATAAACGCTGGTATGTCTAACGTAGGAACCATTAAACAAATCATCGGTCCTGTTGTGGACGTGATGTTTTCCGGAGAAGGAGTGCAACTTCCTGAGATCAATAACGCACTGATTGTCAAACGCGACAGTGGAGAAGAATTGATTCTTGAGTGCCAACAGCATCTTGGAGAGGACAGTATCCGTGCAGTTGCCATGGATGCTACAGATGGTCTGACCCGCGGAATGACCGTTACAGATACGGGTGCGCCCATCATGATGCCAACAGGAATGGGCATTCGCGGCCGCCTGTTTAATGTGGTTGGAGAACCAATCGACGGCTTGCCAAGAGTAGATAAATCAAAAAATGCCTATCCGATTCACCGTAAGCCACCGGCATACGAGGAACTATCTACTGAAACCGAGGTTCTTTTTACAGGAATCAAAGTCATTGACCTGATTGAGCCTTACCAAAAAGGAGGAAAAATTGGACTCTTTGGTGGTGCCGGTGTAGGTAAAACGGTACTTATCCAGGAGTTGATCAACAATATTGCCAAGGGTTATGACGGTATTTCCGTATTTGCCGGTGTAGGTGAACGTACCCGTGAAGGAAATGACCTGCTAAGGGAGATGCTCGAAGCGGGCATCATTAACTACGGCGAAGATTTCATGCACAGCATGGAAGAAGGTGGCTGGGACTTGAGCAAGGTGAGCAATGCGGACCTGGAGAAGTCAAAAGCAACCTTCGTTTTTGGTCAGATGAATGAACCTCCGGGTGCACGTGCCCGTGTGGCTTTGTCGGGATTGACGACGGCGGAATATTACCGTGATGGTGATTTGAACGATCCACAAGGAGGAAAGGACATTCTCTTTTTTATCGATAATATCTTCCGTTTCACACAGGCTGGTTCCGAAGTATCTGCCCTTTTGGGTCGTATGCCTTCAGCGGTTGGTTATCAGCCTACGCTGGCCACCGAGATGGGCTTAATGCAGGAACGCATTACTTCCACCAAGCGTGGATCCATCACTTCTGTCCAAGCGGTATACGTACCTGCGGATGACTTGACTGACCCGGCTCCGGCAACAACCTTTGCCCACCTTGATGCGACTACAGTATTAAGCCGGAAGATTGCCTCCCTGGGTATCTATCCTGCTGTGGATCCTCTCGACTCTACGTCGCGGATCATGGATCCAAACATTATTGGTTTGGAACACTATAATACAGCCCAGCGGGTGCGTAATATTTTGCAGCGGTATAATGAGCTTCAGGATATCATCGCCATCCTGGGTATGGAGGAACTTTCGGAGGAAGATAAACTAATCGTACACCGTGCTCGCCGGGTACAGCGTTTCCTTTCTCAGCCATTCCACGTTGCAGAGGCCTTTACTGGTCTTAAAGGTGTGTTGGTGCCCATCGAAGAGACGATTCGTGGTTTCAACATGATCATGGATGGCGAAGTGGATGAATATCCTGAATCCGCTTTCAACCTGGTAGGTGGCATCGATGAAGCGATAGAGAAGGGTAAAAAATTACTAGCTGAAGCTCAAGGGTAATGATGCAAATTCAGGTGTTAACCCCAACAGGTAAAATCTTCGAAGGCAACTGCACTGCGGTCATTGTACCGGGTAGTGGCGGTGAGTTTGAAGTATTGCAAAATCACGCGGCGATCGTATCCAGTCTGGAACCCGGCAATGTACGTATTACGCTGAGTGATGGGACTAAAAAAACGTTTTCCATCCAGAGTGGTTTTGTTGAGGTCCTCAAAAATGAGGTGGCCCTGCTGATCACATTGGCTGAGGCTTAGGTCATACCATTACAAAGAAAAAAGCGCTCGTATGTCAATGACATGCGGGCGCTTTTTACGTTAAGCTCTCATGTTGTCGAATTGATTTACCGCCCTTTAAAGACCGGTTTTCGTTTTTCGAGGAAGGCCTGTACGCCCTCCTGATAGTCATGTGTCTGGCCGGCCATCCTCTGGAGCCGGTCTTCTAATTCAAGCTGGCTGCCAAGGTCGTGATACATCGCTCTGTTGAGTGCTTGTTTGGTAAAGGCTAGTCCCCTGGTGGGCATAGCGGCTAATTGCAGCGCTAACTGGGAGACACTTTCCAAAAAGGTTTCATCGGAGAACACCTTATACACCATACCCAGGCGTTCGGCTTCCGTGGCAGGTACTTTTTCGCCGGTCATCATCAGGGCGGAAGCCTTCTGGAAGCCAATGATCCGGGGTAAAAAGAAGGTACCACCGCTATCCGGTATAAGTCCGATTTTGCTGAATGCCTGGATAAATGAAGCTGATTCCGAAGCGATGACGATATCACAAGCAAGCGCAATATTTGCCCCTGCGCCGGCAGCAACACCATTGACGGCCGCTATGACGGGCTTTTCGAGGGCACGAATGCGACGGATAATCGGGTTATAATGTTCCTGAAGAATGGTTTGCATGGAAGGGCCATCAGCAGCAACCACCTCCTGTAGGTCCTGGCCGGCACAGAAGGCTTTGCCACTACCTGTAAGAACCACACATCGCACTTCAGCATTTGCATTACAGGCATCCAGTTCGCGTTGCAATTCCAGTGCCATGCTCCGATTAAAGCTGTTGAAGACTTCTGGACGCTGAAGTGTCAACCAGGCTACCTGGTTCTCGAGACGGTAATGGATGGATGACATTGAGGGCATTTTGGGTAAAAATAGTGTGTTTGGTTAAAAGTCGCAAGTTGTTTGAAGATACTCTTTTTTGAATTCCAGATTCAATGTCGTTTAGTTAAGTATTAACGGTCATAAGTCTAAAAGAGCTTCACACCCAGTTCAACCCCTTCAGGGTTGGAAATGCTCCTTTTGTTTACCCCGGGTTGCACCCGGGGCTAATGGAAATTGAAGCCCTTCAGGCTTCTGATTCCATATTCTGAAACCAGATTTACCTGATTAAAGGATGAAGGGATTTTTAAATCATGGAAATCCTTTAATCCTAAGAATCAAGGTTCAGACAGAAGGATTTGTCCAAGCCTCGCTCGTGGGCGCTCGGTTCGCTCACCGAATGTTCAGATTGTGTTGATTTACTAAAAGCATTTCGTAAGCCTCGCGCGGGGGCGCTCGGTTCGCTCACCGAATGTCCAGATTGTGTTGATTTACTAAAAG
Source organism: Saprospiraceae bacterium (assembly GCA_017985675.1). Taxonomy (GTDB): domain Bacteria; phylum Bacteroidota; class Bacteroidia; order Chitinophagales; family Saprospiraceae; genus JAGNXB01. Next base: position 63,794 of record JAGNXB010000010.1, on the reverse strand, counting down.
CATTTCGTAAGCCTCGCGCGGGGGCGCTCGGTTCGCTCACCAAATGTCAGCATTATGTTGATGTGCTAAGGGGCATTTCGTAAGCCTCGCGCGGGGGCGCTCGGTTCGCTCACCGAATGTCCACTGGACATTCGCCCCTTCGGGGTATGTGAGCTCATCCTCAAAACCTCCAACCTCAAAACCTCCAACCTCTAATGGCACTTAAAATAATCAAAGGGCTCTTTACAGTCGAGGCATTGCCATAGCGCTTTGCACGCCGTACTCCCAAATTGGGAAAGCAAGGTTGTATTGGATGAAGCGCAACGCGGACAAGATGGATTGTGGTCTCTTTCTCGGGGAGCTGCGATGCCAAATTTTTCCAATTTGGCACGTCCTTCTTCTGTGATCCAATCGGTGGTCCATGCAGGACTTAATACGGTGCGAATGGTCACATCACGGATGCCTCCTTCGATGAGTGCAGCTTTTATCTGAGCCTCAATCATAAACATAGCCGGACAGCCGGAATAGGTTGGCGTAATGACCACTTCCACCCCTGTTTCCAAAATATTTACATCGCGAATGATGCCCAGATCGAAAACGGTAAGAACTGGAATTTCCGGATCAACAACCCATTCCAGCAGCTTATAGACGTCTTCTTTTGTGATGTTATTCATGGTTGAAGTTACCATACCTGACCAGGCCAGGCGCGTTGCACATATTGCAATTCGGTCAATAAGTGGCCCAAATGTTCGGTATGGATACCTGTTTTACCTCCTTTTTGGCGAACATCACTTTGTGGTATGGACAATCCGGCTTCGTGCAGGACATTCGCCAGCGTATCCGACCATGTTTGACGAAGGACATCGGGGGCGGGGATGACTCCGGCTTCGATCAGTTCACTCTCAAAATCGGCAGCCATCAGTAATTCTTCCCTATACATCCAAAGTTCCTCTACAGCAGCTAACATGCGTAGGTGACTCTCTGGTGTTCCATCGCCCAGTCGAAGTACCCATTCACTGCTCCATTTAAGGTGGTATGTTGCTTCCTTAACAGCTTTTTCGGCAATACCGCTGAGCCTTACGTCAGGGCTTTTACTCAGCTCCTTTAGAAATGGCAAATGCCAGGCATCAAAGAGGAATTGTCTGAATATGGTATGTGCAAAATCACCGTTAGGCAATTCGGTCAATAACACATTCGTGTATTCCCGTTCATTGCGCAGATAGGCTATATCGTCTTCTGAACGTCCTTTTCCTTCGAGTTCGGCAGCCAACTGGTAATATAAGCGTGCTTGCCCTATGAAGTCCAGCGCTATATTGGTCATGGCAATATCCTGTTCAAGTACGGGGCCATGACCACACCATTCACTGAGTCGGTGGCCTAGAATCATGGTGTTGTCTCCCATATATTGACTAAAGCGAAACAACGCGGAATCATTTGGATTTTGCATAACATGTTCGTTTCAAATCAGCCCTTTTCAATCAGTGGAAGAGACACCTCACTTTTCTTAAATCGGACCAACTATAGATGATTAAAACCGGGAAACCCTGTGTGCTTTACATATGACCAACCTCATCCGGGATGTCATAAAATGTTGGGTGGCGGTAAATTTTGCTACGGGCAGATTCAATCATGCTGTCTTGTTCCTCGGGATCGGATGCGTGGATAAATTTGGATTCCACTACCCAGATGCTTACACCTTCGTTTCGACGGGTATATACATCGCGGGCATTTTCGATAGCCATATTCCAATCGCTGGCATGGAGGCTACCTACATGTTTATGATCCATACCATTGCGGGAGCGAATAAATACTTCCCAAAGAGGCCAGTCTTTCATAATCTTTATTTTAGTTAGGCTACTTCACGTTTTTCGGATGATTTGCGGGCATATGCCACCGCGGCTTCGCGCACCCAGGCACCATCCTCATGGGCCTTAACGCGGTCTCTCAAGCGTTGTTTATTGCAGATGCCGTTTCCTTTTACAACCTGCCAGAATTCGTCCCAATCGATGGCTCCAAATTCCCAATGGCCTGAAGATTCATTCCATTTCAAGTTGGGGTCAGGGACAGTCAGGCCGAGATATTGGGCTTGAGGAACGGTGGCATCGACAAAAGCCTGACGGAGTTCATCATTGGATTTGCGCTTTATTTTCCAAGTGGTCGATTGCTCGGAATGGGTGCTTTCGGCATCATGAGGACCAAACATCATTAAGGATGGCCACCACCATCGATTTAGTGAATCCTGAGCCATTGCTTTTTGATCGGCGCTCCCACGGCAAAGGGTTAACAAGATTTCATAACCCTGGCGCTGATGAAAGCTTTCCTCCTTGCAAATGCGGATCATGGCACGGGAATAGGGGCCGTATGAGGTACGTTGAAGCGCAACCTGGTTCATAATGGCGGCTCCATCTACGAGCCAGCCAATAGCGCCAATATCGGCCCAGCTCAGCGCAGGGTAATTAAAGATGCTGGAGTATTTGGCTTTACCCGAATGCAAGTCGGAAAGGAGTTCATCTCTGCTTACACCCAGGGTTTCTGCAGCGGCATACAAATAAAGACCATGGCCGCCTTCATCCTGCACTTTGGCAAGCAATGCCGCCTTTCTGCGGAGGCTGGGGGCACGGGTGATCCAGTTGCCCTCTGGCAGCATACCGACCACTTCTGAATGGGCATGCTGGGATATCTGACGAATTAACGTTTTGCGATAAGCCTCAGGCATCCAGTCTTTTGGCTCGATCTTTACCTCCTGGTCAATTTTGGTTTGGAACCGTTCTTGCAAGTCTACAAGGGACATAGCTAGTGAAATTTTGGATCAATATACAAAAATAGTAAAAGGTTGGTATGCGAACAAACGTTCGTAAGGAAAAGTTTGACAATTATTCCATGAGACAAACAGTAACGATGCATCAATACACTTCGCGAAGTACAAAAGGATTGGTGCGTGCTTCATGCCCTACGGTCGTAGGAGCGTCATGACCCGGCCAAACAATGGTCTCATCGGGCAATGTATATATTCTGTTGCGGATGTTATTAATCAACGTATCATAGTCGCCACCCGGCAAATCCGTACGCCCAATACTCCCATTAAAGAGTACATCACCCCCGATTAGAAATCCATCCTTTTCACAGTAAAAACAGAGATGTGCCGGACTATGGCCCGGAGCGAGAATACACTGCAAGGTGGTGTCGCCAAATTTGATAAGATCGTGATCAGCTAAGGCAAGTCCGGGCGGAGGTACTGTGTTCCGCATAGGGACGCCATACATCTGGGCGATCCGTTCGACGGCTTCCAGCACCGGATGTTCGCCGGGGTGTATAGCTGCTTCAAGGCCCCAGGTATCCAGCACAAAGCGATTGCCAAAAACATGATCCAGGTGGCCGTGTGTGTTGAGCAGTTTTACCGGACGAAGATTTTTTTCCGCTATGGTTTGCGCCAGGTGCCGCTCTTCCATCGAAGTGTAACAACCGGGATCGATGATAACACATTCGCCTGTTTCATCATAAACGAGGTATGTATTTTCGGAGAAGGGGTTGTAAGTCAACATGACAACTTGTGCCATAAATTATACGTTTAGTAGAAGGAAATCAGGAAACATCCTAAATTGTTCCGCTAACGTACAACTATCCGTGAATCATTTGCTTACCAGGCCCTTCTTCGCTTTAATCTTGACACTCCTATCGGTCATGGGTTTTGCCCAAGGCATACAAACGGAATTTGGCAAAAACCGGGTGCAATACAGCCGAGATTTTGATGAATGGGTTTATTACGAAAGCCAAAATTTCATCACCTATTGGTATGGCGAAGGCCGGATGGTCGGCCAGGCAGTAGTGATGATAGCCGAAGCCGAACACGATGGAATCCAGCGATTGCTCGAGCACCGGGTCAATGATAAAATCGAAATCATTGTTTACACCGATCTGAGTGATCTTAAACAAAGCAACATTGGCAGTGAAGAGGCCTTCACCAATGCAACAGGCCGGACCAAGATTTTTGGCAATAAAATATTTGTCTATTTCAATGGGGACCATCAGGATTTGCGTACGCAGATCAGGGAAGGGATCGCCGGTGTGTACCTGGAGTCCATGCTTTTTGGAACAAATCTGCAGGAGTATGTGCAAAACACGATTCTGTTCAGCATGCCGGAATGGTTTAAAGAAGGATTGATATCCTATGTAGGCAATGAATGGGACGTCAAGGCGGATGATCAACTTAGGACTATGTTTGCCAATGAGCGACTGAAGGATTTTGGTGCATTTGTCAAGGAAAATCCCGAATTGGCCGGTCGATCGTTGTGGCATTTTCTTTCCACACAATATGGCAGCTCTTCAATTGCAAATATCCTATACATTGCCCGGATCTACCGGGATGTAGAAGAGGGGATGTTATATGTGCTGGGTACGCCTTTTGCAAACGTAACAAAAAGTTGGTTTGCCTACTACCAGCAGCGATATAACCAGGAACGAATCCTTTTCGAATCGGATCCAGGAGAACTATTGAAGTACAAAAACAAGCATAATTCACCTGTCACTCAAATGGCGATTAGTCCGGATGGGCGCCAACTAGCTTATGTCCTCAACCGGATTGGTAAAGTTCAGGTGTTTGTGCAAGACATCCAGACGGGGAAACGAAAAAAAGTTTTCCAGAATGGATTTAGAAATGCTTTTCAGGAAACGGATTTACAGTATCCGCATATAGCGTGGCATCCTTCCAGCCAATATCTGGCCATCCTGTATGAAAAGCAGGACAAGATAAAATTGTTGGTAAAAGATTTAATTACGGATAAAGATGAAATCCAGGACTTTGCTCCGATTTACCAGCGTGTGTACAGCATGCATTATTTTGACGCCCAACGTTTGGTAATTACCGGTGCAACGAGTGGGATATCGGATGTCATGATTTATCATTTGCCTACCCGACAGACCGAACGAATTACGCAGGATTTTTGGGATGATCTGGATGCCCGGCCCTTTACATTTAACGGTAAAAAAGGTATCCTCTTTGCATCAAATCGCGATTATACTATTTTAGCCCCACAGCGCTTAGACGGCGTTATTCCAACGAATAAATTGGATTTATTTTTTTATAATTATGAGGACAAAGCTACCTCGCTGGTTCGCATCACACAAACACCGGATGCAAACGAACGTATACCTGAACTGCTGGATGAAAAATGGTTCACCTGGTTGAGTGATGCCTCTGGAATTACAAATAGATACATTGGTTATTTGGACAGCGTAATTATTCGTACGGATCAGTATTACAAATTACCCGGTGATTCTATAATCCGAATTCATGGAGATTCTCTGGCGTATTTAACCCCGCCCTTAACGTTTGATTCTACCTGGGCGGAACCCATCTATGATATTTGGGCTTTTGGCCATGGCAATACAAATGCCGGCTCCCTGATACTCAATCAAACCTTTGGTGCGGGTAAAGCGCGAGGTTTTGAATTGCGGAAAAAACAGGGGAAATATGTAATGTATCCGGTGGGTATAGACGTCGAGCAAAAAGTGCGACCAGCCAAAACGTATTATGTTGCTCCGGTTATAAAAAGAAACGTCTTGCCGGCTGTACCGGAGACACCTAAACTGGCACATCCCCGAAAAGACACAGTAATCTATTATTTTCAAACGCCCTTTGATTACCCGGTATATGAACTAAAACCGGCAGATGAAGTACCCAAAGCTCTCGACCAGGATCTTCAATTGGAAGAAAGTGCAGGATTGGTCTTGCCTTCTGCGCCTGTAATTCCTGATTCAATAAGTATGTCACCTATTGCGCAGAAATTCATCACCTCACGGATTATTCCCAGTCGCTTAAAATTTCGACTTGATTATATAACCAATAAGTTTGACAATACGATGTTATTTGGTGGGCTGGATAATTTTACCGGACGCCAATTTTTGAACCTTGACAGGGGCCAGGCAATTTTTACTCCACCACCTGCGGGATTATTAATCAAAGCAGCCGTAAAGGACCTTTTTGAAGATTATGAATTTGAAGGGGGTGTACGAATGCCTACCAATTTCAGAGGGTCAGAATTCTTTTTAATTTTTTCCGATAAAAAACATCGCTGGGATAAACAATATGCTATTTATCGTGGGGACTGGTCCAATATTTTTGACTTGAATAGTAATGTGCTGAATGGGCCTGCACATCTTATACCTCCTGGTCTGGGTGGTCCTGGAAGTCCTGTGCAATATAAAGTGCGGATGCAATCCACCCTGGGTCAGGTGCAGTGGCGATATCCACTGGATATTTTCAGGAGTTTCCGGCTTCGCACTACGTTGCGCAATGACCGATATTTTTGGCATGCTCTTGAACCAACAACACTTGCTTTTCCGGCTGTAAATGAGCAACGACTGGGGCTTCGAGCGGAATATGTTTTTGACAATACGTTGCCCGTAGCGCCTAATATTTTAAATGGGATGCGCTACAATCTATTTACAGAAGTTCTTAAAGGATTCCGCATTCAGCCTGATCCTTTTTCTTTTGAACTCAACAAGGCATTTACAGGTCTTGTTGGTGTGGATTTTCGTTATTACATTCCGCTTTGGAAACACAGTGTGTTGGCATTTCGATTTAATGGCGTCACTTCGTTTGGACAGGAACGCATGTTGTTTTATCTCGGCGGAGTGGACAATTGGATATTGCCTCAATTTAATACGGACATTCCTGTCAACAGCAGTAGTTACGGATTCCAAACCCTGGCTGCAAACCTGAGGGGATTTAAATATAATATTCGCAATGGGAGTTCTTTTGTTCTAACGAATACAGAAGTGCGGATTCCCATTGTGAAATATATTTTACCCAGGACGAGATCCACCTTTTTTAGGAATTTGCAGTTGACCGGGTTTTTTGATGCAGGCACTGCCTGGGAGGGAATTTCGCCATATAGTGATGACAATCCGCTCAATATAATAACGCTGGAAAATCCGCCTTCAGTGACTTTACGTGTTAAATATTTTCGTGATCCACTCGTCGTAGGATATGGGTTTGGTGTCCGCAGTTTGTTGTTTGGATATATGTTGAAATTGGACTACGGATGGGGAGTGGAAACCCGGCAAGTGCAAAAGCCTATTTTACATCTTTCCATGGGAATGGATTTTTAAATAAATCCG
>JAGNXB010000010.1:0-56596 GCA_017985675.1 Saprospiraceae bacterium | reverse complement strand
GTTTGGTGTCCGCAGTTTGTTGTTTGGATATATGTTGAAATTGGACTACGGATGGGGAGTGGAAACCCGGCAAGTGCAAAAGCCTATTTTACATCTTTCCATGGGAATGGATTTTTAAATAAATCCGGAAGTCGTCTTCATAATTAGCTTGCCAGATTATTTTAATTATTCCATTAGAACAAAGGCAGCTTATTTAGTTCTGGACTATACTAAACTTACTTGTCCAAATGTACGCCTGATCCTTTTGATTGTACAGACGAACATAATAAAGTCCTGGAGATAATGTTACCGTTTGCATAGCGGATAATCGGTATGATTTTTTTGCTGCAAAAGCACGAATTGGTACATCTTCTTTGAGAAGGGTGATCTCGACAGGTAAACGATTTAACACATTATTGGAGGTAGTTTTATTCGATAAAATATGCAGTTGAAAACCGAGGGAATCAAGAGCAGTCTGAAGTCGGCTATGAAATGAAATGTCTATTGTTTTTGAGTCTTCGCCTCGGGGTGCATCAAGAATTGTTTGGCTTAAAGTAAAATAATTACCACTACCTTCGGCAATTGCCAATTCAAGAGCGTTGTTAGGATCAAATGGCGAATAAACGGGTTTGGATTGTTTTGGTTGAGGTATGGATGATTTGGGAACTGCAATAGAGTCACCGGAAGGAATCAATTGGCGCATCGAATCCTGGCTATCCAGAGGTGCATTCATTTTTTGTTCCGGTGGGATGGAATACTCCTGGGAATTTGATTTGTAAATCCAATAAAGGGCTATTAATAAAATAGTTATAATAGTCAATCCAAGCAGCCATTTGTTCGCTGATTTTTTTGTTTGGATACCATGATCTTCTGATGCACGATAGGCATCGGCTGCTGACTGAAGTTCCTGGCGAAAATGAACATATGCTTTATCCGACAATGTTTCATTTAATTGGCGGTGTAATTCGACTTCGCTGGCGAGTTGTGGATTAGACCGGAGCTCTTCTTCGAACGCGCGAAGCTCCTGCTCCGGCAAAGTGCCGGTCAGATAGGCTTCGATTTGTTCGTAAAGTTGTTCCGTTCTCATAATAATTAATTCACCTAATGTGATTGATAATCCAGAAAAGTGGCATCCGCTTTTACAATTTGAAGCAAATGTTCCTTACACTGAAATTTTCTTTTTTTGGCATATCCTTCGCTGGCATAATTCATGATGCGGGCAATTTCATCCATGCTGGTTTTATCAAAAAATAGCAGCATCAATTTTTGGCAATCTTCGCCCAGTTTATTAAATGCGTTCCAGAATATGCTTCTTTTTTCTTCTTCCTGGATTAGTTTACTTAAGTCTTCTGTTTGATTGAATTTGTAATCATCCTCAAGGGTTACCTCTGTACGCGATCTTTTTTGTAGCCGATTTCCCCAAAGGTTGCGACAGATGCCATAAAGCAGGGTATAAAAGCCGCTAGAAAGCGTAAAAGAATCCGTTCTACATTTTTCAAAAAGGACAACCATTGCATCCTGAAAGACATCGTAGGCGTCGTCTTTACTTCCGCCATTGCGTGTAATCAATGAAGATATACGTGGCAAGAAATCGGTATAAATTTGTTTCAAACCGTCACGGTGTCCGGATCGGATGGCATGAACATATTGTAGATCCTGGTCAGTCATAATTGGTGGCTCGAATATAGATAGAATTAGCAATCTCCCCAAGGCAGGTTGCTGAATCAAGTCCCTGAGGCCACACTATTTTCCGAGTAGATTGAAGGTTGCACTAAGGAAGTATCCTAGTTCGTAGGCAGATTCAGTGGTAAAAAGTGCGGCATCCGATGGGAAATGATCTCCTGGTTTATATCCTTGTGCGGGTTTGGATACCCGGCCTCCCATGAGACCTGTACTGATTACAATGCGGCTTCCCTGGCCAATGATCATCGATGGGCCCAGAAAGAAAGTGATTGATTGGAGGCCATCTCCGCCTGTCAGTGGCATACCTGCTCCGAATGAGCCACCCCATGAGACCATAGCCGGACGCTGGTAATAGAAGTGAACAAAGGAAGACAAGGTGGGAACAAAAGCATCTTTGTTTGATGCGGATACCACGGAATCACGCACAAAAAACTGCTGCGGGCGTTTGAAATACTGTGCAAATCCAAGACCGACACTGGTGTTCACCTTCATACCACCATAGGACTTCACCGTGATAGGCGGTATTTTTTTGTCGTGCGCACCGTTGTCTTTGACGGATTCCAGGGCTTTTAAGCTGATTTTAAACGTCATCAATTCACCCTGGGCTTCATGTCGGTAAGTTTTGGAAAACTCATTTTGCATAAGCACAGTATAAACCGTGCGCAACTCTGAGAGTTTATCTGTGCCCATGGCGTCCATTCCCGCTGCACGTGTCATCAGCGTATCCCGATTACTTTCAAAGATACCAAGGCGTGCATTCCCTTTGACGGACGCCTGGTCTATGGCAATAATATAATCGGGCAGAGAGGTTTCAGGGAAGGAGAAACCTTTTAGTTCCTTTTTCACATCATCCACCTTCATCAAATAGCTGTTGTACCGTGACACCGTTGTTTTGTACTCGGTTGCAATGTTCCCAAGAACCTCACCTGTTTTGGGTCTATCCAGAATTAATTGTAGGGTTATTTTATCCGGATCAGTTTCACCAAAGATTTTTTGGGCATATTCCATAGCCAATGCTTTGATCTTGGTCGGTTCCAGATTTGGGTCATAACGAATGCGCTGGATTTCGTTAAATGCAAATTGTTCGAGTTTGACGGTAGCAAGAACTTCTTTAGCTTGATTTTCGAGCTCCTGGAGTTCATTTTCCGTTGTGGTCATATCTCTTAAAGTGTTGCTTATAATTTTATCTAATTGGGCAATACGTTCAGATTGGGCTTTGCGAGCCTTCATTTCAGAAGAAGAAGCGAAACCCATTCCACCTTCCTCTAGACCATCGAGGAACGGTAATTTCGGAAAGCCGGCACCACCAAAGAGCATACTGAGTGGACTGCTGTTACTGCCTCCACCACCTGCAGAGGCCATACCACCTCCATTGCGGTCTGCCATCAAAATGGTTTCATCCTCTACATCCATATTAGCTTCATAGAGGTAGTTGTTATAGTTCATCAGGTGAACGACAACCTGGTGGCCTCGTTTTACTTCAGGTTTGGCAACTGGTTTGCCATCACGCATGAAGTACACGGAATCCGTGAAAACATCAACATAAAGGTGCAGGTCCTGAGCAGGGAGCGTCCCGGCCCAAAGTAAACATGCCGTAAGGATAAATTGAACTAAACGATTCATAGTGACTACGGATTAGTTGTGATTATAAAGCTTAGGGTATTGTCAAGCAAGATATTCATTTTCAATCATTGCCTGCGAGCAACTGATTGATATTTACTACATTTGACTAAGGGAATAAAAGTTACTCCCTTCACTGTTGAATAGTTGAAGGATATAAAGTTTACTGTTTGGGAGTAACTTTTAGTTACTTCCTAAAATATAACCTATACTGTAGCTAACGCTCTACGCACAAATAGACATCTTTATGAAGCAATTATCCGTTCTCCTTTTTATGGTTTTTCTGACTTGGCAGTCCATGTTCGCACAGGATCGCAGTTTTGGCACACTGCCCATGGTACAGAAACCTGATGTGGGAATACGTTCTACCGCCCGTGTAGAGGAAACTGAAGACAGTGTCGCTCTCAGTATCTACAATAAACTGGTTGCAGCCCGGGGCGACTATCGGTTTCCGGTACCCAAACTATCCATAAAAAATCAGGAGCGAAGTGTGGCTTGGATGGATTATGACAAATTGGAAATAACTCTGGAGGCGAAAGCACTGGAGGTATGCAAACCATATGGCGATGCGGCTATAGCCTTTTTATTGGGGCATGAATTGACGCATTATTACGAAAAGCATGCCTGGAGAAGGGGTTTTGTTGCAGACAACAGGGATCTCAAGATTGGCATGGTCCTTAATGACATTGCTGACGATGCAGCAAACGAAACGGAAGCGGATTATCTGGGTGGTTTTTTGGCCTACTCTGCAGGATATGGACTTTTCGATAAGGGGGATGAGGTGATCAAGAAGCTTTATGATGCCTATCAATTACCCCCTGATATAGACGGATATCCTTCCTTAATGGACAGACAGGCGTTGGCCAAACGGACCACGGAAAAGCTGGAAGAACTGGTTGAAGCATTTGAAATGGCCAGTTTATTAACGGCAATAGATCGTTACAGCGAGGCTTATGCTTATTACCGTCATGTACTCATGGCCTATCAAAGCCGAGAAATTTATAATAACCTGGGTGTGACGGCTGTGCTGGATGCTATGCAGTATATGAAGGAGAGTGAAAAGAAGTTTAAGTTGCCCCTTGAACTCGATTTGGAATCCAGTGGCACAAGGGGCAGTGGTATGGCCACGGATGTAGCGGCTAAACTGCGACAAGCCATTCTGCATTTTGATGCAGCTATTAGTCTTGATCCAAACTATGCACCAGCTTATTTGAACAAAGCCTGCGCCTATACTTTGCTGGGCGATACGACCAAGGCCCGGTTTTATGCTGATATCGAAGCTCGGGCAGCGGCTACTTTTAGCAAATTACCCAAGACCCAACAAGATGTGGATATTTTATTGGCGATACTGGAAGCACAGGCCGGAAATGCAGCCCAGGCCAAGAAAATGTTCATGAAAGCTGCCTATGAAGGAAGCGCTCTGGCCGCTGCCAATCTTCGGATTCTGGAGCCTGTACAGGAAGCGGAAATATCCCGATCAGCGGGTGGGATTTCGGCGGCGGAGCGTATAGATGGATTGACCATGGCCAAGATAAAGTCCAATATCCAGATAGATGATCAGAAGACAAGGGATTTGGGTTCAGGAATGCGGTTTCATCAAAATCCGGCGATAGGCACCCAATCTAAGTTATTTGTAAACGAAAATGCAGGGGCAGAAGAGTATGTGCTAATTCAAATGACAAACCCCGGATATGCCGGCAAAACTGCCCTAAATATCCAAATTGGGAGTAAACGGGCAGCGATTATTGAGGCCTATGGGGAACCAAGACGAACCATCGAAACCCCCAGGGGAGAAATTCTGGTTTACCCCAAGATGCTTTTCATCCTGGGAGGAGATGGAAAAGTGGCGCGCTGGGCCAACTATGATGTCCTGCCAATGTAAGGTTTTATTGCATCATGAATAGTGTCCAATGATCAAAGGAAAGAATTAATCTAACGTTCATATTCAGGGATATGCCTTTTCCATCCATCCCAACATTATCGAGTAATTTTGGCATGGTTGACAGATCCCCGGGTCAGATCCGTAAATAGAAATAGTTGTATGCGAAAGAAGTGGTTCAATATTCATGCCTTCAATATTACGGTAATCATTTTCCTGATTATCGCCCTCGCATCATTTATTTATTTGAATATTCACTTTCTTGATCCTCTGGGGCATAGTCTAAAAGATTATGAGGTAACGGACATTGTGTATTCCCAATTTCGGGACAAGGAAATTGAACTGGAGGAGCGCATTGTGCTGGTCAATATCGGCAACCCGGACCGTGCTCAAATCAGTGGCATGCTGGACCGGATTCTGGCTGCCAATCCGAGGGTTATAGGGCTTGATGTATTTTTTAGCGGTGAGAAAGAAGCGCTCGAAGATTCTATGCTACAGGCTTCGATCAAGCGCGGGGCGGGTAAAATTGTGTTGGCCACCGCCTTACAAGATTATAATGAGGATCTGGAACTATTCGATAATGTTTCGGTGGATGATTCAATTTTCAGCAACTATGCCCGGGTAGGCTTTGCTAATTTTCCGGCTAACCCAACCCGTACCATCAGGTACTTTAGTTCAACGGAACAAGGGCCGGATGGGCCTATCCGGAGTTTTGCTACTGAAATAGTACATGTGTTCGATTCGACCAAGCTTAACCAGTTGATCGAACGCGCCAATACGCTTGAGCGCATCCATTTCACAGCTACTGAAAAACATTTTATCAAGTTTCATCCGAAGGACCTCCTGGATACAACGATTGATCTTCGTCCACAGCTGGAGAATAAAATAATTCTGATGGGCTATTCCGGATCAAATGAATGGAACGACCCCTTAATTGACAAACACTTTACGCCATTAAATGACCGTTATACGGGCAGGAGTACACCGGACATGTATGGGTTTGTCATTCATGCCAATATTATCCAAATGATTTTGGATAATCAGTATATTGGAAAGGTACCCGCCTGGTTGAGTTTTTTACTTGCCTTTATTTTATGTTATTTCAATATAATCCTGTTGATTTGGATTAGTCACAGGTACCATTCTGTTTATCATCCTATAGCAAGGGTGCTTCAGATCCTTCAATTCGCTATTCTCTTTTTTGTAATCGCCTACTTGTTTTATTTCTATCGATTGAAATGGGACTTCACCTTAGGTTTGTTGGGTCTTGCATTAGCTGTTGATACTCAGGTCATTTACATATCTCTTGTTGAACATTATAAACCAAATTTTAAACTTTTTCCACAAAAAGGAACTAAACATACTTCAGGAGGGTAACTCCTTCGGTCAATATCAAATTAATGATTATCAATAAAAAGTAAGATAACATCATGAAAAAAATCGTTTTATTAATAGCCGCTCTTGCGATAGGCCAAATGCTCCTTGCGCAGTCCGACATTATTGTCCGTGAGGTAAATTGCAAAAATGCCACTTCAGCAGGCTCGTTGTTTGAAGGGCCTAAAAATGCGGTTGTTGAGTCCAGGTATGCTGCTGATTGTAAAAATTATACGTCAAAAGTTTATCCCGGGCAACGATTGGCCATGAATGGTTGTGTTCAGGTGCCAAAAGGGTGTAAAGTAAACCTGTTATTTAAAAATCAGCCCATTGTCCTTGATGGCGGGAAAACCCACAATCTTGGAGAGGTTACCAGTGAAATAGTCAAGGCATCCAAATTGAGTTTTTTTAGTCGGTTTTTGGCGTATGTCGGCAATTCCATGGATGCCACGAAGGACGAAAAGGCACTCATTGAAAATCACCGAAAACATATGGAATCTGTAAGAGCAGGTATCAGCGGTTTTGGAGAGAAGGATTATGCTATAAAAACTAACCTGCTGATGCAGGGCAATGTGAGTTCGGATAATCTGACGTTTACCTGGATGGAAATTGAAGGTGCTGATGGTTATCTTTTTACCCTTGTCCGCAAAAGGGATAAAACGGAATTAATTATGAAGAGGGTCTACGGCAATGCATTTGAGATCGTAGCAGGGGAAGTTAGTTTTGACCAGGGCGAAGAATACACATGGCAGGTTAGTGCAGTTAGTGATGTTGCGAATCCTGCAAAGTCAATGCCCCAAACATTTACATACAACCCGGAAGGGTCAGCTACCATTATGAGCGATCTGTCTAAAAATCCTGATTTTCAACAAGGCAGTGAGGAGGACAAAGCACTGATGTATGCTTACGCTCTTGAAGAAGGTAATTATTTTTATGATGCGGAAATGAATTATGCAGCGGCTATGTATTCCTCACCGGAAAACAAACTCGTTCTAAATATCGTAGCTGCGTTTTACGCGAGGATGGATATGTTAGAAAAGGCACAAACAATTCTGCAGCAATGAAAACGCTTTTAAAGGTCACTTGTATTTTTCACACTTTATTCCTGAGCAGGCAGGTGATAATTTGGCTCTTTTTTTCTGTCTTGATAAGCAATGGCACTACATTAACTGGTCAGAATGATCAACATGTTTTTGCTTTTGTGCAAAATATAAGAGGAAAAAGTGCATTACAGGAAGCAAAGAACTATAAATACGAAACAGCAAGAGCTGTATTTGACAATTTATTACGCAGTCGTGCAGATTTCAGACAACAGGCACCAGCCCTTGTTATGAATGATGGCGAACAATATGTAGCCTGGATGGATCCGGATAAAATCCAAATAGGGCTGGAAGAAAAAGCCTATGACATCTGTATCAGCTTTGGAGCGGACTCACTGAATGCGCTTGCGGCTCTATTGGGACATGAATTAGTGCATTATTTTGAAAAGCATGACTGGAGCCGGCATTTTGCAGCGCATAATCAGGATATGGAATCAGCTAAGCGCATTGGCAATATGAAAGAGGGCTTAAAACAGGAGGCGCAGGCGGATTATTTGGGCGGTTTTTTGGCCACGACTGCTGGCTACAATGTCTATAACCTCATGCCCCAACTCCTAAAAAAAATATATTCGAATTATGGGTTGCCTGAACAGATCGATGGTTATCCCGGATTGGGAGAACGTGTAAGTATGTCGGACAATGCGATGCAAGAGCTGAAAGTGTTGCAGACAGTTTTTGCAACGGCCGGCCATTTGACATTACTAAAACAATATGAGGATGCTGCTGCCTATTACCGATACATTTTAAATACCTTTCCGAGCAGAGAAATATATAATAATGCCGGTGCAAATTTATTGCTGGCTGCAACTTTGCTTTATGCACCTACAGAAATGCCCTATGCATTGCCCGTAGAGTTGGATCCCACTTCCAGACTATTCGGTTTGAAAGCGGTGACCCCCAACCGGAATGAACAACGTAAACTTCTTTTGGAAGAAGCCTTTCAACACATTGACCGGGCCATATTACTCGATCCCAAATACAGCCCGGCTTATTTAAATAAGGCCAGTGTTTTTGTTTTGTTGGGGCAGTGGGATGATGCAGCCTACTGGATTTTGAAAGGTCGAAAAGCGCCAACCCAATACAGAGAGGCGGATTATCTTATTTTAGAGGGAATTGCTGCTGCGTTGCAAAATGATAAAACAAGTGCAAGGCAAAAGTTTGAAAAAGCAAAGGAAGGCGGGTATCTGCTTGCAGAAATTAATCTCAGGGCCCTGGACCAACTACAGCAGGATCGATCCAGGGCTACACCTGCAATAGGTCTGGAGACGATGGAAAAGATCAATCTTGATGATTTTTTACTGAATCCATCTGTGGATAGTGAAATTGAGGTTGGACCGAGGTTACTAGCAGGAGCCAAACAACTAAAAGGATCACGGATCCTTGTGCATTATGCAGACAACGGCCGCCGATACGCTGTCTTTCATCTTTGCGAATCGGGTTGTATCGAAATGACAAAATCCCTGATTGGTGTTGGTTCGGATAAAGCGGCCATTTTTGAAGCTTATGGCGCACCTGCAGAAGTTGTATCACAGCCCGATGGTCTCTACCTTATCTATCCCTTGCAACGGGTCTTTTTCAAGCTGAACAAAACCAACTCGGTCGTTTCCTGGGGAATATACCGGCTATCTAACGAAATCTAAGTACCTTAACCTGTGATTTTCAGAGTCTAAGGATTTTATATGATCAACATAAACCATCTTACCATGTTCCGCCTCTTTATTTCCGCCATTTTATTGCTATGTTGTTTCACCTTGTCCTTTGGTCAAGAAGAAGAACCGGTCATATTAATTGCCGCTACCAATAAGGTAATGTACATATCACCTGAAGGCAACAAACCTACTCAAATTTTGCAGGGTGCATTGATCCAGCCAGAAGGTATGGTGATGATAAGAGGCAATGGAACAGCTACTTTTCAGTTTGGCAGGCATATCGTTCAACACACAGGCAAAGAGGCAATCAAACTGAGCAGTTTATTTGAAAAGGGAGCCGGAAAAACAAGCCTGGGTTTCAATAATCGGTTTGCTGAATATGTGGAGGAAGCATTTGTTATGGCTTACTATAGCTCTGGCGATCCAAATGCACCCTGGAGCCAATTAGCTACTCAAAAAGGCATGGGCGATGGCTGGACGGTCAAAGGAGGCACACGAGATACTTTATCCGGGGCAACACGAGGAACCGGCGATGGCTGGGGCGTGCAAGGTGGTACAAAAGATGGTGCTAAATCTGGCGATGGCTGGGGCGTGCAAGGTGGTACAAAAGATGGTGCTAAATCCGGTGATGGTTGGGGCGTAACAGGTGGCACTCGAGATACACTATCTGGAGCAACCAGAGGAACGGGAGATGGATGGACGGTCAAAGGTGGCACACGCGATACATTGTCCGGAGCTACCAGAGGAACGGGAGATGGATGGGGCGTGCTAGGAGGCACTAAAAATGGTGCTAAATCCGGTGATGGTTGGGGAGGTAAAGGCAACCAAATTGATGCATTGCAACCCTTTGGTTATTTATCCAACGGCGCTTTTCTTTTTACCTGGTCTCGTCCTGCCGGAGGTGCCGTTTACATTGTAGAAATTATGGATAGGGACGGTAAGATTGTCCAAAAAGGATCGACCATTGATACATCATTGGTGCTAAATTTGTCACCTACCGCTTTTGAAATCGGCGAAACTTATACCTGGATCGTGCGAACGAATGGTACAAATGCTATTCGGTCAAATGCCCTATACTTCGAAGTTAAGCCAGTGGCAGAGCGGGAACGAATTGTATCAAGGGTACAAAATACGCCTACGTATGATGGCTCTGGTGAAGTTAACCAGCAACTCATGTTAGCGGTTGGTTTTGAAGATGCGCAATGGAATGGTGACGCTTTAGCTCATTATGCCAATGCACAGGTGGTCGCTGGCAAAAAATCGGTAACACCAAAATTAATGCATAGTGCGTTCTGGAATCGGAAAGGTGTACCTGCTAAAGCGGTTTCGGTGTTTAATTCCAAAAAGTAGATTAAAAAGATTTACTTTTTACATAACTTCTTTTCAAGCAGCGAACGCGACGTAATTTTCACGTGACGATCGCAGCGGAAAAGCGCAACACACACCACGTAATTTTCACACAGCGAGTGCAGCGAACCCGATGTAATTTTCACGCAACGAGTGCTGCAGAAAAGCGCAGTGGGAGCGACGTGAATATCATGTTACGATTGTGGCAAAAAAGCACAGGAATACTGTGGATTTTCTTATAACAATCGCGACGGAAAACCGTTGAGAACGCGATGCCATTTTTACATCAATAGTACCAGCAAAAAGATAATGGTTTGTTTCGTTATTTTCACATCGATGAGATGTCAAAAAGCGCAGTGAACGCGACGTAATATTCACCCAACGAACTGGGTGGATATGCGGAACGTACACCACTTTATTTTTACACCAATAAGGTATCGAAAAGTGCAGTTCATGCAATGTGTTTTATTCGCAGAGAATAATGAAAGAGGCAAAGGTACAACGTAATTAATACGCTGATTCTTTTAGAAGCATTATTTTGTAAATTGAAAAAAGGATACGCTTTTAATCTTTCTTTTCCGGAAAGTATTTAGTCATAAGTATATCGAAGTTGGGCAATTTGCGAACTTCTTCCAAGAAGGGTATAGTTTGAATGGTATCTAATTCTGAAAATCCCGATTCTAAAGCTGTTTCAAGTGCGGAAAATGCTTGTTGTGTTTGTCCCTGGCTGGCATAATTGAGGGCGATACCAAACCAGGCATCGCCATAACCAGGATCGATGGCCACTAGTTGCTCAAAATAATTTAATGAGACCGGATAATTTTTTAAGTCAAAGTGAATTACACCCAGATTAATTAATCCAAGTGCATTACCGGGTGATTTTAACAAAAATGTTTCCAAGGCTAGTTGTGCTTCCTCGTAATGCTGCAATTCATATTGGGCAAGACCTAATTGTAAATACCCCGCTAAATAATCCGGATCGAATATTATACACTGCTTAAAATAATGCACGGCCTCTTCAAAATTGAATTGATATGCAAGTGCAAGACCGAGATTAAAATGGGCGAGTGCAAACGAACTATCCCTTTTTAAGGCCATTCGGCATTGAAGGATAGCCTCATCGTTTTGTTTTAGTTCGTTATAACTGCCACATAAATTAGTCCGTGCCAGTACCCAGGTTGGAGAAAAATCCAGTGCCCTTTTAAAATGATGAATACTTTCTTCAAAACGATTTTCTCTACGCGCAAGCAGGCCCAATTCGTTGTGCGCATAGGCTGCTGCGGTATCTAGTTGGAGTACCAGTTCCTGCATTGCTCTGGCCTCGAGATATAATGCGGAGTCTTTCATTTGTTCACCGCGTAGTCTCAGGTTCAACCCTTTAAAATAGGTTTCTTTTGCTTTTAATTCAACATACAGAAAATGGTCCTGGCCAAGGACTTCGCCGGCTTTGTTGAGATATTCGGGATAAAGCGCATAGCGCTGATCATAGGCCCATCGACGTTGGAGTTCGGATGGATTGGCAGCCAGGTAATCATTGATGGCGCGCTGTGATTCTTCCTGCAATGCCGCAGCCAGATCAAGTCGCATATTCATTCGATATGGTGCAATGATTTCCCGGTCAATAATTCGCTTATAAATATCATAAGCCGAAGTGCCGGATGGCTCAAGGAGTTCTTTTTTCTTTAGGGCTTCTCCAAACTTTCTATAAAACGCCATTGTCAGAGAATCACCTTCTGAGGATGGACCAGGAATGCCTTTTTCTATGACTTCCTTATGTTGTCCATTTGCGACTTCTTTGCTGCGTTTAATTTTTAGTTCAGCGAGGGTATTCGCATCAACTTTACTGACGATCATGCCTTTGTTGCCCGTCACAAGAGGTATTTGACTCTTTGGAGCAGTAGCAGGCGGTATAAAATCTTCAAGGAACCGTTGCAGTTCAAGAAGGGACACTTGCAAATCTTCATTACGGTCAGCAAGGCCAGTCAGTCCATCCACAAGGTAATACGTAAAGACGCCATGGCCGCCGCCCCATTGCGTGCCTTCGAGGCTGTACTCGTTGGGCTGGCAGGAAAGGATCTTTGCCTCGTTGGCAAATTGATCGGTTAGCGTCTTGGCCGTAGCCTGGGTGCCGCTGAATTCTTCGCCGGCCAGTTTACCTGAGCGGCAGGCATCAGCTATCATTAGGACCTGCGTGTTTTTGGAGGAACTTAGCGTTTTAATGATGGATTGCAGGTAATAAATGGGAAAACCACCGGCCATATAATTTGCAGCAGGGGCATCATAGGCAAGCAGGAAACCATGGTTCATCATGGTCTGGTTTTCCATATCCCCATGTCCGGAAAAATAAATGATGGCCAGATCATCGGGACCACTTTGCTCCAGCAACCAGGTGTAGGCAGATACCATCTGCCCATAGGTGGCTTGCGTGTTGGTCAGTACCTTTATATTTTCAGCGGGGATATTGCCTCCGGCTGGCGATGCAAGCCATGCGGCGAAGAGGGTTGCATCTTCGTGCGAAAAGCGAAGCCGGGGAATGCGTTGATCCTGGTATTCCGACACCCCGACGATGACGGCACGGGTTTGCCCCTTTTTCACCATGGGCCTGATCTGCGCATGGAGTAGAATCCCTGGCAAAAGCAGACAAACAAGGATAAAAAAGGATCTAAGACCGGTCATTGATCAACACACTGATGATGAAAGATGATACAAGCTACTAAGATAACGACAATATAGCGAACAGGTCAATACCCTCCTTCAGGGAAGTAGGGTATTGACTATGTATAACAGTGTATTTGGTGGGGTGGGGGGAGGTTACCTTGGTTCAAAGATTTATTAGGATGTATCTCGAATCGAGCAACGATTAAAGGATACATAATTATTCTTGTTCAGGAATAAATGGTTCAGAATCGTCCAAATACACATCAATTTTTAAATCTTCATCTTCTTGATTTTTAACAGTAACTTTGATGTCATTATTCAATCCCAACTTGGTATAACCATAATCATAAGTTTTGTCACCAAAGCAGAGCGAATAATAACCATAACTATCAGTTCTTGAAGATGTAAAAATATTTTTATAAACTCGTCTACCAGTAATGGGAGAATTATTATTGGTTGAATTGTAAACGTTGCCATGTAATCTTTTGACTGTGCAAGACCCTTGATTACCTATTGTAATGTTTATCTCATTAATGTCATTAGCACCCTTATCTATTGACAGTTCAGCAATGAGACTTCCACTTCTAATTATCTGTAATGAGTTTGGATTGGAGATTTCAACGCGGGATCCATTATTAAAAATAGTACCATTCCACTTTAATTGTATATTATTTGACGGATTAACTTTAATGGTAATATGGGAATATGTTTTAACCCTTTTTACATTAAATGTGCATTGATATTGTGTAAGTACCATAAAGAAGATTACGGAGTTGCGCAGTAATTTCATATTTGATATTTGTTTAATATGTTTCAGTTGAAATAGTTATATATTAGGATTAATCACAGGGTTATCATCTGTCAGGTAAACGTCTATGCGCATATCTGGATCAGATGGAACAGATAGTTGCATCTCAATTTTATTGGAATGATTGTCCAGTGCATATTTGTATTGAAGGGTAGGCCCACTAAAACACATTTTATAAATGCCTGCTGGATTCGGCCTTACGGAACTATGCACAGTTGTACTCATATTTGTGACCCTTACCCCAGAAATAGGATAATCTGGTCCAGGATGAACAATACCTCTAAGCTCCTTGGATGCATTGCAATCAAAAATATATGTTGGATCAGTCAGCCAAAGATGCAATTGTCGCACGACATTCAAACCAACTGTAACGGTTAACGTAGTTTTAATGGTGCCCGCTACCAATAGAATGATATCCTTCGAATCAACGTGAATATTTACATACCTTTCATCATTTAAGTAAAATTTATGTGAATCATCGTTATTCAATTGGAAATAAACGGATGAATCGATGGGGGCATTGGGTATTTTAAATTTAATTTGATATTCTGGATCTTGAAAGGCTACCTCTTCAGCACCTTTATTGGGTTGACTATTGTCTGTTTTGCAATTCAACAGAGAAAGTGCAGTAATACAAAGTAATAATAAGATTCTGAATTTCATTTCTTTTATTTTAAATTGTCAGCATATTTTTTTTGAAGATTTTTAAATTTGACATTGGCTCGTATTGAAGCTAGATACTTTGACGTACGGATTGCGCCAAAAGCTTCTTGATCTGCTTGAAGTGCTTTATCGATCAAGTCCAGCGCTTCGTTTTCTTTTTTTTGAAGGGCAGCGATGCAAGCCTTGTAGTACCAGTATCTGTAGTTCCCTGGATCCACAGAATGAATGTAGTTACACGCCTCTTCTGCTTCAGCAAATCGTTCCTGATCCAAATAGACTAAGATAAGCCGGGCTTTAAGTTTAGTGTCCTTTGGATCAAGTGTGATTCCTTTTTGATATGTAATTTCAGCATCTGTGAGCCGATTGTCATTATAATATAAAAAGCCAAGATGGTAGAAAGCTTTCGGTTGATTGGGTTCAATAGCTATGGATTGTTGGTAGGCATGTTCAGCCAGTTTGTAATTATTTATATTCATATAACAAGCTGCCAGATTGACCCAAGTCGTATAATCAAAAGAATCGCGAGTAATGACTATTTTATAGTATGATATTGCATCGTTAAATTGTTTTTGGTAGTAATGCCAGCTACCTATACTTTTAAGAAGAAACAGGTTGTCGGGATCAACCTTAATGCCTTGGTCCAAATATTCTCTGGCGATTTTAGGTTGTTCAAAATATCGCGATAAGTAATGCCCAATGTACGCATAGGGTAGTACCCAATCAGGGTCGCGTTCTATTGCTTTAGTTAAATAATGAACTACAGAATCTTGGTTTTTAAATTGAGTAGCATAACACTCTGATATATAAAAATAAGTTAAAGGATTATTAGGATAATAGCTATCAGCTTTATGATAATGTTGGAGTACCGCTTCCCCATTCTCCACTGTTTTGAGATGTCGATTTTCTAAATAGTAAATAATCCCGGTAAATAAATGATATCGTGACATTAGATTATTGTAATAGTAATGACGTTCACCTAATAGTTCTACAGCTCGTGATATATTACGAAGTTGGGGCTTATAAGAAATTAATCGGCTAACAGTTGATTTATTTAATTCTGCAATGTTTACTTTTAAAATTTTATTGATAATCTGTTGCGCATCATCCTGCAACTCTGCAGCATAGTCGTAGCGCAGATGATTGTGCCACTCGGCCAGGTGTTCATTTGTTATAAGTTGCTCGAAGTAAAAATCTGCGCAGTCATCGGCGGGTTCAAAAAATCGTTTTGTTTTGAGGGCTTCCTGATAGGCACGGTAGATGTTTCGTTCGTTTGTATCTAACTTCGCCATCATCCGGTCTTCTTTGAACCCACGTGGTGATGCAGGATAAAACGTCTCTAATGTACTTGAATGTTGTGGCTTGTTTGAGGCTAATGGATTGTTATCAACATGAGCAATTGGAAATTCATCAATGCCCACAACTTCAGGTGTTTGTTGTTTGGGATGGATCTGAGCAGCGACATTTGTTTTGACATAGTTACGAATTTCATTTACGTTTACCACACCATCAGTATTGATGTCCGCTTTGCCATATAGACCTTCTACAAGGTAATAGCTGAATACACCCCGACCATCACCCCAATGAAGCCCCTCGTGACTCAATTCAGATGGCTGGCAGGAAAAGAGGGTTATTTCATTTTTGTTTTGTATTTCTTTTTGTTTGCCGCTGAGTGTCGGGTCGCTATATTTGATTTTTCCGCTCTTACAAGCATCGATAATAAGGATGGTTTTCACATCATTTTGTAGAGACATTGTAATAATTTTTTCCTTTACGTCGAAAAGAGACATAGTACCTCCGTCCCATCTGACTTGAGGTATAGCATCCCATAAAAGCAAAAAGCCCGGTTCGGAGAAGGTGGCTGATACATCACCGTGCCCGCTAAAATAGATGATGGCTTGATCGCCAGCTTGACTTTCAGATAGTAGCCATTCCAAAGCACGACCAAACTGCGCACGTGTTGCCGCTTCGTTAATGAGTACAAACAGGTGTTCATCTGTTAAAGCGCCTCCAGCAGGTGACCGCAAATAGGCTTCAAACGCAGCAGCATCTCTATGGGCAAATTGAAGGTCACCAATACCATCATCCTGGTAATCTGAAACACCTACGACAACAGCTCGCGTTATACCAACTTTGGTAAGCGGTTTGATTTGGGCAAAGGAAATGACTGGATGGCATACCACCCATAAAAACATACTAATCATGAGGCAATGGAATATCCCTCTTACCATGACTTTTGAATATCGAACTCTAAGATATTTAAATTCAACGATCTATATCTTAATTGAATTTGTTCCAATTCTTCTTTGCTTTATGCGATATATTAATTCGTTTAATGATCTGGAAAATACTTTTTCATCAATGCCTCCCACGGCTCCTTTTGCGCCCGCAGTGGGGCGAGGTCTTCGTCCTTTTCCAGTTGCTCCGGGGTGGCACCCTTACCGATGGCCTGCGCTACGTAGCCGACGGCCTCCTCCGTTTTTCCTTCCGAAGCGAGGAGGTAAGCCATGCCGAGCAATGGAGGGGCATAGCTTGGATCGAGCGCAATCGCTTTAAGGAAGTTTTGCCGGGCTTCCTCGGGGCGGTTGGTTTTGAAATAGACCATGCCGAGGTGTTTGCGTGGGTTGGCATTTGTCGAATTCAGCGCAGTGGCTTTTTGAAAAGCAAACTCCGCTTCGCCGAAGCGGAGGGTATTAAGGTACACAAGTCCGAGGTTGTTCCAAGTAACTGTTTTGGTCGAATCCATTGAAATGGCTCTTTTCAAAACCAACTCCGATTCGGTATAGCGGCTGGTGTAGAGGTACACAAGACCAAGGATGTTCCAAGGAGCTATTCGGGTCGAATCCAAGGCAAGTGCTTTTTTTGAAACCAACTCTGCTTCGGCGTAACGGCGGGTTTGGAGATAACCATAACCAAGTTCGTTCCAGGTTACGGAATTAGTCGAATCTAGCGCAACACTTTTTTTGAAAGCCAACTCCGAATCGGGGTAGCGGCGGGTGTTTAGGTACAAAAGCCCGAGGTTATTCCAAGCAGTGCAATACGTCGAATCTAGCGCAATGGCTTTTTTAAAGTTCAACTCCGCCTCGGGGTAGCGGCGGATTTCGTTGTACAAATACCCAAGATTGTTCCAGGAATCCTTATCTGTCGAGTCCAGTTCAATGACCTTTTTAAATTGCTGCTCGGCTTCGGTGTAGTTTTTTATTCCATGATTGAAAACAGCCCACACTAGCTGGAACTCCAATGAATTGGAATCAATACGGCTTGCCATCTCCAAAAACGGTTTTGCCCGGTTATGTTGCTTGTATTTGTGGGAAAGCCAAAATGCGGCATCTAAGCAGGGCCTATTCCAGTTTGGGTAAACCTCCATGGCCCGGCGTGCATAATGCTCCAGTGAATCGGGCTGCAAGAAGTTGAAGCCGAACACCTGGCTCATCTGCCAATATACCTGCGGCTGGTCAGCCTGCCATTCGAGCGAATGTCGGAACAGGGCTAATGCCTGCCCACCGAGTTCCGTATTGAGATGCTTGTTGGAATTCGCCACAATATAGCCCTCGAAAAAATACTTCCTCGCCATCAACGCGGCGTACATATAGTGCTTGCTCGTCAATAGTTCCGCCGCCCGATCGAGGCACCGCGGGTAGGTCCTGACTTGTTCTGTAAACACTTTTTGTGGAAGGCGATTTGTAACAACGGCTTCCAGGGAAGCATCCTGGCTGGTTTTCAGCCATTCGTTGAGGGTCTGCTGGGCGTTGTCCTGCAGGGCGGCGGCATAGTTACGTTTCATGATGCCAAGGAGAGGTGACAGCACATCTACACTGCTGAGTTGGGTAAAATATTCATCCGCCGAGTTTTCAAGCGGTAAGAAAAACCGCTTCTCCTGTACCGCCAGCTTGAACGCCCGATAGATCTCCCGGATGCTGGTATCCGCCTTCGCCAGTACCTCGTCCTCGAAGCCCCTGCTTTCCGTTGCTGCAAAGACAGCCATCTGTCCGGACTTGTTCTTTTTTAAACTGGCCAGTAATTCACGATCTACCGTCACCAGACGCTCCGTTTTATTTCCCAGCAGAATCGGCACCTGGCTTTGGGGAGCGGCTTCACCCGTTACGTTGTCTTCAAGGTATCGGTCTAGTTCACCGACAGAGACGATATCGTCTGCATTGCGGTCGGCCAGTCCATATAAGGCCTCTATGAGGTGGTAACTGAAGTTGCCACGACCGCCGCCCCATTGTTCGCCTTCGAGTGAAAATTCATTGGGCTGGCAAGAAAGGATCTTTACCTCATTGGCATATTGCCGGGCCAGATTGGCAGAGGTGAGCTGTGCGCCACCGATCTGACTGCCGGAGAGTTTGCCGGCATGGCAGGCGTCGGTGATGACGGTGACCTTAGCCATATTCTGCGTACTCAGGGTGGTCACGATCTCCTGTAAAAAGGAAAGCGAGTAAGTACCCCCGCCCATATACACCCGCGAAGGTGCATCCCAGGCAAGGAGGAATCCGGGCTGGGAAACGGTCTTTCGCTCCACATCGCCATGCCCGCTAAAATAGATGATGACCTGGTCACCATCTTTTACCTGTTCTACGAGTGCATCAAGTGCCTCAGCGATACGACCTGCCGTAGCCTGTTCGTTGGTCAGGACTTTGAGATGATCGCCATCCAGTGAGCCTCCAGCCGGCGAACGCATGTAGTTGGCAAAGGCCTCTGCATCCTTGTGGGCAAATCGCAGGTCGGGTATTGCTGGATCTTGATAGTCGGAGATGCCGATGACCACAGCGTGGGTTGCTGTTGTTTTGACAAGTGGCTTAATTTGGGCACAGAGTGAACTCGGGTAATATAATATCACCAATATAAAAATGACAATAGAAAAAATCCAAATGTTATTTTTCATGAGGTGTTTATTAAATGAAAAACCTTTCCTAAAACATAAAGACAAATAATATAGGAGAAATTAAATAATAAAATTGACGAGCCTTATTCCTGAGCTTTTACCTGATCAGGGAAGTATTTCGTCATGAGTGCCTTCCACGTTTCAGTCTTTTCACGCAGAAGAGCCATATCCGGGTCTACCTGCATCCAGGTATAATCGTCGTAGCCCAGTATAATGGATTGTTCAAATGATTTAAATGCTTTTTCTATTTCGTTTTGATTGAGGTAGATATAAGCCATCCAATAAGTAAAATTAATTTCCGGATTGGATTTAAGGGATGACAGGTCAGAAGCTATCCTGAATTCCTGCTCCGCTTCTTTGTACCTACCCATTTTTGTAAATACGGTACCCAATGTGATGTGTGAATTAAAATTCGTGTAGTCGGCAACTACCATTCTTTGAGCAACGTCCATTGCTTCATCCAATCGCCCGAGTTGGAGGTAAATTTGAACCAACAAGTTTTGCGAACAGGGTAGGCAATTGGATGTAGAAGCTGTCGTTATTATTTTTTTAAATAATACTTCTGCCTCAGTAAAACTATTTTGATAATAATAATAGGCGCCCTCAGCCTCCCAGTAAAGTGGGGAGGTGGAATCAATCTGAGCTGCAAGATCGAGGTATTCCTTTGACTTGTCGAAATCAAGTAACATGGATGAATAAACCTCCGAAAGTCGCACATAGGGTAGTATCCAAGTAGGCGAATTTAGTGTCGCCCTCCGTGCATAATATTCAGAAGAATCAGCCACTGCCAAACCAAACCCATGGATCCAACTCATGCCCAATAATGCAAGCGGCATGTCAGGCTCCCAAAACAGCGCTTCATGGAATTTTTCACCTCCCTTTTTGAGCATGTCTTGTGTAAATTCTCCCCCATGAATTAAAGGGAATCCTTCGAAATATGCCTGCCGTGCCTTTAAGGTTCGGTAGAGGTAATGGTTGGGACCCACCAATTCAGCAGCGCGGGCTAATTGGCGGGGGAAGTCCTGGTATCGGGTGGTTTTTGTTTTTGGTGAGAGGCTAAGCTCATGCACCTCCGCTTTCATATACCTGTTAATTGCCTGTTGGGCGTCATCCTGAAGTGCAGCGGCGTAATTCCTTTTCATAATTCCTAAGAGTGGAACAAGGCCCGGTTCGGTCGAGAGAGCGAGGTAGAGTTCTTCGGCTGATGGTTGTAAGTTCACGACCGATGAGTCAGGGAAAAATCGTTTTTCTGCCACCGCTTTTTTGAACGCTACATATTTTTTGACATTATTGGAATCGAGTTTTGCTAAAATATTGTCCTCAAAACCGCGTCCATCAATAGATGCAAAAACAGGCATGTATTCGGACTTGGCTTTTTTCAGTTCGGCCAAAATCTCAACGCTCACCGATGCCACAGGCTCGGTTTTGTTGCCCAAAAGCATAGGCACTTGACTCTGTGGAGCAGCTTCCCCCGTCACATTGTCTTCAAGATATCTATCCAATTCGCCAACGGTCACAATATCATCCTCATTGCGATCTGCAAGCCCATAAAGTCCCTCAATCAGATGGTAGCTGAAACATCCACGGCCGCCACCCCACTGCTCACCTTCAAGCGAAAATTCATTAGGCTGACAAGAAAGAATTTTAATCTCATTGGCAAATTGTTTGGCCAGGTTGGCAGAGGTGAGTTGTGCACCACCGATCTGACTGCCGGAAAGTTTGCCTGCATGGCAGGCGTCAGTGATGACGGTGACCTTCGCCATATTCTGCGTACTCAGAGTGGTCACGATCTCCTGTAAAAATGCCAGCGAGTAAGTACCCCCGCCCATATACACGCGAGAGGGTGCATCCCAGGCGAGTAGAAAGCCAGGCTGGGAAACGGTCTTACGCTCCACATCGCCATGCCCGCTAAAATAGATGATGACCTGATCGCCCTCCATAACCTGTTCGACCAGGGCATCTAATGCCTCCGCAATACGGCCTGCAGTAGCTTGGTCGTTAGTCAAGACTTTGAGATGATCTTCATTTAGTGAGCCACCGGCAGGGGAACGTAAATAATTGGCAAAAGCCTCCGCGTCCTTATGCGCAAATCGCAGGTCGGGGATAGCTGCATCCTGATAGTCGGAGATGCCGATGACGACGGCATAAGTCGAGCTACTTTTGCTGAGGGGTTTTACCTGGGCATTGAGCATGAATGGATTTAATCCTGCCCAAAGAAGAATAATGAAGACCAACAAGTGATGAAATACTTTTACCATTTGAAGATTTTCATTTTTTTCACCACCCAAGATAAATTATTTACAGATCAACCCCACGTTCAATTGCTTGAAATGGCTGAATGCGAAAAATAAATCACTCGATGCCTTAACTTACCCATGCTGGAAACAGGAAACAATCCTATTTCTTAATACACGGCTGCAGGGAGATCTTTTTAGTTACTGATCGGCCTGTTGATCCATCCGTAATCCGCACAGTGGCTTCATTACCGCAGACACAGTTAATCAGACGCTCATGACCTGCTTTATTGCCGTCTACGGACCAAAGGAAATTATATGTGGAGGTCTTTGACCCACAAGTTAAAACATTGCCTATGATGGCTACTTCCAGATTGGTGCTTCCGTCTCTGCAAGAAGATTGTTTTACCTCAGCCTGGAAGGGTTCTCCTGAACCTACAGGCTGAATGTCCCTTGCGTTGTCGCTTGTTGGTTCTGTAGTGGTATTGCCTACGTATACAGACTTACATACTTCAGGGTCGGGTTGGATATACATTGATGCATAAAGCCGCTGATTTGACTGACGTTCCCTGCACAACACACAGGACTCTTGTGTCTGGCATGTTTTATTGGCCTCCTCCTGTAGCTTTGCACTTACACGGGGAAGGATAACATCACAATAAGTGATTTCCAGCATCTCCTTACTTTTTAGAATATTCATGCCGTCAATGATCGATTTAGGCGATTTGGCTTTTTGTGCCAGGACAGGGGCATGAATTATGAAAAGAAGGAAGAAAGCCATGATGCTGGTAGCTGATAATGTCATTGAAAAACGCATAAGGTTAGATTTAGTGTGATTGAATAGGTGTTGTTATTAAATTAATTTGATTAAGTCTCTTTGATAAAAAGGAATGATTTGTTTCAAGCACCAAGTTAATGTAGCCTTTGAATTCTAACATGGTCGTTTGAACTCAACTATATTAATTTTCATCTCGTGCCTTCAACGGACAAATCCCCTTTTCTGATAATGCATTTGTCAGAAAGGGCATTTGTTACCTAAAACTGAATAAAAATTCTTTTTACCCAGACAGCCTGATAACCAGGTTACTTCCAACTAAAAGCAAAGAGACATATGCAAAAAAGGTGTCATCTGGTCCAGATTTCCTACTTTTGACCCAGAACATATTAATCCAAACACCAATGGGTATGATTATCTCCCTCCTCAACCACAAAGGCGGGGTCGGCAAAACCACATCAGCCATCAATATAGGAGCCGGTCTGGTCGAACTGGGCAAAAAAGTCCTCCTCGTCGATCTGGACCCTCAAGCCAACCTGACGCTTTCACTGGGTATCTCCCGCCAGAAGGCGACCATCTACGAAAATATCAAAGGAGAGGCAGAATTGGCGCCCTATACCGTAAAAGAAGGGATGGATGTGATCACTTCCTCCCTGGATCTCTCCGGTGCTGAAATGGAAATGATCAACGAAGCCGGAAGGGAATACATCCTGAAGGAACTTTTCGAACCTGTACTGGACAAATACGATTTTATCATTATCGATTGTCCGCCTTCTTTAGGCCTGCTGACGTTGAATGCGCTGACATGTAGTCGGATTGTCTATATTCCGTTGCAAACAGAATTTCTCGCCCTACAGGGCCTTGCCAAGATCAAGCAAGTCATTGACAAGGTGAAGTTCCGGCTAAATAAGGATATCGAAATAGGTGGTGTATTGCCTACGATGTACGATGCACGCAAAGTATTGAACCGGGATGTAGTTGAGACCATCCTGAAGTATTTTGGGGAAAAAGTATTTAAGACGTACATCCGGGATAATGTTGCCCTGGCAGAAGCACCAGCACAACGTATGGATATCTTCTCCTACAGCCCGAAAAGCCCTGGTGCAGAAGATTACCTCAATCTCTGCAAAGAAATACTTGCCCGAACGGCTACATTGAAATCACTTCCCGAAAACGCCCATGCTGCCCAGTGAGTAAAAAATCCTTCAGCGACGGTCTAGAAAGTCTCTTTTCTTCTTCTCACAGGGAGGAAAAGCTGGAGACGATTGCCCGACCCAAACGCAAAGGAACTGCTACAGAAAAACAGCGCAAACAATCGCTGGCATCACCGGACGAAACGAGTGATCTCCTTCCGGATCCCGCAGTTAAAAAATCAACTTCAAAAACATTTGCACTGGATCTCGACGCTTTCCTTCAGGATGTCTTGAACGAAAGTATCAGAGAAGAACTGGCTCGCGAACAACCTCAGGATCATCGGCCTCCCGAACATAAGGAGGGTCATGCAGGTATTGATGCGCTGATTCGCTCTACACTGGAAACCAGTCAGATGGAAATCAATGCGGGCAAATCCAAACGGGTGACCTTTTTTTTTGACGAAAGAAAGGTTGAAAAACTGAAGGAAATTGCCAAGCAGGAAAACCTGTATATGCGTGAAGTGATCAGCCGGATCGTAGCAGAATATTTAGCCAAAATGGAAAAGGAGGCTTAGCCATTCCTGATTCCCACACAACCAGAGTCGGCACAAATCGTTATCCATCTATGAGACGACATTTTCTTAGCGCACTGTTCGTGCTTTTCCTGGTGCTGCCCCTAGTAGCGCAACAAACAAAAGACACGCTGGCCAATGCCCTGCTTTGGGAAATAAGTGGCCCGGGTATAGCTGAATCGTCCTGGCTTTTTGGAACCATCCATCTGATTTCAGAAGATTCTTTCGAACTCCCCGACCGATTATTGGCCCGCCTTTCAAAAGCTGACCGTCTGGTCCTGGAGCTGAATATGGATGAGGCAACCAATCCCATGACCCAGTTGAGCCTGCTCCCCAAAATGATGATGCCCGATGGCATTAAGTTGCGTGATCTGCTGGTAGAAGCCGATTATCTTCTGGTGATGGAGCGTCTCCAAACCATGGGCTTGCCTGGCTTCCTGATGGAAGGGATTAAGCCACTATTCCTATCCGCATTGATAGATCCTTCTATGGCTCCTGGTGGAGGTGGTGTGGAGTCTTACGATATGACACTGTATGACCTGGCGAAAAAGAACGACATCAAACACAGTGGACTGGAGTCTATCGAAGAGCAACTCGCCGCATTTGATGCCGTGCCACTGGAAGATCAGGCGAACATGCTTGTCGGACAATTGCGTGAAAGCACTGACAGCACTTTGCAAATGGATGACCTGGTAAGGTTCTACAAACAGGAAAATATTACAGCACTACAAGCAATCATGGACGAACAAAAGGATATGGATGCAGGCATGATGGAATCGCTGCTCTATGGTCGTAATCGTCGTTGGATCCCAATCATGCAGGCCATGATGACAAATGAACGCGTATTTTTTGCTGTTGGAGCAGGGCATTTGGCCGGAGAGGAGGGTGTGATTCGGCTTTTGCAAAAACAGGGTTTTAAGGTATCACCTATTCCTGTTTTTAATTAGTTCTACCTTACCTTCAACGTCGAGGCTGATTTGAGTGAAGAGTGGTCCTGTGTTTGTTTGTAGCGGAGAACAAAAATCCCCGTCAACCACGACGGGGACCACAAAACGAAAAACCAACTTTAACAACCAAACCGTGTTGTTTTTTTTAGCGCAGACTGATATTCAGCCGCATATATTTTCCTTTTCGATACACATTTAAGACAATAAAATCACCTGACCGAGCCTGACTCGCCTGCTCCTGGAGATCAGAAAAAGTACGTACCGGTTTGCCATTGGCTTCTACGATTACATCGAGTGATTTAAGTCCGGCAAGCGCCGCAGCGCCACCTTCTTCCAATTGATCCACCACTAAACCCTGAGTAATGACAAGATTTAATTCTTTTGCCAGTTCGCCATCCAATTCCACGACAGTCAGGCCCATTTTGCCGCGCTGATAATAGCCGTGATCAATGATATCATCCACGATCCGGCGGACCATATTAATGGGAATGGCAAAGGAGTAGCCACTATAAAATCCTGTGGGGGTTGCAATGGCGGTATTAATACCTAACAGACGGCCCTCGGTATCGACCAATGCGCCACCACTATTACCGGGATTGACAGCAGCATCGGTTTGGATAAAGGCCTCTATAGCGTCCTTGGTTTTGATGATATCAATATTGCGGCCTTTGGCGCTAATGATACCGGCGGTGACAGTAGACGTGAGATCAAAAGGATTGCCGACAGCCAGTACCCATTCGCCTACCCGGGCTGCATCAGAGTCTGAGAGAGGGAGGGTAGGTAGTCCGGTTGCATCAATTTTTAACACGGCCATGTCCGTTTTGGGGTCGGTCCCAATTATCTGGGCAGTGAATTTTCGATTGTCGTATGTCGTAACTTCAACCTGATCTGCAAATTCAATTACATGGTTGTTGGTAACTATGTAGCCATCTTTAGAATAGATGACCCCCGAACCACTGCCTTCCTTGCGTTGGATATAAGGCCCCTGGCCACGGAAACCAAAGAAAAAATCATCTTCAAAAGTCCCCCACGGGTTTCTTGCCCGATCCTGCTGATGCCTTTTGCGTGCTAGCTGATCTGATTCAGAGGCCTTTATATGGACGACCACAGGCATAGCCGCAGCAGCAGCCAGGACAAATTCATTGGTTGCAGCGTTTGGACTACCCGCAACGTTTACGAATTGTGCGGGTTTAATGTCGGAAGGAGGTGTATTTTGTTGAACAATAAAATACCCACCAAGTGTTAATACACCTCCGGCAAAACCAGCAAGAATAAAAGGAAATAATTGTCGAAATTCCTTCATAAATGAGCGTTTTTACGACACAAATAGATAATTTATTCAACGCTAAGGGCACTACTTTCAGATTGTATCCGTTTATTTTAACAGGAAATTAACAGCAATGGTCATCCCTCCCGAAATGCATCTTCTTCAACCGGAAACACCACTTGAATTGGAGTTATTGTCCACTTTAGAATTTAAGGAGGGTTTGCACTGGGGTGTGCCTCGAAGAGGCCATCCCGAAGGTATGGTGTTATTACATGTTGCGGAGGTGCTTGACAACTTACAAGCTATGGATTTGTCTTCGAAGGACAGGGAAAGACTACGGCTTGTGGCCATTTGTCATGATACTTTTAAATACAAGGAGGAACTCTTGGCGTATGAACGTCATCAACAGCACCATGGCATCCTGGCGGCTGATTTCATTGCTCAATATGTAGTCGATGAAGTAGTTCTTGATTTGACCCGTTGGCACGATGAAGCCTATTATGCCTGGCGGATGACGCTTATGAACATGCATGAGGATGCGTCTAATCGTTTCGCCCAGCTCCACGAACGCTTGCAACCACACTGGACCTTATATGAAGCGTTTTTTCAGGCAGATACCCTTACCGGAGACAAAAATCCAGAACCATTAAAATGGGTAGCCGAGCAAGTCAAAATACGAACTGGATCAGCATTGGCCATTTTCCAGTAAGCAGCAACTAACCTTTGACGGCATTAAGGCGGATCCGTGCATCCCGATTTGCCAACTCCCAGGTGGTATGGAAAATCAACCGCCCCACTTTTGCCATCCGCTCAAAGTTGATTTTGTCTATAGTATCTGATGGGCGATGGTAGTCTTCATGCGTACCGCTGAAATAAAAGATGGCCGGTATGCCCTGTTCAACAAAATTATAATGATCCGAACGGTAATAATATCGGTTTGGATCCTTTTCATCATTGTACGTATAGTCCAACTTCAGTTTGGTATATCGTGCATTTATTGATTCGTTTATTTCATGCAAATCCTGACTTAATTTATCTGAACCAATGACATAAATGTAATCCGGATCGTTGCCATATTTTTTATCCACCCTTCCGACCATATCCATATTCACATTAGCTACTGTCTGGTCGAGAGGAAACACAGGATTTTCGACATAAAATTTTGAACCCAAAAGGCCCTTCTCTTCACCCGTTACAAAAAGAGCCAGTACACTGCGACGGGGGCCCATACCTTTATTTTTTGCCAGCATAAAAGCTTGCGTTACATCCAGCAAAGTGCTCGTACCCGAGCCATTATCATCTGCTCCATTATAGATATCATCGCCCCGTTTGCCCAAATGATCAAAATGAGCCGACATTACGATCAGCTCATCCCTTAGCAGTGGATCACTGCCTTCGATGTAACCAAGCACATTATAGCCAGTAGTAACCTTTTCATTGAGCTCAGCAATTAAGGTAAATGGAGCATATAATGGTACAGGATTGGCCTTTTTACCCTTATTGATCCGATCACGTGCGGAAATAACCTGGTCATATTTTGTTTGAATAATGTGACGGGCTACGTCGCTGCTCACAATCGCTACGGCTGGCCAGGTCGCTGTGTCTGGATCGCCCAATGTAATACTCGGACCAATAGAAAAACGGCGAATCTGCCCGGCCAATCGTTGAAAATCAGACGAGATGACAAAAACTGCTGTTGCGCCTTTTTCACGGGCGATGCGTATTTTTTTAAGCCAATTGCCACTCCATTCACTGGGGATCTTTGAGCTGGTCAGGCGATATTTTCCCCGCTTTGAAACAGGTTCCCCATCGTAGATCAAAATCGCCTTACCCTTTACATTAACAGTGTAGTCACTATATGCCGGATCATCGATGCCATAACCCAGGAACACCATTTCTTCTCCAATTGTAACAGGATGTTCATTGCGCATGGATTTCATACAGATGAAATCCTTCATGTGCAGATAGGTGGTGTCGCCTATTTTTAAGGATATATCCTTCCATTCAGTACGAGTAAAAGTGACATCCTGGAAGTATGAACCTTCCGGAGTCAGTGGTGGAATGCCAAAACCGGATAGTTGCGCAGCGATAAATCGAGCAGCTTCATCATTACCCGGCGTACCTGTTTCGCGGCCTTCCAACGCATCACTGGCAAGGACACTTAGATACATTTGCAGGTCCTGCACAGTTATTGTTGCCGCAAAATCTTCGACGTTATATCTGGATCCAATTTGGGCGTTAACCGCATTTGACCACAGATTACTAGCGAAAAATAAAACCAGGGCTGTTCTAATCATACTTTAACAAGGTATTTTATCGACGCGACGACCATGACGACCGCCAGCAAAAGAGGTGGAAATGAATATGTTCGCCATGGCCCTGGCTTTGCGTAATGAAACATACCGGGCTGGGATGGCCAGCACATTTGCATTGTTGTGCTCACGCGCCAGAGCGGCAATCTCCTCCGTCCATGCTAGTGCTGCACGGACTCTCGGGTGTTTGTTTGCGACCATAGCCACGCCGTTGCCACTACCGCAGATGACTATTCCCAGCTCTGCTTTGCCTTCTGTAACCAATGTAGCTACTTGATGTGCGAAATCCGGATAATCAACCGATTCTTGCCCATCCGTTCCTTGATTCAGTACTGTATGGCCTGCCTTAGTCAACATATTGACAAGAGACAATTTATATGTTGTGCCTGCGTGGTCGTTACCTATGGCAATGATCATTGTGCAGGGTTTTTGGCATAAGGCGCAAAGCGTTTGGTGAGTTCATCGGCAAAAGCAGTGTCTTTTGCTTCTTTGGCAATCGTAATAAGATCTTCCCTGGTCCGATCGGTCATCGCAAAATCTTGTGAATAGCCACTTTCCAATTCTTTGACACTCAGCGAGTAGTAAAATTTAAGCCAGTCAAACGTCTGGTCAGCAAGAATCTCAAGATGCGGCTTGGCTTTATCATAGGCGTCTGCTTGCACATAGGCCATGATGAGGGGTACGATGCTATAGTCGTAAGGGAAGTTCATGTGTGGGAAGGCATTGAAGTACAGATCCATAATTTCCACTGCTTTTGCCTTTTCGCCACGACGAGTGAAATCGCGTGCGGCACGTAGGATCACATACTTTTGAGACTGGATGCTGGGCATATAACTTTCATCCACAAACAAGCGCATTTTGTCCAGGTTGCCCCAGCGCCATTTGTTTTTGACATTCTCCAAAAGTTTGTCGGAGTCTACCCGTCCGGCACCAATTATACCAAAACCCTGGTCGCTTTGACTGGGTACCGGAGTGATCCGAAGAGCCAATCCTTCCAAAGACATGAAAGGCTCAAGTCCCAATAATTTATCTGGTTGACAAGTAACTGCAAAGTAGATCGGGCGATCGTGGATATTTGAAGCGATGATATCGAGTACAGCCAGCTCATCCTTGATAATACTGTTGCCCTGTAGCTTGATCGGCAATCGGGTCAGAATTTGCCCGGTATCAGAAGCGCCAAGTGCCCCATTAGCCCGCATTTTTTCAATATCCAGGTTGATAAAGAGATTACGGGCAGGAACGTAGGAATCAAGATTGCGACCGCCACCGATGGGGAACGGATGATCCTCGGCAATAAATTGTAGTGCTTCACCTGCTTCCATTTCACGGGTGTCGGCTTGTTCAGGTATCGGCAGTTGAACCCGCTTCATTCCACGTAGGGCCTCTTCGGGAATGGTCATTTTTATTGGGGCCGAGTCATTGATTTTGCGACGCAGGTTGCTGATATACCAATCTACAGCTATCAAGCTGAGGTTTGCAACACGGACGTCCCGGCGTATTCCCTCTACTTCCTGGGCATACCAGAGTGGGTATGTATCATTGTCACCATAGGTAAATATGATGGCATTCGGTTCGCAGGAATTCAGGAAATTGGCAGCATAATCCCTTGAAGCTTTATGATGGCGGCGACTGTGATCATCAAAATTCTGGAAGCCCATGATAATTGGTGCGATCAGCACCAGCAAA
This sequence comes from Saprospiraceae bacterium, assembly GCA_017985675.1. Classification (GTDB taxonomy): domain Bacteria; phylum Bacteroidota; class Bacteroidia; order Chitinophagales; family Saprospiraceae; genus JAGNXB01. The sequence goes on along the minus strand of JAGNXB010000010.1, from coordinate 26,028 downwards.
CCGGCAATTACTGCTGCGGGCATGTGGCCTATCCGGACTTTGTCAATAAACAAACGAAATAGCGCCAAGACCCCCAAGCCTATCCAAATGGCGAAGGTGAACATTGAGCCCGCTAACACATAATCCCGCTCGCGAGGTTCGCGAGGTGGCTGGTTGGAATACAGAATAATGCCCAGCCCGGTGACTAAAAAGAGCACCAAAACGGCGTTGAACTCCTTGGGTGACCTTCTGAAATGGAAAAAGAGGCCCAGGAGTCCAAATATCAGGGGCAGGAAAAAATAGGTATTCCGCGCCTGATTTTCTTTGGCAACTGCGGGCAGTTCAGATTGGTTGACCAGTCGGGCGTTATCAATGAAAGGAATGCCACTCAGCCAGTGGCCGGAACGTTTATCCCATGAGAATATGCCTTGTTCGCCATTCTGACGACCTACAAAATTCCACATGAAATAACGGACATACATCCAGCTAATCTGATAATTCAAAAAGAAACTGATGTTATCGGCGAAGGTGGGCACACCCTTTTTATCACCCAGCCATTGCCGGTAAAGTTCGGGGCGGCTACCACCAGTATCTGTCATTCGTGGGAATAACATTTTGTCGCTGTCCCGGTATTCGTAGGACACTTTTTGATCCACCACTTCATAATGATCACCCACCCTGCCATATCGGTCTTCGGTCTTGGTGCCAGTTAGTTTGGCATCAAAGTGGGGACCGCGAACCAAGGGACGTTCGCCATATTGTTCACGGTTGAGGTAAGGCACGAGGCGCATTGCATCGTCCGGTGCATTCATGTTGATTGGTGTATTGGCCTTGGCACGAACAACGACCATTCCAATCGTTGAATATCCAACAACAATAAGGCCTAAGGCCAGAATTATCTGCTGCAATTGGGCATTACCGGTGCGATGGGCATGGTGTAGCCCGAAATAAAGGATTGCGGCAATGAGAATAACCAAAGGAATTAGACCAGTGTGGAAAGGCAGGCCCATTCCGTTGACCATAATCAACTCAAACTTTGACCATAGGCTTGGTATGCCCGGAATGATGAATCCGAGCATGATGCCAATGAAGATAAAACCACCGGCCACAGCAATCCATGAGCCGCGTTTGTTGGGGTTGGCTACCTTTTTATAATAATAGAGCAACGCAATTGCGGGGAAAGTCAACAAGCTAAGTAAGTGTACACCCACGGAGAGTGCGGCTGCAAAAAAAGCAAAAATCAACCAGCGATCACTTTCGAGTTTATCCGGCAGGTAGTACCATTTTACCCCTGCCCAAAAAACCATTGCTGTAAAGCAGGTGGACATCGCATATACTTCACCTTCGACGGCAGAAAACCATATTGATGTAGCAAAGGCAGTAGCCAAACCAGCACTCAGGCCAGCAAAAAAAAGTGCAATTTCCTGTGCTTTATTCGGTTCATCGGTGCGTCCTACCAGTGATATCTTGCCAAGGATCATCGTGATCCAGCACACAAAAGTGGCCACAAAGGCACTACAAATACCCGACATCAGGTTAACAGAGAAGGCAATATCTTCCGGATTGTCGCTAACTATTTCTGCCACTAGGGTGAAAAGACGGCCTATCAGCAAGAAGATAGGGGCTCCTGGTGGGTGCACAACCTGCAATTTGTAGGCACCTAGGATAAATTCGCCACAGTCCCAGAGACTGCCGGTACGCTCGGCGGAGAGATAGTAGACGGTAAAGGCTACGGCAAATACCAGCCAGCCGGCCAGATTGTTCCAACGTTTAAAGGTCATCGGTCAGCATAGATTTTGAAGACAACAAGAGCGCTAAAGTACGCAAAATACTGTAGCTGTCATGCCTTCAAGCTGCAATACAGGGGATATGCCTACTTTTGAGCAAACGTTGGCACAATGTTCAAAATTCTGGTCCTTGCCTTGTTGGGTTATATTGCCTATCGGTTGTACTATGCGCAGAAATCGACTTTACCACCAAGGGATCCAAAAAACCCTTCAAGGATAAAACGGGACGACTATACTGACTATGAAGAAATCGACAAGTGAACCCGGGCTGAGCGAAACGCTCAGCAACCTCATCTTATACAAAACTAATGCCTTCTGGATTTGCATTAAACCTGCGGGCATGCCTGTACAGGCCGACAAAACAGGGGACAAATCCCTATTGGATCTCATGGAGATCTATGGTCATCGCACTTTTTTCCCAGTGCATCGGCTGGATCGCCCGGTAAGCGGATTGGTCATATTGGCTCGTACCAAATCGGCCGCCGCGTCACTCTCCAGGGCGTTTCAGGAGCAGGAAATTGAAAAAATATATCTGGCGGTAACTGCTGAGAAACCAAATCCCCCGGAAGGTCGGCTGGAACATCATATCCGATCCATGGAGCAACAAAATAAAGCAATCCTAACTGACGGTACCCATCCTGCAGACCGGACCGCGGTCCTGAACTATCGTTGCCTGGCTAGCAGCGACAGATACCATCTACTGGAAATCAAAACAGAGGGTGGTCGTTTTCATCAGATTCGTGCACAACTTGCGGCCATTGGATGTCCCATCAAAGGGGATGTAAAGTATGGCGCACGGCGTGGAAATAAGGACCGTAGCATTCATTTACACGCTTGGAAACTATCGTTTAAACACCCAGTAAGTGGTGAAATGTTATCGTTTACAGCCCCACTTCCAGCCGATGATCCCGTTTGGACAGCCCTTGGTGCTGAATTAGAAAAATGATGGTAAACGGATAGCGAAGTATGGCGTTCTCGCCCCAGATTCCAGATTCCCCGATTATTCCGAAATTACCCCCTGAACCCTCCTCAACTCTTCCCCTCCTCAACCGCCTTATCCAACTTCCCGACCCAAAGAATGCCAAATGTGGCAACAAGGGCCAATCCGCCCATGAAATACCATAATAATTGGAAACCCCAATGTTCGGCCAGATAGAGGCCCATTGTAGGTGAGACAATACTTGCCGCGGCAAAAGCCATCGTATAAAAGGACATGTACTGGCCTTTTGTCTTCGAGGTAGATCGCGTCAACGCAAAGCTATTCGCAAAGGGAAAATTAAACATTTCACCAATTGTCAATAAACCCATGCAAACGACGGAAAGTATAGCAGCATGCGGATCGAGATTCAGGCTCAGATAAGCAAGGCTGATAATGAAGGCACCGAGTGCGCATAAAACAAGCTTGGGGAATCGATTTTCCAGAACATAAACGAGGGTCACTTCTGTTAGTCCGATGATCAGGCCGTTTAAAGCAAGCAGCAATCCTATCTGAAATTCACTCAACCCCAACTCTGTTTTAAAATATACCGGGAGAGTATAAAGAAACTGCATAAAACAAATGGCGACGAGTGTAATCATCAGTATAAAGACCATAAATGGCGGATCCTTATAAGGCGGCCGATGGATGACATCAATGGACTCAACTTTAGCGCTCTCCTTGTGGCTTGATTTGCGGGGTGAAAGGAAGATACGCAACATGATGGCGGCCAAAATACAGGTAGCTCCGTCGGCAATAAAAAGCCACTTATAACCTACACTGGCAGCAAAAAAACCACCCAGCGCCGGACCGATACTCCAACCCAAATTGATCGCCATACGCACCAGACTCAGCGAACGGGTCAAATTTTCGGGCTTGCTATAAACGCTTACGGCAGTCATATTAGCTGGCCGAAAGGCATCACCAACGGTACTTAAAACAAATACACCTACACAAAATGCCCAAAAGGAATCCAGTTGACCAAGACCAAAAAATAAAAAACCACTAATCGCCATGGTCCAAACCTGGACATTATAAAATCCAATACGATCGGTAAGCCATCCCCCCAGCCATGAACCCAACAAACTGCCGACACCAAACGTGCTCATGATGAGACCGGCCTGCTCAAACGTAAAATGTTTTTCCACCGTGAGGTAAACGGTCAGAAAAGGGATCACCATCGTCCCGCTGCGATTGATGAATGTCACCAAGCTCAGCAACCAGACATGAACAGATAGTCCGCCGTATGCGTTTTTTAATAACCGGATAGGAGCTATAGGCAAGGTAGGGCAACTTTGTGCCAAAGGTAAACGAATTGCCTAAGCAAATCATGTTTGATTTCGTGGATCACACAAAGTGTTATTTACCTATTTTAACTTCTTAGCTAATCAGGGTTTTATTTCCTTTTCGACTTCATAGCCAAAGATATCTTTCAGACTGAGTTCGACAACTTTACCGTAGGGCTTGAGTGCTTCAAAATCAATTTTATCTCTTGATCCAATCAGTTGCATCGTCCAGGTTTTATTAGCAAACCTATCCTTGTGGAACTTGCGGACATCGTCAAGTTGGATGGTATCTACCGCAGAATAAATATCCTTGCGGACATCGTAATCCATACCTAAGCGCAAGGCACTTTGGTAATTATTAATAATTGCGGTTTGAGTGATGCGATTTGTTTCGATGCCTTGCCGAATGGATCGTTTGGCTACTGACCACAGCTTTTCAGATGAGGGCATTTCATTGACCAGGTTAGTGACAGCGGCTAGTGCATCAGGTAATTTGTCCGACTGCGTACCAACATAAAAACTGGCACTAAATGGATCTGATTTTTTAGCCGGCCGCTGAAATGCAGACCACGCAGAGTAAGCGAGTGCACGAGATTCCCGTATATCCTGAAACACAACGGATCCCATGCCACCACCGTAATATTCGTTAAAGGCACTCACTAAAGGCAGGAGGGAAGGATTAAATGTTTCGTCCCAACGGTGCATACGCACTTCGGCTTGCACCATTTCATAATGAACAAAATAAATGGTGTTTTCAGTTGTTGTCAGACGGGGATAAATTTTTTCCTGTGGATAATCCCTGAGGGTTGCTGGAACTTTATGAAGCGATTTTATCTCACTGGTAAATACCGGTAATGGCATAGGACCATAATAATAAATCCGGTGTTTATACGTGGGCAGGCTTTGGATAAGAGATGTTAACTCCTCCGCCTTTATTTGCTGTAATTCTTTATTGTTGAGCACATCGTTAAAGGGATTAACTGGTCCGTATTGCACATAATTATTGAGCCCATTCCAAAAAATAGCCCCCTTGTTTAAGGTGTCATCATTTCGTGATTTAATTTTTGATGCAATCAGCTTTTGCAGCGCTGTATTATCTGGTTTGGGATCATTGAGCAGGGATTCAAGGAGCTTAATGGCCGGCTTCATATTTTCCTGCAAACCACTTAATGAAACATACACCTGATCGGCGCTACTGTAAATATTAAAATCAACGGCCAATTCATAAAATCGTTTATTCACTTCCTCATTGGTCATTGTAGACGTGCCTATAAATTGTAAATAATCTATGGCTAAGGGCAATTTTTTATTATGTCGTTCGCCCATATCCAGGACATAATAAACCGTAAATAAATTATTAATCCGATTAGGCACGGACCACACCGGGAGATCTTTTTGGAGTTCGCTCTTGAAGATGTCCTTTTCATAATCAAGGAAAACCGGGGCAATAGACGGGTTTGGTGAATTCACTATGTTTCGAAGAAAGTCTGATTGGTCATTTCTATTCACTTCTACCGGACTGATTTCAGGTTTTTCGACTTTTTTAACGTCGGGGTCCTCACCGGAAAGTTTATACACTACGCTGTAGTTTTTTCCAAACCATTTGTTGGCAAATGCCACGACGTCCGCTTTGGTAATGCGTCCCATGGCATCTACGCTGGCGAGGTAATCTGCGCGAGATTTGCCGGATACAAACTGGTCATGCAAGACAAAAGCCATATTCATGGCATTTTCCTGTTCGCGGATCCGCTGTACTTTCAAATTATTTACAGTGGCAGCTATGAGAGATTCTTCAAAGTTTCCACTTTTGAGGTTGTCAATTTCCCGCAGGATAAGATCGCGAACCTGTTGCAATGTCTGGCTTTCCAGCGGGCGACCCCCAAAATACATGATGCCATAGTCTTTCAAGAGGTAATTAAAGCCATAAGCTTCGAGTACCTTTTGTTGTTTAACCAGATTTTTATCGATCAGGCCACTTTTGCCATTATAAAGAATGGCGCTCACGAGATCGGCAATCACCGCTTCTTTAGAGAGGATACTGGGCATGTGAAATCCAATAGCCACACTTTCTTCATCCGGAGATTTTACTGTGATCTCTTCGATTTTTGTCCGTGGCTTTTCGGGTACAAAGGTGAATTCGGGCAATTCTTGCGGTTTCCAACTTGAAAAGTACCTATCTACTAAGCGGATGGTTTCATCTGAATTAAAATCGCCTGCGAGTATTATCGCCATATTATTGGGGACATAATAGGCCCTGTAATAATCCCGAATCGCATTCAGCGAAGGATTTTTTAGGTGCTCAATGGTACCAATCGTCGTTTGGGTGCCATAGGGGTGGTTTTTAAATAAGCTGGCAAACATGGCATCATACACCTTGTCGCCGCCCCTGTCGAGACTCATATTTTTTTCTTCATATACCGCCTCCAGTTCAGTGTGAAAAAGGCGAAGCACGGGATTCCGAAAACGTTCTTTCTGGATAGTCAGGAATTTTTCCAGGTTGTTGGAGGGAAAATTCTCCATGTAGGTCGTATTCTCAAAAGAGGTGAAGGCGTTGGTCATATTAGACCCAATTGAAGCCAACAACTTATCATATTCATTGGCAATCGCATAAGTGGATGCAATTTGCGAAACGGAATCAATCTGTTTGTAAATCGCTTTGCGCTGGTCTGGATCGGTCGTATTCCGGTAGAGCTCATACAGGGCGTCAATGCGATCGAGTTCGATTTTCTCTTTCGCATAATCTAACGTTCCAAATTTGTCGGTGCCTTTAAACAACATATGTTCCAGATAATGGGCCAATCCGGTATTGTCCGCAGGATCATTTTTACTACCTGCTTTGGTTGTTATAAGGGCCATAATCCGTGGCTCAAGATGATTCTCAACAAGGATGACTGTTAGTCCATTTTGTAAGGTATAAAACCGTGCGCGCGTCGGATCGTTGCTGGCTTCTTCCCAGGTATATTGGCCATCCAGGGTACTGAAGCCAATGGTTTCGTAAGGGGTCTGGGCGATAGGCGCCGGCAGGAAAAAAATGGTAAACGGCAGAACCAAAAAGAAAATGGACTTCAGCATCAATTGTATATTTAGTCCGCAAGATAACGCCGAAACACACATTTCATTTGGGATGCACCCAATATCTTTTTAGACAAAAGCGCAAAAAAGCGCAAAGTCGTTTTGTAAGAATAAAAAAAGGGCTACCTTTGCCAAACTTTTGGAAAAAGGACGACGGTCCGTGATTCCAAAAGCAGGCGGTGCGGTAGCTCAGTCGGTAGAGCAATGGACTGAAAATCCATGTGTCGGCGGTTCGATTCCGCCCCACACCACTAAAAAAGCCCGGTATTTACCGGGCTTTTTTTATGTCGCGATCTGTTGACCCTGCTTAATATGTTTCGAAACGTTTGGTAGAAGGTAGAAATTAAAACTTAGATATAAATTATTGAATATTAACAAATTAAATATTTGCCAATAACCAGCCCTAGCAACTCAAAACCCTCCTCGACTCCTTTACACCTCGACTCCAAACTCCTCTAAAACATGACCCCGATCCGTAGAGCCAGCTTGCGGATTTCGGATTTGCCGGGGTTAGCTTCCGTATCCGAAAGGACATCTGAAAACCCTTGTTGGTAAAAGATACCGCCAGTCAGGGAGGTACTGGAGCTGATCGCGTATTCTACACCGCCTCCAAGGCCCCAACTCAAATTGAACAAGCGGGTATCCTTGGCAATGTTTTCATTATTGCCATCGGTAACACCGAGATCACCACGTGCCTGGGTGCATATTCCAATTGTAAAAATGGGCAACTCGGCAAAATACCGGATGTAACCCATTTCCTGCGTCCGCATCCGAAAGGATACGGGTAATTCGACATATTGGAGCTTATACCGCACAGAGGTATTCGGATTGATGACCCGGAAGGATTCCTGCGTCAGTTCTGACTTTGGAAATAATACCCCACCATCGGTAAACAGCAGTTTGCCTCCATTCCTGAAACTGATACCAAGACCGGCTTTCAGGGCATAATTTTCTCTGAAGTAATATTCGCCGTTCATGACAATCTGGAATCCCAGATTCCCGCCATCGCTTTTTGTTGGCTTCCAATCTGATGAAAGCCAGGAAAGGAAGGGACTGGCTTCAAAACCAAACCGCATATCATATTGTGCTCGCAAAGCAATAGGTGCTATAAACGCAAAAAAGGAAATAATAAGTAGTTGTTTCATATTTATTGAACTTGAATGTTTTTAAAATGAGCAGAATTCGGATTTTTACCGATCATTACAATCTGCAAATATCCGGAATATTCTGTCAATGAAGCATTTAATGTTTTTGAAAACGGCTGGAAGTGCTTTTCTGCTGCCTGCTGCAAGTATCTTTATCCTCCTGTTGAGCGGTTGCAATGAGGAGCCATCCCTTTCCAGGCCTGACGTTTCGCACCTGTCTATTGACACGGAAATCCGTCGGTTTGAACGTGACCTTTTTGCGCTGGATTCACAAGCTATCCTCCAGGGACGAGCCGTATTAGATAGTCAGTATGGTGAGTTTGCCAAGATTTATTTTGGTCGCCTGCTCAGTATTGATAATCCGATTACTGTACCCGAAGGGCCGGAAGCCTACCTCAAAGGGTTTTTATTCCACCCCTCCATCATGCATTTATACGACACAGTTCAACTCGTTTTCCCGAACCTTAATGCTGAAAAAAAACAATTTGATCTGGCTTTTAAATATCTCCAATATTATTTTCCCGAAAGACCTACTCCCTCGATAACTACGTTTATTTCCGAATATTCTGTAGGTAATTTCATCTACGGCCAGGACGAATTGGCTGTCGGACTTGACTTGTATCTGGGCAAGGATTATCCCTATGCCAATATTGACCCTTCAAATCCAATGTTTTCTACCTATTTGACAAGGACATACAATCGGGATCACCTGGTTTCCCGAACACTAAAGCCTCTATTGGAAGATATTGCAGGACCGGTGCAGGGAGAACGTATGATCGACCATATCATAAGAAATGGAAAAGTACTATACCTGATGGAATTACTCCTCCCTGAAGTACCGGATACGGCAAGACTGGAGTTTACACCTGAACAGGTAACCTGGTGTGTTGAAAATGAACGGAATATTTGGAGCTATTTTTTAAGTGAAAATCTACTATACAGCACCGATTGGAAAACGTACAGGAAATTTATTGAATATAGTCCCAATTCACCTGGGATGCCGGAAGAAGCTCCAGGCAGGACGGGTGACTTTATCGGACTTCAGATTATCTATGCCTGGTTTAAGAAGCACCCTGATGCCACACCAGCAGATCTGATGCGGATCATAGAAACACAGCAAATACTCGATGGGTCTATGTATAAGCCCAGGAGGTAATGGAAAGAATCAGTTGGGGTGTTGTGAGGTAAAGGCGTTATTCCGAATTAGCCGGCGGACCGCAGCAGGCAATCCCAAGAGGCATCGGTCATCTGTCCTCGGTCATCCGTCTTCGGTCATCCGTCATCCGTCTCCATCTTTGTCTTCACAATGAACCTTCACAGTGAATTTGCATTCCATTCTACACCGATCAAAACCTGTACTTTCGCGCTGTGATGAACCCGACACCTGTACGTCAATGGGGATGGCCCATTGCCGAAGATGAACTGATCCTGATTGCTGGTCCTTGTAGTGCTGAGACACCCGAGCAGACGTTGGCTTCTTGCCTGGGCGCTGCTGCACAAGGTGCTCATATCCTGAGGGCGGGTATATGGAAGCCACGAACCCGACCGGATGCTTTCCCAGGAATCGGCAAAGATGCCCTGCCCTGGATCGTGGAGGCCGGACGGGAAACTGGATTGCCCGTGACCATTGAAGTGGCTACTGCACAGCACGTCGAGTTAGCCCTGGAAGCGGGTATTGACATCCTTTGGATAGGTGCCCGATCCACGGCCAATCCGTTTACTGTCCAGGAAATTGCAGATGTCCTTCGGGGCGTGGATATTCCGGTTTTTGTCAAAAATCCGGTAAACCCTGACCTGGAGCTATGGATTGGGGCGTTGGAAAGATGCTGGCTTGCTGGTATTACGCGCCTTGGCACTATATTTCGCGGATTCTCAGTATATAAACCTGGAATCTACCGCAATGCGCCCATGTGGGAAATTCCAATTGAATTGCGCCGTCGTTTTCCGACGCTGGATATACTATGTGATCCCAGCCATATCACAGGCAACCGAAGTCTGATTCCCGCCATCGCACAGCATGCCATTGATCTCGACTTCAATGGGTTTATGATTGAAACGCATACAACTCCGGACAAAGCCTGGAGTGATGCCGCTCAACAGCTAAACCCGACCGATCTAGGTGAGTTACTGGCCGACCTCCACCGCCGAAAACCTACTGTAGATGATCCCGAATTCCTAGCCAACCTCGAAGCATTGCGTTATGACATCGACCAGTTAGACGAAGAGATCATTCGTCTCCTCAGCCAGCGCATGGAAGTGAGCCGGGAAATAGGTCAATACAAACGTCTGAAAGATGTGACCATCCTTCAAATGAACCGCTGGAACACGATCTACAACAGCCGCATCCAGCGGACAATTCAATCCGGCCTCAGTGACGCATTTGCCCGTGACTTGATACAGGCGATCCATAATGAATCTATCCGCCAACAGAAAGGTGTGATGAGAGAGGAATCAGAAATGAGGGATCAGGGATCAGATGGGTAATCGGTTCCGCATTTTGTCAATACTTACACTCTACTCCTCCCTCTCCTAGACTCATTCCCTCTTTTGTAGAAGGTAGAAAGTAGAAGGTAGAAAGGAATACAGATGGTTGATAATGTGTTACTTAGCGATCAATTTTTGATCTAGAGTCTGAAATTCAAACGTCTTAAGGTCCGAAGTCAAATGTCACTACTTCCTCCCTCTCCTCAACTCCTCCTCTCCTTGTCTCCCCGACTCACAAAATCCTCATCTTCTCCTTCCTCCGGAATACGTCATTGCTTCGCCTTTTCCAAAGCTATAGCTAAATCCTGCCGTGAAAAATCGGCCACGCTGAGAAAACTGATATAGATCAAAAGTCGCCTGCCTGGCTACTGATTCCTGGATGCGGGATGCAAAGAGGTCGCGCACACTGAATGTGATGATCGCTTTGCCTTTCCAAAGTTTTTTGCGGATACCGGCGTCGGCATAAATAAATCCTGAAATGCGACCCTGCACGGTTTTGAAGCCTGACTGATGGTTGCCGGAAATTTCCATTTCAATGTCTGCAGGTAATTTGTACTTAGCGGTAAGCTGGGATGTCCACTGTTCACCCTGGAAAGCAAAATCCTGTGATTCAAAACGGCCAGAGCGGGTAAACAGGCCATAGTTGACATCGCCATTGAGGGTTATCCAGTCAGCCGGGATGTACTTGCCATTGATCTCTACGCCGGTCTGCGCTCTGGTGCCAATGTTCTCCGGGGAACGAATGTTCACGTTGTCCTGCACGTAGGATATAGACTCGACTACATCGGTAGTGAAGAGGTGGTAAACGCTGGCATTGAGCGAAAGCTGATCAAAAATGTAAATACCGGTGAGCTCGTAAGCGTCAGCAAATTCAGGCAATAAATCGGGGTTGCCGGTGCGCACGCTATACTGGTTCTGGATATTGAAAAACGGGTTGAGATCCCATAGCCGGGGTCTGGAAATGCGTTTGGAGTAACCCGCCTGTAGGGAGAAACGTTTATTCATTTTATATGAGGTATGCAGGGTAGGGAAGATGTTGGTGTAATCCATTGTATTTTTTTCCTGCGTGTTAATCAGTAAGGTTTGAAGGTTGGTATGCTCCACCCGCAGCCCCAGTTTTACACCCCACTTTGTGCCTTCATAAGATCCAGTGCCATATATGCCCAGCACCTTCTGGTTGTATTCAAAATTATTTGTGAGGCTGCTATCCAGTACCCATAGCTCGCCAGCCTGATTAAAAACGGCATAATCATTCCCCACATCATTGATTTCGTAAAGCGATCCGGCCTCCAGGGTGATTTTGTCTGATAGCGGATTGGTATAATCAAGTAGCAGGGTGTAATCCGATTGGTAAAAGTCAGCTTCGGTGCGCTGGCTGGCATCTGTAGCATTTCCGGCTAACAGATTGTTGGTAAATACGGAATGCTGGTCCTTGCCAAAAAAATTGCCGGTATGGCTCATTAGCAGGAAATGGTCTTTATTTTTTTTAAACTCCTTTTTGTATTGAAGATCGTACTGGTATTTCGGGTTATCTGCTTCAGTGTCGCCAATACGTCGGTAGTAGCTACTGAGACCACCGTTTTCGTCCCACAGCATAAAGCCTATATCGGAGGGTTGATCTTCCCGCTCAAAGGCAAATTGGCCGGAAAGGGTGATGACGTTGAAGTCGTTGATATAGTAATCGGTGCCCAGGTTAATGTTGTAAAAAAATTCATTGCGATATTCGGTACCCTCGCTTTCGATGCGGGTATTTGTAATCAGATTTTGGTTGCGGTTTTTGGTAAATGTGGGCATGCTGCGATAACCGACCCCAAACTGGGTAAAGAAGTTGAATCGTTCTGTGCGGTTATTGAGGCTTACACCGATGTTATGATTGTCAGGCAGTCCTGTATTCACAGAAACGGATCCGTTAAAGCTTTTTTTGTCTTCTTTTTTCAGCACTATATTAATTATGCCGGATGATCCTTCGGCTTCGTATTTGGCCGAGGGATTGGTGATGACTTCAATGCGTTCGATCATATCTGCAGTGAGGGTGCCAAGCGCATTGCTGCGCTCATCGGCTAAAACAGATGGCTTGCCGTTGATAAGGATCTGTACACCGGAGTTTCCACGTAATGTAATTTGCCCTTCCAGATCGACATTGACCGAGGGTACATTACTCAGCAGGTCAAGGGCTCCCAGACCTGTATTGCTGATATCCGAACCCACATTATATATGCGTTTGTCCACTTTGAATTCTACCGTTGATCGTTCAGCGGTGATCTGGATTTCGTCCAGATCCTGCATGGCTGCAATCAGGTAGATGGTGTTCAGCGTAGCCTTTGAGCCGGTAAAGCGCAAATCGCGGATGGTTTTTTTCTGATAACCTATGAAGCTGATCTCTACATAGATATTGGCATCATCGACCTCTAATGAAAAAGTTCCATTGTCATCCGTTGTGGCCCCATTCAATACCATATCGTTTGTGCCGGACAAGGCAGCGACGGTAGCATAAGGGATAGGCTGATTACTGGCCTCGTCGCGAATGGTACCCGTAATGACGATCCCGGCCGACTGACTAAACACGTTTAAACCCTGACTGACCAACAAGATAAATAACAACGTGATTTTTAAACTTTCTCCCATTCGATTCATGTTGACACAATACCAGGATGCACCGATTGTTCAATTGCAACTTTTCCAAAAGACCGCGGACTAAGACTCGGTGACCTCAGTAAAAGAGTGGTGTATTGAGCGTGAAGTGTCCAGTTACAAGCCCCTGATCCCTCCTCAACTCCTTTCCTCCCCAACTCAACCCCCCTTAAAACCTCCCCCCTCAAAACCTTATATCACTGGGATATTCACCAGCTCAAGCTTGATATTTTTATCAACTGCTCCGCCATCTTTGAAGTTGTGGATGATATTGAGGGCATCAAAATCGATTTCTTCCGATTGGGTGCCGTCGATGGTGACTTCGCTGTTATTGGGCAGGTTTTCAAGTGTAAGCTGGAGGCTGGCTTTGTTAAGAAAAGAGACGTGCTCAGACAGGACCAACCGAATCACCTTGTGGCCTTCATGGTCGGGGTGTTTTTCCTCGTGATAAAAGTAGGGCGTTGTATAATTCGTTTTGAGGATATAAAAAATGGCAACGGTCATTCCTATCAGGATACCAGTTAGCAGATCAGAAAAAAGGATGGCTATTATCGTTACGATAAAGGGCAAAAACTGCCTGACACCTGCACGAATTTGGGACTGGTAAAGGGCTGGCTTAGTTAGTTTGAATCCGACGATCAATAATACTGCTGCCAGGGCAGAAAGGGGTATCAGATTCATTATATTTGGAATGAGCAATACACATATGAGTAGCAGGAGACCGTGATACACGGCAGACATCTTGCTACGAGCGCCAGCTTCTACATTGGCTGAGCTACGCACAATAACCGCCGTCATGGGCAATCCACCCAGGAATCCACTAAGCATATTGCCTATCCCCTGTGCCTTTAGTTCCTGATTGTTGGGCGTGAGGCGTTTATGTGGATCGAGTTTGTCGATGGCTTCCACACTCAGCAGCGTTTCTATACTGGCGATGATGGCTATAATCAATGCCACTTTCCACACAGCGGGATTAGTAAACCCGTTAAAATCAGGAGAAACCAATACAGATCTTATCCCATTGCCAAAATCAAGGGGTGGTATCTGCACGAGGTGGCTTGTTTCGATCAATAGGGAAGGATGAATAGTAAACATGACCCGGTTGAGTAACACGGCTGCAACGACGGCAAGTAAAGCTCCGGGCACAAGCTTGAGACTTGGTACAGGTATCCTGTTTTTAATCACATTATCCCAAAGTAACATGATCAAAAGAGAAATAACACCAGACAGAAGGGCTCCGGGATGCACATTGCTGATCGCTAAAAAGAGTTCTTCAAAGGTGTTTTTGCCATCGGTGCCTATGAAGTTCATTTCGCCAAATGCATCCTGATCAATACCCAGGAAATGGGGAATCTGCTTCATGATCAGGATGAGGCCGATCGCAGCAAGCATACCTTTGATCACCGAAACCGGGAAATACAAACCTATTATTCCGGCTTTGATATATCCCAGCAGAAGCTGAAGTGCACCTGCAATCATGACGGCAACCAAAAAAAGCTCAAATCCGCCCAATTCTGAAATAGCATCCAGAACAATTACCGTCAATCCCGCCGCCGGACCAGACACACTCAGATGCGAGCCACTCAACATACCTACTACAATTCCCCCAATAATACCGGAAACCAGGCCGGACATGAGGGGTGCGCCTGAGGCCAGTGCAATACCCAGACACAAAGGAAGTGCAACAAGAAATACGACTACACCTGCGGGGAAGTCTTTACCAAAATGAGATAGGGTAGATTTCATAGCTAATTTGAGTTTTGCCGGTACTAAGATCGGCACCATCTAGACAATAAGCCGCAGAAATGGTTTGCAAAACAGCATTAGAATCCTCTAATGTTGAAAGTTATCCTAATTGCAGAACTCGTTTTGAAACCGGATTGGGCTTGGAAGATGCCCATTCAAAACCTATTCGCCAGGGATAAGAAAACAAAATGTGTATGAATCAGTAATTCGTTTTGGGAAACCCAATATAAATCCTTAACTTGCCTTGTGTTTCCCAACTATAACCAGCTCGGTATGCGATTTGGAATGTTTTTATTGGTTTTTCTTGTCCTTACATCCTGCAGTAAACAGGAGGTTTTGGTGCCGGATAACCAACCACCCAATTACGATGGTGTACCATTGGTAAAAATCCAGAACTTCGTCAACCGACTGTATATAGATTTACTGGCACGAGAGCCCCTGGATACCGAAATGGCCGCAGAGGTAGCGTTGCTCCAACTAGGCAAACTCTCGAAAGAAGCCCGCCTAGATCTGGTCGTACGCTTACAAACGAATACCACCTTTATTGAAGGCGATACCAGTTACCAAAGGGCGTATGTTCAAAATTTATATAACCTGGCCAAGATTCGCACCCTCGAAGGTTCTAGTGATGGGGACATATCTGGCGATGCAGGTATTTTTAATTTTGCAGCCATCAAAGACAGTATAGAAGGCAACTGGGAGGGTTATGCCCGCAATATCCGGGAGCGCGACAAGCTTCTTATCGTGATCCAAAGCCGGGAAGAGCTCGAGACAGGGCAAATTACCTTTGCCGATTTGTTTGGCCGTATGGTCAACAACTCGATCTACGACAAAATAAATATGAACACGGTCAATTTTGTCAATGCCACCTTCGACAACCTCCTATGGCGCTACCCCACCAAATCTGAGTTGCTCGTTGGCTTCAACATGATCGAACTCAACACCCCTGGTGTGCTTTTTGGCAAGCAAGGGGCCAGCAAGGATGACTACGTGCAGATCCTTTCTACATCCAGGGAAATCTATGAAGGGCTTATCATCTGGGCCTATCGTCAGCTTGTGTCCCGCACTCCCACCAGCGTCGAGACAAGTACCCTATTGGAAAATTTTCTCACCCATCGGGACATTCGCCTGATTCAACAACACATCCTCGTAACTGATGAATATGCTAATTTTTAACCGGAACACCCTTGCCTTCTTAGGGCTGTCTCTTCTCCTTGTGATGCCTTCCTGCAAGGAAAACACCTATGTGTATGGGTTGGAAGATATCACTGTCCAACCGGTGGATCTCAGTGGAAAAAAGGCAAAAACTCCCGAGCAATATATCGCCATTCTGTATGCTAATTTGTACCAGAAAGCGATGAGTCCCAACCAATTGGTAAGGGCAACCGAAACGATTACGTCCATAGGGGATAAACAAGTGGCGTATGAGACCGTCATCAGCAAATTCATGAACGACCCTAATATTATTCTGCCCTCCAATGAATCAATGCGGCAAGACCCGGAGGCGTTTATTACCGAGACCTACAAGCGGTTTTTTGTGCGTGTGCCAACCGAAGCCGAAAAGACCTACATGATTAATTACATCAACTCTCACCCGGAAGTGACTCCTGAACATGTGTATTACGCCTTTGCCATTTCCAACGAATATTACTTTTATTAATCACGCCCAGCAGCATCGAATATGAGTAAAATGAAACGGAGGGATTTTATCAAAAAGGCTACGTTGGCTACCGGAGCAGCGCTGACCATGCCTTATCTCTTGCCTACCGGGCGACTTTTTGCCCAAAGTGGCCGTCAAATGGCAGAGCACGTGGTGCTGGTCATGTTTGCCGGAGGTGTGCGCCAACAGGAAGCGGTGCTGCAGCGGTACCTGGCTGACAGTCAGGAGTTGCCCATCGAGGGCAACATCATGTACAATATGCTCACAGGTGCACCACCTGATCTGAAAATCGTATACGGCACAACAAGTCCCGGGGGACAGCCTGGTGGTCAACCGATCAGTTCGATCCTGCAAACCCCTCTGGACCAACAGGGTACTCTTTTCCCCGAGGTGCGTTTCTCCAAAGCCGGAACCGGACATTTTGTTGGTCTCAGCACAGGTGTGACAGGGTATTACGGCGTCACCCAGGGCTTGCGGCAGCGACCCTTGCACCCTACGATCTTTGAATACGTGCGACGGTTTGGCGGAGCCAAAGCTTCTGATGTCTGGTTTATTGGCAATGGCATAGGCAATTCAACACCCTTACTCAATCATTCCGACTATCCAGGTTTTGGATCGCGATATGGCGCCAATTTTTTTGCACCAAATATCACCTTTGGTGGCCGCGGGCTGGATTTTCTCAAAGGTTTCAAAGTATATCATCCCGATGAAGAGCTGATCCCCATCCGCGAAATGCAATCCTTTCTCAACAATGGATTTAACCTTGCCGGGCGAGAAATTCCCCATCTGTTTAACACCGAAGAGGAAAAGTTTGACATCAAGGAATTTATCCGTACCACATTCGAACGACTGGAGAACAACCAGGTAGCTTTCCCACCCGTCACCGACAACGGCGATTTATCCACACTGGGTTATACTACCGAAATCCTGCGCTGGTTCAAACCTAAGCTGACGGTCATCAACATGAGTGCAGTCGATTCCTGCCATGGCAGTTATACCTCCTACCTTAAAGCATTGCACCGGGCCGATCACGGTGTGGCCCATATCTGGAACTATATCCAGAACAATATCCCGGAAATGGCCAACAATACAGTCATGCTCGTCATGCCTGAACATGGACGTAACCTGAACCCCAATCCGATCACCGACGAAAATGATTGGTTTGCCTTTGACCACGATTCCGATGCCAACTCGCGCAGGATCTTTACCATGATGGTGGGGCCCAACGTGCCTTCCAACCTGAAAGTGGGATCGGAGGCCAATCCCGTCGGCGATGCAGCAGATACGGCTATGACAATAGCGGATGTCCTGGGTATAAAACAGGATGTACAGAATACCGGCCTGATGGACTTTGGTGCTATGTCCTTATTTGATCGAATTTAAATCCGGCCATATGCGCTTGTCATCCCCACTTTCTCTTTTTTGCTTGCTGACACTCCTGCTACTAGTCGGTATCTCAGCCTGCGACAAAACCTCTGAAAATAACCCTTTCGACAAGGACGATGATCCTATACCCCCTGATACAACCCTGGTGAATCTGGATCTGAATTCGATTGAGGGTTTACATGCCCGGGTATTTTTCCCGACCTGCGCGAATAGCGGATGCCACGACGGGACATTCGAACCAGACTTTCGCACCATTGAGAGCACTTACAATACGCTGGTGTACCATCCCATCATCAAAAACAACCCGCAGGGTACCTACCAGTATCGGGTCGTGCCCGGCAATCCGGATGCCTCCCAACTGATCGCCCGTCTTACCTTTGATATTGATGGCCAGTCCGGTATCATGCCGCTGATTGTAGACCAGGGGGCGGAGTGGAATACTAAAAAAGATGAATTTATCCAGCATGTGCGCAACTGGATTCAGCAGGGGGCTAAGGATATCTATGGCCAATCCTACAGCCTGATCGATGCCGTGCCTACGATGCAAGGCGTGCTGGGTCAGGTGAATGGGGTGAATATGGAGCGGACTGATGGAGGCCAGGGAGCCTTGCGGATACCGCAAATCGAAAATCAGCTATCCCTTTATTTCAGCATGTCGGATGACAAAACCTTACCTCAGAACCTGGGCGTAAACGAAATCCGTTTTGCCGATGGCCCGGATAATTTTGCCGGGAAGCCCGCCCTGCCACTGGAAATACTGGCCACACCTATAAGCGGTATAGGGTTCCAGGGGCAGCCTGTGAGTTATACCCACCGGATTGTAGTTGATCCCCAGCAGTTGGCGACACTAAATCAGACCGTATACTTCCGCATTTATGTCAAGGATTCTTTCAACCCAACGACGGAGCTACCGACGGATGCGGGTGCTTATTATATTAAAAATTACTTTTCATTCACCATTATCGAATGAAGCCATATCTACACCTTAGCCTGCTTATTCTTGTGCTATTGGGCTTCATTGCCTGTGAAAAGAAAAGCGATGAATTGCCCTTTCCTGTCATCCCTTCCCTCCAACTGCTGGAGGTTAGCCAAAGCGAAGTGGTCGAGTTTCAGGATACCCTGGAGTTTCTTCTTTTTTATCAGGATGGCGATGGCGATCTGGGCAATTTTGATCCCGACATTCCCGGTCTCATCGTCAAGGATGAACGGCTATCGGAGCCGGATAGTTTTCACCTCCAGCCCCTTGCTCCTGCGGGTGTGACGGTGCCGATACAAGGCGAACTCCGGGTGCGCTTGCCGCAATTATTCCTCTTAGGTAATGGCAATAGTGAAACAACCCGGTTTAAGATAAAATTGCTGGATCGAGCCGGCAATGAAAGTAATGAAGTACAGACCACCCCTATAAAAATCATCCGATGAAACCAGGCTTTACGCTACTCCTTCTCCTAGGGTGGTTGACGGGCACCCTGAATACCGGGATGGCTCAAACAACATACCCGATGGCCAATCAGACGGTGACGGAGTGTGATGGCATATTGACAGACAGTGAGCTGGGACTGCTCCCGGGTGTGTATGCCCACAATGAGAACCTCACGTTTACGATCTGCATTAATCAGGCAGACAAAATAACCCTGAATTTTGTGTCTTTCTGTACAGAGGAAACCTTTGATATCCTGCGCATTTTTGATGGGCCGGACACCTTGTCTACCCTGATCGGAGGCCCTTACTCCGGTGCGCTTGGTCCGTTTAGTGTGACGGCCACCAGTGGATGCATGACCGTCAATTTTATTTCGGACCCCAATGTGGTGTGTACCGGCTGGGTAGCGGTATGGGATACGGAGGTTGATCCGCCTTTACCGCCAGCTTTTTTACCTATAGGCAATGTGCCCTGTTTCAGTGATGAGATTATCCTGACCCTCAACAAACCGGTAGCCTGCGACTCGGTCAATGCCTCTGCCTTTACCTTATTTGGTGCAAAAACATATCCGGTCACCAATGCTGTCCCCATTAATTGTGTGGGGGGCAAAACTTCGACCATACGCATTACACTGGGCAGTCCTATTGATTTTAGTGGGTCCTATACCGTGCGGTTTAAAGGATTCCAGCAGGACGAGTGCGGGTATCCACACCCCTTCAGTATAGAAACGGGTTTCAGTGTGAATGACTGCCCGCTTTCAGTACTCCTTTCTTTAAATCCCGATGAGTTTTGTGCAGGTCATTGCACTCAACTGACGGCGACAGCAGCCGGTGGTGATCCCAATACCTACAGTTATAAATGGAGCCCTGTGGCGCCAAATGCCATGACGATCCAGGTCTGTACCTCCGTACCTATCCTGTATTCAGTAACAGTAACCGATGCCGCCGGATCGGTACCCGCTGTGGCCAGCCTGCTGATCACCCCACTGCCCAAACCGTATATCGGTATGGATACCACCTTGTGTCAGACCAATCCGGCACTCTGGATACCGACCACTATACCTGGTGGAACTTGGTATGGAGCCGGTATAAATCCTGATCGTCGCTGGGAAAACCGTTGGGATGCCTGGCGGCTTGGTGGCGCCCTGGTCGATATGGTTATCTATGTGGCACCAACGGGTTGTACAGATACTCTTATCATCAATAAAATACCCTTGAATCAGGGTGGTCACAATGCAGCCTGTCCGGGTTCGCCGGTTTTCAAAGTCAGCGGTGGTTCGCCTGCCGGAGGTACCTGGAGCGGTGCCGGAGGTATTACACCAACTGGATTTTTTGACCCTACGACGCCGGGTGTTTATACGGTGACCTACACCCATCCCAATGGATGTAGCGGTAGTAAAAATATCAACGTAGCGGATTTGGTTTTACCACCGGATGATACAATTTGTGCATCAGAGCCCATCTTTAATATTCCTGTCACACCTTATGGCGGTACCTGGAGCGGTACGGGTATTGTCAATCCAGGGAATGGCCGGTTTGATCCCAGAGAAGCTGTCCTCGGAGACAACATATTGATATACACTGCGAATGGATGTAAAGACACCATGAATATCCATGTGCGGAACATTGATGCCGCTTGGGATATTCTGGCTTGTCCGGACGCACCACCCTTTATTCTTCCCGGCAACTGGACTACAGGAGGTGTATGGAGCGGTGCAGGTATTTTAGACTCGCTTACGGGCCTGTATGATCCCTCTGTGCTAGGCCATGATGTCAACGAAACAGTCACCCTTACCGTGGATGGATGTGCGGATACACGTATTGTTTACATCCGGGAAACGGGCATTTATATGTCAGATACCCTGCGTTTTTGTATGGAAGCGGATAGTTTTGAGCTGCGATGGGAGTCAGTCCAGAATTCGCCTTGGAACGGCAGTTGGACAGGGCCGGGTACGTTCCAGAATCAAAGTCATGAATGGCGCTGGTACTTCAGTCCCTGGCAAGCCGGACCCGGTTTGCATAAATATGTTTATACCGCCAACGGATGTTCTGATAGTATGGTGATGGAGGTTTACGCACCACCATTGGTGCAGGCCGATACAATTTGTATTGAATCACCACCTTATTACCTAACCTCTACTCCAGCCTCATCATGGTGGGACGGGCCTGGGATTATCAATCAGAATACTGGCCTTTTTGACCCCAAACAAGCCGGACAGGGCATTCATACCATTACTACGACCTCCACAACGGGTTGTCCGGGAGGCGGGTATGTGGTGGTGCAACCGCCGGATACAGCCTCTTTGACCGGGCTGGAGACCGTGTATTGCCACCGGGATACAAATATCCAGATCATTGTGAGTCCACCAGGTGGTCAATTGACGATTAACGGTCTGCCGGCTCCACCTGTATTCAATCCTACGATGCAGGGTGAAGGACTGCATGTGATACGTTATCAGATCGGATCGGGGGAGTGCAGTGATGAAAAGATCCGATATGTCAATGTGGGCCCTCCGGTCAGCGTGACGACGGCATTTGACAGTGATACAATCTGTTTTGCCAAAGGCCGCCAAATCAGTGCACAGGGCGTGGGTGGAAGCTCGTTGGGCAACTATTCCTATGTGTGGAACCAGAGCTTAGGCTTTGGGCAAACCCATCTTGTCATACCCAATGGTACCACATCTTATACAGTGACCGTTTCGGATGGTTGTTCGGATCCGGCTTCGGGTTCATTGGAAATTGTCGTGCGGCCACAAATAGATTTATCCTTCCAGACCGGACCCCTGGTCTGTTATGGTGATACGACCTATGCGACGGTGACAGCACTCCCCCTTTCGGCTTATGATTACACCTGGCAAACAAATCCGCCCCGAAAAGGAAGTACGATCAATGGGCTTTCAGGGACCTATAATGTGGAAGTTGTCGATATCAAGACCGGATGCAAAACAGACGGAAAGGTATCAGTACCCGGCTATCCGCCCATTAGGGCCAATTTTGCGGTGTCGCCCAATGGTGAATGTGTGACCATTCTGGAACCCAATATTCAGATTCTCGATTTCAGCAACGGGGCAGTGACCGGTAGCTGGACCTTTGGTGACGGATCCCCTATCCGTCCCTACGTGGAAGGTCTGGATGTGGCTCATACCTATCGCGATACCGGTATTTATACCGTGACGCTAACGATCAAAAACCAGGGCGGTTGCACCAGTATTCACCAGGAAGAGGTGTGCGTAAAGGCGGTAACGACACTTTTCATCCCCAATGCACTAACAGCGAATGGGGATGGCCAAAACGACTTCTTCCAATTGGTTGGAATCGGTGTGGATGATATCACGTGGCAGATTTTTGACCGATGGGGACAAATGGTTTTTGAGGGTACGAGTATGGATGACCGATGGGATGGCAACTACAATAATCAACCTCTGCCGCAGGGCGCCTATGTCTTCAAAGCGCGATACAAGACCTTGTATCTCGAAGGCTGGCAGGAATCGACAGGTACGGTGATGTTATTGCGGTAGGGGCACTCTACATGCGTTCTTCCAGGGTATCAATCCATCCATCGAGATCTTCGACGGCGAGCAGTCCGACCTGTTCTTCAGCAGGTGAGGAAAAACAATAGTTGAGGGGCAGGTCCATATCCAGAAGTTGCGACCACTCCTGGGATGGTAGCCGGGTACTAAGGAAGAGGGAATGGGCCGAAGAGAGGGTACGAAAAGTGCTTCCCAGAGATCGGATCGCCTCCAGGGACCAGTCTTCCAGCCGGATCAGATGGTGATCGGCCTGGGCAGTTGCCTCGATCCAGGACACCAGCATAGTGGGATCGCTATGCACTTCAGGGCACCATTCCTTAAAGATGGTGAGGTTGGCAGGGATACCCTGTAGGGCGGCAAAATGACCCAGCATGACGCCGTCGGGTTGGAAATGTTCATGCATATCGGTCGCTATGCTATCGGCTCCGAGGGCCAGGTAAAGTCCACATTGGGGACCTTCCACCCATTCTTTGATAGCAAGCATTTGCCGGAGTGATAGACCTGAACCGGCCTGGGGGTCAAAAAATAACCAGTCTGCACCGCGTGCTGCGAAATACCGGGCTGCGGAGAGGTTTGTAATTTTGTCTGCGATAAAACCATTCATAAAACAAAGGTCGCATATCCCCGCAACCCACAACAGAAAACAAATGAACACACATTACTTTGAAGCCGTCTTTGATGTGGTTCGTGTAGTGCCAAAGGGGCGGGTGACGACTTATGGGGCCATTGCCGACTTTCTGGCACTGGGTTCAGCACGAATGGTAGGTTGGGCATTGCGACACAGCATAGATGAGTCCATGCCCATACCCGCACACCGGGTGGTAAATCGCAAGGGCGAACTAACCGGGCGTTTGCATTTTGCCACGCCCACACGGATGGCCGAGTTGCTCCGGGCGGATGGGGTGATGGTGAAGGAAGATAAAGTGACCGACTTTAAACAATTATTCTGGCATCCGGCAGAAATGGAGGAGGAAGAGGGTTTGAGGTTTTGAGTAGGGAGGGTTTGAGGAAAGAATCTGGAATCTTTTAGAATCGATGTCGTTTTGTTAAGAAATATCTCTACAAGTTACTATAAAAGGTCGAGTCACTCAGTTCAACCCCGTCAGGGTTGGTGATTATTGTTTTTCTTAACCCGGGTTGCACCCGGGGCTATTCATATTGAAGCCCTTCAGGCTTCAGATTCTTAAAATTTAGTTGCTAATATTATTGGAAAATAAACCGATTTAAT
This sequence comes from Saprospiraceae bacterium, assembly GCA_017985675.1. Lineage (GTDB taxonomy): Bacteria > Bacteroidota > Bacteroidia > Chitinophagales > Saprospiraceae > JAGNXB01. The sequence goes on along the minus strand of JAGNXB010000010.1, from coordinate 1,702 downwards.
TAAAAAAAGTACTCTATCGGTATGACACGTTTGCATCACTAAAGCTTTTTCGTAAGGACTTGAAAGCACAGATTTACTCGGAGTGCAACTCCTCGCCGAGGTGAGACAGACCGAGCTAATTTCCTTCACCTGACATCTACAAATTCCACTCTCGACTCTTTTGAACATCCCTGATTCTTCATCCCTCATTCCTATCGACGATTCCGGATTCCTGGATTCCAGATTATTCCGAAATTCTTCCAAACCCCATCTTCGACCTTGCGACATCCGTAAGACTCTCCTAAAACGCCAAGGAATAACCAAACCAACCCCCGAATGATCCTGTCCAAATACCAGACAAAAGCTACGCAATACCTAACTGATACCTCCTTCATACCTACATCATCTCCTTGACTTAGTTGGTTTATTGACGAAATATAGGATGACCGAGGACGGATGACCGAGGACGGCCTACGAGGTACGAGATGCGAATTGCGGGGAGTGGAGTTGTTGCCTGAACCGCGAATTACAGGGCCCAGTTGCCCTTACCTCTTCACCCCTTACCCTTTACCGCTTACCCTTCACCCCTTACCGTTTCTTACTCACACTCGACATGCCACACGCTACCGACCTGACGAGGATCATCTGAGTGAAAACCAAATTGGCAACCTATTTGCATTTATCACCACACACTATAAAGAGACCGGTATGCAAAAATTACAACACTGGATAGACGGACATATTCCTGCCCTGATTCGGATCACGATCGGCATTTGTTACCTGTGGTTTGGGATGCTCAAATTTTTTCCTAATCTAAGTCCGGCGGAGGATCTGGCTGGCCAGACCATTACCCTGCTTACCTTTGGTCTCATTCAGCCTCCTTTATCGCTGACCCTTCTCGCTATTTGGGAGGTGCTGGTCGGTATCCTGTTTCTGTCCAACCGTGGGATGCGGATTGCCTTGCCGGCGATGGTCGTGCACATGATCTGTACCCTTACGCCCGCATTCCTGCTGCCGGAGGCCTTTTTTACACATTTCCCTTATGGGCTGACCCTGGCAGGTCAATACATCATTAAAAATCTCGTGTTTCTGGCTGCAGCCCTGGTGTTGTCCCGGCAAGTAACAGGCATGGAAGGTGCCAGACAAACCCAAAGCTGATCGGCCGTCAGCGATTATCTTTGCCCCATGAAATATACTCCAGGGCAAACGGTCATACAGGATTTTATTACGCGATGTCTTGCCGAAGACATAGGTACCGGCGATGTCACCACGCAGGCATGTATTAGCCCTACGAGCAGGAGCAAAGGCCGACTGCTGGTCAAAGATGTAGGCATCCTGGCCGGTGTCGAACTGGCAAAAGCCATCTTTTTACACCTGGACCCGGAAAGTGATATTCAGCTCCTCAAGTCGGATGGCGATGCCGTGCATGTCGGCGATATTGCTTTTACGGTGGAATGCCGCACCCACGCCCTGCTTCAGGCCGAACGGCTTGTGCTCAACAGCATGCAGCGCATGAGTGGCATCGCCACGCTCACCAATCACTATTTGTTTGAAGTGGAGGACCTGCCCGTCAAGTTGCTGGATACACGCAAAACTACACCCGGCATCCGATTTATGGAAAAATGGGCCGTCAACCTGGGCGGTGGATACAATTATCGGCATGGCTTATATGATTGGTTTATGATCAAGGACAATCATATTACCGCCTGTGGATCCATTGAAT
>JAGNXB010000105.1 GCA_017985675.1 Saprospiraceae bacterium | reverse complement strand
TGCCTGGAGCTATGATTCGAATAGGTGGCTTTTGAGCCATCATGACCCTCGACTGGACGCTGGATGTATGTGTCCGCAGCAAGAGCCCCGGCGCATCGACCACATAAAAGGTATCCTGCATATCCCGAGCCGGATGGTCTTCCGGTGTATTCATGGCTGTAAAATTGTGCCAGTCATCTTCCACTTCACTGTCGTCCGCTACGGTAAAACCAATCCGGCCAAAGATGTTGATCATCTCCTGCATGACCAGTGAAACCGGATGCCGCGACCCCAGTTGCGTGGGTTCACCCGGTGCCGTGAGATCGAGATGGGCAAAAGCCTCTTTCCGTTTGTCCTTGGCAAAAATGGCATGCAGCGCATTAAATTTCTCTTCGGCAGCCTCTTTAGCCTGATTGATCAACTGGCCATATTCCTTCTTGCGGGCATTATCGACTAGTTTGATTTCGCCAAAGAGGGGCTTTAGTATATTTTTAGAACCTAAAAACCGCTGCCGGAAAAGCTCCAATTCGTCGGAATTTGACGGTGCGGCTGATGTGATTTCAGTTACCAGGGCCTCTACCTGGTCAAAGGGTGATGTGGACATTATTTGCCGATTTGAAAGGACAAAGGTAAGCCAAAAGCTGCTTCACTGTGGGGAAAACATATGGACAACCGCGAGATCAGGAGATGGGCCACCTCACCTTTTGGGTTTTTTGCGTCAATTTCCTTTAACCGATAAAACGGGCTGTTGGTCGAAGTTATCGGTGACGGTCTGTCCATTTGTGTTATTTTTAGTGTTACAAAGGGGTAAAATCTTTTTGTACAGAAATCAATCAACATGTCAATAGGCACTATTAGTGAATGGTGGGATACCTTGTCGGGCTGGCAGCAACTCTATTGGGGCATTGCTTTGTTTTTTAGTGTGCTCTTTGTCATCCAGTATATTGGTGCCTTATTTGGTGCTGGCGATGGAATGGATCAGGATGCCGGTATACCTGGCGACCATGACGGTTCCATTGATCCGGGCTTCACCTGGTTGTCCTTGCGCAGCGTCATTGCCTTTTTTACCTTTTTTGGCTGGTCGGGTGTGTTTTTATTAGCCAGGGGAACCTCATTGTGGGGTACATTGATCGGAAGTTTTTTTTCTGGTATGCTGGCTATGGCCCTGGTGGGATACTTACTATATTTATTTGCACGGCAGACCCAATCCGGAAATTATTATGTCGAACAATCCCTTTACCAACATGGCGAAGTTTATCTCACCATCCCAGGCGCAAAAGCAGGGACCGGCAAAATCCACGTGCGTATCGGCAATGCAACCCGGGAAGTGGATGCGATAACAGAAGGAAAAACATTGCCCAACGGCGCCCATGTGCTGGTCACCGGCATCCTGGATGACCATGTCGTTTTGGTCGAAGAATCTACAAGCTAAACATCTATAAAACACTTAAACCTATACTAAATCGAACCCACTATGGAAGAGCTGGCTATGTTGTTATTTGGACTTGTTGCACTGACGGTGCTCATGTTGTTTTTCTTTGTCAGCCGCTACAAGCGCTGTCCTTCGGATAAAATCCTGGTCATTTACGGCAAAACGGGATCGGGATCGGCCAAATGCCTGGCTGGAGGAGCAGCTTTTGTGTGGCCGGTATTGCAGGATTATGAATACCTGGATCTTACGCCGATTTCTATCGATGTGGACCTGCGGGGTGCGCTGAGTAAACAAAATATCCGGGTGAATGTCCCCTCCAGGTTTACTGTAGCCGTATGCAATGAAGAAGGGGTGATGATCAATGCCGCCGAGCGACTCCTGGGCAAATCCATGGAAGAAATCCGGGACATTGCCAAGGACATCATTTTTGGTCAGTTGCGCCTGGTTGTGGCGACGATGGACATCGAGGAAATCAACTCGGACAGGGACAAATTCCTGCTGAATGTATCCAGCAATGTTGGTAGCGAATTGCGGAAAATCGGACTGATCCTGATCAACGTAAACGTCACGGATATTCAGGATGAATCGGGTTATATCGAGGCATTGGGAAAAGAAGCTGCTGCTAAAGCGATCAATGAAGCAAAGGTTCGAGTGGCGGATCAGGAGCGAAATGGTGCCATTGGTGAGGCGGAGGCGTTTATGGATAAGCGGATCCAGGTATCCGGCGCGGATGCCAAAGCGCAGATTGGTGAATCAGAAGCCAAAGCAATAGCCAATGATGGTGCCAACATCGCTGCCATCAAGATAGCCCAGTCTAATGCCGAGCGGCGAGAGAAAGAAGCACAGGCCCAGCGACTGGCCACCGTAGCTGAAAAAATTGCCGAAGCCAAAACCCTGGAAGAAGCATACGCCGCAGAGCGTATCGCAGAGGATGCCCGTGCCAAACGCGATCTTGCCACCATGCAAGCAGACATCATCGTACAAGCCGAAATCGACAAGCGCCAGAAAGAAATCATGGCCGAAGCGGAAGCAGAGCAGCGCCGCCGACTGGCTAAAGGGGAAGCGGATGCTATCTTCCTCGTAAAGGAAGCCGAAGCCCGCGGTTTGTTTGAAGTGTTGGAAAAACAAGCTGCCGGTTTCCGGAAGGTGGTGGAAGCGGCGCAGGGGAATACACGCGATGCGGTACTGATGCTCATCGCCGACAAACTCGAAGACCTCGTGCGGATTCAGGTAGAAGCCATTAAAAACATTAAAATCGACAAAGTAACCGTGTGGGAAGGTGGCCAGCAAGGCGATGGCGATGGCAATTCGACATCAAAATTCATTTCCAGTCTTTACAAATCGGTGCCGCCGATGAATGATTTGTTTAATATGGCGGGCATGGATTTGCCAGCTTACCTCGGCGCTAAAAAGGATGTTGAGCCAGGGAAAGTGACAGGTGGGGTAAATAGCCCAGAGGACAAGGTTGTTTAGTTGGGAATTGTCGATCAAATAGGTATTAAAAATCTACTTAACCGTTCAACCCCTTCAGGGTTGGAGATTTCTATTTTTCCATTCCCCGGGTTGCACCCGGGGCTATGGATATTGAAGCCCTTCAGGCTTCTCTGTTGCGAAATTTCAGCCACAAATCTGCCCGTAATAAAAGCGATTGGATAAAATACAAGTTAAAGTTCAATCAACCCCTGAAGCCGTTGAACACTGGAAACCACGAAAGGATGATTTTTGTCCGCTAATGAGCTTAAACGAAAGACCTCGACCAATAGGAATGAAATAGCGCAGTCCTTGCATTACACTAATTGATCAGGAAATCTACGGCCAGCTCCAATGCCTGGCTGCGGGACCCTTTAACGAGCATTTGACGATTATTCAGGTTCTGGGCTATTAGCCATTGCTTGACGGCAGCGGCATCCGGAAACCAATGCCAGGTATCCGGCCGTTTCGTGTTGTTAAACAAACTACCGACCAGAACCACCTCTAAATCGGGGATGTCCTGCAATTGGTTTACGACTGACTGGTGTTCCTCTTGAGCGGTATGATCCAATTCGCCCATATCTCCCAGGATCACCATCTTATGATTCCCCGCCATCGCCTTGAAGCTGGCGAGAATTTCCTTCATGCTGGAAGGATTAGCATTATAGGCATCCATGATAATCCGGGTGCTGCCTTTGTGGACAATCTGGCTGCGATTATTTGAGGGAATATAACTCGCGATCGCTTCGGCCATGTCCTTATCCGGCACCCTGAAGTGGCGACCGACCATGAGTGCTGTGATGATATTTTTGGCATTATGCCCGCCAAAAAGGGGTGAAGTCACGCGCCATTCCTGATGCATTACATCTTTGTAGGCGATCGTGATCCGGGGCAAGTTTTCCAAAATCGCATAGGTGCCGGGTAGGTCCACATCACCGATTTGTGCCCTGGTTGCATTGTGGTAATCACCGACCATCTCCGGGAGCCAGGACTCGCTGGCCAGATAAAAGATATGTTTACGATGCGCCTTGAGGTGGTCGTACATTTCGCCTTTGCCTTTTCGTACGCCTTCCTCGCCGCCAAAACCCAGTAGGTGCGCTTTCCCTATGTTGGTGATCATCCCAAAATCGGGTTCGGCGATGGCACACAGGGTGGCGATCTCTCCTTGTGCGTTGGCACCCATTTCAATGATCGCCATCTCGGTGCCCTGGGGAATACTGAGTAAGGTCAGCGGCACGCCGATGTGATTATTATAGTTGCCCTGGGTGGCGTGGACAGCGTATTTTTTAGCAAGCACCCGGGCCAGGAGTTCTTTGGTCGTTGTTTTGCCATTGGACCCCGTCAATGCGATCACGGGAATACCTAAAAACCGGCGATGGTAACGCGCCAATTCCTGGAGCGCTTTTAAGGTATCCGGCACCCAGATGCAGCGATCGGTTGCGGCGAGTGCCTGATCATCGACAACGGCAAATGAGGCGCCACGTGCGAGGGCATCTTTTGCAAAGGCATTGCCATCTGTGGTACCATGCAGTGCAAAAAACATATCTCCTTCTCCGCATTGACGGCTATCTATTTGGACGGAGGTACATCGGCGATATAAGGTGTGCAGTACGGCAGTTTCCATGCTGCAAGATAGGAAGTTGAGGGTAATGGAGGAGTAGGGAGTAAAGGAGTAGAGGAGTCGAGGAGTGGGTGGAGGAGAAAGTGGAGTAGGGAAATCACATTGTTCCGCGCAGCTCGAATGGGGCAGACTCACTTACCATGTAGTTATTGCGTTGTTCAAAAATAAACCGCGACACAAGATGCTTTTCCTTCTATTTTTAGGGCTGAATAAGACGGTTTATGAAATGTGTCGCGTTACTCTTTTTGTTGACGGGGTTGACTCTTTCCGGGCTGGTGGCTCAGCCCACCTCGTTCACCCCATCTGGCCCGGGTGGCGGTGGATATATGTATTCCCCTTCCATAAACCCGCATCAGGAGCAGGACTTTTTTATTGTCTGTGATATGGGTGGTGTGTACCGGACCCAAAATGGGGGTGCCCAGTTTGAACTCCTGCCTTTTGAGGAATTGCTTAGTACGGTGAAGGGAAAAGTGCAATTCACCTCTGATCCGAATGTTATGTATTCCGTGAGTCGGTCGCTGACCAACGAGGAATCACCTTTGTTCAGAGGCGAACTCCGAAAAAGTATCGACGCTGGTGTGCATTGGCAGACCATCCCCGATCCCACCGGGTCAGGCATCCATCGTCTGGAAGTGGATCCGGACCATGTAGGGCGAATGGTGTTGAATGAATACAACCAGCTATTTTTCTCCCCGGACGGCGGCAATACGTTTCAGGTTGTTTTTCAGCCAGCGGATGAACGACTGTGGCTGGCTGGTGTATTCTGGGATGGCATGGATATCT
>JAGNXB010000104.1 GCA_017985675.1 Saprospiraceae bacterium | reverse complement strand
AGCACGATACAGGCAACAAAACCTTTTCGGCATTTTATAACAATACCGTCATCGGCGGAAAATTTGGTCCGGCAGGAGCAAATGAGCTGGACGACATGCTCAACATGATTTTTGCCACCAATGAGGTGGCGCTCCACATGTGCCGGAAGTTGTACCAGTTTTTTGTATATTATGAAATCACGCCGGAGGTAGAGATGAATATCATCGGGCCTATGGCGCAGATCTTCCGTTCATCTAATTACGAGATCCTGCCTGTGATGGATGCCTTGCTGCGCAGCGAGCATTTTTACGATGAGATCAGCATGGGCTGTATTATCAAAAGTCCGCTTGATTTTACGGTGGGTATCAGTCGCCAGTTTAAAGTGCCTTATCCTTCTGCCACACCGGATGCCCAGCTTCTTTACCGCACCTGGGGCATCACCACGTCGTATGCTGCTGCGGCGGGCCTGAATGTGCTTGACCCGCCTCTGGTAGCCGGCTGGCCGGCCTGGTATCAGTCGCCGATGTTTCATCGTGTCTGGATCAATTCGGATACCCTCGCCAGTCGATTTATTTTGGCAAATGGCATCACCGGAAATGGGCTGGATATTGAAGGCACTATCCTGAAACTAGACCCTATCCCTTTTGCCGATACCTTGCCGGATCCCGTGGATCCCAATACCCTTGTGTCTGACTCCATCCGCTATTTGTTTGCACTGCCGGTATCGCAGGCGACGCGGGATTACTATAAAAGTTTCTTGCTGGGCGGACTGGACGACAGTTACTGGTCCACCTTGTGGGTTACCTACAAAGCCAATCCCAGTGATCCGGGGAATGCCAACGGCGTGCGTACCCGGCTATCCGCCATGTATCGTGAAATGATGGTACAGGCCGAATTCCATCTTAGTTGATCCTCATCGCTCACCAAAAAACTATGCCCTGATGAAACGCAGGAAATTTATAAAAACCCTTGCCCCGGTAGCCGTTATGCCCGCGCTACTCAAGCCGTTTTCGGTCAATGCCTTTCCGACAGCCGGTTTGTTGCAGAACATGTTCTCCTCCACCATCCCCAACGATCATGTCCTGGTGCTAATCTTTTTAAATGGGGGAAATGATGGGTTGAATACGGTGGTGCCGTTGGACCAAATGTCCAAATTGTCTACAGCACGTGCCAACCTGATGCTGCCCGAAGCGCAATTGCATAAAATCCCGGAGAAACAAATCGGTTTGCACCCTTCTTTAGGTGGCTTTAAGACCTTGTATGACGAGCAAAAATTGCAAATCATCCAAAGTGTGGGATATCCGCAGCCAAATTTTTCGCATTTCAGAAGTACCGATATCTGGTCCAGTGCATCAGATGCGGATAAATATATCGACAGTGGCTGGATGGGGCGGTTCCTCGAAAAGAATTTCCCCGGCTATCCTGTCGGCTATCCCAATCCGGACAATCCGGATCCACTGGCTATCCAGTTGGGAAGTAATATGCCGCTGCTCTTTCAGGGTAATGCTGCCCAAATGGCCTTTAATGTCAGTTCGCCGGATATCTTTAACGTCAATGTAGATCCGACGACAGACCCGGCTCCGGATACCCCAGCTGGAGACGAACTCACCTTTATCCGCACGATAACCGGACAGATCAATGATTATGCGCAAAACATCGTCTCGGCTTATGTACAGGGCACGAATGCGTACAATGGTTATCCAGCGCCAGGTACCAATTACCTCGCAGACGAATTAAAAGCCGTAGCACGTTTGATCAAAGGCGGGTTGCAAACGCGGATTTACCTGGTGAGCTTGTATGGATTTGATACCCATGCCGAACAAGCGGTGGAGGGCGCTACTGCGACCGGTGGTCATGCCAATCTGCTCAAACTGCTCAATGATGCCGTGTTCTCTTTCCAGCGAGATCTCGAGCAGCTTGGCGAAGCTGATCGTGTGCTGGGTATGACATTCTCTGAGTTTGGCCGCCGGGTTATCTCCAATGCCAGTGTCGGTACGGATCATGGTGCTGCAGCGCCATTATTCCTCTTTGGCAATAAAGTGCAGCCCGGTGTACTGGGTAGCAATCCGATATTGCCAACGAACCCAACGGAGAATGATAACCTGCCGATGCAATATGACTTCCGGTCGGTATATGCATCCGTATTGTCCCAATGGTTTTGCATGGACCAGCCCACCACGGATGATATCCTGGTCAAGCAGTTCCAGTCTTTGCCTGTCATAAATAACCAATGTACTTCCAGCTTTTTTGACGGACTGGATCCAAATAGCGGCATTATCCGACTGGCGTTAGCGCCCAATCCAATGGTTGATTTCACACGGGCTACGGTACAGATCCCCGGAGGACAGACTAGGTTGGATGTCTTTGACCCACTTGGCAGAGTGATATTTAGCAAAGTCAGCGGATATCTGCAAGAAGGCACGTACACTTTCGATCTGGACAATCCGGGCTATCCTCCGGGCAATTATTATGTGCGGGTGCAATGTGGGCCCTGGCAGCGGGTAGAGTTGCTGCAAGTGGTGCGGTAAACGCCAAAGGGCTGTGTGAAATCTGTCAGAATTCTGCCCAATTGGCAGGGGTCTGTTTGCATTTTACATAGTAAAGCACCTAAATTGGGGAAATTTTATAATCCCATGTTAAAAGCCTCTCGAATAATCATGCTGATTATTTTACCTTTTTGTTGTTTCGGTCAGCAAGACCCGGTTTTAACCGCACAGCTTAAAGAGGACACGACAATCTATCCCTGGGTCGACATTATGCCCATCTTTTATGGATGTAAGGAGGAAGACCCCAATGCGGCAGTTTGCTCGGCCAAGGAAATGACGCTATTCCTGTATCGGAATATGCAATACCCGGCAGATGCGCTGGCATCGAATACAAAGGGAATCTGCTCCATCCTTGCTATCGTGGAGAAATCGGGCAAGGTGCTCCAAAGCCGCGTCAAATCCTCCTCCGGATCCCGTTCACTGGATAATGAAGCCCAACGCCTGGTAGCCAATATGCCTCCCTGGACACCGGGCATAAAGCAGGGGCGTCCGGTAAGGGTGGAGGTTGAAATCCCGGTTAACTTTAATCCACTATTTTATAAACGGGAGTGAGGGGGTTCACGTAAACTATTCTGACTTTAGACCCAACAAAAGTTTGTATTATCCGTATGCCATTCATAACTACTTGTAAATATCTGCCAACAAGACCGTTGTTTTGTCAGGTATGGTGTAAGTAGGACATTAAAAAAAGAATGAGCAGTCATTCCATTCGTATTATTCACCCATCCGATTTTAAGTTATGTCTTCTTATTTCCCTTCAGTCAAATTCCTTGGCATCCTATTCATTACCATTATGGTAATTGTTGGTTCATCCTGCGGTGATAAATCATCGGGAGGCAAGGATCTTATGCATCAGGTCGAAGAAACCTTGACGGCTTCTGACCCATTGCTGGAGCTATTGGATTCGTCGCAGACCGGAATTAATTTTGTCAACACCATTATTGAAACGTACGAAAACAACATCACCACCAACATCAATATGTACAATGGTGGTGGGCTTGCAGTGGCGGATATTAATAATGATGGAATGCCCGATTTGTATTTCCTCTCCTGCAATGGGGAAAACAAAATGTACCTGAATGAAGGGAATATGAAATTTAAAGATATTACTACCTCAGCCGGACTGGGTTCAGCGGAAGGGTTTGAAACGGCGGTAACTGCTGTTGATATTAATAATGATGGGTATTTGGATTTTTATGTTTGTCGGGGGGGTGTTGAAAAGAATGATCTGCGCCGCAATAAATTATTTATCAACAATAAAGACCTGACATTTACAGAAAAAGCGGCTGAATATGGCCTGGATGATAAAAGCGCAAGCACTGGTGCCAACTTTTTTGACTTCGATGGCGACGGCGACCTGGATGTGTATATCATCAATTATCCTACAGAGTCCATTTGGACCAGTAAAATTGAAGCCAAACTGGGTGATGACGGAGAATATAAACCGCTCTTGTATCCCCGTGCAGAGTTTGATACCGACCGTTTTTATCGCAATGATGGTGGTAAATTTACAGATATCTCCAAAGAGGCCGGGATTTGGAATCTCAGTTATGGCCTGAGCGTATCGGTCACTGATTTTAATCATGATGGCCGGCCGGATATTTATGTCGGCAACGATTTTATACAGCCCGATAATTTATATATCAACAATGGCGATGGCACGTTTACCGATCGTTTAGGAGACTATTTTCGGCATACTACACAGCATACGATGGGTACCGACCTGACCGACTTTGATAATGACGGGCTCATCGATTTATACGCAGTGGATATGTTATCCACATATAATCAACGACAAAAATCTTTTTTTGCTACCAATACTCAAAGCCGATACAGTTCCCTGGTGCAAAATGGTTATTTCCCTCCTGTAGTGAGAAATGTACTGCAGCGCAACAATGGTAATGGCACATTTAGTGACATTGGTTGTATCGCGTCGGTATATAAAACAGACTGGTCATGGAGTGGTTTATTATTTGACATTGACAATAATGGTTATCGCGATCTTCACGTCACAAATGGGTATCGCCGGGAAGTAACAGACAGGGATTTTATTGACTTTACTTTACCGGAAAAAACTAAGGAGGCAGGATCGGGCAAACGCCTTCGGGATATCTATCCCAACTTTCAGGATTTTCTGGATATCGTGCCAACCTATAAATTGCGCAATTTTTGTTTTCAAAATAATGGCAACTGGCAGTTTGGCGATGTCACAGGCAAATGGATGACCGTACCCTCTTCGTGGTCCTGTGGTTCTGTATGGTCTGATCTGGATCTGGATGGTGATTTGGATCTGGTGGTAAGCAACCTGGATGATGTAGCCTTCACGTATGAAAATAAAAGCAGGGAAAAAGCGGCATCCAATTATTTGCAGGTTGAGCTACGTGGCGCCCCTGGAAATGCCTTTGCCGTTGGTGCATCCGCATCCATTTATTATGGAAATGGTGAAAAGCAGTATGCCGAAAATTATCCCACGCGCGGTATTTTTAGTAGTGTAGAGCACCTCTTGCATTTTGGTCTTGGCGATCATAAAAAAGTCGACCGCCTGGTCATTCGCTGGCCGGATGGCAAAACACAGGAGTTTGCAAATGTGGAGGTAAATCAAAAAATAAAACCCAACTATGCCGATGCAGGTGGTAATTCGAAAACAATTGCGCCATTTGAAGATCAAAAGAGTCTGGTAAAAAATATCAGCACATCATTTAATTATCTGCATGTCGAAAATGATTTTAATGATTTTGAGCAATATCCTTTGAATCCCTGGAAAATGACCGAATTAGGGC